>NZ_JAUZVV010000001.1:0-1673610 GCF_031932225.1 Microbacterium gawkjiense
CCGAAATGCCGGACTTTGATCCAAAGGAATCTCACCTCAGCCGAAGCCGAGATCGAGGTTATTTGGCATTTGACAAGTGCACGCTGTTGAGTTCTCAAGGATCGGATGCTCCCACACCACCCCGCAAGGGCTTCGTAGTGAGGCAACGTCACTGAATCTTCGCTCGACTCCCGATCAGGACGGCACGCAACGATCAGAAGATCGTGTCGGGCTCATCACCACGGGGCTTCGAGGTGGAGTCCCCATCCTAGACCACAAGGCCTTGTTCTCTCTAGGAGAGGTTTGGGATGGACTTCGTTCTCCGCTTGAGGGGGCCGGAGGCCTTTCGGTCTCTCGCTCTTCCCTGTGGGGCGAACAAGTAATAAGTTACGCCGCTCCTCCGGGTCGGGCAAATCACGCTCGCATCCCGGGCGTGTCGCGCAGGAATCCGCCCCGCACGCAGAGAGGCCGCCCTCCCCACGACGGGGACGACGGCCTCTCGGAACGCAGCGGTCAGGAGACGAACACCCCTGCGAGGGTCTTCTTGCCTCGCCGCACCACCGACACACCACCGGGCAGCGAACCGGAGACGACGTGCTCCTCGTCGGCGACCTTGACGCCGTCGACCGACACCCCGCCCTGGGCGATCGCCCGGCGCGCCTCGCTCGCGCTCGACACGAGACCGGTCTCGAGCAGGGCCTGGACGACCGGCACGCCGCCGGCCGCGGTCATGTGCGGGAGTTCCTCCAGCGCGGAGCGCAGCGTCGGGGCATCCAACGCCGTCAGATCACCCTGACCGAACAGGGCGTCCGACGCCGCGGCGACCGCGGTCGCGGCATCCACCCCGTGGACGGTCGTCGTGACCTCCATCGCCAGCCGGCGCTGCGCGGCGCGGCGGAAGGGTTCGTCGGCCACGAGCCGCTCGTACTCCTCGATCTCGGAACGCGTCAGGAAGGTGAACACCTTCAGTCGCGCGATGACGTCGGCGTCGTCGGTGTTGAGCCAGAACTGGTACATCCGGTACGGGCTGCACATGTCGGCATCCAGCCAGACGGCGTTGCCCTCGCTCTTGCCGAACTTCGTCCCGTCGCTGTTCGTGATGAGCGGGGTGCCGATCGCGTGCACGGACGTCCCCTCGACCCGGTGGATGAGGTCGGTCCCGCTCGTCAGGTTGCCCCACTGATCGCTGCCACCCGTCTGGAGGACGCAGCCGTACTGGCGGTGGAGCTCCAGGAAGTCCATGCCCTGCAGGATCTGGTAGCTGAACTCGGTGTAGCTGATGCCCGCATCCGAGTTGAGGCGGGCGGCGACGGCATCCTTCTTCAGCATCGTGCCGACGCGGTAGTGCTTGCCGATCTCGCGGAGGAAGTCGATCGCACTCAGGGGCGCCGTCCAGTCGAGGTTGTTCACCATCCGGGCGGCGTTGTCCCCCTCGAAGCTGAGGAACCGCTCCACCTGACCGCGCAGACGCTCGACCCACTCGGTGACGGTCTCACGGGTGTTGAGCGTGCGCTCCGCCGTCGGCCGCGGGTCCCCGATGAGCCCGGTGGACCCTCCGACGAGGCCCAGCGGCTTGTGCCCGGCCAGCTGCAGCCGTCGCAGGAGCAGGAGCTGGACCAGGTTGCCGAGGTGCAGGCTCGGAGCGGTCGGGTCGAACCCGCAGTAGTACGTGATCGGCTCCCCCGAGAGCAGCTCGCGGAGCGATGCCTCATCGGTGGACACGTGCACGAGACCACGCCAGACGATCTCGTCCCACACGTTGGCGAAGGACGGGTCGTTGGCGGGCGCGAGGGCCTTCAGTTCGGCGCTCGGAGCGGATTCAGACACGTCTTCCAGGCTATCAGCGGGCGTGCGGCGGCCCCGCGTGCCGGCACGGCTCAGACCGACGTCCCCCACCAGAGGAGGAAGGCGGCACCGAGCGCCGTCACCCAGCTGACCAGGCTGCCGATGAGGAAGTACTCTGCGCGCGTACCCAGGTCGCTGTCACGGGAGATCTCGGGGAACCGCACGATGCCCTTCGCCGCGAGGACCGCAGCCAGGAGCGTGAACGCGCCGGTCACCGTCAAGGCGAACACGAGCACACGCTCGAGCGGGCCGATGAGGCGGCCGCCCTTCAACGCGTTCGGGGCATCGGCGGCGACGTCTCCCCCGCGGAGCGCGGCACGGACGACCACGTTGCCGGATTCGCTCAGGAAGACGACCGCACCGAGCACGAACAGCGCCACGTCCAGGCTGACGGCGCCGAGGGGGGAATCCGCAGGCCACGACTCGCCCAGCGGCCCCTGATCCAGGCGCACTCCGTCGAACGCGACCGCGACGAACGCGACGACCGCGACCGCGACGAGCGGCCAGAGACCCGCCCGGCCCCCAGCGGAGCCGGGCGTCGCGAGGACCCAGACGGCCGCGACCGCGACGGCGACGAACGCCCACACCACCGCGTCCGCACCGGCGGCACCGATGAGGACGACGAGAGCGGCGACCGCGTACGCACCGGCGCGGCCCCGAGACGGCACGTACAGGCGGATGAGGTCGGCGACACCCACCGCCAGAAGGACGATCCCCGCGCCGATCACGAGAGCTCCCGGCTCAGGTCGGCGAAACCCGCGACGAGCGCCGCGGATCCCGCCGAGGCGAGCGCCTGCGAGACCGCGGGCTGGGTGACGCCCTCGGCCTCGGCGAGCTCCCGCTGGGTACGGCCGAGGCAGCGTCCGTAGGTCAGCCGTCGCGTCCGTTCGCTCATCGACGCGACGAGATCGTCCCGCGCGAGCAGGTAGGCGTTGGCGTACGCGATGCGGTGGAGCATGACGGCATCCTGCCCCTCCGCGGCGGCGATCCGGGTGCGCGCGCGCGGCACGGCGCGGTCCTGCAATCGGTGGGCCTCGTCGATCGCCGCCCGGGCTGCCCACCATCCGGGTCCGTCCGTGATCGACTCGTCGACCGGGTTCACCGCGCCGACACCGACCCCGAACCTCAGCTGAACCCCGTCGGGGAGGTGCAGCTGCACGAGCAGCAGGGACGTCAGCGCCGCCGCGAGTCCCGGGTAGACGGCTTGGAACTCGTCCCCGACGGTCGCGGTGAGGGGTGCACCGGCGACCGGGTGGTCCGCGTGGACGCGTTCCGCGGTCGCCACGATCGCCCGCTGCGCCGCCGCGCGGTCCGGAAGGCTGCGTGATCCGACGATGTCGGCGATCACCGCTGCGTCGTCGCTCATAGGGACAGGGTAGGCCGCTTATGCCGAGCTGGCAATAAGCTTTTTACTTATTTTGTCGAGGAGATAAGTGAGGGAGACGGTCGCAGAGTCACGCGCTCAGGGCGCGAGCGAGTTCCTGGGTGCGCGCGACGAGCGCAGCGCGCTGCTCCGAGACCCGCACCGGAGCCGTCCCACCGGACCCATCCCTGCTCGCCACCGATCCCTCGACCGTGAGCACCTCACGCACCCCCGGCTCCAGGTGCGGTGACACCTCGGCGAGGAGGGCGTCGTCGGCATCCGCCAACTCGATCCCGCGCGACTCGCACGCCTGCACCAGCGCACCCGAGATCTCGTGCGCGTCCCGGAAGGGCACACCGCGCTTGACCAGCCAGTCCGCGACGTCGGTGGCCAGGGAGAACCCCTCGGGCGCCGAGGCCGCCATGCGTTCCGTGTCGAAACGGAGGGTGGCGATCATGCCCGCGAACGCCGGCAGCAGCACCTCGAGGGTCGCCACCGAATCGAAGACCGGCTCCTTGTCCTCCTGCAGATCGCGGTTGTACGCGAGCGGCAGCGCCTTCAGCGTCGCGAGCAGACCGGCCAGGTTGCCGATGAGGCGACCCGACTTGCCCCGTGCGAGTTCGGCGATGTCGGGGTTCTTCTTCTGCGGCATGATGCTCGAACCCGTCGAGAAGCCGTCGTCCAAGCGGACGAAGGAGAACTCCCGCGTGTTCCAGATGATGATGTCCTCGGCGAAACGCGAGACGTCCACACCGATCATCGCCGTGATGAAGGCGAACTCGGCGACCACGTCGCGGGCGGCCGTGCCGTCCATCGAGTTCTCGGCGGGCCGGGCGAGACCCAGCTCGTCGGCGACGAGCTGCGCGTCCAGGCCGAACGTGGCACCGGCGAGCGCTCCCCCGCCGTAGGGCGAGACCGACGCGCGGACCGACCAGTCGCGGAGCCGCTCGAGGTCGCGGACGAGGGGCCAGGCGTGCGCCTGGAGATGGTGGGCGAGCAGGACGGGCTGCGCGTGCTGCAGGTGCGTGCGACCGGGCATGATCGCCTGGGGGTGCGCCTCGGCCTGCGCGACGATGGCGTCGATGACACGCACGAGATCACGCGCGATCACGCGCGAGTGATCGAGGAGGAACAGCCGCACGAGCGTGGCGATCTGGTCGTTGCGGCTGCGTCCGGCCCGCAGCTTGCCGCCCAGTTCGGGGCCCACCTCGCGGATCAGCGCCGCCTCGAGGGCACCGTGCACGTCCTCGTCCGACTCGGTCGCGACGAGCTCGCCCGACCGCACCGCCTCGCCGAGCGCATCGAGGCCCGCGTGCATCCGGGCCTCCTCGTCGGCGGTGAGGTAACCGGCACGTCCCAGGGCGCGCGCGTGCGCGTGCGAACCGCGCAGGTCGTAGAGCGCGAGGGCCCAGTCGAAGTGCGTCGAGCGGCTCAGCGCAGCGAGCTCCGGCGAGGGGCCCGAGGCGAAACGCCCGCCCCACAACGCACCCTGATTCGTTGCTTCGTTCTTGCTCTCGCTCACGACTCCACCCTATCGGCGGGCTCCCCGCCGTCCGTCGGCACCGCTCGCCGCGACACCGCCGCGAGCGCACTCTCGAGCGGTCCGCGGCCGACGAGGATCGCCGACAGGCTGCACAGGACGATCGCTCCCAGGCAGAACCACCCGAGCGGATGCAGATCGCGGAACGCCCGCAGGTCTGTCGTGTCGCCGAGCACCGCGAGGGCGATGAGAGCCCAGGCGACGACCTGGCCGACGTAGGCGGTCAGGGGCATCGACCCGACGGCGCGCAGAGGTGCCAGCACCCAGGTCAGCGGCGTCCGGCACACGAGCAGGCACGCGCCGAGGACGGCCATCGCGAACCCCGTCGACGACACGACCTCGACGACCCCGCCGCTGTGCGCCTCCGCACTGAGGACGGCCGCGGCGTAGGAGTCCGGTGGCGCCCAGCCGGCCATGTCCGCGAGGAGCCCGACGACCGCGCCGAGCGCCGTCAGTGCGACACCCGCCGCGAGGATCAGCGCCTGGGTGCCCGCCCGCCGCAGGTCGGTGCGACCCAGCGCCATTCCCGCCGCGACGAAGGCGATCCACAGTGGGAAGGGGTAGGCCCACCCGACGACGAAGAAGAGGGTCTCCCCCGCGTCGCCGTCCCAGATCGGCAGGGCGTCGAGGAACGGCAGGAACCAGGGGACGACGAGGGCGACGGATGCCGCGAGCGCCCACAGCGCCCACACCGGAAGCGCCAGCAGGGGCAGTGCGAGGAGGAAGAGGATGCCGTAGGCCGGCAGGATCACGTAGATCGGGACGCCGGTCTGCGTCAGGAGCAGACCGATCGCCCACAGCAGGACGGCCCGGACCGCGAGACGACGGCGGTCGACACCCAGTCGCGGGGCGCGGTGCGGCATCCGTCCCCCGGTGATGAGCGCGATCGAGACGCCCGCCAGCACGGCGAACAAGATCGAGGAGCGCCCGTTGACGACGTCGATCCACGTCGCGGGGTCGGCGAGCCGCAGCGGCTGCTCGATGGTGAGCAGGTGGGCGGCGAGCATCCCGAACACCGCGAGGGCGCGGGCGAGGTCGACGCCGTGGAGCCTGGCGGGGCCGTTCCAGCTCCGCCAGGCACGGCTCACTGCTGCCGGAGCAGCCACACCAGCAGCGCCTTCTGCGCGTGCAGGCGGTTCTCCGCCTCGTCCCAGACGACGCTCTGCGGACCGTCGATGACATCCGCATCCACTTCGTACCCACGGTCGGCGGGGAGGCAGTGGATGAAGATCGCGTCGTCCTTCGCGAGCGTCATGGTCTCCTGGGTCACCTTGTAGGAGCCGAGATCGCGCAGGCGGGCGATCTTCTCCTCCTCCTTGCCCATCGAGACCCACGTGTCGGTGACGATGACGTCGGCACCGGCCGCGGCCTCGTTCGGGTCGGTGAAGAGGGTGAGCGATCCGCCCGTCTCCGCAGCGATCCGGTCGGCGTCGGCGACCACGTCCGCCCGGGGCGCGTAAGCCTCCGGCGAGGCGATCCGCACGTGCATGCCGGCGGTGACGCCGGCGAGCGCGTACGAGTGCGACATGTTGGAGAGACCGTCGCCGAAGAACGTCAGCGTCAGACCCTTCAGCTCGCCCTTGTGCTCGCGGATGGTGAGGAGGTCCGCGAGCAGCTGACAGGGGTGGAAGTCGTCGCTCAGCGCGTTGACGACGGGGACGCGGGTGCCCGCCGCCATCTCCTCGAGGCCTGCCTGCGCGTAGGTGCGCCACACGATCGCAGCGACCTGACGCTCGAGGACGCGCGCCGTGTCGGACGGGGTCTCCTTGCCGCCGAGCTGACTGTTCGCCGTCGAGATGATGAGCGGGGACCCGCCGAGGTCGGCGATGCCGACGGCGAACGAGACACGGGTGCGGGTGGAGGACTTGTCGAAGATGACGGCGACGGTCTGCGGACCCGCGAGCGGCTTCTCCTTCCAGCGGTCGGCTTTGAGCTCGACCGCGAGGTCGAGGATCTCGGCCTGTTCGGCGGGGGTCAGGTCGTCGTCGCGCAGCAGGTGGCGGGTCATGCGGAGGCCTCCGTCGTGTCAGAAGTGTCGTCGGTACCGGGGGTGTCGTCGAGCATCAGGGCGTCCTCGACGGTGGCGAGGGCGCGAGCGAACAACGTCTGGAACTCGTCGATCTCGACATCGCCGATCGTGAGCGCCGGCGCCAGGCGGATCGTCGCGTCGTTCGCGGCGTTGATGATGAGCCCGTGCTGCTGCGCCGCGGCGACGACGGCTCCGGCGACGGGATGCCGCAGGGCGACCCCGATGAGAAGCCCCTGGCCGCGGCATCCGGTCACCAACGGGGAACCGATCGCCGTGACCACGTCGCGGATCTGCCGGCCGCGTTCGGCGGCCGCCTCGACGAGTCCCGCTCGTTCGATCTCGTCCAGGACGGCCGACGCGACCGCGGTCGCGAGCGGGTTGCCGCCGAAGGTCGACCCGTGGGTGCCTGGGTAGAACAGGTCGCTCGCGGCGCCGAAGGTGACGAGCGCGCCGATCGGGATGCCGTTGCCGATCCCCTTGGCGACCGTGATCGCATCGGGGGTGATCCCGGAGTGCTGGAAGGCGAACCATGCCCCCGTGCGACCGGCGCCGGTCTGGATCTCGTCGATGATCAGGAGCGCGCCGTGGCGCCGGGTGATCTCGCGCGCGGCGGCGAGGTATCCCTCGGGCAGTTCGAGCACGCCGGCCTCGCCCTTGATGGGCTCGACGAACAGGGCGGCGACGCGGTCGTCGATCGCCGCCTCGAGCGCCTCGATCGTGGAGTCGAGGAACTCCACACCCGGGACCATCGGCTCGAACGGCTGCTGCATGGCGGGCTTGCCGGTGAGGGCGAGGGTCCCCATCGTGCGCCCGTGGAACGCGTTCTTCAGGGCGAGGATGCGGGGGCGCTCGGATCCGCCGTGCAGGCGGGCGAGCTTGAAGGCGGCCTCGTTGGCCTCGGCGCCGGAGTTGCCGAAGTAGACCCGGCCGGACTCCCCCGTGCCTGCCAGCCGCTTGAGGCGGGCGGCGAGCCCGAGCTGCGGCGGCGTCGCGAAGTAGTTGGAGACGTGGCCGAGGGTGGCGGCCTGGTCGGCGACCGCCTGCACGAAGACCGGGTGCGCGTGACCGAGCGAGATCACGGCGATCCCACCCAGGAAGTCGAGGTAGCGCGTGCCCTCGTCGTCCCACAGGTGAGCGCCCTCCCCGCGCACGAGCATCGCGTAGCGTTCGCCGGAGTTGAGGACGAGGTCGCGCGCGGCATCGTCCTTCCAGGTCGTCGTCGTCTGCACGGTCATCCCGCCACCACCTCGGTCCCGATCCCCCGCTGTGTGAAGAGTTCGACCAGCACCGAGTGGGGCTGGCGTCCGTCGATGATCGCGGCGCGGTTCACGCCGCCGTCGACAGCGTCGAGGCATGCCTGCATCTTCGGGATCATCCCGGATTCCAGGCGCGGCAGCATCGTCCGCAGCTCCGTCGCGGTGAGGTTCGAGACGAGCGAGTCGCGGTTGGGCCAGTCGGCGTAGAGCCCCGCGACGTCGGTCAGGATGACGAGCTTGACCGCGCCGAGCGCGACCGCGAGGGCGGCTGCGGCGGCATCCGCGTTCACGTTGAGCGAGCTGCCCGGATCGTCGACGTCGGGGGCGATCGAGGAGACGACCGGTACGCGACCGGCGGCCAGCTGATCGAGGATCGGCTGAGGGTCGACGGCGACGACGTCGCCGACGTGCCCGAGGTCGTGCTCGGCGCCGTCGACGACGACACCCCGGCGCCGCCCCTGGAAGAGCCCGGCGTCCTCTCCGGACATGCCGGTCGCGAACGAGCCGTGCGCGTTGATCCGCGAGACGAGCTGCGGGTTGATCTGCCCCGCCAGGACCATGCGCACGACGCCGATGGCCTCGGTGCTCGTGACGCGGTAGCCGCCCTTGAACTCGCTCGGGATGTCGAGACGGTCGAGCATCTTCGAGATCTGCGGGCCACCGCCATGAACGACGACGACCTTCACACCGACGTGGTGCAGGTAGGCGATGTCCTCGGCGAACGCGGTCTGCAGCTCTTCGCTTACCATCGCGTTGCCGCCGTACTTGATGACGACGATCTGCTCGCGGAAACGCTTGAGCCAGGGAAGGGACTCGACGAGGACCGCGGCCTTGCCGGCGGCCTCTTCTGGGGTGGTCTGCTGGATGTCGGTCATGACGAGTAGGCGCTGTTCTCGTGAACGTAGTCGTGGGTCAGGTCGTTGGTGCGGATCGTGGCCGCGGCATCCCCGACGCGGAGGTCGATGAGGATGTGCGTCGCGCGGGGCGTCAGGTCGACCTCCTCGCGGGGGCGATCGGGGCCGCCGGCCGTGCACACGCGGACCCCGTTGAAAGACACGTCCACGTCGTAGGGGTCGAAGGCGGCATCCGTCGTCCCGATCGCCGCGAGCACGCGACCCCAGTTCGGGTCGTTGCCGAAGATCGCGGCCTTGAAGAGGTTGTTGCGCGCGACCGAGCGGCCCACCGTGACGGCGTCGTCCTCGCTCGCGGCGCCGACGACCTCGATCGTGATGTCGTGGCTCGCCCCCTCGGCGTCGCCCTGCAGCTGCGTCGCGAGGTCGAGGCACAGCTCGGTGAGAGCGGCGGCGAAGTCGGCCGGATCGGGTCGGATGCCGCTGGCTCCACTCACGAGGAGCGTCACCTGGTCGTTCGTCGACATGCAGCCGTCGGAGTCGAGCCGGTCGAAGCTGACCCGCGTCGCCTCGCGGAGCGCGGTGTCGGCGGCCGCGGCATCCAGATCCGCGTCGGTCGTGATGACGACGAGCATCGTCGCCAGCCCCGGGGCGAGCATGCCGGCGCCCTTGGCCATGCCGCCGACGGTCCAGCCGCCCCGAGCGACCGCAGCGCGCTTGGGCCGGGAGTCGGTGGTCATGATGGCGAGGGATGCCGCGTCACCCCCGTCGGCGGAGAGGGCGGCGACCCCCTTCTCGACGCCGTCGAGGACCTTGGCGCGGAAGACCTCGTCCCCCGTGCCGATGAGCCCGGTGGAGCACACGAGGACGTCGCCGGCGCCGACGCCCAGGAGCTCGGCGGCCTTCTCCGCCGTCTGGTGCGTCGTCTGGAAGCCGAAGGGTCCGGTGAAGCAGTTCGCTCCGCCGGAGTTGAGGACGATCGCCTCGACGAGGCCGTCCCCGATGACCTGCTGCGACCAGAGGATGGGGTTCGCCTTGGCGCGGTTGGTGGTGAAGACGGCCGCACCGACCTTCTTCGGACCGCGGTTGACGACGATCGCGACGTCGTTCGCTCCCGTCGACTTCAGGCCGACGGCGACGCCGGCCGCCTCGAATCCCTGCGCTGCCGTGACACTCACGGGGCTACTCCGTTCACGCTCAGACCCGTCGACTCGGGGAGACCGAGGGCGATGTTCATCGATTGGATGGCGGCACCCGCGGTGCCCTTGACGAGGTTGTCGACCGCGGCGACCACGACGACGCGGTTCGCGGCGCGGTCGATAGCGAGGCCCAGGAGCGCCGTGTTGGCGCCGAGGACGTCCGCCGTGCGCGGGAACCGCCCTTCGGGCAGCACCTGGACGAACGTCTCGTCGGCGTACGCGGACTCCCACGCCTCCCGGATCTGCGCGTCGGTGACACCGGGCACGATCGGCGCCGTCGAGGTCGTGAGGATGCCGCGCGCCATGGGGACGAGAACGGGGGTGAACGAGATCCGGATGTCGGCGGCGGCGGGCGCGGCGGCGGCGAGCGCCTGACGGATCTCCGGGATGTGGCGGTGCGTGCCGCCCACGGCATACGGGTTCGCGCTGCCGAGGATCTCGGAGGCGAGGAGGTTCGTCTTGAGGCTCTTGCCAGCGCCGGACGGGCCGACCGCGAGGACCGACACGATGTCGCCCGGGTCGATGACGCCGGCGGCCACACCGGGCGCGAGACTGAGCGACACGGTGGACGCGTTGCACCCCGGCGCGGCGATCCGCCGCGCACCCGCCAGCACGTCGCGCTGCTTCCCCCCGTCGACGAGGAGCTCGGGCACGCCGTACGCCCACGGCTCGGGGAAGTCGCCGCCGTAGAACTGGTCCCACGCGGCCCGGTCGGTCAGTCGGTGGTCGGCACCCGCGTCGATGACGAGGGGGACGTCCGCCAGCATCTCGGTGTACTGCGCGGACTGACCGTGCGGCAGGGCGAGGAAGACGACGTCATGGCCGGCCAGGACCTCGGGCGTCGTGTCCTGCAGGGTGAGGTGCGCGAGCGAGCGCAGGTGCGGCTGATGGTCGATGAGCGGCTGCCCGGCGTTGGAGTGCGCCGTGACGGTGCGGATCTCGACCTCGGGGTGAGCGGCGAGGAGGCGGAGGATCTCGCCGCCCGCATAGCCGGAAGCGCCGGAGACGGCGACCGAGATGGTCATGGATTCAACCTTATTGTCTGGGAGGAACGGGGCCGGAACGGCGACACCTGCGGCTCACTCCGAGACGCGGAGCACAGCGGGAGGGTCGCCTAGCGTCGGCGGTCGCCCAGACGTCGACGCGCGCGCGAGCCCGCAGAGGCGGGGAGGATCGCGGCGGAGGACACACCGCGACGGTATCGCCGCGGCATCCAGTCCCGCAAATCGACGGTCACGACGCCGTCGCGGGACCCTCCGTCAGGATGCGCAGGAGGTCGAGCTCCGCGGCTCGCTCGAGCCCCGACCCGCGCGAGCGCGAGACACCGCGGGCGCGTTCGTCGTCGAGGACCCGCGCGGTCGTCTCGACCAGGGGACGGATGCGGCCGCCCGCCGCGCGGTAGGCCGCGTTGCTGCGCGTCGCGAATCCGGGCATGTCGTCGGGCAGCCACAGCGGAAGGGACCGCGGACCCATCCAGTGGCTCACGCCGTGGCGTTCGAGCCAGTCGCCCGGAGCGACCTGCACCTGACCCGTGTGCCCCGAGAGCCGCTGCACGAGGGCGACGAGCTCGGCGAAGGGATGCGGCTCGCCCACCGCGTTCACGACTCCCTCGAACGCGCGGGCGCCCGCCGCCACGATGAAGTCCGCCAGGTCGTCGACATCGATCACCTGCACCCGGCCCTCCGTCTGCGGCATGAGGACCGGCCCGTCGGCCGCCGCGGCGAACCGCGCCGGCCAGTAACCGAATCGGTCGGTCGGGTCGCCGGGGCCGACGATGAGTCCGGGTCGGACGATCGCGAGCCGTGCGGCGAGACCGTCCGCGGCGCGCTCGGCGGCGGCCTTCGCGCGGGCGTAGTCCTCCTCGTCGCCGTCCTGCCACGCGGGGACGATCTCGGCGGTCTCGTCCGCACCCTCCTCCTCCGCTCCGGCGTACACCGAGACGCTCGACACGTAGGTGGCGTGCGCTGCGCGACCGCCGAGGGCGTCCGCAGCGGCCCGCACGTACGACGGGACTGAGGAAACATCGACGACTTCGTCCCAGTCCCGGTCCGCGACCTCGCGATAGGCATCGGGCGCGGCACGATCGGCGACCACGAGCTGGGCGCCAGCCGGCGCGGCACGGTGGCCGCGCGCGAGGCAGGTCACCTCCGCGCCGCGGTCGACCCACCGCTCGGCGATGCGGGATCCGAGCCAGCCGGTACCGCTGAGGACGAGGATGCGGGTCATGCCCCCATCGAACCAGCGTGGGCCGCCGGGCGACACCCCGGGCTGCGATCAGCTCGGGAGCGCCCGGATCTTCGCCAGCAGGTCGGGTCCGGTCCGGTCGAGGAGGCGACCCCCCACGACGATGCCGAGGACGGCGATCACGACGCCCTCGACGACGCCCACCGCGAGCGCGACCCAGGTCCAGAACCCGTCCTCGGTGGTCGAGGCGTAGGCGGCGACCGCGATCGTCGGCGTCGACAGCGCGATGACGACACCCCACACGAGGAAGGCGAGCAGTCCGTTGACGAAGGTCTGGCCCGGCACGCTCTTGAACGGGCTGTCGCCCGGAGCCGCCACAGGGCTGATGATCAGCGCCGACGAGACGGCGGAGACCCCGTAACCGACGAGGACGATGCCCACGGAGGCGCCCAGCGTGATCGGGAGTGTCGCCAGGTTGCCCGAGAGGATCGCGGTCACGGTCGCGAGCAGGACGATGAGCGGCAGTCCGACGCACGCCGCACCCAGGGTGCGGCCGGCCCGGTCGGCCACGCCGCGCACACCCGTGGCGAGGACGGTCGCGAACGCCGTGCCGTCGTAGGAGACGTCGGTGTACCCGGCGATGGAGAGCATCAGCGCCGCGAAGACGGGCGAGAAGCCGAAGAAGAACCCGTCGGTCCCGCCGGTGACGAGGAACACGATCGGCAGGAGGGGTACGACCAGGAGCTGACGGAGGTACCGCGGGTCGCGCAGCCAGCCGTTCAGCGATCGCGCCCAGGTCGCACCGACGCCGCCGGTCGGCAGGAGCCCGAAGAGGCCGAGGCGGCCGGCAGCCGCCACCTTGCGGGCGCCGCGCGGCGCGGCATCCGTCCCCGCGTCGATGACCCGCGACCACACCACCCACAGCACGCCGACGGTGGCGACCGCGATGCCGAGGCGCGCCACCGCCGACAGGACGTCGCCCGCGGCGAGCGCGGGGGCGACGCCCCATGCGGCGCCGATCGGGGTCCACGGCAGGATCGCGGCCGCGGACGTGAGCCGCGTCACCAGATCGCCGCCGGCGTCGAGCAGGGTGAGAACGCCGGTGAGGATCGGCCCCGACAGGACGAGCAGGATCAGCACGACCGTGCCGATGAGTTCGCGGCCGCGGCGGTTGCCGCCCAGTCCGCCGGAGAGTTCGCCGACGAGACGGGAGGCGAGGACGCAGGTGATCACCGCGAGCACGGCCGCGGGGATCGAGACGACCGCCGCCAGCGGCCACCTCACCCACAGGATGACCGTGCTCAGCGCCGCGAGGGTCGTCGCGATGCCGGGGAGACCGGTCAGCCCGGTGCCGCCGAGCGCGAGCATCGTCTGGGTCCGGGTGAACGGGAAGACGGCGAGGCCGCGCGCGTCGATGGACGTGTCCATGCCGGTGAGGAGGATCGGACCCAGCACCCATCCCAGCAGCAGCGCGCTCCCCCCGAGCACCGCCACGACGGTGGCGGTCTCGAGCGGTTGGAACACGGCGAGCGCCACCATCCCCGCGACGATCGAGACGAGCGCGCCGATGGCCCAGAGCGCGCCGAAGATGAAGCCCACGAGCTGCCACGGGCGACGTGCCAGCGTGTTGGCGAGGGCGCGGTACCGCAGCTTCAGGACTGTCGCAACCACTGCGGTCCCTCCGACTGGTGGCGTCCGCCCACGAGCGAGACGAACCGGTTCTGCAGGCTGTCGCCGGCGCGGACCTCGTCGACGGTCCCCGCGGCGAGCACCCGACCGGCGGCGATGACGGCGACGTGGTCGCACATGCGCTGCACCAGGTCCATCGAGTGGCTGGAGACGATGACGGATCCGCCGGAGGCGGTGTATCCGCGCAGGACGTCCTCGATGTTCGCCGCCGAGACGGGATCGACCGATTCGAACGGCTCGTCGAGGACCAGCAGACGCGGCGCGTGGATGAGGGCGCAGGCGAGCGCGATCTTCTTGGTCATGCCGGCCGAGTAGTCCGCGACGATCGACCCGGCTGCGGCGCGCAGGTCCATGAGGTCGAGGAGGTCCGACACCCGCTGGCCGATCTCCTCGCGGGGAAGACCGAACATCATGCCCGTGTAGGTGACGAGCTGCTCCCCCGTCAGGCGGTCGAACAGCCGGATGCCGTCGGCGAGGTTGCCGATCATGCGCTTGGCCGTCATGGGGTCGCCCCACACGTCGACGCCGTGCACGTGGGCACTCCCGGCGTCGGGCTTGAGCAGCCCGGTGGCCATCGACAGGGTCGTCGTCTTGCCGGCGCCGTTGGGGCCGACGAGCCCGTAGAACGATCCGGCGGGGACCGTGAGGTCGATGCCGGCGACGGCGGTGACGGTGCCGAACTGCTTCACCAGTCCGGTCAGCTGCAGGGCGGGGACGGTCGGAGAGTCGGTCACGGGCCGAGCCTAACCGCCCCGACCACGCGTGTCGGGGCCGACTGGCACAGTGGAGGGATGCTGCGCACGCTCGCCGTCTCGGGTTACCGGTCGCTTCGCGACGTCGTGATCCCCCTGCAGGAGCTCACCGTCGTGACCGGCCCGAACGGCTCGGGCAAGTCGAACCTCTACCGCGCCCTGCGGCTGCTCGCCTCCGCCGCGACCGGCGACCTCGTCGGCGCCGTCGCCCGCGAGGGCGGTCTGTCCTCGCTGCTCTGGGCGGGCCCGGAGAACGGCGGCGATCAGGGGACGGTGCGCCGCAACCCGATCGCGGTGCGACTCGGGTTCGCGTCCGACGAGCTCGGCTACCTCGTCGATCTGGGCATCCCGCAGGCGTCGCAGGACAGCGTGTTCGCGCGGGACCCCGAGATCAAGCGCGAGCAGATCTTCGCCGGCCCGCTCGCCAAACCGTCGACGCTCCTCATCGACCGGCTGCGCGCCCAGACGCGCGTCCGTGACGGCGGCTGGGTCTCGCTCGACCAGAAGCTCGCCCCCTTCGAGAGCATCATCATCGACCTCGCCGACGGCGACACCGCACCCGAGCTGCTGGGTCTGCGGCGCATCATGAACGGCTGGCGGTTCTACGACCACTTCCGCGTCGATGCGGACGCCCCCGCGCGGCGCCCGCAGGTCGGCACGAGATCCCCCGTGCTCGCGCACGACGGATCGAACCTCGCCTCCGTGTGGGCGACCGTGGTCGACGCGGGGTTCGGCCGCCTGCTCGATCGGGCGGTGGACGAGGCGTTCCCGGGCAGTCGGGTGCGCATCGCGGCATCCGACGGCCTCCTGCGACTCACCCTGACGCAGCCGGGCCTGCTCCGGCCGCTGGATGCCGCGGAGCTCTCGGACGGCACGCTGCGCTACCTGCTGCTCTGCGCGGCGCTGCTTCCCGCCCGGCCGGCGCCGCTCACGATCCTCAACGAGCCCGAATCGAGCCTGCACGTGAGCCTGCTCGCGCCGCTGGCGAACCTCGTACGCGCGGCGGCCGCACAGACGCAGGTGCTTCTGGTGTCGCACGCCGCGGGGCTCATCGACGCCCTCCCCGACGCGCACCGAATCCCGCTCGAACGGCACCTCGACGGCACACTCGTGAGCGGTCAGGGGCGACTCGAGGGTCCGCCGTGGAACTGGGGCACGCGCTGACGCGGGTCAGAGCGTGATGAACGAGGCCGCGACGACGAGAGCAGCCATCACGACGGCGACCACCGCGCCGAACATCGTGAGCGAGCGGAACACCGCGTAGCCCCGATGCCCCGCGGGCGCACGCAGCGCACGTACACCTGCGGCGATCGCCGCGATGCCGGCGAACACGAGCCAGACCGCTCCGCGCGGGACGATCTCGGCCCAGGCGCTGGGGAAGAAGACGGCTGCCTGCGGGAACAGCCATGTCCCGTACTGCCACCCCGTCGCGAACGCGACCACGCTCATCACGATCGTGAGCAGATTGACGATCGCCAGGGCGCGGACGAGGACCGCTCCGCGCGGCATGCGCAGCGGCGCGCCGCCCTCGGACGGTCGGGCACCGGCAGTCGTGGATGTCATGACCGAAACGTACCCCTCGGACGACCGACCCCGCAGTCGGCCGTTCGGGGGACGTCGTCAGTCGCGGATCGTCGCCTCGAAGCGTTCCGCGGCGACGGCGACACCGGCGAGCTTCGCGTCGGTGGCCTCCGATGCTGTCAGCGTGCGGTCGTCGGCGCGGAACCGCAGCGCGAACGTGAGGCTCTTCGACCCGTCCGCGACGCCGGCACCGCGATAGTCGTCAACCAGGCGCAGATCCTCGAGGAGCTGCCCCGCGCCGTCGACGAGGGCGGCCCGCACGTCACCGGCGGCGACGTCCGCCGGCACGACGAGGGACACGTCCTGCGTCGCCGCGGGGAAGGTCGCCAGCGAGGGGGAGACCTCCGGTTCGCGCACGAGCGACAGGATGCCGTCGAGGTCGAGCTCCGCGACGAACACGCGTCCGTGCAGGTCGGCCGCCTCGGCGACGGCCGGGAAGAGCTCGCCGACGTAGCCGACCTCATCACCGCGGACGGTGAGGATGCCGGTGCGCCCCGGGTGGAGCGCTGCGCGCTGACCCTGCTGCACGTCGATCTGCACGCCCGCCGCGGCGGCGATCGTGCGGACCGCGCCGAGCGCGTCCGCGAGGTCGTACGGCGCCGCTGCGCCGCCGGGACGCTTGACCGCCGCGTTGCCGTGGAGAAGCACGGCGACGTGCCGCGGCTGCGGCGGGATTGAGCCGTGCAGGGCCGCAAGGGTCTGCTCGTCGGGGCGCTGCGCGAGCGGCGGGACGGTGTCGGTGCCGTAGGTCACGCCCTCGTCGGGGGTGAAGACGCTGCCCGACTCGAAGAGCGCCAGGTCGGTGAAGCCGCGCGAGACGTTCCGGTGCGCGATCTGCAGCAGACCGGGCAGGAGCGAGCGTCGCAGGTACGGCGCCTGGCCGTCGAGCGGGTTCGCGAGACGGATCGAGGGGACGTGCTCCCCCGTCGCCGAGCCGTGGAGGTCGTTCTGCTCCTCGGTCGTGAACGGGAAGGCGACGACCTCGACGAACCCGGCCGCGGCGAGCGCGTTCGCGACGCGCCGGCGTCCGCGCTGGTGCGGCGTGAGTCCGCGCCCGGACGGCGGCGTCGGGAGGATGGAGGGGATGCGGTCGAGCCCGTGGATGCGGGCGACCTCCTCCGCGAGCGTCCAGCGGTCGGTGAGGTCGGGACGCCAGGACGGCGGGATGACCTCCCAGGCTTCGCCCTCGTCCTCGACGTCGCATCCGATCGTCTCGAGGGCGCCGACGACCTCGTCGTCCGAATAGTCGACGCCGATCAGGCCGGCGGTGAAGGTCTTCGGCAGCTCGATCGACGGGATGAACACCTCGGCGAACAGTGCGCCGCCGGTCTCCGTGTCGAGGGTGCCGCCGGCGAGCTCGACCATGAGGTCGGCGACCCGGCGGGCCGCGACGAACGGGATCAGCGGGTCGACGCCGCGCTCGAAGCGCCGCGACGCCTCGCTGGGCAGCTTGTGCCGGCGGGCCGTGCGCGCGATGGACACGGTGTCGAAGATCGCCGCCTCGATGAGGACGTTGCGCGTGGCATCCCCCATCTCGGTCCTGCCGCCGCCCATGACACCCGCCAGGCCGATCGGGCCGGAGTCGTCGGTGATGAGCAGGTCCTCGGCATGGAGCGTGCGCTCCTTGCCGTCGAGGGTCGCGAGCTTCTCCCCGGCGGTCGCGCGACGGACGGTGATGCCGCCGGTCAGCGTGTCGAGGTCGTAACCGTGGATCGGGTTGCCCAGTTCGAGCATCACGTAGTTCGTGATGTCGATCAGGATGCCGAGGGAACGGATGCCGGCGAGCGTGAGCCGCGCGGTCATCCACGGCGGCGTCGGGCGGGAGGGGTCGACGTCGCGCACGATGCGGACGACGAACTCGCTCGCGCCGGGGTTGTCGTGGATGGGCGCCGCGTCGTCGATCGCGACGGGGAATCCGCCGGTCGGCTGCTGGAGCTCCTCGAAGTCGCGCAGACCCGGGTCGCGGAAGGTCGCTCCCGTGGCGTGGGCGTATTCGCGTGCCACGCCGCGGATCGACAGGGCGTAGCCGCGGTCGGGGGTGACGTTGATGTCGACGGCCACGTCGTCGAGCCCCAGGAGGGAGATCGCGTCGGTGCCGACGTCGGGGTCGAGACCGAGCTCGGTGAGGCGCAGGATGCCGGAGTGCTCGTCGCCGAGGCCCAGCTCCTTGGCTGAGGCGATCATGCCGTCGGAGACATGACCGTAGGTCTTGCGTGCCGCGATCGGGAAGGGCCCGGGAAGGACCGCACCGGGCAGGGTCACGACGACCTTGTCGCCCTCGAAGAAGTTGCCGGCGCCGCAGACGATGCCGCGGATGCCGCCGTGCGCCTCACCGACGTCGACCTGGCACCACCGGATGGTCTTGCCGTTGGACTGCGGTTCGGCCTCGAACGAGACCACACGGCCGACGACGATCGGTCCGCTGAGGTCGAACGTGTGCACGTCCTCCTCCTCGAACCCGACCGAGACGAGCGACGCGAGGACGTCCTCGGGGGTCGTACCGGGCGCGACGTCGACGTACTCGCGCAACCAGGAGAGCGGGACGCGCATCAGACCACCATTCCGAACTGCTCGCTGAAGCGGACATCGCCTTCGGCCATGTCGCGCATGTCCTGCACATCGCTGCGGAACATGAGGGTCCGCTCGATGCCCATGCCGAAGGCGAAGCCCGAGTGGACCTCGGGGTCGATGCCGGCGGCACGGAGGACGTTGGGGTTCACCATCCCGCATCCGCCCCACTCGATCCAGCGCGCCCCGCCCGGGAAGGTCGGGTGCCACAGGTCGAGCTCGGCGGACGGCTCGGTGAACGGGAAGTAGTTGGTGCGGAACCGGGTCTTGGCCTCGGCTCCGAAGAGGACCTTCGCGGCGTGGTCGAGCGTGCCCTTGAGGTTCGCCATCGTGATGCCCTTGTCGATCACGAGGCCCTCGAACTGCGTGAACGCGGGCAGGTGGGTCGCGTCGAACTCGTCGGTGCGGTAAACCCGTCCCGGGCAGAGGATGTAGATCGGCACCTCGCGCTCGAGCATGGAGCGCACCTGAACGGGGCTCGTGTGCGTGCGCATGACCAGGTGACGCGCCACCGGGTCGACGAAGAAGGTGTCCTGCATCTGACGCGCAGGGTGGTCGGGGGCGAAGTTCAGCGCGTCGAAGTTGAACCACTCGTGCTCGAGCTCGGGACCCTCCGCGATCTCCCACCCCATGCCGACGAAGAGGTCGGCGATCTCCTCCTGCAGGAGCGAGATCGGATGCCGCGCCCCGACACGCGTCGCGGGGACGATCGCAGTGATGTCGACGCGCTCGGCCTCGAGCTTCGCCGCCGTCTCGGCCGCGGCGAGCTCGGCCTCACGGGCGGCGAGCGCCTGGTTCACACGACCGCGAGCCTGACCGACGAGCTTGCCGGAGGCGGCCTTCTGGTCGTTGGGGACGTTCCGCAGCTCGGCGTTCAGACGCGCGAGCGGCGACCCCTCCGCGGTGTGGGCCGAACGGGCGGCTTTGAGCGCCGTGGTATCGGGAGCGGCGGCGAAGGCGGCCAGCGCCTCGGCGACGGCGGCATCCACCGCCTCGGGGGTGATCTGGGGTGCGTCGGACACGAGAGACGAGTCTACCGGCGGGCCGGAGTGCGGCCCGCCGGTAGGACGGCGTCAGAGTGTCGGTGCGTTGCCGGGATCGAACTTGCCGGCGCCCTTCTGGGCCGCGATCAATTCGGTGTCGGTTGTGGGCGCCACGGGGTGATGAACTCCGCCGGCACCTCCGCGCGTGCCGGGCGAACGACGCAGACGCTTCTCGACGAGGGTGGCGACCCACGAGAGCAGGAGACACATCGCGATGTAGATCGCCCCGATGACGATGCCGGCCTGCAGGATCGGTCGACCCGGCTGGGACGTCAGCTGCTTGGCGAAGTAGAGCAGCTCCGGGTAGGTGATGATGAAGCCGAGCGCCGTGTCCTTCAGTGTGACGACCAGCTGCGCGATGATGACGGGCAGCATCGCACGGATCGCCTGCGGCATGAGGATCAGGCGCATGACGCCGCTCTTGCGGAGGCCGATCGCGTACCCGGCTTCCTTCTGGCCGCGGGGCAACGATTCGACACCGGCGCGGATCACCTCGGCGAGCACGGAGCCGTTGTACATGACGAGGGCGATGACCACCGCCCAATACGGCTCCATGCGGATGCCGACGGTCGGCAGACCGTAGTACATCAGCGACATGAAGATCAGGACGGGGATCGCGCGGAACAGCTCGGTGATCGCGGCGACGGGTACCCGGATGACGGCGTGGTCGGACAGTCGCCCCACCGCCAGGACGAGACCCAGGATGATGGCGCCGACGGCGGCGAGACCGAACGCCGCGAGTGTGTTGCCCAGCGCGCGCAGGATGTTCATCCATACGGCGCTGAAGGAGAAGACGTACCAGCGGTCCGGCGCGAACTGACCGGTCACCGCGAAGCGGTAGCCGATGAAGCCGAGTACGCCGAGCACGGCGACCACGGTGACGACGCCGAGGAGGCGGTTGCGGAGAATTGCCCGGGGGCCCGGGACGTCGTACAGGACGGAAGTCATCGCGCGATCCTCCACTTGTTCTCGAGATAGCGCTGCAGCCAGCTGAGCAGCAGGACGAGGACCACGAAGACCACCGCGACCCAGAGGAGGACGGTGAGGGCGTTCTCGCCGCGCTCGCTGAGGTTCGCGCGGATGACGCCCAGTTCAGCGACGCTGAAGCCTGCGGCGACCGTGGTGTTCTTGAGCAGCGCGATGAAGACGCTCATCATCGGCGGCACGACCGATCGGAAAGCCTGCGGCATGACGACGAGAGTCATCACCTGCGTGAAGGTGAGACCGATGGCACGGGCGGCCTCGGCTTGACCGACCGGAACGGTGTTGATGCCTGCCCGGATCACCTCGGCCACATAGGTCGCGGTGTAGACGCCGAGGGCCCAGATGGCCAGCACCGTGAACCCCGGATTCGGCAGGCGCAGAGCGGGATAACCGAAAGCGAAGAAGAAGAAGACGAGCGTCAGGGGGGTGTTGCGGATGATGTTGACGTACAACGTTCCGAACGCCCGCGCGACGGGGATCGGCGAGACACGCATCGCCCCGATGAGCGTCCCGAGGACGAGCGCGATCGCGCCGCCCGCGAGGAAGAGCAGCAGCGTGTTGCGCAGCGCCTCGCTCCACAGATCGAGGTTGTCGGTGATGACGCCCACTTCGTCTCCTTGGCTGGTGCGGGGCGGGGGCTCGCGCCCCCACCCCGGATCATGGTGTCAGCGTGATTCAGTACGCGTCGACAGCGGGCTGCTCGACGGTGATCCCGGATTCGCCGAGGTTCTTGTCGAAGATCGCCTGCCACGTGTCGCCGCCCTCGGTGAAGAGGTCGTTGATGTGCGCACGGAGGGCGTCGTCACCCTTGCGCAGACCCACGCCGTAGTTCTCCTCGCTGAAGGGCTCCCCCACGACCTTGACGTCGTTCGGGTACAGCGCCGCGTAGCCGATGAGGATCGCCTGGTCGGTCGTGACGGCGTCGACGGTGCCGTTGATCAGCGCATCGACACATGCCGAGTAGAGGTCGAACTCCTCGGTCGGCACGTCGGGGTAGTTGTCCTTGATGTTCTGGATCGGCGTCGAACCGGTCGCGGAGCACACCGTCGTGTCGGCGCTGAGGTCGTCCTCGCTCGCGATGTCGCTGTCCGCGGCGACGAGGAGACCCTGACCCGTGGTGAAGTACGGGCCGGCGAAGTCGATCTGCTCCTTGCGGGAGTCGGTGATCGAGTAGGTACCGACGTAGTAGTCGACATCGCCGTTCACGATCGACTGCTCGCGGTTCGCGGACGCGATCGCCTTGTACTCGATCTGGTCCTCGTCGTACCCGAGGGATGCCGCGATCCAACGCGCGATGTCGACGTCGAAGCCCGAGCGCTCGTTCGTCGTGGCGTCGAGGAATCCGAGACCAGGCTGGTCCTCCTTGACGCCGACGATCACGCCGTCTCGTGCCGTCATGGCGTCGAAGGTGGGGCTGCCGTCGAGCGACACGTCGCTGGCGACCTCCCAGAGGGCCTCGCTGCCCTCAGCGCCCTCGCCGCCGTTACCGCCGGTGCCGCCCTCGGCGCCGGGAGCGGCGGGGCTGCCGCTGTTGCAGCCGGCGAGCGCGAGTGCCGCGATCGCGATGCCGGCGAACGTGCCGGCGAGTCGAGTCTTACGCATGTGATCCTCCTGGTTTCGTGTCGTGCTTCGTTCGTCGCGCCGGTGCAGGGCGCGGACGTCTCAGTGGGTGATGAGCTTCGAGAGGAAGTCCTTCGCGCGATCGCTCTTCGGGTTCGTGAAGAACTCCTGCGGCGCGGCCTCCTCGACGATCTGCCCGTCCGCCATGAAGACCACGCGGTCCGCCGCCTTGCGGGCGAAGCCCATCTCGTGGGTGACGACGATCATCGTCATCCCGTCCTGCGCGAGGCCGACCATGACGTCGAGGACCTCGTTGATCATCTCGGGGTCGAGCGCGGACGTCGGCTCGTCGAAGAGCATCACCTTCGGCTTCATCGCGAGCGCACGGGCGATCGCCACGCGCTGCTGCTGGCCGCCGGAGAGCTGCGCGGGCAGTTTGTCGGCCTGGTGGCCGACGCCCACGCGGTCGAGCAGCTCACGAGCGAGCTTCTCGGCATCCGCCTTCTTCATGCCCTTCACCTTGATCGGCCCGAGCGTCACGTTGTCGAGGATCGTCAGGTGCGAGAACAGGTTGAAGGACTGGAAGACCATGCCGACGTCGGCACGGAGCGCGGCGAGTGCCTTACCCTCCGCAGGGAGATCGGCTCCGTCGATCGTGATGCGGCCGCTGGTGATCGTCTCGAGACGGTTGATCGTGCGGCAGAGCGTCGACTTACCGGACCCCGACGGACCGACCACGACGACGACCTCGCCGCGGTTCACCGACAGGTTGATGTCGGTGAGCGCCTGGAAGTCGCCGTAGTGCTTCTGCACGTCGGACATGACGACGAGCGGCTCGCCTCGACGAACGTCGATGTTCGACGTGCGCGGCGCGGGATCGGCAGCAGGAGTGGTCATGGAACTCACCCTAGGCAACGCCCGCCCCGGTGAACGAGCGGATGCCGCGGGGTTTACAGTTCCGTAATCAACCCCCGCGAATGATCGCTTCAGGTCGCGCGCTGCGCGAAAGCCGATTCGTAGAGGCAGACGCTCGCCGCCGTCGCGAGATTCAGCGACTCGGCGCGGCCGTAGATGGGCAGCCGGAGCGACAGGTCCACGAGCTGGAGGGCGTCCTCGTCGAGTCCGCGCGCCTCGTTCCCGAAGACCCACGCGGTCGGCTCCGCCAGGGTCGCGCGGTGATCGACGAAGTCCTCTCCCCCGACGTCGGCCGCGACGATGCGCAGACCCGCGGAGCGTGCCCGCCCCGTCGCATCCGCGAGGTCCACCCCCACCGCGACGGGCAGGTGGAAGAGCGAACCGGTCGTCGCGCGGACGACCTTGGGGTTGAAGGGGTCCACCGTGCGCCCGGTGAGGATGACCGCGTCGGCACCGACGGCATCCGCCGCTCGGATGATCGTCCCGAGGTTGCCCGGGTCGCGCACCTCCTCGCAGATCACGATGAGGCGGGGCTCGCCGTCGAAGACGTCGCGCACCGAGGTCGGCACCTGGCGGGCGACGGCCACGATGCCCTGGGGCGTCACGGTGTCGGCCATGGCGTCGATGACCTGCTCGCTCGCGAAGGCCACCTCGACACCGACCTCGGATGCCGCATCGCGGATGTCCTGATGCTTGTCCCATGCCGTCGGGGTCGCATACAGCTCGAGCAGGGTGTCCGGCCGCCAGAGCAGAGCCTCCCGGGCGGCCTGCGGGCCCTCGAGGAGGTAGAGGCCGGTCTCCTGCCGCGCCGTGCGCTTCGTCAGCTTCGCGACCGCGCGGACGCGCGGTGAACGTGGGTTCTCGAGCACGCTCTCAGTGTAGGGCGGCGCGCGGCGAGCACCGGCATCCGGGAACGCGAAAAGGCGCCCTCCGAAGAGGACGCCTTCTCACGGATGCTGAGGCGATCAGGCCTTGGGGGCGTTGACGTCGGCCGGCAGCGCAGCCTTCGCCGTGGCGACGAGCGACGCGAAGACGGCCGGCTCGTTGACCGCGAGCTCGGCGAGCATGCGGCGGTCGACCTGGACACCCGCGAGGCCGAGGCCCTGGATGAAGCGGTTGTACGTGATGCCGTTCTGGCGGGCAGCGGCGTTGATGCGCTGGATCCAGAGGCGACGGAAGTCGCCCTTGCGCTTGCGACGGTCGCGGTACGCGTAGACGAGCGAGTGGGTGACCTGCTCCTTCGCCTTGCGGTACAGACGCGAACGCTGTCCGCGGTAACCGGAGGCGCGCTCGAGGATGACGCGACGCTTCTTGTGGGCGTTGACAGCCCGCTTGACTCTAGCCATTTCTTCTACTTCCTAGGGTGTTGCGTCGGCGCTCAGAGGCCGAGGAGCTTCTTGGCGACCTTGGCGTCGCCGGGAGCCAGGATCTTGTCGGCGGACAGGCGGCGGGTGCGCTTCGTGGGCTTGCCCTCGAAGTTGTGACGGAGGTTCGCCTGCTGCTTCTTGATCTTTCCGCTGCCGGTGACCTTGAAGCGCTTCTTGGCGCCCGAGTGGGTCTTCTGCTTGGGCATATCTCTTCCTTCGTTGTGGTTCCCGCCGGGCGGGGGTCTGGGGCCGCTTACTCCGCCGGAGCGGAGGCGGGGGTCTCGTCGGCCTGACCGGTGCGCGCCTCGCGGGCGGCCTGCTTCGTCGCGGCGCGGGCCGCGTTCTGCTCGGTCTTGACCTCGGACTTGTTCTTGTGGGGAGCCACCACCATCACCATGTTGCGGCCGTCGATCGTGGGGTTGGACTCCACGGTGCCGAACTCCGCGACGTCCTCCGCGAACTTGCGGAGCAGACGCACACCCTGCTCGGGACGCGACTGCTCGCGACCGCGGAACAGGATCATCGCCTTCACCTTGTCGCCGGCCTGGAGGAAGCCCTCCGCGCGCTTGAGCTTGGTGATGTAGTCGTGCGCCTCGATCTTCAGACGGAACCGGACCTCCTTGAGGACGGTGTTCGCCTGATTGCGCCGCGCTTCCTTGGCCTTCTGCGCAGCCTCGTACTTGAACTTGCCGTAATCCATGATCTTGACCACGGGCGGCTTCGAGTTCGGGGCTACCTCGACGAGATCGAGGTCGGCCTCCTGGGCCAGGCGCATGGCCACCTCGATGCGGACGACGCCGACCTGCTCACCCGCGGGTCCGACGAGGCGGACCTCGGGGACGCGGATGCGGTCATTGGTGCGGGGATCGCTGATGCGGAACTCCTCTTTCGTGCGGTGGACGGCCTCCGGTGACACGGAAATGTGTCGCCGGGCGGAAGATCGTCACGTCCACCCCGCACGATGCACGCATCGGCGTTCTGTGTTCTGCACCCTGGACAACCTCGCGGAACGAGGCGGAGTGCGGGACCCGGTAGCCTGGAGCGGCAAGCGCGGGTGGGATGTGATCCTCTTTCGACACGGAGCAGAACACTCCGGTGCCCGCAGAAGTCTAGCAGAGAGCAGCACGTGAGCACTATTCCGGCCGACCACAGCGACCACGACCCCGAGCGCCTCTCGCGCTGGGACGAGCAGGAGCGGGTCGCACAGTCCGCCACGCGGGACATCGCGGACGTCCCCGCCGTCGAGGTGATCACGACCACCTCGGTGCACCTCATGAGCGCCGCGGCCGTGAAGCTCGGCCTCGCCGACGACCCCGACACCCAGAAGGACCTCGACGAGGCGCGCAAGCTCATCAACGCCCTCGCCGGCCTCATCACCGCCGCCGCCCCCGAGGTGAGCGACATGCACGCCCGATCCCTCCGCGACGGGCTGCGCACACTGCAGCTCGCCTTCCGCGAGGCATCCAGCATCCCCGACCCGATCGGCAAGGGGCCCGGCGAGAAGTGGACCGGCCCCGTCACTTGACGATCAGGCGCGCACGAGTTTGACCGTCAGCGAGTCCACCAGGACCGCGACGCGGTCATCCGCGGCCCATCGCGAAGCCAGACGCTGCAGGATCGCGTCGAGCGCCGCCTGATCCAGGCCGTCCACGAGGTGGAGACTGACGATCAGCTCCGGACCGCGCAGCCGCGAGTGCGGGTCGCCCGTCGCAACGGACAGGTCGAGCACACCGAGCTCGGTGCCGATCGACTCCTGCAGGCCGGCGAACACCTCGGGCGAGGTGTGCGGCGGCTCCCAGCTCTGCCCCTGACCGATCGCCCAGACCGCCGGACGACGCAGGACGAACTCGGTCTCACTGCCGGGGTCGATCACGATGAGGTCGGTGTCGTCCGCGGCGGCCGACAGCGCCGTGCGGACGCCGTCGGCGGGGACCGGACGGGCCGCGGCATCCCACCGCGACATCGCCTGCACGGAGGAGAACACCGGCAGGACGCGGCGCCCGTCCGGCGCGGCGACAGTGACGATCGAGAGCTCCTGCGTCTTGTCGACGGTGAGGCCCGTCGGCCCGATACCCTCTTCGCCCTTCTCGGCGACGAGGGGGATCAGCAGGCGTGCCGTGCGATACGCCTCGACGACCGCCGCGGCATCCCCCTCCCCCGCGTGGAACGCGGTGAGGGCGGCCAGCAGCGCGGGGTCGGCGCTGCCGTCGTCGCCGCTGTGGGGGTTGGGCTGGAAGCTCCGCCCCTCCCAAGGCACGCCGGCGGAATCCGCCGAGTGCGCGTGCGGGTCAGTGTCCGGCGACATCCAGCGCCTCGGCCAGCGTGAACGCGCCGGCGTACAGGGCCTTGCCGACGATGGCGCCCTCGACGCCGAGGGGGACGAGTTCGCGCAGCGCCGCGATGTCGTCGAGGCTCGAGATGCCACCGGAGGCGACGACGGGCTTGTCGGTGCGGACGGCGACCTCGCGCAGCAGCTCGATGTTCGGACCCTGCAGCGTGCCGTCCTTCGTCACGTCGGTGAGGACGTAGCGGCTGCACCCGGCATCCTCGAGGCGGTCCAGCACCTGCCACAGGTCGCCGCCGTCGCGGGTCCATCCGCGCGCCGCGAGCGTGGTGCCCCGGACGTCGAGGCCGACGGCGATCGCCTCGCCGTAGCGCAGGATGACGTCGGCCGCCCACTCCGGGTTCTCGAGCGCCGCGGTGCCGAGGTTGATGCGCGTGGCACCGGAGTCGAGCGCCGCGTCGAGCGATTCGTCGTCGCGGATGCCGCCCGAGAGCTCGACCTTCACCCCGCGGAGCGACTTGATGACCTTGCGCAGCAGGGTCGCGTTCGACCCGCGACCGAACGCGGCGTCGAGGTCGACGAGGTGGATCCACTCGGCCCCCTGGCGCGCCCACTCCTGGGCTGCGTCGACGGGGTCGCCATAGCTCGTCTCGGTGCCGGCCTCACCCTGCGTCAGTCGGACGGCCTTGCCGTCGGCGACGTCCACAGCGGGCAGCAGGATCAGTTCGGGCGTGGATGCGAATTCGTTCATGGCTCCGGGTGGGACGATGTGCGCACCGGGCGCGCGCACAGAGGGACACGTTACTAGGACGCGGGAAGCGACCCGATCCAGTTCGACAGCAGACGGATGCCGGCCGCGCCAGACTTCTCGGGGTGGAACTGCGTCGCCGACAGCGGGCCGTTCTCGACGGCGGCGAGGAACGGCGCCCCGTAGTCGCACCAGGTGAGCACCGGCTCGCGGAACGGCTTGATGACGTCGAGGGTCCAGTCCTGCGCGCCGTAGGAGTGCACGAAGTAGAAGCGTTCGTCCTCGAGTCCGGCGAAGAGCGTCGACCCCTCGCCGGCGCGGACGGTGTTCCAGCCCATGTGGGGCAGCACCGGTGCCTGCAGCTCGGTGACCGCGCCCGGCCACTCCCCCAGCCCCTCGGTGTCGACACCGCGTTCGACGCCCAGCTCGAACATCACCTGCATCCCGACGCAGATGCCGAGGACCGGCATCCCCCCGGCGAGACGTCGACCGATGAGCTCGTCGCCGCGGCTCGCGCGCAAGGCCGACATGACGGCGGAGAAGGCCCCGACGCCCGGGACGAGGAGTCCGGCGGCGTCGGCGATCAGGCCGCGATCCTTCGTCAGCCGCGCATCGGCGCCCGCTTCGCTGAGCGCTTTGACGGCCGAGTGGACGTTGCCGGAGCCGTAGTCGAGGACCGCGACGAGCGGTGCATCCGTCACAGGGCACCCTTGGTGCTCGGGATGCCGGCGACGAGGGGATCGAGCGCCTTCGCCTGCCGGAACGCGCGGGCGAAGGCCTTGTACTCCGCCTCGGCGATGTGGTGCGGATCGCGGCCGGCGACGAGGGTCACGTGCATGGTCAGGCCGGCGTGGAAGGCGATCGCCTCGAAGGTGTGGCGCACGAGCGAGCCGGTGAAGTGGCCGCCGATGAGGTGGAACTCGTAACCCGCCGGCTCACCCGAGTGGACGAGGTAGGGGCGGCCGCTGATGTCGACGACCGCCTGCGCCAGCGCCTCGTCGAGCGGCACGAGCGCATCGCCGTACCGCGAGATGCCGGACTTGTCGCCCAGTGCCTGACGGATCGCCTGGCCGAGCACGATGGCCGTGTCCTCGACGGTGTGGTGCGCGTCGATGTGCGTGTCGCCCGTCGCGCGGACCGTCAGGTCTGTGAGCGAGTGCTTCGCGAACGCCGTGAGCAGGTGGTCGAAGAACGGCACGGTCGTGTCGATCGAGCTCCGACCGGTGCCGTCGAGGTCGAGCTCGAGCTCGATGGTCGACTCGCTGGTCGCCCGCCGGACAGAGGCGGTGCGGGGCGCAGGGGTGCTCATGCCCCGAGTCTACCGAGGCATGATGGGCCGACCGCGCCCGTGACGGACGTCGGCTCAGAGGGAGGCGAGCGCCTCGAGGAACGCCGTCGACTCGTCTTCGCTGCCCGCCGTGACGCGGAGGGTGTGCGGCAGGCCGACATCGCGGATGAGGACGCCGCGGTCGTAGAGACCTTGCCAGGTCGCCGCCGGGTCGTCCACGCCCCCGAAGAGGACGAAATTGGACCAGCTCTCGTACGGCGAGTACCCGAGCGCCGAAAGGGTCGCCGAGATGCGGTCGCGCTGCGCGACGATGTCGTCGACCATGCGGAGCATCGTCGGGGCGTGGCGGAGGGCGGCCGTGGCCGCGGCCTGGGTGAGTGCGCTGAGGTGATACGGCAGGCGCACCAGACGGAGCGCGTCGATGAGCGCGGGGTCGGCGGCGAGGTAGCCCACGCGCGCCCCGGCGAAGGCGAAGGCCTTACTCATCGTGCGCGACACGACGAGACGCTCGCGGTCGTGAAGCAGCGTGAGCGCGGACGGCTCGTCGCGCGGGGCGAACTCCTGGTACGCCTCGTCGACGATCACGATGCCCCGGGAGGCCTCGTAGACGGCCTCGATGACCTCGAGCGACAGCGGCGTGCCGGTGGGGTTGTTCGGTGTGCAGAGGAAGACCACGTCCGGCTGAGCGCGTTCGATCTGCTCGGCGGCATCCGCTGCGGACAGGGTGAAGTCGTCGCCGCGCGTACCGCTCACGTAGGTGGCGCCCGTGGCGCCCGTGAGCAGCGGGTACATGGAGTACGTCGGCGCGAACCCGAAGGCCGAGCGCCCCGGCCCACCGAAGGCCTGCAGGATGTGCTGGAGGACCTCGTTCGACCCGTTGGCCGCCCAGATCTGATCCGGTTCGAGACCGTGGCCCAGATAATCCGCGAACCCCTCGCGCAGAGCTGTGAACTCACGGTCGGGGTAGCGGTTGATGTCGCGCAGCGCCTGCGCGATGCCGTCGAGGATGTCGTCCGCGACCTCTTCGGGAACCGGGTGGGTGTTCTCGTTGACGTTGAGCGTCACGGGCAGCGACGCCTGCGGGGCTCCGTAGGGGATCTTGCCGCGCAGGTCGTCGCGGAGGGGGAGGTCGTCGAGACTGGCACTCACCCCGCCATCGTAGGACGTGCCGCGGCCTTACTCGCCCGCCTGCGCCGAGTAGGTGGCCGGGATCGCGATCGACTGCCCGGCGTCCACCGCGGAGGACGACAGCGCGTTGAGGCGGACGATCTCGTCGATGACGTCGCGCGGGTCGCTGTCGGGCGCGATGTCCTGCGCGATGCTCCACAGCGATTCGCCGGGCATCACGGTCACGGTGTCGAAAGACCCCGCGGACGCCCCCGCGTCGCCGCTGGCGAGAGCTCCACCGCCGGAGAGGATGCCGACGCCCAGAGCGACGACCGCGGGCAGCGCGGCGAGCGTGGCGAGGACACGGCGGCCTCGCGTGGTCATCCGGAGGCGCGTGCGCACGACAGGCGCAGTCGCGGTGGTGATGGTGGTCGCGGTGCTGGTGGTCGCGGTGATCGAGTTCATGGTGTCCTCCTCGGGGTGACCCCGGTCAGATGAGATCTTCGCCCCCGCCCGTCGGCCGGGACGGACGGGTGCGAAGTTCTCTTCCGAATCTATCTTCGATATTCGTAGACTGTCAAGGGTGCGGTTGTCCGCAGATCGATCGAAGACGACACGCGGTCGGCTACGGGACGATCCGATCGACACCGGATACGGTTTCGATGACCAGAGCCCATCACCAACCTCCGACATTCGAAGGCGAGTGCTCCCGGAGGGACCCCGGGGTGACGAAAGGAACGACATGAGCGACAAGCCGCAGACGCGTCGGCGCAAGAGCCTAAGCGACAAGCAGCTCGCCATCCTCGAGGTGATCCAGCGCTCCATCGCCCGTCACGGATACCCGCCGAGCATGCGCGAGATCGGCGACGCCGTCGGCCTCAAGTCGCTCTCGAGCGTCACCCATCAGCTCAACCAGCTCGAGCTGAGCGGCTACCTCCGTCGCGACCCCGGCAAGACGCGCGCCATGGAGGTCCTCATCGATCTGCCGGGCTCGGCGGGCGAGAACCCGGCGGACGTCGCCCCGAGCGTCGGCGACGCGGCGATGGTGCCGCTGGTCGGCCGGATCGCCGCCGGCGTCCCCATCACCGCCGACCAGCAGGTCGAGGAGATCTTCCCCCTCCCGCGTCAGCTCGTCGGCAAGGGCGAACTGTTCATGCTGAAGGTCTCGGGCGACTCGATGATCGACGCCGCGATCTGCGACGGCGACTGGGTCGTCGTCCGCTCGCAGGCCACCGCCGACAACGGCGAGATCGTCGCCGCCATGCTCGACGGCGAGGCGACGGTGAAGACCTTCCGCCAGCGCGACGGTCACACGTGGCTGCTCCCCCGCAACTCGGCCTTCGAGCCGATCCTCGGCGACGACGCGGTCGTCCTGGGCAAGGTCGTCGCGGTCCTGCGCGCCGTGTGACGGCGCGCACACGAAGAGAGGGGATGCCGGACGGCATCCCCTCTCTTCGTTGCGGCCTCAGACCCCGGCGCCCACCTCGGCGCGGACCGCGCGAGCCGCCGCGACGATGTGGCGGAGGGAGGCGACCGTCTCGTCGTACCCGCGCGTCTTCAGACCGCAGTCCGGGTTCACCCACAGGCGACGGACGTCGAGCTCCGCGACGGCGCGCTCGAGCAGCGACGACACCTCGTCGACGGACGGCACGCGCGGCGAGTGGATGTCGTAGACGCCCGGTCCGATGCCGTGGGCGAATCCGGATGCCGCCACCTCCGAGATGACCTCACCCCGGCTGCGGGCGGCCTCGATCGACGTGACGTCGGCATCGAGCGCCGCGATCGCGTCGATCACGACCCCGAACTCGGAGTAGCAGAGGTGCGTGTGGATCTGGGTCTCGTCGGCGGCGCCCGCGGTGGCGAGCCGGAAGGACCCGACCGACCAGTCGAGGTACGCCGGCTGGTCGGCGGTCCGCAGCGGCAGGAGCTCCCGGAGCGCCGGCTCGTCGACCTGCACGATCGCGATGCCGGCCCGCTCGAGGTCGGCGATCTCGTCGCGGAGCGCGAGGGCGACCTGGTCGGCCGTCTCGCCGAGCGGCTGGTCGTCGCGGACGAAGGACCAGGCGAGGATCGTGACGGGTCCGGTCAGCATGCCCTTGACGGGCGCGGCCGACAGCGACTGCGCGTAGGCCGCCCACGGCACCGTGATGGGTGCGGGGCGCGAGACGTCCCCCCACAGGATCGACGGGCGCGTCGCGCGGGAGCCGTAGGACTGCACCCACCCGTTGCGGGTGACGGCGAACCCGTCGAGGTTCTCGGCGAAGTACTGCACCATGTCGTTGCGCTCGGGCTCGCCGTGCACGAGGACGTCGAGCCCGATGTCCTCCTGCAGAGCGATGACGCGCGCGATCTCGTCACGGAGGAACCCTTCGTAGGTCGCCTCGTCGATCTCGCCGCGCGTCGCGCGAGCGCGCGCCCGGCGGATCTCGGCGGTCTGCGGGAAGGATCCGATCGTGGTCGTCGGGAGCGCCGGCAGACCCAGCACCGCGTCCTGTGCGGCGGCACGCACCTCGAACGGGGTGCGGGACCGGTCCGCCGGGGTGAGCGCGCCGGCACGGGCGCGGACGGCGCCGTCCCGGACCCCGGGCGCCGAGCGGCGGTCGGCGAGGGCGGCCGTCGCGGCATCCAACTCCCCGGCGATCGCGTCGCGCCCGTCGGCGAGCCCGCGCGCCAGGGTCGTCACCTGGGAGACCTTCTGATCGGCGAAGGCGAGCCAGGACACGAGGCGGGGATCGAGGTCGGGCTCGTCGGCGAGGTCGTGCGGCACGTGCTGCAGCGACGTCGAGGTGCCGACCGCGACGGCTGCGGCACCGAGCCCGCCGACCGCGTCGAGCACGTCCGCCGCGCCGGCGAGGTCGCCGCGCCAGACGTTCCGCCCGTCGACGACGCCCGCGACGATCACCTTGCCGTCGAGTCCCGCGACGGGCGACGGCACGCCGCCCCGAGTGAGGTCGATCGCGAGGCCCTCGGCGGCGGAGGCGGCGAGCGCACGCCAGGCGGGCGCGGAGAGCGCGCCGTATCCGGCGGCGACCAGGATGGCCGGGCGGTCGTCCGAGACGGTGAGGACATCGAGCGCGCGGGCGGCGGCCGTCGCGAGTTCGTCGTCCGAGTACCCGAGTGACTGGCTCACGAGGGCCGGCTCGTCGATCTGCACCCATTGCGCCCCCGCCGCGCGGAGAGCGGCGAGCAGCTCGACGTACACGAGCAGCAGGTCGTCGAGCCGGTCCAGCGGGCGCGCGCCGGGGGCCGCGGCATCCGTCCCCTTCGCGAGGGCGAGGAAGGTGACCGGGCCGACGAGCACCGGACGGGTGACGTATCCGTCCGCGACGGACTCCGCCACCTGCCGCGCGAACCGATCGCTCGAGAGGGCGAACCGCGTCTCGGGGCCGATCTCGGGCACGAGGTAGTGGTAGTTCGTGTCGAACCACTTCGTCATCTCGAGCGGCGCGGCCTCGCCCACACCGCGGGCGGCGGCGAACAGGGCCGACAGCGGCACCGACCCGTCCTCCGCACGCAGGTGCGCGAACCGCTCGGGAAGGGCGCCGACGGCCGCGGCGACGTCGAGGACCTGGTCGTAGAAGGAGAACGTCTCGGGGATCGACGAGTCATCGCGACCCAGTCCGAGGTCGGCGAGGCGGGCGCGGGTGGTCCGGCGCAGGTCGGCGGCGACGGACTCGAGTCCCGCCTCGTCGAGCGCGCCGCTCCAGTGGGCCTCGACGGCGCGCTTGAGTTCGCGGCGACGGCCGATGCGGGGGTAGCCGAGGATCGTTCCGGCGGGGAAGGCGGTCATGAGGTCTCCTCTGTCGGGGGAATGATGCCCGCCTCGCGCAGGGTGGCGAGGACGGTGTCGTGGTTGTTGAAGGCGTAGAGATGGATGCCGGGGGCACCGCCCGCGAGGACGGCCCGGCAGAGATCGGCGGCGTATCGGACACCGATCTCGCGGCGACCGTCGGCGGTGGGCTCGACGTCGAGGTCGACGGCGAGGGTGCCGGGGACCTGCTCGCCCGTCAGCTCGATGACGCGGCGCAGCCGGGAGGGCGAGGTGATCGGCATGATGCCCGGCAGGATCGGGATCTCGACCCCGGCACTGCGGGCGCGGGCGACGAAGGCAAGGTAGTCGTCGGCGTGGAAGAACAACTGGGTGATCGCGAGGGTCGCCCCCGCGGCCTGCTTCGCGAGGAGGGCGTCGATGTGCTCGGCGGGGTACCGCGAGCGCGGGTGGCCGTTGGGGAAGGCGGCGACGGCGATGTCGACGCTCGGCCGCCGCTCGACGCGGGCGGCACCGGGGACGCCGGGGATGGGCTCCTCGGTGTACGGGGACGTCTCCGCCTGCACGCGGTCGATGAGCTGCACCAGCTGGGCCGCGCTCTCGAGGTCGCCGAGCGCCGCCGCATCCTCTCCGGCTCCCACCGGCGGATCCCCCCGCAGCGCCAGGAAGGAGCGTATGCCGGCGTCGAGGAACTCGCGGATGAGGGCCGTCGCCTCGGCATACGAGCTGCCGATGCAGGTCAGGTGCGCCAACGGCTCGACGCGCGTCTCGCGCAGGATGTGCGTGAGCACCTCGAGGGAGCGACCGCCGCCGGAGCCGCCGGCGCCGTAGGTGACGGAGATGAAGGCGGGGTCGACGGCGGCGAGCCGGTCGATCGTCTCGTAGAGGGCGGCGTAGGACGCGTCGCTGCGCGGCGGGTAGACCTCGAACGAGACCGGCACCGTCGTGACCGACGGGGGCTGGATGATCGACATGGCGGTGCTCCGGAGACGGGACGGAAAGGCCTGGCGGCCGCGGACCGCACACACGGGTGCGGGGACATCGCGGGCGGGTGCCGGGCTCGGCTGTCGCTCCGGGCCCGGGGTTCCGGGCCACTGTTGATGCCCTCATGCTGCCACGCGGGTCGGCGCCGTGACGGGCATGTGACGCCCGGTTTCGATCCGGCCGCCGCGTACCGTGGAGCCATGACGACGATCGCCCCCTACGGTTCCTGGATCTCGCCGCTGTCCGCCGCCGACGCCTCCGCCGCGGCCGCGCGGTTCGACGGCGCACGGTACGTCGGCGACGAGATCTGGTGGGGCGAGTCCCTGCCCGACGAGGGCGGCCGGACGACGGTGCGCCGCGCGGCCGACGACGGCACCGCGATCGACGTGCTGCCCGCGCCCTGGAGCGCCCGGTCCCGCGTGCACGAGTACGGCGGTGGGTCGTGGACGACCTCCGACGACGGCCGTCTGTTCTTCGTCGAGAAGACCGACCAGCGCGTCTGGATGCTGCGCCCCGGCGGCGAGCCTGTGGCCCTCACCCCGGTCGACGACCGCGCCCGCCACGGCGGCCTGCGCTGGCAGGCGGGCACCCTTCTGGCCGTCCGCGAGGTCCACGACGACTCCCCCGTCCCCCGCCGGTCGATCGTTGCGATCCCGCTCTCGGGCGGCGAGGTGCGTGAGCTCGTCACCGGGAGCGACTTCCTCGCTCAGCCCGCCCTGTCGCCCGACGGCCGGCGGCTCGCCTGGGTCGCGTGGGACCACCCGGACATGCCGTGGGACCGCACGCAGGTCCGCGTCGCGGAGCTCGACGAAGGCCTCGTGTCGACCTGGCGGACGGTGACGTCGGGCGCGACCGCCCCGCTGCAGCCGGAATGGGATGCCGCGTGCCGCCTCGTCTTCGTCGACGACCCGACGGGGCGGTGGAACCTCCGCCGCGAGGACGCGGCATCGCCCGAGGGATCCGTGCCGGTCGCACCCGCGGACGCGGACACCGGCGGCGGCCTGTGGGTGCTCGGCGTGCGGTGGTACGCCCCGCTCGCCGACGGCGGATTCGTCGCCGTCCGCACGAACGGTGCCGACGAGGTCGTGCGGATCGGGGCGGACGGCGTCGTCGCCGCGACGGACGTGCCGGCACGATCCCGCGTCGTCGTCGAGGACGTGGCGGGCTCGCGCGCGCTCGTCTCGGGGACGGGCCCCGGGATCACCGGCATCTGGGAGATCGCCCCGGACGGACGCGCGCGCCTCGTCCGCGGCACACCCTCGGGTCTGGGCGCGGAGTGGATCCCGCCGGTACGCCCGCTGACCGTCCCCGGACCGCACGGCGGCGTCCACGCCTACGACCACCCGCCGACGAGCCCGGACTTCGCCGCCCCCGAGGGCGAACTGCCGCCGTACCTCGTCCTCGTGCACGGCGGCCCGACGGCGCACGTCGGCGGCGTCGCCGACAGCCGCATCACCTTCTTCACGAGCCGCGGCATCGGCGTCCTCGAGGTCAACTACGGCGGCTCGACCGGGTACGGACGCGCCTACCGCGAACGATTGCGGGGGCAGTGGGGCGTCGTCGACCGCGACGACGTGGCGGCCGCGGCATCCGGTCTCGCGGCGGAGGGACGAGCGGATGCCGCCCGCATCGCGATCGCCGGTGGTTCTGCCGGCGGGTGGACCGTCCTCGCCGCCCTCGTCGGGACGGACGTGTTCAGCGCGGGCATCTCCCGCTACGGGGTGGGGGATGCGCGGCTGCTGGCGACCGACACCCACGACTTCGAGGCGCGCTACCTCGACGGGCTCATCGGGCCCCTGCCCGAGGCCGAGGCGCTCTACCTCGAACGCTCACCCCTCGGCCACACGGAGGGCTTCCGCGTGCCGGTGCTCCTGCTGCAGGGCGCCGACGACGCGGTGGTGCCGCCGTCGCAGGCCGAAGCGATCCGGGACGCGCTGGCGGCGAAGGGCGTGCCCCACGCCTACGTCCTGTACGACGGCGAGGGGCACGGCTTCCGACGGGCGGAGAACGTCATCCACGCGCTCGAGTCCGAACTCGCCTTCCTGGGCGAGGTGTTCGGTTTCGAGACGCCCGGCGTCCCCGCGATCACGCTCAGCTGACCGCGGGCGCGCTCAGCGGGTGAAGGGCGCGAGCTCCGCGGCGAGTCGCTCCGACACGTGCGCGTGGACGGCGGTGCCGCCCTCCTCGTGGCGCGTCGACAGGATGTGACCGGACTCGTGGACCGCGTTGACGAGGTCGCCGCGGTCGTACGGCACGAGCGCCCGGACCTCGACGGCCGGCAACGGCAGGGCGTCCTCGATCGTCGCGCGCAGCTCGGCGACGCCTTCGCCCGTCCTGGACGAGACGAAGTGGGCCTTCGGCTCGAGCCCGCGCAGCACGAGCCGCGTGTCGGGGTCGATGAGGTCGGCCTTGTTGAAGACGACGATCTCGTTCGTCGAGCGAGCGCCCACGTCGCCCATCACGTCGCGCACGGTCGCCAGCTGCGCCGCCGGATCGGGGTGCGACCCGTCGACGACGTGCACGATGACGTCGGCATCGCCGACCTCCTCGAGCGTCGAGCGGAACGCCTCGACCAGCTGGTGCGGCAGGTTGCGGACGAACCCGACGGTGTCGGTGAGCGTGTAGACGCGTCCGTCGGCGGCCTGGGCCCGGCGCACCGTGGCATCCAGCGTCGCGAACAGGGCGTTCTCGACGAGGACACCCGCGCTCGTGAGCTTGTTCAGCAGGCTCGACTTGCCGGCGTTCGTGTACCCCGCGATCGCGACCGAGGGGATCGTGTTGCGCTTGCGCTCGGCGCGCTTGGCGTCGCGGGCGGGCGCGAAGTCGCGGATCTGCCGGCGCAGCATCGCCATGCGGGTGCGGATGCGGCGACGGTCGAGCTCGATCTTCGTCTCACCGGGACCGCGCGAGCCCATACCGGCACCGCCGGCACCGACCTGGCCACCCGCCTGACGGCTCATCGAGTCACCCCACCCGCGAAGGCGCGGGAGGAGGTACTCGAGCTGGGCGAGCTCGACCTGCGCCTTGCCCTCGCGGCTCTTCGCGTGTTGGCTGAAGATGTCGAGGATGACGGTCGTGCGGTCGATGACCTTGACCTTGACGACGTCCTCGAGCGCACGCCGCTGGCTGGGGGCGAGCTCGGTGTCGGCGATGACGGTGTCGGCGCCGACGGCGACGACGAGGTCGCGCAGTTCCGCGGCCTTCCCGCGGCCGATGTAGGTAGCCGGGTCGGGGTGCGGACGCCGCTGCAGCACGCCGTCGAGGACGACGGCACCGGCGGTCTCGGCGAGCGCCGCGAGCTCGCGCAGCGAGTTCTCGGCATCCTCCGTCGATCCCTGCGGGTAGACGCCCACGAGGACGACGTTCTCGAGGCGCAGCTGCCGGTACTCGACCTCGGTGACGTCCTCGAGTTCGGTCGACAGGCCGGGGACGCGGCGCAGCGCGGCGCGCTCCTCGCGGTCCCATTGCTCGCCGTCGGTGTCGCCGTAAGCGACGGTGCTCTCGTCCTGCAACGCCTGTGCGGCGCCGAACACGCGCACCCCCGAACGCGCTTCGGCGCGCGCGAGCACGCGGTCGACCGGGTCCACCGGTTCGTCCGTCGTGGCAGGGGTGGTGGTGTCTGTCATGTGATCCTTTCGCGGCCTCGCGGCCATCCGTGAACTCTAGCTTCCCGCGCCCGGGACCGCCTCCGCTACGCTCGTCGCATGGGGAGCGACCATTACTTCAGCGCGTCCCCGTCCAGCTCTGAGAACCTCCGCCGCATCCGTGTGTCCCTCGCCGGTCGCGATGTCGAGGTGACGACGGCTGGCGGGGTGTTCAGTCCCGACCACATCGACGGCGGGACGGCGGTGCTCCTGGCGAACACTCCCCCACCACCGGCCGGCGGTCATCTGCTCGACCTCGGATGCGGCTGGGGTCCGATCGCGCTGTCCCTCGCCCTCGACGCCCCGCGCGCCACGGTCTGGGCCGTGGACGTCAACGAGCGGGCTCTCGACCTCGTCCGCCGCAACGCGGAGGAACTCGGCCTCGACAACGTCAACGCCGTACAGCCCGAAGATGTTCCGGAGGGCGTCGCCTTCCGCACGATCCGTTCGAACCCTCCGATCCGGGTGGGTAAGGACGTCCTGCACGGGATGCTCGAGACCTGGATCCCCCGGCTCGCCGAACGCAGCGACGCGTGGCTCGTCGTCCAGCGCAACCTCGGCTCCGATTCGCTGCAGCGCTGGCTCGCCGCCTCGCTGGACCGCGGCTATTCGGTCAGCCGCGCGGCGACCGGACGCGGCTTCCGCGTGTTGAAGGTGCGCCGCCACGGCACGCCCGCGACAGGCACGATCCCGCTCCCCTGACGTCGCCGTCCGGCTCAGGCGAGGGTGATCTCGCCGGAGAAGACGAGGGATGCCGGCCCCGAGAGGAGCACCCGCTCCCCCGCATCCGTCCGGACCACCCGGACGCCCAGGCGACCGCCCGGCACGTCGACGTTCCAACGGTCCGGCGCACCGGTGCCGGCCCAGTGACGGACGGCGAGCGCGGATGCCGCGACCCCCGTCCCGCACGAGAGGGTCTCGCCCACGCCGCGCTCGAACACGCGCATGCGGATGGCGCCGACGCCGTCGGTGACGAGGGGCTCCTCGGGGACGACGAACTCGACGTTCGCGCCGGCGGCGGGCTCCGGGTCGAGGAGCGGCTGCACGGACAGGTCCAGCCCGGCGAGCTCGTCCTCGCTGGAGAGCGCGACGACGACGTGCGGGTTCCCGACGTCGATGCCGAGACCGGGTCGGGCGACCTTGAGCCCGCGGGCGCGAACGAGGACCTCGTCCGCCGTCGGTCGCCACAGGCCCAGGTCGACCTCGAAGCCGTTGTCGGCGAGGGTGACGGTCTTGGTGCCGGCGCGGGTGCCGATGCGGAGGGTCTCGCCCGGCGCGAGCGTCGCGAGCCCGGCGCTGAGCAGGTACTTCACGAAGACGCGGACCCCGTTGCCGCACATCTCGGCGACGGATCCGTCGGCGTTGCGGTAGTCCATGAACCACTCGGCGTCGGGGGTCTGCGCGCCGGCGTCGATGGCCGAGGAGCGCACGACGCGCAACAGCCCGTCACCGCCGATGCCGAAGCGACGATCGGTGAGAGCGGCGATCTGCTCGCCGGTCAGGTGCAGGTCGCCGTCGGGATCGGCGACCACGACGAAGTCGTTGCCCGTCCCGTGGCCCTTCGTGAATGCGATCGTCGACACCCGACCAGTCTAGGCGCGGGCCGCGGCACGGACGCCGGTCACGGCGAGTGCGGTGCCGCCGCCACCAGGCGGGCGCCGGGCGTCCCGGCATCCACCCACCGGATCCCGGGGTACCGGCGGAACCACGACACCTGACGGCGGGCGTACCGCCGCGTCAGCGCTTGGGTCTCGGCGATCGCCTCGTCCTCGGTCATCCGGCCCGCGAGCTGCGCGAGGGCCTGCGCGTAGCCGATCGCCCGGGGCGCGGTCGTGCCGGACTCGAGTCCCTCCGCGCGCAACGTCTCGACCTCGGCGAGCAGACCGTCCCGCCACATCCCGCGCACGCGCTCGTCGAGTCGCTGCACCAGCTCCCCGCGATCGAGATGCACGCCCACGATCGTCGTGTCGGGATGCCACAGCACGGGCGCGTCCGGCAGCGCGGCGCCATGCGTGTCGGCGCCCTGCAGGAGCACCTCGAGGGCACGGACGACGCGCCTGCCGTTGCGCGGATCGAGACGGCCGGCGGCATCCGGGTCCACCTCCCGAATGCGGGCGAGGAGCGCGTCGGCGCCGTGCGCGTCGAGGTCCGCCTCGAGACGGGCACGCAGGGCGGGATCGCGCGGCGGGAACCGGAAGTCGAAGACGACACTCGAGACGTAGAGGCCAGACCCACCGACGAGAATCGCGTCGCCGCCGCGGTCGAAGATCCCGCGGATCGCCGCCCGCGCGCGCTCCTGGTACACCGCGACGGCGACATCCTCGGTCACGTCGAACTCGTCGAAGAGATGGTGCGGGATGCCGCGACGCTCCGCCTCGGGCAGTTTGGCCGTCCCGATGTCCATGCCGCGGTAGAGCTGCATGGCGTCGGCGTTCACGACCTCTGCCGGCCGACCGCGACGGATCAGCTCCTCGGCGATCTCCAGCGACAACGCGGTCTTGCCGGTGCCGGTCGCGCCGACGATCGCCCACAGGCGCGCCGCGCCCACGGGATCAGAGCCCGGGCGTCGCGGTGCGCAGCGCCGGCAGACCGAGCGAGACCGCGCGGGGCCCCGCCTCCCCCGCCGGGGCGGGCACGCCGCAGGAGTCCGCCTGCGCGCGGTCCCACGCGTCGCCGGCCCGCGTGCGGCGGATGCGCAGCGGCGCGCCGTCGGGGCTGTCGGCGAGCAGGTGGAACGGAGCGGCGTGGGTGATCACCGTCGTGACGACGTCGCCGGGGCGCGGCGTCGGCGATCCGTCGGGAACCTCGAAGTGAACGAGGCGGTTGTCCTCGGCGCGACCGGTCAGGCGGCGGGTCGCGGCATCCTTCTTCCCCTCCCCGGTGGACACGAGCACCTCGACCGTGCGACCGAGCTGGGCCTGGTTCTCCTCGAGGGAGATCCGCTCCTGAAGGGCGACGAGGCGGTTGTACCGCTCCTGCACGACCTCCTTCGGCACCTGGTCGGGCATGGTCGCCGCAGGCGTGCCCTCGCGGATCGAGTACTGGAAGGTGAACGCACCGGCGAACCGCGCCTGCTCGACGACACGCATCGTGTCCTCGAAGTCCTCGTCGGTCTCGCCGGGGAACCCGACGATGATGTCCGTCGAGATCGCGGCGTGCGGCATCTTCTCGCGCACACGGTCGAGGATGCCGAGGAACCGCTCGCTGCGGTACGAACGACGCATTGCCTTGAGGATGCGGTCCGATCCCGACTGCAGGGGCATGTGCAGCTGCGGCATGACCGCGGGGGTCTCGGCCATCGCGTCGATCACGTCGTCGGTGAAGGCGGCCGGGTGCGGGCTCGTGAAGCGCACCCGCTCGAGACCGGGGATCTCGCCGGCGGCGCGCAGAAGCTTGCTGAAGGCCTGCCGGTCGCCGAACTCGACGCCGTAGCTGTTGACGTTCTGACCGAGCAGGGTGATCTCGATCGCGCCGTCCTCGACGAGCAGCCGGATCTCGTTCAGGATGTCGCCGGGGCGACGATCCTTCTCCTTGCCGCGCAGGCTCGGGACGATGCAGAACGTGCACGTGTTGTTGCAGCCGACCGAGATGGAGACCCAGCCGCTGTGCGCGGAGTCGCGCTTGGTGGGGAGGGTCGAGGGGAACACCTCGAGGGACTCCAGGATCTCGAGCTCCGCCTCGCCATTGTGGCGGGCACGCTCGAGGAGGCTCGGAAGCGACCCCATGTTATGGGTGCCGAAGACCACGTCCACCCAGGGGGCCTTCTGCTGGACGGCATCCTTGTCCATCTGGGCCAAGCACCCGCCGACGGCGATCTGCATGCCGTCGTGCTTGTCCTTGCGGCTCTTGAGGTGACCGAGCGTGCCGTACAGCTTGCCCGCCGCGTTGTCGCGCACCGCGCACGTGTTGATCACGACGACGTCGGCCTCGGTCCCCGCATCGGCGCGCACGTACCCGGCCGACTCGAGCGATCCTGAGAGCCGCTCGGAGTCGTGGACGTTCATCTGGCACCCGAACGTCCGCACCTCGTAGGTGCGCGGCCGGCCGTCGGCGGCGAGCGCGGCGGCGGACGGGGCGATGAGGGTGGGGGCAGCGGAAGGGCTGGTCATGATCAGGCCATTCTACGAGCCGCGTCGCGGTACCGGAGGCGGCGCCGCTCAGCGCAGGAGCGAACGGATGCGGCCCGCCGAAATCGCGCTGAAGACGACCGCCACAGCCAGCAGGATCGTGACGGCCGCCCACACGGGCACCGTCGCGGCCCCGACGGCGATGTCGATGCCGTAGAACTCCGAGAGGTCGGCGACGGCCTTCGTGTCGCCACCCGTCACCGCCTGAAGCGTGCCCTCCGTGAAGGGGCGCCGCAGCAGCATCGCCCCCTGCGCGAACGGCAGCGCGTTGATGACGTCGGCCACGGTCTCGGGCAGCGAGCCGACCGGGATGTACGAGCCCGCGACGAACCCCAGCACGGTGCCCACGACGGTGGAGAACGCGGAGTAGGCCCCGGTCGTCGTGAGGAACGACGCTCCGAAGCACCCGAGAGTCGTGAACGCCGCGCAGCACAGGAGCATCGCCCCGAGGGCAGCGGCGATCTGCTCCGGCGGCAGCCACGCGCCGCGGACGAGACCGAGGTGCAGGACGGTGAGGACGAAGATGATCCCCGACATGAGCACGGCGACGGTGACTGAGGAGATGAGGTAGCCGAGCACGAGGTGCGTTCGCCGGATCGGGGCGACCAGGAAATCGCCGAACCGCCCCGTCGCCCGATCGTCCACGAACACCGAGACGGCGCCGATGCCCGAGGTGACCGTCGTGAGCAGGACGATGCCCGACAGCATCCAACTGTCGACGAACGCCTCGATCTCGCCGCGGCTCGCGCGAGGCAGGGACTGCTCGAGCCCGTCGACCTGCAGCCGCGCGAGGAAGAGCGTGTACAGGAGGAAGAGGATGAGACCGCTCAGCAGCGAGAAGAAGACGTTGAGGCGGTCGCGGAAGAAGAGGGTGAGGTTGCGGCGCACGATGGCCGCGACGATCCTCACGCCGCCTCCTCCGTTTCGTCCCGTCGGCCCGTCAGCGCGAGGAACACGTCGTCCATGCGCCCGTGCCGGAACTCGAAGTCGCGCACGCCGTCGCCCAGGACGGCGAGGATGCGGCGCGCCTGGTCCGCGCCCGCCACGGGGACGACCAGCACCTCGCCGTCGCGTTCGACCGTCGCGGCGTCGACGTCGGGATGGGCGAGCACGGCCGCGGGGTCGTCGGTCGTCACAGTGAGGATGCTGCGGCTGAACCGGGCGCGCAACTCGGTCGGCGTCCCCTCGGCCACGATGCGGCCCGCGTCGATGATGCTGACCTGATCCGCTTCCTCGGTCTCCTCCATGTAATGGGTCGTGAGGAAGACGGTGAGTCCCCGCTCGCGGCGGAGTCTGCCGATCGCGGCCCAGACAGCGACGCGGCTGGCGGGGTCGAGGCCCGCCGTCGGTTCGTCGAGGAAGAGGATCGCCGGCTCGTGAAGGAGGGCGCGCGCGATGTCCGCGCGGCGGCGCTGACCGCCGGACAGCCGTCCGTAGGGTCGCCCGAGGACGTCCTCGAGCTCGATCACCTCGGACAGTTCGGACAGACGCACACCGAAGCGCCTGCGGGACACGCCCGACAGCGTCGCCCGCAGGGCGAGGTTCTCCCGCACTGTGAGGCCGTCGTCGAGGAGCGAGCGCTGGAAGACGACGCCGATCTCGGACCGCACCGCCTCACCGTCGGCCGCAACGTCCCGGCCGGCCACCCGCACGCGACCCGCATCGGCCCGGAGCAGCGTCGTGAGGCATCCGATCGTCGTCGACTTGCCCGCGCCATTGGCGCCGAGGAAGGCGAAGAGCTGCCCGTCGGGGACGGTCAGCGAGATCCCGTCCACCGCCCGCACCGCCCGGTACGACTTGACGAGTCCCTCGACCTCGATCGCCACTGCACGCCCTCTCCGTCGTGCGATGCGCACGTGGGGCCGAGTCTGTCAGACGAGGCCGCACGACGACACCGTCGACACGGGAGTCACGGCTCGAAACGAACCCCGCTCCGTGGAGGCGCGCTGAGCTCGTCGAGCGCCTGACGCGCCACCGACAGCGCGACGGCGCCGTACCCCCGTCGGGAGAGCTGACCTGCCAACCGCCGCAGCGCGGCATCCCGCTCCACACCCATCAGTCCGCGCGCCTTGGTACGGGCGAACTCGAGCGCGCGCTCCGCCTCGTCGTCGGGAAGCTGTGCGAGCGCCTCGTCGACGACCTCTCGCGGGATTCCTCGCTGCGAGAGCGTCTGCGCGATGGCCTGACGACCCTGCGCCTTGCGGGAGGTCGCCTTGTCGATCAGCTGCTCCGCCAGGGCGGCGTCGTCGAGGTACCCCAACGAGAGGAACCTGTCGATGATGCCATCGGATGCGGCCTCGTCGAGGTCGTGCTCTCGGAGAGCCGATCGCGCCTCCCGGACGGACAGCGACCGCGTGCGGAGTTTTCGCAGCAGCGTCCGCTCCGCCGCCGCAGCGGCCTCATCCTCCTCGGCGGGGACGACCACGGGAAGGGTTCCCGTCGCCGGATGGGCGGCACGCGCGGCCCGCTCCGATTCCGATCGCTCGCCGATCCAGGTCGCATGCCACGGCTGGGCCTCGGTATCGCCGGAGGATACGGATGAGCGCTCGACCCGCTGTCCGAAGAGGGGGATGACGGGGGCGAGCGAGTCGCGCTCGCCCCCGTTCCGGTCCGTCATGATCAGGCCGGGCGGCGAGCCGCCAGCTCGTCGGGCGTCGCGGCATCCGCTTCAGCCTGCTTGGGCTGACCGATGCCGAGCTTCTGCTTGATCTTGGTCTCGATCTCGGCTGCCACATCGGTGTTCTTCAGCAGGAAGTTGCGGGAGTTCTCCTTGCCCTGACCGAGCTGCTCGCCCTCGTACGTGTACCACGCACCCGACTTCTTGACGATGCCGTGCTCGACGCCGAAGTCGATGAGGCTGCCCTCGCGGGAGATCCCGACCCCGTAGAGGATGTCGAACTCCGCCTGCTTGAAGGGAGGCGCCATCTTGTTCTTGACGACCTTCACACGTGTGCGGTTGCCCACGGCCTCTGAGCCGTCCTTCAGCGTCTCGATGCGACGGATGTCGAGGCGGACGGACGCGTAGAACTTGAGCGCCTTACCGCCGGCGGTGGTCTCGGGCGAACCGAAGAACACACCGATCTTCTCGCGGAGCTGGTTGATGAAGATCGCGGTCGTCTTCGTCTGGTTCAGACCACCCGTGATCTTGCGGAGGGCCTGCGACATGAGGCGCGCCTGGAGACCCACGTGGGAGTCACCCATCTCACCCTTGATCTCGGCCTCGGGGACGAGCGCGGCGACGGAGTCGATGACGACGAGGTCGATGGCGCCGGAGCGGATCAGCATGTCCGCGATCTCGAGCGCCTGCTCACCCGTGTCGGGCTGCGAGACGAGCAGGGCGTCGATGTCGACGCCCAGCTTCTCGGCGTAGGCGGGGTCGAGGGCGTGCTCGGCATCGATGAAGGCGGCGATGCCACCGGCGCGCTGCGTGTTCGCGATCGCGTGCAGCGTCAGCGTCGTCTTACCCGAGGACTCCGGACCGTAGATCTCCACGACACGGCCGCGGGGGATGCCGCCGATGCCGAGCGCGACGTCGAGCGCGATGGAACCGGTCGGGATGACCTCGACGGGAGCGCGCTCGTCGCTGCCCAGTCGCATGATCGATCCTTTGCCGAACTGGCGATCGATCTGGGCGAGGGCCGATTCGAGGGCCTTCTCGCGGTCGGCAGGTGATGGCATGTCGTGCTCCTTCGTGCTCGCGGTTCCGTCGCCCGTAGGCTGTCGCGATCGTCACCGACGGTTCGGATTCTGCGACAGGGCGGGGGTGTCATCTGACGTCGTTCACGTTAGGAGGACCCTCCGACATCCATCTGCCGGCGCCTGCTTCCGTGGATGACGTCTCTACGACACCCGCTGTGAAGAAGACTACGCCCGTATCGAACGCATCTTCGATATGACACGCCGGTCAGCGCCGCGGATCGAGCCGTCCTGCCCCGTGTCGGCGGGCGACGGGGACGTCGGTCTCCGCGCAGAGCGCGTACCAGACCTCGCGCGGCGGGACGCCGGCGTCCAGCGCTTCGCGCGCCGTCTTGTTACCCACGGCGGAAAGCACCAGATCCGAGACGAGGGCGGCCCCCCCGGCACCGAACTCGTCCGAGACGGCGCGATCGAACTCGCTGTGACGCATCGAGCGGTCAGCGCAGCGACAGCTCGGGAGCGGGGACGTCCTCTCCCAGCGACGCGAGGTCGTCCGGGACGACGTCGCCCAGCGAGTGCAGGCCCTCCAGCACGGAGATGCGCTCGCCCACCTCGCGCATGATGGCGGAGATCGGCACATCCAGTGCCTCGGCGACGGCGGCGAGGATCTCGCTCGACGCCTCCTTCTGCCCGCGCTCGACCTCGCTCAGGTAGCCGAGGGCCACACTGGCCTTGCCGGACACCTGGCGGAGGGTGTGACCCTTCTGCAGACGGAAGTCGCGGAGGACGTCACCGATCTCTTGACGAACCAGGATCATGCGTGGGCCCTCCCTCTGCTGCGATCCACCGAATCCCTTGCGGGGGAACCACGGTACAACACGTTCGATGTCACCCTAGACCCCGAGCGCTGGGGAATGGATGGGAATCACCGAGACGTAACGTGCTCGGAACGAGCGCTATTCCCGCCTCAGAGAGCGTCGACGGCGAGCGTGATCGCACGGGCTGCCGCAGCCGTGCGGATCTCGTCCCGGTCGCCCTCCAGCAGGAGCGACTCGACCCGTGATCCGAGCGGCGTGGAGACGGCGATGTGCACCGTCCCCACCGGCTGCCCGTCCGACGACACCGGTCCGGCGATCCCCGTCGTGGCGATGCCGACGTCGGCCGGCTCAGCGCCCCCGACGGTGCGACGGACGCCGTCCGCCATCTGGCGCGCCACCCGCGGATGCACGGGACCGTGGGCCTCGAGGAGGGTCGCGTCGACCCCGAGGAGCCGCTCCTTCAGATCGGTGGCGTAGGCGACGACGCCGCCGCGGAAGACGGCCGACGCACCCGACACCGAGACGACGGATGCCGCGACGAGGCCGCCCGTGAGCGACTCGGCGACACCGAGGGTCCACCCCAGTTCCTTCAGTCGCTCGACGAGCCGCTCGGACTCGGAGCGGGGTCCGCTGGCGACCGCGGTCTGCTCGAGCTCCTCGGGGAGTTCGCTGGGCGTCCGGCGCATCATGGCTTCCTCGAGGTGCGGGAGCGGAGCGCGGTGACGACGTAGTCGATCCCGCTGGCGACGGTCAGGACGACGGCCGCGCTCATCGTGATCGTGTTGACGACGTGGATCCACTCCCCCACGGCCGTCCAGAGCGGTAGGAGGGCGAGCGAGAGGGCCACGGCCTGCGCGACCGTCTTCAGCTTGCCCATCCAGGCGGCCGCCACCACGTGGTCGGTGGCCACGACGAGGCGGTGCACCGTGATCCCGAGTTCGCGCACGAGGACGAGGACGACGACCCAGACGGGCAGTTCCCCGAGGATGGACAGCGACACGAAGGCGGCGCCGGTCAGCACCTTGTCGGCGATCGGATCGAGCAGCTTGCCGAGGTCCGTCACGATGTCGTGCTTGCGGGCGAGATACCCGTCGATGCCGTCCGTCGCGATCGCGACGATGAACAGCACCGCCGCCCACCACCGGAGCGGGCCGTCCGAGCCGCCGTCGGCGAGGAGCATCCAGACGAACACCGGCGCGCACAGGATGCGCAGGATCGTGATGGCGTTCGGGAGCTGCCGGGGGATCGTCACGGTCCGAGCCTATCGAGCCGCGGACACCCGACCTCAGTCGCGGCCCGTGAGACCCCAGGCATCCTCATCGCCCTCGGACTCGACGACCTCGTAGCCTTCGAACTGCTGCGTCACCGCGTCGGGCCCATACGGGTCGGCCGCAGGAGTCGACACAGGCGTCGCGTCCGCCGGAGGCTCCTCGCCGCGGAGGCGGGCGAGGACGGCGGGCAGCTCGTCGGGGGTGACGAGCACGTCGCGGGCCTTGGAACCCTCGGAGGGACCGACGATCTCGCGCGCCTCGAGGAGGTCCATGAGGCGACCCGCCTTCGCGAAGCCGACCCGGAGCTTGCGCTGCAGCATCGACGTCGACCCGAACTGGGTCGTGATGATCTGCTCGGCGGCGGCGAGGAGCAGCTCGAGGTCGTCACCGATGTCGGCGTCGATCTCCTTCTTCTCGACGATCGCCTCGACGTCCTTGCGGTACTCGGGTCGCGCCTGGTTCTTGACGTGCGCGACGACCTTCTCGATCTCCTTCTCGGCGACCCACGCGCCCTGGACGCGCACGGCCTTGGAGGCACCCATCGGGAGGAAGAGCCCGTCGCCCTGTCCGATGAGGCGGTCGGCGCCGGGCTGGTCGAGGATGACGCGCGAGTCGGTGACGCTCGTCACCGCGAACGCGAGACGGGACGGGACGTTCGCCTTGATCAGACCCGTCACGACGTCGACCGACGGCCGCTGCGTCGCGAGGACGAGGTGGATACCGGAGGCACGGGCCAACTGCGTGATGCGGACGATCGAGTCCTCGACGTCGCGGGGGGCGACCATCATGAGGTCCGCGAGCTCGTCGACCACGACCAGCAGGTAGGGATAGGGCTTCAGGACGCGCTCGCTGCCGGCGGGGAGCTGGATCTCGCCCGCCACGACGGCGCGGTTGAAGTCGTCGATGTGGCGGAATCCGAACGACGCGAGGTCGTCGTACCGCATGTCCATCTCCTTCACGACCCACTGCAGCGCTTCGGCAGCCTTCTTGGGGTTCGTGATGATGGGCGTGATGAGGTGCGGCACGCCGGCGTACGAGGTGAGCTCGACCCGCTTGGGGTCGATGAGCACCATGCGGACGTCCGACGGCTTCGCGCGCATCAGCAGACTCGTGATCATCGAGTTCACGAAGCTCGACTTGCCCGAACCAGTCGAGCCCGCGACCAGGAGGTGGGGCATCTTGGCGAGGTTCGCGACGACGTAGCCGCCGCCGACGTCCTTGCCGATGCCGATCGTCATGGGATGCGTCGCCTGCTGCGCGTTGGGCGAGCGCAGGACGTCGCCGAGCGTGACGATCTCGCGGTCGGTGTTGGGGATCTCGACACCGATCGCGCTCTTGCCCGGGATCGGGGCGAGGATGCGGACCTCGTTGGAGGCGACGGCGTAGGCGATGTTGTTGGTGAGCGCGGTGATGCGCTCGACCTTGACCCCGGACCCCAGAGCGATCTCGTACTGGGTCACGGTCGGTCCGCGCGAGAAACCGGTCACCTTCGCGTCGATGGAGAACTGCTCGAAGACGCCCATGATGGCGCGGACCATCGCGTCGTTCGCCTCGGAGCGCGCCTTGTGCGGCGTGCCGGCGGCGAGCGCGTCGGCGGACGGGAGCCGGTAGTCCGCGGCATCCGGGTCGACGGAGTCGAGGTTCGCGGCCACGAAGTCCGGCAGCGGCGGAACAGGCGGCACGTCCCCGTCCGCGGCGTCGCGTTTGCGGCCCGGCGTACGGGGCGCGGCGGGCGCGATGATCTCCGTCACGGCATCCGGCGTCACCTCGGGCCCCGGCGTCGTCACCGGGTTGTCGAAGCTGCCGTCGCCGCTGGCCTCGAGGAGCGCCGTCAGGTCGTCGGCGCCCAGTCCGCCGTCGGCGTCCTCTTCGCGGCCGGACTTGTTGCGCCGCCACCAGGGCAGCGACTCCCCCTCGTCCTCGGGTGCGTCGAAGGCGACCGTCGGTCCGGTCCGACCCTGGGACGGCGCGTCGTCGGCCTCGGAGCGCTCGGCGCCGAACATCCAGGCGTACAGGTCGCCGAGGCGTCGCCCGATGCGGTTCGGCGGTGTCTTGGTGAGGATCAGGACGCTGAGGAACGCGAGCAGGCCCAGCACGATGCCGGCCCCGATCTCGGTGAGCACCGTCAACGGTTCGCCGATGGCCCACCCGAAGAGGCCGCCCGCGGCGCTCAGTGCGGCGAGGCCCTCGCTCGGCTGCGGTCGGTCCGCGACGACGTGGCAGAAGCCGGCGACCGCGAGGATGAACAGGCCCGCGCCGATGCCGATCCGGCCGTTGTCGTGGACGGAGGGCGGATGCCGGAAGAGCCACCCCGCGAGCAGGAGCAGGATGACGGGGAAGACGAACGCCTCGCGGCCGATGAGCGCACCCACGGTGTAGGCGCTGATGTTGGTGCCGACCTCGGTCCCGATGAGGAACCACTCGACGACGGCGCCGGCGATCGCCATGAGGACGAGGAGGAACGGGAACCCGTCGCGCCGCTGGTCCTTCTCGAGCGATTCGGAGCCGAAGGCGCGGAACATGCCGCCCGCCACGTGCGCGAGCCCCAGCCAGGCGCGGACCAGGACCGGGGGACGCTCGACGTCGTCGACGTATCGCTTCGGGGCCGGTTCGGCCTTTCGACGAGGCGTGGGCTCGGCTTTCTTCGCGCGCGCCGAGGAGCCCGACGCGGAGGCGCGGGGTTTGCTGGCCGGACTGCTGCTCCTGGGCATACCTTCCACGGTAGGCGCGAGGACCGACATGTGCCCGGATTGACGCGACCCCTCGCCGGTATCCGCGGTCAGCCGAGGCGCATGACCATCGTGTCGCGGCCGAACCCGCTGCGCGTGACCGCGAACCCCTCGCTCCGGTAGAGGACCTGGGCGAAGTTCCCCCGCTCGACCGACAGGCAGATGCGCGCGCGGCCCTCGGTACGGGCCTCGTCGCACAGTCGCCGCAGGAGCGCACGCCCGACGCCGTGCGAACGCCACAGCGGTTTCACCCCGATGATGAGCTCGGGCACCCCCGTGCCGACGTACCCGAAGCCGGGATCGTTCGGCGGCATCGTCCGGTACCACGCGGCCCCGATCTGTTCCGCGCCGGCGACGGCGACGAATCCGACGTCACCGGGCCGCATCCACCCCGACAGGTACCTGCTGTAGTCGGGATGCGACAAGATCTCGTGTCGCGGGCGCGCCGCACCGGGCCGCCAGTTGGCGGCCTCGACGACCATGTCGCCGAGGAACACCCCGTCCGTTTGAACGGCCGGGCGCAGCGACCACGACTCGGGCATGCCCGAATGGTAGCGGCCTCGTCAGGCTTCGATCACCATGGGGACGATCATCGGCCGGCGACGCAGCGACTGGTTGACCCAGCGCCCGATCGTGCGGCGCACGACCTGCTGCAGGGCGTGCTGGTCGCGGACACCCGACTGGGCGGCGTCGGTGAGCGCCTGGGCGATCTTCGGCTTCACGGAGTCGAACACCGCGTCGTCCTCCGCGACGCCGCGCGCGTGGATCTCGGGGCCCGTCACGATGCGGCCGGTCGCGGCATCCACCACGACGATGACGGAGATGAACCCCTCCTCGCCCAGGATGCGACGGTCCTTCAGGTCGGCGTCCGTGATCTCGCCGACGGACGACCCGTCGACGTACACGAAGCCGAGGTCGAGCTGACCCACGACACGAGCCACCCCGTCCTTCAGGTCGATGACGGTGCCGTTCTCGGCGAGGATCGTGTTCTCGGCGGGGATGCCGCTGTCCTGCGCGAGCTTGGCGTTCGCCATGAGGTGGCGGTACTCGCCGTGGACGGGCAGGACGTTCTTCGGCTTCAGGATGTTGTAGCAGTAGAGGAGCTCACCGGCGGCGGCGTGGCCCGAGACGTGGACCTTCGCGTTCGCCTTGTGGACGACGTTCGCCCCGAGCTTGGTCAGCCCGTCGATCACGCGGTACACGGCGTTCTCGTTGCCCGGGATGAGGCTCGAGGCCAGGATGACCGTGTCGCCCTCGCCCGGCTCGATCGCGTGGTCGAGGTTCGCCATCCGCGACAGCACGGCCATCGGCTCGCCCTGCGAACCCGTCGACATGTAGACGATGCGATCGTCGGGGAGGTCCTTGGCCTTCTTGTAGTCGATCAGGACGCCGTCGGGGACGTGGAGGTAGCCGAGCTGCTCGGCGATCGTCATGTTGCGGACCATCGACCGGCCGAGGAACGCGACCCGCCGGCCGTGAGCAGCGGCAGCGTCGATGACCTGCTGGACGCGGTGCACGTGGCTCGAGAAGCTCGCGACGATGACGCGGCGCGGCGCCTTGCCGATCACCTGATCGAGCACCGGCCCGATGGCGCGCTCGAGCGGGGTAAAGCCGGGGACGTCGGCGTTCGTGGAGTCGACGAGGAAGAGGTCGACCCCCTCCTCGCCGAGACGGGCGAACGCGCGGAGGTCCGTGAGGCGACCGTCGAGCGGCAGCTGGTCCATCTTGAAGTCGCCCGTCGCGAGGACGAGGCCCGCGGGGGTGCGGATGCCGACGGCCAGCGCATCCGGGATGGAGTGGTTCACCGCGACGAACTCGAGGTCGAAGGGGCCCACCTGCTCGCGCTGCCCCTCCTTCACCGTGAGCGTGTACGGCTTGATCCGGTGCTCCTTGAGCTTCGCCTCGACGAGGGCGAGGGTCAGCTGCGACCCGATGAGGGGGATGTCGCCCTTGCGCTTGAGCAGGTAGGGCACCGCACCGATGTGATCCTCGTGACCGTGCGTGAGGACGACGCCGACGATGTCGTCGAGCCGGCCGCGGATCGCCTCGAAGTCGGGCAGGATCAGGTCGACGCCGGGCTGGTGCTCCTCGGGGAAGAGCACGCCGCAGTCGACGATGAGCAGCTTGCCGTCGAACTCGAAGACCGTCATGTTGCGGCCGACCTCACCGAGTCCGCCGACGGGGGTCACCCGGAGCGTGCCGGGCGCGAGTGCTTCAGGGGCGGAGACGGGAGTGGTCATCGAGTTGTTCCATGCACCTTCGGGAGGGCGCCGCCGGCGGCGGCATTGCGGTCAGGTCGGAAGTTGGAGAAGTCGGCACCGACGACATCCGTGACGAGGGCGAGCTCGTCCTCGATGAGGGCGGCTTCCCACTCCTCCGGCCCGACGAGCGGCAGACGCACGCGCGGGCTGGAGATGCGGCCGAGTCCGTGGAGGATGTACTTCGCACTCACGGTGCCCGGGACGTGGGTCATCACGGCGCGGACGAGGGGTTCGAGCTTCTGGTGCGCGGCGGTCGCGGTCTTCAGGTCGCCCCGGTTCACGGCATCCACGATCACCCGGTAGGGAGCGGACGTGATGTTCGCCGTGACGCCGATGAGGCCGGCGGCGCCGATCGAGAGGTGCGGCAGGACGTTGGCGTCGTCGCCCGAGAAGTACAGCAGGTCAGTCTGGTTGAGGACGCGGCTGACCTCGCTGAAGTCGCCCTTGGCGTCCTTCACCGCGAGGATGTTCGGGTGCTTGGCGAGGCGCAGGATCGTCTCGTACTTGATCGGGACACCCGTGCGCCCGGGGATGTCGTAGAGGATGACGGGCAGGTCCGTCGCGTCGGCGACGAGGCGGAAATGCGTCAGGATGCCGGCCTGGGTGGGCTTGTTGTAGTACGGCGTGACGATCATGATGCCGTCCGCGCCGGCCTTCTCGCTCGCCTTGTAGAGCTCGATCGCGTGAGCGGTCTCGTTGGAGCCGCCGCCCGTGATGATCTTGGCGCGTCCCGAGGAGACGGACTTGCCGACCTCGACGAGCTTCAGCTTCTCGGCATCCGTCAGCGTGCTGGTCTCACCGGTCGTGCCGGTCACGACGATGCCGTCGGCGCCGCCGGTGATGACGTCGTCGATGTGCTTCTCGACCGCGGGCCAATCGACCTCGCCGTCGGCCGTCATCGGAGTGACGAGCGCGACGAGCACCTGACCGAACGGATTGGCGGAGTGCGTCATGGTTCCCAGGGTACCGGTCGGGGTCCGTCGGTCGTGCGGGGTGGTGGTGACAGATGCACGATCCGTGGGATGGGTGTCTACTCGATATCTCGGGCCTTTGTCTCCGTCACCGCTGCTCGTGCATCCGTCGCCGACTGCGAGCGAGGGTGCCGAGGATCGCGCGCTCGACTCGGGGCCAGTCGTGGACGATGAGGGCGTAGTCGAACCGCAGCGTCTCGTACCCCGCAGCGGCGGCTTCGGCATCCCGCACGAGGTCGCGGTGCCGCTGAGCGGGGCCGTCGTGGTTCAGCCGCCCGTCGACTTCCAGGATGATCCGACCCGCGAGGACGAAGTCCACCCTGCCGACACCCGCGACGAGGACCTGGGACTCCAGACGGATGCCGAGACGCGACAGCCGCAAGCGGAGGAGAGATTCGATCCCACTCTCGGCGTCCGGCCGCGCGATGTCGACGAGATGTCGGAACCGCGCAGGGATGCCCTGCCGCACGAGCGCCCGGTCGGACCCGGTCAGGAGACCGAGGTGCCAGGCGGACTCGAATGCCGCGAAGAATCCCTCGGCTCCGAGGCAGCGGACGGACTGGATGAGGGCGTGCACGACCGAGACCACACCGAAAGCGGCTCGGCCCTCGTCCCGGTGGGTCGTGCATCGGCATCCGTCGTGAGGATGGACACGCGCGTCCGGCCCCACCCAGACGTGCAGGCCGACCGGATGCTCGAGTACCCAGACACCATGGTGGCGCAGTGCGGAGGCACAGCACAGCTCGCCCCCGTGCGCGGCCGCGAGCCGGGTCGACGCATCTACCTCGGGCACCGCGTACACGCCGTTCCGGACGCGGACCAGGGCGCCGCGATCCGCTGCACGGGTGAGTTGTGCCCGCGTCGCCCCTCGGCGACACAGCTGCGCAGACCTCGCGATACCGCCGAGGACGCGGACGTGATGGGCGACTGTCGCGGCATCCATCCGTCGAGCCTCGTCGCCCACGGCACTGCAGGGTCCCCGCAGCCGCGGCTTCGCGGAGAGCGAGTTCGTGCGGCGTTGTGTGGAGAGTGCGACGGATGCACGGTCGGTGGGGACCTCGTCGCCCAAATCGGCCGTCTCGGCGCATTCCGCACCAACGGTCGTGCAAGCGTGAGCCGACGCGCGCGAACGCGGTGTTCCGGGTCAGCGGCCGCGGGAGGCGGCGGGCACCACCACGCGGTCGGGCAGCAGCTGTGAGACGGCGACGAGAGCCTTGTACCGGAACGAGGGGATGCTGACGGCACGGCCGCGGGCGGCGTCGCGCAGCGTGGTGCGCACCACTTGAGCGGCCTCCAGCCACATCCATCCGGGGACGCCCTCCTGACCGGGCGGCAGGCCGAGCCGCTCGTGGAAGTTCGTGTGGACGAAGCCCGGACACACCGCCGTGACCGTCACGCCGCGGGGCGCGTAGACGGCGTTCGCCCACCGGCTGAAACTCACGACCCACGCCTTGGCGGCTCCGTACGTGCCCCGCGGGACCAGCCCCGCCACCGAGGCGACGTTCAGGATGCGGCCACTGCCGCGCTCGAGCATTGCGGGCAGCGCGGCACGGGTGAGACGCATCGTCACCTCGGCGTGGAGCTCGAGGTGGCGGGCCTCCTCGTCGATGTCGCTCTCCTCGAACGCGCGGCGCAGGCCGTAGCCGGCGCAGTTGACGAGCACGTCGACACCCGCCGCGCGCTCCTCGACGCGCCGCCGCTCGGCGGGATCGAGCAGGTCGGCCACGAGGAGCTCGGCCCGTCCTCCGGCCGCCGCGATCTCGTCGACGAGAGCGCGCAGCGCGTCGGCGTCGCGGCCGACGAGGACGACCTCGGCGCCGCGGGACGACAACTGACGGGCGTACTCTGCGCCGATCCCGGAGCTGGCTCCGGTGACGAGGGCGGTGCGACTCATGCGCGCCAGCCTAGGAGCGGGTCAGGGGGCGACGCGACCGTTCGCGTTGAAGGCGGCGTACGTGAGCGGCATGAGCTCGCGCCACACGTTCTCCATCTTCTCGGCGCACATCTCGATCTCGCGCTGCGGGAACGACGGGAAGTGCGTGCCCTCGCGGGTGGTGCGCAGCGACAGGAAATTCATCAGCGACCGGGCGTTCACCGTCACGTACATCGAGGACATGATGTTCAGCGGCAGGACGATGCGGGCGACCTCGCGGGCGATGCCGGCGTCCAGCATCCGCTGATAGCTCTCGAAAGCGGCGACGGATGCCGCGCGCGTCTCGCGGGCGACGAGCTCGACCTGCTCCTCGGACCCGGGGAGGAACTGGTAGGCGCCGGGCTTGCCGACCTGGACGAGATTGCGCTCGGGGGCCGGGACGTAGAAGACGGGACGCAGCTCGCGGTAGCGGCCCGACTCCTCGTTGTAGGACGCCATGCGGTGCCGCATGAATTCGCGGAACACGAAGATCGGCGCCTGGACGTAGAAGGTCATCGAGTTGTGCTCGAACGGCGAACCGTGGCGGTCGCGCATGAGGTAGTTGATGAGGCCGCGGTCGCGCCCCGTCGCCTCGGTGCCCTCGGCGGCGGCCTCGAGGGTCTGCTCGCCCTGGGTCGAGACCCGGGCCGCGAAGAGCACGTCACTGTCGGATGCCGACGAGCGCACCAGCTCGACGGTGACATCGCTGCGGAACTCGATCTCGGGGCTGTCGGCGCGCTCACTCACGGCTCACACACTACCCGCCGGGGTGACGCCGGATGACGCCGCGGCGCCCCGACACCGCGGCCGGCATTACTGTGGAGCGGTCATGGAACTCCTCCCCGCCATCGTCGTGCTGACCGCGCTGCTCGCGGTCACCGTCGGCATCGGTCTCACGCTGCGGTGGCGGCAGAACCGGCCGCGTCCCTTCGACCCGCAGGAAGTCGTCGAGCCGACCCGCCTGGGCGCGGAGCGGCTCGGCGACGAGGCGACCCTGCTGCAGTTCAGCACCGAGATGTGCGGCCGGTGCCCGGGCGTCCACCGCACGCTCCGCGAGATCGCGGACGAGCGGGACGGGGTCATCCACCTCGACGTCGACCTCACCCACCGCGTCGACATCGCGCAGCACTTCCGGGTCCTGCAGACCCCGACCACCCTCATCCTCGACAAGCACGGCATCGTGCGCTCCCGGTTCGGCGGCACACCCGGACGCCAGGTCGTCGAGATGGAGCTCGACCGGGTGACCACGGGAGCCGGCCGTGGCTGAGGTGCGCGGGATCGATCCACGCGGGCCGCGGTTCGCGGCATCCGTCACGTCGGTGCTGCTGCTCGTTGCGACGCTGCTGGCGCTGCTGGGGAGCTCGACCGCTCACACCGACGCCGGATTCGGCTGGCTCGGCCCGCTGGGCGGCGGCATGTTCATCGTCCCGGTCCAGGGCTGGGTGCTTCCGTTCACACCGCTGCCGGCGCGCCTCCTCGACCCCGGCTTCCTCGCCGTCCTCGTGATCGCGGTGCTGTTCCTGTGGGGTGTGATCTCGCCGCGCACGGCGCCGTGGGGTGTGCTCTACCGCCGCCTCATCCAGCCCCGCCTCGCTCCCCCGACCGACCTCGAGGACCCCCGCCCGCCCCGTTTCGCCCAGGGCGTCGGACTCTTCGTCACCACCGTCGGTCTGCTGCTCCACGTGATGGGCGTCCCGGTGGCGCTCCCGATCGCCGCGGGCCTCGCCTTCATGGCCGCGTTCCTCAACGCCGTGTTCGGGCTGTGCCTCGGATGCCAGTTGTGGCTGGTCCTGCAGCGCGTCGGCCTCGTGGGCCGTACCGCCTGACGCTCCGCTGCGGCCGCGTCAAGTCATATCGCACGCTCATGGACGAGGTTTAGGCTCGGCAGCGATCCGTCACGACCACGACCGAGGAGACACCATGAGCGTCACGAGCGAAGCCACCACCAGCTGGAAGGGCACCCTGTTCGAAGGGGCGGGCGAGGTCGCCCTCGAGAGCTCCAACCAGGGACCGTTCGCCGTGAACTGGAAGGCGCGCAGCGAGGGATCCACCTCGGTGACGACGCCCGAGGAACTCATCGCCGCCGCACACTCGTCGTGCTTCAGCATGGCCCTCTCCAACGCCCTCGCCGAGAACGGCACCCCGCCCGAGAGCGTCGAGACCACGGCATCCGTCACCTTCATCCCCGGCTCCGGGATCACCGGCTCGCACCTGAACGTCAACGCGTCGGTGCCCGGCCTCTCGGCGGAGGACTTCGACCGCATCGCCAACGAGGCGAAGGCGGGATGCCCCGTCTCGGCAGCCCTCTCCGGCATCGAGATCACGCTCGAGGCGACGCTTGCCTGATCGCCGCGTCGTCGTCTCGGGGGCGTCGGGTCTGATCGGACGGGCGCTCGTCGATTCGCTGCGGGCCGACGGGTACACCGTCACGCGACTCGTCCGCCACGAGGCGCAGGCCCCCGACGAGGTCACCTGGGCGCCGGGCGATTCGCCGCTCGACCCCCAGGTGCTCGCGGGGGCTGCGGCCGTCGTGAACTTCAACGGCGCGACGATCGGGCGCTTCCCGTGGACGCCGTCCTACAAGAAGACGCTGGTGTGGTCGCGCATCCATCCGACGCAGACACTCGCCCGCGCCCTCCGCGAGCTCGGGGACGAGGCGCCGTTGTTCGTGAGCTCCTCGGCGACCGGGTACTACCCGCCCGACGCGCACGGCCGGACCTTCGACGAGTCGGGTCCGCGCGGCGACGCGTTCCTGTCCGACCTCTGCGGCGAGTGGGAGTCCGCGGCGACCGCATCGGGCGTCCGCACCGCGCTGCTGCGCACCGCCCCCGTCGTCCACCGGGACGGCGTGCTGAAGCCGCTGCTGCTGCTCACCAAGCTCGGCCTGTCGGGGCCGCTCGGCCGCGGCACGCAGGTGTGGCCGTGGATCTCGCTCGAGGACGAGGTCCGTGCGATCCGCCACATCATCGACCGCGGGATCACGGGACCGGTCAACCTGACGGGGCCCGAACGCGCCACCGCGAACGACCTCGGCTTCGCGCTGGCACGCCGCCTGAACCGCCCGTACGTGCTGCGCGCGCCCCTGTGGGCGGTCCGGCTCGTGCTCGGCAAGGACGCGGTCGAGGCACTGCTCGCCAACGACACGCACGTCGTCCCGGCGGTGCTGCTCGAGTCGGGCTTCACGTTCCGGCATCCGACCGTCGAGGACGCCGTGGCGGCGGCCGTCTGACCGGTCAGCCGCGACGGTCGGCGCGCTCGCGCGAGATCGCGGTGCGGATGGCGCTGCGTGCACGCCGGCGGTCGCCCGCACCGTCGTAAAGGAGCCCCATCCGGTACCAGGCGCGCCAGTCGTCGGGGTCGCGCTCGACGGCGTCGCGGTACGCCGGGAAGAGCGCATGGGCCTCGGCCTGCACGGGGCGTCCGCTCGGGCGCAGCGACAGTTCCTCCTCCGGCAGGCCGCCCTCGGCCTCGAGTCGTCGGCCGAGCCGCTGCGCTCCCAGGCCGAAGCTCAGCTCCCGCCACAGCGCCCACACCGCCACGACGGGCAGGAGCACGAGGGCGATCCCCATCGCGATGCCCACCGGATCGCCGCTCGCCACGAGCAGCACGGCGCGCTGCGCGACGAGGGCGATGTAGAGGACGAGGACGACGGCGACGATCCCGACGCCGATGCGGGTCCTCATCGGGCGGTCGTCGCGGCGACCTGGCCCGAGACGTCCCCGTCGGCGACCGGCACGGTGCGGGACGTGTGCGGCATCCGGATCCCGATGTCGATCATCGCGTCGAGACCGACGACGATCCCCGACGCGTCGCGCGCGGCATCGAGTGCCACGCGGATGCCGGGGGCATAGGCCGCGGCAGGGTCCACGGTGTCGTGGACGATCGTGAGCGACTCCCCCGGCCCCGACAGGATCGTCTCCTGGCGAGCGATGACGCCCGGACGGCGGAGCGAGTGGACGGGGACGCTCGCGATCTGCTGACCCCGCGCGCGCTGGTCGACGTGCGGCGCCTCGACGGGTCCGACCTCCGACCGCGCCGCGGCGATGAGCTCCGCGGTGCGGACGGCCGTGCCGCTGGGCGAATCGACCTTCGTCTCGCGGTGGGTCTCGACGATCTCGATCGAGGGGAAGAAGGGAGCGGATGCCGCGGCCAGCGCGGACCCGATCACCGAACCCAGCGAGAAGTTCGGGATGAAGACGGCGCCCGTGCCGGCGGCATCCACCAGCGGGCGGACGAGGGCGATGCGCTCGGCGGACCATCCGGAGGTGCCGACGAGGACGTTCTTGCCGCGCTCGATCGCGGCGCGGACGACGTCGATCGACACGGCCGGGGTCGAAGCGTCGACGACGAGATCGGCCCCGTCGAGCTCGGCGAGGTCGCTCGAGGACCCGAGGACGGCGACCGTCTCGTATCCGTCGGTCGCTGCGATCACCTGGGAGATGATCCCGCCGAGTTTGCCGGTCCCGCCCACGAGGGCCACGCGCGTCGTCATGCCACCAGCCTAGGCGGGCAGGAACGACGCGATCGTGTCCCACGCGAGCTTGACGACCAGCAGGCCGAGGACGACGAGGAACACGACGCGGACGAAGCCGTTGCCGCCGCGGGTGGCCATCCGTGCGCCGAGGAGACCACCGGCGATGTTGGCGCACGCCATCAGCAGGCCCAGGGCGAGGATGATCTCGCCGTGCACACCGTAGACGATGAGCGCGGCCAGGTTCGTCGTGAGATTCGCGATCTTGGCGTTCACGCTCGCCTGCAGGAACCCGAAGCCGAGGACGCCGACGAGGAGGATGACGAAGAACGACCCGGTGCCCGGCCCGAGGATCCCGTCGTAGAAGCCGACCCCGAGCCCGATGGCGCCCGAGCGCCACACCACGGCGCGGCGATCCGTGTGCCGCGGCTCGTGGTGCAGCCCCATGCGGGGCCGCAGCAGCGTGTAGACGCCGACGGCGACGACGGCGACGAGCACGACAGGGGTCAGGAGTTCGCGGGGCACGTACCGCGAGAGAGCCGCACCGACGGCGGAACCGGCGAACGCCCCGGCGACGAGCGGGATCAGGAGGGTGAGGTGGACCCGGACACGACGCAGATAGACCCAGCTGGCCGAGAGCGTCCCGAAGAAGGACGAGAGCTTGTTCGTCCCGAGGATGAACGGCGTCGCGACGTCCTTCGGCACCCCGATCACGAGGGCGGGGAGCTGGATGAGGCCGCCTCCTCCGACGACGGCGTCCACCCAGCCGGCGACGCCGGCGGCGACGACGAGGAACAGCAGGGCGCTCGCGGAGACGGGGAGCCACTCGGCGAGGAGAGGGCCGGTCAGCACCTCACACCGAGAGGATGTCGGGGAGGCCCGTCCGCAGCTCCACGGGCAGGTGCGCGAGGTCGTTGTGGGAGACGAGCGTCCACGGACGCCCCGGGCGCTGCGCCAGCACCGTCAGGCCGCAGTGCGCCTGATTGATCGTCAGCCACCGCCATTCCGGCGCCTGCAGCACCTCGCGCACGAACCACGCGATGACGAAGTTGTGGGTGATCAGCAGCTCGTGCGCGTGGGGACGGTGCGCGAGGAATTCCGCCCCGGCATCCGCCATCTGCGCGGCTCCCGCGTCGGCCTCGGCCTCGGTCACTCCCCCGAAGAACGGCTCGTAGACGTGGGGGGTGTCCGGCGTCATGCCACTCGGCACGCAGTCGAACAGCAGGGCGGTGGGCTCGGGGTCGACCGCGGGCAGGCGCTCGGCGACAGCGCGAGCGGTCTCGGCCGCACGCAGCAGCGGTGAGTGCCACACAGCGGTGAGCGGGACCCCCGACAGGCGATCCGCGAGGAGCTCGGCCTGGCGGCGACCACGCGGCGAAAGCGGTCCGTCAGCCAGCCCGTGCTCGGCGTCGAGGTGCTCGCCGTGCCGCACCAGATACAGATAGTGCGTCACCTGATTGCTCGCTTCGTCGAAACTGCGCCGGGGGTTGCCCCGGCTCCTTCCACCCTAAACCAGCCTCAGTCGGTGGCCCGCGCGATCTCGGCGAGGTGGGCACGACTGAGGTGCACCCCCACCCCCTGCACGAGTTCGTCGACGTGAGCGACGGCGTACGCGTTGACGATCGGGGCCGCGACGACCCGCTGCGCGAGGAGCCAGGCGATCGCGACGGCGGCGGGCGGCACCGCGAGCTCGCCCGAGATGCGGTCGAGCGCCCGCAGGGTGCGCGCGCCTCGACGGTTCATACTCGCCGCCAACTGGCGACCGCGCACCGTGCCCCCGACGTGGTCGCGGTCGCGATGCATCCCCGACAGGTACCCGTGCTCGAGGGCCTGCGACGGCGTGACGGCGATGCCCTGCGCTCCGGCGACCAGTCGCAGATCGCCGTCGAACTCGTCGCGCCGGAGCACGTTGTACGGCACGTCGAGCACCGTGAAGCGGGGGTATCCGGCCGCCGACAGGATGCGGGCCTCCACCAGCTGCGCGGCGCGGTAGCCCGCGGCGCCGACAGCACGCACCTTGCCCGACTCGACGAGCCACTCCGCCGTGGCGAGGGTGTCCTCGAGCATGGTGGTGCGGTCGGAGGTGCCGTCGAGGGACAGCACGTCGATCCGGTCGGTGCCGAGTCGGATGAGGGATGCCTCGACGGCCCGCACGAGGTTGACCGGGCCGAGACCGGGGTTGTCGGCGCCGCGACCGACCCGGACCGTGAGGACGATGTCGTCGCGGTTGCGCCGGGCCGCCATCCATCTGCCGATGGCGTGCTCGCTGCGACCGGCGGCGTAGCTGTCGGAGGTGTGGAGCGCATTGCCGCCGCGGTCGACGTAGCGGTCGAGGATGGCGTGGGCCGCCGCGATGTCGACGTGCCAGCCGAACTCGCCGCCGCCGAGGATGAGCGGGAAGACCGAGAACCCGGTCTCGCCCAGGGCGACGCGCACGGTGCGGCCCACCGGAGCGCCGTGGACGGGCAGCGGACCGGAGGGGTGCAGGGCGGGCGCGGCGCTCGGCGACGTCGGATCCGCCGTCTCGAACGCTGCCATGCCCGTCTCCTTGCAGAGCGCTCGGGGAGGCATGCGTCCACGCGCCGCCGGGTGCGCTCACTCCGAGGGTAGAACAGCCCTCGGACGCGACGTGCACAGCCACCCCGTGGACGATGACGTTTCGATAACGGTTGCCGCAGCGGGGCGGCAGCGAAACGGCGAACGCCCGCCCTCCGAAGAGGACGGGCGTTCGTCAGAGGAGGATCAGGCCTCGACCGCCGCCTCGGCGGCCGCGTCGCCGGCAGGAGCCGACTCTTCGACCACGGGCTCGAGCGACAGCTTGCCGCGGTCGTCGATCTTGGTGATGCGGACCAGGATCTTCTGACCGACACCGAGGACGTCCTCGACGTTCTCGACGCGCTTGCCGCCGGCGAGCTTACGGACCTCGCTGACGTGCAGCAGACCATCCTTGCCGGGCAGAAGCGAGACGAACGCACCGAAGGTCGCGATCTTGACGACCGTGCCCAGGAACTGCTCGCCGACCTCGGGGTTGGTCGGGTTGGCGATGGCGTTCACCTGCGCCCGCGCGGCCTCGGCCGAGGGACCGTCGACGGCGCCGATGTACACCGTGCCGTCGTCCTCGATCGAGATCTGCGCGCCGGTCTCGTCCTGGATCGCGTTGATCGTCTTGCCCTTGGGGCCGATCAGCTCACCGATCTTGTCGACCGGGATCTGGACGCTGATGACGCGCGGCGCGGTCGGCGCCATCTCGTCAGGCGCGTCGATCGCCGAGTTCAGGACGTTCAGGATCGTGAGGCGGGCATCCTTCGCCTGCGTCAGCGCGGCGGCGAGCACCGACGACGGGATGCCGTCGAGCTTCGTGTCGAGCTGGATCGCGGTGATGAACTCGCTCGTGCCGGCGACCTTGAAGTCCATGTCGCCGAGGGCGTCCTCGGCACCGAGGATGTCGGTCAGCGCGGCGTAGCGCGTCTGGCCGTCGACCTCGTCGGTCACGAGACCCATCGCGATGCCGGCGACGGGTGCGCGCAGCGGCACACCGGCGTTCAGCAGCGACAGGGTCGAGGCGCACACCGAGCCCATCGACGTCGAGCCGTTGGAGCCGAGCGCCTCGGACACCTGACGGATCGCGTACGGGAACTCCTCGCGGCTCGGCAGCACGGGAACGAGGGCGCGCTCGGCCAGGAAGCCGTGCCCGATCTCGCGACGCTTCGGGCTGCCGACACGGCCGGTCTCACCGGTCGAGTAGGGCGGGAAGTTGTAGTGGTGCATGTAGCGCTTGCTCGTCGTGGGCGACAGCGAGTCGATCTGCTGCTCCATCTTGAGCATGTTCAGCGTGGTGACACCCAGGATCTGGGTCTCGCCGCGCTGGAAGATCGCCGAGCCGTGGACGCGCGGGATGACCTGCACCTCGGCGTCGAGCGGACGGATGTCGGCCAGCCCGCGGCCGTCCATGCGGACGCCCTCGGAGAGGATGCGGCCGCGGACGACGACCTTCGTCACCGACTTGTACGCGGCGGAGAACTCGATCGGCGCGCCGGCGGGCAGCTGCTCCGCCTCGACGGCCGCGATGAGCTCCGCCTTGACGCGGTCCTTCACGGCGTCGTCGGCAGCCTGACGCTCCTGCTTGTCGGCGATCTGGTACACGTTCACCAGGTCGTCGTAGGCGCGGCCGGCCACGAAGTCGTAAACCTCGGAGCTGTACGGCGGGAAGACGGGGTAGACGCCCGGCTCGCGCGAGGACTCGGCGGCCATCTGCGCCTGCGCCTCGACGAGCTGCTTGAGGAACGGCTTGGCGGCCTCGAGGCCACCGGCGACGATGTCCTCGCTCGGCTTGACGGCGCCGCCCTTGATGAGGTTCCACGAGTTCTCGGTGGCCTCGGCCTCGACCATCATGATCGCGACGTCGCCGTCGGGCAGGACGCGACCGGCGACCATGAGGTCGAACACGGCCTCCTCGACCTGCTTCTGGTTCGGGAACGCGACCCACTGGTCGGCGTGCTCGCCGTGACCGGGGATGAGCGCGAGGCGCACACCGGCGATCGGGCCCGAGAACGGCAGACCCGAGATCTGCGTCGACGCGGAGGCCGCGTTGATCGCGAGGGCGTCGTAGTACTCGCCGGGCGCGATGGACAGCACCGTCACGACGATCTGGACCTCGTTGCGGAGGCCGTCGACGAACGACGGACGCAGCGGCCGGTCGATGAGGCGGCAGACGAGGATCGCCTCCGTCGAGGGACGACCCTCGCGACGGAAGAACGAGCCGGGGATCTTGCCCGCCGCGTACGAACGCTCTTCGACGTCGACGGTCAGCGGGAAGAAGTCGAAGCCCTCACGGGGGTGCTTGCCGGCGCTGGTGGCCGACAGGAGCATCGTCTCCTCGTCGAGGTAGGCGGCGACGGCGCCCTGCGCCTGCTGGGCGAGGCGTCCGGTCTCGAACCGGACGGTGCGGGTGCCGAAGCGTCCGTTGTCGAGGACGGCTTCGGCGGCGGTGATTTCAGGACCTTCCAAGAGGTCTCTCCTTCTTTGTTTAGACTCGCACGCGCGTTTCGCGAGCGAGATCGTGCGAAGGAGCAGGAACAGGCAGATATGGGCGCGCGGAGAATCCGCGAGGACCGCCTGCGCTGGCCACCAGTCGAAGACCACCATCCGCGGGAACGGGATGGGAATCCACCACAGGGGACCAGCTTCCTGCCGGGCCTGCTCCATGAGCTCACTGTGAAGTTGAGCGGATGCCGCGATGAGAACCGCGGGCAACCCGACCCAGCCTATCAGCGGACCCTTCGGAGTGCGTATCGTGGCGGCATGAGCGACGACGAGAAGACCGCGGACGCGGCATCCGAAGACATGAAGCGGAAGTTCCGCGAGGCGCTCGAGAAGAAGAACGCGCACAGCCGGAAGGGTGAAGCCCACCTGGACGGAGACTCCGCCGTGCACGGGACGCACGGCGCCGTCACCAAGCGCGAGTTCCGACGCAAGAGCGGCTGAGCCCGAGCGGCCCGACATGACGGCGGGCCCGGACGCCTTCTGGCTGTCCGGGCCCGCCGCGTTCGTGTCGCGTCAGTGCGAAGCCACCTCCGCGCGGCGGCGAGCGCGCTCCTCCTTGGCCGCTGCCTCGTCGAGGGCGGCGTCACCGATGCCCGTCGTGTCGACGGCGCCGGTGTCGTCCGAGACGCCGTGACCCGTGAGCGTCGACTCGTCGAAGGGTCGCTGCCCCGCGAGGACCGCGGCGACCTGCTCGCGATCGATCTGCTTCGTCCACGTGCCGATGAGGAGCGTCGCGACGGCGTTGCCGGTGAAGTTCGTGAGCGCACGGCCCTCGGACATGAACCGGTCGATGCCGACGATGACGCCGACGCCGTTGACGAGGTCGGGGCGGTAGGCCTGCAGACCGCCCGCGAGGGTCGCCAGGCCCGCACCGGTGACACCGGCAGCGCCCTTCGAGGCGATGATCATGAAGACCAGGAGACCGATCTGCTCGGGGATCGACATCGGCGCGCCCATGCCGGCGGCGATGAACAGCGACGCCATCGTCAGGTAGATCGCGGTGCCGTCGAGGTTGAACGAGTACCCGGTGGGGACCGTGATGCCCACGACGGGCTTGGAGACGCCGAGGTGCTCCATCTTGGCGATCAGGCGCGGCAGGGCCGACTCGCTCGAGGAGGTGCCCACGATGAGCAGGTACTCGCGGCCGAGGTACTTCATCACCTGGAAGATGTTGATGCGGGCGACGGCGTACAGGAGCGTTCCGAGGACGCCGACGATGAACACGATGCACGTGATGTAGAAGGCGATCATCAGAAGGCCGAGGCTCAGGATCGCAGCGACACCGGTCTTGCCGACGACGGCGGCGATGGCACCGAACGCACCGATCGGGGCGAGCCAGAGGATCATGCCGAGGATGCGGAAGACGAGCGCCTGGAGATTCTTGACGGCGTTCATGATGGGCTCGCCCTTGGCGCCCATCTTCTGCAGCGCGAAGCCGACCAGCAGCGCGATGAAGAGGACCTGGAGGACGCTCTCACCGGTGAAGGCCGAGAAGAAGGTGGTCGGGATGATGCCGATCAGGAACTCGCTCGTCGTCTTGGCCTCGGGCAGCGAGTCCGTGTCGTAGGTGGCGCCCTGCATGTTGAGGCCCTCACCCGGGTGGATGATGTTGCCGACGACGAGACCGATCGCCAGGGCGAACGTCGACATCGCCATGAAGTAGAGCAGCGCGAGGCCGCCGATACGGCCGACCGTGGCCGCCTTCGCGATGGAACCGACTCCGACCACGATCGTGCAGAAGATGATCGGCGCGATCATCATCTTGATGAGGTTGACGAACGCCTTGCCGACCGGTTCCAGCTCGACGGCGAAGGTCGGCCAGACGAGTCCGACCACGCAGCCGAGGATGACCGCGATGATCACCGAGACGTAGAGCCAGGTGTGCTTGTCCCAGGCCTGCTTGCCGCGGCGCGGGTTGTATCCGGGGAGCCGGAACGAGGATGTGAGGGCCATGATCTCTCCTGCGTGACAGTCGTTGTCGTGAGCCGACGGCTGTGTCGACGGGGACCAGCGTGCGCCTGTCCGCTCCGCCCCTGCAGTTGTGGTCGTATTGTTCCCACAACGGCGAGAGGAGTGCAGCGTGGCGCGACCCCGACCGACGAGCGCGGCATCCCGCGTCTTCGTCGCCGTCTCGGCCGCCGTCGTCGTCCTGTCCCTCGCGATGGCCGGGATCCTGCTCTGGGAGGGGCAGCGCGCCGTCCGGGCGGAGGCAGAGCGGGTGACGCGCGCGGTCGCCGAGACCATCGCCGACAGCGCCGGCGTCGTCGACGCCCTCGCGCAGGGGGACCGCGCCGCGGCGTCGCGCGTCCTGCAGCCCGTGATCGAGGCAATCATCGCCGACGCCGGCGTCGACTTCGTGACCGTGATGGACCCCTCCGGCATCCGGATCACCCATCCTGACCCGGCTCGGATCGGCGAGCGCTACCTCGGGACCATCCCCGAGGGCACCGCGACCCTCACGGAGGAGTTCACCGGGACCCTGGGGCCGTCCGTCCGGACGATCGTGCCGGTCGTCTCGGACGGCGAGGTCGTGGGTCGAGTGTCGGTGGGCGTCACGATCGGATCGATCGCCGAGACGCTCGGCCCGCGCGTCCTGGTGGCGGTCGGCATCGCGGTGGTCCTCGCCGCGGCGGGGCTCGCCGGAGCCATCTTCGCCCGGCGGGCGACCCGGCGGGTCACCGGAGACCTCCCCGCCGGCGCCGTGCGCGACGCCGTCTCGTCGTACGAGTCCATGCGCACCCTCGGGGAGGCGCTCCGGGCGCAGACGCACGAGCACGGCAACAGGCTGCACACGGCCATCGCCCTGCTCGAACTGGGCCGCACGAGCGAGGCGATCGAGATCCTCTCGGAGGACGCCCGGCAGAGCCAGTTGCTCGTCGATCAGGTCGCGGCCCGCCGCGAGGGCGACCCCACCGTGGGCGCCCTGCTGCTCGGCAAGGCGTCGCAGGCCGCCGAGCGCGGTGTCGAGTGGCGCGCGCGCATCGACGCCGACGCGCCGCGATCGGTGCTCTCCCCCGTCGACGCGGTGTCGGTCGTCGGGAACCTCATCGACAACGCGCTGGATGCCGCGGCGTCCGGCGCCGCGCCGCGGTGGGTGGACGTGCGCATGACCCGCACCGCGGAGGACGAGCTCGCCGTCGAGGTCGCCGACAGCGGGGACGGCATCCCGGCTGAGATCGCGGACCGCATCTTCGCGCACGGCTTCTCGACGAAACCCGCGGGCGAGCTCGGTCGCGGCGTGGGCCTCGCCCTCGTGCGCTCGATCGTGGAGGAGGCCGAGGGCACGATCTCGGTGACGTCCGATCCGACGACGTTCCGCGTCATCCTCCCCCGGAGGAACGGATGATCGGCGTCCTGGTCGTCGACGACGACGCCCTCACGCTCGAACTCCACCGGCACTACGTCGAGCGGCTGGACGGCTTCGAGGTCGTCGCCGAGTGCACGGGCGCGCGCGCCGCCGTCGCCGCCCTGCTCGACAATCCCCGCGCCGCCGACATCGACCTCGTCCTGCTCGATATGACGATGCCCGACGGCTCGGGCCTCGATGTCCTCCGCCACTTGCGCGCCCGAGCCGGGACGGTCGACGTCATCGCGATCACGTCGGTCCGCGATGCGGAGGTGGTGCGACAGGCGATCACGCTCGGCGCGGTGCAGTACCTCGTCAAACCCTTCACGTTCGGCGACTTCCAGGATCGGATGCAGCAGTACCGCCGCTTCCGCGACCAGGTGTCGCAGACGGCGGGCGCGGCGACGCAGGCCGAGATCGACGCGATGCTCGGGACCCTGCGCACCGCGCCCGCGCCGACCCTGCCGAAGGGGCTGTCGCCCGAGACCCTCGGCCGCGTGAGCGCGCTGCTGCGGACGGGGCCGGCGTCGGCACGGGAGGCGGCGGACCGGCTCGGGATGTCGCGGGTCGCCGCGCGGCGATACCTGGAGCACCTCGCCGAGGCGAGCCGGGTCGAGCGGGTGCAGCGATACGGGACCCCGGGCCGCCCTGAGACGGAGTACCGCTGGAAGCAGTGAGCGGCGCCGCTCAGCGCTGCACGCCGGCCCGCCCGCCGGGACGGCCGACGAGGACGTAGTCCGGGACCTTCGCCGTCAGCCCGTCCCCGGCCGTCCGGCCCCGCAGCCGGCGCCACACCCACGGCAGCGCGTCGCGGCGCAGCCACGAGCCGGTCGGGGGCTCCTCGTCGACGTGGAAGGCCTCGTCGAGACCGGCGAGCGCCTCGGCGTCGGGCATGCCGAGCGCCTCAGCGGCGCGGTAGGCGACGTAGCGGTGCCCCCGCGAGCGCAGGTGGACCTTGTCGTCGGCCCAGAGCTCGACGCGCGACAACTCGGGGAGGGCCGCGAGGTCGAGGAGGATCGTGCCGGTGCGTGCGGCCGCCCGGCGCAGGTGCGCGTTGTAGACGGCGAAACGTCGGGTGAACACGCCCGCCGCCCACCTGTCAGGGAGGAACACCGTCGCGAGCAGCACGTCGCACCCCGCGTCGCGGAGGCGGATCACGGCATCCTCCACCTGCGCGGCCAGCGCGACCGGGTCGCACCGCACCTGGGTGAGGTCGTTGGCGCCGATCAGCACCGACACCAGGTCGGGGCGCATCTCGAGGCATCGGGGCAGCTGCTCCTCGACGAGGTGCGCGACGCGGCGACTGCGGACCGCCAGGTTCGCGTAGCGGAAGGGACGACGCTCCCCGCCGCTCAGCGCGAGCAGGTGCGCGAGCCGGTCGGCCCATCCGCGGAACGCACCCCGCGGCATGCGGGACGCATCGCACAGGCCCTCGGAGATCGAGTCCCCGAGCGCGACGTACCGGGACCAGGAGCGCCCGCCCGCGGCGCCGGGGGAGGCGATGTCCGGGCGGGGCCACGCGAGCGCCCGGCGCCCGGCATCCGTCCGGTGCAGCATCGCCGCACGGTCGTAATGCTCGACGAGGCGGTCCGCGAGCGCCTCCCAGGTGCGTCCCGACACCGCGTCGCGGGCGGCGCGGGCGAAGGCGCGCCGCTTCGCGCCGTCGCCGGCGAGGTCGGCGACCCGCGCGCGCAGGTCGTCCGCGTCGCCCGGGCGGTAGAGCCACCCGTCGACGCTGCTGCGGACGAGGTCGACGGGACCGCCGGCCCCCGTCGCCACGACCGGGACGCCGCTGGCCTGCGCCTCCTGGATCGTCTGGCCGAAAGTCTCGCTCTCGCCGGGGTGGACGAAGACGTCGAACGACGCGAGCGCGGTCGCCAGCGCGTCGCCGTCGAGGTGGCCGAGGAAGACCGCGTCCGGCAGGAGGTGCTCGAGGACCGGTCGCGCAGGCCCGTCCCCGACGATGACGAGACGGATGCCGGGGATCCCCCGCAGCGCCGCGAGGTCCTCCACCTGCTTCTCGGGAGCCAGCCTCCCCACGTACCCGACGATCACCTCGCCGGGGGCGATGCTCCGCCGCCACCGCTCGTCGCGTCGGCTCGGCGTGAACCGCGCACCGTCGACGCCGCGTCCCCACAGCGCGACGCGGTCGACGCCGAACCCCTCGAGCTGCGCGCGCGCCGACGCGGAGGGGGCGAGGGTGAGGGTCGCGCGGCGGTGCAGCCGGCGCACGTGCGCCTCGGCCAGGGCGGCCCCCTGCGGGAGCCCGTACCTCCCCGCGTACGAGACGACGTCGGTCTGGTACACGGCGACGCTCGGCAGCCGGCGCGCCTCCGCGGCGAGCAGCCCCTGCCACCCGAGCAGGAACGGCGAGGCGAGGTGGACCACGTCCGCGTCGAAGCGGGCGAGGTCGCGGGCGAGCGAGGCGACCGGCGGCACGGCGAGACGGACGGCGGGGTACCGCGGCAGCGGGACGGACGGCACGGCGCGGCCCGGCATCCCGAGCCCCCGGCGTCCGGCGGCGGGCGCGATGACGAACACGTCGTGCCCGCGTCGCTCGAGATGGTCCCGGATCTGCAGGACGGATCCGGTGACCCCGTTCATGTGCGGGAGGAAGGACTCGGTGACGACCGCGACTCTCACAGCACCAGGGTGACGGGCGGCGGAGCCCTGACACAGCGCGGAAGGCCCGGATCGCGGAGTGTTCATCCACCCCTCCCCGCGCGTCCACCGACCGGTTCCGCGCCGTCCCCCGTTCGCGCGTCGTTCACCCCCGCCTGCTACACAGGCGCCGTGTTCGCCGATCTGCTGACGAGCGTCGCGGCGGGCCCGTGGGCGCTGCCGGCGCTCTTCGCCCTCGTCCTCGCCGACGCCGTCCTCGTCGTCGTCCCGGGCGAGGTGGCCGTCACCGCGGCGGGGGCGCTCGCGGCCGCCACCGGAACGCCGCCGCTCGCCGCCGTCGTCGGGGTGGCCGCCCTCGCCGCCTTCTGCGGCGACGCGCTCTGCTACGGCGTGGGGCGCTTCGCCGGCGTGGAGCGGTGGGGATGGATGCGGCACCGCCGCATCCGTGCCGCGTTCGAGTGGGCGGGAGCCCGCCTGTCGCGCGGGACGGCGACGGTGGTGTTCACGGCGCGGTTCATCCCCTTCGCCCGGCTCGCGGTCAACCTCACCGCGGGAGCGACGAGGGTGCCCGCGGCCCGGTACCTGGGCGCGGTCGCGGTCGCGGCGACCGCCTGGGCGCTCTACCAGGCGGTCGTGGGTGCCGCGGTCGGCGGTCTCCTGCCGGGCAGCCCCGCGCTGGCCGTCGTCGTCTCCATCGCCGTTGCGATCATCCTGGGCGTGACGATCGACGCGGCGGCGGCCCGCTGGACGGGCCGCCGCTCACGCTGACGGGGTCACTCCCCCGTGAGACCGCCGAGCAGGTGGCCGAACGAGCCGCCCTTGCCGAGGTAGGACTCGGGGTCGAACGGGTCGAGCGTCTCGCCGGCCGGGCGCCGCGTCACGGCATCCGCCAGTTCCCGTGCGCCGCGCTCGATGCGAGCCGACAGCGGCGAGACGTCGTCGGCGCGGGCGCCCCAGTCCGAGGACGCGGCGAACACACCGGTCGAGACCGCCTCGGCGTGCAGGTAGGCGAACAGCGGACGGATCGCGTAGTCGATCGCGAGCGAGTGCCGCGCCGTGCCCGCGTTCGCCCCGATGAGGACGGGCTTGCCCTGCAGCGCGTCGGGGTCGAGCACGTCGATGAACGACTTGAACAGGCCCGAGTAGCTCGTCGAGAAGATCGGCGTGACGACGATGAGCGCGTCGGCCGACACGACCGTGTTGATCATCGTCTCGAGGGCGGGCGGGGCGAACCCGGTGAGGAGGTTGTTCGTGATGTCGTGCGCATACTCGCGCAGCTCGAAGGTGTCGACGGATGCCTCCACCCCCCGCTCCCGCAGGTCCGCGAGCACGGCGGTCGCCAGCTTGTCGGCGAGCATCCGCGTCGACGACGGGTTCGAGAGCCCCGCCGAGACGACCGCGATGCGACGGGCGGTCATCGCGCACCGCCCAGACCGAACGCGGCGCCGACGGGAGCCGGGGTGTCCTGGTACGGGCTCGGGCCGGAGAGGTTGTCGCCGCGGTTCGCGCGCGGGCGGGCCTCACGGACCGGACCGTCACCGTACGTGGCGGCCACCCGCGCCGCGTGGGTGGGGGCATCGGGGACGATGGCCGGCCGATCCTTCGCCAGCTCCTTGCGGAGCACCGGCACGACCTCGCCGCCGAGGAAGTCGAGCTGCTCCAGCACGGTCTTCAACGGAAGCCCCGCGTGGTCCACGAGGAAGAGCTGACGCTGGAAATCGCCGAACAGGTCGCGCATGCCCGCGTACCGGTCGATCACCTGCTGCGGCGACCCGACGGTGAGCGGCGTCATCTCGGTGAAGTCCTCCATCGACGGGCCGTGGCCGTAGACGGGGGCGTTGTCGAAGTACGGGCGGAACTGCGCGACGGCATCCTGCGAGTTCTTCGCCATGAACGCCTGACCGCCGATGCCGACGATCGCCGTCTCGGGAGCCCCGTGGCCGTAGTGCTCCCAGCGCTGACGGTAGAGGCCGATGAGGCGCTGGTAGTGCTCGGCGGGCCAGAAGATGTTGTTCGCGAAGAAGCCGTCGCCGTAGTACGCGGCCTGCTCGGCGATCTCGGGCGTGCGGATCGAGCCGTGCCACACGAAGGGCGGCACACCGTCGAGCGGCCGCGGCGTCGAGGTGAAGCCCTGCAGCGGCGTGCGGAACTTGCCCTCGAAGTCGACGACGTCCTCACGCCACAGCTTGTGGAGCAGGGCGTAGTTCTCGATCGCGAGCGGCACGCCCTGACGGATGTCCTTACCGAACCAGGGGTAGACGGGACCGGTGTTGCCGCGCCCGAGCATGAGGTCCATGCGACCGCCCGACAGGTGCTGCAACATCGCGTAGTCCTCGGCGATCTTCACGGGGTCGTTCGTCGTGATGAGCGTCGTCGAGGTCGAGAGGATGAGGCGCTCGGTCTGCGCCGCGATGTACGCGAGAGTCGTCGTCGGCGAGGACGACCAGAACGGCGGGTTGTGGTGCTCGCCGATGGCGAAGACGTCGAGGCCGACCTCTTCGGCGTGCTTGGCGATCTCGACGGTCGCCGCAATGCGCTCTCGCTCGCTCGGCGTGTGACCCGTGGTGGGGTCCTGCGTGATGTCGGTGACGGTGAAGATGCCGAACTGCACCCCAGGCCAGGTGGTGGTGGTGCTGTTGGTGTCGCTCACGGTGTCCCTCTCGATTCCCGGACGGATCGCGCCCGATTCATGCAAGTGAATATACCGGTGTCAACGCCGTGGTGTCCACGTTATTCCCGCGGGTACTCTGGCCCGGATGAGTACCGCCGCCGCGGGCCGCACCCGCCGCATCCCGATCTGGGACAACGCCCGGGCCGCCTGCATCCTGCTCGTCGTCCTCGGGCACGCCATCCAGCGGCTGACGTACGACTCGGACATCGCGCAGAGCCTCTACTTCCTGATCTACGCGTTCCACATGCCGGCGTTCGCGCTCATCTCGGGCTACTTCTCGCGCTCCGACCCGCCGAGCAGACGACGGATGACCCGTCTCCTCACCGACATCGTCGTGCCGTACGTGATCTTCGAGGGCCTGTGGACGCTGACGAAGTTCCTCGTCGAGGGCCAGGCGAACCCGAATCTCACCCAGCCGTCGTGGACCCTCTGGTTCCTGCTCGCCCTCGCCATCTTCCGGCTCGTGCTGCCGTACCTCGCACTGCTCCGGATGCCGCTGCTCTGGACGCTCGTCATCTCGATCACGGTGGGCTACTTCCCCAACGTGGACGCGACGCTGTCGCTCTCGCGCACGCTCGGGCTGCTGCCGTTCTTCGCCCTGGGATGGTGGCTCAGCCATCACCGCATCCTCGAACGCCACGGGCTGCTGCAGCGACGGAGACTGTCATTGCGTCTGGCCGCCGCGGCGATCCTCGTCGCCGCCGGCGTCTGCGCGTGGGTGTTCGTCGGCCCGCTGAAGGAGATGAACCTCAGCCAGTGGCTCTTCTACGAGGAGAACTACGTCGATCTCGTCGGATGGCAGTGGTGGGCGGGCGGCGTGCGACTGCTGCTCATGGCCCTCGCGCTCGTGCTCAGCGTCTCGTTCTTCGCGCTCATCCCCCGCGGCCAGTACCGCTGGACCTCGATCGGACGGTACACGATGTACGTCTACCTCCTGCACTCCTTCGTGCTCTACCCGTTCCGGGAATCGGGGGTGCTGCGCGGACTCGATCCGACGTGGCTGTGGCTGCCGCTCGTCGCCCTCCTGTCGGTGGCGATCACGGTGCTCCTGGCGTCCCGACCGGTCCGCCGCGTCTTCCGCCCGCTGATCGAACCGCGCCCCGGATGGCTGTTCGCCGACCCCGACCTCACGCGGAGCGACGGACGGCGCAACGACCCGACGGGGTCGCGGCGGCCGGGCGCGCCGAGCGGGACGCCCAGGACCTGAGAGGAGTCAGGCGGGGGCGAACGTCAGGCCGAACGCCGCGGCGACGCCCTCGTTGACGACCCGCCCCGCTCGCACGTTCAGTCCCTTGGCCAGCGCGGGATCGGCCGCCGATGCGGCATCCCACCCCTTGTCGGCGAGCGCCGTGACGTAGGGCAGCGTCGCGTTCGTGAGGGCGCGCGTGGAGGTCTCGGGCACCGCGCCGGGCATGTTCGCGACGCAGTAGTACACGGCGTCGTGGACGCCGAACGTGGGGTCGTCGTGCGTGGTCGGACGCGACCCCTCGAAGCAGCCGCCCTGGTCGATCGCGATGTCCACGAGGACCGCGCCCGCCTTCATGCCCGCCACCATGTCGAGCGTGACGAGCTTCGGCGCCGCCGCACCCGGGATGAGGACCGATCCGATGACGAGATCAGCGGATGCCACCTGCTCCGCGATCTCGTACCGGCTGGAGGCGCGGGTGTGCAGGCCGGCATATCGTTTCTCGAGCTCACGCAGCCGCGGCAGCGAGACATCGATGACGGTGACGTTCGCACCCATCCCGAGGGCGTTCGCCGCCGCGTGCTCGCCGGCCACCCCGCCGCCGATGACGACGACCTTGGCCTTCGGCGTCCCGGCGACCCCGCCCAGGAGGGTGCCGCGGCCGCCTGCGGCACTCATGAGCGTGTGCGCGCCGACGGTGATGGAGATCCGGCCGGCGACCTCGCTCATGGGCGACAGGAGGGGCAGCGACCGATCCGCGGCCTGCACGGTCTCGTACGCCACGGCGGTGGTGCCCGCCGCAATGAGGGCGTCGGTGAGCGGTCGGTCCGCGGCCAGGTGGAGGTAGGCGAAGAGGGTGAGGTCGCCCCGGAGGTGACCGTACTCGGCGGCGATGGGCTCCTTGACCTTCACCACGAGCTCGGCGTCGCCCCAGGTCGATTCGGCGTCCGGCGTGATCGTCGCACCGGCCGCCGCGAAGGCGTCGTCGGAGAGGCGGGAGCCCGCGCCGGCACCGGACTGCACGAGGACCTCATGACCGCGGGAGACGAGGGCGTCCACACCGGCGGGGGTGATCGCCACCCGGTTCTCGTTGTTCTTGATCTCAGTGGGGACCCCGATGCGCATGGCGGCACGCTCCTCGTCGGCGAGTGATGTGGATTTATCCTGCAGATGATTCGTGACGAACGTGTGACAACGGCAAATCCTTCGGTGAAGATGGCCCGAGGATGGAAGAAGGAGACGGAATGACGGCTATTTCGCACGACCGGGCGAAGGATCTTCGACCCGCCGTCGACCTCGACGAGGTCGACCGTTCGATCGTCGACGCCCTCGCCGCCGATGCGCGGCTCACGAACGCGGAACTCGCCGCCCGCATCGGGGTGGCACCGTCGACCGCGCACGCCCGCACCCGCGCGCTGGTGGAGCGCGGGGTCCTCACCGGCTTCCACGCGAGCGTCGACCAGCGGGTCGTCGGTGCGGGACTCCAGGCGATGGTGCACGTGACACTGCGACCCGGCTCGCGCCACGAGAGCATCACGGAGTTCGCCCACGAGGTGCGCGGGCTCCCCCAGGTCATCCAGATGTTCTTCCTCGGCGGGTCGGACGACTTCCTCATCCACATCGCCGTCGCGGACTCCAGCGAGGTGCGGGCCTTCGTCGTCGAGCACCTCTCCGCGCAGCGCAGCGTCGCGAACACCCGGACGAGCATCATCTTCGACTACCACCGCAATCGCGTCGCCGCCCCGTTCCACTGAGCCGGTAACGACCCGCAACATTGGGCGGCACGCCGGGGCGGCCTGCTTATCCTCGGACCATGTCCGCTCAGAGCCTCCCCGTCCTCGACCTCTCACTGCTCGATCAGGGGCCCGAGGCCGCCGACGCGTTCCGTGCCGAACTGCGCCGGGTCACCCACGAGGTCGGGTTCTTCTACCTCACCGGCACGGGCGTCTCCTCCGAACTCGAGGCCCGCCTCCACCGCGCGGCGCGCGCCTTCTTCGCGCTGCCCGACGAGGCGAAGCTCGAGATCGAGAACGTGAAGAGCCCGCACTTCCGCGGGTACACGCGTATCGGCGGCGAGCGCACGCAGGGCCTCGTGGACTGGCGCGAGCAGATCGACATCGGACCGGAGCGCCCGGCGGTGACCGACCCGGACGCCCCCGCCTACGCCGCGCTCGTCGGACCCAACCTGTGGCCGAGCGCCCAGCCCGAACTCCGCGGGATCGCCGAGGAGTGGACGACGATCCTGTCGGACGTGGCCCGGACGCTCCTGCGCGCGTGGGCAGAGGCCCTCGGCGCACCCGCGACCTACTTCGACGACCACTTCGGCGAGGCGCAGACCCTGCTCAAGATCGTCCGCTACCCGGGGTCCGCTGCGCCCGAGCCCCAGCAGGGCGTCGGTGCGCACAAGGATGCGGGTGTCGTCACGCTGCTGTGGGTCGAGCCCGGCAAGGGCGGCCTGCAGGTCGAGCGCGACGGCGAATGGATCGACGCACCCGCCGTTCCGGGATCCTTCGTCGTCAACATCGGCGAACTGCTCGAACACGCCACCGGCGGGTACCTCACCGCGACCAACCATCGCGTCGTCTCGCCCCGGGCACCCGAGGACCGCATCTCGGTCCCGTTCTTCTTCAACCCGTCACTCGACGCCGAGCTGCCCGCGATCGACCTCCCGGCGGATCTGGCCGCGCAGGCGCGCGGGGTGTCGCAGGACCCCCGCAACCCCATCCACGGGCTCCACGGCGAGAACGCGCTGAAGTCGCGACTGCGGGCGCACCCGGACGTCGCCGCGATCTGGCACCCCGACCTTGTCGCCGCGCGGGCCTGATCCGGAACGACGAAGGCCGCCCCACACCGTGGGGCGGCCTTCTCAAGAATGTTTTGCGCGATTGAACGCTGGGTGCGGTGCCTTATCGACGGAGGCCGAGGCGCTCGATGAGCGAGCGGTAACGGTTGATGTCGACGTCCTGGAGGTAGCCCAGGAGACGGCGGCGCTGACCGACGAGCAGGAACAGCCCACGACGCGAGTGGTGGTCGTGCTTGTGCTCCTTGAGGTGCTCGGTGAGGTCCTTGATGCGCTGCGTCAGCATCGCGACCTGCACCTCGGGGGATCCGGTGTCACCGGGGTGCGTCGCGTACTCTTCGATGATCGCCTTCTTGACGTCTGCTTCCAGTGCCATAGGTGATCCCCTTCCTCTTCGTTGCGCGGCGCCCGACGCCTGATGCGTGGGCTCTCTTTATCCGCGGCCGATCGAACGGCAACCACAGGAGTCTACACGACGGGGACCGAGGTCACCGCCCGCCGTCAGTAGCGCGAGGTCACACCGAGGTACTCGTCCAGCGTGAGGCCGGTCTTCTTCAGATGCGTCGCCACCCCCATGCCGACGTACCGCAGGTGCCACGGCTCCCAGCGGTAGCCGGTCACCTTCTCCTCGCCTCGGGGGTACCGCACGATGAAGCCGTACCGATGCGCGTTCGCGGCCACCCACCGGCCGGCGCGGGTCTCGCCCCAGGACTGCGAGATCGAATTGACGTCGATGGCCAAACCGGTCTGATGCTCGCTGTGGCCGGGTCGCGCCGAGCGCCGTTCGGCCTCCGCCCTGCCGTGCTGACGGACCTTGCTCGCGAAGACGCTCTGCTGCGAGGCGTAGGAGCGGAAGCCCGAGATGATCGAGAGCGAGACGCCGTCCTTCCTGGCGTCGGCCCGCATCCTCGCCCAGGCGCTCGTCAGCTCCGGACGGAGCCCGTTGCCGTAGGAGGACGGCAACGGGATCGACTTGTTCACGATCAGGATGCCGCGGATGTACATCGGCTTGCCGGGGGCGACGGTGCGGACCGCGGGCGACCCCGCGGAACGCCACTGCGCGGTCGTCATCGGGGTCAGATAGCCGTCCATGCGGTGGAGGATCGAGGACCCCGTCGACAGGCGCACGAACGAATCGCCGGGGATCCGCGAGCGGATGGTCGTCTTCGGGCGGCCCGCCCGCGCGTACTCGGCCGCGCTGAGCGCTTCGACGGTGTCGATGCTCCGGTCGCCGGCCGAGGTCGGCCACGTGACGAGGCCGTAGACGATCGGGGACCATGCCGTCTTCGCGTAGACGACCGGAGCGCGCGCCACCTGCGGCTTCCCGGCGCGCCGGTACTCCGCGGCCGTGACCACCCGGTGCGATCCGTTCGTGCGGACGAAGTGCACGGCGGGCGACCAGGCGGCGCGGTACCAGCCGCCGGCCACCACGGAGCCCGCGCGCGGCGAACCCGCCGCGCGCCGCTCCGCCGACGTCATCTTCCTCGTCTTCCCGTCGGGCGTGCGCGCGTAAAGGTCCGACGGCCCGGACTGGTAGCGGAAGTAGCGCGTCGTCGGCACATGTCCCATCAGGCGGACCTTCGGCGAGCCGGCGCTCACGAACGACGTCCGATCGAGCGCGACGACCTTGTCGACACCGCGGTCGTCCGTGCCGTCCGGCCAGGTGATCAGTGCGTACACCTGAGGGGACCACGTCACCCGCCCATAGGTGACGGGAAGGGTGCGGATGCGGGGACTCCCAGCGGCCTTCCATTGCTCCCGCGACAGCGCGGTGACGCTGCCGTCCGTCCGGGTGCGGTAGACCCGCGGGTCGGTGGACCACGGCGTGCGGTAGTAGCCGTGGACCGTGACAGCCGGAGACGGGGAGGCCGTCGGTGTCGGGGTGGGCGTCGGTGCCTGGGTCGGCGTGGGCGAGGGCGTGCCGGTCGGCGCCGCGGTCTGCGCCGATGCCGCGCCGGGCGTCAGGACCACGGTCAGCGCGAGTACCGCCGCGGCGAGCACCACCGTCCACCGTGCCCGCGGGCGCTCGTTCCCCATGATGCTCACCTTAGGGCAGAGCCCGGGCGCACGTGTGGCCCGACCGAGGAACGGCCGGGCCACACGTGAGGCGTCGGATCAGGCGACGTCGAGCAGATCGATGATGAAGATCAGCGTCTTGCCGCCGAGGAAGTGTCCACCGGCGGGACCGTACGCGAGGTGCGGCGGGATGACGAGTTCACGCCGGCCGCCCACCTTCATCCCCGGGATCCCGTCCTGCCATCCCTGGATCAGGCCGCGGAGCGGGAACTGGATGCTCTCGCCGCGGTTCCAGGACGAGTCGAACTCCTCACCGGAGAGGTACTCGACGCCCACGTAGTGGACGGTGACGGTGTCGCCGGGCTTCGCCTCGACACCGTCCCCCTCGATCAGGTCGCGGACGACCAGGTCGGCGGGTGCGGGACCCTGAGGCGCGTCGATCTCGGGCTTGGTGCGGTCTGCAGTCATGAGTCCATCCAACCCGAGGCGCTCTCCGTGGTCAAAGCCGTCAGGCCTGGACGGAACCCTGGAGGTCGAGCTCGATGGTGACGTCCTTGCCGACGAGCACGCCGCCGGTCTCGAGCGCCGCGTTCCAGGTCAGACCGAAGTCCTCGCGGTTGATGACGGTCTTCGCCGTCGCACCCGCCTTGTAGTTGCCCCAGGGGTCGGTGCCGAAGCCACCGAAGTCGACCTCGAAGGTGACGGGCTTGGTGACGTCCTTGATCGTGAGGTCGCCGTCGACGAGGAAGTCGCCGCCCTCGACGCGCACACCGGTCGACGTGAAGGTGATCTCGGGGTAGGTCTCGACGTCGAAGAAGTCGGCGCTGCGGAGGTGGCCGTCGCGGCCCTCGTCCTTGGTGTCGAGCGATGCCGCGTCGACCTTCGCCTCGAGAGTGGCCTCGAGCGGGTTCTCGGGGGCGACGAGGGTCGCCTCCTTGACGTTGAAGTGGCCACGGACCTTCGAGATCATCATGTGGCGGACACTGAAGCCGACCTCGCTGTGCGAGGCGTCGAGGATCCAGGTCCCCGCCTTGTAGCCGGGGATGTCGAGGGTCGCGGTGGAGTCGGTCATGGTGGTCCTTCGTCTGGGGGCCCGGAATGCTCCGGCGGTCGAGAGGGCGAAACGTCGCCGCATCCGATCCTATTCCCCTGAATAGAAAAACCCGCCGCGGGCGGGGGTCTTGACAGCGTCGGGAGTGAGCGGGATCATTTTTCCAAGCCAACTCAGCGCCCGGAAGACTCGCAGGCATCGCCGCGGCACCGGGCGCTGAGTCTTTTCTCCGGCAGTCCCCCTCAGCGGGCGAGGACGTCGCCGCGGGCCCGCGTGGCGCGCTCGAGGTAAACACGCTCGTCGACGGCGGCCGCAGGGTCGCGGCCGGTCACCACGCGCTGCCGCGCGGCGGCCAGCGAGGTCGCCTCGGCGATGAAGCGCCGCATCGCCGCGGACCGGTCCCCCGGCAGCGTCCGCGCCCAGGCGACCGCACGCGCGCGACCGGCGCGGGTCGCCAGCATGTCGACCTCGCCGGGCGAGAACCACCCCGCCGCGGCGTAGTCGCCGAGTCGCGCGCGGGTCAACCGCGCCTCCTCGCGTCGCAGCAGGACGACACCGACGATGAACAGCACGAACAGCGGCACCTGGAGTGTCGTGTAGAGGGCGAAGAAGTCGGCGAACACGGCGGAACCGTTCCAGAGGGCGTGCAGAGCGATGGCCCCGACGATTCCGAGGAGCCACCGCGGTGTCCCCGCGGAGCCGCGGAGCCCGATCCGCGCGGCCCGGCCGAGCGCGTACCCCGTCACTGCCGTGAACATCACGTGCGCGAACGGCGACAGGACCCCACGGAGGAAGAACGTGTAGGCGGCGCTCTCGACACCCTCGGTGATGAGGCTGTCGGCGAAGTAGAGGATGTTCTCCGTGAAGGCGAACCCCGCCCCGACGAGGGCGCCGTAGACGACACCGTCCACCGGTCCGTCGAAGGCGCGGCGCGCGGCGACGAAGACGAGCAGCACCCCCGCGCCCTTGGCGAACTCCTCCACGATCGGCGCCTGCACGACGGCCGACAACGTCTCCGGCACCTGCGGGACGACGAGACCGATGACGAGGTCGACCGCCAGGGTGAGGGCGACGGATGCCACCGCCCCCCACGCGAGCGCGAACACCACCAGGCCGCGGGGCTCCGGCTCCCAGCGGTCGATGATCCGGACCGCGACCAGGACGAGCGCGAGCGGGACGAGCGCCAGGACCCCCGCGACGACCGCGGCGACGGGGCCGAGGAAGGTCAGGAAGTAGGCCGCGAGGCCGAGCGCCACCAAGACGAGCACGATGCCCACGATCCAGAGGACCGTCCGCCCGGCTCCCGGCGTGGGCACGGGCAGGTCCCGGCGCGGCGGAGCCGGCGGGGGCGTCGCCGGCATCGAATGGGTCGGCTGCGCGAGCGGCGACGGGAACGACATGCGCTCAGCCTAGGGGCGGGCGCGCACGAGCCGCCGCCGCGCACGGGAACGATAGCCTGGGACCATGCGCTTCGCCCACGTTGTCCCCGACGGAGTCGACGAGCCGCAGCTGGTCCTGGTCGAGGAGGATCGTGCGACGGTGGTGTCGCGCCTCTTCGACGGTGCACCCTCGCGCCTGCAGCGGCTCATCGAAGGAGGTGACGCCCTCCTCGCCCGCGTCCGGGACGCGGCCGCCGACCCCGAGGTCGAGTGGATGCCGCTGGGCTCCCCCGTGTTCGCGTCCGCGATCCTCGACACGCCCGTCACGATCGCCGTGGGCTTGAACTACGCCGCGCACTCGAGCGAGCTGGGACTGAAGGCGGACGCCGCTCCGACCATCTTCACGCTGTGGCCGGGCTCCCTGGGCGGGCACCGCCAGACGACCACCTGGCCACGTTCGCTGAGTCAGTCGGTCGACTACGAGGCCGAACTCGGTGTCGTGATCGGCCCAGCGGCCCGCGACGTCGCGCTCGAGGACGCACTCGACCACGTGTGGGGCTACACGGTCGTCAACGACATCACGGCCCGCGACATCCAGTTCTCCGAGGCGCAGTGGTCGCGGTGCAAGTCGTTCGACGGCTTCACCCCGACGGGCCCCTTCGTCGTGACGGCGGACGAAATCTCCGACCCGCAGGATCTGCACATCTGGGCCGTCGTCGACGGGCAGACGGTGCAGGATGCCTCGACGGGCCAGATGATCCACCCCGTCGCCAAGCTCGTCTCCTACCTTTCGCGGTCGGCGACCCTGCTCCCCGGCACCCTCATCTCGACCGGCTCCCCCGGTGGCGCGGGCTACTCCCGCGATCCGCAGATCTTCCTCCGCGACCGTTCGACGGTCACGGTCGGCATCGACGGCATCGGTGAGCTGACGACGTTCTGCCGGATCACCGACTGACCCGCAACGACGAGAGCCCCGGATGCCGCGCATCCAGGGCTCTCGTCGTTCCGAATCTCGGATCAGTAGCCGTTGCTCTCCAGCAGCTCCTGGCACGAGGTGGTGACACCCTGCCAGGTCACGCTTCCCGACGGGTCCTCGAAGCAGGCGTTGATCTGAGTGGTCAGATCGCCTCCGACGCTCGCCGCCAACGAGACGAGGGCGATGACGACGATGATCCCGATGATCAGCAGCACGACGCTCACGATGATCGCCGCGATCGCCAGACCGTTCTTCACGCCGGCCTTGCGGCTCTGCACGAGAGCCACGATGCCGAGGATGAGACCGATCACCTGGGTACCGGGGATGATGGCGAGGATCAGCGCGACGATCGCCATGGTGCGGCCGGGGGTCGATCCGCCCGAGGGGGCGGCGTTGTACTGCGGCGCGTTGCTGTAGGCGGGCGCTTCGTAGGCCGGCGGTGCCGGGGGGACGTTCTGGGAGTTCGGCTGGTTGGGATCAGTCATGGAAGTGTCCTTCTGGTCGGTCATCGGCCGGGATTACGACCCCGACGCTAGCGTTCACCGTTCTCCCAGACAACCGGCAATCAGTGCTGCTCCACGTCACCCGGTTTCGTGATAACGGGGATCGCCCGCGTGACCGCCTGCAGCCCCGACAGGCGTGCCGGCGACAGCTGCTTGTCCACCTCGTCGCGCGACATCAGGCCGGCTTCGACGACGAGGTCGCCGACGTTCCGCTTGGTGAGCAGCGCGGTCTTGGCCAGGGCCGCGGCGGCGGTGTAGCCGATGAACGGCGTCAGTGCCGTGATGACGCCGACCGACGACCCGACCATCGTCCCGAGGCGTTCGCGGTTGGCCGTGATGCCGTCGACGCAGTTGACCCGCAGCGTGCGCATACCGCGACGCATCCAGGTGATCGACTGGAAGATCGAGTGCGCGATCACCGGCTCGAACGCGTTCAGCTGCAGCTGCCCGCCCTCGACGGCCATCGTCACCGTCAGGTCGGCGCCCGCGACGGCGAAGGCGACCTGGTTGACGACCTCGGGGATGACCGGGTTCACCTTGCCGGGCATGATGCTCGAGCCGGCCTGCCGGGGCGGGAGGTTGATCTCGCCGAAGCCCGCCTGCGGGCCGCTCGAGAGGAGCCGCAGGTCGTTGCTGATCTTGGAGAGCTTGATGGCGTTGCGCTTGAGCGACGACGAGAACGACATGAAGGCACCGGTATCGCTCGTCGACTCCACGAGGTCCTCGGCGGTCTCGAGGTCGAGTCCGCTGATCTCGCGCAGGTGGCGGAGCACCGAGCCGGAGTAGTCGGGGTGCGTCGTGATGCCGGTGCCGATGGCCGTCGCACCCATGTTGATCTCGTAGAGCAGGTACGCGTTCTCGCGGAGCCGGTGGTAGTCCTCCCCCAGCGTCGTCGCGAAGCCGTGGAACTCCTGCCCGAGCGTCATGGGCACGGCATCCTGCAACTGGGTGCGGCCGACCTTGAGCACGTCGTGGAACTCGTCGGCCTTCTTCAGGAAGGCCTGCCGCAGCAGGTCGAGCTCCTCGAGGAGGGACTGCAGGTCGAGGCCGAGGCCGACCTTGATCGCCGTCGGGTAGACGTCGTTCGTCGACTGACTGCGGTTCGTGTGGTCGATCGGCGAGAGGAACGCGTAGTCGCCTTTCGCACGGCCGGCCATCTCGAGCGCGATGTTGGTGATGACCTCGTTCGCGTTCATGTTGGTCGAGGTGCCGGCCCCGCCCTGGATGACGCCCACGACGAACTGGTCGTGGAACTCGCCGTCGATGACGCGCTGCGCCGCACGGTCGATGAGGTCGGCGCGGGATGCCTCCAGCACGCCGATCTCCTTGTTGGCGCGCGCGGAGGCCTGCTTGACCATCGCGAGGGCGACGACGAGGTCGCGGTAGACGGAGATGGGCCGCATCGAGATCGGGAAATTCTCGAGCGCTCTCGCGGTGTGGATGCCCCAGTAGGCGTCGGCGGGGATCTCCATCGATCCCAGGGAGTCGGTCTCGGTACGCGTCATCGCGTCAGGTGCCATTGCGGTGTCCTTGTGGGTCACAGGGTGCGGGGATAGGACGAGCCTATCCCCGCACCCCCCGACCTCAGCGGTTGACGCTCGACATGTCGGCGTAGCGGTCGCCGACCGCCGGCCCGACCCCGCTCAGCCGGCGCAGCTGGTCGTCCGTGAGCGCGAGCTCGGTGGCGCCGATGTTCTCGTCGACGCGCTCGAGCTTGCGCGTCCCCGGGATGGGCACGATGTCCTCGCCCTGCGCGAGGAGCCAGGCGAGCGCGACCTGAGCGGGGGTCGCGTCCACCTCGCCCGCGACGCCTTCGATGACGTCCACGATCCGCAGGTTGGCGGCGAGCGCCTCGTCCTCGAACCGCGGGTTGTTCCGACGGAAGTCGTCCTCGTCGAGCTGGTCGACCGAGCGGATCCGACCCGTCAGGAAGCCGCGCCCGAGCGGCGAGTACGGCACGAACCCGATGCCGAGCTCGCGCAGCGCGGGCAGCAGCTCGGCCTCGGGATCGCGGGTCCAGAGCGAGTACTCGGTCTGCACGGCGGTCATCGGATGCACCGCGTGAGCGCGCCGGATGGTGGCGACGGATGCCTCGGACAGCCCGTATCCGCCGATCTTGCCCTCCCGGACGAGGTCGGCCAGCACACCGACCGTGTCCTCGATCGGGACGGACGGGTCCATGCGGTGCTGGTAGTACAGGTCGATGCGATCGGTCTGCAGCCGGCGGAGCGACCCCTCGACGGCGGTCCGGACGTTGTCGGGACTGCCGTCGATGCCCGGCTGGTCGCCGTCGGTGTGGCGGATGGTCCCGAACTTGGTCGCGATGACGACCTCGTCGCGGCGGCCGGCCTCGGCGAGGGTGCGACCCAGCAGCTCCTCGTTCGTGTACGGCCCATACATCTCCGCCGTGTCGAGGAGGGTGACGCCGCGGTCCAAGGCGCCGAGGATCGTCCGGGCACCGCCGGCGTCGTCCTGTCCGGCGCCGGTGTAGAAGGCGCTGATCCCCATGAGTCCGAGGCCGATGCGGCCGACCCGGGGACCGTTCTGGCCGAGTGCGGTGGTCTTCATGATGCGGTGATCTCCTTGTCATAGATGTCGATCTTGTGGTCGATGGCGGCGAGACTCAGCGTGACCTCCTCGAGCCGGCGGCGGACGACCTCCCGGTGCTCGACGAGCAGTCGATGCCGTTCCGCGATCGTCGCGTCCCCCTCGCGCACGAGCTCGGTGTAGCGACGCATGGTGGCGATCGGCATCCCGGTCCAGCGGAGCCGCGTGAGGAAGCGGATCCAGGCGAGGTCCGCCTCCGAGTAGCGCCGGTGGGTCGAGGAGGTCCGGTCCACGGGATGCAGCATCAGGCCCGCACGCTCGTAGTAGCGGAGGGTGTGCGCGCTGACGCCGGTCGCGTCCGCCGCTTCGGCGATGGAGGCGCCGGCAGAGGTGGAGAGGAGGGACATGCCCTCACGGTAGGACTTCGAGTGCGCGCGAAGTCAAGAGGCTCAGGCGGGCTTGCGGGAGAAGGCCTCGAGGCGCTCGTCCGGTGTGAGGGCGGCCATCCGCTCCACCCACTCGGCCGAGAAGTAGTCCCCCGTCGGCGCCTCGACCACGGGGACGACCGTGTGCGTGATCGTGTCGTCGTAGACGTGCACGAGGTGGAAGGACTGTCCGGCATCCATGCCGTTCACCTCGGTCGCCGGTCGCTGCAGGTTCATCGTGTAGCAGGTCGCGGAGGCGACGCTCACGGGGATGCCGGCGAAGGTGCCCGAGGTCGAGTAGTGCAGGTGACCGGCCAGGATGCCGCGCACGTCGGTGCCGGCGAGCACGGCCGCCAGCTCGTCCTGCTCCCGGAGCTCGAGGATGTCGAAGAACGGGATGTGGCTCGGGATCGGCGGATGGTGCAACGCGAGCAGCGTGCCGAGCGGCGCCGGCTCGGCGAGCACCTCCCGGAGCCACTCGCGCTGCGCCGCATCGACGAGGCCGTGATGCCAGCCGGGGACGGTGGAGTCGAGGACGACCAGTCGCAGCCCGTCCAGGTCGTGGACCGCGGTGAGCGGCGCTTCGGAGCCCGGCTCATCGAAGAGCACCTCCCGCAGGGCGGGTCGCTCGTCGTGATTGCCCGCGACCCACACGACCGGCGCATCCAGCTGCTCGGCCATCGGTTCCACGAGCTCGCGCAGCCGGCGGTAGGCGGCGGGCTCTCCCAGGTCGGTGAGATCGCCCGTCACGACGATCGCGTCGGGGCGGATGCCGGTGCGCTCGACGGCTGCGAGGGCTGCCGCAACACCGCCCGTGGCGTCGTAGGCGCCACCGAGCGGGCGATCGCCGGCGAGCAGATGGGTGTCGCTCAGATGGACGATCGTGCGGACGGCGGGCGCGTGGCGGCCGAAGGAGACGGGCTGCATGCCGCCCAGCCTATTGACGCCCCCGGACGCGCGGCGATCAGTGGTTGAACAGGATGAGCAGGAGCCCGCCCAGCACGACCAGGCCGCAGACCGCGAACGCGGCGTACGCCCCGACGAGGGCGATGCGCTTCTGCGCCGGGCTCAGCGGGTTCTTCTTGGCGGCCTTCTTGGCGGCCTTGGCGGCCCGCTTCTGCTCTTTCGGCGTCATCACGGTCAGCGCGTCGGTGAAGGTGGCCGGGATGACCACCGGCACCCGTCCCGCCCGAACCAGCAGACGCAGACCGATCGCGTAGAAGGCGACCACCGTCGCGGCGGCGAGGAGCGCCGCGACGAAGACCTGGACGAAGGCGAGCCAGTTGACGTCGACGCTCATCGGGTTCCCTCCTCGTCGGATGCGGCGGCGGACTGCGCGACGCGCTGCTGACGGCGCGTGGGGGGCGGTTCCTCCGTGAGATCGACGGCGGCACCCGAGTCGGCCACCTCGCTGCTCATCGCGTTCGCCGCGGTGACCTCGTTGCGCCGGGACCGCAGGAAGATCGCGAGCACGACGGCGACGGCCACGACGGCGCCGATGATGACGCCGATCAGCTCACCCGGTCCCTCGCCGAAGAGGTTCTCGAGTCCGACGATGAGGAGGGCGGCCAGTGCGCCGACGATGCCGGCGGCCGGAAGCGTGAGGACCCACCCGACCGTGATGCGCCCGACGGTGCGCCAGCGCACGCTCGACCCGCGGCGACCGAGGCCCGACCCGATGACGGACCCCGAGGCGACCTGCGTCGTCGACAGGGCGAAGCCGAGCGCGCTCGAGGCGAGGATCGTCGACGCGGTGGATGCCTCCGCCGAGAAGCCCTGTGCGGGCTTGACGTCGGTGAGGCCCTTGCCGAGCGTGCGGATGATGCGCCACCCGCCCATGTACGTGCCGAGAGCGATCGTGAACGCGCACGCGAAGATGACCCAGAGCTCGGGCTCGGACTGCGTCTGCCACCCGACCGTGATGAGGGCGAGGGTGATGACGCCCATCGTCTTCTGCGCGTCGTTGGTGCCGTGCGCGAGGGCGACGAGCGACGACGTGAAGATCTGACCCCAGCGGAAGCCGTCGCGGCCGTCCGGCTTGTTGTCGTAGCGGCGGGTGACGGCGTAGGCGATCTTCGTGGCGGCGAAGGCGATGATGCCGGCCGTGAGGGGGGCGATGAGGGCGGGGAGGACGACCTTCGACAGGACGACACCGACGTTGATCGCGCTGACGGACGCGCCGACGATCGTCGCCCCGATGAGGCCGCCGAAGAGTGCGTGCGAGGAGCTCGAAGGAAGGCCGAGCAGCCAGGTGAGCATGTTCCATGTGATGGCGCCGATCAGCCCGGCGAAGATGATCGCGGGGAAGATCGAGGGCGAGAGCTGATCCTCGCGGATCATGCCGCCCGAGATCGTCTTGGCGACCTCGGTCGACAGGAATGCGCCGACGAGGTTGAGGATGGCAGCCAGGAGCACCGCGACCTTGGGCTTGAGTGCGCCCGTCGCGATGGGTGTCGCCATCGCGTTCGCCGTGTCGTGGAAGCCGTTGGTGAAGTCGAAGAAGAGTGCCAGTGCGATGACCAGGACGACGATGAGTGCTGCGGTCTCCACAGTTCGCTTTCCGTCGGGAATCGGGGGAACGGGTGCCGCGGCGATCGGCGTTGCGAACGAAAAGTTCACCCAGACGTCACCAGGGGTTCAATCGGGCCTGGGAAATCCTCGCACACGATCCGCCATGGCATAACCCGCGCGCGCCCGCGAGGGTCGGTTAGCGTGGTCGGGTGACCTCCGAAGCCGTGACACCGCCCGTCGCCGACCGCCGCCCGTTCACCCGCACGCACCACGGAGACGACGTCTCGGACCCCTACGAGTGGCTGCGCGCGAAGGACGACGAGACCGTCATCGGCCACCTCGAGGCGGAGAACGACTACACCGACAGCCGTACGGCGCACCTCGCCGGCCTCCGCGAGCGGATCTTCGAGGAGATCAAGGGCCGCACGCTCGAAACCGACCTCTCCGTCCCCTCGCGCCGCGGGCAGTGGTGGTACTACGGCCGCACCGTCGAGGGCAAGCAGTACGGCATCAACTGCCGCGCCCCCATCGCGGACGTCGCGGACTGGACGCCGCCCGTGCTCTCCCCCGACACCGACGTCCCCGGCGAGCAGGTGCTCCTGGACGGCAACGTCGAGGCCGAGGGCCACGACTTCTTCTCGCTCGGCAGCCTCGACGTCTCGAACGACGGCACCCGGATGCTCTACGCCGTCGACGTCGCCGGTGACGAGCGCTACACCCTCCGCATCCGCGACCTGGTGACCGGCGACGACCTCGCCGACGTCATCGAGAACACCTTCTCCGGCGCGGTCTTCTCCCCCGACGGCCGTCACGTCGTCTACACGACCGTCGACGACGCCTGGCGACCCGACACCGTCTGGCTGCACGAAGTGGGGACGGATGCCGCATCCGACCGCGTCATCTTCACCGAACCCGACGAGCGGTACTGGGTCGGCGCCGGCTTCACGCGCAGCGACCGCTTCCTCGTCATCGGGGTGGGGTCCTCCATCACCTCGGAGGAGTTCCTCGTCCCGGCCGACGACCTCACGGCGGAGCCCCGATCTGTGTGGCCGCGCCGCGAGGGCGTCGAGTACTCGCTGACCCACGCGGTGATCGACGGGGAGGACGTGCTCTACATCCTCCACAACGACGGCGCGCTGGACTTCGAGCTGGTGCGGGTAGCGGCATCCGACCCCACCGGGCAGCGGCACGTCGTGCTGCCGCACCAGCCGGGTCGGCGGTTGCTCGACGCGTCCGCCTACCGCGACTGGGCGGTCGTCGAGTACCGCCGCGAGGGCCTCGCCCGCGTCGGGATCCTCGACTACGCCACCGATGAGGTCACCGAGATCGCCTTCGACGAGCCGCTGTACGCCGCCGGGGCGAGCGGATCGTCGGAGTGGGCGCCCCCGGTCATCCGTCTCGGTTACGCCTCGTTCGTGACGCCCGGCACGGTGTACGACTACGTCGTGGCGACGGGCGAGCTCCTGCTGCGCAAGAGCCAGCCGGTCCTCGGCGGGTACGACCCGGCCGACTACGGTCAGGAACGGGTCTGGGCGACCGCCGACGACGGCACGCGCGTCCCCGTTTCTCTCGTGTGGAAGCGGTCGTTCGGCGAACCGGGAGCGGCGCCCCGCCCCCTGCACCTCTACGGCTACGGCTCGTACGAGCACTCCATCGAGCCCGGATTCTCGGTCGCCCGCCTGTCGATGCTGGACCGTGGCGTGATCTTCGCGATCGCCCACGTCCGCGGCGGTGGCGAGATGGGGCGCCAGTGGTACGAGGAGGGCAAGCTGCTGCACAAGCGGAACACCTTCACGGACTTCGTCGCCGTCGGCCGTCACCTCGTCGCCGAGGGGTACACCTCCCCCGACCGCCTGGTCGCGGAGGGCGGCTCCGCCGGCGGTCTGCTCATGGGCGCCGTGGCGAACCTCGCCCCCGACCTGTTCGCGGGCATCCTCGCCGGCGTCCCGTTCGTCGACGCGCTGACGACGATCCTCGACCCGTCCCTCCCGCTCACCGTGATCGAGTGGGACGAGTGGGGCGACCCACTGCACGACGCCGACGTGTACGCCTACATGAAGTCGTACACCCCCTACGAGAACGTGCAGGAGGGCGTCCGGTACCCCCGCATCCTCGCCGTCACCTCGCTCAACGACACCCGGGTGCTCTACGTCGAGCCGGCGAAGTGGGTCGCGCGGCTGCGCGAGGTCGGTGCGGACGCCCTGCTCAAGTGCGAGATGGTGGCGGGGCACGGTGGCGTCAGCGGGCGGTACAACTCGTGGCGCGAGCGCGCGTTCGAGCTCGCCTGGCTCCTCGACGTCCTGGGACTGGCCGACGCGGACTGACACTGTAAGCGGGGCCGTGGGTACGATGCCCCCATGGCACCCGTTCCCCGCTACCGCGCGGCGGTCCGCATCGATCTCGACCTCGTCTGCGCGCACCCCGACGATCTCGTCGGCGGCATGGACGACGCGTCACGGATGTCCGCGTCGTCGATGGATGCCGAGGACGCGCTGCTGTCGCTGATCGAGGTGTCGGTGGCCGACGGCGCGCAGCACCTGGTGCGGATCGCGTCCACGAGCTCGTCGATCGTGGACTCGGAGTGGCAGGGCACGTCGGGGACCCTTCCCGAGGGCTCGTCGGACACCGCGCGGGTCGCCCGGGCCGGCGCGCGCCTGGCCGGCATCGACTGGGCGCTCGACGAGCTCTTCGGCGGTTCGACGAGTGAGGCCACGGCATCCGAGCTGCGTCAGCGGACGATCATCAAAGGTCTCGTCTGGAACGCCTCGGTCCTGGTCGTCGACTGCCTCTTCGACGACGTGCGGCAGCTCGCGGACGCGGCAGACGACCGATCCGCCTGGCGGGAGACGCATGTGATCTCGCAGCTGCCTCCGCAGTACGCCACGCACTACGACCGGGCGTTCGCGCAGAAGTTCCTCGCCGCCACGATCGAGGTCACCTCCCGGCTCAGCGCCTCACCCGTGTACCCTCCCACCGTCGCCCACGAGCTGGCGCTGAAGCTCGTGCTCGACGAGGCGGCGCGCAGCGCCGAACGCCTCACCGGCGACCTGCCGGAGGGCTGGCGCGAGCACCTGGACACCGTGCTGTTCCAGGACCTCGATGCGGAGTCCCTCTTCGTCGATCAGGATGCGTCGAGCAAGCAGGATGCCGCCGCCGCGACTCCTCCGCTCGACTTCGCGAGCTGGTTCATCCCGTATGCGCACGCGCCGGCGCCGGCGCCGTACGCGAGCGACGATCTCAAGGAACCATCCCGCGGCTAGCACGCTCGGCCGCGTCAGGCAATTGTCAGTTTTGCCCGCGCCGATCCCGTAACATTTTGAGCCCCAGGGGGAGTACTCCACGACGGTCGGTTCGTCATTACGGATGTGAAGGTGCATCCCGGACCACCGGTCCCGATCAATCGGGATGGAGAAGACTCTGGCGTCCTTTCACCACGCCATTGAGGAGACTCCTGTGGAAATCACCCCTCTCGTCTGGGGCATCACGATCGCCGTCACGATCGCCTTCTTCGTCTACGAATTCTTCGCGCACGTCCGCAAGCCGCACGAGCCGTCGATCGGCGAGTCGGCGCGCTGGTCCGCCTTCTACATCGGTCTCGCGCTGATCTTCGGTGTCGTCATCGGCCTCATCCCGGGATGGGGCTGGGTTTACTCGGGCGAGTACTTCGCCGGGTACCTGACCGAGAAGGCGCTGTCGATCGACAACCTCTTCGTGTTCCTCATCGTCATGACCGGGTTCGCGGTGCCGAAGAAGTACCAGCAGAAGGTCCTGATGATCGGCATCGTCATCGCGCTCATCATGCGCGGTGCGTTCATCGCCGTCGGCGCCGCCCTCATCGAGAACTTCTCGTGGATCTTCTACGTCTTCGGCGCGCTGCTGCTGTTCCTCGCCTACCGTCAGGCGTTCGCACACGGTGAGTCCGACCCGGCCAACGGCAAGTTCATGCAGTTCGTCCGCCGCATCCTGCCCGTCAGCGACGAGTACAACGGCGACAAGCTCACGGTGAAGAAGGCCGGTAAGCGCTTCGTCACCCCGATGCTGCTGGTGATCATCGCGATCGGCTTCGTCGACCTCATCTTCGCGGTCGACTCGATCCCCGCGATCTACGGTCTCACCAACGAGGCGTACATCGTGTTCACGGCCAACGCGTTCGCCCTCATGGGTCTGCGTCAGCTCTACTTCCTCATCGGCGGTCTGCTCGAGCGCCTCGTGTACCTCGCACAGGGCCTGGCCGTCATCCTCGCCTTCATCGGTGTCAAGCTCGTCCTGCACGCCATGCATGTCAACGAGCTGCCGTTCATCAACGGGGGCGAGCCGATGCTGTGGGCTCCCGAGATCCCGATCTGGTTCTCGCTCCTGTTCATCGCGGCCACTATCGTCGTGGCCACGGTGGCGAGCCTCGCCAAGACGCGTCGCGACCGCGACCGCGAGCTGGACGCCGGCGCACCGACCTCGACCCCCTCCCCCGCAGAGACGAAGGAGCACCGCTGACCGATGGACAGCGACCATACGATCCCACCCACCGATGAGATCGGACCCGTCGGAGTGATCCGATGAACGATCTGGCACTGAACATCGCCCTCGTCGTGGTGTTCGTCCTGGTGGGCGGGGTGTTCGCGGCGACCGAGATGGCGCTGGTGACCCTGCGGGAGAGCCAGATCAACGCGATCGCCGCGCGCGGCAGGCGTGGGCAGAAGGTGGCGGGCCTCGCCCGCAACCCCAACACGTTCCTCTCGGCCGTGCAGATCGGCGTCACCGTGGCGGGCTTCGCGTCCGCCGCGTACGGCGCGACCTCGATCGCCCCGTCGGTGGCGCCGCTCATCGAGTCGTGGGGCGCAGACCCGGGCTTGGCTCTGACGATCGCGACGCTGATCCTCACGCTGCTCATCGCGTACCTGTCGCTCGTGCTCGGAGAGCTCGTGCCGAAGCGTCTCGCCATCCAGCGGAACGCCCAGTTCGCCTACGTCGTCGCGCCCGTCCTCGACGGGTTCGCCAAGGTGATGAGGCCGGTCATCTGGCTGCTGTCCGTCTCGACGAACGCCCTCGTGCGCCTCCTCGGCGGAGACCCGCACAAGACGGGTGAGGAGATGACGGATGAGGAGGTCCGCGACATCGTCGCGAGCCACGAAGGTCTGCCCGAGGACGAGCGCCGCATCCTGGAGGACGTCCTCTCGCTGCGGGAGCGACAGCTGAGCGAAGTCATGCGACCGCGTCCCGACGTCACCTCCCTCGACGACAGCGCGACGATCGGCGAGGCCATCTCCGCCGTGCACGAACTGCCGTTCTCGCGGTACCCCGTCGCCGACACGTCCATCGACGACATCATCGGCTTCGTGCACGTCCGGGACCTGTTCGAGGCGGCTGCGGATGCGGCGGCCCCGCTGTCCAGCATCGTCCGGCCGATCCCCTACTTCCCGTCGACGGCGCGCGTCCTCCCGACGCTGACGAAGATGCGGGCGGAGGGTCACCAGATCGCTGTCGTCGTCGACGAGTACGGCGGTACGGACGGCATCGTGACCCTCGAGGACCTCGTGGAGGAGGTCGTCGGTGAGATCTTCGACGAGTACGACGACGCCGTCGCCCCCGTGGGTGATCGCGAGATCATCGACGGGCGCCTCAACCTGCAGGACTTCTCCGAGGCGACGGGGATCACGCTCCCCCGCGGCGCCTCGGACACGGTCGCCGGATTCGTGACCGAGCAGCTCGGTCGCCTCGCGGTCGTGGGCGACACGATCGACGTCGACGGCGCGACGATCCAGGTGACCGCCATGGACCGCCGGCGCATCGCGGAGGTCCGCGTCACGCCTCGTGAGGCCGAGACGCCCGTGGCGTGAGCCGAAGCTACCCGCCCGCTCGACCCTCGCGAAACGTCGTGCGAGCGGGTAGCGTCATGCCCTAGACGGGCTGAGCGCGGTGGGGACCTGCGCTGCTCGCGACTTCTTGGGGGAAGACATGACGAGTGCGTCGACCGTCTCGCGCGCGACCGATCCGGCGCTCGCCCGCACCATCCCGTCGCTGGACGGGATCCGAGCGCTCGCGGTGCTCTGCGTGATTTGGGGGCACGGCGCGGCCACGCTTCCCCAGAACGACGTCGTGGTGTTCCTCCGAGCGAACCTTCCCGGCGGATACTTCGGCGTGCAGGCGTTCTTCGTCCTGTCGGGGTTCCTGATCACGACGCTGTTGCTGCGCGAGCGCGGCAAGACGGGTCGCATCTCGCTCTCGGCCTTCTACCGCCGTCGGGCGTACCGCATCCTTCCCGCGCTGTTCGTTTTCCTCGCGGTCGTCTCCGCGCTCGCGGTGACCCGGGTGATCGACGGGCTCGGCCCTCGCGACATCATCAGCCCCGCCCTGTTCCTCCGCGACTACTGGCCGCTCGACGGCTCGTGGTGGACGGGGCACACATGGTCGCTCAGCGTCGAGGAGCAGTTCTACGTCCTCTGGCCGCTCGCCGTCATCCTCATGCCCCGCCGGGTCGCGGTGAAGGTGCTCGTCATCGGCGTCCTGATCTCGCCGTTCGTCCGGATCGGGACCTACCTCCTGCCGTTCGTGCCCGAGGGAGGAGTGACTTACATGTTCCACACCCGCGCGGATGCGCTGATGATCGGATGCCTGTTGGCGTACGGCGCGGGAGAGCGATGGTTCGAGCGCCTCACCGAGTGGATCTTCGCGCGTCACCTGCAGTGGGCGGTGGTGGTGTGGCTGCCGCTGTCCTGGGCGCTCACGTCGAGGTTCGAAGGCGTGTGGATGTACACGGTCGGCTACGTCGGCGATGCTCTCGCGGTGGCGCTCGTCATCGTGTGGATGATGCGGGCCCCCGCCTCGCCGTTCGGACGATTCCTGAACTGGCGCCCGATGGTCCACATCGGGCTGATCTCCTACAGCCTCTACCTCTACCAGCAGCTGTTCCTGACCCGGCACAACGAGACCTGGTTCGGGGGGCTGACGATCGGCGGACTCCTGGCACTGCTGCTCGTCGCGGAGGCGTCCTACTGGTTCGTCGAGCGTCCGTTCCTGCGCCTGCGCGTCCGACGCGAACGGGCGAAAAGCGACGCAGCGGTGGTCGGGGCACTCTGAGGGCTTCGGCCTGCTCCCGGGGCGTGCGACGGTCGCGGCCTGCGCCGGTCGCCTAGTGTTTCTGACGATGACCGAGGGTTGGCAGATCCACCTCTTCGTCCCGGCGGCGGCGCAACAGCCGTGGCATGACGACGAGGCGGCCGAGGTTTGGGCGCACGCCCGTCGGGCCTGGTTCGTCGCAGGCCCGCAGGCGACTGTGGGCTGGTTCGGTTTCCGCCTGGGCGCGCGGACTGCAGTCGCTCTCGCCGAGGCGATCGAGCGCTGGACGGATGTCACCGATGAAGACGATCTGCGCGACTGGCCGGCGGATCTGCGAGAGCTTTCGAGTGGCTCTCCTCAGCGTCATGCTGACGTCGTACACGTGGAGCCTGCCTCGTTCCTACCCGTCGCACTGTGGACCTTCACGGCCACCACGGAAGCCGCTGCCTTCGATGTCGCTGAACGCCCGCGGCCTATCGAGCACAGCATCTGGGAACCGGGGACGGTCGGATTCTGGATCGACGTCGCCACCGCCCACATGCTCCTGCGGGTTCCGTGGGGATCACAGGGCGCTCTCTCACAGCTCCGCAAACAACTGTGGTCGTGGCTCGTCGAGCGCGACGCGGAGCGGCTCAGCGCAGAAGCCGAGTGAGCCCGCACCTGCCGCCTGACAGCATGAGGCATGCCGGCTACAGGACGTGAACCTGCAACCCCCGTATGACAAGTACGGGTCGACGCACAGCGATGGTGCCGGCTACAGGACGTGAACCTGCAACCCCCGTATGACAAGCGCGGGTCGACGCACAGATGGAGTGCCGGCTACAGGACTTGAACCTGCAACCCCCGTATTACAAGTACGGTGCGCTACCAATTGCGCCAAGCCGGCAGGTGGCCCAGTCTATCCGGGCCGCGCCGGTCACTCCGCAGGCGCGGTGGGCGTCGGCGTCTCCGCCGGTGCCGTCGGCGTGGGGGTCGGGGTCTGCTCGGTGTAGAACGCGTCGCTCGCGCTCGTCAGCACGAACTGCGAGAACTCCGCGGCGTCCGACAGTGCACCCATGTAGGGCTGGCCGTTGACGAGGATCATCGGCGTGCCGGTGAGCTCCAGACCGTCGGTGTCGGGGATGCCGGCGATCGCGCGCTCGGTGGCATCCTTCGCCCACTCGACGAAGTCGCCGTCCTCGATGCACGACCGCAGCTTCTCGGGGTCGCTCGCGCCGACGGCCTGCGCCAGGTCGGCGAGCTCGACGTCGGAGAACCCGTCCGTGTCCATCGCCGGCTGACGCGTGAGCAGCTCGGTGTTGTACGCGAAGAAGACGCTCTCGTCGTGGGTCGCGACGCAGGCCGCCGCCGCGGCGGCGCGCAGCGAGTACTTCGTGCCGTTGGACTTGGCCGTGAGCATCGACACCGGGTGGTAGCTGAGCGTCGCGGCTCCCTGGTCGACCCACGTGGTGAGCTGGTCGACATTGGCGAGCTGCCATTCGCGCGCACCCGGCGAGAGGTAGTCGACGTAGACGCGGATGTCGACGGGAGCAGCGGTCGGGGATGCCGTCGGTGCCGGCGTCGCCGCCTTGTCCGACCCCGGGGTCGCCTCGACGGCGCTCTCGTCGATCGCGCCCTGGTCCGCCGCGACGCCCGTGACGTCGCTGACCGCGAAGCCGTCCGACGATGCGGTGCTCGGGGTCAGGTCGCGTCCGCCCATCGTCGACGTGACCGACCACACGACGACGGTCGCGACGGCGGCGACGGCCGCGGTCGCCAGGACGCCGAGCGAGATGCGACGAGCGATCCGCGCGCGCGACTGGCGGACGTGGACGCGCTGCGCCTTCTCTCGCACGGCCTCGCGGCGGTCGGTCGCGGATGACGGAGTGTCGCCGGAATCGGTGGACATGAAACCTCGGGAAGATCTGTGGTGGCCTCAGGGCCCGGCGCTCGGGGGTGGCGCACGGTCCGATGTTAGTCAGACGCGCTGGAAAAAGGCTGACGAGACCGCATCCCCTCTCGCGGCCCTCCCGTGCCATACTGAACACGCACCCGATGGCGGGTGTGCGGGGTCGTCCCCGCTCGCTTCACTACGGATCGTCCGGCACGTACCTGCCGGTGAAGGAGAAGAAACAATGGCGTCCGTCACGTTCGACAACGCAACCCGTCTGTACCCCGGTGGAACCCGCCCCGCGGTCGACAAGCTCAACCTCGAGGTCGCCGACGGCGAATTCCTCGTCCTCGTCGGCCCGTCCGGCTGCGGTAAGTCCACCTCCCTGCGCATGCTCGCGGGTCTCGAGGAGGTCAACTCCGGCTCGATCCGCATCGGCGACCGCGACGTCACCGACGTCCCGCCGAAGGACCGCGACATCGCGATGGTCTTCCAGAACTACGCGCTGTACCCGCACATGACCGTCGCCGAGAACATGGGCTTCGCGCTCAAGATCGCCGGCGTCGGCAAGGAGGAGCGCGCCGCCCGTGTCCTCGAGGCCGCCAAGCTCCTCGACCTCGAGCAGTACCTGACCCGCAAGCCGAAGGCCCTCTCGGGTGGTCAGCGTCAGCGTGTCGCCATGGGTCGCGCCATCGTCCGTCAGCCCCAGGTCTTCCTCATGGACGAGCCGCTGTCGAACCTCGACGCCAAGCTCCGCGTCCAGACGCGTACGCAGATCGCGTCGCTGCAGCGTCGCCTCGGCGTCACCACGGTCTACGTCACGCACGACCAGACCGAGGCCCTCACGATGGGTGACCGCATCGCGGTCCTCAAGGACGGTCTGCTCCAGCAGGTCGGCACCCCGCGCGACCTCTACGAGAAGCCGAACAACGTGTTCGTCGCCGGCTTCATCGGCTCGCCTGCCATGAACCTGTTCCCGGCGAGCCTCGCCGACGGCGGCATCCAGTTCGGCACCGAGGTCGTCCCGCTCGACCGCGACACCGTCGGCCGCGCCACCGGCAGCCAGGTCACCGTGGGTGTGCGCCCCGAGGACATCGAGGTCGGCCCCGCCGACGGTCGCGGCCTCGCCGTTCAGGTCGACCTCGTCGAGGAGCTCGGTGCCGACGGCTACCTGTACGGTCACGTCGACATCGACGGCAAGCGCACCGACGTCGTCGCCCGTGTCGACGGCCGCAACCACCCGAACGCGGGCGAGACGGTCACGCTGGCCGCCAAGCCTGGCCACGTCCACGCATTCGACATCGAGTCGGGCGACCGCCTCAACGACAAGCCGGTCGTCTCGGCCTGATCGTCATCATCAGCAGGACCGCGGCGCGGGAAGGTCTCCGGACCTCCCGCGCCGCGGCGCGTCAGCCGGAGGTCACCGCGTGGTCCATTCCCTGAGCATCACCGCCAGCAGCGTCGACGCAGGGCTCCTCGCCCTGCCCTGGTCGACCCCGCTCGGCGAGTGGCCGAGCGACGCGATCGTCTCGCTCCCCAAAGGCCTCTCCCGCCACCTCGTGCGTTTCGCGAGCCTGTCGGGGCGGGTGATCGCAGTGAAGGAGACGACCGCCGAGATGGCGCGCCGGGAGTACGAGATGCTCGGCTCGCTCGGCCGGCTCGACGTGCCCTGCGTGAGTCGGGTGGCGGTCATCGACGGGCGGCGGACACCCAAGGGCGAACCGCTCCCGGCGGCCCTCGTCACCGCGCACCTGCGCTTCTCGCTCCCCTACCGCGCCCTGTTCACCCAGGTGCTGCGTCCCGACACCGCGACGCGCCTGGTCGACGCGCTGGCGGCCCTGCTCGTGCGCCTGCACAACGTCGGCTTCTTCTGGGGCGACGTGTCGCTGTCGAACACGCTGTTCCGACGGGATGCCGGGGCCTTCGCCGCGTACCTGGTGGATGCCGAGACGGGCGAACTGCACGAGGGCGGCCTCACGCGGGGTCAGCGCGAGCACGACCTCGACGTCGCCCGCACGAACATCGCCGGCGAGATCATGGACCTCGAAGCCGGTGGCCGCCTCGAGGGCGGTGTCGATGCCGTCGCCATCGCCGACGGCATCATGTCCTCGTACCGCTCCCTGTGGAGCGCGCTGACCGAGACCGAGAGCTTCGCCGCGAACGAAACCTGGCGCATCACCGAGCGTGTGCAGCGGCTCAACGGTCTCGGCTTCGACATCGGCGAGATGTCGATCGACGAGACCGCCGACGGCACGAAGGTCCTCATCCAGCCGAAGGTGGTGGATGCCGGCCACCACCAGCGACGTCTGCTCCGCCTCACCGGGCTCGACGTCGAGGAGAACCAGGCGCGGCGCCTGCTCAACGACATGGACGAGTTCGCCGCCCGCGTCTCACGCCTCGGCAGCGACGAGGAGATGGTCGCGCACGAGTGGCTCACGCGGGTGTTCGAGCCGGTCGTCAAGGCCATCCCGTGGGAGCTGCGGAGCAAGCTCGAGCCCGCCGAGGTGTTCCACCAAGTGCTGGAGCACCGGTGGTACATGTCGCAGGCGCGCGGTAAGTCGATCCCGATCGCGGAGGTCCTGTCGTCGTACATCGACGACGTCCTCCGTCACCGCCGCGACGAGGCGACCGTGATGGGGCCGCCGACCGAGACGATGGCCGTTCCGGTCGTCACCGCCGATCTGCCCCTCCCCGACGAGGACGACGAGGAGCAGGTCGACTGGCGCGACCTTGTCTGAGCGGGGTCAGTACCCGACGGTGAACCGCTCGTTGCGGTGCTTCGGCGACTCGATCTCGTCGAGGACGGCGATCGCGAAGTCGGCACCGGAGATGAAGGACTCGCCTTTGTCGTCGGTGACAATGACGTCGCCGCCGTCGCGGTACGAACCGGTGCGCTCCCCCGGCGCCCAGGCGCCGAATCCGCCGGCCGGGTGGATGTAGAACCACTCGCGGCCGGTCGTGTCGGCCTGCAGGTCTTCGAGGATGCCGATGGCCTCCATCGCTTCGGGCTTGATCTCCTCGGGGAAGCCGCTGTCGATCACGCGGGGCCCACCCGGGGCGACGAGGCTACCCCCGGCGCCGCCGACGACACCGACCCGCACGGACAGCGGAAGCTCGCGGATCAGCTCGGTGACGGCATCCCGCATCTTGCCGGCCATGTCACCGCGCGGCGACGTCGCGAATACGACGACCTCGACGCCCTCCAGCTCGGCGACGAGCGCGGGCGCGTCGAGGAGCGTGCCCTCGACGTAGGTCGCGCCGTCGACGCGTTCGGCGGGGAGCTTGCGGGCCACGGAGACGACCGTGTGGCCGCGCTCGGCGGCCTCGGCGACGATGTGGCCGCCGGCGTAGCCGGTGCCACCGATCACAGCGATACGGGTCATGGGATGCGTCCTTTCGCAGTCGGTGACGTCAGTCTGGCGCGCGTTCCTATGCCTGGGCTCTCACTCGGACGCCGCGCGCAGCGTGGCGACCTGGTAGAGCGCGACGGATGCGGCGATGCCGGCGTTCAGGGACTCCGTCGCCGCGTTGATCGGGATCGACACGATCTGATCGCACGTCTCGGTGACCAGGCGCGAGAGACCCTTGCCCTCGGAGCCCACGACGATCACGACGGGGCGGTCGGCGAGCTCGAGCGCGGGCAGGGAGACGTCCCCGCCGCCGTCCAGACCCAGGATGAAGACGCCCTGCTTCTTGAACTCCTTGAGCGTCGTCGTGAGGTTCGGCGCGATGGAGACGGGTATGCGGGCGGCCGCCCCGGCGCTCGTCTTCCACGCGGCGGAGTTCACGCCCGCCGAGCGGCGCTGCGGCAGGATGATCGCCTGCCCGCCGAACGCGGCGGTGGAGCGGATGATGGCACCCAGGTTGCGGGGATCGGTGACGCCGTCGAGGGCGACGAACAGGGGCAGCTGGCCGCGGTCGATGACCTGCTCGAGCAGGTCCTGCGGGTGGGCGTACTCGTACGGCGGAACCTTGAGCGCGACACCCTGGTGCACACCGTCGAACCCGGCCATCCGGTCGAGCTCCTGACGGGTGACCTCGAGGACGGGGATGTCGCGGTTGGTCGCGATCGAGAGCATCTCCTTGACGCGGTCGTCCATCTCGACGCGCTGCGCGATGTAGAACGCGGTCGCGGGGATCTTGGCGCGGAGTGCCTCGAGCACGCTGTTGCGCCCGGTCACGGTCTCGGTGTCGTCACCGGACTTCGCCTTGGGCGCGCGACCGCCCGTGGTCTGGCGGATCTGCGGTTTGCCACCGGCGGCGACGAACCGCTCCTTGGCGGCCTTGCGCTTCCCGGCGGGGTGCCAGGCGCGGTCCTCGGCCTTGGGGGTCGGGCCGCGCCCTTCGAGCGAGCGCTTGTTCTTGCCGCCGGATCCCTTCGTGGGACCCTTCTTGCCGCGTCCGGCGGACGGGTTGCCTGGCTTAGCCATTGTTCAAACTCCAATGGGTCCCTTCGGGACCGTCTTCGAGGACGACGCCGGCCGCCGCGATCGCGTCGCGGATGCGGTCGGCTGCCGCCCAGTCTTTCGCCGCGCGGGCCTCCGCGCGCTGGTCGATCATGGTGGTGATGAGGGCGTCGAGGGCGGCGTCCGCCGCGGCGCCGTAACCGACCGCTGTCGCGGAATCGTCTGCGGGAAGTCCGAGGACCTGCAACATGGCGACGACGCTCCCCCGGTGCGTAATGGCGGTCGCCAGGTCCCCCGCATCGACCGCCGTGTTGCCACGGCGCACCGTGTCGTGAAGCACGGCGAGCGCCTGCGGCACGCCGAGGTCGTCATCCATCGCCGCCGCGAACGCGTCCGGGATCCATCCCGGACGCAGTGCCGTCGCGGGATGTTCGGTCGCCCGCAGGACGCGCTGCAGGAACGACTCGATCCGACCGAGCGCCGCCTCGGCCTCGGCGAACGTCGAGGCGGAGAGATCCAGATTCGAGCGGTAGTGAGCGGCGAGAAGCGCGTACCGCACCACGACGGGGTCGTTCTCCTCCAGCACGTCCTCGGCGAGCAGGAAGTTGCCGAGCGACTTCGACATCTTCTGATCGCCGACGGTCACGAGTCCGTTGTGTACCCAGTACCGCGCGAACGGATCGCCGGCGGCGGTCGACTGCGCGAGTTCGTTCTCGTGGTGCGGGAAGCGCAGGTCGAGACCCCCGCCGTGGATGTCGAACTCGGGCCCGAGGTAGCGCCGGCTCATCGCCGAGCACTCGATGTGCCAGCCGGGACGGCCCGATCCCCAGGGCGATGGCCATGCGGCATCCGCCGGTTCGCCCTCCTTCGTGCCCTTCCACAGGGCGAAGTCGCGCGGATCGCGCTTGCCGCGCGGATCGGCGTCGGCGGCGGACTCCATCGCGTCGACGGACTGGCGGGTGAGCGACCCGTACTGCGGCCAGGACCGCACGTCGAAGTACACGTCACCTGCCGCGGCGTACGCGTGGCCGGCCTCGATGAGGCGTTCGATGAGTTCCTGCATCTGCGGGATGGATGCCGTCGCCCGGGGCTCGTACGTCGGGGGCAGGATGCCGACCGCGGCATACGCGCGCGAGAACTCGAGTTCCATCCGGTACGCCAGCGCCCACCAGGGCTCGTCGTCGGTCGCGTTCGCGAGGACCTTGTCGTCGATGTCGGTGACGTTGCGGACGAACGTGACGCGACCGAAACGGTGGGCGAGCCACCGACGGAGGACGTCGAAGCTCAGCGCCGCGCGGACGTGGCCGATGTGCGGCCCCGACTGGACGGTCGGCCCGCAGACGTACATCGTGACGTTTCCGGGGTCGGCGGGCGCGAAGTCGCGCAGCGCCTGAGCCTGGGAGTCGTAGAGCCGAACCGTCACCGGTCCATGCTACCGGCGGGTGGCGGAGGCACCCGCGTCGAGACGATAGAAAAGGAGGGTGCTGCATCTGCTCGCCGTCCTCGCCGCCGCGCTGCTGTTCGGGACGACGGGAACCGCCAACGCCCTCGGTCCGGACGACGCCTCGACGCTCTCGGTCGGCGTCGCGCGGATGGTGGTCGGCGGCATCGGGCTCGCTGCCCTCGCGTTCCTCCTCGCCGCCCGGTTCCGCCGGCGGACGCCCGACCGGCCGCGCCCCGCGCTCACCTGGCGCCCGCTCGCGCTCATGGCGGCCACGGGGGTCGCGATCAGCCTCTACCAGCCGCTCTTCTTCCTCGGCACAGAGACCAACGGCGTCGCCGTCAGTACCGTGATCGCGCTCGGGTCCGCTCCCGTGCTCGCCGGCATCCTCGAATGGGCGATCTCGCGCCGGGTGCCCTCCGGATTGTGGATGGCGGCCACCGCCCTCGCCGCGGTGGGTGTCGTGCTGCTGGGGATCGGCGGCGGGTCGGGCACGGGTGGCGTCGACGGCGCGGGTCTCGCCGCCGCCGTCGGCGCCGGCGCCTGCTTCGCCGTGATCGCCAACGCGCAGCGGCGCCTGCTCGACGCGGGATGGGACGCCTTCACCGTCGTGGGATCGATGGGTGTCGGGTCGGCCGTCCTGTGCGCCGCGGCGATCCCCTTCGTCGACCTGAGCTGGGCGGCGACGCCGTCCGGGCTCGTGATGGCGCTCTGGCTCGGTCTCGCGACGATCTCCCTCGCCTATGTGCTCTTCACGTGGGGCCTCCAGGGGCTGACGGCGGCTACGGCTGCGACGCTGACCCTCGGCGAACCCCTCACGGCGACGGTGCTCGGCGTGACGGTGCTCGGCGAGGGACTCTCCCCTCTCGCGGTGACGGGCCTCGTCGTCCTGGCTGCGGGTCTCGTGACCGTGGCCTGGGGGTCGCGGCGACCCCGCGACCCCGCCCCGTTCGCCGTGGAGGCCTGACGTGCCCGCTCCCCTCGACATCCGCCTCGACGACCTCACCGGGCCGGCCAGCACCGCCCTCGTGCGGCAGCACCTCGCCGGCATGCACGCGCAGTCCCCCGCCGAGAGCGTGCACGCCCTCGACGTCGGCGCGCTGCGGCATCCGTCCGTCACCGTCTGGTCGGCGTGGCGGGAGGGCGAGATCGCCGGGATCGGAGCCCTCGCCCGTCTCAGCAAGACCGACGGCGAGCTGAAGTCGATGCGGGTCGCCGACGCTCATCTCGGCACCGGCGTCGGCCGCGCGATCCTGCGTCACATCCTCGCCGCGGCTCGCGCCGACCGCCTCACCCGGGTCTGGTTGGAGACGGGGTCGGATGCCGCGTTCCTCGCCGCGCGCACGCTGTACGCGAGTGAGGGGTTCGTCGAGTGCGAACCGTTCGGCGACTACCGCCCGGATCCCGCCTCGACCTTCATGACGCGAGAGCTCTGAGCCGCGAGGTCACGCCGGCACGACGACGGCGACCGCGAACGCCGCGACGCCCTCTCCGGTACCGGTGAATCCGAGCCCGTCCGTCGTCGTCGCCGAGACCGCGACGGGGGCGCCGAGCGCCTCGGACAGCACCCGCTCCGCCTCCGCGCGCCGCGCGGCGAACCGCGGCCGGTTCGCCTGCACCTGCACGCTGACGTTGCCGATGCGCCATCCCGCCTCGCCTGCGAGAGCGCGGGTGCGGGCGAGGAACGCTGCGGCATGAGCACCGGCGTACTCGGGCTGGTCCGTGCCGAAGTGCGTGCCGATGTCGCCGAGCCCTGCGGCGGCCAGCACCGCGTCGACGATCGCGTGCGCGACGGCATCCCCGTCGGAGTGCCCGTGGAGTCCCGGCTCCCCCGGCCACTCCAGGCCGGCGAGCCACAGCGTGCCCTCGCCGCCGAAGGCGTGGACATCGGTACCGATCCCGACCCGCGGGATCGCGACCGGCGCCGCGGGGACGACCGGCGGGATCGGCGAGACGAGCCCGCGTGCCCGGTCGAGGTCGGCCGGCGTCGTGATCTTGAACGCCCGCTCGTCGCCGGGGACGGTGCGCACGACCGTGCCGGCGGCCTGCAGCAGGGCGGCGTCGTCGGTGTGGTCGGCGGCGGCATCCCGATACGCGTCGTCGAGGACGGCGCGGCGGAAACCCTGCGGGGTCTGCGCCGCGGCGAGGACCGACCGGTCCACCGGCTCGACGACAGTGTCGGCGTCGATCCGCTTCAAAGTGTCGACGACGGGCAGCACGGGGATGACCGCATCCGACCCCGCGGCGACCGCGTCGATCACGCGGGCGAAGACCTCGGGCGGGGTGAGCGCGCGGGCGGCGTCGTGGACGAGGACGATCTCAACGTCGGGCCAGACCGCGGACAGTCCCGCCGCGACCGACGCCTGCCGGGTCGCTCCCCCGGCGACGACCGAGACCAGGTCACCCCGATCACCGGCGGCCTCGTGGGCCTCGGTCGTGGCGTCGCCGACGCGGTCGGCCGGTGTGACGACGACCACCTGGGCCTGCGGAGCCGCGAACACGCCGCGCAGCGCGTGACGCAGGATCGTGTGCGCATCGATCCCCACGAACGCCTTGGGCGCGTCGGCCCCGAGCCGCGTGCCCGACCCCGCGGCGACGACGATGACGGCCACACGCGGAACGGGGATGATGCTCATGCCTCCGAGCGTACCGACGCGTGTGCCCGCGGGCGGCGCCGCAGGAGGAACACGGCGACGGCCAGCAGCACCGCACCCCCGACGGCGATGGGCAGATCGAGGAACCACTCCATCACCGCGAACGGCGGGACGAACGCGCACACCCAGGCGAGGGCAACGACCGCCCGGGGCGGTGTCGACCCGAGCGTGCCGAGGGCCTCCCACCGTGCGATGGCGAGGGAGAGCAGGAGCAGGACGGCCAGCACGACGACGAAGAGGATCGGCCGCGACCACCACCAGGCCTCGGAAGCCGGTGTCGGGGCCGCCCCGGGGATGAGCAGGCTGACGCCGGTGAGGGCCAGCATCACCGGCAGGTGCCAGAGGTAGATCGTCATGAGCCGGGACCCGAGGACGAAGACGACCCCCTGCATCGCGCGGAGCGACATGAGGCGCGCGAGCGCCGGCTTGAGCAGTCGCAGCAGACAGGCCTGGGCGATCCCGAGGACCACGAGCGGCACCGTCGGCGGATTGAGGTTGCCGAGCATGCTGGTCGAGTACGGTCCGACCGCCGTCAACGGCCACAGGAGCAGATAGCAGGCGGCCGCGATGCCGGCGAGGGTGAGCGGATGCCGCCGGTCGAACCATCCGTCGGCGTACCAGAACCCGAACTGCTGCACGAGGGGCCAGACGAACAGCAGGTTCAGCAGGCCGACCTCTTCGACACCCGACGAGAATCGCACCACGTCGACCGCGATGACCCCCAGGGCGAGGACGACGAGCGTCGCCACCGGGCGGCGGGCGTGGCAGGCCGCGAGGAACGGGACCGCCGCCTGACAGAGGAGATACGCCGCGAGGAACCACAGCGGCGACCCGGCGCCCACGGCGGCATCGGACACGAGCTGCGCCGGCAGACCGGCCGCCGTGGCGACGCCGAGGACGACCGCGAAGAAGACGAAGAGGGGCAGGGCGGGCTGCGCGAGACGGAGCGTGCGCGTGCGGATGAAGCCGGCGGCATCCCCGCCCTTCGCCGTCCATGACCGCCAGCCGGTGGCCGCGGCGAATCCGCCGACGACGAAGAAGAGCGGCATGATCTGGCCGACCCACGTCGCCGCGTCGAACCACGGCTGCTCTTCGGCGGGGCGGGATGCGACGAGACCGCCGTCCGGCCCGGGTCCGATGCCGACCTGCACGAGGTGCACGACGATGACGAACAGGACGCAGACGACCCGGGCGAGATCGAGGGTGAGGTCCCGCCGCGACAGGTCGACGGCGGCGGGTGCGGCGCGGGTGGTCACGGCCTCATCATGGCGCGCGCATCGCCCGAACGCACGCATGCCGTCCCGCGGCAAACGAAGAACGGCCGGCTGAGCAGCCGGCCGTTCTCTCGTGGTCTCAGGAGGCGAGGACCTCGTCGAGGACGCTGGACGCCTTCTCCTCGTCGGCCTTCAGTGCCAGCGCGATCTCGGAGATGAGGATCTGCCGCGCCTTCGCCAGCATCCGCTTCTCACCCGCGGAGAGCCCGCGGTCCTGGTCGCGGCGCCACAGGTCGCGCACGACCTCGCTCACCTTGATGACGTCACCCGACGCGAGCTTCTCGAGGTTCGCCTTGTAGCGACGCGACCAGTTGGTCGGCTCCTCGGTGAAGGGTGCGCGCAGGACGTCGAAGACCTTCTCGAGCCCGTCCTTGCCGATCACGTCGCGGACGCCCACGAGATCGACGTTGTCCGCAGGGACCTCGATGATGAGGTCGCCCTGGGTGACGTTGAGCTTCAGGTATTTCTTCGTCTCGCCCTTGATGACGCGATCCTTGACCTCGATGATGGTCGCAGCGCCATGGTGCGGATAGACGACGGTTTCGCCAACCTCAAAAAGCATGCAGTTGTGTCCTTTCGGCAACCTCCAGAATACCACAGGCGACATACGCTAGAGTTCGCCGCCCCCTCCGCCCGGTCCCGCCGTCGTGACCCCATAGGATGAGAGTGCCGCCGTTCGTGTCATCTGGAGGATCCGTGAAATCGCGTCTCATCGCGTCCCTCGCCCTGGGCGCCGCCGTCGTTCTGGGAACCACGGGCTGCAACATGCTGGCCCCGCAGGCGACGACCATCCAGTACTCGGCGTCCGACGGCGTCAACATCCCCGAGTCCGGGCCGCTGAAGGTCCGGAACGCCATGATCATCGCCAACGAGGACGGCTCGCTGGGCAACCTCATCGCCGGCATCGTCAACGGCACCGATGAGGACCTGGTCCTCAACGTCACCGTCGGCGACCAGCCGCAGCGCGTCGACGTCCCGGCGAACAGCACCGTCAGCCTCGGCGTGACGCAGGCTCCGCTCCTGTTCGACGACACCGGCAAGCCCGGCTCCGACGTCGACGTCTCGTTCCAGTCGGGCGAGGGCGAGGGCGTCCGCGTCGCCGTCCCGATCCTCGACGGCACGCTCCCCTACTACACCGAATTCGTCCCGACGCCCGCCGCGACGGCGACGACCACCGGCTGACACCCCCGTCACGAAGGCCCCCACCGCGAGGTGGGGGCCTTCGTCGTCGAGGGGGCGCTCAGGCCTCGAAGCGGTAGCCGAGTCCGCGGACGGTCAGCAGCATGACGGGGTCGCTCGGGTTCGTCTCGATGCGCGAGCGGATGCGCTTGATGTGGACGTCGAGCGTCTTCGTGTCACCGAAGTAGTCACTCCCCCACACCCGGTCGATCAGCTGCCCGCGCGTCAGCACGCGGCCGGCGTTGCGCATGAGCAGTTCGAGGAGCTCGAACTCCTTGAGCGGCATCGAGATCTCCTTACCGTCGACGGCGACCGTGTGCCGGTCGATGTCGAGGGTCACGCGACCGCCCTGGATGATGCGGTCGTCGACGTCGAGCTCGTCGCTGTCCGCCCGGCGCAGCACGGCGCGCATGCGGGCGAGCAGCTCACGCGAGGAGTAGGGCTTCGTGATGTAGTCGTCGGCGCCGAGTTCGAGCCCCACGACGATGTCGACCTCGCTGTCCTTCGCGGTCAGCATGATGATCGGCACCTTGGAGGTCTGCCGGATGACGCGGCACACCTCGGTGCCCGGCATCCCCGGCAGCATCAGGTCGAGCAGGACGATGTCGGCGCCGCGCGACGTGAACGCGTCGAGGGCCAGGCCGCCGTCCTCGGCGATCTCGACCTCGAACCCCTCCCGTCGCAGGAGGTAGGCGAGGGGGTCGGCGAGGTCGGGTTCGTCTTCGACGATCAGGACTCGGGTCATGAGGCTTTCCTTCGGCTGGGCGCCTTCGCGCCGATCTTCTTCTTCTTGGGCTTGCGGGTGGTGGAGGTGTCGACGGCGGCGAGGGGCAGGCGGATCGTGAAGGTCGACCCGCGGCCGGGGCGCGACCAGAGGTCGACCGAGCCGCCGTGGCGCTGGACGGCGTGCTTGACGATCGCGAGCCCGAGTCCCGTGCCGCCGGTGCGCCGGGACCGGGCCTGGTCGGCGCGGTAGAAGCGCTCGAAGACGCGCTGCTGGTCCTCCTCGGGGATGCCGATGCCATGGTCGGCCACGGCGATCTCGACCGCGCCGTCGGCCTCCCGCACGCCGACCCCCACCTGCGCTCCGGGCGGCGAGTAGGCGATGGCGTTGGCGAGCAGGTTGCTGACCGCCTCGGTGAGGATCTGGCGGTCGCCGCGGACGAACAGGCCGCGGTCGCCCCCGCGGGCGACGCTGATCTCGGCGGACTCCGCCGACACCGCGAGCGACTCGATCGCCGCGCGGACCACCTCGTCCACCGAGACGTCGCGCATCTCGGAGATCTCGTCGGCGGACTGCAGGCGGGAGAGGTTCATGATGCGGGAGGTCAGCTGCCCGAGGCGGGTCGCCTCGGCGCTCAGACGCCTGACGAAGTGACGCACCTGTTCGGGGTCGTCGGCGGCGGACTCGATCGCCTCGGCGAGGAGGGTGACGGCGCCGACGGGGGTCTTGAGCTCATGCGAGGTGTTCGAGACGAAGTCGCGCCGCATCTGCTCGACGCGCTCGCGCTCGGTGATGTCGCGGATGACGATGAGGGTCAGACGCGGGGTGATGACGCTCGCCCGCGCGGCCACGACGCGCGGCTCGACGCCGCGGTTGAGCGTCATGTTCTCGGTCGCGGGGAGCCCCGTCTGGCGGGCGCCGCGCACGAGGGCGCGCAGCCGCTCGGCGTCGAGGCTCTCGTTCACCCGCAGCGAGAAGACCTCCGCCGTCGCGGAGGCGGCGAGGACGAGCATCGACGGATCGACGACGACGGCCGCGTCGTCCATGGCCTGCAGAACGGATGCCGTGCCCTCGGGGAGATCGGTCGAGGTCACCAGCCGGGTGCGCTCCCGCGATCGCGCTGCATAGAACACGAGCGCGGCTGCACCGCCGCCGACCAGGAGCCCCACGACGAGCGCCAGCAGCTCGAGCTGCGTCGAATCCATGACCCCAGCGTAGGGTGGGCACACCCCCGCCATCGGACGGAAATCGGCCCGTAGGTCGGTCACCGCCGACTGTTCACCGTGTCGGCACCGACCGTTAACCTGAGCGCGGGAGGATCGCCGAGGTCTCTGCGCGACAGTCGCGCCCCTCACCCGCCCGCACGAAGAGAAGGTGCTCCATGCGCGAAGTTTTCCACCAGTCCCTCGAGGACGTGCAGACCCGTCTCGTCGAGATCTCCGAACTCGTCACCGTCGCCATCGAGAAGGCCACCCGGGCCTTCGCCACAAGCGACGTCGCCCTCGCCGAGGACGTCATCGACAACGACCAGGTCATCGATGACAAGGCCATCGAGCTCGACGAGCTCGCCATCGAGATCCTCGCGCGCCAGCAGCCCGTCGCGCGCGACCTGCGCATCGTCGTCGCGGCGCTGCGCGTGAGCGCGTCGCTCGAGCGCATGGGCGACATCGCCGAGCACATCGCCCAGCTGACGCGGATGCGCTTCCCCGAGCGGGCGGTCCCGAAGGGACTGAAGAACACGTTCACGAAGATGGGCGAGATCGACACCGAGGTCGCCCGCACCCTGGCCGACCTGCTGCGCACCGAGGACCTGTCGCTCGTGAGCCGCCTGCACGAGCTCGACGACCAGCTCGACGCACTGCACCTCGCGGTGTTCGAGAAGGTCCTGAGCGACAACTGGCAGGGCGAGGCATCCGCCACCGTCGACGCCACGCTGGCCTCCCGCTATCACGAGCGCTTCGGCGACCACGCCCTGTCGGTCGCCAAGAAGGTGTCGTACCTCGCGACCGGAACCTGGGCCGCCGACACCGAGGGCGTCGACCTCGAGGTCTGAGCCGCCGCAACGAGGAAGAGCGGATGCCGAGAGGCATCCGCTCTTCGTGTTCCCGGTGTGAGGCGGGTTACTTCTTGCCCTGCGAGGCGACCGCGGCGGCGCCGGCAGCGGCGGCGTCGGGGTCGAGGTACTCGCCCGGTCCGATCGGGACGAGGTTCTCGTCGAGGCGGTACACGAGCGGGATGCCGGTGGGGATGTTGAGCTCGGCGATGTCGTCGTCGCTGATGCCGTCGAGGTGCTTCACGAGCGCGCGCAGCGAGTTGCCGTGCGCGGTCACCATGACGGTCTTGCCCGTCTTCAGGTCGGGGACGATCTCGCTCTCCCAGTAGGGGAGCAGGCGGTCGATGACGATCTTCAGCGACTCGGTGCGGGGCACCTCGCCGTCGATGCCCTCGTAACGCACGTCGCCGACCTGCGTGTACGGGTCGTCGTCGGAGATGTCCGGCGGCGGGACGTCGAACGAGCGACGCCAGAGCATGAACTGCTCCTCGCCGAACTCCTCGAGGGTCTGCGCCTTGTCCTTGCCCTGCAGGGCGCCGTAGTGGCGCTCGTTGAGGCGCCACGACCGCTTGACCGGCACCCACAGGCGGTCGGCCGCGTCGAGGGCGATGTTCGCGGTCTGGATGGCGCGGGACAGGAGCGAGGTGTGCAGGATGTCGGGCAGCAGACCCGACTCCTTGATCAGCTCGCCGCCGCGCTGGGCCTCGGCCTTGCCCTGATCGGTGAGACGGACGTCCACCCACCCGGTGAACTGGTTCGACTTGTTCCACTCGCTCTGGCCGTGCCGGAGGAGGATCAAGGTGTAGGGGGCTGTCATGCCCGCAATCCTACCGGCGCGGCGGGTGCGATCATGGGGGCATGACGCGCTCCGATCCTGTCGTCGGACAGGTGACCCGGGGGACGACGAACACCAACCGCCTGCGCCGCGTCGACCGCTGGATCGCGCGGCATCCGGTGCTGCGCCGGACCGCCGATCCGCTCGTGGTGGACCTCGGGTACGGAGCGAGCGGGGTGACCGCGTTCGAGCTCGAAGCCCGGCTGCGGCGAGCGCGCCCGGACGTCGAGGTGCTGGGGCTCGAGATCGAGCCGGCCCGCGTGGAGCGCGCCCGCGCACAGCTCGCGCAGGTCCGTGCGGGGGCAGGGGTGTTCGCCGCGGATGCGCGCGTGTCGTTCGCGCGCGGCGGGTTCGAGGTGCCGGTGGCGGACGGTCGCCGCCCGGCGGTGATCCGCGCGTTCAACGTCCTGCGTCAGTACGACGAGGCCGACGTGCCCGCGGCGTGGGAGCGGATGGCGTTGCGCCTGCGCCCGGACGGGATGCTCGTCGAGGGCACGTGCGATGAGCTAGGCCGGATCGCGACCTGGATCGAGATCGGACCGGATGCCGCACCCCGCTCGCTCACGATCTCGTTGCGGCTCGCGGGGCTCGACTCCCCCGCCGTCGCCGCCGAGCGGCTGCCGAAGGCGCTCATCCACCGCAACGTCCCCGGCGAGCGGGTGCACGACGTCCTCGACGCCCTCGACCGGGAGTGGACGCGGGCGGTCGCGGCGTCGTCGTTCGGCCCGGTCCAGCGGTGGCGCGCCGCTCTCGACGCGCTCGTTGCGGCGGGGTGGCCGATCGGCGGGCGGAGCCGGTGGCGACTGGGCGAGTTCACGGTGCCGTGGGAGGCCGTCGCGCCCCGATGAGCGGGGCGCGTCACACCCGCGGGAGCAGCGCGCGGGCCTCGTCGGGGCGCAGGCCCGTCGCGCACAGCAGGTCGGTCGCGAGCGGCCGCAGCGCCGTGATGAGGGTCTGGTCGCCGAGCGATCCGTCGGGGACGAGGGCGACCGGGTCGAGGCGGGCCGCCACCGCGGTGAGCACCTCGCGCGCCGCCGGCTCGTACGAGATGTCGGTCAGCGACGAGGCGACGAGGTTCGCGCCGCGCACGAGCTCGAGGAGCAGATCGGCGGCGACATCGCGCTCGCGACCGTCGTCGCTCAGGTAGACGGCGCGCCGGGCGACGACGCGAAGGTTGCGCACCGCGAGGTCCATGGCCTGCCGCATCCGCTCGAACCGATCGAGCTCGAACCGCTGGCGGCGGAGGAACGGCGAGATGCGGGCGATCGCCGCGCCCGACTCGACCGAGACGCGCCAGTCGTCGACGCGGCCCTGCAGCTCGCGCGCCTTCTCGAGCCCGCGCTCGGCGCGCACGCGGCTGCCGCGACGCAGGCCCTGCGCGACGGTGCCGGCGGCGCCCTCGAAGGCAGCGAACAGGCGCGTCGCGTCGGCGAGGGCGGTGCGGAGCGGGCTGCGCGGGATGAGGGCGGTGACGAGCAGCGCCATCGCGCCGCCGATGAGGGCGTCGAGCAGTCGCAAGAACGGGGTCTGCGAGGGGACGACGACCACGATGATCGACTGGATCGCCGCGGCGATCGCGAAGCCCGCCTGCGGCGAGACGAACCGCGCGATCGACAGGCTCACCCCGAGGGTGAGGGCGAGCTGCCACCACCCGCTGCCGGCCGCGAAGACGACCAGCTCGGCGACGAAGACGCCCAGCACCATGCCGATAACGGTCTCGAGCACCCGCCACGGTCGGGCGTCGCGGACGAGACCGAGGCTCGAGATTGTGACGGTCGCCGCGATCAGCGGAGCCGGGTGCCCCAGTCCGTAGTGCGCGATCGAGAACGCGGCGCTCGCAGCGACGACGAGCTGCACGATCGCGACGGCGGACCCGCGCAGTCGCGCCCAGCCCTCGCGCGGATACCTCCGGGCGGTGGGCACCGGAACCGTGGTGGTCGGTTCGGGCGCCATCGTCAGCGGCGCTGCGACAGACGGGGCAGACGCGGGACGGATGCCGCACGCCCGGCATCCGGCGGAACGACGACCTCCTGCGCCGCGGCGATCTCGCCGTCCGCGACGGCCACGGTCAGCGCCGCGTCGACGGGGACGGACCGCTTCACGATCGCGAGGGCGATGGGGCCCTCCTCGTGGTGGCGGGCGACGGAGGTGATCGCTCCGACCTCGGCGCCGTCGAGGCGGACCGGTGCGCCCGGGTCGGGCAGCTCGGCATCCGATCCGTCGAGCTGCAGCGCGACAAGGCGACGCGGCGGGTGCCCGAGGTTGTGCACCTTGGCGACGGTCTCCTGCCCGCGGTAGCAGCCCTTGTCGAGGTGGACGGCCGTGCGCAGCCAGTCGACCTCGTGCGGGAGGGTCCGGCCGTCGGCCTCCGCGGCGGCGCGGGGACGCCACGCGGCGACGCGCAGCGCGTCGACGGCGAGGTGACCGGCCAGGCGGACGTCGCCGCGGACGGCGGCGGCGGCGAGCTCGTCGAGGGTGGCCCGCGGCACGATCGCCTCGGCCCAGTCGCGCTCGGCACCGGGGTGCGGTTCGACCGGGGAGTATCCCCACCCACCGTGGCTCACGCGGGGCCACGGGTCGCGCCACACGAGGGCGGCGCCCAGGGCGTCGACGGCGGCGGCGGTTCCGCCGACGACGGCGTGGTCGGCGGCGTCCTGCGGGTCGACGCGCAGGCGGAATCGCATCCGCGTCAGCCAGGTCAGCAGCGCGTCAGCGCGGTCGTGGTCGACGATGAGCCACGTGCGCTCCCCGTCGTCCACGACGGATGCCGCGTGCTCGACGTGCCCCTGCGGGTCGAGGACGAGCAACTCGGTGCCGACTCCGGGCTCGAGGGTCGTCAATGCCTGCGAGGTGATGGAGTCGAGCCACGAGAGCCGGTCCTCGCCGGAGACGGTGAGGACGGCGCGGTCCGCAAGGGGCGCGACCGCGGCCCCGCTCGCGAGGTCGCGCTGCTCCCGCACCGGGTTGCCGAGGTGGGCGAGCCCGCGGCCATCGAGGACAGCACCGGGCACGGCCGCGAAGGCGTCGGCGGTCATTGGACCCTCGCGAGTCGAGCGGAGGCGTGGGACGACAGGTCCGAGCCGAGCGCGGCGATGTCCCACGCCCACAGCAGGTGCCCGTCGACGAGCCCGTACATCCGGGTCGCGGCGCCGTACTCCTTGGCGCCCGCGGGGCGGACGATCGCGTCGGTGGCGATGTCGATGCGCGGACCGCGCACCTGGCCGAGGTAGATCTCGCTGATGCCGTCGGAGTGCACGAGCGCGACCTCGATCTCGAAGCCGTCCTCCGCCGTGCGGAGAGCCTCGACGTCGTGCACCGTGCGCGCGTCGGCGCGGGGTGCGAGGGCCGGCAGCAGCGCGGGCCCGGGATCCTGCTCGGTTGCGGGGCGGGACAGCCGCCAGTACCCGGTCTCGGCGACGAGGTCGCGGCGGCGGCCCTCGGCATCCTCGAACCAGGCGGTCGCCGCGTAGTTCAGGGCGTCGCCACCGTCATGGCTGAAGCTCACGCGGTGGGAGAACTCACCCGACATCGTGCGACCCTGCGCGTCGTACTCGAGGACGCCGGTGCCCTCCCACACGCCGAGGAGCCAGGAGAGCGGGACCAGATCAGCCGGAAGGTCGGTCGGCAGATCGATCACGATGTCAGCGCTGACCGCGGTAGAGGTTCCAGACGACGACGCCGGACACGAACGCGATCGCGAGCGATGCGAGGCCGAGCAGCCCGACGAAGAAGAGTTCGAGTGCGACGAGATCCATGCCGTCCACTTTAGCGGCCGGGAGCGGGCTCCCGGTCGGCGGATGCCGGTGGATCAGCTCGCGAAGAGTTCGGCGAGCGCGAAGCCGGCGCCGATGAGTCCCATCACCAGCATCGCGCCGAGGACGCTCGCCGAGATGCGCATGATGAACCCCTGCGACCGCCCGGACGCCAGCTGCACCGCGAAGGCGAGGAAGAAGCAGAATCCGAGACCGACCAGCAGCCACGCACCGCGCCAGTCGGGCTCGACGAACACGCCGACGGCGAGGGCGACGAGAGCGGCGGCCACCCAGACCGCGATCACTCCGGCGGCCCGTCGACGAGGAAGGATCTCGGGCGCGGTCATGGTCCCTATTGTGACGCACCGGCGCGGGGCCCGCACGGCGGCGAGCCCGCGTCGCGGCGGCCGCGGGGTGAGCCCCTAAGATGAGACCGGTTCCGAGTCCGCACCGGAGGGTCCCCCTTGGCACAGTTGCTCGTCCTGAGCTCCGCCGCCGGCGGCGACTCCGTCCTGCCCTCCCTCGAACTGCTGAGCCACCGGGTCCGCCAGATCCCCGCCGAGGCGGCGCAGCTGGTGAACGCCCCCAATGCGGACATCGTGTTCGTCGACGCCCGTAAGGACCTCGTCGCCGCGAAGTCGCTCTGCAAGATCCTGACGACGACGGGTCTCGACGCGCCGCTTCTGCTGGTCGTCACCGAGGGCGGACTCACCGCGGTCTCCCCCGACTGGGGCATCGACGACGTCGTCCTCGTCGGCGCAGGCCCCGCCGAGGTCGATGCCCGCATCCGCCTCGCCATCGGACGCGTGTCGAAGGAGCAGGTCTCCACCCGCATCCAGACCTCCGGCATCACGATCGACGAATCCTCCTACTCGGCGAAGGTGCACGGTCGCCCGCTCGACCTCACCTACAAGGAGTTCCAGCTGCTCCACTTCTTCGCGACGCACCCCTCGCGGGTGTTCACCCGCGAACAGCTGTTGAGCGAGGTGTGGGGTTACGACTACTTCGGCGGCACCCGCACGGTCGACGTGCACGTGCGCCGGCTGCGCGCGAAGCTCGGGGACCTCGAGCAGCTCATCGGCACCGTGCGAAACGTCGGCTACCGCTTCAACGTCTACGAGGACGAGCAGCTGCCGGGCTCCTCCGCCTGAGTCGGATGCCGCGGCATCCGTCGCCACGTTCACGCAGACGTCACCGTCCCCTGCAATGATGTGGAGATGATCGACACCCAGGTTCACGACTCCGGACTGGGCGACGCGGACGACGACGACTTCGACGACGTCGTCGAAGCGTACGACTCGCAGCTGCCCGACAACCGCTACCTCGACCGCGAGCTCAGCTGGCTCGCGTTCAATCAGCGCGTGCTCGAGCTCGCGGAGGATCCGAACCTGCCGACGCTGGAGCGCGCGAACTTCCTCGCGATCTTCGCGAGCAACCTCGACGAGTTCTTCATGGTGCGCGTCGCGGGGCTCAAGCGCCGCATCCTCACCGGGCTGGCCGTTCCCACCAACGTCGGACGCGCTCCGCTGGACGTGCTGACGGACCTCGCGACGTCGGCGCACGCGCTGCAAGAGCGTCACGCGGCGGTGTGGTCCGAGCAGGTCCGCCCGGCCCTCGCCGACGCGGGCATCGAGGTCGTCTCCTGGGCCGAGCTGTCGGACCCCGAGCGGAGCACGCTGTACGACTACTTCTCGGCGCAGGTCTTCCCGGTACTCATGCCGCTCGCCGTGGACCCCGCCCACCCGTTCCCCTACATCTCGGGTCTGTCGCTGAATCTCGCCGTGCGCATCCGCAACGCGCGCACCGGCCGTCAGGAGTTCGCCCGTCTGAAGGTGCCGCCCATGCTCCCCCGCCTCATCGAGGTGGCGAAGAACGGCTCCACCGTGCGGTACCTGCCGATCGAGGAACTGATCTCCGAGAACCTCGACGACCTGTTCCCGGGCATGGAGATCCTCGAGCACCACACGTTCCGCCTCACGCGCAACGAGGACGTCGTGATCGAGGAGGACGAGACCGAAAACCTCATCCAGGCGCTCGAAGCCGAGCTACTGCGCCGCCGCTTCGGTCCGCCGATCCGCCTCGAGATCACCGAGGACATGGACGAGGTCACGCTCTCGCTACTGCTCGATGAGCTCGACATCACCGAGAACGACGTCTACCGCCTGCCCGCCCCCCTCGACCTGCGGGGACTCTTCTCCCTGTCGCAGATCGAGCGGCCCGATCTGCGCTACCCGGCGCACGTGCCGAAGACCTCGACGCCGTTCCAGCCGGCCGAGCAGAACGGACGCGCCGACATCTTCGCGGCGATCCGCAAGGAGGACGTCCTCGTCCACCACCCGTACGAATCGTTCACGACGAGCGTCGTGTCGTTCCTGCAGCAGGCCGCACGCGACCCGCACGTGCTCGCGATCAAGCAGACGCTGTACCGCACCTCGGGCGACAGCCCGATCGTCGAGGCGCTCATCGACGCGGCCGAGAACGGCAAGCAGGTCCTCGCGCTCGTCGAGGTGAAGGCCCGCTTCGACGAGGCGGCCAACATCGTGTGGGCGCGCAAGCTCGAGAAGGCCGGCGTGCACGTCGTCTACGGCCTCGTGGGGCTGAAGACCCACTGCAAGCTCCTTCACGTGATCCGCGAGGAGGACGGCGTCCTCCGCAGCTACAGCCACATCGGGACGGGCAACTACAACCCGAAGACGAGCCGCATCTACGAGGATTACGGCCTGTTCACCGCGAACGAGCAGGTCGGTCGCGACCTGACCCGCCTCTTCAACGAGCTGAGCGGCTACGCGATCGAGAAGAAGTTCAAGCGGCTGCTCGTGGCCCCGCTCCACCTGCGCAAGGGCCTCCTCCGTCACATCGACGGCGAGCGCCGCAACGCGCTGGCCGGCAAGCCCGCCCACGTGCGCATCAAGGTCAACTCGATGGTCGACGAGCAGATCATCGACGCCCTCTACCGCGCCAGCCAGGCCGGGGTGAAGGTCGACGTCTGGGTGCGCGGCATCTGCTCGCTGCGCTCGGACCTGCCGGGGGTCAGCGACAACATCACGGTGCGCTCGATCCTGGGGCGCTACCTCGAGCACTCCCGCATCTTCACGTTCCACAACAACGGCGACCCGCAGGTCTTCATCGGCAGTGCCGACATGATGCACCGCAACCTCGACCGCCGCGTCGAGGCGCTCGTGCGGGTGACCGAGCCCGCGCACGTGAACGAGTTGATCTCGCTGTTCGAGCTGGCGATGTCCGACACCACGAGCTCGTGGCACCTCGGCGCCGAGGGCGAGTGGACGCGGCAACATCTGGATGCCGAGGGCAACCCGCTCGTCGATCTGCAGGAGAAGACGATGTCGCAGGTGCTCCGCCGCCGGCGGGCGCGGGCGGTGCGATGACGGAGACCGCGGTCTACGCCGCGGGCGGCGTCGTCTGGCGGATGGTGGACGGCAAGCTGCTCGTGCTGGCGATCCACCGCACGAAGTACCGCGACATCACCCTGCCCAAAGGCAAGGTCGATCCCGGTGAGACCCTCGCCGAGACGGCCGTGCGCGAGATCTTCGAGGAGACCGGCATCCGTGTCCACCTCGGGGTGCCCGTCGGGATCTCGAAGTACCGCCTGCCGAGCAAGCGGACGAAGATCGTCCACTACTGGAGCACCGAGGCGACCGAGGAGGCGATCCGCGGGTCGTCCTTCGTGCCGAACCGCGAGATCGCCGCGATCGAATGGCTCACCCCGAAGAAGGCGCTCGAACGGCTGAGCTATCCGGTCGACGTCGAGATCCTCGAGAACTTCCTGCGCCTCGTCGACGACGGCGTGCTCGCGACCTTCCCCGTCGTCGTGCTGCGCCACGGCAAGGCGACTCCCCGCGAGGACTGGAAGGGGAAGGATGCCGCGCGCCCCCTTACCGACCGCGGCAAGCGCCAGGCGAAGGCGGCCGTCGGGCCGTTGCGGGCGTTCGGCATCCGTCGGGTCGTCTCGAGCGACGCGGTCCGCTGCGTCGACACCGTGGCACCGCTCGCGAAGACGCTGGGCCGCGACATCCGTCGGACCGAGCTGATCTCGCAGGATGCCTGGGAGGAAGGACACGCGGATGTGCGCGCCGTCGTCGGCAAACGCGTGAGGTCGCGGAAGGCCGCTGTGCTGTGCTCGCACCGACCGGTGATCCCCACGATCATGAGCGAGCTGGCGCTGGCGACCGGGAGCCTGAAGGGCTCGTACATCGAGAGCGCCGCCGACCTCGAGGTCGGCGGGTTCTCCGTCGCGCACCTGTCGGCGACGAATCCCGGCTCGGGCATCGTGGCGATCGAGACGCATCCCCCGAAGGTGTGAATCGGCTGAGCGAGAGGCGTTCGGACCCGACCCGTTCACCTGTCGTTCACCTGTCGAGCGGAACCTGGTCACCGGCGACTCTTAGCGTCGAGCCAGCCCCGCACCGGGGTGTCCCGATCACCCGAAGGAATTCACACGTGAAGCTCAACCGCATCGCCCGCGTGGGCGCTGTCGCTGCCGTCGCCGTCCTCTCCCTGTCGGCCTGCGCCGCCAACGAGGGCACCCCTGCTGGCGCCGGCCAGCCCTCCGACGGCGGCAGCTCGCTGTCGGGCACCGTCAAGGCGACCGGCGCCTCCTCGCAGGGCGCCGCCCAGCAGGCGTGGACCGCGGCCTTCCAGATTGCCAACCCGGACGTCACGGTCAACTACCAGCCGACCGGCTCGGGCACCGGCCGCGACAACTTCATCGCCGGCTCCAGCAACTTCATCGGCTCGGACCGCGCCTACAAGGCCGACGAGATCGCCGCCGGGAAGTTCGGCGCCTGCGCGACGCCTGACATCGTCGAAGTCCCCGCCTACATCTCGCCCGTCGCCGTCGTCTTCAACCTCGAGGGCATCACCGAGCTGAACCTCACGCCCGAGGTCATCGGCGAGATCTTCAACGAGAAGATCGAGAAGTGGAACGACCCGAAGATCGCGGAGATCAACGAGGGCGTCGAGCTGCCCGACCTGGCGATCACGCCCGTCTTCCGCGGCGACGAGTCCGGCACGACCGGCACCTTCACCGCCTACCTCGCCTCCGTCGCGCCCGACGCGTGGCCGTACGAGGACGACGACGCCTGGCCCGTCAAGACCACGCGCTCCGAGGCTGCCCAGCAGACCTCCGGCGTCGAGGCCGCCGTCAAGGCCGGCAACGGCACCATCGGCTACATCGACGCCTCGCGCGTCGGTGACCTGGGCTCGGCCGCCGTCAAGGTCGGCGACGAGTTCGTGCCGTTCTCCTCCGAGGCCGCCGCGGAGCTCGTCGCGTCGTCGCCGCTCGAGGAGGGCCGTGCCGACGGTGACCTCGTCTACGACGTCGACCCCGCCAAGGCTCCCGCCGGCTCGTACCCGATCGCACTCGTGAGCTACCTCATCGGCTGCCAGCAGTACGAGGATGCCGACACCGCCGCCATCGTGAAGGCGTACTTCTCGTACATCGTCAGCGAAGAGGGCCAGAAGGTCGCCAACGAGGCCGCCGGCTCCGCGCCGCTGTCGACCGAGGTCGCCAGCGAGGCCCAGGCCGCCATCGACCTGATCGGCGCCAAGCAGTAACACCCCTGCTGCGGGTGGCCCTCCACGGAGGGTCACCCGCAGCCCCACGTCCGCCCGCTTCCGACCCGAGGACTGCGATGCCCCCCACCTCCGACCTGGCCACCGACCAGGCGCCCACGAGACGACCGATGCGTCGCCGCGGCGACCTCGTCTTCTCCAGCACCGCGCTCGGCGCGGGCATCATCATCCTCATCGTGCTCGCCGCGGTGACGCTGTTCCTCATCGTCGAGAGCGTCCCCGCCTTCACCGCGAACCCCGACGAGACGCAGTTCCTGAGCGGCGAGCCGTTCTGGCAGTACGTCTGGCCCTTCGTCTTCGGCACACTCTGGGCGTCGATCATCGCCCTGGTCGTGGCGACCCCGCTCGCCATCGGCATCGCGCTCTTCATCTCGCACTACGCCCCGCGCCGGCTCGCCTCCGCCCTCGGCTACATCATCGACCTGCTCGCCGCGATCCCCTCGGTCGTCTACGGCCTGTGGGGCGCCCTCGTCTTCTCGCAGATCCTGCAGCCCTTCTACGTGTGGCTGAACGAGAACCTCGGCTGGATCCCCTTCTTCGCCGGTGCCGTCTCCCCCACCGGGCGCACGATCCTGACGGCATCCCTCGTCCTCGCGGTGATGATCCTGCCGATCATGACCGCGATCACGCGCGAGGTCTTCCTGCAGACGCCCGTCCTCCACGAGGAGGCGGCGCTGGCCCTCGGCGCGACGCGCTGGGAGATGATCCGCATGGCCGTGTTCCCCTTCGCCCGGGGCGGCATGGTCTCGGGTGCGATGCTCGGGCTCGGTCGCGCCCTCGGCGAGACGATGGCCGTCACGATGGTGCTCTCGGCCACGGGTGCGGTCACCTTCCAGGTGCTCAACTCGAACAACCCGACGCCGATCCCGGCGAACATCGCCCTCAACTTCGGTGAGGCGTACGGGGACGGCGTCAACGTCCTCATCGCGACCGGCCTCATCCTCTTCCTCGTGACCTTCGCCGTCAACGCGCTCGCGCGGTGGATCGTGAACCGTCGCGCCGAGTTCTCTGGAGCGAACTGATGACGACGACCCTCACCCGCTCCACGGCCCGGACGCCCGTCGGCAACTCGCTCACCGCGGGTCAGCTGCCGAAGTGGATGCCGTGGGTGCTGCTGGCCGGCGCCCTCGCCCTCTCGAGCATCGTGTTCGCCATCATGAACGGCGGCGGTGACGTCGCGGACTTCAACATCGCCGCGGCGGTCTTCGTCGGGGTGGTGCTGTTCGCGGTCGTCCTCGTCATCCTCTCGAGCGTCGTCGAGACCCGGCGCCGCGCCGCCGACCGACTGGCGACCGTGCTGGTGTCGATCGCCTTCACGATCGCGCTGCTGCCGCTGATCTCGCTGCTGTTCACGGTCGTCGTCAACGGCATCGCACGATTCGACCCGATGTTCTTCTCGTACTCGATGCGGAACATCGTCGGCGAGGGCGGTGGAGCGATCCACGCCATCTACGGCACGCTCATCGTCACCGGGTGGGCGACGCTCATCTCCGTGCCGATCGGCCTCATGACGTCGATCTACCTCGTCGAGTACGGACGCGGCCGTCTCGCGAAGGCGATCACGTTCTTCGTCGACGTCATGACCGGCATCCCCTCGATCGTCGCGGGTCTGTTCATCGTCGCCGTCTGCGCGCTCATCTACGGACCCGGTCTCAACACCGGCTTCATGGGATCGCTCGCGCTCAGCGTGCTGATGATCCCCGTCGTCGTGCGGTCGAGCGAGGAGATGCTGCGGCTCGTGCCGAATGAGCTGCGCGAGGCGAGCTACGCGCTGGGTGTGCCGAAGTGGCTGACGATCGTCAAGGTCGTGCTCCCGACATCCGTCGCGGGCATCACGACGGGCATCATGCTGTCGATCTCCCGCGTCATCGGCGAGACCGCGCCGCTGCTGCTGACGGCCGGCTTCACCCAGTCGCTCAACGTGAACGCGTTCGACAACCCGATGATGACGCTCCCCGTGTTCGTCTACGACCAGTTCCAGAACCCCGGCACGAACATCCCCGCCGCCCTCGAGCGGGCCTGGGCCGGCGCGCTCACCCTCATCATCATCGTCATGGCGCTGAACCTCATCGCACGCTTCGTCGCGAAGAAGTTCGCCCCCAAGTTCGGCCGCTGACCCGCGGCATCCGACAGAAAGCACCCGAAGTGTCCAAGAGCATTGAAGTCAACGACCTCAACGTCTACTACAGCGACTTCCTCGCCGTGGAGGGCGTGTCCCTCGACATCGAGCCCCGCAGCGTGACGGCCTTCATCGGCCCGTCCGGATGCGGCAAGTCCACCTTCCTGCGCACGCTGAACCGCATGCACGAGGTCATCCCCGGCGCGCGCGTCGAGGGCGAGGTCCTGCTCGACGGCGAGGATCTCTACGGTCCTGGCGTCGACCCGGTGCTCGTGCGCCGTCAGATCGGCATGGTCTTCCAGCGCCCGAACCCGTTCCCCACGATGTCGATCCGCGACAACGTGCTGGCCGGTGTGAAGCTCAACAACTCGCGCATCTCGAAGTCCGACGCCGACGCGCTCGTCGAGAAGTCGCTGCGCGGCGCGAACCTCTGGAACGAGGTCAAGGACCGTCTCGAGAAGCCCGGATCGGGCCTGTCGGGTGGTCAGCAGCAGCGCCTGTGCATCGCCCGCGCGATCGCCGTCTCGCCCGACGTGCTGCTCATGGACGAGCCGTGCTCGGCCCTCGACCCGATCTCGACGTTCGCGATCGAGGAGCTCATCCAGGAGCTCAAGAGCGAGTACACGATCGTGATCGTGACGCACAACATGCAGCAGGCCTCGCGCGTCTCGGACAAGACCGCGTTCTTCAACATCGCCGGCACCGGCAAGCCCGGCAAGCTCATCGAGTACGACGAGACCGGCACGATCTTCACCAAGCCGTCCGTCCAGGCCACCGAGGACTACGTCTCGGGTCGCTTCGGGTGAGTCCTACTCCCTGAGGCCACGCGCCGGCACGGATTCGGGTTCCGTGCCGGCGCGTTTTCTTTGTGCGCGGATGCGTCGCGTGCGTGGGTCGGGTTGGCGTTCGCGGATGCAATGGATGCCGGGCGACACGCGGCATCCATCGGATCCGGAACGGCGTGTCGGGGCGGATCTGTTGCATCCATGAACGGCCTTCCTCCCCAGAGGGTGGGATGCGGCGGCTTTCCCTCGGTTCGGGGTGCGAGTCCGTGCGGGGTGACAGCGGCGGCGAGGATCGCGGGATGTGCGAGCTGCGGCATCCGGTTCTCCGTCTTCGTCAGTTGCTCGACGCGGGGTGGTCGATGCGTCGGGTGCAGCGTGCGCTGCGGACGGGTGAGCTGCGCCGGGTCCGCGTCGGCGTCTTCGTTCCGCCGGACGCGTGCGCCGACGCCGTCGCGATCGCCCGGCACGGCGGGTCGATGGCGTGTGTGACCGCGGCGCGGCATCGCGGACTGCGGGTGCTCGACGAGGACGATTCGCCGCACGTCTGGATGCGGCCGGGCGGCCGGTCGCACGACGCGGACTGCGACTGCGTCGAGCACTGGGACGCGCCGGGCGTCGGTGAGTCGCGGCGCGAGCCGTCGCTCGCCCGGGTGCTGCGGCAGGTCCTCCTGTGCCGTGGCGTCGAGGCGTTCTTCGTCGCGCTCGAGTCGGCCCGACGACAGCGAATGCTCGACGGCGACGACATGCGGTGGCTCGCGCAGAACCTGAACGCCGCCGGACGCGAGGCTCTCGGGCTGAGCCGGGACGACGCCGACAGCGGTCTCGAGTCGCTGCTGCGGTGGCGGCTGCGCGGGTTCGGGCTGACCGTGCGGACGCAGGTGCGCGTCGCGGGCGCCGGTGTCGTGGACGCCCTGATCGGCGACCGCGTGATCGTCGAGGTGGACGGGCGGGAGAACCACGACGGCGCGTCGCTGCGGCACAAGGACCTCGTGCGGGACGCGAACGCCGCCCTGTGGGGATATGTCACGCTCCGGTTCGACTACGCGATGGTGCTGCACGACTGGGACCTCGTCGAGCGCGCGATCTTCGCGGCCCTCGCGCGGGCGTGACGCGTTCACGGATGCAATGGATGCGGGGCGACACGCGGCATCCCGGGGCGGGTCGGCGGCGTGTCGGGGCAGATCTGTTGCATCCGTGAACGGCAACCCGCCGCGGGGTCAGTCGCGGGGGCTGAGGAGGTAGCGGTTGAAGGATGCGGTGAGCTCGGCGTCCACGGCCAGCGGGCGACCGTCGACGGCGGTGATCGGGGCGGCCAGGCGCACGCTCGAGACGAGCCAGGCGGCATCCGCTTCGTGCAGGGCCGAGACGGGCAGCGTCTCGTAGGCGGTCTCGAAGCCCTGCGCGGCGAGGTGATCGAACAGGCTCAGCTGGGTCGTGCCGTGCAGAATGCCGCCGTTCGGCGCCGGGGTCACGAACGCGTCGCCGCGGCGGATGATCAGCGACGCGGTCGGCGCCTCGAGCACGAATCCGTCGGAGCTCACGAACACGGCGTCGTCGGCTCCGCGGCGCTTCGCCTCGCGGATCGCCGCCATGTTCACCGCGTAGGACAGCGTCTTCGCGCCGAGCAGCAGCCACGGTGCACGCCCCGGCAGATCGATGCTGTACCCGCGGTCGAGCACCGCCACGGCGATGCCCTCGGTGCGCGCCTTCGTGAAGTCCGCGGCCGGCGCCACCGTGACCCACGCGGTCGGCGTCGGACCGTGCTCGACACCGCGGCTCAGGATCAGCTTGATGACCGCCTCGCCCTCCCCCGACGCGGCCTGCGCACGCCGGATCGCCTCGCGCCACTGCCCCAGGTTCGGCGCCGGCAGCTCGCAGATCTCGGCCGAATGGGCCAGACGCTCGAGGTGCGGCTCGACCTCCTGCGCGTGCCCGTCGACGACGCCGATCGACTCGAAGATCCCGTCGCCGCGCTGCGTGCTCAGCTCGCCCACGGTGAGCGCGGGCGCCGACGGATCCACCTCGGTGAACGTGTCGGCGAAGTCGGTGCGCGCATCGTCGGATGCCGCGGGGTCGATCATGAGAGCGAAGCGCCAAGCCATGCGATGAGCCTACGCGGCGGCATCCGTCGTCGGCGGTGTCGACGGATGCAACGGATCGTGCGCGACACGCCGTTGAAGTGCGACGGGATGCCGGGTGTCGCCCGGCATCCGTTGCATCCGTGAACGCGCACGGCGCCGGCGCCGCGACACGCCCGGCCCGAACGAAATCCCCCGCAGGCTGGAATACCCGCGGAGCCCCTCCGTTACACTTTTCTAGCCGGGCCGCAGTAACCCCGGGCTCCATCTTCAGCCGCTGCGAGCGGCCACGCGCCGAGAGGCGTTCTGCGGCCCGGCACTTTCATGCCCGCGAAGGGGGCTCCGACTCAGGTGAGGCCGTCGCGACGCCACAGGGCCGCGGCCGCCGTGAGGTCGCCTGCGTAGGTGTCGAGGCGCAGCGCGCGGGTCGTGAACTGCGACGCCCGGCCGGGTTCGCTCGCGTCATAGTCGTCAGCGAGGTCGGTCGCGCCGGCCGAGACGACGCGCGAGAATGCCGCCGCCCGTTCGAGGGCGAGCGCGAAGTCGCCTGCGAACACCCCGCGCATGATGAGGTCGATGAGCGAGACCAGCTCGTCGGGGCTCGCCGGAGCCGGCGCCCCCGCGATGACGACGTCGGCCGACGCGAGCCGCGTGCGTCCCCGCTCGTAGAGCAGCGCGGACGTGGCCGGGTCGTCGTGGATCATCAGCTGCAGCAGGTACAGACGCCACAGCGCGCCCGGCAGCGACCGGGCCGGCGACTGCGCCCACAGCTCGGCGATGGTCGCGATGCCGTGCGCGTCGGTGAAGGTCACGAGCCGGTCGATGACCTCGTCGTGCGGCGCCTCGCGCACCCGCGAGAGCAGAGCGGATGCCGTGGCGTGCGCCACGCGGCTGGCTTCAGCGGGATCGTCGGCGGCGAAGTTGCGATCGAACGAATCGGGGGAACGGCGGACCGGCTTGTGGAAGTCGCGGGACGCGTCAGACATCGCTCCAGGCTACCCCGCAGCGCGGGGACGGGCCGCGGCCGGCTCAGGCGGTGGGGATCGTGATGATCGGGTCGGTCGTGGGCGAGCCGTCGGGCGATCCGCCCTTCTGCTCGACCGTCACCGCGACGATGTCGCCGGGCTGGAACTCGCCCGACAGCAGCGCCGTGACCTCGTCGGACGGGTCGAACACGCCGGCCGAGATGGGCTGGTCGCCGCGGATGAACCACAGCTCGAACGAGCGGTCCGAGGCGATCTCGGGCGCGTCATCCGTCGTCAGCACGACCTTATCGAGCTCGTCCGACCAGTGCAGCACGGCCTCGCCGCCGTCGGTGAACTGACCGGTCACGGTCTGCGCGTCGGGCGCGGCCTCGATCTGCTCCAGCGCCTGCACCTCGAGGGGCGTGCGGGCCTGTTCGACGAGGGATCCGACGCCCCAGCCGATGCCGACGAGGAGTGCGGCGGATGCGACGAGCGCGAAGAGTCCGCGGGTCCAGTTGCGCCGCTGCACGGCCTGGATCGCTTCGGTCGGCGGGCCGGCGACGACCGGGTCGTCCGCGGGAGCGGCAGCCGACTCGACCGCAGGCTCAGCGGCGACAGGCTCCGCGGCAGCGGCACGCGCCGAGGCCTGCGGCATCCCACTGATCTGCTCGAGCAACCGGGCCCGCAGATCGGCGGGAGGGGCTTCTTCGCCCGCGCCTTCGGCGAGGAATCCAGCGACCTGCGCGTCGGCGTCGACCTGGTCCTGCCACTCGGGGTGGGCGGCCAGTGCGTCCTGGTAGGCGCGCTCGTCCTCCGGGGACAGCGCAGCGAGCGCGTGTCCTGCCGAAAGCTCAGCGAAATCCTTCTCGTTCACAGTGTCACCCCCATCTCCTGTCGTAGGCGGTTCAGTCCGTCGCGCATACGTGTCTTGATCGTTCCGAGCGGCGCTCCGAGGAGCGTCGCAATCTCACTTTGGCTGTATCCCCCGAAGTAAGCGAGGGTGAGGGCCTCACGTTGCGGGTCGGGCAGAGACCGGAGGGCGCGCACGACGCGACGCCCTTCGATCTTCATCTCGACCTGCTCGGCAATGCCTTCTTCTTGTGTGTAGGCGTCTCGGGCTCCGACACGCATATCCCGGTCCACGCTCGATTGAGCTGAGCGCACCCGGTCGACGGCCCGACGATGAGCCATCGTCAGGATCCAGCTTCTTCCTTGCCCTTTGTTCGGAGCGAACGATGAAGCGGATTGCCACACCTCGAGGAAAACCTCCTGCAGCACTTCCTCACTCTGGGACGGGTCGACGAGGACGCGTCGGATAAGGCCGAACACGCGAGACGACAGCGTGTCGTAGAGCTCAGCGAAAGCCGCTTGGTCGCCGTCGGCGATACGGACGAGCAGATCGCCGGCGTGATCCGCCGACTGCCCGTCCTCGGGGACGTCAACACCGTCGATAACCATTACTCCCCAGCATGCCATTCCCGCGTCGCGGAACCCGGATGACGGGGCGCGAAACCCCGCTGAACAACGGAATCGAGAGCGTTTCGTGACCGTCGGCATCCGCTCCGTCGGGACCGGCGAAAAAGAATCTCGGGAAATGTGCAATCCGTTTGCCTAGTGGTTCCGAAGACCAGACATCGCCGCCGCAGAGGGCGGTCCCAACACATGGAGGACAACATGTTCAGCACGAAGAAGAAGATGACCGCAGCACTCTCTCTGACGCTGGTCGGTGCGTTCGCTCTCGCCGGCTGCTCGTCGAGCACCGCCCCCGAGGGTGGCACCAGCAGCGAGGGCATGGAATCGCAGGAGCCGATGGAGTCGCCCTCGCCCGAGATGACCGAGGACACCATGGACCCCGCCGCCAACCTGGTCGGCCCCGGCTGCGCGGACTACGCTGCTGCGGTTCCGGACGGCGCCGGCTCGGTCGCCGGTATGGCGCAGGACCCGGTGGCTACCGCGGCATCCAACAACCCGCTCCTCAAGACGCTCGTCGCTGCTGTCAGCGGCCAGCTGAACCCGGACGTCAACCTGGTCGACACCCTTAACGGCGACGAGTTCACCGTGTTCGCACCGGTGGACGAGGCCTTCGCCAAGATCCCCGCCGACACGATCGAGGGTCTGAAGACGGACTCCGAGACGCTGACGTCGATCCTCACCTACCACGTGGTCCCCGGCCAGATCTCGCCCGACGACATCGTCGGCACGCACGCCACCGTTCAGGGCGCTGACCTCGAGGTCACCGGCTCGGGCGACGAGCTCATGGTCAACGACGCCAACGTCATCTGCGGTGGCGTCCAGACCGCGAACGCGACCGTTTACCTCATCGACACGGTGCTGATGCCCCCGATGTAATTCACGGTCTATCTGACCGGCGGCGTCGTCGAAGCTCTGCGGGCTTCGGCGGCGCCGCCTTCTTTTTCCCTCGTGCGGGGGATGCCGCGGGTCGGCGCCTTCCCTAGCGTCGAGGTATGGCGAACAAGAACATGAACGGGATGTCGCTCGGTTTCTGGATCACGTTCGGGATGCTCGGCGGCGCGATGGTCGGGCTACTGTTCCTCGACAACATCGGCCTCGGCGTCGGGTTTGGCCTGTCGTTCGGGATCATGCTCGGCATCATCTTCGGCAGTTCGAAGAGCGCCGAGTGACGGATGCCGCGCCGCTCCCCCAGTAGGCTGGGACGCTGAGGGCCTCTAGCTCAGTCGGTAGAGCATCGGACTTTTAATCCGCGGGTCGTGGGTTCGAGCCCCACGGGGCCCACCTCTCGACCAGTGCGCAGACAACACACGATGCGCGCGAATTGTCGCCGCTGCGACTCAGCCACCCGACCCACTAGCGGTCCTCCGATCACCGCCGCGATGCGGCTGCAATGCGCTCATGCGTCGCGCGCACGAACGCGGCGTAGCCCCCCGGCGTCCGTCCCCAGAAGCGGCCCGACGTGACCACCTCGTTCTCGTCCGTTGCCACCACGGACGCGCCGAGCGCGCGGGCGGCGTTGACGAGTTCGACATCCTCGTGTTGCTCGAGGTCGCCGAACTCCCCCGCCGCGAAATACACATCCCCGCGCAGTCCGAGATTTGCCCCGTGAACGTTGCCCGCGGGTCGGCCGGCTGGATGTGTCTCTAACCAGTACGCCACGTGCTCCGGTGTCAGATCGGCGAAGTCCGGGCGGACAGTGCCCAAGACGACGTCCGCACCCAGGGCGCGAAGATCAAGCTGGTGACTGAGCCACCCGACGGGAACGGCAGAGTCCCCATCCGTCGTGCTGACCCAGACGTCAGCCGGTGACGGCTCCCCCAGCTCGGCCATCGCAGCCCTCACCCCCACTCGTCGCCCGGTCCCCACGTTCCGCGCCTCGATGCTGACGGTGTGCACCGGCCAGGCTCGCGCGATCCGCTCCGACGCATCCGTGCACGCATCGAGGACGACCACCGTCGCGATCGAGACACCCGGGTGTGTCTTCCGCGCGTGCGCGATCGCGGAGGTCAGAGCGGCGAGACACGCGTCGAGCAATTCGGCCTCGTCGTGCACCGGGACGACGATCGCGACCGAGGGCACCCTCACGGAACGAGCCCGGTCTCCGCCGCGACCGATCGGGCACCCGAGAGCCCGTAGACCTCCAGCACGAAGTCCTCCTCCTCATGCTGTAGCAGCCGGACGAACCCCTCCGCGCCGCGGAGCGCCGCGTGCACGGCATCGCCGGAGAGCGGATACTCCGTCACCGGGTGACGCCAGTGGCACGCGACAAGGTGCCCCCCGGCCGTCAGTGCACCTCGCATCCGCTCGATCGCCACAGTCAGATCGCCGCGGCTCCAGTAGTAGCCGACCTCCGACAGCATGATGAGGTCGAACTGGCCCTCCGGCCATTCGTCGGGAAGAGCCATCCGCTCGAATCGAACCGTTGTCCGACCGCTGAGTCGGCGGCGCGCCATCGCCAGCGGGGCGTCGGCGATGTCGACCGCGCGCACCGCATCGGACCGGTCGGCCAGCAGCTCCGTCAGCACACCCGTTGAGCAGCCCAACTCAAGCGTCGAGCGATAGCGCTCGCGAGGAAGACTCGCCATGGTGACGGCCCGCTTGCGCTGCTCGTACCAGCGCGATTCGAACCCCCACGGGTCATCGCCGTTCCGCTCGTAGAAGGACTCGAAGAAGTCGGCACCCACACTCGACGCCGGCGGTCGCACGAAAACCTCGAAGGGCCGGTCGAAGTGCGCCTGCATCCCGTCATGGAGCATCACCTCGTCACCCGGAGCCGAAGACAGCGGAGCGATCTGACTGCGATGACGACGCATGGCTGCGAGCTTGCGATCGGCAGTTTCGTTGTCGAGCGTGAACACCTCAAGGTCATCCCACGGCACGTCCTCCGACGACCCCCAATGCCACAACCAGATGGGATAGCCCCGCCACGGGACGCGAAGATCGCCGCATACCTCCGCGGACACCTCCCCCACGACACGGTGATCCCGATGACCGTCGCCCGTCCACGGCGATACGACGAGGCGCTTCACCGCCCCCGTGAGAAGTTCACGAAGGGATGCCGCAATCGCACCCCGATGGCTGTCGGTCCCACCGTCCGGCAGCCCAAGGAACTGCAGCTCGATCTCCGGGCTCAACTGCTCAAGAGCCTCGGCCACCTCGCGGCGCCGCAGCGTCGCGAGATCACCGGGTGTGTGGGACGGCGAATCCGGGTGCGACCCCTCGCCGTCGGTCACGACGAGCACCGTCACCCTCGTCCCGCGGCGGGCGGCGCTCGCCATCAGCCCTCCGGCGCCCAGGGTCTCATCGTCGGGATGGGCGGCAACGACGACCAGGTGCTCCACGTCCGCGTCGAGGTCCGGAAGAGCCCGTCCGTCGAAAGCCTCGCGCCACACCTCCTCCGTCGTTCCCGCATCGAGGTGACTGAAACTCACCATGTGCCACGTCCCTCCGCGATGTCGGCTCCGATCCTCGCCACGTCGCGCTCGCCGTGGTGCTGACGCAGGTAGATCTGCAGATCGGCCACCCGCCGGGCATGCCCTTCATCTGCGACGAGGGGCAGCGGCCCCAGTGCGCGCGCTGTGTCGGCGAGCGTCGATTCGACCGCGCTCGCGACGATCGCTCGCGCGCGGCCGGCGAGGGTGCCGGGATAGCGCAACGCCGCTGAGCCGTCCATCTCCTTCGCGGCGGTGCGGAGGGCGAGGCGCGCGCCCCAGAGCGCCATGTCCGCGTTCCCGAGATGCACGCGCGACAACTGGTCGGCACCAGGACGACGCGCGGCATCCCGCAGGGCGGAACGTAGCGGCAAGACGCCACCCCACCAACATGCCGCCACGCCGATCCCTCCGGCTGCGAAACCGGGCCGACGCAGATACCAGCCCGGTTCACCGACGGGCACCGCGGGCGCGTCTGCGAAGTCGACCGGAGCACTCACGATCTGGTCGAGTCCGCGGGCATGCCATGGTCCCGACCGGGGGGCGACCTCGGGTCGCTGCATCTCGACCGCGAACAGCCGACGCTCGTCGCCGACCCATGCGGTGACGAGCGCATGCGTCACCTGCTGCGCGAGCGAACACCACGGCTTAGTCCCCGAGAGGTGCCACCGGGAGCCGACCATCTGCGCCTCGAGCCGCACTCCCGCACCTTCGGCAGCGAACACACCCCACGATGATTCAGAGCCCGCGCCGATCGAGGCGAGATCGACCTCGCAGCCACTCCGACGCGCCTGCTCGAGGATGGTGAGTGCGTCCAGGTGAGGTTCGAGAATGCGCGCCGCCGCCACATCTCGGAACGCGACCGCTGCGAGGAAGGTCCACTGCTCGGCGAGCGACCACTGTTCACTCACAGCCGCGCCCGCGGAAACGACCCACACGAGAGTCGCGGGAACGTCCGTCCCGAACCCAGCGACTCGATCAGCCGCTGCGAGGGACGCGGCGGCAGCCTCGGGGAGGGGCCCGTCGCCTAAGCGGACTGCATCGAGATCTTCTGGGACGTCACTCACACCCGGAGTCTGTCCGCGATGCGTGCGCAGAGGCAGAGGCTTGCGATGCCACGGACCCGTCGGGTACATCCTCGTGACCAGACCCCTCCCGGCGATCCAGATCGCGCCCTAGTGTCGTACCCGCAGGTCGCCGTTCATGAGCTGTGTGGGCGGCCCGAACGAATCGCTGCGACCGCGGTGCCGAGCCGGGGCCGCTATCTCGACAAGAGGAGACGACAGTGCCGAACTACCTCATCGCCTTCAACGACGAATGGGTGCCGCCGCAAACCACAGAGCAGCTGCAGACCAAGAGCCAGGCGTCGATGGCAGTGCTCGAAGAGATGAAGCAGGCGGGCGTGTTCGTCTTCGCGGACGGCGGCATCGACGCGTCGACGGCGCTCTTCAGCGTGCAGCTGAGGGGCGGCGAGCCGGCGTTCACCGACGGACCCTTCGTCGAAACTCAAGAGCACCTCGGCGGGTTCACCGTGATCAACGTTTCCACTGACGACGACGCACGCTACTGGGCGGGACGCCTCGCCCTCAGCCTCGACTGGCCGCAGGAAGTCCACCGCTTCCCGGGTGGCGTCGAAGACATCATCGACCGGCAGACTGCCGAGGGCGAGTGACCACCTCTCTTGCCGCACCAAAGGGTGCTCGCGCCCACGGGTCTTGACGGCGTACTTGCATTTTGCAAGTATCCCCACATGAGCCTCTTCATCACCTGTCCTGTCGCCGATGTCGAACGCGCCACGGCCTTCTACACCGCCCTCGGATGGACTCTCAACGCGGACATGTCCGACCACAACGTGTCCTGCTTCGCGATCGCGCCCGACCAGTACGTCATGCTCGGCAGCCGCGAGATGTACGCGAGCGTCGGCGGCGTCGAGGATCTGATCGGCGGTCCCGACACCCCGTCGAAGGTGACCGTCTCCTTCGATCTCGACAGCCGGGAAGCCGTCGACGCGATGGTCGAACGGGCGCGAGCCGCGGGCGGCCGCGTCGGCGACACCGACGACTACCCCTTCATGTACCAGCGGCAGTTCGACGACCCCGACGGCTACCACTACTCCCCGTTCTGGATGAAGCCGGACGCCGATCAGACCTCGTGAGCGACCTCGCTGCCGCCCTCGACATCGTCGGCGCGCGGTGGGCTCTGCTCATTGTGGAGCGGCTGCTCGAGGGTCCACAGCGCTACGGCGACCTTCAGCGTGAGCTCGGTGCACCGACGAACATGCTGGCGACCCGCCTCAAGGAACTCGAAGCCGCAGGCGTGCTCCGCCGTCTTCCGCTGAAGCACAACACCCGCGCCTACGCCCTGACCGATCGCGGCCTCGACCTGGCGGACGCGATCGCGGCACTCGGACGTTGGGGATCAGGGCTGAGCGACACTGAGTAGCGCCTCGTTGGACGGCACTCACGACCCTGTGCTCAGGCGATCCGGGGACTGAGCACCCCGATCCCCCAGCGCCGGCCGATGTCGTTGTACCGGCTGACGAACCGACCGGTGATGCCGCAGGCGAGATCGGTGAACTGCTTGCGAGTGGGCATCGAAGACCACTTTCAGGACCACGCGAGACCGCGGAGGGTCAGCAAAGTGCCGCCCGGCTCAGCACTCGTCGCCATTGACCGCCCGAAAAAGCCCCGAGCGCAAGCCCCTCGCCCCTTGAGTCCGGGGAGCGCGCCGGAGCGTTACGGTTACGGCATGCTCCGCCTCGTCGCCCGGGTCTACTGGACGTTCAGCCGATGGACGCTCGCGACCGAGCCCGCGCCGACCCAGCCCACCGTCGTCCTGGGGGCGCCGCACACGTCCAACTGGGACTTCGTGCTCATGCTGGCCATCGCGTGGCGCCTGAAGATGCGGTTCCGCTGGCTGGGCAAGGAGAGTCTTTTCCGCGGCTGGCGCGGCCCGCTGATGCGCTCGATCGGCGGCATCCCGGTCGACAGAGCGAACCCCGCTGGAGTGGTCGACGCGCTCGTGCAGCGCATCCGCGACGGTGAGGTCTTCGGCCTCGTGGTGACGCCGGAGGGCACGCGCGGCGGCGTCGGGCACTGGAAGTCGGGCTTCTACCGCATCGCCCGGGAGGCCGGCCTCGCCGTCACGCTCGGGTATGTGGACCGCACCACCATGACCACCGGGCTGGGACCGACGCTCACGCTCATCGGCGACGTGGGCGCGGACATGGATGCCATCCGCGCGTTCTACTCCGATAAGTCGGGATTGCGGCCCGAGCGACGCGTGGAGCCTCGGTTGCGCGAAGAAGGCGATCCTCGACCGACAACGTCGCCCTAGGCGGAGCCGACCCTGCGATGGGCTGAGCCGTTCAAGCGGACGCGACGCTACGAGACGGCTTCGCCTGCGTCGGACGTCACGAACCAGTCGGTGAACGATTTGGCGCGGCCGTCGTCGGTCAGCTCGATGACCATGAGGTTGTCGTACTGCCGACTCTTCTCGGTCGAACTCGGGTAGCTCGTCCGACCGCGGATGATTGCGATGTCACCGTCGACAGCGGTGAGCTCGTAGTCGAACGACCACGTGCCGGGCTCATCCTTCTGCGCGAGCCAGCCCGCGATGATCGCGTCGTGACCGACCCATGGGGGCGTTGATGGGCCGTCGCGGTACTCCGCCGCCGGCGTGAACAGCGAACGGATGTCGTCCGGGTCGTTGGTCTCCCACGCGCGGATGTAACCGGCGATCCACGCGTCGGCGGCCTCAACAGCTGCCTCTCGATCCCACATGACCTGAGGCTCGCCGACGTCGGCGGCGAGCGCAAGGTCCGTCCCGGGTTCGGTCGCAGCAGGCCGACGTCGCCGTCAGAACAGGCGAGCGACGCCCCCGGCGTGATCAAGGGACTGGATGTCACCGACGAAGGTGTCCGTGTCCGCCCCAGTCGGTAGGCTCACTCAGGCCGGGGATCCGGCGATCACTGGGGGAGAAAAATGAAGATTCGTCACGCACTCGTCTCGTTCACTGCCGCGGGAGCCCTGCTGTTGGGGGGATGTGCAGCCGCCGGCGATGAGGCCACGAGCAGCGCACCCGCCACACCTGCAGCGATCGAGGTCGACGAGCAACTGACGACGGTCGACGTCAAGGTGGCGAAGTCGATGCTCGACCCGGAGGGCGCGCTCACCGACGATGAGATCGTCGCGAGCGCGAAGGAGAAGGGGCTCTCGGCCGTGGTCGAGGGCGACACCGTCGTCTACACGATGACGAAGTCTCAGCGGGACGAGATGCTCGCCGACATGCGATCTTCCGCGCGGGAATCCGCCGACGAACTCGTCGCCGACGACACCAACTCTGTCACCGCCGTCGACTTCAACGACGCGATGACTTCCTTCACGGTGTCGGTCGATCCCGCCACGTACAACGCGATGGAAGGGTTCCTCGTGCTCGGCTTTTACATGCAGGGCGCGCTCTTCCAGCAGTTCACGGGAGTTGCCGCGGACGACATCGACGTGACCGTCGACTTCGTCGACAACTCGACGGGCGAGGTGCTCGACTCGGGCTCGTTCCAGGAAATGCGCGACAACCTCGACCAGTAGGGCACTTTCGGGCTGGTCAGCCCCCGATCGCGTTCATCCCCCGCGCGGGCTGCAGGAACGACGGGTCGTTGATCGCGTGCCCGGGCAGCTTGCCCAGCACGCACGCGTGCAGCACCTCGGCGATCACGCGACGCCGATCGGCGGGCGCGGCATCCCCCGGCATCCCGCGCACCGCGCTCGTCACGTCGTACTCGGTCAGCGAGAACAGGCAGTTGCGGAACTGACCGTCGGCGGTCAGCCGCAGACGGTCGCACGCACCGCAGAACGGCGCGGTCACCGACGCGATCACGCCGACCTCGTGCGGGCCACCGTCAATCCGCCACTTCTCGGCCGGAGCGCCGCCGCGGCCGGGCACCGGCTCCAGCGACCACCGCTCCGACAGCGCTGCCAGGATCTCCTCGCGCGTCACCATCGCGCTGCGATCCCACGTGTGTCCCGCATCCAGCGGCATCTGCTCGATGAACCGCAACTGCGCGCCCGCCTCCATCGCGAACGCGACGAGGTCGGCCAGCTGGTCGTCGTTGACGCCCCGCATCGCGACGGCGTTCAGCTTCAGAGGCTTCAGATCGGATGCCGCGGCTGCCGCAATCCCCTCGAGCACGTCATCGAGCCGGTCACGCCGCGTCAGCGCGGCGAACCGCTCGCGATCGATCGTGTCGATGCTGATGTTCAACCGCGTCAGACCCGCGTCGACCAGGTCGGGCAGCACCTCGGCCAGCCGGATCCCGTTCGTCGTCATCGCCACCTCGACCGGACCGTCGGGCCCCGAGATCGCTGCGACCCGACGCACCACGTCGACGATGTCCGTCCGCAGCAACGGCTCGCCGCCGGTCAGCCGGAAGGTGCGGATGCCGAGACCCGCCGCCACCTGCGCGATCTCGACGATCTCATCCGTCGTCAGGATGCTCGTGCGCGCCAGCCACTCGTTGCCCTGCTCGGGCATGCAGTACGTGCAGCGCAGCGAGCACCGGTCGGTCAGTGAGATGCGCAGATCGCGGTGGACACGGCCGTGCGTGTCGACGAGGCCGACGGCCGGGTCGGGCACCGTTGCGGCGGGTACCTGCGGCGGTCGGCCGAGCGAGATCGGCACGGCCGTCACCGGCTCATCCTCCCGCGGCATCCCATCTTCCGAGCTTAATCGCCCTGACCGGCGAGGCGGCCTGTCAGACCGCCCACGGGCTGGGAAGTCGGCACCAATCCCCCCGTCGGGTGACGATCCCGCGGTACGTTTCGGCGCATGAGTCTGCGCCGCATCGCCCTGCCGGTCCTCGCCGCGTCCGCCCTGCTCCTCACGGCATGCGCGCCGACCGAGTTCGCCCGCGAGCAGACCGCCGCTGACCGCCCCGGCGCCGTCGTCGACGGGGCCGACGGCGCGATCGACATCGCGACGCTGCGATACGTCGGGAAAGCCGACGCGTACGACGTCTACCTGGCGCGTGCAGCGGGTGACGGCGACTCGTTGTGCCTGTCGCTCACCCTCGACGACGCCTGGCAGACCACGGAATGCGCGCGCGACTCCGTCTCGGTACGGATCAGCGACAGCGCGAGCGTGGCCGCCGACCTCAGCCACCGCGGCGGCGAGGACCGCGACATGCTCTCCGACAACGTCTGGGTCAACCGGAAGTAGCCGGTACCGCGACGAACCGCACGCGGGACGGGTCGACCTGCAGCCATACCGTCTCGCCCGCCGAGAGCGACATCCCCCGCACGTCCACCGCACCCGCCGTCGTCCGCACTCGCGCTCCCGACAGCGTCGGCTCCACCCCCACCACCGTCGCCGACCACGCGTTGTCGCCCGCAGCCCCCACGATCCGCACGTCGCCCGGCCGGAACACAGCGGCGAGCCCGACACCGTCCCCGGCGGCGAGCGCGGTCGACGCGGCATCCGTGCTCGTCAGCACCTGCCCCGCCGCACCCCGCCACACGCCGCGCGCGGCGACCCCCGGCATCCGATTCATGTCCGCGATCGACGCGACGAAAGCGGATGCCGGGGCCCGCAGCACCTCGCGCACCCCGCCGCTCTGCACCACGGTTCCCGCCTCGATCACGAACAGCCGCTCGGCGAGGGCGACCGCGTCGTCGGCGTCGTGCGTGACCGCGACGGTCGTCGTGCCGGCGAGCTGCTCGCGCAGCATCCCGCGGATGGCCGACGCCGTCACGGGATCCAGCGCGACCAACGGCTCGTCGAGCAGCACTACCCGCGGCGACGCCGACAGCGCCCGCGCGATCGCGACGCGCTGCTGCTCGCCTCCCGACAACTCGCGCGGCATCCGCGAACCCGTCCCGCCGAGACCCACCCGCTCGAGCCACGCGTCGGCCTCGGCGCGCGCCTGGGCGGCCGGCACCCCGGACGCGCGCGGACCGAACGCGACGTTCTCGCGCGCGCTGAGGTGCGGGAACAGCCGCGGATCCTGCCCGAGCAGCACCACGCCGCGCTGCATCGGCGGCGTGCGCACCCGCGGAACGGCCGCCCGCTCGACTGTGCGACCGGCCACCGCGATCTCGCCGCCGTCGAGCGGCACGAGACCGGCGAGCGCCTCCAGAAGCGTCGACTTGCCCGCGCCGCTCGGACCCATGACCGCGACCGTCTCGCCCGCATCCGCATCGATCTCGACGTCCACCAGGAACCGCGGACGCTCCACCACGACGTGCGCCCGCAGCCCGCTCATCGCACCGCTCCCGGTCGCCAGCCGCGCACCAGCATCAGCACCAGTACCGCCGCGGCGAGCAGCAGCAGCGCGAGCGCGACGGCCGTGCCCTGCGTCACCCCGGCGCCGTTGAACGCCGTGTAGATCGCGAGCGGCATCGTCTGGGTGACGCCGGGCCGGTTGCCGGCGAACAGCGCGGTCGCGCCGAACTCGCCGATCGCGCGGGCGAAGCACAGCACGACACCGGCCACGATCCCGGGGGCCGCGAGCGGCAGCGTGATGCGCCGCAGGATCGTCCAACGTCCGGCGCCCAACGCGGCGGCGGTGCGCTCGAACTCCACCCCGGTCGAGCGCACGGCGCCCTCGACGGCGAGCACGAGGAACGGCAGCGCCACGAACGTCTGCGCGACCACGACGGCGGGCGTCGTGAACGACAGCCCCCACCCGCCGAGCCACCCCTGCCGACCGAACAGGTACAGCAGCGCGATCCCGCCGACCATCGGCGGCAGCACGAGCGGCACCGTTACCGCCGCCCGCAGCACCGCCGCCAGGCGGGGACCCGACCGCGCGATCAGCAACGCCAACGGCACCCCGATCACGACGCACACCGCGGTCGCCGCAGCCCCCGTGCCAAGCGAGAGGCCCAGCGCCGACAGGGCCGCGGGCGACGTCACGTCGGCGACGAACGTCGACCACTGCACCCGGGCGATGAGCGCGACGAGCGGCAGGATCAGGAACGACAACCCGATCAGCGCCGGTACCGACAGCGTGCGCGGGACGTAGCCGCGCCCCGCGCTCACGGCGCCCCGAACCCGCGGTCCGCGAGGATCCGCTGCCCGGCATCCGACAGCACGAACGCGACGAACGCATCGGCGGCCGCGGGGTTCGCGGCATCCGTCAGGGCAGCGATCTCGTACCGGTTTACGACGTCGCCGCTGCCCCGGGGGACGATCGCCTCGACATCGTCGCGCCCGACCACGTCGGTCGCGTAGACGAGTCCCGCATCGGCCTCGCCCGCTGCCACCTTCGTGAGCACCGCGGTCACGTTCTGCTCGAGGCTCGCAGGGTCGACCGTGACATCCGCGCCCTCGAGCAGTCGAGCGGATGCCGCGCCGCACGGCACCTCGGGTGCGCAGAGCACCGTCACGACGCCCGACAAATCGGCCAGCGACGCGACCTTCTTCGGGTTGCCCGCCGGGACGACGATCACGAGCGTGTTCGTCGCGAAGACGGCGGGGTCGGGTGCGAGCTCCGACACCTTGGCCATCGTCGCCTCGTCGGCGGACGCGAAGACGTCGGCGGGCGCCCCCTCGGCAATCTGCGTGGCGAGCGTCGACGAGCCGTCGTACACGGGACTGATCCGCACGTCCGGATGCTGCGCCGTGAACGCGTCGGCGATCTCGTCGAACGATGCCTGCAGGGATGCCGCGGCGTACACGGTCAGCGTTCCGTTCACGTCGTCGTCCGACGCCGGCGGAGTCGAGGCGGCGCAGCCCGTCAGCGCGAGCACGAGCGCAGCGAGCGCGACGGCCGGGCGGCGCACGTCAGTCCCCCGCCAGCTCGACGACGACGTTCGTGGCCTTCACCGACGCGCGCGCCGTCGTCCCGACCTCGAGCTGCAACTCGCGCACCGCCTCGGCCGACAGCAGCGACACCACCCGGTGGGGACCGGCCTGGATGTCGACCTGCGCCATGACCCCGTCGACCTGCACCCGCGTGACGATCCCGACGAAGCTGTTGCGCGCGCTGGAGCGATGCTCGAAGCCGTCACCGGGATCGTTCGCCATGGTCACCGCGAACGCTGCGAGGGCTTCGCCGGGGATCTCGGCGGGCACCGCATCGGTCACGGGGAGCAGGCCCTGGTCTATCCAGCGCCGCACGGAGTCGTCGCTCACACCCAGCAGACGGGCGGCCCGGGCCACACGGTAGGTCGTCATGGTTCGATCATGCCGCACACGCGGCTGATTCGGGGCCTACGATGCCGCATATGCGGACCCGTTCGCTCGTAGGCATCCGATTCCGCGACGGGCCCTGCCATCACCGAGACACGTACACTCGGGACATGCGCCCGTTGGTCGATCCCGTGCCCGAGTTGGATCCCGACGAGCGCCGGCGCACCGCGCGCCACACGGTGCTGAAGGGCATCGGCGACGAGGGGCAGCGACGGCTCGCGAACACCCGCGTCGCCGTCGTGGGTGCGGGCGGCATCGGCTCGCCGGCGATCCTCGCGCTCGCCGCCGCGGGCGTCGGCGAGATCATCGTCGTCGACGACGACACCGTCGAGCTGCACAACCTGCAGCGCCAGATCGCGCACCGCATCGAGGACATCGGCGTGCACAAGACCGAGAGCACCGTGCGCGCGGTCGCCGCCCTGTCCCCTGTCACCGTCGTGACCCCGATCACCGCGCGTCTCGACGAGAGCAACGCGCAGGAGTTCTTCGGGGGCGCCGACATCGTCATCGACACGAGCGACTCGTTCGCGACCCGTCGCGCCGTCGCGGCGGCCACTGAGGCGCTCGGGCTGCCGCTCGTCTGGGGAGCCGTGCGCGAATGGCACGCGCAGGTCACCGTCTTCTGGTCGCGGCCGACCGAGGGCGATCCCGTCGTGCTGAACGACCTGTTCGCCGTCGGGACGGAGGGCGATCCGCCGACGTGCGCGCAGGTCGGCGTGCTCGGCGCGCTCTGCGTGCAGGTGGGCGGCATCCTGGCCACCGAGGTTGTCAAGCTCGCGATCGGCAACGGCCAGCCGCTGCTCGGCCGCATGCTCGTGCTCGACGCGCTCTCGAGCCGCCAGCACGAGCTCCCGCTCCGCTCGGCGGCGACCGCGGCGGCCGGCGCATGAGCGGGCTCCGCAGCGTCGAGGACCAGCTCGTCCGCGTCCTCGCCGCCGTGCGCCCGATCGGCGGCGAGACGCTCCCCGTCGGCCACGCCGCGGGGCGCACGCTCACGGCACCGGCCCTCGCCGCGCACGACATCCCCCTCTTCGACAACTCCGCGATGGACGGGTTCGCCGTGCGCGCCGCCGACGTCGCCGCGGCGGGGCCGGGGCATCCCGTCTCGCTCCGTGTCGTCGCGGACCTGCCGGCGGGGGTCGCGACCGATCCGCCGCTCGCCGCGGGCGAGGCGGCGCGCATCATGACTGGCTCACCGACGCCGACCGACGCCGACGCGATCGTGCCGTTCGAGAGCACGGCCGGCGGCCTGGCCGACTCGCTCGGCACCGTCGAGGTGCTCGAGGCGCCGACGCCGGGCGCGTTCATCCGCCGCCGCGGCGCGGACCTGCGCACCGGCGATGTCGTGATCGATGCGGGCGAGCGCCTGGGACCGTTCCAGGTGGCCGCGGCAGTCGCGGCGGGCATCGACGTGGTGACCGTCGCCCGAGCACCCCGCGTCGCCGTGATCTCCACCGGCAGCGAGCTGCTCGCTCCGGGTGAGCCCGTCCGGCGGGGGCTCATTCCCGACTCGAACGGACCGCTCCTCGCGCAGCTCGTCGTCGAAGCGGATGCCGAGCTCGTCCTCACCTCCCGCGTGTCGGACGACGGTGCGGAGGTCGCGCAGGTGACCGCCGACGCCCGCGCGGCCGGGGCCGACGTCATCGTCTTCACCGGCGGCGTGAGCGCCGGCGCCTACGAACCCGTCCGTGCCGCCTTCGACGGCCACGGCGAGGTCGAGTTCACCCGGGTATCCATGCAGCCGGGCAAGCCGCAGGCGTTCGGCACAGTGGGTGACGGATGCCTCGTGTTCGGCCTTCCCGGCAACCCGGTCAGCGTCGCCGTGTCGTTCGAGGTGTTCGTGCGCCCCGCCCTCCTCGCCCTGCAGGGTCGCTCGGTCATCCAGCGCCCGCGGGTCACCCTCACCGCCGCGGAGTCGTGGACAACACCGCCTGGGCGTCGCCAATACCTGCCCGCGGTCGTCGACCTCGTCGCCCGCACGGTGCGCCCCGCGACGGCGGGCGGCTCGGGCTCGCACCTGGCCGGCGGGCTGGCACGGGCATCCGCGTTCGCGATCGTTCCCGCCGAGGTCGCACGCGTGGCCGTCGGCGACGACGTAGATGTCATGCTGGTGGGATGAGCTTTCCCCACCTCGATTCGGCCGGCCGGGCGCACATGGTCGACGTCACAGCGAAGACCCCGACGGTCCGCACGGCGACCGCCCGCGGGTTCGTCCGGTGCAGCGCCGACGTGATCGCCGCGCTCCGCGACGGCACCGCGCCGAAGGGCGACGTGCTCGCCGTGGCCCGGATCGCCGGCATCCAGGCGGCGAAGTCCACCGCCACGCTGCTGCCCCTGGCGCACGTCATCGGCGTGCACCGGGCATCCGTCGAACTCGACATCACCGACGAGGGCGTCGAGATCGAGGCGACCGTCGGCACCGCCGACCGCACCGGCGTCGAGATGGAGGCCATCACCTCGGTGTCGGTCGCGGCGCTCGCCGTCGTCGACATGATCAAGGGACTCGACCGCGCGGTCGTCATCGAGAACGTCCGCATCGTCGCGAAGTCCGGCGGGCGCTCGGGCGACTGGGTGCGCACCGGCGAGGAGGAGCGGGCATGACCCTCGTGCGCTACTTCGCGGCAGCCGCCGAGGCCGCCGGAACCGAGAGCGAGGAGCGGACCGAGGCGACCCTCGACGAGCTCCGCACCGCCGTGCTCGACGAGCACCCGAAGCTGTGGTTCGTGCTGCCCGACTGCGCCGTGCTGGTCGACGGCGTGCGGACCGACGGCGACGCCTCGCTCGCCGACGCGCGCCTCATCGACGTGCTGCCGCCGTTCGCCGGAGGATAAGGGCGGGTGGGTGAGCGCGGTTCAGCCGCCGATGCCCTTCCAGGCCGTCGTGCCGTCCTCCTCGACCTGACGCTTCCACACCGGCAGGTCGGTCTTGATCGTCTCGATGATCGCGCGGCAGACCTCGAACGCCTCGGCGCGATGCTCCGACGCGACCGCGATGACGACTGCCGCGTCGCCGACGGCGAGGCTGCCGACGCGGTGGCTGACGGCGACGACGGCGTCCGCGGCATCCCCCGCCTCCGCGGCGATGCGGTGCAACGTCGCCTCGGCGTCGGGGTGGGAGCTGTACTCGAGCCCGACGACCGTGGTCGCGGCATCCGGATCGTTGTCGCGCACCCGCCCGATGAACGTCGTCACCGCGCCGTATCGGGGGTCCTCGACGGCGCGCAGATGCGCCTCGACGTCGAGCGCGGTTTCTTCGAGCCGCGCGATCCGCACCGTATTCACGAGTGGTCCCCGCCCTTCGCCTGATCGACCACGTGCCGGGCGACCGACACGATCACCGGGATGCCGGAGGCCACCGCTCGGGTCGAGCCCGGGAGGTTGACGATCAGCGCCCCCTCGGGCTCGACGACGCCCGCGACGCAGCGGGAGAGCAGCGACATGGGGGTGTCGGCGAGGCCGACGCGGCGGAGCTCCTCGGCGATGCCCGGGATCGCTCGCGTCACCACGCGCTCCGTGCCCTCGGGGGTGCGGTCTCGCGGACCCACTCCGGTGCCGCCGGTCGTGACGATGAGCCGGGCCGGGGTCGCGAGCGCACGGCGGAGCGCCTGCTCCACGGCATCCGCTCCGTCGGGGACGATCTCGCTGCCGTCGCACGGAATGCCGGCCTCGCCGAGGAGCGCGACGGCGAGCGGCCCGCCGCGGTCCTCTCGTTCGCCGGATGCCGAGCGGTCGGACACCGTGATGACGTAGGCGCGGAGGGTCACGTGCTCACCCTAGGCGGTCGCCAGCAGGCGGTCACGAGACGGTGATGAGCGAGCGCTGCCACCCGGTCGAGCCGTCGGGGGCAATCGGCGCGCGCTCCTCGATCTGGGTCTCGCCGTTCTTGTTGATCGCACGCACCGCGATGTAGTGGGGGCCGGGCGTGGCGTCCCACTCGAGGACCCACTGCACCCAGGTGTCCTCGTTGATCGGCGTCGAGAGCTTCGCCGACTGCCAATCGCCGTCGTCGATGCTGACCTCGACGCGCTCGATGCCCACAGTCTGCGCCCACGCGACGCCCGCGAGGGGCACCTTGCCGGACGCGACCGGGGTACCGCTCTTCGGGGTGTCGAGACGTGAGGAGAACTTGATGGGCGCCTCGGCGGAGTATCCGCGCGGGGTCCAGTACGCCTCGTCTGCGGCGAAGGTGGTGATCTTGAGCTCGGTCACCCACTTGGTCGCCGAGACGTAGCCGTAGAGCCCGGGGATCACCATGCGGACGGGGAAGCCGTGCTCAGGCGGCAGCGGCTCGCCGTTCATCGCCACGGCCAGGATCGCGTCGATGTTCTCGTCGGTCCCGGCCGACAGCGGAGTGCTGGCCGTGTACCCGTCGACGCTGCGGGAGAGGATCATGTCGGCATCCGCCTTCGGCCCCGCCATCTTGAGCACCTCACGCAGTGGCACGCCCTGCCAGATGGCGTTGCCGACGAGCCCACCGCCGACCTCGTTCGAGACGCACGTGAGCGTGATCGCGTACTCGTCGAGGCCCATGTCGAGCAGGTCCTGGAAGGTCAGCTCGACGCGCTGGTCGACCATCCCGTCGATGACGAGCCGCCACGTCGAGGGGTCGACCGTGGGCACGGTGAGCGCCGTGTCGACGCGGTAGAAGTCCGCGTTGGGGGTGATCAGGGGGCTGATGCCCTTCACGTCGAGCTCGGCACCCGCGGGGATCGTCACGGTGCTTCTCGGGGCCGGCAGCTTGAGCGCCCGACGGATGGCGTCGGCCGAGGCGGTGGCGGCGCTCACGGCGCGCGCCGTAACGCCCACGACCACAGCGGATGCCCCGGCGATGGCGGTCGTCAGCAGGAAACGGCGGCGGTCGAGGCCCTCTGCCTCACCGGTGTGGGTGTCGCCTCGCCAGCCGCGCAGCCACCGTCCGAGCAGGAACAGGACCGCGGCGGAGCCGAGCGTGCCGAGCGTGGGCGGGAGGAACGCCAGCGGCGTGGCGTCGGCGCGGGTGACGATCGCCGCACCCGACAGGATCCCCGCGACGAAGAGCGCTATCACGCCGACGGGCGGTCGCACGTACTCGAGGATGCCGGCGATCGCCGACGCGATCGCGACCGCGAGGCCGAGCCCCGCGAGCAGAGCAACCTTGTCGTACTCGCCGAACGTCGTAATCGCGAACTCCTTGAGCGGCCGCGGCACGATGTCGACGACGAACGATCCCACGGCGAGGATCGGACTCGCCGTGCTCGAGAACAGGAGGGCTGCGAGTTCCGCGATGGCGAGGAACACCGCGCCCGCGACGATCCCCGAGAGGGCGGCCCACAGAGTGAACCGCTTACCGCTGGTGTGAGTGCTCATGTCATCCCTTCAACAGGTGTTCGGAGCGAACACGCGATCGGATGAACCGAGGAGCGGCACGCGAGGCGAGCTGATGCGTCTCAGTCTGGCTGGTCGTGTGAGCGAAAGCTCGCTCTTGCGGATCAGTGCGTCGGCAAGGCAGCGGCGAGGGTGTCCGCCCCGGGCCTGTCGGGGCACAGTGCGAGCATTCCTTCCACCTCGTAGATCTGGTTCCCGCTGAGCGGGTCGATGCTGAGGTATCCGTTGTCGGTGATCGCGCACTGGGCGTGCAGACCCACCAACGCCTCCTCCCGGTCCCCGGCGTACGCGGGGAGCGCCAAATCGATCGCCGCTTCCTGCTCCGGCGTGACAACAGAGCCGTGTTTGAACGGCTCGCACGAAGTGACCGTCGGCATCGCCCACACCTCTTCCCAGCTGGCGAACTCCCCTTCCAGCTCACCGCTTTCGGGCGTGAAGCATCGGTAGGTGAATGTCACCGGCTCAGGCTCCTCGGACGAGGGCGGATTCCCTCCGTCAGGCGGCGACGTGGTGGGAGGTGGCGACGTCGCGACGCCGTGCTCCGGAGCCGTGGACGTCGGTGTCGGGGCGGGCGTCGGCGTCGAGGGAGGCGTCGGGAGCGCCGTTCCCGTCGGTGTTGTTGCGACAGTGGAGCTCTGGGTCAGCTGAGCCGTGCCGATCGCTGCCACCGTGATCGCCGCAACGACTACCGCCGCGAAAGAGACCGCGAAGGTCTGCGCTCGCAGACGCCGTCGCCGTGAGATGGTCGTCGCGCCGCGACGAAGCATCTCGTGAAAATTCCTGCGCTCGGCAGGAGTGAGTTCGGGACCGTTCATCGGGCCACCAGTCCTTCCAGTTCTCCGCGCAATCGCGCTTTCGCTCTCGCGAGTCTCGACTTGACCGTTCCCGCAGGAACACCGAGTGCGTCTGCGGTTTCTCGTTCGGAGTAGCCCTCGAGGACGGCGAGGACGATGACATGCCTTTCCCTGGCGGGCAGTCGCTTCAATGCAGCGAGAACCCCCGACTCATCGACGTCCGACCGATCAGTCCGTTCAGGAATGGGGGCGCGACGCAGCAAGTCACGGTAGCGTCGGCGCGATCTCTCCAGGTTGAGGGCGGCGTTGCTCACCGCGGTGAACAGCCAGGGGACAGGCGACCCTGCGACCAGATGAACGGCGCGGCGCCGACGCCAGAGCTCGAAGAGGCCGATCGCGACGGCATCCTTTGCATCGTCGGCAACGTCGAGTGTCCGCGCCGCGTGTCGCAGGAGGCGCCTTTCATGACGTTCGAAGAGGCGCGTCAGACCTCGCGGGTCATCGGCGAGCACCAGCGCCCAATCGGCGGCGTCATCGTCATTCACACCTGTTAGTGTCCGGTCGGCTCCGAATGGTTCCAAAGTGATCGTCGAGATCGCGAAAACCGTCGGCACGCAGACTCGAGCCATCGGCGTGCGGGGGCGGGCCGTCGACGGCGTCGAGTAGTGTCGGCCCGGTGACCCCCGCGCACCTCGCCGATCGTCTCGAGAAGACACCCGGGCCCCAGCTCCCCTCGCACCCGGCGATCGCCGTGTGGCGCGCAGCGGCATCCGCCGACATCGACGCGATCCACGCGGTCGTCAGCGCGGCCGACGCGGTCGACCACCCCACGTGGACGACTCCGCGGCAGGACGTGGCCGAGGCGTTCGAGTCGACGCACATCGACCCCGCGCGGGACACCCTGGTCGCCGTCACCGCCGACGGCGAGATCGTCGCGACCGGCGTCAGCGCACTTCACCCGTCGCGGGCCGGAGGGATGCTGTCGGTCGACCTGAGCGGTGCGGTCCACCCGCAGTGGCGCCGCCGCGGCATCGGCACCGCACTGCTGCGCTGGCTCGACGCGCGGGCGCAGCAGCAGGTCGCGCGGGCGGCGCAATCGCTCGAGGGCGGCGGGTCGGAGGGTCGGCTCAAGGCGTACGTCGAAGAGCCCAACACCGACCACGCCACGATCCTCGCGGCGCAGGGGTACACGGCCGAGCGCTGGTTCTCGACGATGGAGCGCGACCTCGCCCAGCCCGTCACCACCCTTCCGGTGCCGGAGGGCATCTCTCTCGTGCCGTACCACCGGGCACGGGATGCCGACGCGCTCGCCGCGCGCAACGACGCCTTCCGAGACCATTGGGGAAGCCTGCCGTCGAACGAGGAACGCTGGCAGCAGTTCGTCGGCGGCGACTTCTTCCGCCCCGACCTGTCCCGCATGGCCGTTACGGACGACGGGCAGCTCGTCGCGTTCTGCCTCGCCTCGGTTAACGAGGAGGACTTCGCGGCGCTCGGGGCATCCCACGCCTACATCGACCTGATCGGCGTCGTCCGGTCGCACCGAAAGCAGGGGCTCGCACCGCTCGTCATCGCGGCCGCCCTCGAGGCGATCACGGCCGAGGGGCTGGAGCGTGCCGTGCTCGATGTCGACACCGACTCCCCCACCGGAGCCAACCGGCTCTACGAGGGGGTCGGGTTCGTCGCGACGCACCGGGTCGTCGCGATGGTGCGGCGGCTCTGAGGGCCATCGAGCTCTTGGCGGCGGTCAGCGGCCTCCGTCCGTGAACGGCCAAGCGACGGTCAGCCGCAGGTCTTCGTCGTCGCGGGGCGAGTTGTGCCAGATCTCCCGCGGCGGGCCGACCGGCGTGCCCCCGGCATCCGTGATCCATGCGTGCACCTCGTCGTAGAGCGCCAGGATCTCGGGGAAGTCGGTCTCGCGGCCCTCGGCGTGGCGGAGCGCGAGCTGGCCGCCCGTCATCCGATAGCTGCGGACGCCGTCGGTTTCGTCGATGAGGCCGTCGACGGGCAGCACGATCTCGAGCGGACCGTCGGAGTCGCCGGTGACGGGGGCGTGGAAGACCCCGAACGGGTCGCCCGTCGGAGTGAGCCCGGCGCGTGCGGCGACCTGCCGGAGCCGGGTCGTCTCGGTGTGGATGATCTCGTCCATCTCGTGCGGCGCCATCCGGCGCATGACGCTGAGCACGGGCCGGTCGGCCTCGATCGTGGTCTCGACAGCGGACATGGGGGTCTCCTTCGTGAGATGGAGCCGCGCTCGGGCGAGCACGGCGTCGTTTGCCTGCACGCGGCGGTGCATCGAGGCGACCGCGGCGTCGAGCAGGGCGACCGCGCCCGCGGGGTCGGCCTCGGCGCGGTCGAGGATCGCGGCGATCTGCTCGAGCGACAGGTCGGCCGAGCGCAGCAACGCGATCAGCCATCCGGTAGGCACCTGGTCGGGCGAGTAGTAGCGGTAGCCGGTGCTCTCATCGATGCGGCGCGGCTGCAGCAGCCCGCGCTCGGCGTAGATCCGCAGCGCCTTCGCGGACAGCAGCGTCTCTGCGCCGAACCGTCCGGCGGTCATCCACTCCTCGTGTTCTGTCACGTGCTCAGCCTCGGCCATGCCCCTGGGGCGAGGTCAAGCACCGATAGCGTGAGCCTGCGGCGCGGGCGGCGCGTCGCGTCGGCAAGGGAGGAGGCTTACGAGATGCCGGAGAAGGATAGACCGACCCGGCGCGGCACGTTCCTCATCGCGTGCGCGGCCGCACTCGGCGTGATCGCGCTCGTCTACATCTCCGGGCTGCAGGTCGGTTTCGGAGCGAGGTGGGGGCTCTTCAGCGGAGCGCTCGCGTTCCCGGGCATCGTGTTCGCCGGGCTGCTAGCCGCCTCTCTCGTGCTGAGCGCTGTGGCCGTGGCATCCGGCCGCGCATCGCGCTCAGCACGCATCGTCACCGGCAGCGTGTCGGCGGGCCTCCTCGCAGCGATGGTGGTGACCCTCGCGGTGACGCCGGCGCCGGTACCCCCGGAGTCCCTTCCCGCTCGCTCCGCCGACGCTCTCCGCCTGCTCGCGTGGAACGTGCAGCAGACGGCGGAGAGCCCTGACGCGCGGAACCGACTGATCGAGACGCTCGAGCCGGATGTCGTCGTGTTCAGCGAGCTGTACGAGGGGAACCTCCAGTCCGGCGATGTGCCGGCGGGCTACGTCAGCTACGGGGTACGCGGCATCGCCGTCACCGTTCTGGTCGCCGACGACCTGCCGCCCTACCGCGTCAGCGCGGCGGACGACTCGGGCGCGACCTCTGGATTCGTACTGACTGCCGAGACCGACGGCGCCGCTCCCGAGATCGTCGCCGTGCACCTCGTCCGCCCCGGTATCGACGGGGACACGACTCTGCGGGATCGCGGCCTCGACTGGATCGCGGAGCAGTGCGCGTCACCCGATGCGATCGCCGCCGGAGATTTCAACGCCGTCGCCCCCAACATGCCACGCGGCAGGCTCGGCTTCTGCCGATCCGCTGCCGTGTTCGCACCGTCGTGGCCCGCGTCGATTCCGCCGCTGTTCGGCGCGGCGATCGACAACGTGCTCGTTTCCGAGAGGTGGGATGCCGAGAGAGTCGCGACCCTCGACGTCCCCGGCCTCCGCACCGACCACCGCCCGATCGTCGCGGACGTGGTGCCCGCCCTCATCGAGGGCGCCGCGCGCTGACGTCAGCGACGACGCGTTTCATCAGAGCAAGCACCGCCGCCGGCCTTTCGATCGCCGCGAAATGCCCGACGCCGTCCAGCGTCGTCTCGCGGAAGTCCACGATCGCGGCCGACAACGCCGCCGCATCCCCTTCACCCACGAAGACATCGCGGTCACCCTGGACCGCCCTGACCGGGCAGCGGATGCCGCGCCACGACGACTCGTCGTAGGCGGCGGCCGCACGGGCGGCGGCGACGAACGCAGCGGGACGGATCTCAGCGGCGAGCGCGCGGATGACAGAGGGGTCGATGTCGCGCGGCGCAGCGAAGAGAGGTGAGCTCAGCACGCGGAGCAATCCGGCCCGCTCGAGTCGACGCAGGAACCCCGCCGCCGCACCGCCCAGGGTGCGGAGGAACCGCATCGCGAGGAGCATCCCCGCCAATCCCGGCAGGCGCAGACCGCCTCGGATCGGTCGCCGCACGGCGTCGAACGCGGCGGCACCGGACGGGGACACGAGGACCACCCCGTCCGTCATCTCCGGGGCCCGGGCCGCGAGGTCCAAGGCCAGCGCACCCCCGAGTGAATGCCCGACGACCACCGAGCGCCGGTAACCCAGCCGCTCGATGACCTCGAGGACGGCGGTTGTCGTACGCACGATGTCGACACCGTCGCGCGGTGACTCGCTCTCACCCCAGCCAGGGAGATCGAACGCCACGACGTCCGGCAGCGGCGCCCCGCTGCGAGCGGCCTCTTCCAGCAACGGCGTCCAGGTGGTCCATGACCCTGCCGCGCCGTGCAGGAATACGGTGGCGACCGGTCCACGCCGATCACCCACGCGTACCGAGACGACACCGACTGCCGTCGGGACCCGGACCGTCCGCAGGCCCAGAGCCGCGGCATCCGTCGTCAGCCGAGATCGCGCCGTCGACGGCGTCTCGCGGTGCTCGCTCCCCCTCACAGTGGTGATTCGTCGCGGTGACGACATCGGATCGGCGAGCACCGGCATCCGCTCTCTGCGCGTCCACCACCCAACTGCTTCTCGGCTGGGCCCACACACCCACTGGACGGGACGGGTGATCATGAGAACACGCGCAGACGCCCTCGAGGCGTGGGAGGAGCAGGTCGCCCTCTTCGCCATCGTCAAGCTCGATCCCGACGGCATCGTCCGCGGCTGGAACGCCGGTGCCGAGACGCTCAAGGGGTACACGGCCGACGAGATCAGAAGATCGTGCGTGACATCAGCGGCGAGAAGCGCGCCGAGGATGAGCAGGTCTCGCTGCAGCGCACCTTCGCCCACGACTTGATCTCGCCCGTGACGGCCCTGCGCGGCTATCTCGACCTGCTCGAGGAGGATCTGGGCGGCGAGAACCGGCACCTCCGCCTCGCGATCGAGACCAGCGAGCATCGCGGGGCGATGGCGAGCGTGCTCATGGCGGACGCGTCCCGGAACGCCCGCGAACGTCAGCGGACGTTCGACGTGGGACGGCGGGTCGGGGATCGGGCTGGCGAGTGTCGCGGCGTCCATCTCCGAGCACCGCGGCACCCTCGGGATCGACAGCGAGGTCGGCGTCGGGACGACCGTCACGATCACGCTACCGCTCGCCTGAGTCCGCGTCCGGGGCGCGGAGGTCCGCGGCGCTCTACTCCGGGTCCTCGGTTGCGGCGCAGTCTGGCGCGATGACGAACTGGCCGTCGCTGGTCGCGGCCACCAACCGCCCGTTGAGCCAATACCGCACGACGTATCCCTCCGACCGGTGGACCTCACCGCCGCCGACAGGGGCGACGGCGAATATCACGGTCATCTCCGGACCCGCGTCGACCACCGTGCCGCGGACGTCGAGCCGGCGATCCCAGAACCGAGGATCCGGCGGGTAGGCGTCGGCGCCGAGGCTCGTGCTGTTCTCGATGGGGACAAGGTAGGTCTCTCGAAGTTCGAGACCTTCGGGATCCACGAGCTCGACCGAATCCATCACGACCGCCGCCCCCTCGGACGCTCTTGCGACATCGCCGAAGGTGATCATCCGCCCATCCGATGGGGCGCAGACCTCGTAGCCGCTCCCGAGCGTCACGGGAGGCTCGGACGCGCAGCCCGTCAGACCTGTGGTGACGACGAGGCAGCCGGCCACGGCGGTCACGAGGGAGTGGCGCACGCGCTCACCCTGGCACAGATGCGGGACCCCCGCACCCGGGACTCAGCCGATGCGCGCGCGGAGGGCCTCGGCATCCGTCTCACCGTCGACCAGCACTGCGCGCGCGAGGTCACGGGCGTCCTCGACGTTCCAGAGCAGCACGCCGACGGGAGCGCCGGACTCGTCGCGGTAGTAGACGACCGTCCGGTCCGCGTCGAGGTCGACGACGAGGGGATCCTTCTCGGGATCGAGCGCGCCGACCGCCTCCCATCGCACGCCGAACACGGCCGAATAGAAGTACGGCGTGTGCGTGTACGGCAGGCGCTCCCCCGCCATGGAGCGGCCGACCGCGGCACCCATCTCGTTCGCGTTGTCGACGTGCTCGACGCGCGTGCGCCCGAGGATCGGGTCGGGGTACGACGCGATGTCGCCCGCAGCCCAGATTGCGTCGTCGCTCGTGACGAGGTGCTCGTCGACGACGACGCCCTCATCGACGACGAGGCCCGCCTGCTGGGCGAGGTCGGTCACGGGGTCGACGCCGAGGCCGAGCACGACGATGTCCGCCGGCCGCTCGTCGCCGCCCTCGAGCACGACGTGCAGGCGGTTCCCCTCCGTCCGGACCTCTTCGACGCGCGCGTTCGGGCGGAACTCGACCCCTCCGTCACGGAACAGCTGCTCGTAACGCCGGGCGAGCTCGGGCGGGAACGTGCCGTCGCCGAGGACCTCGGACGGGAACACCAGCTCGGTCTCGACGCCGTTCTGCACGAGCGCGGCCGCGATCTCCGCGCCGATGTAGCCGCCGCCGACCACGACGGCGCGACCGCCCTGCGCCGCGAGTTCGCGCAACCGTCGATAGTCGTCCGCCGAGCGGAAGAACAGCACGCGGTCGTCCTCCGGCGCCGGGATCTCGCGGGGCTTCGAGCCGGTCGCGAGCAGCAGGCGGCGGTAGCCGAGCTCGTGCCCCTCACCGATCGAGACCGTCTTCGCCTCGCGATCGATGGACGTGACGAGCGTCTCGAGCCGCAGCTCGGCGCCGGTCGCCTCGTCGGTGCCGAGCGGAACCTGGTCCCACGTGAAATCCGGGTCGGTCCAGAGCTTCTTCGACAGAGCCGGCCGCGTGTACGGCGGGTCGATGTCCGCGCTGAGGATCCCGATCGTCCCGTCCGGATCCAGTTCCCGGATGCCGCGCGCCGCCGCATCCGCCACCATCCCGCCGCCGACGATCAGATAGTCGTAGGTCCTCATCGCATCGCTCCGCTCGATTCGTTTGGGGCAACGGTAGGTGGGAGCGGTGGGATCGGCGGCGGGGTTGCGTGTGTGCGCGAGGGCGGTTAGGTGGGGGCGGTTGCGTGCGTGGGCGGGGGTGCGCGCGGAGCGGGTAGGTGGCGCGGATTCGGAGATGTGCGTCGGATTCGGATCGCGTGGGCTGGTGCATCCGAATCCGGCGACTCCCTCCGATTGCGGCGCCTTCACCTTGAGTCGCGCGTGCCGTCTGGGGCGGACCGAGTCGCTCTTCCCGCTCTCGCGAAGAATGAGAGGACTCTCATTTTTGGGGTGTGCACATCATGTGATCTGGGCCGGTTTTGCCGGGGTGGATGTCGGTGGCCAGTGGCAGAGTGCAGGTATGACGGATGCGGCGGAAACCCCCGGTGGCGAGGACTATCTCGCCATCCTGGCGGGCGTCGTTGCGGACGCGGGTGACGTCGCCGTCGAGCTTGCGCGGGCGCAGGTCCAGGAGCTGCGGATGCTCGCCGCCGCCGGCCGTCTCGCCGAAGCGCAGACCGCGCAGCGCAACGCCCGCGTGCAGGTCCACGACATGGCGCTGCGGTCTATCGCGGCCGAGGTCGGCGGGGTCATGCGTGTCACCGATCGGACCGTGCAACGGCGCATCGGCGAGGCGCGAACGATGATTGAAGGCTTCCCCGCGACGGTCGAGGCATGGGAGCAAGGCCGGATCGTCCGGGGCCGCGCGATCGCGATCCTCGAGACCGGGACGAGTCTGCCGGCGGAGTTGTGGCCCGAGTTCGAGCAGGTCGCGATCACCCGATGCGAGCGTGACACTCCCAACAGGGTGCGGGGAGAGTTGAAGATCCTCGCCCACCGGATGCACCCGCGCTCGTTCGCGGAACGGCACGAAGAAGCCGCCGCGACGCGATGCGTGCGGATCGTGCCGGGACGAGACGGGATGTCCGACGTGATCGCAACCGTCCCGACGGTGATCGCCGAGGGCATCCACGACCGACTCACGCAGCAAGCGCGCGCGATCATCGACACCCGCGACGAACGCATCGCTGCGCGCGGAGGTATCGGTGTCGCGTTCGGGGCCGCAGTCACGCAGCGCGACAGCGACAGCGACAGCGACAGCGAGGACGCTGCCGTGATCGTTGCCACTGACAACCGGTCCGCCGATCAGGTCCGGGCCGACGTGTTCGCCGACCTCTTGCTCGCGGGAACACCCACCCTCGACGACACCCGCGACACCAGCGCAGGCCCGCTGGGCGCGATCCGCGCCCGCGTGCAGGTCCTCGTCCCCGCCGCCACCCTCACGGGCGAGGACGATGGGCCATGCGACCTGACCGGCCGGTCCCCCATTGACCCGGCGACCGCCCGGACGCTCGCCGGCGGCACCCACATCTGGGAGCGCCTGTTTCACGACCCGACCACCGGGGTCACTGTCTCGACAGATTCGTACCGCGTCCCGTCCGGGATGCGCCGGTTCCTGCAAGCCCGGGACCAGCACTGCCGGTTCCCGGGTTGCCGCGTCGCGGCGATCCGCTGCGAAGTGGATCACACTCACGATCACGCGCTCGGCGGACGAACCGAGCTCACGAACCTCGCGCATCTGTGCCAACGGCATCACTCGATGAAGCAGTTCACCGCGTGGAGAGTGCGACAACTGAAGGGTGGAGTCCTGGAATGGACCTCACCCCTCGGCAGGACGTACCGCGAAGACGCCCCCACCCCGGCGGTCGCGTTCACCCCTGCCGAACCACCACCACCGCCGATCGCGCCAGCGGAACCCGCACCTTTCTGACGCGACCATCGGGCGCGCCCAGACGCCGCGCGCGTGCGAGCGCCAGTCGAGTGCCACGCCCCCCGACCCACCACCGACCTACTACGCGCCGAGCCCCGCCGCCTTCTCCCGCAGCACCGCCTGCTGAACCGTGTTCGCCGTGAGTTCTGCTGCTGCCAGCAACTCGGCCCGCGCCTCCGACACCCGCCCCAACCGCGCTAGCAACTCCCCCCGCGCGCTCGGAACGACATGCGACCAGCGCAGCGCCCCGGCGCGCTCCACCTCATCGACGATCGCCAGCGCCTCCGCCGGACCCACCGCCATCGACACCGCCGCGGCCCGGTTCAGCTCCACCATCGGGCTCGGCGCGACCCGACCGAGGATCTCGTACAGCAGCACGATCCGGCCCCAATCGGTCTCCGCCACACTCGGCGCCACCGCATGGCACTGCGCGATCTCCGCCTGCAGCGCGTACGGACCCCGCCCGAGTCCGCGCGCCGCAGCCACGGCATCCGCCCGCCGCAACTCGTCCACCGCCCTCGCGATCTGACCGCGATCCCAGCGCGTTCGGTCCTGGTCGGCGAGCAGCACCGCGCCACCCGACGCGGTCTCGCGCGCCGCGAACCGTGACCGCTGGAACTCCATCAGCGCCAGCAACGCCAGCGCCTCGGGCTCCCGCGGCAGCAGCCCCGACACCACGCGTCCCAGCCGGATCGCCTCATCCGCCAGATCCGGACGCACCCACCGGTCACCCGCCGTCGCCGCGTACCCCTCCGTGAACACGAGGTAGATCACCCCGAGCACGGCACCGAGCCGCGCCTTCCACTCCGACGGATCCGGAGTCTCGAACGGCACCCCCGCCGCGGCCAGCGTCTTCTTCGCCCGCGTGATCCGCGCCTGCACCGTCGGCACCGACGCGAGCAGCATCCGCGCGATCACCTCCGTCGTCAGCCCCGCCACCACCCGCAGCGTCAACGCGACCTGCGACTCGCGCGACAGCGCCGGGTGGCACGCCGTGAACACGAGCCGCAGCATGTCGTCGTCGATCGGCTCCCACTCGGCATCCACCGCCTCGTCCCACTCGCGCGCGATTCCCGCGTAGCGCTCGTCGAGCGCCGACCGGCGCCGCCACGCATCCACGACCCGGCGCTTCGCCACCGCCGTCAGCCACGCGCCCGGGTGGGCCGGCGCTCCCTCATTCGGCCAGGAACGCAACGCCTCGACGAGAGCCTCCTGCGCGACATCCTCGGCGAGGCCGAGGTCACCCGTCATCTTGGCGACGGATGCCACGATCCGCGCGCCCTCGATGCGCCAGACGGCCTCGACCTGACGCCGAGCATCACTCACGATCGGCTCAGTCGCCCGCGTTCTCGGCCTGCTCCGCGCGCCAGCCCTTCTCCTTCTGGATGTACTCGTTGTCCGAGTAGTCCGCGAAGTCAGACTCGTCCGTCACGCGACGCACCTCGAGCTTGTTGCCCGGCGTCAGCGGCGCCCGCTTCGCCCACTCGATCGCCTCTTCGGCCGTCGCGGTCTGCAGGATCCAGAACCCGTTGAACAGCTCGTGGATCTCGCCGTAGGGGCCATCGCTGACGACCGGCGTCTCGCCCGAGAAGTCCACGACGTACCCCGCCTCGGGCGCGAGCCCCTCACCGGCGACCAGCACACCGGCCTTCATCATCGCTTCGTTGTACGCGCCCATCGCATTGATGACCGCCTCGAAGTCCATGTGCTCGTAGTTCTCCACGGCCGCCTGGGTGGCCCGCATGATCAGCATGTGCTTCATGGTTGTCTCCTGAGTGTCCGGGGGGACGCGATCTCGTCCCTCTCACTATCGCGTCGAACGAGCGCATGCGGAATCGACATCACGTCGAGAAATTCTTCCGCGCTCTAACGTGGACGTGTGCGTGTCACCGCGAGTCCCCGACGAACCGTCGTCCTGATCGTCGCGCTCAGCCTCATCGCGGCGGCGATCCTCGCCTACGGTCTCCGCGTCGCCTGGCTCATGGTCCTCGCCGACGAAGGCGATGTGCCCCCGGCATCCGCCCTCACCCTCCCGGCCGACGTCACCGTGTCATCGGACACGATCGGATGCGGCAGCGGCGGCTGCTCTCGCACGCTCACCCTCACCCCCGCCGACGGAACCACCCCCGAGGCACTCGCCGACGAGCTCGGGACCACTCCGCAGCAGCTCATCCCTGGGACCTTCGTCGACCCGCGCACCGTCTCGGCGTTCGGGACGGTCGGCGACGGCGAGCTCGTCGTCGTCCTTGACTACTCGTCGACGCCGTACGTGCCCTGACGGGTCACCCGTCCGCGAGCACCGACCTGCGCGGCTCGACCACGGCCGCCACGATCGCCTCGATCGCGAACTCCGACGCGCGGCCGAGGTCCACCGCGGTCGGGTCGAGCAGCCACTGGATCTGCAGCCCGTCCATCACCGCGAGGATCGCGGCCGAGCCGTGCGCGATCGACCCCGGCTCGGTGATGCCGCGCTCCTGGCAGATGCGCTCGAACGCCTCGCGCAGATCCTTGCGCAGCACCGTGTACCGGTGCTCGAAATACGACCGCCCGGGGTGGTCGTCGGTGACCGACTCCGCCGACAGCACCGCGTAGGCCTGCACGATCCCCGCCCGGCGCATGTTCATCATCGCGGTGTGCACGAGGTGGCGGAACAGCTCCATCCCGCCCGGGATCCGCCCGCCGTCCAGGTCGACGACATCCGTCTGATCACGGTGCTCGAGCACTTCGAGGAGCAGCTGATCCTTCGACCCGAAGTGATGCAGGATGCCGGCGTGCGTCATGCCGACCTGTTCGGCGATGTCCTGCAGGGTGCCGTTCGCGAAACCCTTGGACCCGAAGATCTCCTGGGCCGCGTCGAGGATCTCCCGACGACGGACGAGCGTCGCCGGGCGCGACTTCGTCTGGTGCCGACTTTCGGCCATGATCCGCCTTCTTCTCCCCGCTGCGGATCAGATCTTACGCAGATCCCGGCGCCCGCATCATCCGAGGTTGTGAACTTACTTACTTGATTGTAAGTTTTCCCATGCAATCACACTCAGCGCCGAGTGGCACTCCTTCGGAGGTCTGTAAGCGGCGCCGGGACCCACAGATGAAGGAGAAGCAATGAGGCTGAAGACCTCCCTCGCCGCCGCCGGTCTCACCGCGGCACTCATCCTCACCGGCTGCGCCGCCGGTGGCGGAGACACCAACGGCAACTCGGGCAACGGCACCGGAGCCGCGCTGACGATCGCGAAGCCCGACGGCGCGATCACCACCGAATCCCACAACCCCTACCTCGGCGACTCGGCGGGCTCGCGCTACGGCTACGCCAAGGTCATCTTCGAGCCCCTCGCCCTCGTCAACCCGACCGGCGACCTCGGCACCACGCCGTGGCTCGCGGAGACGGTCGAGTGGAACGACGACTACACGCAGCTCACCGTCACGCCCCGCAGCGGTGTCAAGTGGAGCGACGGTGAGGACTTCACCGCCGACGACATCGTCTTCACGTTCAACCAGTACCTCAGCGGCAAGCTCACCGACACCGGCGCCCTGGGCGTCACCGACGTGAAGGCCGACGGCGACACCGTCGTGCTCACCTTCGGCAGCTCGAAGTTCACGTCGCAGGGCCGTGTGCTCCACACCCCGATCGTTCCGGAGCACATCTGGAAGGACATCGAGGACCCCAACACCGACCCCCTCACCGATGAGGGCAAGCTCGTCGGCACCGGCCCGTACGTCATGTCGAACTGGTCGACGGAGTCCGTCTCGCTGAAGGCCAACCCGGACTACTGGGGCGGCGACCTGGCCGTGCCGCAGTTGAACTACGTCTCGTACGGCGACAACGCCGCCCTCACCACGGCCCTCGCGACCGGCGACGCCGACTGGGCGCAGGCCTTCATCCCGCAGGTCCAGGAGAGCTACCTCGACGCCGACCCCGACAACGTGTTCCTCGTCTCGCCCACCCCGGGCGCGGGCACGCTGTTCATGAACCTCCAGAAGAAGCCTTTCAACGACCCCGCCCTGCGCGAGGCGCTGGCGTGGACGATCGACCGGCAGGCATATGTCGACATCGCCCGCGAGGGTGCGAGCGAGGCGATCTGGAACAAGACCGGCCTGAGCTCGGTGCTCGAGAGCGAGATCATCGACGAGTACAAGGACGACAACTACGCGGTCGACGTCGACAAGGCCAAGGAGGTCCTCGAGGACGCCGGCTACACCTGGAACAGCGGTGCGCTGACCGACCCCGACGGTGAGCCCGTCGAGTTCTCGATCTCCGTCCCCGCCGGCTGGAGCGACTGGAACACCGAGCAGCAGCTCATCTCCGAGGAGCTCGACAAGGCGCTCGGCATCAAGGTGAACGTCGACCAGCCCGACTTCGGCGGCTGGGACGCCGGCAAGCAGGAGGGTGACTTCGACGCGATCATCCACTGGCTCGAGGACACCGGCAACGCGTACGGCCTGTACACGTCGACGATGGACCCGAAGTGGATCGTCGACGGCAAGGCGGCCTTCAACTTCGGTCGCTTCGACGACTCGAAGGTCACCGAGGCGCTGAACACCTACGCCAACGCCGCCTCCGACGAGGAGCGCACCGAGGCCGGTGCCGTGCTGCAGAAGGCATTCGTGGAGAACGTCCCCGCCATCCCGCTGGGCGCGCACCCGCTCCTCGGCGAGTTCAACACGCGCAACTACGTCGGCTGGCCGTCGGAGGACGACCAGTACGCCGCGGGTGACCCGACGCAGGCCGGTGTCGTTCAGATCCTGACGAAGCTGAAGCCCAAAGAGTAATCCGACCGAGTGACGGGTGGATGCCGCTGGCCCGGCGGCATCCACCCCACCACCCCTGCCACCCCACGAAAGCGAGCACGCACCGATGCGCGATTCGTTACTGTCCGTCGACGACTTCTCCGTCGTCTACGACGTCGACCCCCCGGTCGAAGCCGTCAAGCACGTCAGCCTCGACCTGCGCCGCGGCGAGATCCTCGGCCTCGCGGGCGAGAGCGGATGCGGCAAGACGACCCTCGCCTACGGTGTGCAGCGCTTGCTCAAGGCGCCCGCCGTCATCTCGAGTGGATCCGTCACCTTCCGCGACGTGTCCGGCGAGGACATCGACGTCAACTCGCTCGACGCCGAGCAGATGCGCCGCTTCCGCTGGGACAAGATCTCCATGGTCTTCCAGGGCGCGATGAACGCCCTCAACCCCGTCGCGACGATCGGCTCGCAGCTCGCCGACGTCTTCGAGGTGCACCGCCCCGACATGAACCGCGCCGCGCGGCGCGAGGCCGTGGACGAGCTCCTCGAGATCGTCAAGGTGGGCGCCGCCCGCCGCCGCTCCTTCCCCCACGAGCTCTCCGGCGGCATGCGTCAGCGCGTCATGATCGCGATGGCGCTCGCGCTGCGGCCGCAGCTGATGGTCATGGACGAGCCGACGACCGCGCTCGACGTCCTCGTCCAGCGCGAGATCCTCAAGCAGATCTCGCAGCTGCGCCACGAGTTCGGCTTCTCCGTCATCTTCATCACGCACGACCTGCCGCTGCTCCTGGAGATCAGCGACCGCATCGCCATCATGCGCGAGGGCGAGATCGTCGAGATCGACACCGCCGAGCGCATCTGGCGCAACCCGCAGCACGAGTACACCCGCACCCTGCTGTCCTCGTTCCCGCGCCTCACCGGTGAAAGGGGGGTCGTCGTCCGATGACCACACTCGAATTCGACGGCGTCACGAAGGTGTACCAGGTCCGTGGAGCCGGCCAGATGAAGGCCCTCGACGACGTGTCGTTCACCCTGACGTCCGGTCAGACGATCGGCCTCGTCGGCCAGTCCGGCAGCGGTAAGTCGACGATCGCCAAGATCCTCACGCAGCTCGAGACGCCCACGAGCGGCGAGGTCCGCCTCGACGGCGCCCCCATCCCCCGCCGGGGCAAGGGTCTGCGCGCCTACCGGCAGCAGCTGCGCATGGTGTTCCAGGACCCGTTCGCCTCGCTGAACCCGTACCACTCCATCCGTCACCACGTCGAGCGCCCGCTGCGCCTGGACGACGTGGTCCCGAAGCGCGAGGTCGAGGACGAGGTGCGCCGCCTGCTCGAGCGCGTGCGACTCGACCCCGACTCGGTCATCGACCGCCGCCCGCACGAGCTCTCGGGCGGGCAGCGGCAACGCGTCGCGATCGCCCGGGCCCTGGCATCCCGCCCCCGCCTGCTCGTCGCCGACGAGCCCGTCTCGATGCTCGACGTCTCGATCCGCATGGGCGTGCTGAACCTCCTCGCCGACCTGCAGCGCGAAGAGGGCCTCGGCGTGCTCTACATCACGCACGACCTCGCGACCGCGCGGCACTTCAGCGACGAGATCCTCGTCCTCAACCAGGGCCGAGTCGTCGAGAGCGGCACCGCGGACGACGTCATCCTGCGCCCGCAGAACCCCTACACGCAGGAGCTCCGCGCTGCCTCGCCCGACCCCGAGAGCCACTTCGCGTCGGCTCCCGGCTTCTCCGGAGGTGCCCGATGACCGCCGTCGAACCCCAGCTGCCCGTCGAGACGTCCGACGCGCTCGAGGTCGGCACGACCGCCACGACCGCCGTCAAGGGACGCTCCCGCATCCCGTGGCGCTTCCTCGGCAGCCGTGCGCTGTTCTACCTGTTCACGCTGTGGGCCGCGATCACGATCAACTTCTTCCTGCCCCGGTTCATGAAAGGCGACGCGGTCGACCAGTACCTCGCCCGCAACCGCAACGTCACCCCCGAGGCGGCCGACGCCCTGCGCGCCCTGCTCGGCATCGACACCGACAAGTCCCTGTGGCAGCAGTACCTCGACTACTGGGGCCTCATGCTGCGCGGCGACCTCGGGGTCTCGCTGCTGCACGGCCTGCGCCCCGTCACCGAGGTCATCGGCCAGTCCCTGCCGTGGACGGTCGGTCTCGTCGGCTTCGCCACGATCGTCTCGTTCCTCATCGGCACGATCGGCGGCGCCATCATCGGCTGGCGTCGCGGCAGCCGCGCCGAGGTGATGATCCCGATCACGACGTTCCTCAGCACCATCCCGTATTTCTGGCTGGGTCTGCTCGCCATCGCGCTCTTCTCGGTCAACCTCAAGTGGTTCCCGATCGGCAAGGCCTACGGCGTCGGCTACTCGCCCGAGTTCACCCCCGAGTTCATCGGACAGGTGATCCATCACGGCACCCTGCCCGCCGTGACGATCATCATCGCCTCGCTCGGCGGCTGGATGCTCGGCATGCGCAACATGATGCTCACGGTCCTCGACGAGGACTACATCACGGTCGCGCAGGCCAAGGGGATGCCGAACTCGCGCGTCCTCTGGCGCTACGCCGCGCGCAACGCGGTGCTCCCCCAGATCCAGAGCTTCGCGCTGTCGATCGGCTTCATCGTCGGCGGCACGATCGTCATGGAGATGGTCTTCAGCTACCCCGGCGTCGGAAAACTTCTGCTGGATGCCACGAACGGCAAGGACTACGCGCTGATGCAGGGCGTCTTCCTGGTCATCACGCTGTCGGTGCTGGTGGCGAACATCCTCGCCGACATCGCCTACGCGTTCCTCGACCCGCGCACCCGCCAGACGGAGGCCTGACCATGACCACCACCGCCACCATCCGCATGGCCCGCACCGAGGACCCGACGCCCAACACGTTCTGGGCCCGCCTGGGGTCGGCGTTCGCGATGTTCCGCAACGCCAAGTCGATCACGGGGCTCGCCATCCTCGGCTTCTTCGTCCTCATCGCGATCTTCGCCGACGTCCTCGCTCCGTTCTCGCCCACCCAGGTCGACAACACGGCGCGGTTCCAGCCGCCGTCCGCCGAGCACTGGCTGGGCACCACCCACATCGGCGAGGACGTGCTCAGTCAGGTCATCCACGGCACGCGCGGCGTCATCGTCGTCGGCTTCCTCGCTGCGATCCTGGCCACCGTCATCGCCATCGTCGTGGGTGTCGTCTCGGGCTACGTCCGCGGGTGGAAGAGCGAGGGCCTCTCGGCGCTGACGAACGTGTTCCTCGTCATCCCGGGTCTGCCGCTCATCATCATCGTCGCCTCGATGTTCGAGGAGCCGCCGCTCGTCCTCATCGCCGCGGTCCTCGGGATCACCGGCTGGGCGTGGGGCGCCCGCGTCCTGCGCGCGCAGACGATGTCGCTCCGCAACCGCGACTTCATCCAGGCCGCCCGAGCGAACGGCGAGCCGCTGCGCCGCATCATCACCGTCGAGATGCTGCCGAACCTCATGGCCCTCATCGCCGCGAGCTTCGTCGGCACCGTGACCGCCGCGATCCTCGGCCTCACGACGCTCTCGTACATCGGCGTCATCCCGGTCAACACCTACAACTGGGGCACGATCCTCAACTGGGCCAGCGCGCAAGGCGCGTTCCGGCAGAACCAGTGGTGGTGGTACCTGCCTCCGGGCCTGTGCATCGCCGCGATCGGCGTCGCGCTCTCGCTCATCAACTTCGGCATCGACGAGTACGTGAACCCGCGTCTGCGCTCGGCCGGCGAGCGCGCCCGTGCCATGAAGAAGAAGGGGCTCGACGTCAACGACGCCGTCACGGTCGTCCGCGCACCCGCCTCGACGCACCGCACCACCTCGAAGGACAGCACCGCATGACCGTCGTCGACCTGCCCACCGCCCCCTACCTCGACCCCGCACGGACCGTCGAGGAGCGGGTCGCCGACCTGCTCGGGCGCATGACGCTCCCCGAGAAGGTCGGGCAGATGATGCAGTTCGACGCCCGCGAGGACCTCGAGCACATCGTGCACGAACGCCACGCCGGCTCGATCCTGCACACGTCGCCCGAGAAGGTGCTCCGCGCCGCCGAGCTCACGGCGCAGACACGCCTGCGCATCCCGCTGCTGGTGGCCGAGGACTGCATCCACGGGCACTCCTTCTGGGAGGGGGCGACCATCTTCCCGACGCAGCTCGGGATGGCCTCGACGTGGGACGCCGAGCTCGTCGAGCGGGTCGCGAAGGCGACCGCCGCAGAGGTGGCGGCCACCGGCATCCACTGGACCTTCTCGCCCGTCCTCTGCATCGCGCGCGACCTGCGCTGGGGTCGCGTGGACGAGACGTTCGGGGAGGACCCGTTCCTCATCGGCGAGCTCGCCTCGGCGATGGTGCGCGGCTACCAGGGCGACGGCCTCGACGACCCCGATGCGATCCTCGCGACCGCGAAGCACTTCGCCGGGTACTCCGAGACCCAGGGCGGGCGCGACGCGAGCGAGGCCGACATTTCCCGCCGCAAGCTGCGCTCGTGGTTCCTGCCGCCGTTCGAACGCGTCGCGAAGGAGGGATGCCGCACCTTCATGCTCGGCTACCAGACCACCGACGGCGTGCCGATCACCGTCAACGACTGGCTGCTGAGCGACGTCCTCCGCGGCGAGTGGGGCTACACCGGCACCCTCATCACCGACTGGGACAACGTCGGCCGCATGGTGTGGGAGCAGAAGGTGCAGCCCGACTTCGTGCACGCCGCGGCGGCCGCCGTGAAGGCCGGCAACGACATGGTCATGACCACGCCGGGGTTCTTCTCCGGCGCGCTCGAGGCCGTCGAACGCGGGATGCTGACCGAGGCCGACATCGATCAGGCCGTCGCGCGCATCCTGTCGCTCAAGTTCCGCTTCGGTCTGTTCGAGAACCCCCGCCTGCCCGACCGCGAGCGCATCGCCGCGATCGTGGCCCGCAGCGCCCACACCGACCTCAACCTCGAGGTGACCCGCCGCTCGCTCGTGCTGCTGCGCAACGACGGCACCCTGCCGCTGGCCGCCGGCACCCGCCGGATCGCCGTCGTCGGCCCCCTCGCCGATGACGCGCAGACCCAGCTGGGCGACTGGGCGGGGTCCTCCGGACAGGTCGATTGGATGCCGGACGGCCACCCGCGTGCCCAGATCACGACGGTCCTCGACGGGCTGCGCGAGCGTTCGGGCGGGGCGGTCGAGTACGCGCGGGGCGCCGACATCCTGCGCCTGACCGACGACCCCGCCGGCACGTTCCCCGACGGGCAGCCGCGCCCGCCGATCATCGTCCCGAGCGACCCCGACGAGGAGGGGATCGCCGAGGCGGTCGCCCTCGCCGAGCGCTCCGACGTCGTCGTCGCCGTCGTCGGCGACCGGATCGAGCTCGTCGGCGAGGGCCGGTCGACCGCGACCCTCGAGCTCATCGGCGGGCAGCGCGCACTCCTCGACGCCCTCGCGGCGACGGGCACGCCGCTCGTCGTCGTGCTCATGGCGTCGAAGCCGCTCATCCTGCCGGCGTCGGTGCGCGAGGCATCCGTCGTCTGGGTCGCGAACCCCGGCATGCAGGGCGGTCGCGCGATCGCCGAGTTGCTGCTCGGCGAGATCGAACCCGCCGGACGCCTGCCGATCTCGTTCGCCCGTCACGCCGGCCAGCAGCCGACGTACTACAACCAGATCCGCGGCCAGCACGGCGACCGCTACGCCGACCTCACCCAGGAACCGGCGTTCGCGTTCGGCGACGGCCTCTCGTACACGGCCGTCGAGTACGACGAGCCCGAGATCCTGACGCCCGTGGTCTCCGCCGGGGACACCGTCCGCGCCCGCGTGACCGTCCGCAACACGGGCACGCGCCCCGCGCACGAGGTCGTCCAGGTCTACGTGCGCGACACCGTGACCTCGGTCAGCTGGGCCGACAAGGAGCTGAAGACGTACCGCCACGTCGACCTCGCCCCAGGGGCTGCGGCGACGGTCGAGATCGAGCTGCCGGCGTCCGACTGCACGATCGTGGATGCGGCCGGCCGCCGCATCGTGGAACCCGGGGAGTTCGACCTCCTCATCGGGCCGTCGTCCCGCGACGAGGTGCTGCGGGCGGTCTCGTTCGAGATCCGCTGACACGACGGAACAGCGAGGGGCGGGTGCGTGGTGTCACCCGCCCCTCGCTCGCGTCACGTGCCCGGCGCTTCAGCGGGAATCTGCGCTCCAGCGGACATTCGGCCTCGGTTCAACCGCTGGAACGCGGATCGCCGCCGTTACGACGAGCCGATCGCACCCCGGCGCCGCCGGGCGAGCTACTTCAACCCCGTCATCGCGATGCCCTGCACGAAGTAGCGCTGCAGGAACAGGAACAGCAGCAGGATCGGCGTCACGACGAGGACCGACCCCGCCATCAGCAGCCCGTAGTACGTGCCGTTCGACCCGACCGAGTAGAGCGACAGCGCCACCGGCAGGGTGTACATCTGCTCGGTCTGGGCCACCACGAGCGGCCAGAGGAAGTTGTTCCACGAGCCGAGGAAGGTGAGGATCGCGAGCGTGGCGATCGGGGGGCCGCACTGCGGCAGCACGACGCGCAGGAAGATGCGCCACTCCCCCGCCCCGTCGATGCGCGCCGCCTCGATCAGCGCGTCCGGCACGCCCATGATGAACTGCCGCATGAGGAACACGCCGAGCGGTCCCGCCAGGAACGGCAGGATGAGCGCCGGATACGTGTTGACGAGGCCCATGTTCGCGACGAGGACGAACATCGGCACGAGCGTCACGACACCCGGGACCATCAAGGTCAGCAGCACGAGGCCGAACAGCACCTTCTTGCCGGGGAACTCCAGCTTCGCGAGCGCATACGCGACCATCGAGCAGAACACGATGTTGCCGACCACGACGACGAGCGCCACGACCACCGAATTCAGGAAGAACTGTCCGTAGTCCAGCTGCGTCAGCCACTGCGAGTAGTTGTCGAGCGTCGCCTGCTCAGGCCACCACGTGATGGGCCGCTGCAGCAACTCGCCCTGCGTCTTGAAGCTGCCGAGCAGCATCCACATGAACGGCGCGAGGGTCAGGATCAGCCCGATCGTCAGCGCGAGGTAGGTGACGCCGCGCGACCAGCCGATCGGCCGTCGACGCCGGCGGGGCGCGGCATCCGTCGTCACCGCGGCCTTCTCGGGCTCGGTCACCGTCGTGATCGCCATGTCAGTTGTCCTTCGATCGCAGCAGTCGGAACTGCACAGCCGACAGCGCTGCGATGAACGCGAACAGCACGTAGGCCGCCGCGGACGCGAGCGAGTAGTCGCCGTATCCGAACTGGTTGTAGACGTAGTAGCTGATGGTGAGGGTCGAGTTCAGCGGACCGCCCTGGGTCATCACGAAGGGCTCCTCGAAGACCTGCAGGAAGCCGACCGACAGGAGGACCGCACCGAGCAGCAGCGTCGGCCGCATGAGCGGCAGCGTCATGCTCGTGAAACGACGCCAGGCGCTCGCGCCGTCGACCTCGGCGGCCTCGTAGACGTCCCGCGGGATCGCCTGCAGACCCGCCAGGAAGATGATCATGAGCGTGCCCATGTTGCGCCAGGCGCCCATCACGATGATCGACGGCATCGCCCAGACCGGGTCGTTCAGCCAATCCGGGCCGTTGATCCCGACCCAGGAAAGCACCGTGTTGAGCAGCCCTGAGTCCTGCAGGATGAACTTCCACACGACGGCGACCGCGACGATCGATGTCACGACCGGCGTGTAGAAGCCCACCCGGAAGACGCTGCGGAACTTCTCGATGCCCGAGTTCAGCGCGACCGCCAGCAGCAGTCCGAGCGCCATCGTGAGCGGGATGCCGACACCGACGAAGTAGAAGGTGTTGACGATCGACTTCACGAACAGTTCGTCCTGGAACAGCGCGACGAAGTTGTCGAACCCGATTACGTTGACCGAGAACGGCGAGCGCAGGTCCCGCACGCCGAGATCGGTGAACGACATCGCGAACGAGCCCAGCAGCGGGCCGAGCATGAAGACAGCGAAGATGACGAGGAACGGCAGGGCGAACAGCCACGCCACCACCGCGGTGCGGCGCCGCTGGGCGGCGAAGCCTCCTCGCCGCCCAGCCGCGCTCGTCGAGACGAGCGCCACGATGGTTACCAGCCCGTGCCGAGCGACTCGGCCTTGGCGATGATTGCGGATGCCGCATCCGCCGCGCTACTGCCGTTGGCGACCTTCTCGGCCTCGGTCTCGATGAACGCCGACATCTCGTTCCAGCTCGGCACCGACGGCGGAGCCACGGTGTCCTCGAGCTGCTCGTTCAGGACCGACAGGCGCGGGTCGGAGGTGAACGGCTCAGAGTCGAGGGCGGAGGTCACGGCCGGCAAGGCGTTGACCGTCTCGAACCACTGCTGCTGCGTCTCGGGGTCGGCGAGCCACTTGATGAGCTTCCAGGCGCCGTCGGCGTTCTCCGCGTCCTCGAACACACCGAGGTGCCCGCCGCCGAGGTACGAGTCGTTGTTGTCGGCGCCAGCCGGCACCGGCGCGGTGCCGACGTTCTCGTCGACCCACTCCGGCGACTCCTGGTCGCCCAGCACGCCGACCATCCACGGGCCGGAGATGAACGCGGGGTTCGAACCGCTCGCGAACGCGGCCGTCTGCTCGTCGCCATAACCGGACATGGGCGCGAGACCTTCGGTGAAGAACGAGGCGTAGTACTCGAGCGCGTCGGTGAGGGCAGCCTCGTCCCACGCATAGGCGGTGCCGTCGTCGTTCAGCACCTCGCCGCCGGCCTGCGCGTAGAACGGCAGGATGACCTGCGTCGAGTCTTCGGCGTCGCCCATCGGCAGCTGGATGCCGTAGTCCGACCCGTTCTCCTGCATCGCCGTCGCGAAGGCGGTCAGGTCGTCCCATGTCTTCGGCGCCTCGACGCCCGCGTTCTCGGCGAGGTCGGTGCGGTAGTACATGACGCGGGTCTCGACGTACCACGGCACGGCGTAGGAGGTGCCCTCCACCTCGGTCGACTCGAGCGCCGTCTCGTTGAACGAGTCCTCGTCGACGAGGTCGTCGGGAACCTTCGCGAGGCCGCCGGCGGCGACCATGGAGGGCAGCAGCGACGAGCCGATCATGATCGCGTCGGGCACGGTGCCCGCGGCGACCGCGGTCTGGTACTTGGTCATGACGTCGGTCCACGGGATCGAGGTGACCGTGACGCTCGCGTCGGGATTCTCCTCCACGAAAGCATCGGCGAAGTCCCCGAGGTTCTCGCCCTCCTCGCCCATCGCCCAGATCTCGATCTCGCCCTTCGCGGGCGCGTCGTCGACCGTCGCCGCCCCGCCACCTCCGCCGTTCTGTCCGGCGTCGTCCGCCCGGCCGCAGCCGGCCAGGGCCAGCATGCCCACCACGCCGATCGCTCCGAACGCGAGTGCCTTGTTGCGCATCTTCACGGGATCCTCCTCATCGAGTCTTGACGCAGCGGCAGCTGGTCGGAAAACTAACTTAGCGACTGCTCGCTTAGTTAGTTGAGCATAAACTGACGGGAACCGACCTCGCAAGAGAGCAGGCCATGAGCAACGCAGCCGAAGACACCCCCCGCCCCCTCCCCGACCGCCCCGACCTGCGGAGGGTCCGCGGGGACAAGCGGCGGTCGACGATCCTCGAGACCGCCGTCGAGGTCTTCGGCGAGCTGGGATACCGCGGCACGTCGCTCCGCGAGATCGCGCGCCGCGTCGGGATCTCGGACGCGGGCCTGCTCCACCACTTCGGGTCGAAGGTCGGCCTGCTCGCGGCGACGATCGCCGAGCGCGACGAGATCGACCGCAGGCGCCGTGAGGAGTCCGAGGCCGCGGGCGTCAGCTTCGTCGACACCATGCGCGACCAGGTGGCCCGCAACACCCGCTTCCCCGGGCTCGTCGCCCTCCACGTCGTACTCTCGGCCGAAGCGACCGACCCGCAGCATCCCGCCCACGAGTCCTTCCGTGAGCGCTACCGGGCGATCCGTCACCAGGACGACGAATCGTTCACGCGCCTGCAGGAGCAGGGGGAACTGCGCACCGACCTCGACCCGAAGCGAGTCGGCCAGCTCGTCACCGCCATGATGGACGGCCTGCAGCTGCAGTGGCTGCTCGACCCGGACGCTGTCGACATGGAAGGGCTGTTCGAGGACTTCCTGCACCTGCTCGAGATCCCTGCCCGCGACGACACGGGAGCCGACGACACGACCGCGTAAGAACGGCCGCCCTGCCGGACATGCAGGAGCATGGGGGCCATGTCGCACGCAGACCGTCGCCGGCGCTTCGAGGAGATCGCCCGCGACGTGATCGAGCCCGTGCGGCGCTACCTCGCCCGGCGCGCGCACGCCGCCGACGTCGACGACGTCGTCTCCGAGACGCTGCTCGCCCTGTGGCGGCGCCTCGACGATATCCCCGCCGAGCACATCGCGTGGGCCATCGGAGTCGCGCGACTGCAGCTCGCCAACACCGAGCGGGCGGCGCGGCGGCGCAACCGGCTGACCAACCGCATCCGCACCCTCGACCCTCCCCCCGAGACGACCGCCGACACCGACGACGGCACCGACGACGCGGTGCGGCGCGTGCTGGCGTCGCTGCGGCCCGCGGATGCCGAGGTGCTGCGCCTCTGGTCGTGGGAGCAGCTCGAGCCGCGCGAGATCGCGGTCGTCCTCGGCGTCACCGCCAATGCCGCCACCGTCCGGCTGCACCGGGCCCGGAAGAGGTTCGCCGACGCGTGGCGTAAGGAAGCGGCATCACCCGGACATGTCGAAGTGAAGGAGAGGAGCGGACGATGACCGACCACGAGCAGGACGACCTGCGGCGACTCATCCGCCGCGCCGACCCCTCCGCGTCGCTCGCGCCCCTGCGCGGCGACGAACTCACCCGACTGACGGAGGACACCATGACCCGCACCGACCCCGCGCCCGTCGGCGCCCGCGCTCCCCGCCGCGGCTGGCTGCTCGCCGGCGGCGGCATCGTCGTCGCGGCCGCCGCCGCTGCGTTCCTGCTGCCGATGGCGCTGGCACCCGCGGCGCCGCCGACCCACCTCGAACTCGCCCCCGACGGCGGCCTCAACGCCTCGTGCGCGCAGATCACGCCCGAGATCATCGGGCAGTCTGAGGACGCGTTCCGCGCGACCGTCACCTCGATCGCGGACGGCGTCGTGACGCTCTCTGTCGACAAGCGCTTCACCGGCGACGTCGGCGACACGGTCGAGGTCGCGCAGGGCGAGGACACGGTGGTCGACGGCTCCCCGATCGTCTTCGAGGACGGCACCGCCTACCTCATCGCCGCCACCGACGGCGTCATCGCGACGTGCGGCTTCAGCAACGTCGACTCGCCCGAGCTCGAGGCGATCTACCAGGCCGCGTTCACCGGCTGAGCCCGCGTCAGACCGGCGCGATCCGGTACAACACCTCGGGGCGGCCGCGCCGGCCGTAGCGGTGCGACACCGCGATCGCGCCGGAGTCGGCGAGGTGCGTCAGGTACCGGTGCGCCGTCGCGCGCGACAGATCGCACGCGCTCGCGACCTCGAGCACCGAGCGTCCTGCGACGGGGTCGAGCGCCTCGAGCACCCGCGCCAGCGTCGGCGCGGCGAGGCCTTTCGGCAGCGGGCGCGATCCGCCGGAGGGAGCGGTGATGGTCCGGATGCCGCCGGTCGCCAGCAGCCGGTCGATCTCGCCCTGGGCGAGCGGGCGGTCGCGCCCGGCATCCGATCGGGCCTGTCGCTCCTCGCGGTAGCGCTCCAGCCGTTCGCGGAGGGCGGCCTCGGTGAACGGCTTGACGAGGTAGCCGACCACGCGCGCGGCGAGCGCCTGCCGCACCGTCGTCTGGTCGTGCGACGAGCTGATCACGAGGACGTCCGGCTCGACCTCGACGACGGTCCGCAGCCGGTGCAGCACCTCGACGCCGCTGATGTCGGGGAGCCGCATGTCGAGCAGCACGAGGTCGACCCCCGCCGCGCTCTGCGCGAGGGCGTCGCGTCCCGTGCCCGCGGCACCGGCGACCGTGAACCCGGGCACCGCGTCGACGAACCGGCAGTGCAGCGCACGCGCGCCCTGGTCGTCGTCGACGACCAGCACCCGGATCACCGGCCCGGTCACGCCCGCTCCATCTCGAACGCGAACCGCGCGCCGCCGAGCGCCGACGGGCCGACCTCGATCGTGCCGCCGCGCGAGGTCACCGTGCGCCGGACGAGGTCGAGGCCGTACCCGCGGCCGAAGCCGGTGGTGTCGTGCTTCGTCGAGAAGCCCTGCCCGAAGATCCGGCCCGCGACGCGCGGATCGACCCCGGGACCGTCGTCCTCGACGGCGCCCCGCAGGCGCCCGCCGTCGTCGCGCAGCACGCACCGCACCCGCGTGGCACCGGCTTCGCCCGCGTTGCGGCAGAGGTTCGCCACGACCGAGACGGCACCCTCGTCGAGGTCCTCCGCCAGCGCCAGGTCGAACTCGGCCTGGGCGCCGAGATCGAGCAGCTCGGCGCGCACGGCGTGCATCGTCGCCTCGGCGATCGGCTCCGCATCGGTCGCCCCACCGTCGTGCGCGCGCATCGGGGCGACGTCCTCGATGTAGCCGAGCGCCGCCGCGTCGTCACCGCGCGACACCAGTCCGTGGATGACGTGCAGCCGCGTGCGGAACTCGTGCGACTGCTCGCGGAGGGCGGCCGTCGTGCGTGTCATCTGCGCGTTCTCCGCGGCCACGGCATCCGCTCGTCGGAACCGGCGCTCGACCGCCGCCGTCAGCGCCGAACCCGCGAGCGTCGCGACGATGAGCGCCCCGATCCCCCACGGCAGGAGACCGGCGAGCGCGTGGTCGCGGTCGTCCGCGATGCTCGACTCGAGCACGCCCACCGCGACCATCCCGACGATCCCGCCGTCGTCGGCGCGCACGGGCACCTTCGCCCGCAGCGACGGGCCCGAAGCGCCGCGCTCGGTGCCGAGGAACGTCTCGCCCGCCAGCACGGCGGCGTTCGTCGTCTCGACCTGCACACCGCGCTCCGACGCGGACGGGTGCGTGATGCGGACGCCCTCGTCGTCGGTGATGACGACGTAGTACACCCCCGCGGATGCCGCGACGAGCTCGGCGAGCGGCTGCAGCGCCGCCGTCGCCGAGGCGAGGTCGGTGGCGTCGGCGAGGTCGGCCGGGGTCCCGGCATCCGTCACGGCCGACAGCGTCGCCCGGACCTCCCCGAGGTCCGCGATGCTCTCCGCGACCCCCATGACGCGCTCGGCCGTCGCCTCTCGGATCGTCCGCTCCTGCACGACCATCGCGACCGCGACGGTCGCCGACAGCGCCGCGAGGGTCACGACCGAGGGCAGCACGAGCAGCAGCAACCGCACCGCGCGGGGCCGCAGCGGAGACGCCATCGTGCACCACTCCTCGTCCGTCGCGCGACGCGTGAGCGTTTAAGAGAACAACCGACGGCGGATGCCGGCCCGTCGCCGCGCGCTGTCATCCTATTTCGATCGCGCGGAGACGACGATGTCCGCGCGGAGGGAGCAACGATGACCCAGACAGACACCCCTGCGCTCACAGACAACCCTGCGCCGCCGCGGCGCACCCGGAGCGTGGTGGGCAAGATCGTCGGCGGCGTGATCGCCGCCGCCGCCATCGGCACGGCCGCCACCGGGTCGGTCGTCTCCGCGTCGACCGGCAACGAGGTCGGCGCCTCCATGACGATCGTCGCCCCCGCTGCCGCGGGCGGCGGCTGGGACGGCGTCGCCCGCGAGCTGCAGCAGGCGCAGAAGGCGAACGGCCTCGTGAACAACGTGCAGGTCGTGAACATGCCCGGCGCGGGCGGCACGATCGCCCTCGGCAACGTGTCGGTGCTCGAAGGTCAGCCCAACAACATGCTCGTGGGCGGCACGGGCCTGCTCGCCGCGACGATACAGTTCGACTCGGCCGCGACCCTCGACGACGTCACCCCGCTGGCCGTCGTGGTCGAGGAGTACGACGTCATCGTGGTCCCGGCGGACTCGCCTTACGAGACCCTCGACGACCTCGTCCAGGCGTGGAAGGACGACCCGAAGGCGCTCCCCTGGACCGGCGGCGGCTCGTTCGACCAGCTGGTCGTGACCGACCTGGCGCTGTCGGCGGGGATCGATCCGGTCGACACGACCTACATCTCGTCCGACGGCGGCGGCGAGGCCATCCAGGCCCTCCTCAACGGCACCGCGAAGGCGGCGGCGGGCGGCTACCCCGACAACATCGACCAGATCGAGGCCGGCCGCCTGCGCGCCCTCGCCCTCGTCGCGAACGAGCCGATCGAGGGCATCGACATCCCGACCGCCGTCGAGCAGGGCCACGACGTGACCCTCACCAACTGGCGGTCCCTCTCGGCACCGACGGGGCTCGACGACGACGAGCGCGAGGCCCTCACCGAGCTCGTGCTCGACAGCGTCGCCACCCCCGAGTGGGAGGGCGCCATGGAGCGCTACCACTGGACCGAGCGCATCATCACCGGCGACGACCTCGACGCCTTCCTGCGGGACGAAGAGGTCCGCATCCGCGAACTCTACGAGGAGATGGGACTGTGAGCTTCCCCGCCAACCCCACATCGGCGTCCGCCGTCGTCGGTGAGCGCCTGCGCCTGGTGTCGGGCCCCGGACTCGCCGCCCTGCTCAAGGGCCTCACGATGCCCCTCGTCCTCGTCGGGTTCGCGACGTACCTCGTCGTCGGCATCGTCACGATGCGCGTCCCCGAGGGCGCGGCCTTCCCGGGGCCGCAGTTCTTCCCCGGCATCATCGCGGCGGGGCTCTACGCCTTCGCCGCGGTCCTCGCCGTCGGCGCGATCCGCGAGATCCGCGCCACCCCCGACGCGCTGACCGCCGAGCTCGAGGCCGAGCGCGCCGGTGAGGAGCCGCCGCGCCCCGTGCGGGTCGACCTCCGCTCGTTCGCGTGGGTCGTGCTGTCGTTCCTGGCCTTCGCCTTCCTCCTCGAGATCCTCGGCTGGATCCTCGCGGCCGGCCTGCTCTTCTGGTGCATCGCGCGGGCGTTCGGGGCGACCCGGCCGGTGCAGAGCCTGATCGTCGGGCTCACGCTGAGTTCCCTCGCCTACATCGGTTTCGACATGGCCCTCGGGATGCCCCTCCCGTCCGGCATCCTCGGGGGTTTCTGACATGGACGTCCTGACACTCCTCGGCGAAGGCTTCGCCGGCGCCCTCACCCCCGCGAACCTGCTCTGGGTGCTGATCGGATGCCTCCTGGGCACCGCGGTCGGCGTCCTCCCCGGGCTCGGCTCGTCGATGGCGGTCGCTCTGCTGCTGCCGATCACCTTCTCCCTCGACCCGACGGCGGCGTTCATCATGTTCGCGGGCGTCTACTTCGGCGGCCTCTTCGGCGATTCGACGATGGGCATCCTGATGAACACGCCGGGCCAGGCATCCGCCATCGCCTCCACGTTCGAGGGCCACAAGATGGCGCTGAACGGTCGCGCCGCCCAGGCCCTCGCCACCGCGGCGATCGGCGCCTTCATCGGCGGCATGGTCGCCTCGATCGTCGTCGTCTTCGTTGCCCCCGCGCTCGCCGATTTCTCGAGCCGGTTCGGTCCCGCGGAGTTCTTCGCTCTCGCCGTGTTCGCGTTCGCCGCGACCTCGTCCGTCGTCGCCGACAGTGCGATCAAGGGTCTCACGTCGCTGTTCATCGGCCTCGGCATCGCCGTCATCGGCGTGGACGGCGTCTCGGGTGCGCCCCGGTTCACGATGGACTCCCCGAACCTCTTCGACGGCATCTCGCTCGTGACCGTCACCGTCGCGATCCTCGCCCTCGGCGAGGTCATCTACGTGGCATGCCTCGAGCGGCACATGACCGACAAGGCGCTCATCAAGCCCACGGGCCGCCCGTGGCTCAGCCGTCGCGAGCTGAAGGAGGCCGCGCCGGCGTGGCTGCGCGGCACCGCGATCGGTCTGCCGTTCGGCGTCGTGCCCGCGGGCGGATCCGAGATCCCGACCTTCCTCGCCTACGGCCTCGAGAAGCGCCTGGACAAGCGGCGGAAGAACCCGATGTTCGGCAAGGGTGCGATCCGCGGACTCGCCGCCCCCGAGGCCGCCGGGAACTCGACGACCGGTATGGCGATGGGCGCCCTCCTGGCGCTCGGCCTGCCGATCTCGGCGACCGCCGCGATCATGCTCGCCGCCTTCCGCCAGTACGGTCTGCAGCCCGGGCCCCTCCTGTTCGACCGCGCGCCCGACCTCGTCTGGGCACTGCTGGCGAGCTTCTTCATCGCGATGATCGTGCTACTCATCCTGAACCTGCCGTTCGCGATGCTGTGGGCGAAGCTCCTGCTGATCCCCCGTCCGTACCTGTATGCGGGCATCACGGTCTTCTGCGGACTCGGGATCTACGCCACGTCGGGCTCGACGTTCGACCTCGTGATGCTGCTCGGCATCGGCATCCTCGGTTTCCTCCTGCGGGCGCTCGACTTCCCGCTCGCGCCGCTCATCATCGGCATGGTCCTGGGGCCTCTCGCCGAGACGAGCCTGCGGGATGCCGCGATGAGCGCCAACGGCGACTTCACCGTCCTCGTCCACGGCCCCATCTCGATCACCCTGTACGCGCTGCTGGCGGCCGTGCTGGTGTTCTCCATCCGCAGCAAGGTCGTCGCCCGGAAGCGGGCCGCGACGGCGGAGAAGGAGCTCGTCGACGCCTGACGCGGCATGACGAAGGCCCCGCGCGCTCGATGCGGCGGGGCCTTCGTCATGCGATCGTCAGGGCGTCGGCATCCCGCCGTTGACGTTGAGGGTCTCGCCGAGCACGTAGCTCGACTCCGGCGACGCCAGGAACACGTACGCCGGGGCGAGCTCCGCGGGCTGTCCCATGCGTCCGAGCGGGGTGTCCTCGCCGAACTGCTCGAGCTTCTCGGGCGGCTGCCCGTCCGTCACCTGCAGCGGCGTCCAGATCGGTCCCGGAGCGACCGCGTTGACGCGGATGCCCTTGGGCGCGAGCTGCTGGGCGAGCGCCTTCGTGAACGCGTTGATCGTCGCCTTCGTCGAGGCGTAGTCGACGAGCGTCTCGGACGGCGAGTACGCCTGGATCGACGTCGTGTTGATGATCGTCGATCCCGCGGGGAGGTGGGGCACCGCCGCCTTCGTGATCCAGAACATCGCGTCGACGTTCGTCGTGAACGTGTGGTCGAACTGCTCGTCGGGGAGCTCGGTGATGTCCTCGCTGTAGATCTGCTTGCCGCCGTTGTTGACGAGGATGTCGAGACCGCCGAGGCCCTCGACCGTCTGCGCGACGAGGCCGACGCAGTACTCCTTGTCCTTCAGGTCGCCCGGCAGGGTCAGGACGGTAGCCCCGGCCTCGCGAAGGATGCCGGCGATGCGCTGCGCGTCCTCCTCCTCTTCGGGCAGGTACGACAGGGCCACGTCGGCGCCCTCGCGCGCGAACGCGATCGCCGTCGCCGCGCCGATGCCCGAGTCGCCGCCGGTGATGAGGGCCTTGCGCCCCGTCAGCCGACCGGTGCCGCGGTAGGTGTCCTCGCCGAGGTCGGCCTGCGGAGCGAGGTCGGCGTCGAGGCCGGGCTCCTCCTGGTGGCCCTTGCGGGGTTCGATCTCGGAGTAGAGCTCCACCGGGTTCGTGAACGTGTACTGGTCGCGTGCCATCGTGCTCTCCTTCTTCGTGGTGGTCGTGGTGCCGGTCTGTGGGGCTCAGCGGCCGTCGGCGTCGTCGCCGACCAGCTCGCGGATCGTCAGGGCGGCGCGGATGAGCGCCAGGTGGCTGAGCGCCTGCGGCAGGTTGCCGAGGAACGCGCCGTCGTCGGGGTCGATCATCTCGGCGAACATGCCGACGTCGTTGCCCGACGCGACGAGCTCGTTCATCGCAGCGATGCCCTCGTCGTGGCGGCCGACGCACACGAGCGCGGCGGCGCGCCAGAAGCCGCACGCGACGAAGGTCGCCTCCTCCTCGCGCATGCCCGTGTAGCGGAAGAGGTGCGGCCCCTCGCCGAGCTCTCCCGAGAGCGCGTCGATCGTGCGCGACATCCGCTCACCGCGGTCGAAGCCGCTCAGCGAATGCAGCAGGACGGAGGCGTCGAGGTCGCGGCTGCCCTGGGCCATGACATACGCGCCGCGGGACTCCGACCAGCCGTGCTCGTCGACCCAGTCACGCACGAGCTCCGCCTCGGCCGCCCACCGCTCGCTGCTGCCCGGGATCTGCTCGAGCTCGGCGAGCCGCACCGCGTCGTTGAGCGCCTGCCAGCATCCCATCTTCGACGAGACGTAGTGCCGCTCCTCGGGCAGCTCCCACATGCCCGAGTCGGGGTTCCGCCACGAATCGCACACCTTGTCGGCGTACATCGACAGCATGCGTCCGGTCTCGACGTCGAGGGCGTTGCCCGCCTCGACGTAGGCCCGGCAGATCGCGAACAGGTCGCCGTAGACGCCCAGCTGCACCTGCTCGCGGGCGGGGTTGCCGGTCACGACCGGGCCGATCCCGCGCCACCCGGGCACGTCGTACTCGGTGACGTGGCCGTCGAGCTCGCCGTCGAGGGTGTACATGACGTGCAGCTCCGGCCCGTGCCGGCGGATCGTCCGCAGCAGCCACGAGATGGCGGCGTGCGTCTCCTCGCGCAGCCCGAACCCGACGAGGGCGTCGAGCGTGTACGCGAGGTCGCGCACCCAGGCGAGGCGGTAATCCCAGTTCTTGCCCCCGGCGAGGCTCTCGGGGAGCGACGTCGTCGCGGCCGCCGCGATCGCACCGGTCGGGCTGTGGATGAGGAGCTTGAGCATGAGCGCGCTCCGCTGCACGTCGGTCGCCCACGGACCGTCGTACGAGAACTCCCGCGACCAGGCGCGCCAGGCCTCGATGGTGCGGTCGATGCCGCGGTCGACGTTGTCGGGGTCCGGAAAGTGGATCGGCTCGTCGTGGGTGCCGACGACGATGAGCAGGTGCCGGCTGCCCTTCGTGGCCGTGAAGCCGCCGGCGAGTCCCGTCGCGATGCCGTCGGCGGATGCCGCGGGTTCCGGCCCGTGGTCGCGGCCGGTCACGCCGATCGTCGTGAGTCCCGAACGCAGGATGCTGCGGCCGTTCGCCCGGTCGTGCCACGGCGCTGCCGTCTTCAGCGACGTGCCGGGCTGGACGCGCCAGCGGAAGGCCACCACACCCTCCACCCCGTCGACGCGGCGGGCCAGTTCCGCCCACGGCAGCCGCCCCGCGACCCCCGTCACGAGCGCGTCGGTCACGGTCGCCGTGCCCGAGGCGGTGCGGAAGGTCGTCACGAGGACGTTGGTCCGCGGCAGGTAGCGGCGACGCACGTCGTACTCCTCCACCGGTTCGAGCTCGATGCACCCGCCGGCGTCGTCGTCGAGCAATCGCCCGAAGATCGGCAGGTCGTCGATGCCGGGCAGCGGCATCCAATCGATCTGACCGCGCAGCCCGATGAGCGCGACCGTTCGGCCGTCACCGATCGGCGCGTAGCTGCGCAGATCCTGACCGGGAGCGGCGTCGTCGTGAGGGGGCATGACCCGAGTCTTCCCGGGGCGCCTACCGAGCGGATGCCGGTTGACACCCCGCCGACGATGTGTGACGGCGCCGGGTCAGGCAGCTGCCTCGCGACGTTCGGCCAGTCCGTCGATGACCCCGCGGTAGGCGTCCAGCATGCGATCCGCGCCCAGTCGAGGTCGGGCGGCGAGGGCCGCGGCGCGGTAGTCCGGCCGGCGGGCGATGACCTTCGCCCAGGCAGCGGCGATCGCGTCGGGGTCGTGCGGCGTGACGAGTCCGATGCCCGCGACGACCTGCGCGGCGTCGCCGACCGCCGTCGTCACCGGGGTCGCCCCGCTCGCCGCTCCCTCGATGAGGCAGAGCGGCGACGCCTCGCCGAACGCGCTCGTGAGGGCCACGATGTCGGCCCCGCGGTACAGGCGCGGCATGTCGTCGCGGATGCCGAGACGATGGATCCGCTCGACGGGAGCACCCGCCTCGGCGATCGCAGCGGTGAGCGCGGGGTCGTCGACCGTCATGCCGGCGCCGCACAGGACGTACTGCGTGCGGGTGTCGCGCGCCGCGTGCGCGGCGACCGCCCGCAGGAACAGCCCCGGGTCCTTCATCGCGTCGAAACGCGCCGCGAACAGGACGACCGGCGCGGTCGGGGCGATCCCGAGGTGGGCCCGCAGCGGCATCCGCTCGTACGGCTTGGGACGGTACCGCGTCAGATCGATCCCGTTCGGGATCACGACGCGCTCGACGGACGGCGGCGTGTAGCGCGCGTAGGCGTCGCTCGTGGATTCCGCGCACGAGATGGTCGTGGTGAGCCGACCGGATGCCGCCATCTCCCCCATCCAGCGCGCCGCGGCGCCCGAGTGCGTCGGGTCCGACCGGTGCAGGCACGCGGCGATCGGCACGTCGGGAAGGAGTCCGTGGGCTTCGAGGGCGAGGAGGAGGCCGAGCGGCTGCTCCTTGAGGGTGAGGATCACGTCGGCGCGCCGGACGGCCGCGGCGGCGACCTCGAGCTCCGCGTCGGTGAAGCTCTCGGGCTCGGGCGGCAGGGCGCCGGCCTCGCGTCCCAGGTGGGTGACCTCGACACCGGCGTCGCGCAACCACCGGTACCGCGGGTCGTCGGCGATGTGCTGCACGGCGCCCTCGCGCCGGGCGCGCGACGCGATCGACAGGACGGCGTGCTCGTGCGAACCGTCCTGGTGGAGCGCCGTCACGACGTTCGTGTGGAGCACGCGGGCGCCGCCCGAGAAGAGGCCTTCGTACAGGGAGAGCACGCGGGGACCGGTCATCCCCCCATGCTGAGGCGGGGCCGCGCCGGCGCGATGAACCGCAGATGACCATCGCGTGAAGATCGCCGCGGAGGGGTCACCGTGCGGTGGTGACCGCCTCCCACGCCGCGTCCGAGAACAGGGTGATCCAGACGGCGAAGACGACCAGGCCGACGGCGGTCGCGATCAGCCAGCCCCAGAACGGCGCGAGCCCGCGGCCCGTCTCGCGGTGCACGACGAACGTGCGACCCGCGACGTAGACGCCCAGGGTGGCGACAAAGGCGAGCACGGCCCATCCCCAGCCGAAGGGCGACGGGATACCGCGACGCCGCAGCGCGCGATGGTCGAGGCGCGCGAACAGCACCGCGAGGGCGACGAGCACGAGGTCGACGACGACCAGCAGGCTGAGACCGGCGACGATCCACCCCGCCGGCGTCAGCGCGCCCGACGCCTCACCGAACAGCCGCGCGACCGCCTCCATGTCGAGGAACGCCCCCGTGTAGAGCGGCAGGACGGATGCCGCGATCGCCGCCCAGATCCAGACGGTGCCGGCGCGCGCGGCGCCGGGTGCCGGGGCGGGCTCCGGGGCAGGGCGGGGAGACGGGGCCGGGGCGGGTTCCGGGTCGTCGACCGCGACGGGCGTGCGCGGGGCGACCGTGTCGGTCGCCCACTCCGTGCCGTCCCACCACCGCAGCTGATCCGGCTCGCCCGGATCGGGGTACCAGCCCGCGGGCGCCTGGCGGCTCACCGGCCGCTCTCGTCCCGGTCGCCCGTCGACGAGGCGAGTTCGGCGCCGGCGTGCGCGAGTTCGGCGAGCGCGGCTTCGCTGGGGGCGGGCGCGACGCCGGCGATGAGGTCGGTGAGGATGCGGACCCGTCGACCGTGCGCGATCGCGTCGAGAGCGGATGCCCGGACGCAATGATCCGTCGCGATCCCGGTGACGTCGACGTCGACCACGCCGTGCGCCGTCAGCAGGTCGGCGACCGTCTCACCGGCATCCGTCACCCCTTCGAACAGCGAGTAGGCGGGCCGGCCCTGCCCCTTCTTGACGTGGTGCGTGACCGCGCTCGTGTCGAGGCCGGGGTCGTAGTCCGCGCCCGGGGTGCCCGCGACGCAGTGCACGGGCCACGAGTCGACGAAGTCGGGCTCGGCGGCGAAGTGCCCGCCGTTGTCGCCGTCGCCGTCGTGCCAGTCGCGCGAGGCGACGATGAGGTCGTAGTCGGCGGCGTGAGCTCTCAGGTGCGACGTGATGGCTGCGGCGACCGCATCCCCTCCGTCGACGCCCAGGGCCCCGCCCTCGGTGAAATCGTTCTGCACATCGACGATGAACAGCGCTCGGGTCATGTGACGAGGGTACGACGGCGCGGGGCCGGCGGTCATCTCCGTGTCGCGGGCGGCGCGGCTACGCTGGCGGCATGACCGTCCCCGTCCGCGACCGCCGCTCGACCGCAGGCATCCTCGTCGCCCTCGGCCTCGACGTGCTGCTGGTCACGGTCTTCGCCGCGATCGGACGGGCCAGCCACTCCGAGGCGCCGTTCGCGGGTCTCGCGACGACGGCGGGGCCCTTCGTCGCCGCCCTCGTGGCCGGCTGGCTGGTGGCCCTCGCCTGGCGCGCCCCGCTCGCGGTGGTGCGCACCGGCATCCCGGTGTGGGCGGTCACCGTCGTCGGCGGCATGATCCTGCGCGCCCTCTCCGGTCAGGGCGTGCAGGTCGCCTTCGTCATCGTCGCCGCATCCGTCCTGCTCCTGCTGCTGGTGGGATGGCGCCTCGTCGCCGCGCTCGTCGCGCGCCGCCGCTCGGCCGACTGACGGCGCCCGTCACGCGTCGAGCGTGCGGCGGTACTCGGCGCGCGTCATCTCCTCCGGCGCGGCGTCCGCAGGCGCATCCTCCGCATCGATACGGGACAGCTTCGAGGGCCACCAGATCTTCCGGCCGATGTCGTACGCGAGGGCCGGAACGAGCAGCGAGCGCACGATGAACGTGTCGAGCAGCACGCCGAAGGCGACGATGAAGGCGAGCTGGACGAGAAAGAGGATCTGGATCACGCCGAGCGCCGCGAACGTCGCCGCCAGCACGAGGCCCGCCGAGGTGATCACCCCGCCCGTCGCGACGAGTCCGCGGAGGATGCCGCGGCGCGTCCCGTGGACCAGCGATTCCTCGCGCACGCGCGACATGAGGAAGATGTTGTAGTCGATGCCGAGGGCGACGAGGAAGACGAAGCCGTAGAGCGGCACGGCGGGATCGCCGCCCGGGAACCCGAACACGTGGTTGAAGACGAGCGCGCTCACGCCCAGCGCCGCCGCGAACGACACGATGACGCTGAGGATCAGCAGCACCGGTGCGAGCACCGAGCGCAGCAGCAGCATGAGGATCAGCAGCACGACGACGAGGATGACGGGGATGATCACCGTCCGGTCGCGGATCGAGGTGTCGTTGGTGTCGAGGTCGACGGCGGTGGTGCCGCCGACGATCCCCTCGAACGGCGCGTCGGCGAGGGAGGCTCGCAGTTCGCGCACCGTCTGCTCGGCCTCGAGCGAGTCCGCCGCGTCCGAGAGGGTGGCCACGAGCATGACGTCGCCGCCGTCCACGGTCGGCTCGGGGGCCGGCGTGCCGGGAGGGCCCTGCGGCGCGAGGACGAGCTCGCCGCCCTCGACGCTGACGGCGGCCTGCCCCGAGGGCGTGTCGTCGGCCACGACGCCGACGGAGTCGACCCCGTCCTGACCGGCGACGAGCTGGGCCGCCTCGGGGGCGTCGTCCTCGGACACGATGACGTAGAGCGGGCTGCCCGATCCCGCGGGGAAGTGCTCGGCGAGCACGACCCCGCCGTCCCGCGCCTGGGACTCCCCCAGCACGAGTTCGCTGGCGGGGACGCCGTCCGCCTTCAGCTGGGTGACACCGACGGATGCCGCCAGCAGCACGACCGTCGAGAGGATCCAGACGACCCGCGCGCGGCGCGCGACGAACCGTGCGAGCTTCGCCCACAGCCCGCGGGTGGGCTGCGTCAGGTCGGCGGGGAGCTCCGCCATGCCGGTCTTCGGGATGAACGGCCAGAACGCCGCGCGCCCGACGAGGGCGAGGAGCGCGGGCAGGAAGGTCAGCGCCGACAGCATCGCGAACGCGATGCCGATCGAGGCGATGGGGCCGAGGGCGCGGTTGCTCGCGAGGTCGCTGAGCAGCAGGCAGAGCAGGCCCGCGATGACCGTGCCGCCCGAGGCGAGGATGGGTTCGATCGACCCCTTCCAGGCGGCGGTCGCGGCATCCCACCTCCGGCGCCCCTCCCCGATCGCCTCCCGGAAGCGCGCGACGTAGAGCAGGGCGTAGTCGGTCGCGGCGCCGATGACGAGGATGAAGAGGATGCCCTGGACCTGACCGTTGAGGACGACGATCCCCGCCTTCGCGAGCCACCACACGCTCAGCAGGGCGACGCAGAGGGCGAACACCGAGGTCAGCAGCACGAGGATCGGCAGCAGCGGCGACCGGTAGACGACCACGAGGATGATGAAAACGGCGCCGAGCGCGACGAGCAGCAGCAGGCCGTCGATGCCGGTGAAGCCGGTTGCGAGGTCTGCGGTGAAGCCGGCCGGACCCGTGACCCATGCCCGCAGGGAGTCGGGAGCGTCCGCAGCGACCAGCTCACGCACCTCGCCGACGATGTCGGTGACCTCCGCCGAGGCGTCGATGGAGACGACCACCTGCGCCGCCTCGTCGTCCTCGGACGGGATGGCGGGCGAGACCTCGAGGACGCCCTCGAGCGCACCGATCTCGTCGGCGACGGTCTGCACGCCCTCGAGGTCGGCAATGTCGAGGCTGCCGGTGCCCTCGAAGACGACGAGCGCCGGGATCGCGTCGCCGCCGAGGAAGTCGTCGAGGCGCTCCTGCACCTGCGTCGACTCGGCGCTCTGCGGCAGGAAGCTCGACTGATCGTTCGTCGAGACCTCCTCGACCTTGCCGAAGTAGGGCCCGCCGATGGATCCCCCGGCGAGCCAGATGACCACGAGGACGAGCGGAAGCGCGATGCGCAGCCAGCGTGAGGATGTCGATGCGGAGGACATATACCTAGCTTATCTAGATATACGCTTTTGTAACAATATTAGGATCGCAGGAAGAAGACGATCACCGAGGCGAGCACCGTCACGACGCCCAACGCACCGCCGCCGACCGCCAGCCCCACCAGCAGTCGCAGGACGGGCGGACGCCTCGTGAACCGCATGCGATCGCGCCAGCCGTGGCGATACCAGATGCGCGCCGTGCCGCCTGCCCCGAGGTGATCGCGGTCGTGAGCAGACAGCTCGGCGGCGTTCACCTCGCCGGCGTCGTCGAGCCACCGCAGGGTGCGACCGTCCTCGTCGAGGTACGCGTCCGCGGGGAGCCAACTGCCGTCGGACGCCCACACGACGAGGGCGGCGATCCCGAAGACGACGGCAGCCCCGAAGCCCACCCACGAGAAGATCTCGAGAATCGCATCGAGGGCCTGTGTCACCCGTGTGTCCTCTGTTCTGGAGCCACCTAAGGGAATCGAACCCTTGACCTATTCATTACGAGTGAATCGCTCTGCCGTCTGAGCTAAGGTGGCGCGCTTCGCTCGCGCGTTGCACGATCATCGATCCTACAGGGTCCGAGGGGATGGTGCGAACGCGCCCCTATCCGGCATCGCAGCGGACGTCGCCGGTGGGCACCTCGCCGTCCTCGACGTACGCCACGACGGTGTCGTCGACGCAGGCGTTCCCCTTGTTGAACCCGGTGTGCCCCTCCCCCACCCGCGTGATCAGGATGCCGGAGCTCAGCTGCTCGGCCAGGGCCGCCGACCACTCGTAGGGGGTCGCGGGGTCGTTCGTGGTGCCGATGACGAGGATCGGCGCCGCCCCGTCGGCGGTGATCTCGCTGCGTGAGCCCGTCGGCGGGTAGGGCCATTCGTCGCAGAGGTCGACGTCGGAGCTCCAGTACGGCGCGAAGGTGGGCGCGTCCTCGGCGACCTGAGCCTCCGCCTCCGCGACGACGTCGGCCGGGTCGGCCGGGTAGTCCATGCAGTTGTAGGCCGAGAACGCTTCCGTCGAGTTGTCGAGGTACGACCCGTCGTAGCGGTTGTAGTAGCGGTCGACGAGGGCGAACATCTCGTCGGGATCGCCTTCGAGGACCGCGGTGAGCGCCGAGGAGAGAGTCATCCAGCTGCCCTCGCTGTAGAGCGCCGAGATGATGCCCATCACAAGCGCGTCGGCCCCCAGCATCCGCCCGTCCGAGGCCGGCAGCGGGGACGCGTCGACGGCGGCGAGCGCGTCCTCGAGCTGCTGCTGCGCCGCGTCCTGCGCCCCGTCGAACGGGCAGTCCGAGCCGGCGAGGCACCAGGTCAGATAGGCATCGAGCGCGGATTGGAAACCGGCGGCCTGTCGCGCGCCGACGATCGCGCCCGGGATCGACGGGTCGAGTCCGCCGTCGAGGACGACGCGGCCGACGTTCTGCGGGAAGAGCTTCGCGTACGTCGCGCCGAGGAACGATCCGTACGAGTACCCGAGGTAGGCGAGCTTCTCGTCGCCGAGCACAGCGCGCATGAGGTCGAGGTCGCGGGCCGCGTTCTCGGTGGTGATGAAGGGCAGGATGCCGCCGCTGTTCGCGTCGCAGGCGCGGGCGAACGCGGTGGCCGACTGCCGCTGCTCGCCGGCGCGCTCGGGCGTGCCGCGCGGGGCGGCGGGGATGTCGAAAAGGTACCGGTCCATCTCGGCGGCGTCGAGGCAGCGCACCGCCGTGGAGCGTCCGACCCCGCGCGGATCGAAGCCGACGACGTCGTACGACTGCAGCAGCTTCGGCCCGACGGCGAAACCCGCCGACTGCTGGACCATGTCGACGCCGCTCGCACCCGGTCCGCCGGGGTTGACGAACAGCGACCCCTTCGACTCGCCGTTCGAGGCGACGCGGACGATGACGGCGAGGTCGAGGTCGCCGGCGTCCGGGTCGGTCCAGTCGCGCGGCGCGGTGATCGTGCCGCAGAAGTAGCCCCCGTCGTCGAAGCCGGTGCACTGCTCCCACGCGAGGTCCTGGCCGTAGTAGTCCTCGAAGCCGGCGGGGGCGCCGGAGACCACCGGCGCGCGGTCGGGGGCGACGGGCGTCCTCGGGGTGCAGCCGGCGAGCATCACCGCCGCGAGACCGGCCGCCAGGACGGCGGCCGCCGCGCGGCGGAGCACGCCGCGGATCACGCCGCGCGCCCCGTCGCGACGGTGATCAGCATGCTCTCGAGGGCCAGGGCGGGGGCGGCATTGCCCTGCAGGTTGGTGCGCGTGAGCGCGATGGCGTCGAGGACGGTCAGGGTGTGCTGCGGCGTCCACGCCGCCGCGAGCGCCTCGATGTCGGGCGTGAGCTCGCGGTTGATGAGCTCGGTCTCGCGGCCGAACTGCCGCATGAGCGTGTCGCGGTAGAGCGACTCGAGGTCGGTCAGCACCCGGTCGATCCCGTCGCGCAGGCTGCGGGTCGCGCGCCGCTTCTGCTCGTCCTCGAGGGCGCTGACCTGGCTGCGCACGGCGGGAGGCACGGCGCTGCCCGGAGCGACCCCGAGCGTGCGCAACAGCGCCTCGCGCTCGCTCTCGTCGCGTTCCGCGGTGAGCGCCTTCGCGTCGTCGGTCGCGGAATGCACGATCGTGGCCGCGACCTCGACCGCGTCGCCGACACCGCGCACGCGGAGCACTGCGCGGAGGGTGCGCTCGCGACGCTCACGGGATGCCGCATCCGTCGCCAACCGCTGCGCCATGCCGATGTGGCGCTGTGCGAGCCGGGCCGACTGCTCGGCCACGGCCTCATCGACGCCCGTCCGCTGGACGATGAGCCGGGCCACGTCGGCGACGTCGGGCTCGCGCAGCCGCAGGATGCGCACGCGCGAGCGGATCGTGGGGAGCAGATCCGCGTCGCTCGGCGCGCAGAGGATCCAGACGGTCTGCTCGGGCGGCTCCTCGAGGGCCTTCAGCAGGACGTTGCTCGTCCGCTCGACCATGCGGTCGGCGTCCTCCATGATCATGACCCGGTAGCGCCCGAGCGACGGCGAGAAGTAGGACCGTTCGACGAGCGAGCGCGCCTCTTTGATCGAGATGATGACGCCCTCGGTGCGGAGGGCCGCGAGGTCGGGGTGGGTCCGCGCCATGACCTGCCGCATCGCGTTCTCGTCGCCCGGCTCGGCGATGAGCGCCGCCGCGAACGCGTACGCGAGGGTCGACCGGCCCGATCCCGGCGGTCCGGTGATGAGCCACGCGTGCGCCAGCTGGGAGGGGTCGGATGCCGCGGACCGCAACTGCGCGACGGCCTCGTCCTGACCCCAGACCTCGCCCCACGGGAGCACGTCGGTGGAGGCGGTCATGCCGTTCAGCCTACGAGGTGCCGGGGACGCTCAGGACAGGTGCGGGGCGACGCGGGAGCGGATCTCCGCCGCGATCTCGTCGATCGCCCGCGTCGCGTCGACGACGAGGAAGCGGTCCGGATCGGCTTCCGCGAGCGCGAGGAACGCCGCGCGCACCCGCTCGTGGAACGCGCTCTTCTCGGCTTCGAGCCGGTCGAACGGCTTGTCGGCGGCATCCAATCGTCCACGCGCCGTCGCCGGATCGACATCGAGCAGAACCGTGATGTCGGGGAGCGCACCCTCCGTGGCCCACAGCGACAGGTCGCGGATCTCCCCTCCGTCGAGCACGCGGCCGGCGCCCTGGTAGGCGACCGAGCTGTCGAGGTAGCGGTCCTGGAGGACGACGTCGCCGCGCTCGATCGCCGGCCGCACGAGGGTCGCGACGTGGTGGGCGCGGTCGGCGGCGTAGAGGAGCGCTTCGGCGCGCGGCGCGATGTCGCCGCGGTGGTGCAGGACGATGTCGCGGATGAGGACGCCGACGTCGGTGCCGCCGGGTTCGCGCGTGCGCACGACCCGGCGACCCTGCTCGCGGAGCCACTGCTCCAGCAGGGCCGCCTGCGTCGTCTTGCCCGAGCCGTCACCCCCCTCGAGGGTGATCCACAGCCCGGAGGTCACTTCTTCTTCGCCGCCGGCTTGCGCGCAGCGGGCTTGCGGGTCGTGCGCTTGGGCGCCGGCCCCTTGGCCCGCTTGTCGGCGAGCATCTGCACGGCGACCTCGAAGGTGATGTCGTCGGGCGTCTGACCGCGCGGGATCGTCACGTTGGTCGTGCCGTCGGTGACGTAGGCCCCGAAACGGCCGTCCTTGATGCGGATCGGCTTGCCACTGACCGGGTCGGCCTCGAACTCCTTCAGCGAGGTCGCGGCGCGGTTGGCGTACTTCGGCTGCGAGTAGATCTCGAGGGCCTGCTCGAGCGTGATGTCGAAGATCATGTCCTCGCTCGCGATGCTGCGCGAGTCGGTGCCCTTCTTGATGTACGGACCGTACGGACCGTTCTGGGCCGTGATGACGGTGCCGGACTCGGGGTCGACACCCACTTCGCGCGGCAGCGACAGGAGCTTCAGCGCGGTCGCGAGGTCGATCGTCTCGGGCGACATGCTCTTGAACAGCGAGGCGCGCTTGGGCTTGGGCGCGACGGCCTTCTTCGCGCCGCGCTTGGGCTTGGCCTCCTCGGCCGGCGCTTCCTCCTCGGGGAGCACCTCCTCGAGGTAGGGCCCGAAGCGACCGTCCTTGATGACGACGTCGCGCCCGTTCTCGGGGTTCTGCCCGAGGACACGGTCGCCGCCGACGGGTGCCTCGATGAGCTCCTGCGCCTTCTCGGGCGTGAGCTCGTCGGGGGCGAGGTCGTCGGGGACGTTGATGCGCCGCGGCGTCTCGGGGTCGTCGCCCGGGACCTCGAGGTACGGACCGTAGCGGCCGAAGCGGAGCACCGCGACGTCGCCGATCCTGGTGGAGTTGATCTCGCGCGCGTCGATGTCGCCCAGGTTGTCGACGATGTTGCGGAGGCCGACGTGGTCCTCGGAGCCGAAGTAGAACTCGCGCAGCCAGGCGGCGCGGTTCTGCTCGCCCCGGGCGATCGCGTCGAGGTCGTCCTCGAGCGCGGCGGTGAAGTCGTAGTCGACGAGATCGGCGAAGTGCTCCTCGAGCAGCCGCACGATGCTGAACGCGAGCCAGCTGGGGACGAGGGCCTGGCCGCGCTTGGACACGTAGCCGCGGTCGAGGATGACGTCGATGATGCTCGCGAAGGTCGAGGGACGGCCGATGCCGCGCTCCTCGAGCGCCTTGACGAGCGACGCCTCGGTGTAGCGGGGCTTGGGGCTCGTCGCGTGGCCCTTCGGCTCGACGTCGGTCAGTCGCAGTGCGTCGCCGACGGCGAGCGCCGGCAGCGACTGGTCGTCGGTGCGGTCGTTGTCGTGGCGCTTCTCGTCGCGGCCCTCCTCGTACGCGTCGAGGAAGCCCTTGAACGTGTAGACGGTGCCGGATGCCGTGAACGTCGCGGTGCGACCGGCGGCATCCGCGTCGATCGTGACGGTCGTCGTCTCGTACTTGGCGTCGGCCATCTGGCTGGCGACGGTGCGCTTCCAGATCAGGTCGTAGAGGCGCAGCTCGTCGCGGTCGAGGCCGGAGGTGACCTCCTTGGGCGTGCGGAAGTGCTCGCCCGAAGGACGGATCGCCTCGTGCGCCTCCTGCGCGTTCTTCGCGTTGTTGCGGTAGCTGCGGGGGTTGGCGGGCACGGCCTTGTCGCCGTACAGGGCGACGGCCTGCGTGCGCGCCGCGGTGACCGCTTGGGCCGACAGGGCGGTCGAGTCGGTACGCATATAGGTGATGTACCCCTTCTCGTAGAGCCGCTGCGCGACGCCCATGGCGTGCTTGGCGCTCATCGAGAGCTTGCGACCGGCCTCCTGCTGGAGGGTCGAGGTCGTGAAGGGGGGCTTGGGGCTGCGTGTGCCGGGCTTGGCCTCGACGCTGACGACGGATGCCGCGCCCGACGCCTCGAGCGCTGCGGCCAGCTCGCGCGCCTGGTCCTCACTGAGGACGACGACGGCCTTCTTCAGCGCACCGGTGTCGTCGAAGTCGGTGCCGCGCGCCAGAGGGGCGCCGTCGAGGCGGGCGAGGCGGATCGCGAACGAGTCCGACCCCTTCACGGCGGTCGAGTCGACGTCCCAGTACGAGGCGGACACGAACGCCATGCGCTCGCGCTCGCGCTCGACGACCATGCGGGTCGCGGCGGACTGCACGCGCCCGGCGCTCGTGCCCTGACCGACCTTGCGGCGTGTGACGTCCGAGACGTCCCAGCCGTAGAGGCGGTCGAGGATGCGCCGCGTCTCCTGCGCGTCGACGAGGGCGTGATCGAGCTCGCGGGTGTTCTTCACCGCGGCCTGGATTGCGTCCTTCGTGATCTCGTGGAAGACCATGCGCTTGACGGGGACCTTGGGCTTCAGGGTCTCGAGCAGGTGCCACGCGATGGCTTCGCCCTCGCGGTCCTCATCGGTGGCGAGCAGGAGTTCGTCGGCGTTCTTCAGGGCGCGCTTGAGCTCGGCGACCGTCTTCTTGCCGCGGTCGCTCTCCACATAAAGAGGAGTGAAGTCGTTCTCGATGTCGATGGAGTACTTGCCGACGGAGGTCTTCTTCAGATCCGCCGGGATGTCCTTCTTGTCGGCGAGGTCGCGGATGTGCCCGACCGAACTCATGACCTCGTATCCGTCACCCAGGTATCCCTGGATCGAGCGCATCTTCGTCGGCGACTCGACGATGACGAGCTTCTTGCCCTGTGCCACGTGGGGTCCTTTCTTCGTTGCACACCATACACACCGCGTTGTCAAGAGCACGCTGGGAGCGGTTGCGGTCCGGCGCGTCACCCGGCGCCGGGCGGCGGGCCCGCGCGGGCGCGCGCCCGCGCGTCCAGGGGGCCCACGCCGATCGAGACCTCGATCGTGACGATGAGGCCGTCGATGCGACACGCGGAGACCGATGCGCCCACGCGCGAGGCCACGTCCGCGGCGCGTGCGCACGGTTCGCCGGGAACGAGTCCCGACGCGGTGTCGGCGGCCGCCAGGGCTGCGGCGTCGGCAGCTCCCGCGGCGCGCGCGGCGGTCGCCGCCGCCCCTCCGGCTGCGAGGAAGCCGACCGCGAGGGTCGCCGTCACCGCCAGGACGCCGACGGTCGTCGCCGATCCCGCCATCAGTCCCCCTCCCGCGCGGGCAGGGCGCACGACGATGCGCGCAGGTCGGGCAGCGGCAGCGGGACCCCCGGTGCCGCGGTCAGATCGACGCAGACGAGGTCGCCGTCCCGGCGGGTCCCGACCTCGGCGCCCGAGGCGAGGGCGCGCGCGGCGGCGACCACCCGATCGGCGGGCTCCTCCCGAGCGGCCAGGCGGGCCGCCTGCGCGGCTGCGTGCTCGAGCCGCACCTGCCGACCGCCCACGAGAGCGCCGAGACCGCGAGCACGAGCACGAGGACGACGGCGGGGACCGTCACGGCGAACTCCGCCGCGACCGATCCCCGCTCGTCGCGCCTCATGAGACGGTCAGGGCGCGCCGGACCAGGTCGGTGAGGATGCCGCGCACCTCGTCCGAGCGCATGATGATGACGAGCAGGCCCGCGAAGGCGACCGCCGCCATCGTCGCGATGGCGTACTCGGCAGTCGCCGCGCCGGTCTCGTCGGCGAACAGTTCCGCCGCGCGACGGCGGGTCAAGGTGGGCAGGTCGTGGGATGTCATGATCTCCTCCGATGTGGGTTGTGGATGTGGGCACGTCTGGGGCTCACAGCGTGAGCGGGGTCGTGGTGAGGGCCGAGAGCAGCATCGGCCCGACGCCGAGCAACAGGAACGCGGGGAGGGTGCAGACCCCGAGCGGCAGCAGGAGCCGCCCGGACAGGGCGGCGGCGCGCAGCCGACCCTCCGTCCGTGCCGCCTGACGGCGTGCCGCGGCATCCGCTCGGAGCAGTTCAACGGCGGGAGCTCCGGCGGAGCGGGAGAGGGCGAGCACCGCGCCGGTCTCGCTCGACGGCGCGAGGCCCGACGCCGCCGCCGCGACCTCGATCGCGCGCGGGATGGAGACGCCGCCCGAGAGGGCGATCGCGATCACCTCCGCATCGAGCCCCGGGATATCCTCCGCCGGCTGCGCCCGGGCGACGAGGGCGCGGGTCCACCGGTGGGTCAGGAGCATCAGCGACCCTCCGGCCACGAGACAGACGGCGCCCGCCGGCGTGGCGAGGGCCGTGAACGGGTCGAACCCGAGCGCCGCGCCCAGCCCCAACGCGACGAGGGGCAACCACGCGATGAGGCGGGCCGTCGTCTGCGGCTCGGCGAGCGCCGTGCGCACGTCGTCGCGCGCCTGATGGGCGTCGCGAAGCGCCTCGGCGAGGCCGCGCAGGCTCGCCGCCAGGGGCGCCCCGACGACGGTCGCGACCTGCCACGCCACCCCGATCTGGCGCCATGCCTCACCGCGTTCGGCGAGAGCGGATGCCGGCGGATCCCCTGCGTCGAGGCGGGCGCACACCGCGCCGGCGGTGTCGTCCCCCGCCGTGGCCAGGTGGCGCCAGGCGGCGCCCGGCGCGATGCCGGCCTGCAGCAGGACCGCGAGACGCTGGACGACGGCGGCGACCGCTGCCGCATCGGGTGCCGCCGCGGCATCCGCTCTCCTCCGGCGGCTCACGGGAGGTCCTCCACGCCGAGCCGGTCGCCGCGCACGACGGGACGCGCGATCCCGGTCACGCGCCGCACCCCGTCACGACCCCGCTCGATGTGCACGATCGCGCCGATCGCGCTGGCGGTCTGCCGCGCGAGCGCCCGGTCGTCCATGCCGGCGAGGGCGCCGAGCGCTTCGAGGCGCGCGGGCACGTCGGCGATCCCGCTCGCGTGGACGGTGCCCGCGCCGCCGTCGTGTCCCGTGTTGAGCGCGGTCAGCAGTTCGCGGACCTCCTCACCTCGACACTCCCCCACCACGAGACGATCCGGCCGCATCCGCAGCGCCTCGCGCAGCAGGCGCCCGAGCGCGATCGCCCCGACGCCCTCGAGGTTCGCCTGCCGCGCCTCGAGGCGGACGTGGTGCGGGTGGGCGATGCGCAGCTCCGCGACGTCCTCGATCGTGACGATGCGTTCCGACACCGGGACCCGCCCGAGGAGCGCCGCGAGCAGCGTCGTCTTGCCGGCGCCGGTGGCCCCCGTCACGAGGATGTTCGCCCGCTCGTCGACGAGTCTCTCGAGGCGTGCGCCCGTCGCGGCGTCGAAGGTGCCGCGACGGCCCAGCTCGTCGAGGTCGGCCATGCCCGTCCCGGCCAGTCGGATCGAGATCGTTGCGCCCGTGCAGGCGATGGGCGGCAGGACGGCGTGCACCCGCACCCCGTGCTCCCACCGCACGTCGGCACAGGGTGTCGCGTCGTCGAGGTGCCGCCCTCCCAGCGCGATCAACCCGACGGCCAGCTCGCGGACGGCCGCCTCGTCGAGGCGCCAGTCCGGGATCCGTTCCGCTCCCCCACCCCGGTCCACGTACAACCCCTGCGTGCCGTTGACGAAGACGTCGGTCACCTCGGGGTCGGCGAGGTAGCGCCGCAGCGGCGCGACGACGGGATGCGGCGGCACCGGGCGCGGCTCGGCGGACGCCGTGCGGCCCCGCGGAGCGACGATGAACGGATGCGGCATGCCCGAGACGCTAGGCGCGGCGACGGGCGCGCCCCGGCGGCCGTCGGGCAGCGGTGGAGGACCGCGTCCGCACTCGAGGTGTGCAGGAATCGGCGCACCCCGCCCGGGAAAAGGAGAAGGGCGGCACCCATTGGGGGGAAGGGTGCCGCCCACGCGACCGCGCTTCAGGGGGGATCAGCGGGGCCGCGAAGCCGAATCGATGTTCGGGCGGTAAGTATCTTACGCACATCGGACGGGTGCACGTTCACAGACACTCGATGGTTGCCACGCACCCACTATCGGCGGTAGTAGACGACGACGAGCGATCCTAGAGTGACCGCATCGCAGGACGAGGCCACGACGGCCCGACGCAAAGGAGCGCCGCATGAGCAGCCAGATCGACCACCTCCTCACCGAGACCCGCCGCTTCGCGCCGTCCGCGGAGTTCGCGGCCCAGGCCAACGCCCACGCCGACCTGTACGAGGCCGCCGCGCAGGATCGCGAGGCCTTCTGGGCCGAGCAGGCGCGAGCGCTCCACTGGCACACCCCGTTCACGAAGAACCTCGACTGGTCGAACCCCCCGTTCGCGACCTGGTTCGAGGACGGCGAACTGAACGTCGCCTACAACTGCCTCGACCGGCATGTCGAGGCGGGCCTCGGCGACCGCGTCGCCCTGCTCTGGGAGGGCGAGCCCGGCGACGAGCGCCGGGTGACCTACGCGGAGCTGACCGACGAGGTCAAGCGCCTCGCGAACGTCCTGACCGACCTCGGGGTCGAGGCCGGCGACCGCGTCGCCATCTACCTGCCGATGATCCCCGAGGCCGTCGCCTCGATGCTGGCCGTCGCGCGCATCGGCGCGATCCACTCCGTCGTCTTCGGCGGCTTCTCGGCCGACAGCCTGCGCTCGCGCATCGACGACGCCGGCGCCAAGCTCGTCATCACGAGCGACGGCGGCTACCGCAAGGGCAAGGCCTCGCCTCTCAAACCCGCCGTCGACCAGGCCCTCGCCGACCGCGGGCACGGCCCGCAGGAGACGGTCGAGCACGTCCTGGTCGTCAAGCGCACCGACACCGAGGTCAGCTGGCAGGACGGGCGCGACCTCTGGTGGCACGACCTCGTGCCCGCGGCATCCGCTGATCACGTCGCGCAGCCGTTCCCGGCCGAGAACCCGCTCTTCATCCTCTACACGTCGGGGACGACCGGAAAGCCGAAGGGCATCCTGCACACGAGCGGTGGCTACCTCACGCAGGCCGCCTTCACGAACAAGGTCGTGCACGACCTGCACGCCGAGACCGACGTCTACTGGTGCACGGCCGACATCGGCTGGATCACGGGACACACCTACGTCACTTACGGTCCGCTCGCCAACGGCGCGACGCAGGTGATCTACGAGGGGACGCCCGACACCCCGCATCCGGGCCGCTGGTGGGAGATCGTCGCGAAGTACGGCGTGACGATCCTCTACACGGCCCCGACGGCGATCCGGTCGTTCATGAAGCTCGGCCGCAGCATCCCCGAGCAGCACGACCTGTCCTCGCTGCGCCTGCTCGGCAGCGTGGGCGAGCCCATCAACCCCGAGGCGTGGATGTGGTACCGCCACGTCATCGGCGGCGACACGGCACCGATCGTCGACACGTGGTGGCAGACCGAGACCGGCGCGATCATGGTGTCGGCCCTTCCGGGGGTGACCGAGACGAAGCCGGGCAGCGCCCAGGTGCCCCTCCCCGGCATCAGCGTCGACGTCGTCGATGAGAAGGGCGAGGTCGTCGGCAACGGCAACGGCGGCCTCCTCGTCCTCACCGAGCCGTGGCCGAGCATGCTGCGCGGCATCTGGGGCGACCCCGAGCGGTTCAAGGAGACCTACTGGGACAAGTTCGCCGACCTGGGCTACTACTTCGCCGGCGACGGGGCTCGCCTCGACGAAGACGGGGACGTCTGGTTCCTCGGCCGCGTCGACGACGTCATGAACGTCTCGGGACATCGGTTGTCGACGACCGAGATCGAATCGGCCCTCGTCGGCAACGAGGCTGTCGCCGAGGCCGCGGTGGTCGGCGCGTCCGATGAGACGACCGGTCAGGCGGTGGTGGCGTTCTGCGTCATCAAGGAGTCGTACATGAAGGCGAACCCGCTCGAGGGCCTTGTCGACACGCTCCGCGCCTGGGTCGGCGAGCAGATCGGCCCGATCGCACGCCCGCGCGATGTCTACATCGTGACGGAGCTCCCCAAGACCCGCAGCGGCAAGATCATGCGGCGCCTGCTGCGCGACGTGGCGGAGGGGCGCGAGGTCGGCGACACCACGACCCTCGCTGACACGATGGTCATGTCGACGATCAAGGGGCAGGTCACGAAGAAGTAGCGCGGCCGGCGGCCCGGTCGATCAGGCGTGCGAGAACACGACCTCGACTTCGACCGGGCTGTCCAGCGGCAGCACGGGCACACCGACGGCGGAGCGCGCGTGACGGCCGGCGTCGCCGAAGATCTCGCCCAGCACGCTGCTCGCGCCGTTGATCACGACGGGCTGGCCGGTGAACTCGGGGACGGATGCCACGAATCCCGTCACCTTCAGGACGCCGGTCAGCCGGTCGACACCGCCCACGGCGGCCGCGGCGGCGGCGATGGCGTTGAGCGCGCACTGGCGCGCGAGCGCGGCGGCGTCGTCCGCGGAGACGAGGCCCTCACCCTCGCCCACCTTCCCGGTGGCCGGGAGCGCGCCGTCGACCATGGGGAGCTGCCCCGCCGTGTAGACGAGGTCGCCGTGCACCTTGGCCGGGATGTACGCCGCCAGCGGCGGGACGACGGAGCCGAGCTCGATGCCCAGCTCGGCGAGTCGCGCGGAGACCGACATCAGCCCTGCCCGAACTGTCGGGCGGCCTGAGCCGCGGCATCCAGTCCGGCGTTGGCGGAGCCGTCGCCGCCCGAGGGGCGCTTGAAGTAGCCGACGAGGCCGCCCTCGGGGCCGGTCACCACCTGCACGAGCTCCCACCCCTGCTTGCCCCAGTTGTTGAGGATCGCGGCGGTGTTGTGGATGAGCAGGGGCGTGGTCATGTACTCCCACGTGGTCATGCGGTGCTCCCGGAGGTCGAGGCGGGGCGGCCCTGACGGGCGCGACGACGGGAGCGTCACCGAGGCGTCACCCAGCTATCTCCCTTACGATCAGCCTATGCCCCACTCGAAACGCACGGCCACCGGTGTGCTCGGAGGCCTGTTGGGCCTCATCGGTCTGAGCACTGTGGCCGCTCTCCTCGTCACGGCGACCATCACTCCCGCGATCGCCGTCTCCGGCTACGCCGCGACGAGCGCGATCAAGATGTTCGAGAACATGCCGAGCTATCTCAAGATCGAGAAGCTGATGCTGCCGACGACGATCTACGCGAAGGACGACGAGGGCAAGGACGTCAAGCTCACCGAGTTCTACGATCAGAACCGCATCCCGGTCACCTTCGACCAGGTGAACCCGGTGATGTACGACGCGATCCTCTCGAGTGAGGACAAGAACTTCTACACGCACGGCGGCATCGACCTTCTCGGCACGCTGAGCGCGCTCGCCCGCAACGCGAGCTCCGGCTCGAACCGCGGTGGATCCTCGATCACCCAGCAGTACGTCAAGAACGTCCTGCAGCAGACCTGCGAGGCCAAGGCCGTCAGCACGGAGGAGGTTCAGGCCTGCTTCAAGGAGTCGACCGCGAACCGGGGCACGGAGGGCTACCAGCGCAAGATCCAGGAGATGCGGTACGCCATCCAGTTGGAGAAGGAGTACTCGAAGGACGACATCCTCCTCGGCTACCTGAACATCGCGCACTTCGGCGGCTCGGTGTACGGCATCGGCGCCGCCGCCCGCCACTACTTCGACACCACGCCCGAGAAGCTGACGATCGGGCAGGCCGCAGTCATCGCCGGCATGGTGCAGGAACCCAACACGCTGCGCATCGACCGGCCCGACGGCTCGACGACGACCAGCGACGGCACGCCTGTCAACGGCGCCGGTGACGGTTACAAGCTCAGCAAGGCGCGTCAGGTCTACGTCTTGAACCGCCTGCTCGAGGACAAGAAGATCACGCAGGCGGAGCACGACGAAGCCGTGGCCGCCCCCATCGAGCCGAAGATCACGTCGCGCCCGCAGGGGTGCTCGGTGGCCAAGGGTGCGGAGTTCTTCTGCGCCTACGTGACGTCGATCATCCGCAGCGATCCCGCGTTCGGCGCGGAGCCGAACGACCGCATCGCGGCGCTGCGCCGCGGCGGCCTCAGCGTCTACACCACGCTGGACGTCACGCTGCAGGAGGCCGCGAACGAGGCGATCTCCGTCGTCCCCGCGAGCGTCGATTACATGGACCTCGGTGCCTCGGGCGTCCAGGTCGAGGTGGGCACGGGTCGTGTGCTCTCGATGGTGCAGAACCGCCCGTGGGCGGATCAGGCCGACGACAAGACGACCACCCAGGTCAACTACAACGTCCCCGTACGCAACGGCGGCGGCGGTCACTCGGCCGGATCGACCTACAAGGTGTTCAGTCTCATCAACTGGATGCAGCAGGGTCACTCGGTCAACGAGATGCTCAACGGACGCGTCGGCACCAAGACGGTGCAGACGTGCGACGGTGCGACGCAGACCGTCTACACCGGTGAGGGCACCGGACCCGACGGCCAGCCCCGCATCGGCAACTTCGAGGGCAACCGGGGCTACACCGGCACCGTCGCCCGCTTCACGAAGGACTCGCTGAACTCGGGCTTCCTGACCATGGCCGAGAAGATCCCGGTCTGCACGACGAACAAGGTGGCCGGCGACCTGGGCGTGACGCTCGGCAACGGCCAGCCGCTCGACCAGAACAACAACCCCTACGACGTCCTCGGCTCGCAGGATGTCGCGCCCATCGACATGGCGAACGCGTATGCCGCGATCGCCTCGAACGGCACGCTCTGCGCCGCGAAGGCCATCGACCGCGTCGTCAACGCGGACGGCGAGGAGCAGCCGATCCCCGACACGAAGTGCGAGCGCAAGCTCAGCGAGGACGTCGCGGCAACTGCGGCCTACGTCCTGCAGAGCGTGATGACCGGGAGCGGAACCGGTAGCGGTGCGCGCACGTTCGACGGTGTTCCGATCTTCGGCAAGACCGGCATCCACCAGTTCCTCCACACGTGGATGATCGGCTCGAGCACCGAGGTCACCACCGCGGTCTGGGTCGGCAACGTCAAGGGCCAGGAGCGCCTCGAGAATCACTATGAGAGCGGCTACCGCCTCTCCCGCATCCGCAACTCGATCTGGCCCGCCATGCAGCGCGCCGCGAACGAGGAGTTCGGTGGCTCGAAGTTCCCCGAGCCCTCCGCGGAGCTCACCAAGCGCAGCTACGCGCGGCTGCCGAGCGTCATCGGCCTCGACGTCGACGCCGCGACCGACCGTATCGAGGACGCCGGCTTCAGCGTCGTCGTCGGCGAGCCCGTGTCCTCGCCCGAGGCCGAGGGCACGATCGTGTCGCAGACGCCCGGCGCGGGCCGCGTCGTCTCGGGCACGACGGTCACCATCAACCCGAGTGACGGCGAAGGCGTCGTGGTCCCGGGCGTGAGCGGCACCCCGGAGCAGGCGGCGCGGGCACTGTCCGACGCCGGCCTCCGGAACGTCGCGCAGACGTGCGAGGACGACGACGGCGCGCCCGCAGAGGGTGTCGTCACCGGCACGGATCCCGCCGCCGGCGAGACCGTGAGCCGCGACGCCACGATCACCATCGAGTACCAGTCCTCCGACTGCGACGGCAATGGTGACAACGGGGGCGGCGGCAACGGCCGCGGCAACGGTCCCGGCAACGGCAACGGTCCGTGAGGCCCGCCGGTCACACCGCCCTCACCGCGCTCGGCGCGGTGGGGGCGGTCGGCGTCGCCGCCGGCGTCTGGGGCGTCGGGATCGAGCGGTACCTCTTCACGCTCCGGCGTCATGAGCTGGCCGTCCTGCCGCCGGGGAGCCCCTCGGTCACCGTCCTCCACCTGTCCGACGCCCACATGGCGCCGTGGCAGCACCGAAAGCAGCGCTGGATCGCCGACATCGCCGACCGCATCCAACCCGACCTCGTCGTGAACACGGGCGACAACCTGGGGCACGTCGACGGTCTGCGCGGCATCCGAGCGGCGTTCGCGCCCCTCCGCGGCGTACCCGGGTTCTTCGTGCACGGGTCGAACGACAAGGTCGCCCCCAGCGCCCGCAACCCGATCAAGTACCTCTTCGGCCCGTCGGGACCGCAGAACCACGAGTCCTTCACTCCGTCGCTCGACACCGACGCCCTCGACGACTACCTGACGGGCCTCGGCGAGACGCTCATCGACAACACCGCCGCGAGCATCCGCGTCGGCGGTGTCCGCATCGACGGCTTCGGGGTCGACGACGCGCACCGCGACTTCGACGACCTCGACGCCTCCATCGACGCGCTCCGCGCCCTCGGCGCCGGCGCAGACGTCCGCCTGGGGGTCACGCACGCTCCGTACCGACGGGTGCTGGACGCGTTCACGGATGCCGGTGCCGACCTCCTCATCGGCGGGCACACGCACGGCGGCCAGGTCCGCATCCCCTTCGCGAAGAAGGCGCTCGTGTCGAACTGCGACATCCCGCTCGAAAAGGCGCGCGGGCTCAGCTCGTGGACGCACGACGGACGCACGGTGCCGCTGAACGTCAGCGCCGGCCTCGGCCACTCGATCTACGCACCCGTGCGCTTCGCGTGCCGACCCGAGGCATCCGTCCTCGTCCTCCGCGCCCGACGCGCCGACGATTCGCCCGAGGGGCGGTCGGCAGGGTAAGCTTGGAGGGTTGCCACGGGGTGTGGCGCAGCTTGGTAGCGCGCGTCGTTCGGGACGACGAGGCCGCAGGTTCAAATCCTGTCACCCCGACCGCAGAGAGGCTCCGCCGGATTCCGGCGGGGCCTTTCGCATCCCTCCTCGGAGGGGCCATCGCACCTCCCACCGAACGGAGTCCCATGACCTCTCCCCGCCTCGTGGCCTTCGACCTCGACGACACGCTCGCACCCTCCAAGAGCGCCATCGATCCGCGGATCGGCGAGCAGCTGCTGCGCCTCGCGGAGCGCGTCGAGGTCGCGATCATCTCGGGTGGCCAGCTGCAGCAGTTCCGCTCGCAGGTCGTCGAGCGCCTGCCCGAAGCGCATGCCGGCCTGCTGGCGCACATCCACCTGATGCCCACCTGCGGCACGCAGTACTACCGCCTCACCGCGGACGGCATCGAGACGGTCTACGCCCTCTCCCTCACCGACGACGAGAAGCAGCGCGCACTCGCGGCCGTCGAGGAGGAGGCGAAGCGCCTGGGCCTGTGGGCCGAGCAGACGTGGGGACCGATCCTCGAGGACCGCGGGTCGCAGATCACCTTCTCGGCGCTCGGTCAGTCCGCTCCCCTCGACGCCAAGACGGCGTGGGACCCGACCGGGGAGAAGAAGAACACGCTGCGCGACGCGGTGGCCGCCCGCATCCCGGACCTGGAGGTCCGCTCCGGCGGGTCCACCTCGGTCGACATCACGCACCGCGGGATCGACAAGGCCTACGGCATGCGCAAACTCGCCGAGCAGACCGGCATCCCGCTCGACGACATGCTGTTCGTGGGCGACCGCCTCGACGAGCACGGCAACGACTACCCCGTCCTCGCTATGGGCGTGACCTGCCACGCCGTCGAGGGCTGGGAGGACACTGCCGCCTACCTGGACGGGCTGATCCCGACCCTGCCGGCCCGCTGAGCCGCCTCAGCGCAGCCTGCCGCCCGACTCGCGCAGGTAGCACCGGGCGCACATCGACTCGTACGTGACGCGGTCGGCGGACAGTTCGTCGATCGCGACCTGGTCGCCGTCGAAGACGAACCGTCCGCCCACCAGCCGCGCGTTGAACAGCGCCTTGCTGCCGCAGCGGCAGATGGTCTTCAGCTCTTCGAGACTGTGGGCGAGCTCCATGAGCCGCGCGGACCCCGGGAAGGCCCGGGTCTGGAAGTCGGTGCGGATGCCGTAGGCGAGGACGGGGATGCCGTCGTTCACCGCGATCCGCAGCAGGTCGTCGATCTGATCGGGCACGAGGAACTGGGCCTCGTCGATCAGCAGGCACGCGACGTCGGTGCGCGTGTCGGGGACGAGCGCCGCATCGGCCTCGAACTGCACCCGCCGGCGATGCTCCGCGAACAGCGCGCGGGCGTCGTCCTCCGGCCCGATGAGGAAGTCGACCTTGCGTTCGACGCCCAGCCTGCTGGAGATCTGGTCGGCGCCCTTGGTGTCGATCTCGGGCTTGGCCAGCAGCACGTGCTGCCCGCGCTCCTCGTAGTTGAAGGCGGCCTGCAGCAGCGCCGTCGACTTGCCCGAGTTCATCGCGCCGTAGCGGAAGTAGAGCTTCGCCACGGATGCGTCTCAGGCGTTGATCTTGAGGGCAGCCGCGGTCGTCTGCAGGACCTCGTGCGCCGTCTCCGGTGCGTCGTTGAGCGTCCGACCGTACGTGGGGATGAGCTCCTTGAGGGTCGGCTCCCACGCCGGCAGGCGGTCGGCGAAGCAGGTCTTCAGCAGACCCAGCATGATCGACGCGCCGGTGGATGCGCCCGGCGAAGCACCCAGCAGTCCTGCGATGGAGCCGTCCGCGGAGCTGACGACCTCGGTGCCGAACTGCAGCACGCCGCCCTTCTTCGGGTCCTTCTTCATGACCTGCGCGCGCTGACCGGCCTGCAGGAGCTCCCAGTCCTCATCGCGGGCGCTGGGCATGAAGTCGCGGAGCGAGTCGACCTTCTTCGCGTGACCCTTGAGGAGCTCGCTGACGAGGTACTTGATGAGACCGGGGTTGTCGATCGCGACCTTGAGCATCGGGAGGATGTTGCCGGGGCGCACCTGGGCGATGATGTCGGTCATCCGACCGTTCTTGAGGAACTTCGGGCTGAACGTCGCGAACGGGCCGAACAGCAGCGACGCCTCACCGTCGACGACGCGCGTGTCGAGGTGCGGGACCGACATGGGCGGCGCACCCACGGAGGCCTGCGAGTACACCTTCGCCTTGTGCTGCGCGACGAGCTCGGGCTTGGAGGTCTTCAGCCACTGGCCGCCGATCGGGAAGACGCCGTAGCCCGAGATCTCGGGGATGCCGGAGCGCTGCAGGAGCTTGATGGCCCAGCCGCCGGCGCCCACGAAGACGAACCGCGCACGCACCTTGCCGGGAGTGCGTCCGACGGTGTGGCGGTAGGTGACCTCCCACGTGCCGTCCTTCTGACGCTTCAGGTCGCGCACCTCGCGGTTGGTCTCGACGTCGACGCCCTGCGCGGCGAGGTGCTCGAACAGCTGACGGGTGAGGGATCCGAAGTCGACGTCGGTGCCCGCGGGGACACGCGTGGCCGCGAAGGGCTCGCCCTTGCGGCGCTGCTGCATGAGCAGCGGGGCCCACTGGTTGATGACGCGGGAGTCCTCGGAGTACTCGATGCCGGCGAACAGCGGCTGCTCCTTGAGCACTTCGTAACGTTTTTTGAGGAACGCGACATCCTTCTCGCCGCGGACGAAGGTCATGTGCGGCGTCGCGTTGATGAACGTCGACGGCTCGTCGAGCACACCGCGCTCGACGAGGGCGCTCCACAGCTGCCGGGACTGCTGGAACTGCTCGTTGATCCCGATCGCCTTCGCCGGGTCGATCGTGCCGTCGGGTCCTTCGGGCGTGTAGTTCAGCTCGCAGAGGGCCGCGTGGCCCGTACCCGCGTTGTTCCACGCGTTGGAGGACTCCTGCGCGACCTCGGAGAGACGCTCGAACACGCCGATCTTCCAGTCCGGCTCGAGCTGCTGCAGCAGGGTGCCGAGCGTGGCGCTCATGATGCCGCCGCCGATCAGCAGGGCGTCGTACACCTCCGTCGGACTCACCGCGGCGGGGCTGCTCGCGGCGGCGTTCTCTGCGGCGTGATCGTCTGCTCCGGGATTGTCAGTCACGGTCATCCAGTCTACGTCGCCCGACCACCGGCGATCGCCGTCGGGGCGCCCCCGGCGGTGCAGGAATCAGGGTTCTTTCCCCAGGTGAAACACGGATGCCGGGTGCCGCCGCGCGGGGACGGGGGCACCCGGCATCCGCTCCGGCATCCGCCCTCAGACGCGGGCGGTCAGGTTCGCGGCGACGAGCTCGGCGATCTGGACCGCGTTCAGAGCGGCCCCCTTGCGGAGGTTGTCGTTGCTGATGAACAGGACGAGGCCCTTACCCTCGGGCGCGGACTGGTCGGCCCGGATGCGGCCGACGAGGCTCGGGTCGGTGCCGGCGGCGGCGAGGGGGGTCGGGACGTCGGCGAGGGCGACCCCGGCGGCGTCGGCGAGGACCTCGCGCGCCCGGGCGGGCGTGATGTCGCGCGCGAACTCGGCGTGGATCGACAGCGAGTGGCCCGTGAAGACGGGGACGCGGACGCAGGTCCCGGCGACGCGGAGGTCGGGAAGCTCGAGGATCTTGCGGCTCTCGTTGCGGAGCTTCTTCTCCTCGTCGGTCTCGTCCTCGCCGTCGTCGACGAGGTTGCCGGCGAAGGGGATGACGTTGAACGCGATGGGGGCGACGTACTTCTGCGGCGCCGGGAACTCGACGGCGGCGCCGTCGTGGACGAGACCGATCGCGCCGCCCTGGCCGACCACCGACTCCACCTGGCCGAGCAGCTCCTCGGCCCCCGCCAGACCCGAGCCCGACACCGCCTGGTAGGTGCTGACGGTCAGGCGGACGAGCCCGGCTTCGACGTGCAGGGGCTTGAGCGCGGGCATGGCGGCCATGGTCGTGCAGTTCGGGTTGGCGATGATGCCCTTGGGCAGATCCTCGATCGCGTGCGGGTTGACCTCGCTGACGACGAGCGGGACCTCGGGGTCCATCCGCCAGGCGCTCGAGTTGTCGATGACGACGGCGCCCGCCTCGGCGAACCGCGGCGCGTGGGCGCGCGAGCCCGTCGCACCGGCGGAGAACAGCGCGATCTGGATGCCGGCGGGGTCGGCCGTCGCGACGTCCTCGACGATGATCTCGCGGCCGTCGACCTCGACCGTCGAGCCGGCCGAGCGGGCCGTCGCGAACAGGCGGAGCTCGCGGATCGGGAACGCGCGCTCGACGAGGATGTCGCGCATCACCGTCCCGACCTGGCCGGTGGCGCCGACGACGGCGACGGAGAATCCCGAATCGGAGAAGACGGTCATGGTGCGGTTCCTCGGGGGTGCGGCGCCGCGCGACGAGGCGTCGCGACAGGGCGCAGGAGAGCGGGTTCCGGCGATTCTACCGGCGCCTCGGGTGCCGCGATCCGCATGTGTCGCCCGGGCGTCACACCCAGGCGCGCAGCTTGCCGGGGTGGCGCATCATCCAGACGTCCGTGATCCGCTCACCGTCGGTCGCGAACGTCACGACCGCGGCGACGGCGCCGCCCAGGCGGATCACGAAACCGAGGCCGTCGCCGGTGACCGCCGGCTCGTACACCGCCGCGGGCTGCTTCTGCGCCAGCCCGAGCAGGAACCGCGCGACGTGGTCGGCACCGCGCACCGGCCGCCTGGCCGCGGAGACGACCCCGCCGCCGTCCGAGACGAGGACGACGTCGGGCGCGAGCACGCGGACGAGGGCGTCGAGCCGGCCCGTCGCACTCGCGGCGGCGAACGCGGCCACGACCTCGTCGTGCCGGCTGCGCGGGACGGCGGCCCCCGGGCGGCGGCCGACGTGACGACGAGCGGATGCCGCCAGCTGCCGGCAGGCGGCGGGTGAACGCCCCAGCACCTCGGCGATCTCCCCGAAGGGCACCGCGAACACCTCGTGCAGCACGAACGCCACCCGCTCGGCCGGGGTGAGGGTCTCGAGGACGAGCAGGAGCGCTGTCGAGACATTCTCTGCCCCGACGGCGGCATCGGCGGGGTCGCCGCCGGCGGATTCGGCGGGGACCGGCTCGGGGAGCCACTTCCCCACGTAGGTCTCATGGCGCGCCCGCGCCGAGCCGAGCACGTCGAGGCAGATCCGGCCGGTCACCCGCATGAGCCAGCCCGCGGGGTTCGCGATCTCCGCCCGCTCGGTGTCGCTGAGGCGCACCCAGCGGACGTACGCCTCCTGCACGGCGTCCTCGGCCTCGGCGAGCGTCCCGAGCATGCGATGGGCGGCGGCGAGGAGGATGCGGCGGTGCGCGTCGACCTGGCCGGCTGCGGCATCCGGTCGCGTCGCGGCATCCGTCATCGCGATCTCCGTCCTCGGCCTCACATTCGCGGAGGCTGCGTCGTCACCACAGTGACACACCTTCGGAAGGGGAGAGATGAAGATCGCAGTGGCAGGCGGAACGGGCACCGTCGGACGGCTCGTGGTGGACCGGGTGCGCGCGGCGGGGCACGACCCCGTCGTCCTCTCGCGGGCGGCGGGGGTCGATCTGCGCGACCGCGCGGCGACCGATCGCGCGCTGGCGGGCGTCGAGGCCCTGATCGACGCGGCGAGCGTCGGGACCACCCGGGCGGCGACGTCGACGGAATTCTTCCGGGCCGCCTCCGGAACGCTCCTCGCGGCGGCCCGGGCGGCGGGTGTGGCGCACGCGGTGCTGCTGTCGATCGTCGGGATCGACCGCAACCCGAACGGCTACTACGCCGGCAAGGTCGTGCAGGAGGAGCTGTTCGAACGCGGCACGGTGCCCTGGACGATCCTGCGGGCGACCCAGTTCCACGAGTTCGCCGGGCAGGTGGCGTCGCAGGCACGGCTCGGGCCGCTGCAGCTGGCTCCGCGCGCCCGCGTGCAGCCGGTCGCCGCCGTCGAGGTCGCGGCGCGCCTGGTCGCCCTCGCCGTCTCGGGACCGCAGGGACGTGCGGCGGACCTCGCGGGGCCGCGCGAGGAACGCCTCGAGCGCATGATCCGGGCGTGGGTGCGTCGGGACGGCTCGCGGCCACCCGTCATCCCCGTCGCCATCCCGGGGGCGCAGATGCGCGGTATGCGCGCGGGGCTCAACCTGCCGACCGCGGGGGCGACGCTCGCCGGGCCGACCTTCGACGACTGGCTCGCCGCGCATGGATGAACCCGGCGGGGCCGTCGTCAGCGACCGGTGCCGGCGTGGACGACGGCCTCGGTGTCGCCGTCGAGACCGTACGCGGTGTGCACGACGCGCGCCGCCTCGGCGAGGTCGTCGCCGCGGACGACGACCGAGATGCGGATCTCGGAGGTCGAGATCATCTCGATGTTGACGCCCGTCGTCGACAGCGCCTCGAACAGGGTCGCCGAGACGCCCGAGTGGGTGCGCATGCCGGCGCCGACGACCGACAGCTTGCCGATCTGGTCGTCGTGGACGAGCTTGTCGAAGCCGACCGAGCCCTGCTCGACCGACAGCGCGCGCAGGGCCGTCGACGCCTCGGCCTTGGGCAGGGTGAACGAGATGTCGGTGCGTCCGGTGGCGGCGGCCGACACGTTCTGGACGATCATGTCGACGTTCGCGCCGGACTTCGCGACGATCTTGAAGATCTCGGCGGCCTTGCCGGGGACGTCGGGCACGCCGACGACGGTGATCTTGGCCTGGCTGAGGTCGGTGGCGACACCGGTGACGATGGGCTCTTCCATCTCTTCTCCCTCTTCGTGGTCGGGGGCGGTCATCCCCGGACCGAGAACGTACGTGCCGACACCCGAGCTGAAGGTCGAGCGGGCGTGGATCATAACGCCGTGACGGCGGGCGAACTCGACGGCGCGGATGTAGAGCACCTTCGCGCCGTTGGCGGCGAGCTCGAGCATCTCCTCGGACTGGACCGTCGCGAGCTTGCGGGCCTTCGGCACGACGCGCGGGTCGGCGGTGAAGATGCCGTCGACGTCGCTGTAGATCTCGCAGACGTCGGCGTTCAGGGCGGCGGCCAGCGCGACGGCGGTGGTGTCGGACCCGCCGCGGCCGAGGGTCGTGATGTCGCGGGTGTCGCGGCTGAAGCCCTGGAAGCCGGCGACGATGACGATCGCGCCCTCGTCGAGCGCCTCACGCACGCGCACCGGGGTGACGTCGACGATGCGGGCGGCGCCGTGCGAGCTGTCGGTGATCATGCCGGCCTGGCTGCCCGTGAACGAGCGCGCCTCGAAGCCCATCGAATTGATCGCCATCGCGAGCAGCGCCATCGAGATGCGCTCACCGCTGGAGAGCAGCATGTCGAGCTCGCGCGGAGCGGGCAGCGGTGAGACCTGCGAGGCGAGGTCGAGAAGCTCGTCGGTCGTGTCGCCCATCGCGCTCACGGCGACGACGACATCGTGACCGGCGCGGCGGGCGTCGACGATGCGCTTCGCGACGCGGCGGATGCTCTCGGCGTCGGCGACGGACGAACCGCCGTACTTCTGGACGATCAGGGCCATGGTCGGATACTCCCGGGTGGATGCCGGGCGCAGCCGGCGGGCGGAGACTCACGCCCGCCGTCCATCCTACGGAGCGGCCCGTACCGCGACAGCCATGTGACGCGGGCGGACCGCCGGGAGGGCTCATTTAGGCTGGTCCCCATGGGACGACGCCAGCTCTTCACGTCGCTGCAGGCCCTCGTCCGCACTCCCGAGAGCTCGGCTCCGCACACCGAGATGCTGCCCGTCATCGACGACGCGTTCGCCGTCGGGGTGCTCGATCTGGCCATCCGCATCGGCGAGTCCATGCTCGCCTCGGGCGCTCCTGCGAGCGAGGTGACGCTCACGATCGTCCGGGTCGCCGGGGTGTACGGCCTCGACCCCGTGCACGTCGACGTCAGCTACAACTCGATCACCGTCGCACATCACCGCAGCGGCGCCGACCGCCCGATCACGCTCATGCGCGTCGTGCGGAGCCAGGCTCCCGACCACGCCCGCTTGCAGCGGCTGCAGGCCCTCGTCGCCGCGATCCGGAACGGGATGCCGCTCGAGTCCGCGCGCGCCGACTTCCGGATCGTGCGGCGCACCCCCTTCGCCTACCACCCGCCGGTCATCGTCGGGGCGCAGGCCCTGCTCGCCGTGGGCGTCGCCCTCATGTTCGGCGCGAACTGGCTGGTCATCCTGCTCTCCTTCATCGCGGCGGCGGGGGCCGCGATCACGCAGTTCCTCCTCGGCCGCGCGCACGTCCCGTTCTTCTTCAGCCAGGTCGCCGGCGCCTTCGTCCTGACCCTCATCGCCGCCGTCGCCCCGCGCCTCGAGGCGACGGGATGGATGGCGGCGCAGGACATCCGACCGTCTGTCATCGTCGCCTCGGGCATCGTGCTCATGCTCGCGGGGCTCACCGTCGTGGGCGCCGCGCAGGACGCGATCGACGGCTTCGCGCTCACGGCGACCGGCCGCATCCTCGAACTCACGACCCAGACCCTGGGGGTCGTCCTGGGCATCCTCGCGGGACTCGAGACGGCGCGCGTCGTCGGGGCGGGGATGGACGCCCCGAACGACCCGCTGCCGTTCGGACCGATCCCGTTGCAGTTCGCGGGCGCCGCGCTCATCGCCGTGTCGGTCACGATCTACAACGGCGCCGGGCTCCGGGTCGTCGCGGTCAGCGTGGGTCTGAGCGTCGTCGCCTGGGCGGGCTACACCGCGGCATCCGCCCTCGGCTTCGAAACGGCGGCCGCCAGCGGCGTGGGCGCGTTCGTGGGAAGCCTCGTCGGCATCCTCGCCGCCTACAAGCTGCACGTGCCGTCGGTGGCGATCACGACGGCGGCGATCCTGCCGATGGTGCCCGGCGCGGCCGTGTTCCGCGGGCTCCTCGGCGTCGTCGAGTCCGGGCAGAGCACCGTGACGCTGCTCATGGGCTTCACGACCCTCGCCTCGGCGGCGACCGTCGGGATCGCCCTGGCCGTCGGCGCGTCGCTCGGCATCTACGTCGGTCAGCCGCTGCGCGCGACGCTCGGAACCGTCATCCGCGCCCGCGCGCGCGAACGGTCCTGAGCTCTCCCCTAGGCTCTCCGCATGAGCTCTGCGAGTGACGCGATCTGGAACCGGGCCGTCGATTTCGACATCGCCGCAACGCTGGCCGGCGACCTCGCCGCCCGACGGGTCCTCACCTTCCACGGCATGGTCCAGAACGGCGGATTCTGGTACGCGATCGAGGTGCACTCGAGCGATGACGAGTTCCCCCTGAACGCGATCGCCGACGGCTACCGCACCCTCGGACTCGAAGCGACCGCCGAGGCCGTGGACCGAGCAGCGTCCGAGTACGACGAGACGGCCGGGATCGGCGACGAAGAGGCGTGGGGCGAAGCCGAGGAGCGTGTCAACGGCGAGTACCGCATCGAGGACGAGGACATCCTCGCGGCCATCGAGCGCACGCACGCCCAGGAGCCGGAGCTGTTCGCCCCGACCGACTGACTAGACCGCGCGGCGGCCTTCGAAGGCGCGGCCGAGGGTGACCTCGTCGGCGTACTCGAGGTCTCCGCCGACCGGCAACCCCGACGCGAGCCGGGTCACCCGGATCTCGAGGGTGTGGAGCAGGCGGCTCAGGTAGGTCGCGGTCGCCTCGCCCTCGAGGTTGGGATTGGTCGCGAGGATCACCTCGGTGACGGTGCCGTCGGCGAGGCGCTGCATGAGCTGCGCGATGCGGAGGTCGTCGGGACCGATACCCGCCATGGGGCTGATCGAGCCGCCGAGCACGTGGTACAGCCCCCGGAACTCGCGGGTGCGCTCGATCGCCGAGACGTCCTTCGCGTCTTCGACGACGCAGATGAAGGTGCGGTCGCGACGGGGGTCGCGGCAGATGGAGCACTGCGTCTGCTCCGACACGTTGCCGCAGATCTCGCAGAACCGCACCCGCTCACGCAGCTCGGACAGCAGCTGCGCGAGCCGAGAGACGTCGAAGGACGGCGTCTGCAGGATGTGGAACGCGATGCGCTGCGCCGACTTCGGGCCGATGCCGGGCAGGCGGCCGAACTCGTCGATCAGGTCTTGGACGATGCCGTCGTACATGGATCAGTTGAACCTCGTCGGCGGCGTGTACGGCTCCTCGCGGATGAACCGGGCGCCGAGCAGTTGTCGGACCGCCGCCTCGCCGACCCGCTCGATGCCGCCCGGGCGCGGCGCCCGCGTCGGCTCGGCGGCGAGCCGCGTGGGCGGTGGGGTGTGGACCGGGACGGGCGCGTCGACATCCACCGGCGGCGGCACGTCGTCCTCGTCGTCGTCGGGTGCCTCGGCGGGAAGGACATCGCCCTCCCGCGGCGCGGTGAGCGTGCGGACCGGCGCGGGGGCCGCATCCTCGGGCTCCTCGTCGACCGCGAACTGCGCGGCGGGCGCACCGTCGTCGGAGGGGATGGGAGCGACCGCCCACTCGGTGACGGGCGCGGCGGCCGCGGGGGCGGTCCGCGGGGCGGCGGACGGCGGACGGGATGCCGCGGGTGCAGCGGCGCCGCCGGGGCCGGACGAGGGCGTCGCGGCCGGCGGGGCCGTCGGGGCGGGCGGGACGTCGGGTCCGACGCCGCCGGGCGGCGGCGGGGTCGGGTCGGTGTCGTGCCGCGTGAGGTACTTCACCCGCACGCCGAGCACCGACAGGATCGCGGTGCGCAGATCCTCGCTCGGACCCTTGCCTGCGCTCAGCTTCTTGAACGACTGCACGTCGGCGTGGCTCTGGAACGACAGCGTGAGGATGTCGCCCTCCGCATATGCCACCGGCCGGGACGCGCTCGCGATCATCCACGACGTGCGGCTGAGGTCTTCGAGCCGGCGGAGGATCTCGGGCCACGAGTCACGGATCTGCGCGAACGTCACCGGCCCGGTCGGGACGGGCGGCTCGGGCAGGGCCGCCGGGGCCGGCTCGGGCGCCGACGGGGCGGGCGCCGCGGCGGCCCCTGCGCCGGGAGCGGCGGGAGCGGATACCGGGGGCGTCGCGCGGGGTTCCACCGCGGCGGGCGCCGGCGCCGCGGCGGGTGCCGGCGCGGCGCCGACCGGCGCGGAGGCGACCGGCGCGGGCGCCGAGGGTGCGGCCGCGGCGCCCGCGCCGGCATCCGTCGCGGCGAGGACACGGGCCACGAGAAGCTCGAGCTGCAGGCGGGGCGAGGTCGTGCCGGTCATGTCGTCGAGCGCGGTGACGACGAGGTCGGCGATCCGCGAGAGCCGGTCGGTGCCGAACGCAGCCGCCTGGCGCCCCATGCGCTCGAGCTCGTCGGCCGGCACACCGCGCAGCACGGCGCGGGCGCCCTCGCCGGTCGCCGCCACGATGATGAGGTCGCGCAGGCGCTCGAGCAGGTCGTCGACGAAACGTCGCGGGTCCTGACCGGTCTGAACGACGCGGTCGACGGCGCCGAAGGCCGCGGCGGCATCGTGCGACGAGAACGCGTCGACGACCTCGTCGAGCAGTTCGGCGTGCGTGTAGCCGAGCAGGGCGACCGCGCGCTCGTAGCCGACGGCGCCGTCCTCGGAGCCGGCGATGAGCTGGTCGAGGAGCGAGAGGGTGTCGCGCGGCGATCCCCCGCCGGCGCGGACGACGAGCGGCAGGACACCGGGCTCGACCGTCACGCCCTCGCTGGCGCAGAGCTGCTCGACGTACTCGAGCATGGCGGCGGGGGCGACAAGGCGGAACGGGTAGTGGTGGGTGCGCGAGCGGATCGTGCCGATGACCTTCTCGGGCTCGGTCGTCGCGAAGATGAACTTCACGTGCGCGGGGGGCTCCTCGACGAGCTTCAGGAGCGCGTTGAACCCCTGCGCCGTGACCATGTGCGCCTCGTCGAGGATGAAGATCTTGAAGCGGTCGCGCGCGGGGGCGAAGACGGCGCGTTCGCGCAGGTCGCGCGCATCGTCGACACCGTTGTGCGAGGCGGCGTCGATCTCGACGACGTCGAGCGAACCGCCGCCGCCGCGGCTGAGCTCCTTGCAGGAGTCGCACTCGCCGCACGGGGTGTCGGTCGGGCCCTGCGCGCAATTGAGGCAGCGCGCGAGGATGCGGGCTGAGGTGGTCTTGCCGCAGCCGCGGGGACCGGAGAAGAGGTAGGCGTGGCCGACCCGGTCGCTGCGCAGCGCCGTCATGAGCGGCTCGGTCACCTGGCTCTGTCCGATCATCTCGCCGAAGGTCTCCGGGCGATAGCGGCGGTACAGGGCGGTGGTCACCACAACAGACTACGGCGTGGCGCCGACATCCGATCCGGCGCCGAGGCTCCGGGCACCGGGAACAGCCGGGGTCGGTCTCACGTTGCAGCCGTCATGTCCCCCGAGCCCGTCGACGTCGCCGTGATCGGCGCGGGGCAGGCCGGGCTCAGCGCCGCCTACCATCTGCGTCGCCGCGGTTTCGTCCCACTCGGGGACGCCGAGGCGGAGGTGCCCACGTTCGTCGTCGTGGACGCCGAGACGCACGCCGGGGGCGCGTGGCAGCACCGGTGGCCGTCGCTGCGGATGGGCACGGTCAACGGCATCCACGAGCTCCCCGGCTACGCCGTGCCGCCGGCGGATCCGCGGGCGGCCAGCCGGGAGGTCCTGCCGGAGTACTTCGCTGCTTACGAGGCGCGGTTCGAGCTCGCGGTCCGTCGCCCCGTGCAGGTGCGCGCCGTCCGACGGGCCGACGACGACCCGCGCGGCCGGCTGATCGTCGAGGCGGACACCAGCGACGGCGCCCACGCCTGGGCGGCGCGGTACGTCATCAACGCGACGGGCACGTGGCGGAAGCCCTTCTGGCCGACCTTCCCGGGGCAGGCGTCGTTCGCGGGACGGCAGCTGCACGTGCACGACTACCGCTCGGCCGAGGAGTTCCGCGGTCGACGCGTCGTCATCGTGGGCGCCGGGGTCTCGGCGATCCAGTTGCTCGACGAGATCTCCGCCGTCACGGACACGTTCTGGGTCTCACGCACCGAACCGCAGTGGGATGCCGTCGCGTTCGACACAGCCGCGCGCATCCAGGCGATCGCCGGCGTCGAGGAACGCGTCCGGCAGGGGCTGCCGCCGGGCAGCGTCGTCTCGGTCACCGGGGCGCACTGGTCACCGTGGGCGCAGGCGGCGAAGGACCGGGGCGCCCTGGTGTGGCATCCCATGTTCACCGCCATCGAGCCGGATGGGGTACGGATGCCGGACGGCACCCTCGAGCCGGCGGACGTCATCCTCTGGGCGACCGGGTTCCGCGCCGACATCGCGCACCTCGCCCCGCTCGGGCTGCGCACCCCCGCCGGCGGCGTGCGTGTGCGCGACACCCGCTCGATCGACGAACCCCGGCTGTTCCTCATCGGCTACGGTCCGTCGCAGTCGACGGTCGGCGCGAACCGCGCCGGTCGCGACGCGGTCCGCGCCATCGTCCGCGAGCGCGCCGCCGCGACGGTCTGAGTTCAGACCGTCGCGGTGACATCGCCCGCGTCGACCGCGGGGAACTGCCGCGTGCGGGTGTCGGGCTCGGGCGCCGCCTGCTCCCCGGCATCCGTCGGCTGCTCCTCGGCGGTCACGATCGGGATCGTGCCCGTGTGCACCGGGACGGAGGTCGCCGCCGTCGCGTCGGGCACAGACGCGGACAGCAGTGTGCCGTCCTCGCGCAGCTGCTCCCCGATCTGTCGGAGTGTCGGACGCCCCGGGATCACGGGGCCCTGACCCTCGAGCGGCACCGTGACCGTCTCACCGGCCGCGACCGTGTACCCGGCGCCCCGGACCGTGAACGACACGGCCTCGCCCTCGCCGGCGGCGACCGTCATCTCGTCGCGGCGGACCGTGATCCGCAGGCGTGTGCCGTGCCAGTGGAGCGTGTACGACAGCGACGGCCAGTCGGCGGGCAGGCGCGGGTCGAAGCTGAGCGCCCCGCGGTGATCGCGCATGCCGCCGAACCCGGCGACGAGCGCCGTCCAGACGCCGCCGGCGGAGGCGACGTGGACGCCGTCGGACGCGTTGCTGTGCAGGTCGCCGAGGTCGACGAACGCCGACTCGCGGAAGTACTCCAGCGCGAGGTCCTGGTACCCGACCTCGGCGGCGAGGATCGCCTGCACGACCGCCGAGAGTGTCGAGTCCCCCGTCGTCAGCGCGTCGTAGTACTCGAAGTCGGCGAGCTTCTCGGCCGGGGTGAACTGGTTGCCCTGCAGGAACAGGGCGAGCACGACGTCGGCCTGCTTGAGCACCTGGTACCGGTAGATCACCAGCGGGTGGAAGTGCAGCAGCAGCGGGCGCTGCTCGGCGGGGGTGTTCTCGAGGTCCCACACCTCGCGCTCGAGGAAGACGGCGTCCTGGGGGTGGATGCCGAGGGCCTCGCTGTACGGGATGTGCATCGCCTCGCCGGCGCTCTGCCACGCGACCGGCTCGGCCTCATCGAGATCGAGACGGTCGACCATCGCGCGGTAGGCCTCGGGCTGGTCGACGGCCATCTCGCGCACGACGCGCGCGGCGTAGCGCAGGTTGTACCGCGCCATGACGTTCGTGAACAGGTTGTCGTTGACGACCGTCGTGTACTCGTCGGGACCGGTCACCCCGTGGATGTGGAAGCTCTCGGGCTCGCCCGTCTCGGTGAACCGCCAGAACCCGAGGGTCGCCCACAGCCGCGCCGTCTCGACGAGGATGTCGACGCCCTCGCGGTGCAGGAAGTCGGTGTCCCCCGTCGCGCGGACGTACTTGCCGAGCGCGAAGGCGACGTCGGCGTTGATGTGGTACTGCGCGGTGCCGGCGGCGTAGTAGGCCGAGGCCTCCTCGCCGTTGATCGTGCGCCACGGGAACAGCGCGCCCGCCTCGTTCAACTGTCCCGCGCGCTTCCGGGCCGCCGGGAGCATGAGGTACCGCATCCGCAGCGCGTTCCGCGCCCAGAGCGGCGTCGTGTACGCGAGGAACGGCAGGACGTAGACCTCGGTGTCCCAGAAGTAGTGGCCGCTGTAGCCCGAGCCGGTCACACCCTTCGCGGGCACGCCGAGCGAGTCGGCGCGCGCGGCCGCCTGCGCGAGCTGGTACAGGCACCACCGGGTCGCCTGCTGCAGGTCGTCGTGCCCCTCGATGAGCACGTCCGACCGCTCCCAGAACGCCTGCACCCAGGCCTCCTGCCGCTCGAACAGCCGCTCGATGCCCTCGTGCTCGACCCGGTCGAGCGTGCGGCGGGCGCGCTCGACGAGCTCGCGCGCGGGGACGCCGCGGGAGGTGTGATACGCGACGGCCTTCGTGATCGTCACCGGCACACCCTGCTTCGCCTGCACCCGGAAGACGTTCTTGGCGACGTCGGGCTCGACGAGCGAGCGCGACGAGTACTCGTTCTCGGTCTCGACGAGGTGGTCGGCGACGACGGCGACCGTCATGCCGGAGTCGGTGACCTTGTACGACAGCGCGGCGCGGGTGCCGTCCTGCCAGTAATCCTCGGGCTGCAGCACCCGGTTCGCGAAACCGTCGGCCTTGCGGGGGTCGAACCCGGCCTCGGCCTGCTTGCCGAGCCCCGGGCCGCCGTACACGTCCTGGCCGTCCTGCCGGTTGATCATCTGGCAGCTGACCGTGACCGGGGCATCCGCGTTCAGCACCGTGACCGAGATGCGCATGACGGCGACGTGGCGCTCCTCGAAGGAGACCATGCGCTCGTAATCGATGACGACGTCCTTGCCGCTCGGGGTCATCCAGCGGATGTGGCGGGTCAGTACTCCCCGGCGCATGTCGAGGGCGCGCTCGTATTCGCGGAGGTCCGCGATGTCGAGGGAGAGCGGCTCGTCGTCGACGTAGACGCGCATGACCTTGCTGTCGGGCGCGTTGATGATCGTCTGCCCGACCTCGGCGAAGCCGAAGGCGCGCTCGGCGTGCCGGATCGGGAACACCTCGTGGAAGCCGTTCAGGAACGTGCCGTGCTCGTGCGCGTGGCGCCCCTCGGGGTGGTTGCCCCGCATGCCCAGGTAGCCGTTGCCCTCGGCGAACAGCGTCTCGGTGACGCCGACGTCGTCGAGCGAGAACGAGGTCTCGACGAGACGCCACGGGTCCACGGGAAAACGATGACGATCGATCATGCGGGGGTCCTTCTTCGGGTGTCAGGACGACAGGGGGATGCCGCGGGTCAGGCGAAGACGGCGAGGTCGTCCACGACGACGTGCGCCCCGGCGTCACGCAGCGCCTGGGCTCCGGCGCCGCGGTCCACACCCACCACGAGACCGTACCCGGCGGAGGCGGCCGATCGCACGCCCGAATGCGCGTCCTCGACGGCGGCGCTGCGCGCGGGGTCCACCCCGAGCAGCTCGGCGGCGCGCGCGAAGACGTCGGGCGCGGGCTTGGAGGCGAGGTGCTCGGACTCGGCCACGACGCCGTCCATGATGACCGGGAAGCGGTCGATGATGCCGGCGACCGTGAGGACCTCGCGGGCGTTCTTCGAGCTCGAGACCACGGCGATGGGGACGCCGGCGGCCTGCAGCTTCTCGACGAGGGCGAGCGAGCCCGGGTACGGCGCGATGCCGTCGGCGCGCAGCACGCGCTCGAAGACGACGTTCTTGCGGTTGCCGATCCCGCAGATCGTGTCGACCGAGGGGTCGTCGGACGGGTCGCCCCACGGCACCTCGACGTCGCGCGAGCGCAGCAGGCTCGCGACGCCGTCGTACCGCTTCTTCCCGTCGAGGTGCTCGAAGTAGTCGCTCTCGCGGTAGGCGGGCTCGACGCCCCACGAGGCGAACAGCTCCGTGAACATGCTCTGCCAGGCGTGCATGTGGACCTCGGCCGTGGGGGTCAGCACACCGTCGAGGTCGAAAAGGACTCCGTCGAAACGGGTGAGGTCGGGAAGCTCAGCCATCGTCACCGGACCAGCGTAACGGCCGTGCCCGTCAGGCCGTCGCGACGGCGTGGGCCTGGCGCGCGATCTCGAGCTCCTCGTCGGTGGGCACGACGAGGACCGTCACGAGAGAGTCGTCGGTGGAGATGACGCGGATGCCGCGTTCACCCGACGTGTTGCGCTCGGCGTCGAGGTGGACACCGGCGAAGCCGAGGGTCTCGAGGGCGGCGGCACGCACGACGGCGGAGTTCTCGCCCACGCCCGCCGTGAACGAGATTACGTCGACGCCGCCGAGCTGCGCGAGGTAGGCGCCGAGGTAGGCGCGGAGCCGGTGGATGTAGACGTCGAAGGCGAGCTGCGCGTCGGCATCCCCCTCACGTCGGCGGGTGTCGATGTCGCGCATGTCGGACGCGCCGGCGAGTCCCAGGAGGCCGCTGCGCTTGTTGAGGAAGGCGTCGAGCTCGCCGGGGCCCATGTCCTCGCGCCGGGCGAGCACCCCGAGCACCGACGGGTCGATGTCGCCGGAGCGCGTGCCCATGACGAGCCCCTCGAGTGGCGTGAGCCCCATCGAGGTGTCGACCGACTCGCCGCCGCGGATGGCCGTCGCCGACGCCCCGTTGCCCAGGTGCAGCACGATCTGCGAGAGCTCAGCGAGCGGCCGCCCGAGGAAGGCCGCAGCCGCTTCGCTCACGAACTTGTGACTCGTGCCGTGGAAGCCGTACTTGCGGATGCGGTGCTTCTGCGCCGTCTCGCGGTCGATCGCGTAGGTGTATGCCGCGGCCGGCATCGTCTGGTGGAAGGCCGTGTCGAACACCGCGACGTGGGGGACGTCGGCGAAGGCGGCGCGCGCCGCGCGGATGCCCTGCAGCGCCCCCGGGTTGTGCAGCGGCGCGAGGGCCGACAGCTCGTCGATGTTGATCTCGACGAGGGGGGTGATGAGGGTCGGCTCGAAGAAGCGGGCGCCGCCCTGGACGACGCGGTGCCCGACGGCGACCGGGCGCGCGTTTTGGAGGGAGGGCCCCTGGGCCGCGAAGGCCTCGAGCATGACGGCGAACCCGGCGGTGTGGTCGGGGATCGCGCGCTCGATGCGCGAGGTGGCCTTCGTCGCCGTGACCGCGGCGCGCTCCCCGCCGAGGAAGACGGTGTGGGTCGCGATGCCCGACTCCTCGCCGATCCGCTCGACCAGGCCGGAAGCGAGGGGACGCTCAGTGGCGACGTCGACGAGCTGGTACTTGAACGAGGACGAGCCGCTGTTGATGACGAGGACGGGGGTCATGCGCGGGCCTCCGGGGACGCGGCATCCGCGTTCTGCGCCTGGATCGCGGTGATCGCGATCGTGTTGACGATGTCCTCGACGAGGGCACCGCGGGAGAGGTCGTTGATGGGTTTGTTCAGTCCCTGCAGGACCGGACCCATCGCCACCGCGCCGGCCGAGCGCTGCACGGCCTTGTAGGTGTTGTTGCCCGTGTTGAGGTCGGGGAAGACGAAGACGGTCGCCCGACCGGCGACATCCGACCCGGGCATCTTCGTCGCCGCGACGGCCGCGTCGGTCGCGGCGTCGTACTGGATCGGACCCTCGACGAGGAGCTCCGGAGCACGCTCGCGCACGAGCGCGGTCGCCTCGCGCACCTTCTCGACGTCGGCACCCGACCCGGACTCGCCGGTCGAGTACGAGAGCATCGCGACGCGCGGCGAGATGCCGAACTGCTCAGCGGTCGCCGCCGACGACACCGCGATGTCGGCCAGCTGCGGTGCGGTCGGGTCGGGGACGACGGCGCAGTCGCCGTAGACCAGCACCCGATCGGCGAGCGCCATGAGGAACACGCTCGAGACGACGTCGACGCCGGGTTTGGTCTTGATGATCTCGAAGGCCGGACGGATGGTGTGCGCCGTCGTGTGCGCCGCGCCCGAAACCATGCCGTCGGCGAGGCCGAGGTGGACCATGAGCGTGCCGAAGTAGGAGACGTCGGTGACCGTGTCGGCGGCTTGCCGGAACGTGACGCCCTTGTGCGCGCGGAGTCGCTCGTATTCGCGGGCGAACTTGTCGACGTGGACGGCGTCGAAGGGGCTCAGCACCTCGGCGGCGCGGATGTCGAGACCCAGCTCGAGGGCACGCGCGTGCACCTCGATGGGCTCGCCGAGGATCGTGATGTCGGCGATGCCGCGCGCGAGGGCCGTCGCGGCGGCGCGCAGGATGCGATCGTCGCCGCCCTCGGGCAGCACGATGCGGCGACGCTCGCGCCGGGCGCGTTCGATCAGCCCGTACTGGAACATGAGGGGCGTGACCACCTGCGAGCTCGCGAGGCCGATGCGTCGGAGGAGATCGTCGGTGTCGACGTGCTGCTCGAACAGCGTCAGGGCCGTGTCGTACCGGCGCTGCGAGTGCGCGGCCAGCCGGCCCCGGGCGCTCATGATGCCGCGCACGGTCTCGTACGTGCCCTGATCGGTCGCGAGGATCGGGAGGTTCGAGTCGAGGCCGTCGATGAGGCGCTCGACGTGCTCGGGGAGCTCGAACGGGCCGTAGAGGACGATGCCCGACAGCGAGGGGAAGGTTCCCGACGCGTTGGCCAGGAGCGCCGCCAGCAGCACCTCGGTGCGATCGGCGGCCACGGCGAGGATCGCGCCCTCCTCGAGCCGCGGCAGGACGTTGTTGAGCGACATTCCTGCGACGACGACGTGCAGCACCTCGCGGTCGAGCAGCGCCTCGTCGCCCTTCACGAGCGTCGCGCCGAGCGAACGGGCGACGTCGCCGACCGACGGGGCCACGAGGTATGCGTCCTCGGGGATCGCCCAGACCCCGATGTCGCCCGCTGCGGCGGGGACGGCGCGGACGGCTGCGACGATGTCGTCGAGGTGCGCGGGGTCGGCGCGGTTGACCACGACGGCGAAGATGCCGGCGCGCTCGTGGGTGATCTCGGACAGCGCGAGGGTCGCGAGGTTGCCGACCTGTGCGGGTGTCAGCCCACCGGCATCCGTCTGCCGCTCGCCGTCGGCGGCCTGCCCCGACAGCACCACGAGGACGGGCGCGCCCAGGTTGGCCGCGATGCGGGCGTTGTAGCCCAGCTCGGCGGGACTGCCGACGTCGGTGTAGTCGCTGCCGACGATGACGACCGCGTCGCACTGGGCCTCGACCGCCTTGTACCGCTCGACGATGCGGCCGAGGGCCGCCTCGGGGTCGGCGCGGACCTCGTCGTAGGTGGCCCCGATGCACTCGTCGTAGCCGAGGTCGACGCCGTCATGGTCGAGGAGCATCTCGAGCACGTAGTCGCGCTCCTCGGTCGAGCGCGCGATCGCGCGGAACACCCCGACGCGGGGCGACCGGCGACTGAGGGTGTCGAGCACGCCGAGGGCGATCGTCGACTTCCCGGAGTGACCTTCCGCGGAGGTGATGTAGATGCTCTGAGCCACGCTCCCAGCCTAGGGTCGCGGCCGATGGGCGGGCTGGGAGGCGCCGGGCAAAAGAAAGACTCTCCGCGAACCCGGCAGAGCCTGGTTACCCTTGCTACGTTTCCGTCCTGGGGGAGTTGGCCTGGATGCCGTCTCGCGGAGAGCTGCTGCAAGTCTACCCGACGTCGGGCGCCCGCCCGTGACGGGCGGGTTAGCATCGGGTCGGGCGCGCTGATGCGCCGACCGCGTGAGGGGGACGGATGACCGACGACCAGACGACGATGACGGCGCCGGGGGGCGCTTCGACGTCACGGGCAGCGACCGGAGTGGATGCCGCGGTGTTCGCCGAGACCACCGATGCCCTCATCTCCTCGGTGTCGCAGGTCATCGACGGCAAGCCGGACGCCGTCCGCGCCGCGCTCGTGTGCCTGCTCGCGGAGGGGCACCTCCTCATCGAGGACGTGCCCGGGGTCGGTAAGACGATGCTGGCCCGCGCGCTGGGCGCCTCGATCCGGGCGACGGTACGCCGCATCCAGTTCACTCCCGATCTGCTGCCGAGCGACGTCACCGGTGTGAGCGTCTACGACCAGTCCGAGGGGCGGTTCGAGTTCAAGCCGGGGGCGATCTTCGCCCACGTCGTCATCGCCGACGAGATCAACCGCTCGTCGCCCAAGACCCAGTCGGCCCTCCTCGAGGCCATGGAGGAGCGCCAGGTCACGGTCGACGGCACGAGCCGCGGCCTCCCTGATCCGTTCCTCGTCGTCGCGACTCAGAACCCGATGGAGATGGAGGGCACCTACGCCCTGCCCGAAGCGCAGCGCGACCGTTTCATGATGCGCATCTCGATGGGATATCCGGATGCCGCGAACGAGGCGCTCATGCTCCGCCAGCGCGACACCGCCAACCCGCTCGACGCGATCCGTCCCGTCATCTCGGCCGAACGCGTCGCCGCCCTCATCGCGTGGGCGCGCTCGGTGCACGTCTCCCCCGCCGTCGAGGAGTACGCCGTCGCGCTCTCGCGGGCGACGCGCGAGCACAGCGACCTGCGGCTGGGGGCGAGCCCGCGCGCGACGCTGCAGCTCGTCCGCGCCGCGAAGGTGTGGGCGGCGCTCGAGGGCCGTGAGTACGTGATCCCCGACGACCTCGTGACGCTGCTCGAACCCGTCTTCGCCCACCGCCTCATCGCCGCCCGCGGCGGCGCGATGGCGCGCGGCCGGGGCGGCGCCGACCTCGTGACGTCGGTGCTCGACTCGGTGGTGCGCTCGGTGCGCGTCCCCGTCGCCGCGCGCTGAGCGGTCCGACGACATGACGCGATGGCCCCTGACCCCCCGGGGAACAGGAGCGGTCCTGGTCGGACTCGCTTCGTTCGTGTGCGCCCAGATCTTCTCCGTGCCGGCGCTCGTCTTCTTCGGCGTGCTGCTGCTGGCGGCGGTGGGCGTCTCGTTCGCGTCGCTGTGGCTGGGACACCGCGACGACGGCGTGCGCCGCTCGTTCGCGCCCGCCGTGGCGAGCGTCGGGGGCGACGTCGACGTCCGCGCCCACGTCGAGGCGCGCACCGTCCTCCCGACGGCGGTGGGCACGTGGCGGGACCGACTGCCCCGCGGCGTCGACGGCGAACCGAGCGGCGTCTACCCCGCGCTGCGGTCGGGTCTCGTCTCGGGCGGGCACAGCGTCGACATCTCGTACCGGGTGCAGGCCCGGCGCCGGGGCGTGCGCCCCATCGGCCCCCTCGTCGTCGAGACGACCGATGCGTTCGGACTGAGCCGGCGGCGTCAGCAGCTCGGCGGCACCGTCCCTCTGACCATCGCGCCCGCCGTCGTTCCGCTCGAGGCCTTCGAGGAACTCCCGGGAGCCGCCGGGGGCACGATGCAGTCCGTCACCGACAAGCTCGGGCAGGGCGCCGACAACCTCATCCCGCGCGTGTACGCGCCCGGCGACTCGATGCGCCGCATCCACTGGCGCGCCAGCGCGCACCGCGGTGAGCTGATGGTGCGTCAGGAGGAGCGCGAGTCGAACCCGGAGGCCGTGATCGTCTTCGACCGGAGTGTGACGCGGTGGAGCGGCGATGCCCTGCGCTCCCCCGGCGAGGACGCGGGCTTCGAGGCGGCCGTCTCGATCGTGGTCTCGGCCGCGCACCGCTTCGTGCAGGAGGGGTACAGCGTGACGATCGTCGACGTGGACGGCTCGGAGATCGCCGAGCCGCTCGAGGGCGGCGACACGACGGCGCTTGAGGCGCTCACGACGGGTTTCGCCACGCTCACCGCGCGACGGGACGGGAACCTCCGCACCCTCTCGACGCTGTTCGCCGGGACGACCCTCGGTCCCGTGGTCGTCGCGACCGGCGAGATCGACGCGGAGGATGCCGCGGCCCTCCTTCCGATCGTCACCCACAGCAGCCTCCCGGTGCTGTTCGCGCTCGGCGGGTCCGCCGAGGCGATGCGCATCGCCCGCGACGGCGGCTGGCGCGTCCACCGGCTCGAACCCGAGGACGAGATCGACACCCTCTGGTCGGGCATGGCGGGGTTCCCCGAAGGCCGCGGTCATGTCGACTGACCGGATCGAGGCGGAACGGCCCCGCCACGACGGTCCGTCGACGATCGCGCTGCTCCTGGCGATCGTCGCGGCGCTCATCCCGCTGTTCTCGGTGATCGCCGGCGGTGCATGGGCGGCGCTCGCCTTCGTGCTCTCGGCCCTCCTCCTCGGCGCCGGCTACCTCCTGCGGCGCCTCCGGCTCGTGGCCGGCGTCGTCACCCTCGCCCTCCTGGCGCTGTGGACGGCGATCATGACGGCGGTGTTCTTCTCCGACGTCGCGTGGCTGCTCGTGATCCCGTCCGGTGAGGCGTTCGCGCGGGTGCCGCGGCTGCTCGAGATCGCGAGCTCCGACATCGCCGTCGGCGTCGCGCCCCTCGAGGCCTCGGCGTCGCTGACGTTCCTCATCGTCGGCGCCGTCGGAGTGCTGACCATCGCGCTCGACCACGTCGTCCTGACGGCGCGGATGCCGCTCCTCGGCGGTATCGCACTGATCGCCGTCTGGCTCATCCCGACGATCGCCGTCCCCCGCGCGGTCGACCTGTGGGCGTTCGCGCTCCTCGCCCTCGCGCTCCTGTGGCTCATGCGCACCGAGACGCGCGCGCGGCACCGCGCGCTGCAGCCCGCCGCACCCCGGGGCGGTGTCGGCGGCGTGGCCGCCGTGATCGCGGCATCCGCTGTCGTCATCGCCGTCATCGTCGCGCCCGTCCTGCCGACGGCCGTCGCCCCCGCGGGCGGGTTCGGCGGCGGCACGAGGATCGACGCGAGCCTCAACCTCGGCGACGATCTGCGGCGCCCGGCCGAGGTCCCCGTCGTGCGCCAGTGGAGTGCGAGCGGCGGACCCTCGTACCTGCGGGTCGCCACCCTCACCGAGCTCGAGGGCGGGTCGTGGCGTCCCGACCGCGCCCGCACCGTGCCCGTCGAGGAGTGGGAGCCCGACGACTCCGCCGCGGAGGGCATCGAGATCGTGGAATCGTCGCGGACCGTCGAGGTGCTCGACCTGTCCTCGGCGCAGCTTCCCGTCCCGGCCGATGCGGTGTCGTTCGAGGGCCTGAGCGGCACCTGGCGCATCGCGGCGGAGAACGGCACGGTCGTGTCCCCCTCCTCGGCGGCGCGCGGTCAGCGTTTCGACGTCGTGACCCGCAGCCCCGCGCCCACGATCGAGCAGGCCCGCGCCGCCCAGGCGCGCGGCGGCCCCGACGACGCGCGGGGACTCCCGGCCGAGACGCCCGACGACATCGGCGCCCTCGCCGCCGAGGTGACCGCCGACGCCGGCACCGACTACGACCGGCTGCTGGCGCTGCAGTCCTGGTTCCGCGGACCGGAGTTCGACTACTCGCTCGAGGCGCCTGTCGAGGACGGGTTCGACGGACCGGGTGTCGAGGCCGTCTCGCGGTTCCTGCAGGTGCGATCGGGCTACTGCGTGCACTTCGCCTCGGCGTTCGCCCTCATGGCCCGGTCGCTCGACATGCCCTCGCGGGTCGTCGTGGGGTTCCTCCCGGGCCTCGCCACGGGCGACGTCGTCGACGACGAACGGGTCTACCAGGCGACGACGGCGCAGCTGCACGCCTGGCCGGAGGTCTTCTTCGAGGGCATCGGCTGGGTCGGGTTCGAGCCGACGAAGAGCCTCGGCACCGCGCAGCGGTTCGCCTCCGACGACGACGGCTCGAACGAGCCCGAACCCGAACCGACGGCGAGCTCGACGCCGCAGCCGACCTCGAGTGCCTCGGCGGCACCGCGGCCCGAGGACGACCCCACCGCCGGCACCACGCCCACCTCGACCGCCTCGGTCACGCAAGCACTCCCCGTCGTCGGCATCGTCGCGGCGATCCTCGTCGTGCTGGCCCTGCCGGCCCTCGTGAGCGCCACGGTCACCCGTCGCCGCGCCGCGCAGGCCCGGGGCGGCAGCGCGGTGGCGGCCTGGCGTCTCGTGCAGGACGCCGCGATCGATCTCGGCATCCCGGTGCCCGACTCCGAGTCGCCCCGCGCGTTCGGCTCCCGCCTGCGTCGTCACCACGGCGCCCCCGCCGACGCCGTCGAGCGACTCGTCGACGCGGTCGAACGCGCCAGCTACGCCCCGCCGGGATCGTTCGGCGACGAGGGCGCGGCGATGGCGACGGATGCCGCCGCCGTCCGCGCCGGGCTGTACTCGGCCGTCGCGGCGCGGCGGCGTCGGATCGCGCGCCTCCTGCCGCGATCGCTGGTCATCCGCCCGGGGTCGACGTTCGCCGAGGAGACACCGGTGCGCCGCTGAGCCGCCCCGGCGGGAACGCCGAAGCCCCGCACCACTCGGGTGCGGGGCTTCGTTGTGGCGGAAGCGACAGGATTTGAACCTGCGAGACGAGTTACCCCGCCTACATGGATTCCAGCCATGCTCCTTCGGCCGCTCGGACACGCTTCCAACGGGAGAGCCTACCACGCGGGGGTCGTCCGGCCCGCGCGCGGGGCGCGGCATCCGTCGTCAGTTCAGGGCGCGGGTGCTCTCGGGGATCACCCCGTCGCGGTAGAGATCGGCCGCGACGTCCTGGAACGCGGTCAGCGCGACGCGCTGGGTCAGGGGGCCGTAGGAGATGCGGGCGACGCCGAGCTTCTCGTACGCGCCGGCGGTGAGGGCGCCGGGCAGCCCGATGACGCTGATCCGGCCGATGCCCTCCACGAGGCGGGAGGTGGTCTCGGCGTCGAGGACCCCCGGCACGAAGACGACGTCGGCGCCGGCGTCGAGGTAGGCGCGTCCGCGCGCGATCGCGTCGGCGATCGACTCCTCGACGGGGCGGCCGCCGCCGCGGACGAACGCGTCGGTGCGGGCGTTCAGGGCGAAGGGCACACCCTCCGCCTCGGCGGCGGCGACGACGGTCGCGACGCGCGCGACCGACTCGTCGAACGGGCGCAGCCGGTCCTCCATGTTGGCGCCCACGATGCCCGCCCCGATGGCACGGCGGGTGGTGTCGCCGGTGTCGTCGTAGCCGTCGTCGAGGTCGGCGGTGACGGGGATGTCGCCGGCGACGGCGACGATGCGCCCCACCATGTCGAGGGTGGTCTCCAGCGGGATCGTGCCGTCGTCGTAGCCGAAGGATGCCGCGATCGAGTGCCCGGCCGTCGCGATCGCGCGGGTGTCCGGGAGGGCGAGGACGGCCTTGGCCGAGACGACGTCCCACACGTTGACGACACGAAGGATCTCGGGGGCGGCGTGGAGTTCGCGAAGGCGGCGAGCGCGGCCTTCGACGGAGAGGGTGGTCATGCCTCCACCGTGCCACGGCGGCCCGGTGGAATGCACCACCGGGCCGCCGCGAGCGGAAGGACGGGCCGTCCGCTCACCCCACGTCGCCTCGCCAGGCACCGGTCTCAGCGCCGCGGGACTCGATGAACTCTTTGAACTTCTGCAGATCCTTCTTGACCGCGTGGTCGTCGATGCCGATGGCGGCGCCGACGGTCTCGACGAAGCCCTCGGGCTTCCAGTCGAGCTGCACCGTGACGCGCGTCTCGGTGTCGCTCAGCCGGTGGAAGGTGACGACCCCGGCGTGATCCTCGTCGACGCTCTTCCACGCGACACGCTCGTCGGGATGCTGCTCGGTGATGTGCGCGGTGAACTCGCGCTCCACGCCGCCGATCTTCACCTTCCAGCGGTTCGTCGTGTCGTCGATCTGCGTGATCGACTCGACGTAGCTCAGGAAGTGCGGGAAGGACTCGAACTGGGTCCACTGGTTGTACGCGGTGGACACCGGCACACTGACATCGACGGTCTCGATGATGCTGGCCACGGTTTTCCTCTCGTCGTGATCGTGCCGCCCATCGTGCTCCCGATGCGTTCGTCCTCTCCAGGGGCTTGCACGAGCGACGGAGGAACGGATAGAAGCGGCGATAGGCTCGTCCGCGACTGCCGACCCGTCCCCCGCAAGGAGCCGCATCGTGCGCACCCCCGCCCTGCCCCTGCTCGCCGCGACCGCCGTGCTCGCCCTCGCGGGGTGCTCGGCCGACGAGACCCCCGCCCCGAGCACGTCCCCGACCGCGTCGGCATCCGCATCTGCGGCACCGCCCGCCTCCGCGTCCCCCACCCCCGACGCGACGGCCGGCGCGCCCGTCGTCGAGACGCCCGTCGAGTGCGAGACGCTCGACCTCGCCTCCGGGACGGTCGCCGGGTCGGACCTCGGCCCGTGCCTGCAGGCGGTCCTCGTGCGCTACGACACCGGCACGCTCACCATCTCCGGCGACGAGCTCGCCGGAGAGATCTCGTACCACTACGACCCGATGTTCGAGTTCCGTGGCGACCTCGAGACCGGCGGCGGGCCGGTGGCCATCAGCTTCCTCGACGGCGACATGCTCATCGACGAGGGCGACGGGCCCGTCGTCGCCGATCCGGACTCCGCCGATCCCACCGAACAGGCAGCCGGAGCCGCGGCGGAGGCGTACCGCGTCTTCTCGGACCCGGGTTTCATCGGCGACCTCATCGGCGGCGGCGACACCTGGTCGGTCTCGCCTGCGCCCGAGCCGGTCGAGACGCCCGACGGGTCCGTCGAGGCCTACCGCCTGGAGAGCACGGCGGCGTACGACTGGTACGGCATCCCGATCGACGCCTACACGCTGTGGCTGACGGAGGACTTCCGTCCCGTCGCGGCGGAGTCGACCACCGGATTCCTCGGGCGGACGGCGACGCTGACGCAGCAGCTGTCGGGCCTCGGCGAGCCGGTCACGATCTCGCCGCTGAGCTGAGTCGGCGAACGCGTCGCGGTCAGCGCCGCGCCAGGGCGGCGAGCGCGTCGCCCGTCATCCGCTGCGTCGTCCACTCGTCCATGGCCTCGGCGCCGATGGACCGTTAGAAGCCGACGGCGGGCGCGTTCCAGTCGAGCACCGTCCACTCCAGTCGCGGATAGCCACGCTCCAGTGCGACGGCGGCCAGGGAGGACAGCAGCGCCGTACCGTACCCGCGGCCCCGGTCCGCTTCATCGACGAAGAGGTCCTCGAGCCAGATGCCGTGGCGTCCGGTCCAGGTCGAGTAGGTGAGGAACCACACGGCGATCGCGCGGATCCCCCCGTCCCGCTCGACGACGTGGGCGAAGGCCTTCGGATCGTCGCCGAACAGGTTGGCGGTGAGATCGTCCGTCGTCGTGCGGACGGCATCCGGCTCGCGCTCGTACACGGCGAGCGCGTGGATCGCGGCGAGGATGCCGGCCTCGTCGCCGGGCGCCGCAGCGCGCAGGACGGCGCCGTCGTCGAGCGTGCGGGCAGGGAGCGCGGTGGGAGATGCCATGCCTCGAATGTAGCGGCGGCGTCGGATCGCCGCCGTGGACGCGGCGCGCTACGCTCAAGCCACCGCACCCCCGGAGCAAAGCAGGTTCATCCATGGCCAGACGCGGCGCCAATCAACCCAGCGTCGGTGGTTACAACGAGGCTGTCGTCCTGGACCAGATCCGCCGGGCCCACGGACACAGCCGCGTCGAGCTCGCCGACGCCACCGGGCTGTCCGCACAGACCGTGTCCAACATCGTCCAGCGCCTGCTGGATGCGGGGATCGTCGAGGAGGCCGGCCGCACGAGCTCGGGGCGCGGCAAGCCGCGTACGACCCTGCGACTGGTCGGAAGCAGCCGCTACGCCGTCGGCGTCCACCTGGATCCCGGACTCATCACGGTCGTCGTCCTGTCGATCGACGGCGAGGTCGTCGCCCGCCACGCCCGCGCCACGCCGCGCGCACAGGACCCGGCCGACACGGTGGCCGTCCTCATCGAGGACATCCAAGCCGTGCTGTCCGAGTCGGGGATCGACCGCAGCCGGATCGTCGGCCTCGGGATCGCCGCGCCCGGACCGATCGACGCCGACCGCGGCATCGTCGTCGACCCGCCCAACCTGCTCGGCTGGGACCGCGTCCCCCTCCGCGACGCGATCGCCGAGGCCACCGGGCTGGCAGTCGTGCTCGACAAGGACGTGACGGCGGCGGCCGTCGCCGAGAAGTGGGTCGCCGCTCCCGGTGGGGCCCCGAACTTCGCGTTCCTGTACCTCGGCACCGGACTCGGCGTGGGACTCGTCGTCGGCGACGAGGTCGTCCGCGGCGGGTCGGGCAACGCCGGCGAGATCGGGCACATCGTCGTCGACCCCGAGGGTCCGTCGTGCGCGTGCGGACTGCGCGGATGCATCGCGGTCACGTGCGCGCCGCTCCCCCTCGTCGAGGAGGCCGAGCGCCGCGGCGTGCTCGAGGCGGACCGCGAAAGCGACGACCCGACGCGGGTGGATGCCGCGCTCACCCGGCTCGTCCACATGGCCGAGGACGGCGATGAGCGCGCCCGCGACCTGCTGCAGCGGTGCACGGTGCACGTCGCCCGCGCCCTCGCCGTCGTCTCCAACCTGCTCGACGTCGACCGCATCGTCATGGGCGGTCCGCTCTGGGACCGCGTCGGACCGACCTTCACCGAGGCGATCCCCCCGCTCCTCGACGAGATGCGCGTCGCACGCGGGGTCCATCCCCTCTCGATCGCGGGCACCGCACTCGGGTCGGATGTCGGGGCGATCGGCGCCGCGTGCCTCATCCTCGACGAGGCCCTGACGCCCCGGCCGACCTCGCTTCTGGTGCCGTCTGCGTGAGCCCGGCGCCCGACGCCGCGAGGCGTCTTGACTCCGCTATGTCCATCGGTTTGACTTACCGTGTCCCGTCGTTGCGCGTGGACGCCACGATCCGGAGCAAGGGGGCACCGTGAGAGCTCGCACCGTCGTCACATCCATCGCCGCAGCGACCGCTGCCGTCCTCCTCCTCGGCGGGTGCTCCGCTGAGGAAGGCGAAAGCAACGGTGACACCGTCACGGTCGTCTACGCGAAGACCGCCTCGTTCGAGGTGCTCGACACCCTGATGAAGACGGCGAAGGAGGAGTTCGAGGCATCCCACGAGGGGATCACCGTCGACCTGCAGCCGATCACCGCCACGGACGACGACTACAAGACCCGGTTGCAGCTCTCGCTCGCCTCGCCCGACACCGCCCCCGACGTCTTCTACGAGGACACCTTCACCGTCCGCAGCGACGCCGAGGCCGGCTACCTCCTGAAGCTCGACGACAAGCTCGCCGACTGGGCCGACTGGGAGATGTTCGACGAGGCCGGCCGGAACGCCGGCAAGGGTGAGGACGGCGGGACCTACGCCCTGCCGCTCGGCACCGACACGCGGGTCATCTGGTACAACAAGGACGTCCTCGAGAAGGCCGGGGTCGCCACGCCCTGGCAGCCCGAGAGCTGGGACGACATCCTCGCCACGGCCGCCGCGATCAAGGAGAGCCAGCCGGACGTCGTGCCGTTCAACATGTACGCGGGCACCGGGACCGGCGAGGGCACCGTGATGCAGAGCTTCTACGAGCTGCTCTACGGCACCGGCGAGGGCACCGGCCTGTACGACGACGACGCGGGCAAGTGGGTCGTCGGATCGCAGGGCTTCATCGACTCGCTGACGTTCCTGCAGACCCTCTACGACGAGGGCTACGCCGTGAGCGCCGACCAGGCCCTCGACCCGAACGTGTGGCAGGCCGTCTTCGGCGAGTGGTTCCCGAAGGGCACCCTCGGGGCGACCGTCGAGGGCTCGTACACCCCGTCGTTCTGGGCCGAGGGCGGTCAGTACCCGTGGCCCGAGTACACCGACACGATGGGGGTCGCCCTCTTCCCGACGCAGGACGGACAGGCGCCCGGCGGCGTCAGCATGTCGGGCGGGTGGACCCTCGCGGCATCGGCGCAGACGGACGTTCCCGACCTCGCCTTCGACTTCATGACGACGGTCCTCAACAAGGAGAACGCGCTCTGGTACGCGATCAACAACGCGCAGATCGCCGTCCGCACCGACGTCGCCGAGGACCCGACGTATCTCGAGGCCAACCCGTTCGTCGGCGCTGTGACGGATGCCGTCTCGGTGACGCACTTCCGACCCGCGAACAGCGACTACCCCAAGATCTCGGTCGCGGCGCAGCAGGCCACGGAGGCGGTCATCACGGGACAGCAGTCGCCCGCCGAAGCAGCCGCCGCCTACGACGACGCCGTCCGCGAGATCGTCGGCGACGACGGGGTCACCACCGGATGACCCCGTGAGCACGACGCTCGCGCCGCAGCAGGACCGCCGCGCGTCGCCCCGCCGCCGCGGCCACGGTCGGGTCGACATGCGCCTCTCCCCGTCGCGCGCGCTGCCGCTCGTCCCCGCCGTCGGCCTCCTCCTCGTCTTCCTGGCCGGCCCCATCGTGTGGGCGACGGTCGGGTCCTTCACCGACCGCGCCCTGACGGGAGTCGGGGCTGCGAAGCCGGAGTTCATCGGCCTCGACAACTACGCCCGGCTGTTCACCGATCCGGTGCTGCCGCTGTCGGTCCTGCTGACCGTCGTCTTCGTCATCGGCTCGGCCATCGTCGGGCAGAACATCCTCGGGCTGCTGCTCGCCGTCCTGTTCCGCGCCGGCAGCAGAGTCGTCGCGGGCACGGTGGGCGTCCTGGTGGTCACGGCCTGGGTCTTGCCCGAGATCGTGGCGGCCTTCGTGGGCTACGCGTTCCTCTCCGCGGACGGGACGCTCAACGGCGCGCTGTCGCTCGTCGGGATCGAGGGCCCCAACTGGCTCTACGCCCTGCCGCTGCTGGCGGTCATCCTCGCGAACACCTGGCGGGGCACCGCGTTCTCGATGATGATCTACCGCGCGGCGCTCGACGACGTGCCGCCCGAGGTCACCGAGTCGGCGATGATCGACGGCGCCGGCACGTGGCAGCGGCTGCGCTACATCACGCTGCCGATGATCTCGGGGACGATCTTCACGAACCTGCTGCTCACGACGCTGCAGACCCTGTCGGTGTTCACCCTCATCTGGGTCATGACCAAGGGCGGCCCGGGCGACCTCTCGCGCACCCTCCCCGTGCTCGCCTACAGCGAGGCCTTCTCGTTCGGCGACATCGGGTACGGCAACGCGATCGCGATCGTCATGCTCGCCCTGGGCGCCGTCTTCTCGATCGCCTACGTCGTGTCGCTGCGGCGCCGAGGGGGTGTCGCGTGACCAGCGCCACCGCGACCGTCACCACCGCGACCCGGCGCACCCCCCGTGCGCCCAGCGTCGCCTCGCCGCGCCGCGGCGCGACCCGGTTCTGGGCGAACCTCGTGCTCGTGATCATCGGGATCGTGTTCGCCGCGCCGCTCGCGTGGGTCGTTCTCGCCTCGATCGACTCGGCGGCGACCTACCGCGTGGCGTGGCCGACCGCCCCGACCCTCGACAACTTCGCCGACGTCCTCACCCCCGAGCTGACGCTCCGCCCGCTCGTGAACAGCCTGCTGCTCTCGACGGGTGCAGCCGCGGTGACGGTCGTGGCATCCGTCCTCGCCGCCTACCCGCTCTCGCGGTACCGGTCGCGATTCCACGCGCCGTTCCTCTACTCCGTGCTCTTCGCGAGCTGCCTGCCGATCACCGCGATCATGGTGCCCGTCTACAGCCTGTTCGTGCAGGTCCGGCTGATCAACCAGCCGTGGGCGGTGGCGCTGTTCCTCGCCGCGAGCGCCCTTCCGATGGCGCTGTGGATGACGAAGAACTTCATGGACTCGGTACCGGTGAGCCTCGAAGAGGCCGCCTGGGTCGACGGGGCGAGCGCGATGCGCGCGCTGTGGACGATCGTCGTGCCGCTCATGCGCCCCGCCCTGAGCGTCGTCTTCGTCTTCGTCTTCCTGCAGGCCTGGGGCAACTTCTTCGTGCCGTTCGTCCTCCTGCTGACGCCCGACTGGCAGCCCGCCGCGGTATCGATCTACGCCTTCTTCGGGCAGTACGGCACCGTCGCCTACGGACGCCTGGCCGCCTACTCCCTGCTCTACTCGCTCCCCGTCCTCGGGCTCTACCTCCTCGTCACCCGCGGCCTCGGGGGCTCGTTCGCCCTCTCGGGCGCCGTGAAGGGCTGACCCGTCCCGGCTCCCGCGCCGCACCGACCTCCAAGGAATCCGCATGCACCGCAACGACCACCTGGCCCTGCAGCGCATCGACCGGCTCGTGCGCGACCGGCTGCCCCCCGCCCTGCACCGCGAGACCGCCCCCGTGACGATCGAGGCGTGGGAGGTCCCCGACGAGCCCGTGCTCTTCGCCGAGGCGATCCGGCAGGAGTACGCGCCGTTCGCCGTCGGCACCGAGTGGGGCAAGCCGTGGGGGACGGTGTGGTTCCACGTCACCGGCCGCGTGCCCGACTCCTGGCGAGACGTGCCGGGCACCCGTCCCGAGATCGTCGTCGACCTCGGCTTCGACGGCTCCGGTCCGGGGTTCCAGGCCGAGGCGCTCGTGTTCCGCCCCGACGGCTCGATCGTGAAGGCGATCGAGCCGCGCAACACCGCCGTCCCCGTCGAGGGCGACGAGATCGACCTCTGGATCGAGGCGGCGGGCAATCCCAGCGTCGCCGGGACGTTCACCTTCGCCGCGACCCCGCTCGGCGACAAGCGGACCGCGGGCACGGAGCCCGTCTACCGGCTGCGGCGCCTGGAGCTCGGACTGCTCGACGAGACGGTGTGGGAGCTGCAGCAGGACATCTGGACCCTGCGCGGACTCGTCGAGCAGCTCGACCCCGACCGCACCCGTCACGCCCGCGTCCTGGCGGCGCTCGGCCGCGCGGTCGACGCGGTGGACCCCGACGACGTCGCCGGCACGGTCGCCGCGGGGCGCGCCGAACTGCGCGACGCGCTCGACGCCCCGGCATCCGCCACCTCGCATCAGCTGACCGCCGTGGGGCACGCCCACATCGACTCGGCTTGGCTGTGGCCGGTCCGCGAGACCGTGCGCAAGGTCGCGCGGACGTTCTCGAACGTGCTCGACCTCATGCGCACCGAGGACGACTTCGTCTTCGCGGCGTCGTCGGCGCAGCAGTACGCGTGGATGAAGCAGCACTACCCCGAGCTGTTCGAGCGGATGCGGCGGGCCGTCGCCGAGGGCCGGTTCGCGCCCGTGGGCGGCATGTGGGTCGAATCCGACACGAACATGCCGGGATCGGAGGCCCTCGCCCGCCAGTTCGTCGAGGGCAAGCGGTTCTTCCTCGAGGAGTTCGGCGTCGAGCCGCTCGAGGTCTGGCTGCCCGACTCGTTCGGGTACTCGGCCGCGCTCCCCCAGATCATCGCCGCGGCGGGCTCGCGCTGGTTCCTCACGCAGAAGATCTCGTGGAACGAGACCAACCGGATGCCGCACCACACGTTCCTGTGGGAGGGCATCGACGGCACCCGCGTGTTCACCCACTTCCCTCCCGTCGACACGTACAACTCCGACCTGTCGGCGGCAGAGCTCGCCCGCGCCGAGCGTCAGTTCGCCGAGAAGGCGCACGCGACGCACTCGCTCGTGCCGTTCGGCTGGGGCGACGGCGGCGGCGGACCCACCCGCGAGATGATCGCCGCCGCGCGCCGCACCGCCGACCTCGAGGGGTCCCCCAAGGTGCGCCTGGGCTCGCCGGCGCAGTTCTTCGCAGACGCCGAGGCGGAGTACGCGGCGCCGCCGGTGTGGTCCGGGGAGCTCTACCTCGAGTACCACCGGGGCACCTACAGCGCGCAGGCGCGCACGAAGCGAGGCAACCGCGAGAGCGAGCACCTGTTGCGGGCGGCCGAGCTCTGGGCGACGCTCGACACGGTCCGCACCGGCGCGACCTACCCCGCCGAGCGGCTGCGCGCCCTGTGGCAGACGGTCCTGCTGCACCAGTTCCACGACATCCTGCCCGGCACCTCGATCGCGTGGGTCCACCAGGAGGCCGAGGCGACGTACGCCCGCGTCGCGGACGAGCTGCGGGAGATCATCGACACCGCCCTGCGCTCGCTCGTAGGCGAGGGCGAGCGGGCGCTCGCGGCCAACGCCGCGCCGGTGGCGCTCGGCGGCGCACCGGCACTCGGCGTCGGGGCCGCGGCATCCGCTCCCGCCGTCCTGCCCGAATCGGACGGGGACGGCTGGCGGTTCCGGCATCCCCGGTTCGACTGGGCGATCGACGCGCGAGGACTCGTCGTGGGCGCCGTCGACCTCGCCACGGGCCGCGAGCTCATCGACCCCGCGCACCCCGGTGGCGCGCTGCACCTGTTCCGCGACACCCCGCGGGACTGGGACGCGTGGAACATCGACGTCGAGGACGGCGCGCTCGGGACCGTCCTCGAGGCGGCCGACGAAATCACGGTCGACGGGGCCGAGCTCGTGGTCCGGCGCCGGTTCGGGTCGTCGTCGGCCGAGCAGCGCTACCGCGTCGACCCCGCGTCCGGCGCGCTCGAGGTGGCGCTGCGGCTCGACTGGCGCGAGCGGCAGAAGATGCTGAAGATCGCCTTCCCGCTGCGGGTGCGGGCCGAGCGCGCGGAGTCCGAGATCCAGTTCGGCCACGTGTCGCGGCCCGTCCACATGAACACGACGTGGGATGCCGCCCGGTTCGAGACCGTCGCGCACCGCTGGATCCGCGTGGCCGAGGGCGAGTACGGCGTGGCGATCGCCAACGACGCGATGTACGGCCACGACGTGCAGCGCGCGCCCGGCTCGGACGGGGGCGCGCGGACGGTCGCACGGGTCACCCTCGTGCGGGCGCCCCTGTTCCCGGACCCCGAAGCCGACCAGGGCGCGCACACCTTCCGCCTGTCCGTGCTCCCGGGCGCCACCGTCGCGGCGGCCGTCGCGGAAGGGCTGCGACTGAACCTCCCGGCCGTCCCCCTGCAGGGGGCGCGCGAGGTCGACGCGCTCCTCGAGCTCGACGACCCGGGCGTCGTCGTCGAGGCCGTCAAGCTCGCCGACGACGGGTCGGGCGACGTCATCGTGCGGCTCTACGAGGCGCTCGGCTCGACCCGCACCGCACACCTCGTCCCGGGCTTCCGGGCGACCGGCGTCGTGCAGACGGACCTGCTCGAACGCCCGATCGCGGCGACGGCACTGCGGGATGCCGCCGGCGACGCGGTCCGCCTCGACCTGTCGCCGTTCCAGCTGGTCACGCTGCGCCTGGCGCGCTGAGCGTCGCCGGACTCAGTCGAGTCCGCGGACCGGGACCCCGAGCCACTCGCCGAGGTCCCGGACCTCGGCGTGCGCCATCTCGCGCTCGTCATCGTCCAGGGGGACGAGCTCGTGCACGGCGGAGACCACGAGGTTCTCCTTCTTCTTGTCGAGCGCCGCGTCGAGCAGACCCACGAAGCGGTCGCCGACGAGGATCGGATGCGCGAAGTAGCCGTAGACCCGCTGATGCTTCGGTTTGAACTGCTCCAGGACGTAGGTGAACTCGAACAGCTCGGTCAGGCGCGGGCGGTCGAACAGCATGCGGTCGTACGGGTTGAGGATCGCCGCCCGCCCGCCCGGATCATCGCCCCGGGCGGCGAGCGCCTCGGGGTCGACCCGCCAGCGCCACGCGCTGCCCTCGACCTCGGCCGGCTCACCCGCCGTGCCGACACCCGACCACGACGACTTCTCGCGCGCGATGCCGAGCGCCTGCAGCCGCCGTGCCGCCAGAACGTCCTCGGCGTCGGCCGGGTCCATCTCGGCATCCCGTGCACCGTAGACACGGTCGGGCAGGTCCCACACGCGCTGGCGGCCGATCCGCCCGCTGATGGCGACGTCGCCGAGGTACGACATGAGCTCGAGCATGCGCGGCACCTGATTCGCGCCATACCAGCCGCTCTCGTTCTTCACCTGGACGACGCTCGTGTCGGGGATCTCCGAGGCCGGCAGCGGTCCCTCCCGCTCGAGGCGTCGCAGGATCTCGGCGCGGAAGGCGGCGTTGGCCTCGAGGTACTGGCGTGTCGAACCGCCGAGGCGGCGCCCCGGCATGACGGCGCGGAGAGCCGGGAGAAGGGATGCCGGGCGGAAGTGCCCGTCGTACTCGAACAGCAGCCGGTCCCCCTCGACCGCCTTCGACAGCTGCCCCGGCTCGTAGGCCCAGCCGATGCGCGACCAGCAGATCGACTGCTCGCTGGGGGCGATGACGGCCGTCGGGTCGATCTTGATCGCGGCGATCTGCTCGGCGACCTCGACGACGTCGCCGGGCCGGTCTGCGTCGAGCAGCTGCGCGCGCACCGCGATGCGGCGGGCCTCGTCCCTCGTGAGCCGGTGCATGGGTCGAGGCTAGCGCCCGCCTCGGACGCTGCTCAGCCGGTGGGCTGCAGGCGCGCGTCGACGGTGCGCCGCTCGTCGAAGACGAAGCAGTCGCCGTCGAATCCGTCGCCGCCGACGTGCTCGAAATACCCGAGGATGCCGCCGTCGAGCTGACGCGCGTCGATGCCGTCCTCCCGCAGGACGAGGGCCGCCTTCTCGCAGCGGATGCCGCCGGTGCAGAAGCTCACGACGGTCTTGTCGACGAGCTCGTCGCGGTGCGCGGCCGCGGCATCCGGGAACTCGGTGAACTTCTCCAGGCGCCAGTCCAGCGCACCGGCGAACGTCCCGTGGTCGACCTCGAAGGCGTTGCGCGTGTCGAGCAGGACGACCTCACGGCCGTCGTCGTCGCGGCCGGTTTCGAGCCACCGTCGGAGCGTCACGGGGTCGACCGCCGGGGCGCGTCCGGCCGCCGGTCGGATCGCGGGACGGTCCATCCGGATGATCTCGCGCTTGTGCTTGACGAGCATCTTGCGGAACGGCTGCTCGGCCGACCAGCTCTCCTTCGTCGTGAGCGCGGCGAACCGTTCCTCGGCCCGCAGCTCGTCGACGAACCCGCGGACGTCCTCCGCCGGTCCCGCGAGGAAGAGGTTGATGCCCTCCTCGGCGACCAGGATCGTGCCGCGCAGCGAGCGCGCGTCGACCCGCTGCTGCAGCTCGGAGCGCAGCGACGCGGGATCGTCGATCGGCGTGAAGAGGTAGGCGGAGATGTTCAGGACGGATGCCACCGGTCCAGGCTAGGCGACCGGCGGCATCCGTCCCGGGTCGGTCAGCCGACGAACGGTGCCGAGGCGTCGTCGAGCGCGGCGACCTCGTCGGGTGCCAGCTCGAGCGTCGCGCCGGCGATGAGACCCTTGACCTGGTCGACGCGCGAGGCCGAGGCGATCGGGACGGCGCCCTTCGCCCGCAGCCACCCGAGGGCGGCGGAGGCGACCGAGACGCCGTGGGCGGCCGCGACGTCGTCGAGGGCGGAGAGCACCGCGAGCCCGTCGGCCGTCGCGTACTTCGCCGCCGATCCCGCGCGGGGCGAGGACTGCCCCGCGGTGTCGGCGGAGCGGTACTTGCCGGTGAGGAATCCGCTCGCGAGGGCGTAGTACGGCACGACGGTCAGCCCGAGCTCGGCCGCCGTCGGGACGACGTCGCGCTCGACGGCGCGGTCGACGAGGTTGTAGGCGGGCTGGGTCGCGATGGGTTCGGCGACCCCCTGCTCGCGGGCCAGGCGTACCCACTCGCGGGTGCGCTCGACGGAGAAGTTCGACACGGCCGGGTAGCGGATGAGTCCGTCGGCGACGAGGGAGCCGAAGGCGGCGACGGTCTCCTCGAGCGGGGTGTCGGGGTCTTCGGCGTGCGCGTAGTACACGTCGATGGTGTCGACGCCCAGCCGGGCGAGCGATGCCTCGGCGGCCGCGCGCACGTTGTCCGCCGACAGGCCGGGGAACTCGGGGTGTTTCGAGACCTTGGTCGCCACGACGACGCCTTCGGGCCGCCGCGAGGCGATCCACTCGCCGATGATGCGCTCGCTCTCGCCGCCCGAGTTGCCGGGGACCCACGCGCTGTAGACGTCCGCCGTGTCGATGAAGTCGCCGCCTGCGGCGGTGAAGGCGTCGAGGACGGCGAAGGACGTGTCGCGGTCGGCCGTCCAGCCGAAGACGTTGCCGCCGAGCGACAGGGGGAACACGGTCAGATCGCTGGTACCGAGAACAGTCATGATTTCGATCCTGACACGGCCGCGGATGCCGGGGCTCAGCGCGCGACGATCTCGTCGGCGTTCGCCTGGATCCACGTCATGAGGGGCGTCATCCGCTCCATGAGCTCGACGCCGCGCGGGGTCAGGGAGTACTCGACGCGGGGCGGGACCTCGGGGTAGGACGTGCGCGCCACGATCCCGTCGGCGGCGAGGGTGCGCAGCGTCGTGGCCAGCATCTTCTCGCTGATGCCGTCGACGCTGCGACGCAGCTCGCCCCAGCGACGCGTGCCGTCGGTGAGCGCGAGGAGGACGAGGACGCCCCACTTGCTCATCACGTGGTCGAGGACGACGCGCGACGGGCACGCCTCGCTGAAGATCCCCGGCGACTCCTGCCGCATCCGCTCGAAACTCACCGACACGTCAGCAGCTTACCTGAAAGTGGGTACCCTCCGATCGGAATGCATGGGGGTCCGGTCGAGGTTGTCCCGGCTGTCGCGCGCATCGCGCGATCATCGAAAGGACTCGCCATGACCATCCTCGTCACCGCCGCCGGCGGCCAGCTCGGACACCTCGTCGTCGACGCACTGCTCGCCCGCGGCGCCGCCCCGGAGAGCATCGTCGCCGGAGCCCGCACCGTCGCGAAGGCCGCCGACCTCGGCGACAGGGGCGTGCGCGTCGTGCCGCTCGACTACACCGTGCCCGAGTCGGTAGACGCCGCCCTCGAGGGTGTCCACATCGTGCTGCTCATCTCGGGCTCGGAGCCGGGCGGGCGCCTCGCCGGCCACCTGACCGTCATCGACGCCGCCGCCCGCGCCGGTGTCGCGAAGCTCGTCTACACGAGCGTCTCGCACGCCGACACCGTCGACCTCGTCCTCGCCCCCGACCACAAGGCGACCGAGGAGGCGATCGCGGCCAGCGGCATCCCCGCCGTGATCCTGCGCAACAACTGGTACATGGAGAACTACGCCGGCGACCTGGCCGGCGCGGCGCAGACGGGTGTCTTCTCTGCCGCCGTCGGCGACGCCGCCGTGGCCGCCGCCGCGCGAGCGGACTACGCCGACGCCGCCGCGGTCGTCCTGCTCGAGGACGGGCATCTCGGCCGCACGTACGAGCTCGCGGGACCCCGCGCCTCCTACGCCGACATCGCCGCCGCCATGGGCGAGGTGCTCGGGCGCGAGGTCGTGTACGCGCCGGCGACCCCCGACGAGCTGGCGGCGCGGCTGGCGTCGTTCGGGCTCGATGAGGGCACCGTCGGGTTCGTCGTCGCCCTCGACGGCGGCATCGCCCGCGGCGCCCTCGACGTCGCCTCGTCTGACCTGACCGACCTCATCGGGCGCCCCGTGACGCCCTGGACGGACGCGCTGCGCGCCGTGACGCCCGCGAGCTGACCCCTCGCACGCTCCCGCGGCCGCGACATCCTTATTCATCGGAATGGATGCCGCGACCGCGGCGTTGTGCCCGGTATGCAACGCTTCGGAACGCTGTCCTTCGGCCATTACGGTCCCCTCGGCGGGGGTCGCGAACTCACCGCCGGCGACTCGATGCTGCAGGCGATCGACCTCGCGCAGGGCATGGACGAGCTCGGGGTGAACGGCGCGTACTTCCGCGTGCACCACTTCGCCCGTCAGCAGGCCTCCCCCATGCCACTGCTCGCCGCGATCGCGGCGCGCACCTCGCGCATCGAGGTCGGCACGGGCGTCATCGACATGCGCTACGAGAACCCGCTCTCCCTCGCGGAGGAGGCGGCCGCGGTCGACCTCATCAGCGACGGACGGCTCGCGCTCGGCGTGAGCCGCGGGTCACCCGAGAGCGTCATCCGCGGCTACGAGACCTTCGGCTACACCGGGTCGACCGACCCGCGCGGCGCCGACATCGCCCGCGAGCACTTCGAGCTGTTCCTGCGCGCCGTGGAGGGCGAAGGACTCGCCGAGAGCGACCCGCACAGCCCGTTCGGCGGCGGCCACGGGCTGCAGCGCATCGAACCGCACTCCCCTGGGCTGCGCTCGCGCATCTGGTGGGGCGCCGGCAACCGCGACTCAGCCGAATGGGCGGGACGCATGGGAGTCAACCTCATGTCGTCGACGCTGCTGACCTCGGCCGACGGTCGCCCCTTCGACATCCTGCAGGCCGAGCAGATCGACGCGTTCCGCGCGGCCTGGCGCGAGGCCGGTCACGCGGGAACCCCGCGCGTCTCGGTGAGCCGCAGCATCTTCCCCATCACGACCGCGGAGGACGCCATGTACTTCGGCGGCCGCTCCGACGGCGACCAGATCGGGATCATCGACGGCATGCGGTCGACCTTCGGCAAGACCTACGCCGGCACCCCCGACGAGCTCGTCGAGCAGCTGCGGCACGACGCCGCGGTCCGCGAGGCCGACACGCTCATGCTCACGATCCCGAGCCAGCTCGGTGTCGCGTTCAACCTGCGCCTCGTCGAGTCCTTCGCCCGCTACGTCGCCCCGTCGCTGGGGTGGACGCCGACGCACGAGGTCGCCACTGCGTAGCTCTCCCGTCGACGCGGGCGGGCGTCGTGCGGCACACTGGAGCGCCTGGTTTCGTCAGCCGTTCCCGGAAGGACCGCAATGACACGCGTCCGCGTCGACCTCAACATCTCGCTCGACGGCTTCGCGACGACGACCGATCAGACGCCGGAGAACCCGTTCGGCGACGACTGGGGCAGGCTCACGCGGGACTACACGGTGACCCGGACCTTCCGGCAGCGCGTGCTGCACGACACCACCGGGGAGGGCACGACGGGTGTCGACGACGCCTACGCGGAGCGGTACTTCGCGGAGCTCGGTGCGGAGATCATGGGCGCCGGCATGTTCGGTCTGCACGCGAACCCCGACGACCCCGACTGGCGCGGATGGTGGGGCGACGAGCCGCCCTTCGGCTTCCCGGTCCTCGTCCTCACACACGCGCCGCGGGCGCCGATCGTGTTCGCGAACGGGACGGAGTTCCATTTCCTGACGGCGACACCCGCCGAGGCGCTGGCTCGCGCCCGCGAGCTCGCGGGCGGTCGGGACGTCCGGATCGGAGGCGGCGCCGAGACGGTGCGCGCTTTCCTGCGCGACGGGCTCGTCGACGACCTCCACGTCGCGATCGTCCCGATCCTGCTCGGCCGCGGTGTGCGCCTGTGGGACGACCTGCGCGGCCTGGAGAGGGACTACAGCGTCACGTCGGAAGCCGCCGAGAGCGGGGTCGTCCACACGACCTTCCGTCGCGGGGCCTGAACCGGGAGGAAGGCCCGCGCGGGCATAGGGTGTACGCATGCGGACCCGCGCGGACATCGAGTGCTGGCTGACCGACATGGACGGCGTGCTCGTACACGAGAACACGCCGATCCCCGGCGCCGCTGAGCTGCTCGAGCAGTGGCGCGACGAGGGCACCCCGTTCCTCGTGCTCACGAACAACTCGATCTTCACGCCGCGCGACCTCAGCGCCCGGCTGCGCGCGTCGGGACTCGTCGTGCCGGAGGAGTCGATCTGGACCTCGGCCCTGGCGACCGCGGACTTCCTCGCCTCGCAGATGCCGGGCGGCACCGCGTTCGTGATCGGTGAGGCCGGTCTCACGACGGCCCTCCACGAGGCGGGCTTCATCATGACCGAGACCCGCCCCGACTACGTCGTCGTCGGCGAGACCCGCAACTACTCGTTCGAGGCGATCACCAAGGCGATCCGCTTCATCGGCGCCGGCTCCCGTTTCATCGCCACCAACCCCGACGCGACCGGCCCCTCGACCGAGGGCGTCCTGCCGGCGACGGGCGCCATCTCGGCGCTCATCACGAAGGCCACCGGCAAAGAGCCCTACGTCGTCGGCAAGCCCAACCCGATGATGTTCCGCTCGGCACTCAACCGCATCGGCGCGCACTCCGAGAACACCGGCATGATCGGCGACCGCATGGACACGGACGTCGTCGCCGGGATCGAAGCGGGCCTGCACACCGTGCTCGTGCTCACCGGCATCAGCGACACCGCCGAGATCGAGCGCTACCCGTTCCGTCCCGACGAGATCCTCGGCTCGGTCGCCGACCTGGTGCGCACCGAACCGCGCGAGAGCGACTCCCCCGACGTGCAGGCGGCGCTCGGCCTCTGACGGTCGGCGCCGGTCACCAGCCCATCGAGCCCGGCACGCCCTTGAACGGTCCCACGACCTGAGACGTGACCCATCCGCCGTAGAAGCGCCCCGGCTGCGGGGTCACGACCTCACCGGTGACGGTGCACTCGTCCATCTGCTGCGCGTACACCGCCACCCGGTCCGCGAGCTCCTCGTAGCCCGGTTCGGGATGCGGGTAGTTCCACGCCGCCGCAGGGCGGGACACGCCGCCACCGTGGACGTCGAGGTAGCGCGCAGCGCCCTTGAACTCGCAGAAGGACGACCCCTGACCGGGCGTCAGCGCACCGGGGACGAAGTCGTCGATCGGCAGGTAGTAGACGGGCGGGTGGCTCGTCTCAAGCACGCGCAAGGCGCGGCTCGTCGAGACGACGCGTTCGCCGCCGAGGGTGATCGTGACGGTGCCGGTGACCGGTTCGACGCGGGGAGGCCGGGGGTAGTCCCAGACGCTCTCCTGGCCCGGTCCGACGGGGTCGGGGGTGGGATGCCGCATGGTCTCAGATTACGGGCGGAATCACGGGTGAGGGCCGCCCCCGGGCACCCGGCATCCCGCCATAATGAACTCATGACGGCCCGGCGCCCGACCGCCTACAACGCGATCTCCACGTCATCGCGCGTGGAGATCCTCCACCTGCTGCAGACGACTCCGCAGCAGACGGTCGGCGAGCTCGTCGCGGCGACGAAGCTGCATCCGAACACGGTCCGGGAGCACCTGCAGCGGCTCATCGAGCGCGGGTTCGTCGCCACCGAGGTCGAGAAGCGCACGACGCGCGGCCGACCCCGGGTGTTCTACCGCGCCGTCGACGGCGTGAGCGTCTCGAGCCCGGAGCACCGTCGCAAGGTGCAGGCCGCCGCCGAGCGCGGCGACCTCATGCGCCGGGTCATGCCCGAGACCGCCGGGTCGCTGACGGGCGAGGAACAGCATCAGCTCGACGCGCTCGTCGAGCAGCTTCTCGACGGCGGCTTCGACCCCGAGATCGACGAGGACGCCCTCACGATCGACCTGACGCCCTGCGCGCACGCGGCCGATCAGGCGGACAACCGCGAGACGCTCTGCGACGTGCACCTCGGGCTCATGCGGGGCGCCCTCAGCGAGGCGGGCGGACCCTTGGCGGTCGACGGCATGCGCTCGTCGTGCGATCCGCAGCAATGCGTCATCCACCTCCTGCGGCGGCGCCCGGACGCCTCCGCGTGAACCCGCCTCAGTAGGCGAGGTTGGTGCGCAGGGACGAGTACCAGACCCAGGCGTATCCGCCCCGGTAGTGGAGCTTGTACCAGTGACGCTTCGAATCCGAGACCTGCAGCGGCGTGCCCTTCGGGATCGTCCCGCCGACCGCGCCGCCTGCGGACTTCCGCCACGTCGCGTTCTTCGTGGTCCGCACGTGCAGGTCGGAGTGCTTCGCCGCCGCCCCGAACGAGCCGTTGAAGTGGGTGTAGACGGTGCGCGCGATGTCGCGGATGCCGGCCTTCGACGACCCCGCGTCGCCGATCACAGTGAGCACGAAGGTCGCCTTCGGCCCGCGGATGATCGCGGTGTCGGCCTGAAGCAGACCGCCCTTCACCCAGAGCGACCCGGGCTTGGAGGCCTGGTAGGCGGAGGCCGGGATGCCGTTGGGAATGCGGGAGCGGAACAACTGCGTGTGCATGAGATCCCGCAGCAGCGTCGTGTGCGTCTTGTTGAGGATCTGCCCCTTCTCGAGGCGTGCCACCAGCAGGCTCAGATCGTTCGAGGTGGTGCGGTTGCCGGCGTAGAGGACGTCCTGTCCTTTCAGCACGCGCCCGTAGGAGGTCTGCGAGTAGCCGGCGGCGGCGATCTGCTTGTTGAGGTTCGAGACGCCGATCCAGTGCACGAGGTCGGTATGGCAGTAGTTGTCGGACATCCAGATGAGTTCGCGCAGGCACTCCTTGACGGTGAGACCCGACGACAGCTTCGTCGACAGCGACGCCTGCTTCTTCTCTACCCGCTTGAGCGCCGCCCAGGCGACGAAGAGCTTCATCATGCTGGCGGGTTCGCGTCGCGTGGCGCCCGTCTTGCCCGTCAGCACCTCGAGGCCGCCGATCTGCCGCACGGTGACGGCGTAGGACGAGGAGGGATGCCGCTTCGTGGTGGCCGTGATCTTGTCGCGCAGCGTGTTCGCCGCCGCGGTGCGGACGACGGTGCAGCCGTCGCCTGTCAGCACGGCCGCCTGCAACCGGCTGGTCGGACCGATGGCGAGGACGCTGTCCTTTCGCGTGTCGAGGAGGGCGGCCGTGGCATCCGACACGCACTCGGTGCGTGAGTAGAGGAAGGGCTGCCGGAGGGCGCCCGCGACCGCGGCCGCCGTACCGGTCTCGTGGTTGGGGATCGCGACGCCCGAGACCACGACACCGCGGGTGGTCGTGCTCGGGTAGTCGGCGGCCGTGGAGATCGCCACGGCCTCGCTGGTGCCGCCCGCCATGCGACGCACGCTGATCCCGGCGGAGCGGATGCGGTCGACGAACCCCTTCCCCATCATCGAGGCGACGTTCATCATGACAACCTCCTTCGCACCGACGTCCTCCAGCGCCGCCAGCGTGGCGTCGGAGGCCGTGCCGCGACCGTCGACGGCCATGAAGCCGCCTCCCGTCGCGGCGGCGGCCGCCGCGGCGATCGGAGCGGTGTCCATCGTGCGCCCGTCGGCGACGTACACGCGGTCGACGGGGCCCAGGAAGCGCAGGACCGCGCGCGAGAGCGCGTAGGTGTCGGCGCCGGAGATCCGCTCGACGGGGGCCGTCTGACCGAGCACCCGCGCGACCGTACTGTTCACCGACGCCGTCGAGCCGACGACCAGGATGCGCGTCGGCTTCAGCCGGGCGAGTTCGGTCTTGACCGCGGCGGGGATCGAGTCTGGTGCGACGTACAGCATCGGCGCCCGGCGGGCGCCCGCGAGCCCCGCGGCGATCTGCGCGTCGTGGCGTTTGGCGGCGGCGATCACGACCTCGGCGCTTCCGTTCGGGAAGAGGGCGCGGCTCACGGCGATGGTCTGGTCGGCGGCGGTCGCGGCGCTGAGGCGACCCGTCGACGGCATCCGCGGGGCGGGCGGGGCCGCCAGGCGCGCCCCGGCGTCCGGCGTCGGAACGGGTGTCGGCGTCGGCGTGGGTGTCGGGGTGGGCGTGGGAGTCGGGGTAGGCGTGGGCGTGGGCTTCGATGTCGCCGTCGGTGTCGGGCTCGGCGTTGCTGTCGGGGTCGGCGAGACGGTTGGCGACGGTGACACGGTCGGGGTCGGCGACACGGTCCGCGACGGCGAGACGGTTGGCGACGGTGCCACGGTCGGGGTCGGCGACACGGTCGGCGAGGGCGTCGTGCCGGCTGAGGCGGGCCCCGCGGTCAGGACGAGGACCGCCGCCAGCCACGCCGCGGTGAAGGCTGTGGTCCGCCGCACCATCGCGGGAACCCGGGACGAATCACCGCGAGTCATGAGCCCCACCGTAGGCGGCGGAGACCGCTCCCACCATGGCGGTGTCCGGCGCGGCGGCATCCGGGTATTTTGCACGGCCCGATCGGATGCCGCGATCAGCCGGCCGTCGTAGCGTCGGAGCATACCCGTGGAAGGACCAAGCCCGTGGACTTTCTGGACCCGCTCATCCTGGCTCGCCTGCAGTTCGGACTGACGACGCTCTACCACTATCTGTTCGTGCCGTTGACGCTCGGCATGGCGCTCACGGTGGCGATCTTCCAGACGATCTGGCACCGCACCGGCGACGTGACCTGGCTGCACCTGACCCGCCTGTTCGGCAAGATCTTCCTCATCAACTTCGCGATGGGCGTCGTCACCGGCATCGTGCAGGAGTTCCAGTTCGGCATGAACTGGTCCGCATACTCCCGCTTCGTCGGCGACGTGTTCGGCGCCCCGCTCGCCTTCGAGGGCCTCATGGCGTTCTTCTTCGAGGCGACCTTCATCGGCCTGTGGATCTTCGGCTGGGACAAGCTGCCCCGCCGCATCCACCTGCTCACCATCTGGGCGACGGCGTTCGGGTCGATCCTGTCGGCGTACTTCATCCTGACCGCGAACGCCTTCATGCAGAACCCGGTCGGCTACACGCTGAACCCCGACACCGGCCGCGCCGAGCTCACGGACTTCTTCGCGCTGCTGACCAACCCGGTCGCCCTCGCTGCCTTCCCGCACACGATCTTCTCGGCGTTCATGTTCGCCGCGGCGGTCATCATCGCCGTCGCCGCCTGGCACCTGCGCCGCGGGCAGCACGTCGAGACGATGCGTCCGGCCCTCCGCTACGGCATGTGGTTCATGATCATCTCCTTCGCCGGCACCGCCATCAGCGGCGACCAGCTCGGGCTCGTCATGGTGCAGACGCAGCCGATGAAGATGGCGGCCGCCGAAGCCCTGTACGAGAACGCGTGCGGCGCCGACGCATCCTTCTCCATCTTCTCGATCGGCACACCCGACGGCTCGGAGGAGATCTGGTCGCTGCGCGTTCCCTACCTGCTCTCCTTCCTGTCCACCCACACGCTCGACGGCTGCGTCGAAGGACTGAACGACCTGCAGGACCTCTACACGCAGCGCTTCGGCGCGGGCGTCGAGTACCGTCCCGAGATCTGGGTCACCTACTGGTCGTTCCGCTGGATGATGGGCTTCGGCGGTCTCGCCACCCTCATCTCGGTCGCCGGCCTCTGGGTCACGCGGAAGAAGGCGACCCGTCCCGTCGCCGACTGGATGTGGCGCATCGCGATCTGGTCCGCCCCGCTCCCCCTGCTCGGCAGCCTCGTCGGCTGGGTGTTCACCGAGATGGGCCGCCAGCCCTGGATCGTGTTCAGCCTCATGCTCACCGAGGACGGCGTCTCCCCCAGCGTCCCCGGCTGGACGGTGCTCATCTCCCTCGTCGCGTTCACCGCGATCTACGCCTCGCTCGCCGTCGTCGAGTTCCGCCTCATCCTGAAGGCCGCGCAGAAGGGTCCCGACCCCCTGCCCGGGCCCGACGACCCCGACCCACGCGACCTGCCGGTCGACCAGACCCCCTCGACGGTCTACTAGGAGCACGCCATGGATCTCGCCTACCTCTGGTTCTTCGTCGTCGGTGTGTTCTTCGTCGGCTACTTCGTGCTCGACGGGTTCGACTTCGGCGTCGGGATGAGCCTGCCGTTCCTCGGCCGCGACGAGGTGTCGCGGCGCCAGGTCATCAACACCATCGGGCCGGTGTGGGACCTCAACGAGACGTGGGTCATCGTCGCGGGCGCGTGCCTGTTCGCCGCCTTCCCGGAGTGGTACGCGACCCTGTTCAGCGGGTTCTACCTGCCGCTGCTGCTGATCCTGCTCGCCCTCATCCTCCGCGGCGTCTCGTTCGAGTACCGCCACCAGCGCGAGGGGCTCGCGTGGAAGCGCGGCTTCGACCGGATGATCGTCATCGGCTCGGTCGTCCCGGCCCTGCTCTGGGGGGTCGCGTTCGGCAACATCGTCCAGGGGGTGCCGATCGACGCCGACAAGGAGTTCACCGGGTCGCTCCTCACCCTCCTGAACCCCTACGGACTGTGGGTCGGCGTCACCACCCTGCTGCTCTTCTTCCTGCACGGTCTGTACTTCGTGGGACTGAAGGCCGACGGCCGGGTGAAGGAGGACGCTCACGCCCTGGCCCGTCGCGTGGCGATCCCGACGATCCTCTTCGCGGCCGGGACGGTCGTCTGGACCACGGCGATCGCGATGGACCGCGACGCCCCCGCACTGGCGGCGGTGATCGGATGCGGCGTCGCCGCCGCGCTCGCCCTGATCGGCTCCGCCGTGGCCAACCTGCGGGAGCGCGACGGGTGGGCCTTCGCGCTGGGCGCCGTCACGATCGTCACGGCCGTCCTCACCCTGTGGTTCGCGCTGTTCCCCTTCGTCATGCCGTCCTCGACGGACCCGGCGTTCTCCCTCACGATCGAGAACGCGTCCAGCACCGACTACACGCTCGGGGTCATGACGTGGGCGGCGGTCATCTTCCTGCCGGGCATCCTGGCCTACCAGGCCTGGACGTACTGGGTCTTCCGCAAGCGCATCTCGCGGGCGCAGATCGAGAAGGCGGATGCCGCGCCCGCCCACTGAGACGGCGGAGGAGGATCGACCCATGGCCCCCGAGCTCGAACGGCGGCAGCCGCCGGTGGACCCCCGGCTGTGGCGGTACGCGACGGCATCCCGGTCGTTCCTCCTGCTCATCGGACTGCTCGCGCTGGCGCAGACGGCGGTGGTCGTCGGCTTCGCCTTCCTGACGACGCGAGCGGTCGTCGATGCGATCGCGGGACGCGAGATCGCGGGAACCCTCCTCGCCCTGGCGGCCGTCGTCCTCCTCCGCTCGGTGCTCTCGTTCGCGCGCGAGCGGGTGGCCGCCCGCGCGTCGGCGCGCGTCGAGTCGCAGCTGCGGGCGGCCGTGCTCGACGCGATCGCCCGCCTCGGGCCGGGGTGGACCGCGACCCGCAGCACGGCGCAGCTCGCCCTCGTCGCCGGGCGCGGACTCGACGCGCTCGAACCCTACGTCGGCCGCTATCTGCCCCAGCTCGTGCAGACCGTGGTCGCCACGCCGATCCTGCTCGCGGTGATGGGGACCGCGGACGCGGTCTCGGGCCTCACGGTGCTGCTCACCCTGCCGCTCATCCCGATCTTCATGGTGCTGATCGGGCTCGCGACCCGCAGCGTCCAGCGCCGCCAGTGGGACACGCTCACCCACCTCGCCACCCGCTTCGCCGAAACGGTGCAGGGACTGTCCACCCTCACCGTCTTCGGGCGGCAGCATCGCGCCGCGGACTCGATCGAGCGGGTCACCGACGACTATCGGCGCGAGACGATGACCGTGTTGCGGGTGTCGTTCCTGTCGGGGTTCGCCCTCGAGTTCCTCGCGTCGATCTCGGTCGCCATCGTCGCCGTGACGATCGGGTTCCGGCTGCTCGACGGGTCGCTCAGCCTGACGGTCGGGCTCTTCGTCCTCCTGCTCGCGCCCGAGGCGTTCCTGCCGATCCGCCAGGTCGGGGTGCAGTTCCACGCGTCGAGCGAGGGCGTCGCGGCGACCCGCGACGTGTTCGCCATCCTCGACGAGGCCGCCGCGGCGACGCCGTCGGCACCTGCGGCGGCGGCAGTGGACCGGGGCGCGCACGTGCTGCGGCTGACGGACGTCCGAGTGCGCGACCTGCCGCCGGTGGACCTCGAGGCGCGGTCGGGCGAGATCGTCCTCATCGAGGGGCCGAGCGGCGCGGGCAAATCCAGCCTGCTGCACGCCCTCCTGGGCTTCGCGCCCGCGACGGGCCGCATCGAGCTCGACGGCCGCGACGTCCGCACCCTCCCGCCGTCGGCGTGGCTCGCGTGGGCGGGGCAGCGGCCGGGGCTCGCGGCGGGGACGGTCGCGTCGAACGTCTCGCTGGGGGATGCCGCCCTGCCTGCCGCGACGGTCGCCGAGGCCCTGTCGCTCGTGGGGCTCTCCGACGTCGATCCGGAGCAGGTCCTGGGCATTCAGGGTGCCGGACTCTCGGGTGGGCAGGCGCAGCGGGTCGCCGTCGCCCGCGCGATCGCGCGCCACCTGCGCGGGCACGCCCCCGTCCTCGCCCTCGACGAACCGTCGGCCGCGCTCGACGCCGCCGCGGAGGCGCACCTGTGGCGGTCCCTCCGATCGATCGCGGATGCCGGAGCCCTCATCCTGCTCGTCTCGCACCGCACGACCGCCCGCGCGATCGCGGATCGCGTCGTGCGGCTGACCGGTGCGGGGGTGTCGGTGTGACGACGACCCGTGACGTGCTGCGCGGCGCCGTCCCGCCTGTCCGCCGCCTCTGGCCCGCCCTGGCCTCGGGCTTCCTCTCGGAGGCCTCGGCGGTGGCCCTGCTCGCCGTGAGCGCCTGGCTGATCGTGCGCGCCGCCGAGCAACCGCTCGTCCTCTACATCACGACCGCGGTCGTGGGGGTCCGGGCCTTCGCCCTCTCCCGCGCCGTGTTCCGCTACACCGAGCGCCTCGCGGGCCACGACGCGGTGCTGCGCCAACTGGCCCGCACGCGGACCGACCTCGTGCGCCGCCTTCTCCCCCACGCGCCCGCGGGGCTCGCCTCGGCCGGCCGGGGCGATGCAGCGACGGCCCTCGTCGACGACGTCGACGAACTGCAGAACCTGCCGCTGCGCGTCGTCCTGCCGCTCGTGTCGTCGGCCGCCGTCGCGGTCGGCGCCGTCGTGCTCGTCGCCGTCGTGTGGTGGCCCGCCGCCCTCACCCTCGCGGCGTGCCTCGTCGGCGCGGGGGTCGCGGCGACCGCGTGGGGCTGGACGGCGGGCGCCCGCGCCGAGCGCTCGATCGCCCCCCTGCGCGCACGACTCCGCGGCGCGATCCTCGACCACCTCTCGCGCCTCGACGTCCTCGTCGCCTACGGCGCGGAGCACGACTCGCGTGCCGACGTCCGCGCCGCGGACGCGGCGCTGCGGCGCGCCCTGCTCCGGCGCGCCGCGGCGCAGGCGGGGACGGCGGCCCTCGTGTCGCTCGCCGCCGGCGCCGCGACCCTCCTCGCGCTCGTCGCCGCCGCCCCGGCCGCGGCCGAGGGTGCGCTCTCGGGCCCGTCCCTCGCCGTGGTCGTGCTCGTGCCGATGGCGGTGTTCGAGGTCTACACGTCCGTGCCGCTCGCGGCGTCCGCGTGGCGGCAGGTCCGCGCGGCCGCGACGCGTGTCGCGGCCGTCGTCCCCGCCGCGGTGCCGGCGGAGATCCCACCCGCAGGCGCGCCGACGGGGCAGGCACCGCCGCTCGGCGACGGCCTGCGTCTGCGCGGCGTCACGGTCCGCTGGCCGGGCGCCGACCGCCCCGCGCTGACCGCCGTCGACCTCGACGTCCGCCCCGGCGAGCGGATCCACATCGTCGGTCCGAGCGGCGCGGGCAAGTCGACCCTCGCCGCCGCCCTCGTCCGCTTCCTCGCCGCCTCCGGCGAGTACACGATCGGCGCACGCCCCGTCGAGGCGATCGCCCCCGACGACCTGCGACAGACCGTGGGACTGTGCGAGCAGCATCCGATGCTCTTCGACGAGGACATCCGCCAGAACCTGCTCTTCGCCCGCGACACCGCGAGCGACGACGAGCTCGTGCGCGTCCTCGAGCGCGTGGGCCTCGGCGACTGGCTCCGCACGCGCGGCGGACTCGACGCGCGGGTCGGCGAGCGCGGCGCGCTCGTCTCGGGCGGTCAGGCCCAGCGCATCTCGCTCGCGCGCGCCCTGCTGCGCGGCTTCCCCGTGCTGATCCTCGACGAACCGACCGCCGGCGTCGACCCGTCCGCCGCCGATGCGCTGCTCACTGACCTGCTCGGCGCGGTCGACGGGTCGCACGCGGTCGTGCTCATCTCGCACGCCGAGGTCCCGGCATCCCTCGTCGACCGGACCGTCCGCGTCGCGAACGGTCGCCTCACGGCCTGAGACCTCAGGCGGCGGGCGCCTCGCGCTCGGCGGCGGCCGCGATGCGGTTCGCCATGCCCTGGAAGATGAAGCCGTGGAAGGGCAGCACGGCGAACCAGTACAGCCGTCCGGCGAGCCCCTTCGGGAAGAAGACGGCGCGCTGGTCGTACCGTGAGCCCGACCCTTCGGGGCTCGCGCGCAGTTCGAGCCACGCGAGGCCCGGCACCTTCATCTCCGCACGCAGGCGCAGCAGTCGCCCTTCCTCGACGGCCTCGACGCGCCAGAAGTCGATCGCGTCGCCCGCCGCGACCTTGCCGCGGCTGCGGCGCCCGCGCTGCAGGCCCACACCGCCCACGAGTCGGTCCATCCAGCCGCGGACGGCCCACAGGAACGGCGACGAGTACCAGCCGTTCTCGCCGCCGATCCCGACGATGACGCGCCAGAGCTGCTCGGGGCTCGCCGACGTCGTCGCGCTCTGCTCGTCGGTGAACACGAGCCGGCCGGCCCACTCGGGGTCGCTCGGCAGCGGGTCGCTCGGCACCGACGAGACCTCGGCGTCCTGCCAGCTCGTCTCGACGGCGTCGGCCTCGACCTTGCGCAGCGCCAGCCGCACCGCCTCGCGGTAGGGGGTGAGGCCGCCCTCGGGCCGCGGCAGCAGCTCGTCGACGGCGTGGTCGTCCATGATGCACTCGTTCTGCAGCGACGCGATGAGCGGCCGGGCGATCGCGCGCGGAACGGGGGTCACGAGGTTCACCCAGTGCGACGCGAGACCGGGGGTGAGCACGGGCAGCGCGGCGATCGCGCGCTGGCGCAGTCCCGCCTCGACGGCGTACCCGTTCATCATCTGGCCGTAGCGGAGCACGTCCGGCCCGCCGATGTCGACGGCCCGGTTGACGTCCGAGTCGACCCGCGCCGCCGCGAGCAGGTAGTGCAGCACATCGCGCACCGCGATCGGCTGGATGCGGTTGCGCACCCACTTCGGCGCCGGCATGTACGGCAGCACGTCGGTGAGGTGACGCACCATCTCAAACGAGGCGGACCCCGACCCGATGACGACACCGGCCTGCAGGACGAGGGTGGGCACGCCGCTGTGCAGCAGCACCTCGCCCACCTCGACTCTCGAGCGCAGGTGCGGGCTCAGCTCCACACCGGCCGGGTGCAGACCCCCGAGGTAGACGATGCGACCGACGGATGCCTCGGCCGCCGCATCCGCCACGGTCTCCGCCGCCCGCAGGTCCTTCGTCTCGAAGTCGCCGCCGCCGCCCATCGAGTGGACGAGGTAGTAGAGCACGTCGACGTCGTCGACGGCGCGGGCGACGGCGTCGGCGTCCTCGGCCGCGCCCTCGACGACCTCGACCTCGCTCCCCCACACGAACGCCCTCACCCGGGCGGGCGTGCGGACGAGCGCCCGCACCCGGTACCCCGCCGACAGGAGTCGCGGGACGAGGCGTCCGCCGAGGTATCCGGTCGATCCGAGGACCAGCGCACGCGGCGCGGAGCCGTCGGCGCGGGGCTGGGCGACGAGGGCGGATTCGCGGCCGGTTGGGGCGGAGAGCTCGCTCATGTCGCCACGATAGACCGGCCGCGGAGGGGTGCGGCCCCCGCTCGACGGACGGGTTTTGTCAAGGGACAGCCGCACGGATGCGGGCCGCGGACCACGCGCGTACCGTGTAGAGATGGCCAGGTCATCCCGTCAGCCGGTACCCCCGTCCTCCGATCCGATCACCCGCTCGGCGCCCCCGCCACGCCTCGACGTGGACGATGTGGTGGTCGTCGACACGAAGCGCGTCCGCACCGCGATCAGCGGCACGGTCGTCGGCAACTTCATGGAGTGGTTCGACTTCGGCATCTACGGCTACCTCGCCGTCACGATCTCCGTCGTCTTCGCGGACGATCTGCCCGAGCCGTGGAACCTGCTCGTCACCCTCCTCGGGTTCGCGATCTCGTTCCTCGTGCGCCCCATCGGCGGCCTCGTCCTCGGCCCGCTCGGCGATCGCATCGGTCGGCAGAAGGTCCTCTTCTTCACGATGGCGATGATGGCCGTCGCGACCGCCCTCATCGGCGTCCTGCCCACGAGCGCGCAGATCGGGCTCTGGGCGATCGTGCCGCTGTACCTGCTCAAGATGGTGCAGGGGTTCTCCACCGGCGGCGAGTACGCCGGCGCCACCACGTACGTCGCGGAGTTCTCCCCCGACAAGCGACGCGGCTTCTGGTCGTCGTGGCTCGACCTGGGCTCCTACGTCGGCTTCGCCGCCGGCGCCTCGGTCGTCGCCCTCACCACCGTCATCACCGAGTCGGTGTGGGGCGAGACCGCGATGACCGACTTCGGGTGGCGGATCCCGTTCCTCGTCGCGATCCCCCTCGGCATCGTCGCCATCTGGTTCCGCCTCAAGATCCCCGAGACCCCCGCCTACGAGAACGCCGCGGAGACCGAGGGCGAGCCGGACCGCGACGACCCCCTCGCACGCCACGGGATCAGCGGCATCCTCCGTCACCACTGGCGCGAGGTGCTCATCGGCATCGCGATCGTCGCGGCGACGAACACCGCCGGCTACGCCCTCACGAGCTACATGCCGACCTACCTCGAGACCGAGGTCGGGATCTCGAACCTCGGCGCGGCCGTGGCGACCGTGCCGGTGCTGCTCGTGATGTCGGCCTGTCTGCCGTTCATCGGGATGCTGAGCGACCGGATCGGCCGGCGGCCGGTCTACATGATCGCGGCCGGCTCGACGATCGTGCTCATGATCCCGGCGTTCGCGATCATGCAGATCGGGCAGGAGTGGGCGGTCTTCGTCGCCCTTGGAATGGTGGCGATCCCCGTCGCCTTCTACGTCGCCGTGTCGGCGTCCACGCTGCCGGCCCTGTTCCCGACCGCGTCGCGGTTCGGCGCGATGGCGATCGCCTACAACGTCTCGGTCTCGCTATTCGGCGGCACGACTCCGCTGTTCAGTCAGGCCCTCATCGACGCCACCGGCAACACCTACATGCCCGCGTTCTACATCATGTTCTTCGCGCTGCTGGGCGGGATCGCGCTGCTGTCGATGAAGGAGACCGCGAAGCGACCGCTGCTCGGCTCGGTGCCGACCGTCGAGACGCGCGAGGAGGCGATCGAGGTCGTCGAGCGTCAGGACGACGACCCGCTCATCGACACGTCGACGATGCCGATCCCGGTGCACCGCTCATAGCTTGACGCCGTAGGCGCGGGACCCCGGCGACGAGGGCAGTGGCGCGAGCCCGAGGCGGGTGTAGAAGGCCATCGCGCCGGTGTTCCCCGCCGACGCCACGAGGTGCAGTCCGGAGACACCCCGCTCGCGGAGCGCGTGGAAGAGCGTCTCGATGAGGCGGCGCCCCGCGCCCTTTCCCTGGGCCTGCGGCAGCAGGTCGATGTGCAGGTGCGCGGGGAACTCCTCGGCGTACCGCTCGGGCTTCTCCCCCCGGCTGTAGGCGTAGAGCAGGGTGCCGCCCTGACGCGTGACCTCGCGCTCGGGCTTCGGCCAGCGGTGCGCGTGGCGCGGCCACCACTCGTCGTGGAACCACCGCTCGAACGCGTCGGTGTCGGGCGTCGCGACGACGTACCCCGTGACGGTGCCGTCCTCGTCCTCGACGACGAAAGCCAAGTCGGGGTGGCGTTCGACGTAGGGCAGGACCCAGATGTGGGCCCAGATCGCGTCGTCCTCGAAGATCCCGGTCGCGTCACCGCCGCCGTCGGCGGTCCGCAGGCAGATCTCGGCGAGGGCGGGTTCGTCCCCGGGACGGAACGGACGGATGCGGGATGCCGCACTCATCGGCGACCGTTCCCGAACACGCCGCGGATGACGCTGCCGATGATCGACTGCGTCGCCTTCGATCCGAGGATCTGCTCGAGCGGCGAGGACTCGGTTCGACGCGAGGTCCGGGTGCGGCCGCCGGTGCTGCGGAGGATCCGGTCGTACTCCCGCTGCGCGTCGGCTTCGGCCTTCTTCTGCGCCTTGTCCATCGCGGCCTTCTGCTTCGCGTACTCCGCGTCGGCCTTCGCCTTGTCGGCGGCGGCCTTGGCAGCATCCGCCTCGGCGTCCGCCGCCGCCATCTTCGCGGCCAAGATCTCGCGCGCGGACTCCCGGTCGACCGGGGTGCCGTAGGTCGCGAGCAGCGGCGACGCCGCGACGGCGGCCTGCACGGCGGCCGCCGGGGTCGGGGACATGAGCCCCTGCGGCGCGCGCAGCCGCGTCCAGGCGACGGGCGTCGGCGCGCCCTTCTCGTTCATGACGGTCACGATCGCCTCGCCGGTGCCGAGCTCCTGCAGCACGCGTTCGAGGTCGTAGCCCGAGGTCGGATAGGTGCCCACCGTCGCGCGGAGGGCCTTCGCGTCGTCGGGCGTGAAGGCGCGGAGCGCATGCTGGATGCGCGAGCCGAGCTGGCCGAGGACGTCGCCCGGCACGTCCTTCGGGGTCTGCGTCACGAAGAAGACTCCGACCCCCTTCGAGCGGATGAGGCGCACGGTCTGCACGATCGCCGCGGTGAACGCCTTCGACGCGTCGCGGAACAGCAGGTGCGCCTCGTCGAAGAAGAACACGAGCTTGGGCTTGGCGGCATCCCCCACCTCGGGGAGGATCTCGAACAGCTCCGCGAGCAGGTACATGAGGAACGTCGAGAACAGTTCGGGCTTGTCGGCGATGCCGGGCACCTCGAGGAGCGAGATGATCCCGCGTCCGTCGGGGGCGGTGCGCAGGAAGTCGCGGACGTCGAACTCCGGCTCGCCGAAGAACACGTCGGCGCCGCCGTCGGCGAAGGTGATGAGCTCGCGCAGGATGACACCGGCCGTGGCGGAGGACAGCCCGCCGAGGTCCTTCAGCTCGGGCTTTCCGGCGTCGCTGGTCAGGTGGGTGAGGACGGCGCGCAGGTCCGCCAGGTCGACGAGCGGCAGCCCGTGCGCGTCGGCGTAGTGGAAGACGAGGCCGAGGCTCGACTCCTGCGTCTCGTTGAGACCGAGCACGCGGCTCAGCAGCAGCGGACCGAACCCGGTGACGGTGGCCCTGACCGGGACGCCGGTACCGATGCCGCCGAGCGCGAAGTACTCCGTGACGGATGCCGCCGGTTCCCACGCCTGCCCGATCGCCTCGGTGCGGGCCAGGAGCTTCGGGTTCGATTCACCGGCCGTGGCGACCCCCGTGAGGTCGCCCTTGATGTCGGCCGCGAAGACCGGCACGCCCTTGGCCGCGAGCTGCTCGGCGAGCCCCTGCAGGGTGCGGGTCTTGCCCGTGCCGGTGGCACCGGCGACCAGCCCGTGTCTGTTGGTCATCGCCAGCGGGATGCGGATCTGCGCCTCGCGGACCGGGTCGCCGTTGACGAGCGCGCCGAGGTCGAGCGTCTCCTCTTCGAACGTGTACCCCGTGACGATCCGCGCGACCTCCTCCGCGTCGAGCGGGCCGGTGGGCGCGTCGGGAGCGGGCGCGTCGGCCGGAGTGGGTGCGTCGGCCGGAGCCGGCGCGACGGGCGGCGGAGGGTCGGCGGCCGGGGCGGGATCGCCGTCCGGGCCGGCCGCGGTCGGAGGCGCGGCATCCGTCTGTGTCCGTGCGGCCGCCGCACGTGCGGCGGCCAGGGCGGCCTGCGCCTTCGCGAGCTTCAGCTCCGCCTCTGCGGCGGCGGCCTCGGCTTCGAGACGGGCGAGTTCGGCAGCGGCTTCCTCGGCGCTCATGCCGCTCAGCCTAGCGAGAGCCGGCGCTCGCGTTCCCGGACGACGGGGATCGTCAGCGCCGCCGCGACCAGCAGCGTCGTTGCGACACCGAGCACGGTCCCGCCCAGGGTGTCGGTCAACCAGTGCGCATGGACCTGCGTGCGGCTGAACGCCATGAGCAGGGTCCACGCGACTCCGACGACGAGCACCCAGACGCGCGGGAAGAGAATGACCGCGACGGTGGCGATCACCGCGGCGTTCGCCGTGTGGCCGGACGGGAACGACCCGTGGTCGGAGATGACGAGCATCTCCTCCGGCCGCACGCGGCCGAAGATCCCCTTCAGCGCCTGCACGACGAGCGCCCCCGCGATGGACGCGGCCAGGAAGAAGACCGCACCCCACGGCCTCCGGGCCACGAGCAGCAACGCCGCGCCGACGAGGGGCACGACGTAGGTCCCGATGACCCCCGCTCCCAGGATGTTCATGAGCAACGACACGGGTCGGATGCCGGGGAGGAACGTCGCGACGTACGCGTTCCACCAGGAATCGAGGTCGATGAGTTCGGAGTCGGTCGACTCGACGGCGATCCCGGTGGCGACGGCGACGATGAGGAGCACCGCGCCGATCACCGCCAGCCGCAGACCGATACCGATCTCGTGTTCGTGCGTGGGCACTGTCATCGCCCCATCCTGCTCGACGCGGGGCGCCGTCAGGCACCCCTTGCGCAGCCGCGCGGGATGCCCCACACGTCACGAGACCCTATGAAACGCTCACCGCCCAGGGCCCGTGCAGATGCAGGCGAATAAAATCGGAGCGGCGCACCTGCGCCCTCCCCACCCCGACCGACGAGGCCACTCCCATGACCCCGAACGATCCCACCGGCAAGCGCACGAGCGGCAACCCTGCCACGCAGGCGCAGCTGAACCTCACCGTGAAGCAGCAGCGCGAGCAGCAGAAGCAGCAGAAGCTCGCCGAGTACCAGCGCCAGCTCGCCAAGCGCCGCCGCACGAAGACCACCTGGTGGATCGTCGGCGTCACCGCCGCCGTCGTGGTCGTCGGCCTCGTGGCCGCCTCCTACTTCCTCGCGCCCCGCCCCGTGACCGTCGCCCGCGGCGACGGCGACGGCTCGGGCATCTCGGGGGTGCAGACCTTCGAGCACACCGCAAACCACGTCGAGGGCGTCGTCGACTACGAGCAGACCCCTCCCGCCGGCGGCGACCACAACGCGGTGTGGCTGAACTGCGGCGTCTACGACCAGCCCGTCCCGAACGAGAACGCCGTCCACGCCCTCGAGCACGGCGCCATCTGGATCACGTACGACCCGGCGCAGGTCGACCAGGCGGGCATCGACGCCCTCGACGCGCAGCTGCCCTCGGACTACACCGTGCTCTCGCCCTACGAGGACATGGACACCCCCATCGCCGTCAGCGCGTGGAACGCGCAGCTGAAGGTCGACTCCCCCGACGATGAGCGCATCGGCGAGTTCATCAAGGCCTACTGGCGCAACGTGAACGGTCCCGAGCCGGGCGCGGCGTGCACCGGCGCCCTGGACGCGCCCGGCAAGCAGTGACCGACGGCACCGTCGGCGACGAGCCGGGCACCGAGCGCACCCTGCCCCCGTGGTGGGTCGTGCTGCTCGTGGGCCTCGCCATCGCCGCGGTGGCGTTCGCGATCGGCCGCTTCTCGACGTTCGGCATCGCCGGCTCCACCCCGGGTGAAGGCTCCGCCGACGCCGGCTTCGCCCGCGACATGCAGATGCACCACGCGCAGGCGGTCGACATGGCGATGACCATCTACGCCGAGACCGACGACGACGAGCTCCGCGCCCTCGCGTACGACATCGCGACCGGGCAGTCGTCGCAGCGCGGCGAGATGCTGGACTGGCTGGTCCGCTGGGGGCTGCCGCAGTACGACGACCAGCCGATGGCGTGGATGGCGGCATCCGATTCCGGGCATGCGCACGGCGGCACCGAGGGCGAGACCCTCTCGGACGAAGAGGTGCGCGAGCAGATGGGCATGGCCTCGGACGCCGAGCTGGCAGCTCTCAAGGCGGCCACCGGTCAGCAGGCGGACTGCTCATTCCTGACCCTGATGATCCGCCACCACGAGGGCGCGATCCCGATGGCCGAGGCCGCCGTCGACCTCGCCTCCGACGAGCGGGTCCGGACGGTCGCTCAGACCATGATCAAAGGCCAGTCCTTCGAGATCCAGGCGATGACCTCGATGCAGGAGCGCCTCGGCTGCGGCGGCTGACACGCAGACGAACGAAGAGGGGGATGCCGGTGGCCACCGGCATCCCCCTCTCTCGTCGTCCCGGGCTCAGCCCTTCGTCGCACCCGCGAGCAGGCCGCGGACGAAGAAGCGCTGCAGCGCGAAGAACACGATGAGCGGCACGATGATCGAGATGAACGTGCCCGCCGACTGCAGGAACCAGCGGTTGCCCCAGGTTCCTGACAGCGAGTTCAGCGCCTGCGTGATGGGCAAGGCGCCCGGCGAGGCGAAGATCGTCGCGACCAGCAGGTCGTTCCACACCCACAGGAACTGGAAGATCGCGAACGACGCGATCGCCGGCGCGGCCAGCGGCAGGATGATCCGGAAGAAGACCTGACCGTGGCCGGCGCCGTCCACCCGCGCCGCCTCGATGACCTCACCCGGGATCTCCGCGATGAAGTTGTGCAGCATGAACGTCGCCAGCGGCAGCGCGAAAATGGCGTGCGCGATCCAGACGCGGGCGAAGCTGTACTGCACGTCGTTCAAACCGAAGCCCGGGAAGATCGGCACCTCGTTGATGGTGAGCCCCTCCGAGAAGAGGGACAGCAGCGGCACGAGGGCCATCTGCAGCGGCACGATCTGCAGGGCGAACACGAAGACGAACAGCGCGCTGCGCCCCTTGAAGTCGATCCACGCGAACGCGTAGGCCGCCAGCGCCGCCATGACGATCGGGAAGACCGTCGCGGGGATGGTGATCGCGAGCGAGTTCACGAACGCCGAGGCGAGTGTCGTCGACGTACCGCCCGAGTTCAGCGCCTCGAAGTAGTTGTCGAGGGTGAAGTCGGGGTTCGTGAACACCGTCCACCACCCGGTCGACTGCGTGTCGGCGCCGGGTCGGAACGAGGTGACGAAGAGGCCGAACGTCGGGATCGTCCAGAAGATGGCGATGATGACGGCCGCGATCGTCGCGCCCTTCGACGTCAGCTTCTTGTGGGCGATCGCCTCGTTCTTGCGGGTGTCGCGCGCGACCTGGCGGGCCGTGCGGTTGTCGACCGGTGTGGTGGGTGCTGCGACGGTCATCAGCGGATCTCCCTCTGCTTGGCCATCGATCGGGCGTTGTAGATGATCAGCGGCAGGACGAACAGGAACAGGACGACGGCCAGAGCGGACGAGTGACCGTAGCTCTGGAACCGCTGCTGCTGGTTGACCATCTCGAAGCCGAGGACGGTCGTCTCGTCGCGACCGCCGGTCATGACGGCGACGATGTCGTACACCTTCAGCGAGGCGATCGTGATGGTCGTGAGCACGACGATCAGCGACGAGCGGATGCCGGGGACCGTGACGTTGCGGAACCGCTGCCACGCGTTGGTGCCGTCCAGCTGCGCCGCCTCCATCTGCTCGACGGGGACCGCCTTGATGGCCGCCGACAGGATCACCATCGCGAAACCGGTCTGCGTCCAGATGAAGACGACGAGGAGCATGAGCGTGTTGATGACCGGCTTGATCGCCAGCCACTGCACCGGGTCGCCCCCGAAGGCGGTGACGATGGCGTTCAGCAGACCGACCTGGTCGCCCTGGCGGGCGTCGTACATGAACTTCCAGATGATGCCGGCGCCGACGAACGAGATCGCGACGGGCATGAACACGAGGACCTTCAGGATCTTCTCGCCGCGGGCGCGATCGATGAAGACGGCGTAGGCGAGACCGATCACGACCGAGATCGTCGGTGCCAGAAGCGCCCACAGCAGCGTGTTGACCACCGACGCCGTACCGGTCGGGTTCGTGAACACCCAGATGTAGTTCTCCATGCCGACGAACTGCTCGCCCGACTTGTCGAAGAACGACTTGAAGATCGTCGAGATCGCCGGGTAGATCAGGCCGAGGATCAGCATGATGCTGGCCGGCGCCATGAAGAGGATCAGCTGGAACAGGTAGCCGGCGCCCTGACGGGAACGGAAGTCCGCGAAGAAGAGCAGTCCACCGACCAGCAGGGCGATCGCGACGACGTACACCACCGCATTCGCGTAGGGACGCAGCAGGAGGAAGGCCAGCAGCGGGATCAGCAGGCAGGCCGCCAACCGCATGATGAAGTAACCGCGGCCGGGCCGCGGGGCGAACTCGATCAGCACGAGGATGATGCCGACCACGATCCCGAACACCACCAGGATGACGGGGATCTGGATCAGCGGGTTCAGACCGCCGAGCCAGAGGAAGAAGCTGTTGAGCGAGAACCCGATGGTGATGCGTGCCGACTCCTCGCTGGAGGCCGTGAAGGCCAGCAGGAAGAAGAGCAGGACGATCAGGGCGAAGCCGGCGGCGACGACGATTCGGGTGATCGATCGTCCCTTGGGGTCCTGCGCGTGAGTGGTCACGGCGGGTTCGGTGTCGACCGGCCTGTCGACGGTGGTCTGCGACATGGGTGTCCCCTTCTGAGTACGACGACGTACTCGGGCGGTGCGGATGGGAGAAGCGGGGTCGGGCTGGTGCAGCCCGACCCCGCTCGGCTCAGCCGATCGTCAGGCGACGATCAGTTCTCGTAACCGGCCTGGATGTCCGAGAGCACCGTGTCGGTGTCCTTGCCGTCGATCCAGTCGACCATGCCCTTCCAGAACGAGCCCGAGCCCACCGTGGAGGGCATCAGGTCGGAGGCGTCGAAACGGAAGACCGTCGACTCGTCCTGGAGCGTCGTCATCGCTTCCTTGAGGAATTCGCTGGAGGCGAGGCTGGGGTCGGCGTTCTTGTTCGCAGAGATCACACCGCCGAGCTCGACACGAGCGTCGGCGAACTCCGGCGAGGCCATGAACTCCAGCACCTTCTGAGTGGACTCGTCGTCCGAGAAGCCGGCGACGAACTCGCCGCCACCCTCGACCTGGAGCTCGCCCTCGGTGTAGCCCGGCATGATGAACGCGTAGACGTCACCGTCGGGGGCGACCTCGGGGGTCTTGCCGTCGGCGGTCTGCACGTCGAGGAAGTTCGCCGAGAGGAACGACGCCTGGTGCGTGAGCGCGCAGTCGCCGCTCGCGACGGCCGCAGCCACGTCGCCGAACGCCGTCGAGTTGATGCTCTTGACGTCGCCGTAGCCGGCGTTGACGTAGTCCGGGTTGAGCAGGATGTCGCCGACCGCGTCGAACGCTTCCTTGATCTGCGGGTCGGTGAACTTCACGTCACCGGCCACCCACTGGTCGTAGACGTCGGGGCCGGACTGGCGCAGGACGAGGTCCTCGATCCAGTCGGTGCCCGGCCATCCCGACGCGGCGTCGGAGGCGAATCCGGCGCACCACGCGGGGCCGCCGGTGGTCTCGACGATCTTGTCGGTGAGGGCGATCATCTCGTCCCACGTCTTGGGGATCTCGACGCCCCACTCGGCGAACTGCTTCGGGGAGTACCAGACGTACCCCTTCAGGTTCGCGAGCATGGGAGCGGCATAGAACTCGTCGTCGAACGTGCCGTAGTTCTTCCAGTCGGGCGACCAGTTCTCGTCGACGGCACTCTCGACCGCGTCGGAGGCGGGCAGCACCTTGCCGGTGTCGACGAGCGTCTTCAGCAGACCGGGCTGCGGGACGATCGCGATGTCCGGGGCGTCACCACCGGTGACCTTCGTGACGATGTTTCCTTCGAACGACTTGTCGCCGGTGTACTCGACCGTGATGCCGGTGTCGGCGGTGAACTTCTCGAACGACTTGTTGAGGGCGTCGGCCTCACCGCCGGTGATGCCTCCGGCGATGCGGACGGTCTTCTTCGCCTCGCCGCCCGTGCCGCCTTCGCCCTCGGTGCCACCTTCTGCACACCCGGCGAGCACCAGTGCTGCCGCGCCCAGGAGGGCGACCGGGGCAAGAAGACGGTATCGCTGTGACAATGCCATGTACTTCTCCTCTTTCGGGATCATCGTCCGCCCAGAGGAGCCTTGGCCGCATCCTTGGGGAACCGATTCCAGGACAACCTACTTGGCGGTAGCGCTTCGACACAACAGCGAAATATCAAGGTTCTGCATCCATTAGAGTGCCCGGGCCCTCGAGCCGTGAGACCGCTCTCACGGTCGGCCCACGGAACCGGTTCCGGAGTGCCGTTCCAGGCACTACGCTGAGTCCTCGACCGAGGGGACGGTCGGACGGGGTCGAGGAGGACCGATGAGCACCATCGCCGACGTCGCACGTGAGGCCGGCGTATCGAAGGCGACCGCCAGTCGCGCACTGACCGGCAGCACGCAGGTGTCGGCCGATGCCCGACGACGTGTGCACGAGGCCGCGCGCCGGCTCGGATACACACCGTCGACGAGCGCCGTCAGCCTCGCGACGGGACGCACCCGCAACGTCGGCGTCGTGATGCCGCACGTCAACCGATGGTTCTTCGCCGAGGTCCTCGAGGGCATCCAGCAGGCGCTCCTGGAACGCGGACTGGACCTCACCCTGTACGACGCCGATCCGGGCAGCGAAACCCGCCGTCGCGTGTTCGACGAGTTCCTCACCCGCAAGAGGTTCGACGGACTCATCGCGGTCGGGCTGGAGCCCGCCGAGAGCGAGCTCGAGACCCTGCTGTCCCTCAGCCGCCCCGTCGTCAGCATCATCGGCACTGAGCGCACGACGAGCGTCGTGACCCTCGACGACGCGCACGCGGCCGCCCTGGCGACGGCACACCTCGTCTCGCTGGGACACCGCCGCATCGCGTTCCTCGGCGGCACGGCGGCGACATTGTGGCCCCACGTCGAGTCCGCGCGCTACGAGGGTTACGAACGCGAGATGCGCGAGTCGGGGCTCAGCGACCACATCAGCCGCACGCCCGCGGAGCTCACGATGTCCGCCGGCTACGCCGCCGCGGTCGATCTGCTCAGCGACCCCTCGCAGCGACCCACGGGACTGGTGGCGGCGTGCGACGAGGTCGCGATCGGCGCCATCATCGCGGCGCGGCGCCTCGGCATCCTGGTCCCCTCCGACCTCAGCGTCATCGGCATCGACGACCACGAGAACGCCGAGATGTTCGCCCTGACGACGCTGCGGCAGATCCCGCGCGAGCAGGGCGCGACGGCCGTGGAACTGCTCATGCGGCACATCGAGGATCCGACGGCCGAACCGACCAGCGTCATCATCCGACCGCGACTGGTGGTGCGGAACTCGACGTCCACACCGACCGGGTCATCGAGCGCCGCCGTCCGAGACGCCGCCTGGTCCTGACGCCAGGCATCCCCCGGAAACGGCCGAAGGCCCCGGATGCCGAAGCATCCGAGGCCTTCGGAAAGGTGCGGGACCTTACTTGACGGACACCGTCGCGCCGGCGGCCTCGAGGGCCTCCTTCGCCTTGTCGGCGGCTTCCTTGTTCGCGCCCTCGAGCACGGCCTTGGGAGCACCGTCGACGACGGCCTTGGCCTCGCCGAGGCCGAGCGAGGTGAGCTCGCGGACGACCTTGATGACCTGGATCTTCTTGTCGCCGGCAGCCTCGAGGATGACGTCGAAGGAGTCCTTCTCCTCAACCTCTTCAGCAGCAGCGCCACCACCGGCACCGGCAACGGCGACGGGGGCAGCAGCGGTGACGTCGAACTTCTCCTCGAACGCCTTCACGAACTCGCTGAGCTCGACGAGGGTGAGGCCGGCGAACTGCTCGAGCAGCTCCTCGGTGGAAAGCTTCGCCATGATGTATCTCCTAGATAGATGGGGTGTGTGTAAAAGAGCTCGCTCGTCGCTTACGCGGCGTCAGCGGTCTCCAGCTTTTCGCGAAGCGCGTCGATGGTGGCGGCAGCCTTGCCCATCGTCGCCTTCATCATGCCCGCAGCCTTCGCCAGCAGAACCTCGCGGCTCTCGAGCGAGGCGTACTTGTTGACCTCGTCGGCCGAGAGCGCGTTGCCCTCGAAGATGCCGCCCTTGATCACGAGAAGCGGGTTGGCCTTGGCGAAGTCACGCAGAGCCTTGGCAGTGGCGACGAAGTCGCCGTGCACGAAAGCGACGGCCGACGGACCCTTGAGGTCCTCGTCCAGCGCCGTGATCCCCGCGTTGTTCGCGGCGATCTTGGTCAGCGTGTTCTTCACCACGGCGTACTGCGCGTCCTGACGGATCGCGTTGCGCAGCTGCTTGAGCTGGGCAACCGTCAGACCGCGGTACTCGGTCAGCAAGACGGCGTTCGAGTCCTCGAAGTTCTTCGTGAGCTCGGCGACCGATGCATCCTTCTGCGCCATGGTCACTCCTTGATGTGTACGAGACGTCCCGCGGTGGCGGAGCGTCGACCTCGACGGTCGGGCTGCATGAGAAAAGCTCCGGCGCAAGCGCACGGAGCTTCGGCCCGGTTTCCCGGAAGTCTGTCGTACACCTGCGTGGGCCCCTGCGATGCAGAGCTTCGATCGTGTGCGCGGGCGCACAGCGATGACCGACGGTCTTTGGCTTGTCCCCCAGTGTACGCCGCGCTCGCGCACCCGCCAAATCCCGGCATCCGGTCCGTGCGTTCGCGCGAAGGTGCGGGCGGGGCGCCGCCGCGTCGGCCACATCATGTGCTCCCGACGAGACCACACGATGTGGACGGTTCAGGAGATGTGCAGTCGTTCGGAGCACATGATGTGCACGACGGAGGAGGCAGGGGATGCCGCGTTCGCCGCGCTCATGGGCGTGGTGAGATCCGGAAGGCAGCCATCCGGGCGGCGAGCACCTGCGGTGTGTCGAGGTCCGTCCACCCGATGCGCACGAGTCGCTTCTGCGTCACGCCTCGGATCCAATCCTCACGCTGCTTCTCCAGGAGCAGGATGTCGTCCAGGCGTCGACCGGCGCGGAGCTCATCGTCGCGGTACTTGACCGCGCCGTCGAACTCGACGAGAACGTTCTCGTCCTCCAGCTCGATATCGACGCGGTAGTCCGAGCCGGCGGGCCCGCGCACCGGGACTTGGAGCCGGAATCGGGCGAACCCGATCTCCGCCAGCATCCAGCGCGCGATGCTCTCGCCCGTACTCTCGGCGAGACCGTTCGCGAAGGCGATGACCGTCCCGGCACGAGCCGCTCCGCGTGAACCGCGCTTTCGCCGGCCGATGTCGAGCACACTCTGACGCCAGCGCTCGACCGCCTCGGGATCGCCGCCGGATGTGGACGCCACGATGCGCAATGCCGCGTCGGCGGCCGCGACACCGCTGGACGGCGGCAGAACTCGACACACATCCCAGAGCGTCCGGGCCAAGGTCGTGCAGGGCACATCGAACGGGTTCGTGATCTCGGACGGCTCGAGCCGATCCGCGTGTCGGCGCAGCGCCGCGCGACTGACCAGCCGGCCATCCGCCGGCATGCTCACGTGAACCGCATCGGGTACGTGCCGTGCAAGCGGCAGTCCCCACAGCACCGCTGCGGACTGATAGGAGAACACGCTCGTCCCGCCCTTCCGCTCAGCATCGGCGGCGGCGATCTCGACGAGGTGGCGCGCTTCGGGCCATAGGTCGTCGAACTGCTCGGCGAGGACGTATCGATTGCGTTGGATCCGCAGCATCCGACCCTCTCTCACCGCGTCCGTGATGTCACGCGACCGCCACCCGGAGCGTTCCAGATCGGCACGATCGAGAATCAGCCGGCGCGCTTCGGCGAACGAGATGTGTCGAGGCATGCAGCCAAGCCTCTGTAGGGCGGCCCGACCCAGAGGGGTTCGCGCGCCGAACCGGGGAAGCCTCCGCAATCCGTCGTCCAGTGGAGGAAGCGACGGATGTCCACATCATGTCGTCCGCACGAGAACACACGTTCCGCGCAGCTCACGACGTGTGATGTCGACCAGACGACATGATGTGGACAGAAGGGCGGATGCCGGGCGGCAGCGCACGGGCGGGAGGGCGACAAGGCGACGCAGCGCACGCCCTCGCGCGCCGGCACCGGCGCTCGGGTCAGTGCGAGGAGAAGGCGGCGTCGAAGGCGGCGGCGGACGGCTCGTACGTCGAGAGGCGGCGGATGAAGGCGAGCGCCTCGGGGGCTCCGACGAGGCGGTCCATGCCGGCATCCTCCCACTCGACCGACAACGGGCCGGTGTAGCCGATCGCGTTGAGCATGCGGAACGCGTCCTCCCAGGGCACGTCGCCGTGCCCGGTGGAGATGAAGTCCCAGCCGCGCCGAGGGTCGGCCCAGGCGAGGTGCGACGAGAGCCGCCCGTTGCGTCCGTTGCCGAGGCGCTTCTTCGTGTCCTTGCAGTGGACGTGGATGATCCGGTCGCGGAAGTCCCACAGGAACGCCACCGGGTCGAGGTCCTGCCACACCATGTGGCTCGGATCCCAGTTCAGGCCGAACGCCTCGCGGTGGCCGATGGCCTCGAGCGCGCGGTGCGTGGTCCAGTAGTCGTACGCGATCTCGGACGGGTGCACCTCGTGGGCGAACCGCACGCCGACCTCGTCGAACACGTCGAGGATCGGGTTCCAACGGGCGGCGAAGTCCTCGTAGCCGGCGTCGACCATGTCCTGGGATGCCGGTGGGAACATGGCGAGGTACTTCCAGATCGACGACCCCGTGAAGCCGGTGACGATCTTCACCCCGAGCTTCGCGGCCATCCGGGCCGTGTCCTTCATCCCCTCGGCGGCTCGCCGGCGGACCCCCTCGGCGTCGCCGTCGCCCCAGACCCGGTCGGAGAGGATGTCGCGGTGCCGCTGATCGATCGGGTCGTCGCACACCGCCTGCCCACCGAGGTGGTTGGCGATGGCGTGCACCTGCAGTCCATTGCGCTCCAGGATCTCCCTCCGGCTGCGGACGTAGGCGGCGTCGTCCCAGCGGGACACGTCGAGGTGGTCGCCCCAGCAGGCGATCTCGAGCCCGTCGTAGCCCCACTCCCCCGCGAGGCGCGCGACCTCGTCGAACGGCAGGTCGGCCCACTGGCCGGTGAACAGGGTGATCGGTCGCGCCATCGCGGATCCTTTCTCGGATGCGGGGTCCCGCAGTCAGTCGTTCGTCTGCACCCAGCGGCTCTGGTCCGCGGAGCTGCGTTCCACCGCGTCGAGGACGCGCTGCACGTGCAGACCGTCGGCGAACGACGGGCGCGGTGCGGTGCCCTCGGCGACGGCCGTCGTGAAGTCGACGACCTGGTGGGAGAAGCCGTGCTCGTAGCCGAGCATGTGTCCGGTCGGCCACCACGGTGCGAGGTACGGGTGGTCGTGCTCGGTGACGAGGATGCGGCGGAAGCCGAGCTCGGTCCCCGGTGCGGTCGCGTCGTAGAAGTCGAGTTCGTTAAGCCGTTCGAGGTCGAACGAGAGCGCACCGCTCGTCCCCGACACCTCCACCCGCAGCGCGTTCTTGCGCCCCGTCCGGTAGCGGGTCGCTTCGAACGACGCGAGGGCGCCGGAACTCAACCGCCCCGTGAAGAGCGCGACGTCGTCGACGGTCACGCGTCCGCGTTCCGTGCTCGCCGTCCCCGAGAGCCCGATGCCCTCCCCCAGCAGGGGACGCTCCTCGACGAGGGTCTCGACGATGCCCGAGACGCTGTCGACGGTCTGCCCCGTGATGTACTCCGCGAGGTCGACCGCGTGGGCGCCGATGTCGCCGAGCGATCCCGAGCCCGCCTTCGTGCGGTCGAGGCGCCACGTCATCGGCGCCTCCGGATCGATGAGCCAGTCCTGCAGGTACTCGGCCCGCACCTGCCGGACCTCGCCGATCCTGCCGGCGGCGACCAGGTCCCGCGCGAAGGTTGCGGCGGGGACCCGACGGTAGGTGAAGCCCACCATGGCACGGATGCCGCGCGCCGCCGCGCGGGCCGCGGCATCCGTCATCGCCTCGGCCTCGGCGACGGAGTTGGCCAGCGGCTTCTCGCAGAGCACGTGCTTGCCGGCCTCGAGCGCGGCGATCGCGATCTCGGCGTGGGTGTCGCCGGGGGTGACGATGTCGACGACGTCGATGTCCTCGCGGGCGATCGTGGCCCGCCAGTCGGTGGAGGATTCCGACCACCCCCACGTGGCCGCGGCCGCGGCGGTGGCAGCCGCGTCGCGACCCGTCACGACCTGCATGACCGGATCGAGCGGGAGGTCGAAGAACCTCGGTGCGACCCGCCAGCCCTGCGAATGGGCGGCTCCCATGAAACCGTGGCCGATCATCGCGATCCGGAGCGTCTGCGTCATGTCGATGTCCTCTCGGAGGTGGTGGGGGCGCCCACGCACCGGGCGCCCCCTTCGATGATCACTCGAATGAGAGGTCGATGAACTGGTCGACGTTGTCCTTCGTGACGACCGGTGCGTCGAGGACGATCCGGTTCGGGATGCCGGGGGTGATGATGTCCCCGAGCGTCTTGCTCTGAGCGATGAGGCGCGCCAGCGCGACCCCGTCGGCCGCCTGCGTCGACGGGTAGATGACCGTCGCCTTCAGGACGGTGTCGTCGTCCTTGATGGCTTCCATCGCGGCCTTGCTGCCCGCGCCGCCCATCATGAAGAACTCGTCGCGACCGGCGGAGTCGATGGCGGCCATGACGCCGATGCCCTGGTCGTCGTCGTGGTTCCAGATCGCGTCGATCTTCGGGTTGGCCGAGAGCAGCTGGGATGCCGCGGACTCCCCGCCGGCGACGGTGAAGTCGGCGGCGACACGGGCGGAGACCTCGAGGCCGCAGTCCTCGAGCGCATCCTTGAAGCCCTGCGAGCGGTCCTGGGTGAGCGGCAGTGAGTCGATGCCGGCGATCTCGGCCACGACGGCATCCGGGGTGCCCTCGAGCTGCTCGCAGATGTAGGTGCCCGCCGAGACGCCCATGCCGTAGTTGTCGCCGAGGATCGTCGCGCGAGCGGCGAACGGGCTCGAGAACTCGCGGTCGACGTTGATGACGGGGATGCCGGCCTCCATCGCGGCGATGGCGGCCTCGGTGAGCGCGGCACCGTCGGTCGGGAGCAGGACGATGGCGTCGACGCCGTCGTTGACGAACGTCTCGACGGCGGCGATCTGGGCGATGGGATCGTTCGTGCCTTCCGCGGTCTTCAGTTCGACGTCGTCGAAGCTGGCAGCGGCGTCCGCGGCGCCGGAGTTGATGGCGCCGAGCCAGCCGTGGTCGGCGGCGGGACCCGAGAAGCCGATCGTGACGGTGTCGCCGCTCTCGGCGTTCTCCTCGGCCGACGTGCCCTGGTCGACGACGCTGTCCTCATCGGCGCCGGTGCCCGTGCACCCGGCCAGCAGACCGATGGCGGCCGCGGCGGCGGCACCGGTCAGGACGAGGCGCGTCCGGGCGGTCATGCGTGAGCGCATGTCTTCCTCCTTGAATGTGATGCAGCTCTGGTGTGAAGCGGCCAACGCGTCTCTCGGTTTCGAGTACTCACACGAGGAGGGTCAGCGCTGACGGGATGAACATAACAGAACGGATGTTGGAATGGTCAACTTTTGATTTTGAAAGCGCAAAAGTCCCATACCGGCGGATGCGGGCGGTAACAGGCGCATCCGCGCGCATCGTCGGGTCGACGCGCCTGAGCACCCCTTCGTCTTTGTCCTCGCGGGCTGTGAACCCGGCATGTTATGTTCACCGCGTGATCAAAGTCGACCATGAAACGTCATTACTCGACGTCCGCGGCGTGACGAAAGCCTTCGCCGGCGTGCGGGCGCTGCGCGGCGTCGACCTCGAGGTCCGCGCCGGCGAGGTCCACTGCATCCTCGGGCAGAACGGTGCCGGCAAGTCGACGCTCATCAAGACCCTCGCCGGCGTCCACCGACCGGACGAGGGCGAGATCCGGTGGGACGGCGAGGTCGTCGAGATCCCCGACCCGGACGCCGGGCTCGCGATGGGCATCGCGACGATGTACCAGGAACTCGACGTGGTCGACGGCCTCACCATCGCGGAGAACATCTTCCTCGGGCACGAACTCTCGCGCGGCGGATTCACCCGACGCGGCGAGGCCGCCGCACGGACCCGCGAGCTCCTGCGCCGACTGGGACACGCCAGCCTGTCACCGCACCTCGAAGTGAGTCAGTTGAGCGCCGCGAACAAGCAGATCGTCGCGATGGCCCGCGCGCTGTCCCACGACGTGAAACTCATCATCATGGACGAGCCGTCGGCCGTCCTCGACACGCACGAGGTCCAGAACCTGTTCGGCGTCGTCCGCGAACTCACCTCCGCCGGCATCGCCGTGGTCTACATCACCCACCGGCTCGAGGAGATCCGACAGATCGGCGACCGCATCACCGTCCTCAAGGACGGCAGGACCACGGCGACCGGGCTCCCCGTCGCCGACACCCCCACCCCGGAGCTCATCCGGCTGATGACCGGCCGCGAGGTCGCGAACGTGTTCCCTGCGCACGCGCCCCTCGCGACCGACGCGCCCGTCGTGCTGGACGTCGACGGGCTCTCGCTGCGCGGCGTCTTCGACGACGTGTCGTTCCAGGTCCGCGCGGGCGAGGTGGTGGGGCTCGCCGGGCTCGTCGGATCGGGCCGTTCCGAGATCCTCGAAACCGTCTACGGCGCCCGGCGGGCGACGGGCGGCACCGTCGCGGTGGCCGGACGCAGGCTGCGGCGGGGCTCGGTCGTCGACGCGGTCGCGGCGGGGGTCGGCCTCTCGCCCGAGGAACGCAAGAGCCAGGGGCTCGTCCTCGACGAGCCGATTGCGATGAACGTGACCCTCCCCTCGATCCCGCGTTTCGCCCGCGCAGGGTTCCTGGACTTCCGCGCCGAGCGAGCCGCCGCCCGGCAGCAGATCGACGCCCTGGAGCTGCGGCCGGCAGACCCCGATCGTCCGGCGCGCACCCTGTCGGGTGGGAACCAGCAGAAGATCCTCCTCGCGAGATGGCTCGTGCACGGGACCCGGGTCCTCCTGCTCGACGAGCCGACGCGCGGCGTCGACGTCGGCGCCCGGGCGGAGATCTACGCCCTCATCCGGCGGCTCGCGGCCGACGGCAACGCCGTCGTGATCGTCTCCAGCGAGATCGAGGAGGTGATCGGGCTGTCCGATACCGTGCTCGTCGTCGCGGAGGGCCGCATCCTCTCCACCGTCCCCTCCACCCAGATCGACGAGCACGGCGTGCTCGACCTCGTCATGAAAGGAAGCGCCGCGTGAGCGAGCAGACCACCACGGGGGCGGACACTCCCCTCACACCGACGGAACCCGCGGCGACGACGTCCACCGTCACCGCCCCGGACGCGCCCCTGTGGCGCCGCATCCTCTCCGGCTCCGTCGGCCGCAACCTCGGCCTCGTCCTCGCCCTGCTCGTCCTCGTGATCGTGGGGGCGGCGACGGCACCGGACACCTTCCTCGGCCTGTCGAACATCATGGTCATCCTGCGTCAGGCCTCGATCGTCGGGGTGATCAGCATCGGGATGACGCTCGTCATCATCGCGGGCGGGATCGACCTCTCCGTCGGCTCGGTGCTGGGCCTCGCCTCGGTGGTGGGGGCGCTCGCGGCGGTGCAGGACCTCGCCGATCAGACCCATTGGATCGTCATGGTCCTCGTCGCCCTCGCGGTCGGCGTGTTCGCGGGACTGCTGAACGGCATCGTGATCGCCTACGGCAACGTGGTGGCCTTCATGGCGACCCTCGCCATGCTGGTGGGGGCGCGCGGCCTGGCCGAGATCCTCGCCGACCGGCGGACCCTGCAGGTCGGCGGACAGCGCGAGTTCATCACCTTCATGAACCTCGACATCCTCGGTGTCGACATGCTGATCTGGATCTTCCTCGTCGTCGCCGTCCTGGGATGGGTGCTGCTGAACCGGACCACCTTCGGCAGGCGTACGGTCGCCATCGGCGGCAACCGCGAAGCGGCACGCCTGGCCGGCATCAACGTCAAGCGGCACGTCCTGTACCTCTACGCCCTCTCCGGGCTGTGCGCGGGCATCGCCGGCGTGATGATCCTCGGGCGCACGACGGCGGGCACCTCGGTCAACGGTCAGCTCTACGAACTCGACGCGATCGCGGCTGTGGTCGTCGGCGGGACCCTGCTGATCGGTGGACGCGGGACGATCACGGGCACCGTCCTCGGCGTCCTCATCTTCCAGACGCTCACGAACGTCTTCATCCAGAACAACCTCACGTCGTCGGTCCAGGCCGTCGCGAAGGGCGTCATCATCGTGGTGGCCGTGCTCCTGCAGCAGCGGTTCGCACGTCCCGCCGGTCGCTCGTCCTGAGAGGCGTCCCCCTGGCGTCACATGGGAAGCTCCCCAGCGTCGCCGGGGGACAATTGACGGACGCGGGACACGCGCCCGCCGGCAGCAGGACCTGGAAGAAGACCCGATGACAGACTCCCCCTCCCTCGCCAGCGGCGTCAGCGAGCTCTTCCAGCTGCTCCGCGACGGCGTGCCGCGCACCCGGGCCGAACTCGCGAAGTCGACCGGGCTCGCGCGCTCCACCATCGCCGCGCGGGTCGATGAGCTGATGCGGATGGGGCTGATCACGGCCGTCGCCGACAAGGTGTCGACCGGGGGGCGACCGCCGTCGCAGTTCGCGCTCAACCCCGCCGCACGGGTCGTCATCGCGGCCGACCTCGGGGCGTCGCACGCGACGGTGGCGATCGCGGATCTGGCCGGGACCATCCTCGCGGAGTCCTCGGAGCCGATCGACATCGCCGACGGACCGGATGCCGTCCTGTCCTGGCTCCTCGACGGCGCGCGCCGACTGCTCGCCCAGGTCGGTCGGGACGACCCGGCCGTCGCGGCGATCGGCATCGGCGTCCCGGGACCCGTCGAGCACTCGAGCGGCAAGCCGTCCACCCCGCCGATCATGCCCGGGTGGGACGGGTTCGACATCCCGGGGTGGCTGCAGGCGCACATTCCGGTCCCGGTGCTCGTCGACAACGACGTCAACACGATGGCCCTCGGCGAGCGTGCCACCGCGTGGCCGTCGGTGGACAACCTCCTCTTCGTCAAGATCGCGACGGGGATCGGCGCCGGCCTCATCTCGGACGGGCACCTCCAGCGCGGCGCGCAGGGTGTCGCGGGCGACATCGGGCACGTCCACATCGCCCGCGGCGGCGATGTGCCGTGCACGTGCGGCAACCGGGGCTGCCTCGAGGCCCTCGCCTCGGGTCCCGCGATCGCGCGCACCCTCCGCGCGACGGGGGTGGAGGCCCACACGGTGAACGACGTGGTCGACCTGGTCAAGCACGGCAACGTCGACGCCATCCAGGCCGTCCGGCAGGCCGGACGCGACATCGGCGAGGTGCTCACGACGTGCGTGAGCCTCGTCAACCCCTCGGTCATCGCCATCGGCGGATCGATGGCGCGGGTGGGCGAGCACCTGATCGCCGGGGTGCGCGAGGTCGTGTACTCCCGTTCCGCGCCGCTCGCGACGGCGCACCTGTCGATCGTGCAGTCCGCGACGGGTGCGGAGGCGGGCGTCCTGGGCGCCAGCATCCTCGCCGTCGAGCATGCGCTCTCCCGGGACGTTCTCGCCGCGGGGGTCGCGACCGTCTGATCGGTCGACGGCCGCGCGCGGCGGGTCGGGGCAGCCCGCGCGGGAGGGGCGACTTAGGATCGACGGGTGACTCCCGAACTCGCCGCCCGGATCGTCGCGGACTCCCGCGACCGGGTCGCGTGGATGCGGGCCCGCTCCCGCGGGATCACGGCCACGGACGTCGCCGCGCTCACCAGCGAGAAGGCGATCGCCCGAGCGGCCGAGGCGAAACTCAACGGCTCCGGATTCAGCGGCAACGCCTACACCGACCATGGTCGACGGCGTGAGCCCGAGATCGCCGCCTGGGTCGCGGCGACCCACGGCATCCGTCCGTCGTCGGCGCTGTTCCACGCCGAGATCGAGAAGCGGCACCTCGCCACCCCCGACGGGATCATGGTGGATGCCGCGGGCCGCGTCACGCTCGCCGAGATCAAGACGACCAACAAGACGTGGAAGTCGATCCCCCGTACGTACCTGCGTCAGGTGTGGTGGCAGCAGCACGTCCTCGGCGCCGAGCGCACGCTCGTCGTATGGGAGGAGCACCAGGACTTCGTCCCGCTCCGGGACGAGCCGCGGTGCGCCTGGATCGATCGCGACGAGGCCGAGATCGGGTCGCTCGTGCGCCTGGCGACCGCCTTGATCGACGAGCTCTACCACCGCACGACCGGTAAGACGCCGCCGGTGCGCGAGACGGCCGCGCCGGTGAGCCGCCGCGAGCAGCTGCGCGAACGCGACATCTTCCGCGCGCTCGCCCTCGCCGACTGATCCCCCGCGATGAGGCCGCCTCCGGGCGGTGTTCCGTCGCGCGTCGGGGAGATAGTTGACGTGGATCAAATGACGGCATATAGTTGACGTCTATCAAATGTTGACCTGAATCATCTAACAGGAGTTGCATGTCCACCTCGACCCCCACCGCGCCGCGCCGGGTCCTCGCCCCGCTCTCGGGGCTGCTCCTCGGCATGTTCGTGTCGATGATCGCGTCGACGGTCGTCTCGACGTCGCTGCCCGTGATCATCCACGACCTCCAGGGCGACCAGGGCGCGTTCACCTGGGTGGTGACCGCCACCCTGCTCACCACGGCCATCTCGACGCCCATCTGGGGCAAGCTCGCGGACCTCGTGAACCGCAAGGCGCTCTACCAGATCGCGCTCGTCATCTTCGTCCTCGCGACCGCCGCCGCCGGGTTCGCGCAGGACCCCGGCACGCTGATCGCGTTCCGCGCCGTGCAGGGTCTCGGCGCAGGAGGCCTCGCGGCCCTCAGCCAGGTGCTCATGGCCGACATCATCAGCCCGCGTGAGCGCGGCCGCTACATGGGCCTGTTCGGCGCCGTCATGGCCGTCGCGACCGTCGGCGGCCCGCTGCTGGGTGGCGTCATCACCGACGCGTTCGGCTGGCGCTGGAACTTCTTCGTGTCGCTCCCGATCGCCGTCGCCGCGCTCATCATGGTGCAGCGCACCCTGCCTCACTCGAGCGTGAGCAGTCGCCGTCCGAAGATCGACTACCTCGGCATCGTGCTGCTGTCCACCGCCGTCTCGCTGCTGCTCATCTGGGTCACCAGCGCCGGCTCCAGCTTCGATTGGTGGGGCACCGAGACCATCCTCATGGTCGGTGGCGCCCTCGTCGCCGCCGTGCTGTTCGTCGTCGTCGAACTGCGCACCAGCGAGCCGCTCGTGCCGCTCACCCTCTTCCGCGACCGCACCTTCACCCTCGCGGTCGTCGCCTCGATCGCCACGGGCATCGCGATGTTCGGTGCGTCGGTCTTCCTCGGCCAGTACATGCAGATGGCCCGCGGCGCCACGCCGACCGAGGCCGGCCTCATGACGATCCCGATGATCGCGGGGCTCCTGCTGTCGTCGGTCGGTGTCGGTGCGCTCATCACGCGCTTCGGCCACTGGAAGCCGTACCTCGTCGTGGGCAGCATCCTGCTGACCGCCGGCGCGACCCTCCTGTCGACCATCCACTACGACACGGACTTCTTCCTCGTCTCGGTCTACATGTTCCTGCTGGGCGCGGGCGTCGGCATGACGATGCAGAACCTCGTCCTGGCGGTGCAGAACACCGCGAAGCCGTCGGAGATCGGCGTCGCGAGTTCGGGTGTGACCTTCTTCCGCAGCCTCGGCGGCACCGTCGGCGTCTCGCTCATGGGCGCGGCGCTCGCCACGCGCGTCACCGACCTGTTCGGCGGAGCGCAGGAGAAGATCGTCGCCGCCCTCACCGCCCTCGGGCCCGAGGGGGCGACCTGGGCCAAGCAGCTCGCCTCCGGCGCACTCCCCCGCGTCGCCACCATGCCGGAGAGCCTCCGCGTGATCGTCGAGGACATCTACGCGCAGGGCATCTCGTCCGCGTTCCTCATCGCCGTGCCGTTCGGTGTGATCAGCATCCTGGCCGTGATCTTCCTGCCCAACCGCAGCCTCAGCACCATGACGACCTCCGAGCGTCGCCAGGCGTCGGAGGCCGACCTGGCCACCGTGTCGGTGCCCGCCGGAATGGACGCCGTCACCGCGACGGGCACGGTTCCCGTGGTCGCCCCCGACGCCCGGGCGGACGAGGCCGCGAGCGAGGCACGCCGATAACATGGACACGATGTCCGCAGCGACCGACCGAGAGGCCCGCACCCGCGCGGTGCGGGCCCTCGAGGGCGAGTTCAGCGACCTGATCACCCTCTTCCGGCGCAAGATCACCGAGAACGCCAACCGTGTGAGCCCGGGGATGCTGCCGGGCGCCTACAAGGTCTTCACGACGATCGTGCGTCACGAGCCGGTCACCCAGTCCGCCCTCGCCGAAATGCTCCTGCTCGACAAGGGCCAACTCAGCCGGAGCGTGCGCGAGCTCACGGAGCTCGGACTCATCGAACGCACTCCCGACCCCAACGACGGCCGGTCGAGCCTGCTGAGCGCCACGGCGCACGGCCGCGATCGCCTCGCGGATGCCCGGGGCCCCCAGGAGGGCGCGCTGCTCGCCGCGCTGGAGGACTGGCGGGTCGAGGACATCGAGAACCTCGCCCGACTGCTGCACGCCCTCGTCGCCGGATCCCGACCCGACGGCGGCCCCACCACGTAGGCCGCCGGGATTCTCGCTCCGGTGACGCCGACGTAACACCGTCGAGACAATGTCGCGATTGACTGGTCTTCCACCGAGCACCCCCGCGCTCGCCGTCGAGCGCAGGTGAGAAGGAGCAGCCGATGCGATTCCGGCCGCTGCGATCCGCAGCCCCCACCGCGAGCGAGGTCGTCGAGGTGACCGCTCCTCCCGCGGACATGCGCGGCGTGGTCTACGACGCCCCGGGCGACGCCGAGGCCCTCCGTGTCGCCCGCCTGCCCGTCCCGAAGCCCGCACTCAGCGAACTGCTCGTGCGCGTCGTCGCCGCCGGCGTGAATCCGATCGACGCCAAGACCCGCGCGGGTCGCGGCCTGAACGGTCTCCTCGACGGCGACCCCACGCCCCTCGGCTTCGACTTCAGCGGGGTCGTCGTCGCGAGCCCGTTCGAGGCCCACCCGTTGCAGCCGGGCGACCCGGTGTTCGGGATGGCGGCCTTCCCCCGGACGGGCGGGAGCTACGCCGACTACCTCGTCGTGCCCACCCTGTCGGTGGCGCGCAAGCCCGCCTCGCTGTCGCACGTCGAGGCGGCGGGGGTGCCGGTCGCGGCGCTCACCGCCTGGGGACTCGTCGTCGAGACCGCTCACGCGCACGAGGGCCAGCGCGTCCTCATCCACGCCGGCTCCGGCGGCGTCGGTCACTTCGCCGTGCAGCTCGCGGCCTACTTCGGTGCCCACGTGACGGCGACCGGTTCGGAGCGCAACCTCGGCTGGCTGCGCGAGCTCGGGGCATCCGTCGCCATCGACTACACGACGACCCGCTTCGAGGAGGTCGTCGGCGAGGTGGACGTCGTCATCGACCTCGTGGGCAACGTCCACGGCGACACCGGCACACGGTCCCTGACCGTCCTGCGCCCGGGCGGTCTCTACGTCATGGTGCCCACGGGAGCATGGGACGGATACGCGGATGCCGCCGCGGCGGCCGGCGTGCGTGCGACCTCCTACAAGACCATCCCCGACGGTGCCGTGCTCGCGACGCTCGGACGCCTGCTCGACTCGGGTGCCGTGCAGGTCTACATCGACCGGGTATTCGACCTCGCCGACGCCGCCGGGGCGCATCGCGAGCTCGAACGCGGCCACACGCGCGGCAAGATCGTGCTGAGCGTGGCGGACGCCTGATGCGCCGCATCCGCCTCGTCGTCCGGGGCATCGTCCAGGGCGTCGGGTTCCGCTACGCGATGCATCACATCGCACGTACGGTCGGCGCGACCGGCTGGGTGCGCAACCTGTCGGACGGCACCGTCGAGGCCGAGGTCCAGGGCGACGCCGGGGCCGTCGAGGCGGTCCTCGACTGGGCGGCGAAGGGACCCCGGGGCGGCGTGGTCGACGACGTCGCGATGACCGAGGTGTCGACGGTGGAAGGCGACGCGGGTTTCGAGATCCGCCGCGACGCCTGACGCCTCACTCCTCGAGCGGTCGCAGGATGCGGTCGAGGAAGCGCCGGGTGCGCTCGTTCGTCGGCGCGGTGAAGAGGTCGCGGGGGTGACCGCGCTCGACGATCACGCCGCCGTCGAAGAAGACCACCTCGTCGGCGACCTGTCGCGCGAAGCCGAGCTCGTGCGTGACGATGACCATCGTCCAGCCCTCGTCGGCGAGCTCCTTCAGGACGAGGAGTACCTCCCCGACCAGCTCGGGGTCGAGCGCGCTCGTCGGCTCGTCGAAGAGGAGCACGTCGGGCGCCAGGGCGAGCGCGCGGACGATGCCGACCCGCTGCTGCTGACCGCCCGAGAGCTCGTGCGGGTAGGCGTCCCGCTTCTCGGCGAGCCCCACGCGGGCCAGCAGCCGCTCCGCGTCGGCGACGGCGGCATCCCGCGCGACTCCTCGTGCGTGGACGGGACCCTCGATCACGTTCTCGAGGACCGTCAGGTGCGGGAACAGGTTGTGGTGCTGGAATACCATGGCCGAGCGGTCGCGGAGAGCGGCGCGCTGCTGCCTCGCCTCCTTGCCCTTCGCGAGGGCGGCGAAGTCCTGCGTCTGGCCGTCGGAGAAGGTCACCACGCCGGCGTCGGGAGCTTCCAGGCCGTTGAGGCACCGGAGCACCGTGGTCTTGCCGGACCCGCTCGGACCGATGAGGCAGACGACCTCGCCGCGACCGACGGCGAAGTCCACGCCGTCGAGGACGAGGTTGTCGCCGAAGGACTTCCGCAGTCCGGTCACGGCCAGCAGGGGGGCGTCAGTGTGCGACACGGCGATCGAGCCTCCGTTCGATGCGGTCCTGACCGAAGGAGAGGACGAGGCAGAAGAGCCAGTAGATGAACGCGGCCTCGATGTAGACGACGAGGAACTCCGAGCTGAACGCGGCGATGCGCTGCGCCGCGAGGAACAGCTCGGCCACCGTGATCTGCGCCACGAGGGACGTGTCCTTCACGAGCGAGATGAACGTGTTCGACAGCGGCGGAACCGAGACGCGCGCCGCCTGCGGCAGGATGATGCGCCGGAGCGCCGTGGCCCGCGGCAGACCGACGGTGAACGCCGCCTCCCACTGCCCCTTGGGGACGGAGAGTATCGCGGCGCGGATGACCTCCGCGGCGTACCCGCCGACGTTGAGCGACAGCGCGATGACGGCGGCCGGCCAGGCGTCGAGGCGCACATCGATCTGCGGCAGCCCGTAGTAGACCACGAAGATCTGGACGAGCAGCGGCGTCCCCCGGATGACGGAGATGTACGCCCGGGCGAGACCCGACAGCAGCCGGTTGCCCGAGATGCGCATCAGCGCCGCCGCGATCGCCAGCACGAGACCGATCACGAACGAGACGAGGGCGAGCGGGATCGTGACCGTCACCCCGGCCAGGAGCATCGGCCAGAACGAGCTCAGGACCAGTTGCCACGTATCGGCGTCCACCGGCATCCTTTCTCAGAACGGGCGACGGGCCCGACGGACGCCTCGCAGCGTCGCGCCGAGCCCGTCGGGGCCGGGATCACTCGGTGACGTCGGCTCCGAAGTAGGTCTCGCTGATCTTCGCGAGGGTTCCATCTTCGCGCAGCTCGTCGAGCGCGTCGTCGATCTTCTCGATCAGCGCCGTCTTGTCCTTCGCGGCGACGACGGCGCTCTGGGCGGGGTCGGTCTCGGCCGCGATCTTCAGGCCCGTGGGTCCGTTGGTCTTCTCGTAGTCGAGGAAGGTGAGCTTGTCGTTGACGGTCGCATCGACGCGGCCCTGACGCAGCAGCTCGACGGCCTGTGCCCAGCCCTCGATCGGGGTGACGTCGGCGCCGGCCTCCTCGGCCAGCTGGAAGAAGTTGCTCGTGAGCGACTGCGCCGTCTTCTTGCCCTTCAGGTCGGCGAAGCTCGAGATCGAGTCGTCGCCCTCCTGGACCACGACGACGCTCGGAGAGACGGTGTACGGCTCGCTGAAGAGGTACTTCTCCTCGCGCTCGGGGTTGATCGAGACCTGGTTGGCGATGACGTCGACGCGGCCCGCATCGAGACCGGCGAAGATGCCGTCCCACTGGGTCTCCTGGAACTCCACCTTCAGGTCGAGCTTCTCGGCGACGGCCTCGATGATCTCGACGTCGTAGCCGACGAGCTTGCCGGTCTCGTCGTGGTACGTGAACGGGCGGTAGGTGCCCTCGGTCGCGACCGTGAGCGTGCCCGCCTTGGCGAGACCGAGGTCCTCGCCGCCGGCACCGGGCTGCCCCGAACTCGTGGAGCAGGCGGTCAGCGCCAGGACGGTGCTGAGGGCGAGGGCTCCGAGGGCAGCGGTACGACGGGACATGGATCTCCTTGGTGAGGGGGTGTCGGGATGCGGTCGCACAGCAGCGGTGGCCGGCGCGACCCTTCAGTACAACACGCAGCGGCCCGAGATCTTCCCCGGGTGACGGACTGTGTCAGCGCGGCAGCCCGCGGACCAGCTCCGCGAACACTGCGGCGGCGTCGTCCGACCGCGACAGGCCGGCCGCCTGACCCGCCCACAGCGACACGAGGTCGCCGTCCTGCGCCGCCGCGGAGCGGAACGCCCCGGTCAGCCAGTTCTGTGCGGGGAACGGCGCGACGGCCCCCGCGCGCTCGATCGTCCGCACCGCTCGATTCGGGATGCCGCGGGCCAGGCGCCCGCTCATCGCCCGGGTCAGCACCGTGTCGGTGTCCGCCGCCGCCGCGAGTGCGGCTCGGTGCGCCTCGGCGGCCGCCGACTGCCGCGTCCGCAGGAACGCGCTCCCCACCTGCACGCCGGCCGCCCCGAGCGCGAACGCCGCCGCGACACCCCGACGATCGGCCACGCCGCCCGCGGCGATCACCGGGACGTCGACGGCGTCGACGACCTGCGGCACGAGGGCGAACGTCCCCACGAGGGACTCCTCGGCCGGTCGCAGGAAGCTCACCCGGTGACCGGCTGCCTCGGCACCGCTCGCGACGACCGCGTCGACGCCGCCCTCCTCCAGCGCGACGGCCTCGGCGACGGTGGTCGCGGTGCCGATGACGCGGATGCCACGACGATGCGCCTCGGCGACGACCTCCGGCGCGGGCACCCCGAACACGACGCTCAGGACGGCGGGCGCGGCATCCCACACCGCATCGAGCTGCTCCGACGGGGGAGGGAGGAACGCGGCGGGCAGCGGCGGGACGGCCGCACCGGCCGCCTCGAACAGCGGCGCGACGGCCGCCTGCGCGGCGGTCAGGTCGACCTCGTCGGGCGCGACCTCGTCCCCCGTCGGCAGCCAGAGGTTCAGGGCGAAGGGGCGTCCGGTCGCGGCGCGCAGCGCCGTCGCGGTGTCACGGATCCGGTCGCCCGAGTAGCCGTACAGTCCGAAGGATCCGAGGCCGCCGCAGTCGCTCACGCTCGCCGTCAGCGCGACCGACGAGAGCCCACCGAACGGGCCGAGGACGATCGGGGTGTCGATACCGAGGAGGGACTGCAGTTCACCGGTCACGCCCCGACGCTATCAAGGGCGGGAACGACGACGGGGCCCCACCCGAAGGTGGAGCCCCGTACGGTCAGTGATCTCAGACGAGAGCGTTGACGTCCAGCGGGATGCCGGGACCGAACGTGGTCGAGATGGCACCCTTCTGGATGTAGCGGCCCTTCGCGCTCGAGGGCTTCAGACGCACGATCTCTTCGAGAGCGGCGGTGAAGTTCTCGTTCAGCTGCTCGGCCGAGAACGACGCCTTGCCGACCACGAAGTGGACGTTGGCGTGCTTGTCGACGCGGAACTCGATCTTTCCGCCCTTGATCTCCTCAACGGCCTTGGCCGGGTTGGGGGTCACGGTGCCGGTCTTGGGGTTCGGCATGAGGCCGCGGGGTCCGAGGACCTTACCGAGGCGACCGACCTGGCCCATGAGCTCGGGGGTGGAGACCGCCGAGTCGAACGCGGTGTAGCCACCGGCGACCTTCTCGATGAGCTCGGCGCCACCGACCTCGTCCGCACCCGCGGCGATGGCCGCTTCGGCGGCGGGACCGGTCGCGAACACGATGACGCGGGCGGTCTTGCCGGTACCGTGGGGCAGGATGACCGTGCCACGGACCATCTGGTCCGCCTTGCGCGGGTCGACGGCGAGCTTCAGCGCGACCTCGACGGTCGAGTCGAACTTCGCGGAGCCGGTCTCCTTCGCGAGGGCGACAGCCTCCTCGGAGGAGTAGAACGTGGAGCGGTCGATCTTCGCCGCTGCTGCTTCGTAAGCCTTGGACTTAGCCATGATGTTCTTCCCCTCAGTCCTCGACCGTGATGCCCATGGAGCGGGCGGTGCCGGCGATGATCAGCGAGGCGGCCTCGATGTCGTTCGCGTTCAGGTCGGGCATCTTCGTCTCGGCGATCTGACGGACCTGGTCCTTCGTGAGCTTCGCGACCTTGACGGTGTGCGGGGTCTTCGAGCCCTTCGCGACGCCGGCGGCCTTCTTGATGAGCTCCGCGGCGGGCGGGGTCTTCAGGACGAAGGTGAAGCTGCGGTCCTCGTAGACGGTGATCTCGACGGGGATGACGTTGCCGCGCTGCGACTCGGTCGCGGCGTTGTACGCCTTGCAGAACTCCATGATGTTGACGCCATGCTGACCGAGCGCGGGGCCGATCGGCGGCGCCGGGTTGGCGGCACCGGCGTTGATCTGAAGCTTGATCAGGCCGGTCACCTTCTTCTTCGGTGCCATTCCTCTTCCTTTCACGAGCGGGACGGATGCCCCGTTCTCCCACGGTCCCGGCGGTTCCGGGTCGTGGTGGTGTCCGTGCGCGCGACGAAGCGACGCACAAACCACATGAGTCTACCGCATCCGGCATCCTCCGGCAGTACGGCGAAGGCCCCGCCGGAGCGGGGCCCTCGCGTCGCGCGGTGCGGCGCTTACTGCTTGGTGACCTGGTCGAAGCTGAGCTCGACCGGCGTCTCGCGCTCGAAGAGCGAGACGAGGACCGTGAGCTTGCCGCTCTCGGGCTTGATCTCGGAGATCGATCCGGGCAGGCCCGCGAACGAACCCTCCTTGATCGTGATCGTCTCGCCGATCTCGAAGTCGACCTCGGTGACGACCGAGCGCGCCTGCGTGGCGGAACCCTTGGCGGCACCGGCCTTGGCGGGGGCGACCTCCTTGGCCTCGACGAGGGGCTTCAGCATGTTGAAGGCCTCTTCGAAGCGCAGCGGCGTGGGGTTGTGGGCGTTGCCGACGAAGCCGGTGACACCGGGCGTGTGACGCACGACCGACCAGGTGTCCTCGTTGAGCTCCATGCGGACCAGCACGTAGCCGGGGATCCGCACGCGGTTGACCATCTTGCGCTGGCCGTTCTTGATCTCGACGACGTCCTCCATGGGGACCTCGACCTGGTAGATGTCGTCCTCGACCTCGAGCGTCGACTTGCGCTGCTCGATGTTCGCCTTCACCTTGCGCTCGAAGCCGGCGTAGGAGTGGATGACGTACCACTTGCCCTCGAGCGAGCGCAGCTCCTGACGGAACGCCTCGTACGGGTCCTCGGGGGTCTCGTCCTCGTCCTCGCCGTCGCCGAGTTCGGGACCGTCGTAGGGGGCGACCTCGTCGGCGGCGGCCGCAGCGCGCTCGGCCTCCTCGTCGGCGAGCGACTCGGTCAGCACCTCGGCGGCGGCCTCGGCCTCGTCGGCCTGGTCGATCTCGAGCGCGTCGTTCACGATGCGGTCGGCCTCGGGGTCTTCGATCACGACGGCGTCCTCTCCCGTGGGCTCGTCATCGGAGGACTCGTCGTCCTCGATGTGCAGGGCGGCGTGCTCGGCGGACTCGGCGGAACGCTCCTGGTCGGCCAGGACGTTGCCCTCCTGGGCCTCGTCGTCCTCGCTGGACTGCTCCGCGGCGGTCGACCAGTCGGCGTCGTCGACATATCTTTCGGTCACGTCATTCACTTCCCTGCAGGTTCGGCTTCGATGTTCAGCGGCGCGTCGGCGGGTGATCCCGTGGTCCGGGATGCCGTCCGTCACCGCGACGGATGGTCGTCCGTTCGTCAGCTCGGCACGTCGAAGACGATGTCCGTGACCCAGGTGAAGAGCAGGTCGAGCCCGTAGACGACCGCCATCACGACGACGACGAATCCGAGGACCACGAGCGTGAACTTGACGAGCTCCTGCCGGGTCGGCGTGACGACCTTGCGGAGTTCGGCGATCACCTGACGGATGAAGAGGGCGATCCGCTGGAAGAAGTTGAGCTTCTTCTCACGGGTGGCGCCGCTGCTGGCAGCGACGACCTCGCCGTTCGGCTCATCCTGGACCATTCAACCCACCTGTTGCTCGGTTCGAGTCAGCTGACGCTGACGCGCAGGGCGGACAGGAATCGAACCTGCAACCTGCGGTTTTGGAGACCGCTGCTCTGCCAATTGAGCTACCGCCCTAAGGTCTTGCGACCCGGGGATCCACATCCTCGCCGACCCCATGGGCACGGCAAAAGAATGCAGACAACTGCGCGCACAAGCATACGGCATGCCTCGCGGGGTGGCGAACGCGCGGCATCCTCCCCCCTCCCGGATGGGCCTCGCTAGGCTTGTCCGGCCGTCCTGTCGCGGCAGTGCCGGAGGGGGTCCGGCGCACGGACGATCACGAGGAGCCCGGTGACCGACAGTTCCGCCGCCCACCAGTTCCAGGTCGACCTCCGGGGTGTCATCGACCTCCTCAGTCGCCACATCTACTCGAGCCCCCGCGTGTTCCTGCGCGAACTCCTCCAGAACGCCGTCGACGCGATCGCCGCTCGACGTGCGCTCGACGGCGGGGGCGGCCGCATCCGGATCACGCCCGTGAGCGCCGCGTCGGACGAGTTCGTCCTGCGCGACGACGGCATCGGGCTCACCGAGGCCGAGGTCGCGGATCTGCTCGCGACGGTGGGACGCAGCTCGAAGCGCGACATCTTCGATCTGCCGCGTGGCGACTTCCTCGGCCAGTTCGGCATCGGGATGCTGTCGTGCTTCATGGTGTGCGACACGATCGTCATCCGTTCGCGCAGCGCCGCGGGGGGCGGCGCCGTGGAGTGGACCGGCCACGCCGACGGCACCTTCACGGTGTCGCCGTACGCGGGCGACCTCCCCGTCGGGACGAGCGTGCACCTGACCCCGCGCGCCGACACGCGGTCGCTGCTCGAGACGAGCACCGTCCTCGACCTCGCCGAGACGTTCGGGTGCTACCTGCCCCACACCGTCGTGGTCGACCTCCCCCGCGGCGGCGAGACGACCGTCACCGAGCCTCCGCCGTTCCTCGGCGACGACCTCGAGCGCCTCCTCGCCTACGGGCGCGAGCTCATCGGTGCGGAGCCGCTCGATGCCATCCCCCTCCATGTGCCGGGCACGCAGACCCGCGGGGTGGCCTTCGTCCTGCCCTTCGCCCCTCCCTCCACCGCACGGCAGAGCACCCGCGTCTACCTGCGGCGGATGCTGCTGACCGAACGCGCCGACGACCTGCTGCCCGCCTGGGCGTTCTTCGCGCGCGCCGTCGTGGACTCGGGGTCGCTGCATCCGACGGCCAGTCGCGAGTCCCTCGTCGACGACGACGCGCTGGAGCAGACGCGGCAGGAGATCGGCGAGGCGATCCGGCGCTGGATCCTCGAGCTCGCGCTGCAGGACCCGGTGCGGCTCTCGCAGTTCGTGTCGATCCACGAGGTCGCCCTCAAATCCCTCGTCCGTCACGATGACGAGCTCGCCCGCTTCATCGTGCGCTGGCTCTCGGTCGAGACGACCGCGGGGCGGCTGCGGATCGAAGAGCTGGCCCGCCGGTTCCCGGTCGTGCGTTACGCCGAGACGGTCGACGAGTTCCGGCAGGTGGCCAGCATGACCGCGTCGGGCGCGGTGCTCGTCAACGGCGGCTACCTCTACGACGCCGACCTCGTCCGCCGCATCCCGGAGCTGTTCCCCGAGGTCGAGGTGGAGCGGGTGGACGTCGTCGGCGAGATCGACCGGCTCGATCTCGCCCCGCTCGACGATCGCGCCGCCGCGACCGGCCTCGAGGACCGCGCCCGCGCGGCGCTGACCGACGTCGACGTGGCCGTCCGGAGCTTCGACCGGCCTGAGCTGCCGGGGCTGTTCGTGGCCGATGCCGAGGTCCTCCGCGCGCTCGACCGCGGACGGGCCCGGAGCGCCGGCGGCGCCCTGTGGGGCGGCGTCCTCGACCGTGCCGCGAGCGTCGTCTCGGGCGGCCGCGGGGCCGACGAGCCCGCGGCGCGGCTCTGCCTCAACTGGACCAACCCGATGATCCGCCGGCTCGCGGCGACCGCACCGGGCCGCGTGTTCGACCTCAGTGTGCAGCTGCTCTACGTGCAGTCGCTGCTCGCCGGGCACCATCCCCTCGGACCCGACGACCGCGCCCTCATGTCGACGGCGCTGTCCGAGCTCGTCGACCGCGCGATCGACACCGACACTCCGCCCGCGACAGAAGGAGCCTCATGACCGGTCACGCCACCCGCATCCGATCCCTCTTCGATGAGATCGACAACACGCCGTGGGGGCCGCAGGAGCAGGCCCTCGTCGCGCAGGCGGTCGCGCTGGCGCAGGAGAGCGGCGACGAGCGGCTCGAGTACGAGGCGCGGCTGCGGCAGACCTCGAGCGCCAACATGAGCGGCGACACCGACCTCATGCTGACCTCCTTCGCGTGGTGCCTCGCCCATCACGACGCCGACCCCGAGGGCTTCCCCGCGACGGTCGAACCCGCCGGCGACCTGCTCTGGCAGTACAAGTGGATGGCGAGCGCGCTCGGCGGGTCGCCGGAGTTCTCGCTCGATCAGATCGCGGCGGTGCTCGACGATATGGAGGCGCACTACGAGCGCGCCGGCATCGGCCCCAGCGGGGTGCTGATGGCCCGTTTCGAGGATGCCTGGGCCGCGGGGCGCCTGGACGAGGCGACCGACCTGCAGCGCCGACTCGAGGCGACGCCGCGCGACGACTACAGCCACTGCGACGCGTGCGTGCGCAGCCAGTTCGCCGGCTTCTTCATCGAGACCGGTCGCGAGGACGACGCCATCCGGCTCGTCGGCGAGATGATCGAGAACGGCTTCTCGTGCGGCGAGGAGCCCGAGCACGCCCTCTCGCGCATCCTCCTCCCCTACCTGCGCGCCGGCATGTTCGACGACGCCCGGACGGCGCACCTGCGCAGCTACCGGCTCGCGAAGGACAACCCCGACAACCTCGCAATCGTCGCGAAGAACGTTGTGTTCTGCGCCGTCACCGGCAACGAGGCCCGCGCCCTCGCCCTCGTCGAACGCCACCTCCCCTGGCTCGTCCACGACGGTCTCAACGCCGACGCGCACGCGACCGCCCTCGGCGCCTTCGCGCTTGCTCTCGACGCCGTCGCGGCCGCGGGGCACCCCGAGCTCACCGTGCGCGGGTCCGACGCCGACGCGCTCGTGCCGGTCTTCGGCGCGCACGACGGCCCGTGGCGCGTCGACGAGCTCGCCGCGACCGCCTGGCGGGCCGCCGGCGACATCGCCGCCGCGTTCGACCGCCGCAACGGCACCGACGCCCACACCCGGAACCTCGAGCGACTGCGCGAGACCGGCGCCGAGCGGTACGACGTCCCGATCCGCACGCACGACTTCTCGGCCGTCGCGACCCCCGCCCCCGCCGTGACCCGCGAGGAGCGGCTCGCGCGGGCCGTCGCGCTCGCGCAGGCCGGATCGTCCGCCGCGATCGCCCCGCTGCGCGAGCTGCTGACGGATGCCGCGCCCGCCGAGCGCGTGACGCTGTCGTCGCACCTGCTGGGCGGCCTCGTCGCGACCGACCGGCTGGACGAGGCGGAGGCGTTCCTGCCCGAGCGGATCGCCGCGCTGCGCGAGGCGGGACACGCGGCGCAGGCCGAGCTCGAGGAGCGCCTGGGGCTGGTCCTGTTCGGCAAGGACCTCGCCGAGGCGGGCGACCTGCTGCGCGCCGAGGTCGCCGCCGCGGCGGACGCGCCCACCGACGTGCGGGCGGACCTGCTGCAGACGCTCGGCGTCGCGCGGCTGTACGAGGGCGGTTTCGCCGAGGCGCGCGAGGACGCCCGCACCGCTGCCCGCCTGTTCGCCGAGGCGGGTGAGGCGGTCCGCGCGCAGGGCGCGCAGGTGCTGGAGGTGGATGCCGCGGCATCCGCTTCGCTCTTCGACGAGGCGCGTGAGGTCGTGGCCGAGCTCCTGGCCGCGCCGCTGAGCGATGGGCGCCGCGCCCGCGTGCTCGCGGCCCGCGCGCGTCTGCAGGGCGGTGCCGGGGAGTTCGAGTCCGGCGCCGCCGACGCCGACGAGACGGTGCGACTTCTGCTGTCGCTCGGCGCCGACGACGTGCGTGTCGGCGAGGCGTTCCTGCTCGCCGGAGCCCTGCACGAGGATGCCGGCTCGGCGTCGCTCGCGGCGGGTCGGTACCGGTCGGCGGCGGAGCGGTTCGAGTCCGCGGGCGCCCCGACCGCCGAGACCCGCTACCGGCTCGGCCGCGCGCTTCTCGCCTCGGAAATGCCGCAGGAGGCCCTCGATGCCCTCCACGAGGCGCTGCAGGAGGAGACCGCCGCCGAGGTCCCCGCGGGGTCCCGGGCGATCACCGTCGCCCTGCTCGCCCGCGCCTACGAGGGGGCACGGGACTACGGCAACGCCGTGGGGGCGTGGGGCTTCGCGGCCGACCTGTACGAGGAGGCCGGCGAGGCCGAGGGCCAGGCGCAGGCGCTCGTGCAGCAGGGCCGGCACCTCGGCAACTTCGGGGAGTTCGACGACGCCGTGCTCGCGTTCGACACCGCGATCGGCCTGATCGGGGACCGCGAGGACCAGGTCGGCGTGCTCGCCGAGGCGCTGCACCTGCTCGCGCAGGCCAAGATGCAGCGCGGCGACGAGGACGCCTTCGACGTGATCGACCAGGCGCTGGCGCTCGGCCGGGCCAACGAGGCGCACTGGTACGTCGCCGACGTGCTCGACACGCGCGCGCGCCTGCTGGCCGGCCGCGAGCGCACGGAGGAGGCCGTGGCGACCGCCCTCCAGGCCGCGGACGGATTCGCCGAGGCCGGCGACCCGGGCTCGGGGGCGGGGTCGGAGCTGCTGGCAGCCCGGCTGCTCGTCGGGGTCGACCGGGCAGCCGACGCGGTCCTGCTCTACCGCTCAGCCGTCGACCACGCGACCGAGGGCGGCAACGACCCGCTCCGCCAGCAGGCGGCGCTCGAGCTCGGCGACGTCTACGAGGGCCTCGGCCGTCACGCCGAGGCGGCGGAGATCCGCGCGACGACCTCGGCCTGAACCGGGAACGGTGAGGGGGCGGCATCCGATCGGATGCCGCCCCCTCACCGTTCGTTCAGCCGATGCGGATGAGCTTCTTGTTGACGAACTCGTCGGCCGCCAGGAGCCCCAGCTCGCGACCGGTGCCGCTGCGCTTGATGCCGCCGAAGGGCAGGCCCGGCTCGTCGGCGAGCACGAGGTTGACGTAGACCATGCCCGCCTCGATCCTGTCGGCGACCCGCTTCGCCTGCTCGGGGTCGGTCGTGTACACGTACGATCCGAGGCCGAACGGGGTGTCGTTGGCGACGCGGACCGCCTCGTCCTCGTCCGCGACGCGGTAGACGACGCCCGCCGGACCGAACAGCTCCTCGCGGTAGACGTCCATCTCGGGGGTGACGCCCGTGAGGACGGTCGGGGTGAAGAAGGCACCGTCGCGGGTGCCGCCGGTGACGATCGTGGCGCCCTGGGCCGCGGCATCCCGGATCTGCTTCTCGAGACGCTCAGCGGCCGCGACCGAGGACAGCGGGCCGAGGACCGTGTCGGAGCTCCACGGGTCGCCGACGCTCGCCGCGGCCATCTTGGCGGTGAATGCCTCGAGGAACGCGTCGTAGAGTCCGTCGACGACGATGAACCGCTTCGCGCCGTTGCAGGACTGCCCGGTGTTGTCGAGGCGCGCGTCGACCGCCGCCTGCGCGACCGCGTCGATGTCGTCGGCCGACAGCACGATGAACGGGTCGGACCCGCCGAGCTCGAGGGCGACCTTCTTGAGGTTGCGCCCGGCGACCTCGGCGACCGCCGCGCCGGCACGCTCGGAACCCGTCACCGAGGCGCCCTGCACCCGCGGGTCGGCGATGACGTCGGCGGCCTGCCCGTTCGTCAGGTAGACGTTCGTGTACGCGCCCTCGGGGAAGCCCGCGTCGCGGTAGATCGCCTCGATCGCCGCTGCGGACTCGGGGCACTGCGGCGCGTGCTTGAGGAGGATCGTGTTTCCGACCGCCAGGTTCGGGGCCGCGAAACGGGCCACCTGGTAGTAGGGGAAGTTCCACGGCATGACCCCCAGCAGCACGCCCAGGGGCGCCTTGCGGATGACGGCGGTGCCGTCGCCGTCGATCGGGACGGGCGCGTCCGCGGTGATCTCCTCGATGTGGTCGGCGTAGTACTCGGTGATGTCGGCGGCGAAGTCGACCTCGCCGAGCGCCCCGTCGATCTGCTTGCCCATCTCGCGGACGATGATCTTCGCGAGCTCGTCCCGGCGCTCGCGGTGCAGCTGCGCGGCGCGGCGCAGCAGATCGGCCCGCTCGGCGGGCGCGGAGGTGCGCCCCCACCCGCGGGCGGCCTCGTCGGCGGTGGCCAGGGCGCGCTCCACCTCGTCGGCGGTGGCGGTCGGATACGTGGCGTGGGTCTCCCCCGTAGCGGGGTCGATGACGGCGTAGTCGCTCATGATGCTCCTCTTCGTCCCGCTCAGGCGGGGATCAGGGTGTACTTCACGTTCAGGTATTCGTGGATGCCTTCCAGGCCGCCTTCGCGCCCCATGCCCGACTGCTTGACCCCGCCGAACGGGGCGGCGGCGTTGGACACGACGCCGACGTTCAGGCCCATCATGCCCGTCTCGAGACGGTCGATCATGCGGTGGCCGCGGGCGAGGTCCTGCGTGAAGACGTAGGACACCAGCCCGTACTCGGTGTCGTTGGCCAGGCGCACGGCCTCGTCCTCGTCGGAGAAGGTGGAGATCGCCAGCACCGGCCCGAAGATCTCCTCGCGGAGGATCGCGCTGCCGGGGACGACACCCTCGACGACCGTCGGCTCGTAGAAGGTTCCGGGACCTTCGAGGGCGTTGCCGCCGGCCAGGATGCGGGCGCCCCGTTCGACGGCGTCGCCGACGAGCTCCTGCGCCTTCGCGACCGCGCGGTCGTCGATGAGCGGACCGATCTGCACGCCGTCCTCGGTGCCGCGGCCCACGTTCATGGCGCGCACGCGGTCGGCGACGCGCTGCGAGAACTCGGCCGCGACCGACTCGTGCACGATGAAGCGGTTGGCCGCCGTGCAGGCCTGTCCGATGTTGCGGAACTTGGCGAGCATCGCGCCGTCGACGGCCTTGTCGAGGTCGGCGTCCTCGAAGACGACGAACGGCGCGTTGCCGCCGAGCTCCATCGAGACGCGCAGGACGCCCTCGGCCGCCTGGGCGATGAGCTTCTGACCGACGGGCGTGGACCCCGTGAAGGAGAGCTTCCGCAGCCGCGGGTCCGAGATGATCGGACCCGACACCGCGCTCGAGGACGAGGTCGTGATGACGTTGACGACGCCCTCGGGGACGCCGGCCTCGGCGAGCAGCTGCGCGAAGAACAGGGTTGTCAGCGGCGTCAGCTCAGCGGGCTTCACCACTACCGTGCAGCCCGCGGCGAGCGCGGGGGCGATCTTGCGGGTCGCCATCGCGAGCGGGAAGTTCCACGGGGTGATGAAGAAGGACGGACCGACGGGGCGTTGCGAGACGACCATGCGCCCCGTGCCCTCGGGGTTCATGCCGTAGCGGCCCGAGATGCGCACCGCCTCCTCGCTGAACCAGCGCAGGAACTCGCCGCCGTAGGCCACCTCTCCTCGGGACTCGGCGAGGGGCTTGCCCATTTCGAGCGTCATGAGGAGGGCGAGGTCCTCCTTACGGGCCTGCACGAGGTCGAACGCACGGCGGAGGATGTCGCTCCGCTCCCTGGGCGCGGTCGCCGCCCACGCCTCCTGCGCTGCGACGGCCGCGTCGAGGGCCCGGATGCCGTCGGCCGGCGAGGCGTCGGCGATCCGCCGGATCACCTCCCCCGTCGACGGGTCGAACACGTCGAGGGTCGTGCCCCCCTCGGCATCCACCCACCGGCCTCCGATGAAGAGCTGGTTCGGGATCTGGGCGAGGAGGTCGGACTCGCGGGAGGTCATCGGTTGTTCTCGCTTTCTGCGCGCAGCTTCCGCGCACTGGGGGGTGCGTCCATCGCGAGCGTCTGCCCGCGGAAGAACGCCGGACGGCGGACGGACTGGCAGATCATGGTGACGATCCCGACGACGATGATCAGCATCCCGAGGATGAACACGAGGCCGACGCCGAACACCTCGGAGCCGGACCCGTAGGCCGGGTCCATCGAGTCGACGAGGGTCGTGACGAAGATGACGGCGAGGATCACCCCGCCGACGAGCGGCGAGAGGAACGTGAACAGGAACGACCGGACGGAATCGAACCACTGCTTGCGGAAGTACCAGACGCACGCGAAGGCGGTGAGCCCGTAGTAGAAGCAGATCATCATCCCGAGCGACAGGATCGTGTCGGTGAGGACGTTCTCGCTGAGCAGCCGCATGACCGCGTAGAACACCGCGGCGACGACGGAGGACACGATCGTCGCGAAGCCGGGCGTGAAGAACCGCGGGCTGACGGCGGCGAACCGACGCGGCAACGCGCCGTAGTGCCCCATCGCCAGCAGCGTCCGGGCCGGTCCCACCGCGGTGGACTGGAGGGATGCCGCCGAGCTCGAGAGCACGGCCAGCGAGACGAGGAAGGCCAACGGTCCGAGCACGGGGCCCGAGAGCGCGAAGAAGACGTTCGCCGAGATGTCCTCGTTGCCGAGGCCGAGTTCCCCGGTCCCGACGCCGGCGAACATCATCAGACTGACGGACAGGGCGAGGTAGAGCGCCATCACGACCACGACGGTCACCATCGCGGCGCGTCCGGGCGTGCGGTCGGGGTCCTTCGTCTCCTCGTTCATCGTCAGGACGACGTCCCAGCCCCAGAAGATGAAGATCGACAGCGAGATGCCCGCGGCGAAGGCGCTGAAGCTCGACACCTCGAACGGGTTGACCCACGACCAGTCGAAGGCGAGGTGGTCGATGCCGTCCCCGCTGAAGCTCTTCACGAAGGCCGCGACGGCAAAGAGGACCAGCACGATGACCTGGAAACCGACGAGCACGTACTGGAACTTCTGCGTGGTCTGCATGTCGCGGTAGGACACGAGCGTCGCGCCCAGGAGGAACAGCAGACACACCCCGACATTGATGAACGGGTTGAAGGCGAGCTCGGCGATGCCCTCGTTGCCGCTGATCTGCGCGATCAGCAGGAAGAGGAACTCGACGGCGATGCCGGCGAGGTTCGACAGCACGATGACGGTCGCCGCGATCAGGCCCCAGCCCGTCATCCATCCGATCCACGGGCCGAAGGCGCGGACACCCCACGTGAAGCTCGTTCCGGAGTCGGGCATGACCCGGTTCAGCTCGCGGTAGCCCAGGGCGACGAGCAGCATCGGGATGAACCCGACGAGGATCACGGCGGGCACCTGCACGCCCACCGCCGAGACCGTGGGTCCCAGGGAGGCGGTGAGCGTATAGGCGGGGGCGATCGTCGAGACACCGATCACGACGGCGCCGACCAGGCCCACCGTTCCGGCGCTGAGGCCCTTGGCGGAGATCGCGGCGTCTTTCGCGCCGGGGATCTTCTCTGCGGCGTGCTGGCTCATCGTCGAGCTCCTTCGGATCAGCGGGACTGTTCGGGGGTGCGGGTGCGGGGCACGACGACCATCGGCACCGGGATCTCGCTCAGCAGCTTCGCCGCGACCGATCCCAGGAAGAGGCGCCGCGGCTGCGCGAGGCGGCTCGAGCCGACGAGGATCATCTCGCCCGGCAGCCAGTCGAGGTGGGCCACGGCATCCTCGATGCTGTCGCCCTTCGCGGTCACGATGTCGGCGCGGACACCCTCGGGGATGGCCGTCAGGACGTCGTCGAGGACCTTCTCGGCATGGGCGGCTCCGGCGAGGCGGATGACCCCCGTGTCGACCGAGGCGGGCAGGTCGACCGTCACGAGCGAGACGAGGCGCAGCGACGCCCCCGTCGCCGACGCGAGCGCGACGGCCTCCTCGAGGAGGACGTCGGCACCGGCACGCGTGCCGACCGCGACGGTCAGGCGCGGAACACCGGCATCCGTCACCCGCTTGCGCGCACCGCGCGGCACGAGCACAACCGGAACGTCGGAGGAGTGGAGCAGCTGGCTCGTCGTGGAGCCCAGCCGGTGACGGCCCCGCGAGCCGCCGTCGGCGGCGCCCACCACGAGGTGCGAGGCGCCGAACTCGTCGGCGGCCTCGACGAGACCCTCGGCGAACGACTCGGCGTAGCGGGCGTGCTCGCGGTGGACCACGCCGTTCGGCACATCCGCGGCCGCCTCGGCGAGCCAGGACTCGGCCTGGCCGAGCAGGTAGCGGTCGTACGACGCGTCGGGAGGGGTGATGACGCTGCGCCCCTCCCCCGGCAGGACCAGGACGATGTCGAGCTCGGCACCGGATGCCGCGGCGAGTCCGCCCGCGACGGCCACCGCGTCGCGGCCTGCCTTCGTCGCGGTGTACCCGACGACGATCCGGCCGCTCATGCCCGGCCGTCCGCGAGGATGTTCCGGGCGGCCAGACGACCCATGCGGATCGCGCCGTCGACGTGCTGGTAGCCGGCGCCCGCGATGTCGCTGCAGGCGAAGTGGATGGGCCCGACGGGCGTGCGCACATCCGCGCCGTAGCGGTGCAGGCCGCCCATGTCGAAGCTCGCCGCGTAGGCGCCGCGGGTCCACTCCTCGGTGCCCCAGTCGCTCTCGTAGTAGACGACCGGGTCCTTCGCCTCGGGGCCGTAGTAGTGCGACAGCGACTCGAGGATGCGTTCCTTGCGCTCCTCGGCGGACAGGCGGAACATGTCGTCGGCGTTGCGGTCCGACACGAAGCCGACGAGCGTACCGCGCGGGTCCTCGTGGTTCGTGTTGTCGTAGGCCTCGTGGCAGATCTCGTAGGGGCTGAAGGCGGTGCCCGACAGGCCCTTCTCGCGCCAGAACGGCGTCTCGTAGACGGCGTGCACCTTGATGACGAACCCCATCGACAGGTGCTGGTGCATCTGGTGCTGCAGACGCGGCATCGGCGGCTCGAACGAGATCCGGTGGTACAGCACCGGCGCGAGGGCGAGGATCGCGCTGCGCGCCCGGACGGTGAGGCCCTCGGCGTGCGCCGTGACCCCGGCATCCGACCATTCGAGCGTGCGCACCGGACGGTTCAGGAAGACGTCGTCGCCGAGGCGCTCCGCCAGGAGCACCGGCACCTGCTGCAGGCCGCCCACGACGCGCTTGTCGAGGATGAAGTCCGCGTCGACGAGGTGCGAGTAGCTGCCGGCGCTCGCGGCCATGAGCAGGGACTGCAGCAGCGAGAAGGCGTGCGTCGGCTTCGTGAGCATCGCCGACCCGGTCGCGAAGGCGAGGTTGCGGACCGCCTCGTCGTCGTCGGTCTGCTGGCGGAGCCACGCGTCCCACGTGATCGTGTCCCACTCGGCGGCCTTCGGGTGCGCGTAGGGACGGTCGGGGTCGATCTCGGCGACCATCGCGTCGAGCCGGCGGGTGATCTCGTCGATCGTCCGCTCGGTCTCGGGGCTCACGGGGAACATCTCGCCCGTGAAACGCGACACGGTGCCGTCGGGCCCGACGTAGACGCTGTCGCCATCGCGGTAGCGGCTGAAGGTCTCGAGACCCAGTTCGGCGACCGTCTCGATGAGGGCGTCCTGGTCGGGCGAGACCCACTGGCCGCCGAGCTCGAGCATCGCGCCGTCGACGACGTCGGTCCACAAGCGACCGCCGACGCGCTCGCGCGCCTCGAGGACGGCGACCGACAGACCGGCCTTGCGCAGCTCGTTCGCGGCGGTGAGGCCGGCGGCACCGGCTCCCACGATCACGACGTCACGGGTGATCTCGGTCATTCACGACTCCTTCGTCAGAGAGCTGGTCGTCGGCGCGTGGTCGGGCCGGCGATGGAGGTTGCGCCGCACGAGCGGCCAGAACACGAGCAGCACGGCGGTCGCGATGAGGCTCGTCCACACCTGCGCACGCCCGGACTCCGACGTCAACATGATGGCCACGACGGCGGCGATGGCCGCGATGAGGAGGATGTTGAGCCACGGGTGCAGCCACACCTTGAGCTTCAGCTTCGCGACCTCGTCGGGCGTCATCTTCTGGCGCAGCCGCATCTGCGTGAGCGCGATGAAGACGTAGACGAAGAGGGCGACGAGGCCCGCCGAGTTCATGATGAAGTCGAAGATGCCCGAGCTGGGGGCGAGGAAGTTCACGAGCGTCGCGATGAGCCCGCCGATCGTCGAGGCGAGCAGGGCGAACACCGGCACCCCGGTGCGGGAGCGGCGGGCGACGACCTTCGGGGCGAACCCCTTGTCGGCGAGCGCGGCGAACATGCGCGAGGCCGAGTACAGCCCGGAGTTCAGCACCGAGATGACGGCCGTGAAGATGACGAGCTGCATGATCACGTCGGCGAACGGGATGCCGAAGCGCGACAGCGCGATCGTGAAGGGCGCGTTGGCGACATCGGTCGGCACGGGCAGTTCGTCCCAGGGGACGACGGTGACGATGACGAGGACCGACCCCACGAAGAACAGCAGGATGCGCCAGATGATCGTGCTCGTCGCCTGCCGGATGCCCTTGGCCGGGTCGACCGATTCGGCCGAGGCCATGACGGCGATCTCGGTGCCGAAGTACGAGAAGATCACGAGCGCGACGCCGGTGAAGGCGACGCCGATGCCGTTGGGGGCGAACCCGCCGTGCTCCCAGAGGTTCGGCACGGCGAACGTCGCATCCGGCCAGAGCCCGAGGGCGAAGAGGATGCCGGCGCCCAGGAAGACGACGATCGCGAGCACCTTGATGCTGGCGAGCCAGAACTCCACCTCGCCGAAGGTCCGCACCGAGATGACGTTCGTGCCCACGAAGATCGCGATGAGGATCAGCGACCACGCCCACGACGGCAGCGCGGGGAGCCAGGTGTGCAAGGTCTCGCCGCCGAGCACGGCCTCATAGGCGAGCACGCCGACCCAGAAGTACCAGTACAGCCAGCCGACGAGATAGGCAGCCCAGTCACCGAGCCCGACGCGCGCGTACTCCATGAAAGACCCGATGGCGGGGCGCGACGCCGCCATCTCGCCGAGCATCCGCATCGCGAAGAAGACGAGCAGACCGCCGATGAGGTACGACACGATCGCGGCCGGTCCGACCTCGCGGATCACGTTTCCGGACCCGACGAACAGGCTCGCCCCGATGATCCCGCCGAGGGTGATCATCGTCACGTGACGCGAGCGCAGCTTGTTGGAGCGCGCCTGCGTCACCGCGCCGAGCCCCGCCGACGTCTCGGGAGAGACCGGCTGCGACCAGTTGTCGGACCCCGCCATACTCAGACCGTCTTCAGCGCCTGCGCGAGGACGTCGAGGCCCTCGGTCAGCAGGTCGTCGCTGATCGACAGCGGGGGCAGGAAGCGGATCACGTTGCCGTAGGTGCCGCACGTGAGCACGATGACCCCTTCGGCGATACAGGCCTTCGCGACCGCGGACGTGAGCGCACCGTCCGGCCCTCCGGTCGTCGGGTCGACGAACTCGATCGCGATCATGGCGCCGAGCCCACGCACCTCGGCGATGCGGGGGTCGGATGCCGCCATCGCGCCGAGCCGAGCCGTCAGCAGCGCCTCGATCCGCTGCGCGCGCTCGATGAGACCGTCGTTCTCGAATGCGTCCATCGCGGCGAGCGCGGCCGCGCATGCGACGGGGTTTCCGCCGTACGTGCCGCCGAGGCCGCCGGTGTGCGTCGCGTCCATGATGTCGGCGCGTCCCGTGACCGCGGCCAAGGGCATTCCCCCAGCGATGCCCTTGGCCGTGGTGATCAGGTCCGGAACGATGCCGAAGTGCTCGCTCGCGAACATCGCGCCGGTGCGGGCGAAGCCCGACTGCACCTCATCGGCGATGAAGACGACGCCGTTCTCGCGGCACCAGTCGACGACAGCCGGCAGGAACCCGTCGGCGGGGACGACGAAGCCGCCCTCACCCTGGATGGGCTCGATGATGATGGCGGCCAGGTTGTCGGCACCGACCTGCTTCTCGATCATCGAGATCGCGCGGGCCGCGGCATCCGCCCCCGACAGTCCGTCGCGGAGCGGGTACGAACCGGGCACGCGGTAGATCTCGGAGGCGAACGGGCCGAAGCCGCTCTTGTAGGGCATCGACTTGGCGGTCAGGGCCATCGTGAGGTTGGTGCGACCGTGGTAGGCGTGGTCGAAGGCGACGACGGCCTGCTTGCCGGTGAACTTGCGGGCGATCTTGACGGCGTTCTCGACCGCCTCGGCGCCGGAATTGAACAGGGCGCTCTTCTTCGCGTGGTCGCCGGGGGTGAGCCGGTTGAGGTTCTCCGCCACCTCCACGTACGACTCGTACGGCGAGATCATGAAGCAGGTGTGCGTCAGCTGCGCGGCCTGGGCCGCGATCGCCTCGACGACCTTCGGGTGCGCGACACCCACCGTCGTGACGGCGATACCCGAACCGAGGTCGATGAGCGAGTTGCCGTCGGCGTCGACCACGACGCCACCGCCGGCGGCGACGGCCGCGATAGGGACGGTGTGCCCGACGCCCGCGGCGACGGCCTCGGCCTTGCGCGAAAGGAGCTCCTGCGAGCGGGGCCCGGGGATCGCGGTCTCGAGGCGGCGCTCCTGCGGGAGGGACGGCCCGCCGAGGGGCGTGGTGACGGCTGCGGTCGAGGTGCTCATGCGGCGAGCGTAGAGGGGCGCGGGCGAGCGGTCACTCGCCGTTGCGTCTATCCTCAGCGCAGAGGTGTACATCGTGTACACACCGGAGGAGGCGAGATGGTCACGCGCGAGGCCGAGCCGACCCTGCGGGCGCTGCTCGCGCGCCGCGAGCTGACGCTGCGCCTCGCTGACGACGAGTCCGCCCTCCGGCCGGGGGCGCTCGATCGACCGACCCGGTGGGTGCACAGCTCCGATCTCGACGATCCGACCCCGTTCCTCGCCGATGACCTCGTCCTCCTGACGACGGGCACCCAGTTCCCGGCCGACGGCGACTACCCCTTCGACGCGTACGTCCGGCGGCTCGTGGACCGCGGTGTGGCGGCGCTCGGGTTCGGCACCGAGGTGGTGCGCGACGGCATCCCGCCCGACCTCGCGGCGGCGTGCCGGGCGGCGGGGCTCCCCCTGTTCGAGGTGCCGTACAGCACACCCTTCATCGCCGTCGCCCGCGCCAACGCCGAAGCCGTCGCCGCGCAGGCCTACGCGCGGCGCACGTGGGCGCTGTCGGCGCAGCGCGCCCTCGCCCTCGCCGCGCTCCGCCCCGACGGGCTCGACGCGACGATCGCCGAGCTCGCCAAGCAGCTCGACACGTGGGTCGGGATGTACGACGCCGCCGGCGAGCTCGTCCGAGAGCACCCCGCCGGCGCGCTCTCGCTCACGGCGGCGGACACCCTGCGCGCCGAGGTCGGCGCGGTGCTGCGGCGCGGTGCGCGCGCCGGCTCGTCGCTGCACTCGGACGCCGCCGCCTTCACGCTGCAGACCCTCGGGCGCGGCGGCGAGCTGCGCGGCGTCCTCGCGATCGCCGCCGGCGAGCTCGACCGCGCCGGGCGCGACGTCGTCACCGCGGTGATCGCGATGGCGGGGCTCGCCCTCGAGCAGCACCAGCGCCTGTCGCGGGCGCGCAAGGCGCTGCGCTCGGGGATGGTGCGCTCGCTCCTCACCGGGGATCCGGCCCTCGCCCGGCAGATCTCAAGGGACGTCTGGGGCCCCCTGCCGCCCGCGCCGGTCGTCGTGGCGGTGACGGATGCCGCCGGTCGCCGCGCGGACGCACTGCTCGACCTGCTGGAGCTGCGCGCCGAGGAGCGCCACGGCGGGCTGTTCTTCGGGAGCGTCGACGACGACGTCGTGATCGTGGTCCCGGCATCCGCGTCACCGGTCCTCGACGAGTTCGCCGAACGCTTCGACGCGCGGCTGGGGGTGTCGGATCCGACGCCCTACGCCGGCTTCGCGAAGGCGCTGGACCAAGCCCGCGCGGCGCGCGGACGGACCGGGGGCGCGGGCGTGGTGGGATTCGCGGAGGTGCAGGCCGGCGGCATCCTGTCGGCGCTGTCGGCGGGGACCGCGCCGACGGTGGCCGCCGCCTTCCTCGACCCGCTGCGCCGGCACGACCGCGAGCAGGGCGGCCGGCTCGAACAGACCCTGCGCGCGTGGGTGGCCGCCGACGGGTCGAACGACGGCGCCGCATCCGCGCTCGGCGTGCACCGCCACACCGTGCGCACGCGCCTCGCCGCCGCGGAACGCGTACTCGGCGTCGACCTCTCGTCGTTCGCCGCGCGCGCCGAGCTGTGGGCGGCGCTGCAGCTCGAGGGGTGACGCCGGCGTGCGGCGGGCGCGGCGGGCGCGGCGGGCCGAACGGCGGAGATCTCCGCGACACGCCGAGCGGAGGGACGTGCCAGACGGAGTGTCGTTCCGGATCTCCGCCGGACGGCCCAGCTGAGGAGTCCTCCACCGCCCCCGCCGCGGCCGCGTGATCCACGGGTCTCAGCGGGACCGGGCGTGAGCGGCGCAGTGTTCGAGAGGGTGCCGTCGTGTGCGACGACGGTGCGGGGCTGGTGACCACGGCGGAACTCCGACGCTCCGGCCTGACGCGTTCCGAGATCAGCATGGCGGCGCGGGTCGGCACGATCGTCCGGATGCGCCGCGGCACGTATGCCGTCCGCGGAACGTGCGAGCCCATGCGGGAGGCCGCCCGGCACGGCGGTGTCCTCGGCTGCGTCAGCGCGGCGCGCCACCTGGGCTTGTGGACCCTCGCCCCCACGACGGAAACGCATGTCTGGCTGCGCGCCGACGGCCACCGACTTCCCCATGACGGATGCCGGTGCGTCGACCACTGGGATGCGGCGCCGTCGCGCGGGAGGCTCGCCGCGGCATCCGTTCCCCGCATCCTCCGGCAGATCTGGCTCTGCAGCGGTGTCGAGGAGTTCTTCGTGGCGGTCGAGTCGGCGCTGCATCTCGGGATGCTGACGCCCGAGGGCCGCGCGTGGCTGCGGCGCACCTGCGGGGACGATGCCCGCGCGGCGCTGGATGTGGCCGGCGAGGACTCGGAGAGCGGTCTCGAGTCGCTTCTGCGCTGGCGACTGCGGGACGGCGGGGTCTCCCTGCGCGCCCAGGTCGACGTCACGGGGGTCGGCCGGGTGGATTTCCTGCTCGGCGATCGCCTGATCCTCGAGGCCGACGGGGCGGAGCACCACGCCTCGGGGAGCGCTCGGCACCGCGATCTGCTGCGCGACGCGAACGCCGCCGCCTGGGGCTACGTCACGCTGCGGTTCGACTATGCGATGATCGTGCACGACTGGCCCACGGTGCGCGCCGCCGTCGACGGGCTGGTGACCGCCGGCATCCACTTCGATCACGGCTGACCCGAGCCGTACGGCGGAGATCCGGTCGGACACGCCGCGGAACGGATGCCGCACCACGGCGCGTCGCGAGGATCTCCGCCGTTCGGCCCGGCGGCGGCCTCACTCCGGCGCGTGCGCCTCGAGGAACTCGTACAGGTCGGTCGTGTCGACGCCCGGGAAGGCGCCGGTGGGGAGGGTCGCGAGCAGCGTGCGGGGCGTCCGGACGTTCGGCCAGGCCTGGTCGCGCCACGTGCGTTCGAGTTCGGCGGGCGGACGTCGACAGCAGACCTCCACGCCGTGGCGCGAGACCCCGCGGTTCGGGGTCTCGCGGCCGATGAACCACTTCGTGTCGTCGAAGCGCACCCCGACGCTCACCGAGTGGGCGCCGTCGCTCGAGGGTTCCACCCTCGCGGTGCACCAGTAGGTGCCGTTCCCGGTGTCGGTGTACTGGTAGTACGGGTTGAATTTGTCGGGGATGTCGAAGACCACCCGGCTCGTCCACCGCCGGCAGCACAGCTGCCCCTCGATCGACCCGAACCGGTCGGCGGGGAAGTTCACGTCGTCGTTCTCGTACGCCTTCGTGATCGTCCCTGACTCATGCACCTTCAGGAAGTGCACCGGGATGCCGAGGTGCCGCGTCGCGAGGTTGGTGAAGCGGTGCGCGGCGGTCTCGTACGAGACGGAGTACGCGTCGCGGAGGTCCTCGATCGAGATCGCGCGGCGCGATTTGGCGTCCTGCAGGAACGCCGCGGCGTGCGACTCGGGCACCATGAGTGCGCCGACGAGGTAGTTCGTCTCGACCCGCTGCCGCAGGAACTCGGCGTACGACCGCGGCTCGGCGTGCCCGAGGATCCGACCGGCGAGCGCCTGCAGCACGGGCGTGCGCGAATCCCCGCGCCCCGGGATGCTGCTCGAGAGGTAGAGCCGGCCGGTGCGGTTGTCGGCGACTGATCGGGTGGATGCCGGCAGGTCCGACACGTAGTGCAGCGAGTAGCCGAGGTGCGCGGCGATCTCGGACGCAGTGCGCTGGGTGAGCGGCCCGCCGGGGTGGTCGACGGCGGCGAGGATGCGCTCGGCCTGCGCTTCGAGCTCGCCGAAGTAGTTGTCCTGCCGGCGCATGAGGTGCCGCAGTTCGACGTTCGCGCGCCGCGCCTCTTCGGGGGTCGCCGAGCGCTCGTCATTCAGTCGCTCGATCTCGCCGTGCAGGGCGAGCAGCGTCTCGAGCACGCCGTCGGGCACCGATTTGCCGATGCGGAACGGCGGGATGCCGAGGGCCTGGAACGTCGGCCCCTTCATAACGCGCTCGAGGGAGATCTCGAGGATCGCGCGTTCGTCGAGCGGTTCGGCGGCGAGGAGCGCGTCGATCGTCGTGCCGAGCGCGCGGGCGATCGTCTGCAGCAGCGAGAGTTTCGGCTCGCGCTTGCCCGTCTCGATCATCGAGAGCTGGCTCGGTGCCCGCGAGACGGCGGCGGCGAGCTCGTCGAGGGTCATGCCGCGAGCGGTGCGCACCTGGCGGATCCGGCGGCCGATGCTGAGCGCGTCGGGCGCCGTCGAGAGAGGGCCGGATGCCGCATCCGCCCGATCTTCATCGATCGTCATGTCCGGGAGTGTGTCACGAGAGCAGAAGAACGCGCAATCTTCACCTTGGAAACCTCGACCGGGGGCCCGCTTCTTCTCGCACAGTGGTGTCCACGACCCGCTCCCGACCCTTCAGGAGGACGCCATGACCTTCCCCACCACCCCCTCGGCCCGGCCGATGCGCGCCGGCGACCAGACCCAGACCGCGGCCGAACTGCAGGCCGAGTGGGATGCCGACCCGCGCTGGGACGGCATCGAACGCACGTATTCCGCTGAGGACGTCGTCCGCCTGCGCGGCTCGGTCCGAGAAGAGGCGACCCTCGCCCGGCGCGGCGCCGAGAACCTCTGGAACCTGCTGCACACCGAGGACTACGTGAACGCCCTCGGCGCCTACACCGGTGGCCAGGCCGTGCAGCAGGTGCGTGCCGGGCTCAAGGCGATCTACCTTTCGGGCTGGCAGGTCGCCGCCGACGGCAACCTGGCCGGCCAGACCTACCCCGACCAGAGCCTCTACCCGGCCAACTCGGTGCCGTCGGTGGTGCGCCGCATCAACAACGCGCTCGCGCGCCAGGACCAGATCGAGCACGCCGAGGGCGGCGCGACGCGCGACTGGCTCGCTCCGATCGTCGCCGACGCCGAAGCCGGTTTCGGCGGACCCCTCAACGCCTACGAGCTGGCGCTGTCGATGATCCAGGCGGGGGCCGCCGGCATCCACTGGGAGGACCAACTGGCGAGTGAGAAGAAGTGCGGCCACCTCGGCGGCAAGGTGCTCGTGCCGACGCAGCAGCACATCCGCACGCTCAATGCCGCACGCCTCGCCGCCGACGTCGCGGGCGTGCCGACCGTCATCATCGCCCGCACCGACGCCCTCGCCGCCGACCTGCTCACGAGCGACGTCGACCCGCGCGACCAGGAGTTCACGACCGGCGAGCGCACGAGCGAGGGGTTCTACCGGGTGCGGCCGGGGCTCGAGGCCGTCATCAGCCGCGGCCTCGCCTTCGCGCCGTACGCGGACCTGCTGTGGGTCGAGACCGGCGAGCCCGACATCGAGCTGGCCCGCGCCTTCGCCGAGGCGATCCACGCGCGCTTCCCGGGCAAGCTGCTCGCCTACAACTGCTCGCCGAGCTTCAACTGGAAGCGCCACCTCGACGACGCGCAGATCGCGACCTTCCAGCGCGACCTCGGCGAGCTGGGCTACGCGTTCCAGTTCATCACCCTCGCGGGCTTCCATGCCCTCAACCACTCGATGTTCGACCTCGCGAAGGGCTACGCCGAGAGCGGCATGACCGCCTACGTGGCCCTGCAGGAGGCGGAGTTCGCCGCCGAGAAGGACGGCTACACCGCCACCAAGCACCAGCGGGAAGCCGGAACCGGCTACTTCGACCTCGTGTCCACGGCGCTCAACCCCGACAGCGCCACCCTCGCCCTGGTCGGATCGACCGAGACGGCGCAGTTCCACTGACATGACCGGATGCCCCGGCATCCCCTTCCTCAGGAGTACGACATGACCCTCATCGACACCCCTCCCCCGACGACCACGACCACGACCACGACCACGACGCTCACGATCCGCGGACCGCTCCGCGAGCGCTACGACGAGATCCTCACCCCCGCAGCCCTCGACTTCGTCGCGCAGCTGCACGAGCGCTTCGGCGGGCGACGTCACGACCGCCTCGCCGACCGGATGCGGCGGCGCTTCGAGATCGGCAACGGTCAGGACCCCACGTTCCGCTCCGACACGGCGCACATCCGCGAGGACCCGGACTGGCGGGTGGCTGGCGCCGGCCCCGGCCTCGAGGACCGCCGCGTCGAGATCACCGGCCCCACCGACCCCAAGATGACGATCAACGCGCTGAACTCCGGTGCGCGCGTCTGGCTCGCCGACCAGGAGGACGCCACGAGCCCGACCTGGCGCAACGTCATCGAGGGGCAGCTGTCGCTGCGCGACGCGATCCGCGGCGAGCTGCGGTACACGAGCCCCGAGGGCAAGGTCTACGAGGTCACCGCCGAGCGGACGCCGACGATCGTCATGCGCCCGCGCGGCTGGCATCTGATGGAGAAGCACCTCGACGTCACCGACCGGCACGGACGGACCCTCGCGGCATCCGGTTCGCTCGTCGACTTCGGTCTCTACTTCTTCCACAACGCCGAGCGCCTGATCGCCGACGGTCGCGGCCCCTACTTCTACCTGCCGAAGATCGAGTCGGCCGAAGAGGCGAAGCTGTGGGACGACGTCTTCACCTTCAGCGAGCGGTTCCTCGGAATCCCGCACGGGACGATCAGGGCGACGGTGCTGATCGAGACGCTCCCGGCGGCGTTCGAGATGGAGGAGATCCTGTTTGAACTGCGCGACCACGCCGCGGGCCTGAACGCCGGGCGGTGGGACTACATCTTCTCGATGATCAAGAACTACCGGGGGCGCGGCGCGCGCTTCGTCCTGCCCGACCGCAGCCAGGTGACGATGACGGTCCCCTTCATGCGCGCCTACACCGAGCTGCTCGTGCAGACCTGCCACAAGCGGGGCGCGTTCGCGATCGGCGGCATGAGCGCCTTCATCCCGAACCGCCGCGACGAGGGCGCGACGCGCACCGCGTTCGAGAAAGTCGCCGCCGACAAGCGGCGCGAGGCGGGCGACGGGTTCGACGGCACGTGGGTCGCGCACCCCGACCTGATCGCGGTGGCCCAGGCCGAGTTCGACGCCGTGCTCGGCGAGCGGCCGAACCAGGTCGACCGGCTCCGCGAGGACGTCGCCGTGACCCCCGCGCAGCTCATCGACTGCCACATCGGGCTGCCGATCACGGCGGCGGGCGTCCACGGCAACGTGTCGGTCGGCATCCGCTACATCGAGGCGTGGTTGCGGGGCCTCGGCGCCGTCGCGATCGACGGACTGATGGAGGATGCCGCGACCGCCGAGATCAGCCGGTCGCAGATCTGGCAGTGGATCCACCAGGACCGCACGACCGAGGACGGCACCCGCATCACCCGCGAGTACGTCGAGGGCCTCATCGCGCAGGTGCTGGACGAGGTCCCCCGCCACGACCGGGACCGGTTCGACGACGCGGCGGAGGTGTTCCGCGAGGTCGCCCTCGGCGCCGATTTCCCGACGTTCCTCACGCTCGGCGCGTACGCGCGCTTCCTCGTGGAGTGACCCGTCGTCGGGCATGCTGGAGCGCATGACCGACGATGACGTCGCCTTCCGCGCGAGCACGCAGGACGGCTCCTACCCCCGACCGCAGCTCGTCCGCCCGCAGTGGGCCGACCTGACGGGGACGTGGGGGTTCGCGTTCGACGACGAGGATGCCGGTGCCCACCTCGGCTGGGAGGGCACCGGCATCCGTTCGGGTCGCATCGTCGTCCCGTTCCCGCCCGAGTCGGCCGCCTCGGGTGTCGGCGACACGGGTCCGCACCGCGTGATGTGGTATTCGCGGGAGATCACGGACGCCGACCTGGATGCCGCGGGCCACGCGGACGGCCGGCGGCTGATCCTGCACTTCGGCGCCGTCGACTACCGGTGCGAGGTCTGGGTGGGCGGCCGGTCGGTGGGCCGGCACGAGGGCGGCCACACCCCGTTCGCGTTCGACGTCACGGATGCCGTGGCCGCCGGTCGCACGATCGTGGTGCGGGTCGAGGACGACCCGACCGACATCGCACAGCCCCGCGGCAAGCAGGACTGGCTCGACCACCCGCACGTCATCTGGTACCACCGGACCTCGGGCATCTGGCAGCCGGTGTGGCTCGAGAGCGTGCCCGAGGTGCACGTGGGGGCACTCCGCTGGTGGACGGACCCGCGCGCCGGCACGGTCACCCTCGACGTCGCACTGTCGGGCCCCGCCGCCGAGACCGAGGTCTCAGTGGAGCTCTCGTTCGAGGGGCGGCGGCTCGGAGTGGCGAGCGCGATGGCGACGGCGCGCGAGACGACGATCGTCGTCCCCGTCGCGGCCCTCACGAACGGTCAGGCGTACGAAGACCTGTTGTGGTCGCCCGAGAACCCGCGCCTCGTGGACGCGACCATCCGGGTCGGTGACGATGTCGTGGCCTCGTACCTCGGCATCCGCACCGCCCATGTCGCCCGCGGACGCTTCTGGCTCAACGATCGCCCGTACTACGTGCGGTCGGTGCTCGAGCAGGGATACTGGCCCGACACCCACCTCGCGGCGCCGTCGGCGCGGGCCCTGCGCGAGGAGGTCGAGCTCATCCGCTCGCTCGGGTTCACCGCGGCGCGCGTGCACCAGAAGTTCGAGGATCCGCGTTTCTTGCTCGCCGCCGATCAGCTCGGCCTGCTCGTGTGGGGCGAGGCTCCCGGCACCTACACCTTCACGCCGACGGCGATCGAACGCACGACCCGCGAGTGGCTCGAGGTGGTCCGGCGCGACGTGTCGCACCCGTCGATCGTGACGTGGGTGCCGCTCAACGAGAGCTGGGGCGTGCAGCACATCGCCACCGATCCGCGGATGCAGCACTTCGCGCGGGCCCTCGTCTCGCTGACCAAGGCGCTCGACCCGACACGGCCCGTCGTCTCGAACGACGGGTGGGAGCAGGTCGACACCGACATCGTCGCGATCCACGACTACGAGTGGCGACCCGAGGTCATGCGGCAGCGGTACGGGACGGATGCCGACATCCGCCGCCTCTTCGACACCGTCGGCCCCGCGGGCCGCGCGCTCATCCTCAGCGGCGACGTGTCGGACGCCCCGATCATGCTCACCGAGTTCGGGGGCGTCTCGTTCGACACCGAGGCGGCGGAGGATGCCTGGGGCTACTCGACGGCGACCTCACCCGACGACTTCGCCGAGCGCCTGTCGGGCCTCCTGGCAGCAGTGCACGCGAGCGAGGCCCTCGCGGGCTTCTGCTACACGCAGCTGACCGACACCCTGCAGGAGACGAACGGGCTCGTCACCGCCGACCGCACCCCGAAAATCCCGATCGACCGGATCCGCGCGGCGATCACGGGCGAGCCGGCCGAGTAGCGGCATCCGCTCGGCCCGGCGGTGGCGCTGGGCGCGTCAACCGATGCAATGGATCCGAGCCGACACGCCGCGTGCGCGTCCCGACGGGCGGCGTGTCGCACCGGATCCATTGCATCCGTGAACGCCGCCCCGGACGGGCAAACGAGAGCGGATGCCGTCAGTCGCGGCCGTGACGCGGCTTGCGCTCGGGCCGGTCGCCGTACGAGCGCTTCGGCCGGTCGTCGAAGGACCGGTGGGGGCGCTCGCCGCCGGGGCGGCCGCGGTCGGGACGGATCTCGATGAGCTGCCCGGAGATCCGGGTGCCCTTGAGGCGTTCGAGCACGGAGGCATCCATCGACGTCGGCAGTTCGACGAGCGAGAAGTCGGGGCGGATGGTGATGGCCCCGAAGTCGTCGCGGCCCAGGCCGCCCTCGTTGGCGAGGGCGCCGACGATCTGACGCGGCTCGACGCGCTGCCGGCGCCCGACCGCGATGCGGTACGTCGTGAAGTCGCCCTTGCCGCGACGCTCCCGGGGGCCGTCGGCACGCGCCGGACGGTCCTTGCGGGTGCCGCGCTCGGCGTCCGCGGCGACGGCCTTCGCGAGCTCGTCGCGCTCGGGGTCGAGCAGCAGGGGGGTCTCACCCTGCGCCACGACGGCGAGCGCTGCGGCGACATCCTGTTCGGGCACGTCGTGGTTGCGGACGTAGTGCGCGATGACGTCGCGGAACCCGTTGATGCGGTCGGTCTCGGCGAGCGCCGCCGTGATGGCGTCGTCGAAGCGCGCGAGACGGGTCGAGTTGATGTCCTCGGTCGTCGGCAGCTGCATCTGCGTGGGCGCCTGACGCGTCGCGCGCTCGATGTGGGCGAGCAGGTAACGCTCGCGCGGCGTGACGAAGCTGATCGCGTCTCCGGTGCGGCCGGCGCGACCGGTGCGGCCGATGCGGTGCACGTACGACTCGGTGTCGGTCGGGATGTCGAAGTTCACGACGTGGCTGATGCGCTCCACGTCGAGGCCCCGCGCGGCGACGTCGGTCGCGACGAGGATGTCGAGCTTGCCGTCCTTCAGCTGCTGGATGCTGCGCTCGCGCTGCGGCTGCGGGATGTCGCCGTTGATCGGCGCCGCGCTGAACCCGCGGGCGCGGAGCTTCTCGGCGAGGGTCTCGGTCTCGTTCTTCGTGCGGACGAAGATGATCATCCCGTCGAAGTCCTCGACCTCGAGGATGCGGGTGAGTGCGTCGACCTTCTGCTGGTACGACACGATCAGGTACCGCTGCGTGATGTTCGTGTTGGTGGAGGTCTTGGTCTTGACCGTGATCTCCTCCGGGTCGCGCAGGTACTGCTGCGCGAGTCGACGGATGGATGCCGGCATCGTCGCCGAGAACAGGGCGACCTGCTTCTCGGCGGGGGTCTGCGCGAGGATCTGCTCGACGTCCTCGGCGAAGCCCATCTTCAGCATCTCGTCGGCCTCGTCGAGCACGAGGTTCTTCAGCTGCGAGAGGTCGAGGGTGCCCTTCTCGAGGTGGTCCATGATGCGACCGGGCGTGCCGACGACGATGTGCACGCCGCGGCGGAGAGCCGACAGCTGCACGCCGTAGCCCTGACCGCCGTAGACGGGGAGGACGTGGACGCCCTTCATGCGCGCGGCGTAGGACTCGAACGCTTCGCACACCTGGAGCGCGAGCTCACGGGTCGGGGCCAGGACGAGGGCCTGCGGCGTCTTCTGCGTCAGGTCGAGGTTCTCCATGATCGGCAGTGCGAACGCGGCGGTCTTGCCGGTGCCGGTCTGGGCCATACCGACGACGTCGCGGCCACCGAGGAGGACGGGGATGGTCGCGGCCTGGATCGCGGAGGGCGTCTCGTAGCCGAGGTCTTTGATGGCGGCGAGGACGGGACCGGTGAGGCCCAGCTCGTCGAAGCCGGGGAGGGCGGGGGTGTCTGCGGACTCGGTCGGGGTCTGGGGGTCACTCACCTATCCACCGTAGTGGAGCCGGGCTGGGAACCATCCGGGCGGGCGTAGGATGGGAGGTCGCGCCTGACGACCGGAACGGACTGCCTCGTGATCGAGATCCTCACCCCCGACCAGATCGACCGCGCCCGCACGACGGGCGCCCTCGTCGGCGACATCCTGCACGGCATCAAGGAGCGCGTGAAGCCGGGCACGAACCTGCTCGAGATCGACGTGTGGGCGAAGGACATGATCCTCGGCGCCGGCGCCGAGTCCTGCTACGTCGACTACGCCCCGTCTTTCGGTCGCGGTCCGTTCGGCCACTACATCTGCACCGCCGTGAACGACGCCGTGCTGCACGGTCGCCCGCGCGACCAGCGCGTCGCCGCCGGCGACCTGCTCACCCTCGACCTCGCGATCAAGACGAGCGGGGTCGCGGCCGATGCCGCGATCAGCTTCACCGTGGGCGGCGCGCCGCACGCCGAGAACGACGCCCTCATCCGTGCGACCGAGGAGGCCCTCGCCGCCGGCATCGAAGCCGCCCAGCCGGGCGCGCGCATCGGTGACATCTCCGCCGCGATCGGCGACGTGCTGACCGGGGCCGGCTATCCCGTGAACACCGAGTTCGGCGGGCACGGCATCGGCACAACGATGCACCAGGACCCGCACGTCTCGAACATCGGCCGCGCCGGCCGCGGGTACCGCCTGCGCCCCGGACTCATGCTCGCGATCGAGCCGTGGGTCATGGTTGACACCGACGAACTGAAGGTCGACGAGGACGGCTGGACGCTGCGCAGCGCGACCGGATGCCGCACCGCCCACACCGAGCACACGGTCGCGATCCTCGAATCCGGCAACGAGATCCTGACGCGCCCGACGCGCTGACGCTCAGCGACGGGTCACGGTCGACCCGCGGATGACGAGGCGGACCGGGAGGTGCCGCACGCCCTCCCCCATCTCCGATCCGTCGATAGCTTCGAACACCCGCTGCGCGGCGCGACGGCCGAGCTGCTGGAGGTTCGCGTCGATGCTCGTCAGTTCGGGACGGGAGTTCGTCGCAAGCAACTCCCAGTTGTCGTAGCCGATGACGGCGAGATCCCCCGGCACCGAGCGCCCGAGATCGCGTGCGGTGTCCAGCACCCCGCGCGCGATCTGATCGGAAGCCGCGAAGACAGCGTCGATCTCGGGATGGCGACCGAGGAGGGTGGCTGCCGCGTCGCGTCCCCAGTGTTCGGACCAGTCGCCCGACAGCGGCTCGCCGACGAACTCGAGGCCGGCGTCGGCGAGCGCCGCGCGAGCACCTTCGAGTCGCTCGCGCGCGGCGGCGTAGGTCGGATCGCCGGAGATGTGGGCGATGCGCGTGCGGCCGCAGGCGAGCAGGTGCTCGACGGCGAGACGGCCGCCGGCACGGTTGTCCGGGGTGAGCGAGAAGTCGCGCTCGTCGTCGGAGGGCGCATAGGCGTACACGACGGGGACGGGGATGTCCTGCCCGAGCGAGGGACGGGGATCGGTCTGCCGCCCCACGACAATGATGCCGTCGACCCGCCGGCTCAGCAGGGCACGGAGGTGATGCTGCTCTCGGATCGCGTCACCGCGTGCGTCGCACAGGAAGACGTTCACCTGCCCTGCCCCGAACGCGTCCTCGGCTCCCATCAGGATCGGGAGCATGAAGCGACCGTCGAGGTCGCTCGTGAGGAGGCCGACGGTGCCGGTCCGGCCCGCGAGCAACCCCCGCGCCATCGCGTTGGGCGTGAACGACAGATCCTCGGCGGCTTCGAGCACGCGACGCCGGGTGGCCGGGGCGACGTCGGTGCGACCGTTCATCGCCTTCGAGGCGGTTGCGAGGGACACCCCGGCGAGACGGGCGACGTCGCTGAGCGTCGTCGTCCGGACTCCGGTGTCGCTACCGGCCATACGATCCCATTTCGAAATCTTTTCGATTCACGTTCTTGACCCTACTCCCATCCGAGGGATATCGTCCCGAAATGGGTTTCGATATTTTCGAACTCAAGAAGCACCACCCGGTGCTGTCGGCGCCTGCCGTGGCACTCACTCGACGGAGAGTAAGAGGACATCCTGATGAACACCTACCCCCGCCGCTCCCGACGGCGGACACTCACAGCACTGCTCACGGCCGGCGCACTGGTCGGCGCGCTCGCCGCGTGCGCCGGCGGCGGGACGTCGGGGACGACGACGCCGCAGGACATCCCCGCCGAGGGCGTCGACGACGGCACGACCCTCACCCTGTGGACCCGCGCCCCGCTCGAGAAGCAGGCGAAGCTCCTCGTCGAGGCGTACAACGACTCCCACGAGAACGAGGTCGAACTGACCGTCGTCCCGAACGACGACTACGTCGCGAAGGTCGGGGCTGCTGCCGGTTCGAACGGGCTCCCGGATCTTTTCGCCGCCGACATCGTCTACGTCCCGAACTGGGTCGAGCAGGGACTCTTCCAGGACATCAGCGCGCAGATCGACGGGCTCGACTTCAAGGATCAGATTAATCAGGGCCACCTCAGCGCCGGCACCGCCGACGGCAAGGAGCACGTCCTCCCGTTCGTGCTCGATCTGTCGATGCTCTTCTGGAACAAAGAGCTCTTCACCGAAGCCGGACTGGACCCCGAGAAGGCACCCGCGAACCTCGAGGAGTTCGCGGCCGCGGCCAAGGCGATCCAGGCCCTCGACAAGCCCGACGTCTACGGGACCGCCACGGGTCTGAACTGCGGCGGATGCCTCGTGTTCACCTGGTTCCCGGCGATCTGGGCGGGCGGCGACGAGGTGCTGAGCGACGACGGCACCGAGTCGCTCCTCGCCGGCGACAGCGCTAAGGAGGTCTACGCGATGTGGAAGGACCTGTGGGACTCGGGCGCAGTGCTGCCGAGCTCGCAGGACGAGGCCGGGCCCACCTGGACGGCCGGGTTCACCGAGGGCAAGGTCGGCCTCATGTACTACCCCGCCACGCTCCTCTCGTCGACGCCGTTCGACGCCGGCGTCGCCGGCATCGCGGGGCCCGACGGCGGAGCCTCCACCTTCGTCGGGGGTGACGGCATCGGCATCTCCAAGGACTCCCAGAAGTCGCCGCAGGCGTGGAACTTCCTCAACTGGCTGATGTCCGAAGACGCTCAGGTCGGCGTCCTCGCCAAGAACAAGGACGTCGTCTCCCGCGCCGACTTCTCCTCCAACGAGTTCTCCGACGCCGACCCGCGACTGGTGACCATCAACGAAGTCGCCGGCAAGGGCGACACCCCCGTCGCGCTGAACTTCCAGCAGGCATTCAACGCACCCGGCAGCCCGTGGCTGAGCCTCGTCCGCAACGCGGTCCTCGGTGACGGCAGCTCGGTCGACGCCGACAACGACGAGATCACCGCCGTCCTCCAGCAGTGATCCGCGCGGGGGGTGCGTCGGCAGGCGCACCCCCCGCATCCCTCCCGCACGAAAGGTCGACATGGTCGTCACCGCACCCCCCGCCCGGCGCCGCCGGCGCTCCCGCCCGCTGGGCGGCCCCGCTCAGGGCTGGGGCTTCGCCGCCCCGACGGCGCTATTCGTCGTCTTCCTGTTTGTGATCCCCCTGCTCCTTGTCCTGCAGATGTCGGCATCGGACTGGCCGCTGCTCGGCGGCAATCGAGGGCTCAACCTCCCGGAGAACTACATCGACGCCGTCGACCACCGGTTGTTCTGGGACTCGATCCGCTTCACGCTCGTCTACACGGCCGTCACGACGGTCCTCCTCATCGGGCTCGGACTGGGCCTCGCCCTCCTGGTCCAGGAGAGCACGCGGTGGAAGGGCTTCCTCCGCACCGCGTTCCTCGTCCCGAGCGCGCTCGGCCTCGCCTCGGCATCCCTTCTCTTCTACGTGCTGTACTCGCCGATCGCCGGCCCCTTCGCGGACCTGATGGATGCCTGGGGCATCACCTTCCTCGGCACCCCCGAGGGCGCCCTGTGGTCCACGGTCTTCCTCATCGTCTGGCGCTACGCCGGGTTCTACATGCTGCTCATGCTGGTGGGCCTGCAAGGAATCCCCGACGAGGTCTACGAAGCCGCCCGCATCGACGGCGCCTCCCGGTGGCAGACGTTCCGGGACGTCACGGTCCCGCTCCTGCGACCCACCTTCGCGCTCACGATCGTGATGTGCGTGACCGGTTCGCTGCTCGCGTTCGAGCAGTTCTACATCCTCACCAAGGGCGGGCCCGACAACAGCACCGTCACGATCGTGCAGCTGATCTACAGCGTCGCGTTCCAGGGCCAGAACAGCCTCGGCATCGCCGGCGCACTGTCGGTCATCGTGCTGCTCGCCCTGATCGTCATCAACATCCTCCAGCTGCGAGCGTTCCGCCGCCCCGACGAAAGCTGACCGCGATGGCCATGACCGCCACCCGCACCCTGATCGCCCCGGGCTCCACCCCGACGCCGCCCCGACACCGTCGCTCCCGAGCACGGCGCGCGGTCCTCGGCATCCCCTCGGCCGTCTTCACGACGGCGTTGGCGATCATCTTCCTCTACCCGCTGATCTGGACGGCTGTCTCGTCGGTCGGGCCCCGCGCCGGCACGAGCCAGACCGACGGCTGGGGCTTCGGCAACTACCTCGCCCTGGCCGACTATCAGGCCGGCGTCTGGGTCTACCTCGGGAACTCGCTGTTCGTCTCGCTGTTGACCGTCGCCCTGACGCTGCTTCTCTCGCTGACCGGCGGCTACGCTTTCGCACGCTTCGACTTCCCCGGTAAGAACGTGCTCTTCCTCGTCGTGCTGGCGATCCTGATGGTGCCGTACGCGACGCTGCTCATCCCGCTCTACGTCCTGCTCAATGCGGTGGGGCTGCAGAACTCGCTCGTCGGCGTCGCGCTCGTGATCACGATGTTCCAGCTCCCGTTCTCGATGTTCATGATGCGGGTGTCGTTCGAGTCGATCCCCCGGGAGTTCGACGAGGCCGCCATGGTCGACGGGTGCTCACCGTTCAGCGCGCTCTGGCGGATCCTCATCCCGGCCGTCAAGCCCGGCCTCATCACGGTCGGCCTGTTCGCCTTCCTCACGGCGTGGAATGACTTTTTCGCGCCGCTGATCCTGATCAACGACTCCGCGCGGATGACGCTGCCCCTCGCGGTCGCCAATCTGCGCGGCCAGGTCCAGGGCGTGGTCGACTACGGCGCCACCGAGGCGGGGGTCGTCGTCCTCGCCCTGCCGTGCATCCTCCTCTTCCTGATCCTTCAACGTCACTACGTCCGTGGCTTCATGTCCGGCGCATTCAAGGGATGACCATGACCACGCCCCCACCGCACACCGCCACCACGCCGCCCGTCGCGCCCGCCGCGCCGCGCCGCGGCCGACTCCACCCCCTCGGCCTCACGGAGGTCACGCTCACGGGCGGGTTCTGGGCCGAGCGGCAGACCCGCAACGCCGCCGCGACGATCCCCCACATCCGCGCCCGGCTCGAATCCGAGGGGTGGCTCGGCAACTTCGACCTCGCCGCACGCGGGACCCTTCCCGAAGGCCGGCGAGGACGGGAGTTCTCGGATTCCGAGGTGTTCAAGTACCTCGAGGCGTGCGCCTGGGAGCTCGGCCGACGACCGGACGACGACATGGAGGAGTCCTTCCGCGATGTCGTCCGACGGGTCGCGGCGGCGCAGGAGCCGGACGGATACCTCAACACGATGTTCGGCCGCGATGGGCAGGCGCCCCGGTGGTCGGACCTCGAATGGGGTCATGAGCTGTACTGCCTCGGACACCTGTTCCAGGCGGCGGTCGCCCGCCATCGCACTCATCGGACGGCCGACGACGGGCTCGTGGACGTTGCCCGCCGCGCCGCGGATCTCGTCTGCCGCACCTTCGGAGAGGGCGGGATCGAACGGGTCTGCGGCCATGCCGAGGTCGAGACCGGACTGGCCGAGCTCGGCCGGGCACTGGAGGAGCCCCGCTACATCCGACAGGCGGCGCTCTTCGTCGAACGGCGCGGCCACGGCACGCTGGCCGAGATCGAGTGGGGCCGCGCGTACTTCCAGGACGACGTCCCGATCCGCGAGGCCGCGTCCCTGCGCGGTCACGCGGTCCGTGCGAACTACCTCGCCGCGGGAGCCGTCGACGTCGCCGTCGAGCAGGGGGACGACGCCCTGCTCGACGCCGTCCGCCGTCAGACGGCTCACGCCGTGGCTCGCCGGACCTACCTGACCGGCGGACAGGGCTCCCATCACCAGGACGAGGCCTTCGGCGAGGACTGGGAGCTCCCGGCGGACCGCGCCTACTCGGAGACCTGCGCAGGAGTGTCCTCGGTGATGCTGTCGTGGCGGTTGCTGCTCGTCGACGGGGACCCGAGGCACGCCGATCTCATCGAGCGCACCCTCTTCAACGTCGTCGCCACCGCGGTGGGGGCGGACGGGCGCTCGTTCTTCTACGCCAACACGCTGCACCAGCGTGTTCCCGGGGAGGTCGGGGACCCCGATGCCACCTCGCCCCGGGCCTCGTCGTCGGTGAGGGCGCCGTGGTTCGACGTGTCGTGCTGCCCTCCGAACGTCGCCCGCACGATCGCCTCCCTCGGCGCATACGTCGCGACGACGGACGAGGGCGGTGTTCAAATCCACCAGTACGCACCGTCCGAGATCCGGACGACGACGACGTCCGGCGACGCCATCGCGCTCCGGATCGAGACGACCTACCCCGACGACGGTCTCATCCGTGTGCTCGTTGTCGAGTCCCCCGCGAGCCCGTGGACGCTGAGCCTGCGCGTGCCGTCGTGGGCATCGTCCGCCGACCTCGTCGAACCGGACGGGCGCCGTCCGGTCGAGCCCGGGACGGCGACCGTGACGCGAGCGTTCCAGCCGGGGGACGTGGTGGAGCTGCACCTGCCCATCGCAGCTCGGGTGACGCATCCGCATCCGCTCATCGACTCGGTCCGCGGCAGCATCGCCGTCGAGCGGGGCCCGGTCGTGTACGCGCTCGAGTCCACGGACCTGGGCGCGCACGTCGACCTCGCCGTGGCGGCGGGTACGCCTACCGTCGAGCGCGACGGCGACGTCCTACTCGCTCTCGCCGTCCGGGACACGGGCGACGCCCCGTGGCCGTATGGCACGCCGGCGGCTCCCGCTCCCCCGGCGACGCATGTGCGTCTCGTCCCCTACCGGGACTGGGGCAATCGGGGACCCTCGACGATGCGGGTCTGGATCCCGACCGGGACGTGACGCGCCCTGTGCGCGACGCCACCCGACGGTACGCTCGGAGGGTGACCGAACACGCTGCCGTCCCCCGCATCCCCGCCGTCTCCACGAAGCTCAGCGCGATCGCCGAGTCCGCGACCCTGAAGGTCGACGCGAAGGCCAAGGCGCTGCAGGCCGCGGGGCGACCGGTGGTCTCGTACGCGGCCGGCGAGCCCGACTTCGCGACCCCGCAGTTCGTGGTGGATGCCGCGGCCGAGGCGCTGCGCGACCCCGCCAACTTCCGGTACACCCCCGCGGCCGGCCTGCCCGTGCTGCGTGAGGCGATCGCCGCGAAGACGCTGCGCGACTCGGGGCTGGAGGTCGCCCCCTCGCAGGTGATCGTCACCAACGGCGGCAAGCAGGCCGTCTACCAGGCCTTCCAGGCGGTCGTGAACCCGGGCGACGAGGTCCTGCTGCCCGCGCCGTACTGGACCACCTACCCCGAGGCGATCGCCCTGGCCGACGGTGTTCCCGTCGAGGTGTTCGCCGGCGCCGACCAGGAGTACAAGGTCACCGTCGACCAGCTCGAGGCCGCCCGCACCGACAAGACGACCGCGCTCGTGTTCGTGTCGCCGTCGAACCCGACGGGCGCCGTCTACACCGCCGACGAGACGAAGGCGATCGGCGAGTGGGCCCTCGCCCACGGCATCTGGGTCATCAGCGACGAGATCTACCAGAACCTCGTCTACGAGGGCGCTCGCGCGATGTCGATCGTCGAGGCCGTGCCCGAGCTCGCCGGCCAGACGATCCTCGTCAACGGCGTCGCGAAGACGTACGCCATGACCGGCTGGCGTGTGGGCTGGATGGTGGGCCCCGCCGCCGCGATCAAGGTGGCCGGCAACCTGCAGTCGCACCTCAGCTCGAACGTCAACAACATCGCGCAGCGCGCGGCCCTCGCCGCCCTCACCGGCCCGCAGGACGAGGCCGAGAGGATGCGCCAGGCCTTCGACCGCCGTCGCGGACTGATCGTCTCGGAGCTCGCGAAGATCCCCGGCGTCACGGTCCCGAACCCGCTCGGCGCGTTCTACGTCTACCCGGACGTCACGGGACTGCTGGGGCGCGAGTGGGACGGTGTGCGCATCGACACGTCGCTCGAGCTGGCGGACTACATCCTCGAGCGCGCCGAGGTCGCCGTCGTCCCGGGCGAGGCCTTCGGCCCGTCCGGCTACCTGCGCCTGTCGTACGCGCTCGGCGAGGAGCAGCTGCTCGAGGGCGTCCAGCGCCTGCAGCGCCTCTTCGGCTGACGCGCACCCGCCGGCCGACGACCACCGAGGTCGACGGCTCGGGTCAGAGCTCGACGTCGAAGAGCACCGGCTCGGGCTGCAGCAGCACCCCGAACTCGGACTGCACGCGCTGCTGGATGAGTCGCGCCAGCGCGGCGACCTCCTCTGCGGTCGCGCGTCCGCGGTTCGTGAGGGCGAGCGCGTGCTTCGTCGACAGCGACGCGCGCGAGCCCGGCAGGCGGAAGCCCTTGCGCATCCCCGCCTGCTCGATGAGCCACGCGGCGCTGATCTTCACCGGCGCGGGTCCGTCCGCCCGCGGCGGGATGAACCCGTCGAACCGGTCGAGCGGGATCACCCGGTCGGCCTCGGGCTCGGGCGCCATCGACCAGCGCGGCGCCTCCGGCGGCAGCGTCGCGGCGAACTGCGCCGAGACGATCGGGTTCTGGAAGAACGACCCCGCACTCCACGTGTCGTGGTCGTCCTCGTCGAGCACCATGCCCTTGCGGGAGCGGATGTCGAGCACCGTCTCGCGGATCCACGCGAGCGAGACCGCGGCATCCGGTTCGAGGCCCAGCGCCGACCGCAGCTGCGCACCCCGCACGGGGACCTCGCCGTGACCGACCTGCGTGAGCTCCAGCGTGACCGAGAGGATGACGGCGGAGCGCTCGGGGACCGACCCGTAGTGCTTCTTCAGCACCGAGGTGCGGAGCCCGAGTCCCAGATCGGATGCCGGGACCACCGACACCTCGCCGGTCGCCTCGTCGATGAGCTCGACCTCGACGAGCGTCTCGACGATCTCCTGACCGTAGGCGCCGACGTTCTGGATGGGGGCGGCGCCGGTGGTGCCGGGGATCCCCGACATGGCTTCGATGCCGCTGAGTCCTGCGGCCACGGTCTGCGCGACGAGGTCGTCCCAGTTGTGACCGGCCTGCACCTTCAGCCGCACGCGGCCGGGGTGCGGCGACGGCAGGCGCTCGATGCCGCTCGTCCGCACGAGGACGGCGGTGCCGTCGAACTCGTCGTCGCCGAACAGCAGGTTCGACCCGCCGCCGACGACGAGCCAGCGGTCGCCGTCGTCCCACACGTCACGGAGGGCGGCAACGAGCTCGTCGGTCGTCGCGGCCTCGATCATGCGGCGCGGCATCCCTCCGACGCGGAGCGTCGTGAGCTGCGACAGCGGGACGGGCGCGATCTCGGGCATCAGGATGCCGCGCGCACGCGCACCTGCGCCTTGCCGAGGACGGTCGTGCCGTCGTGCGAGACGGTCAGGTCGATGCGCACGGCGTCGTCCTCGATCGCGCCGACCTTGGCGACGACGGAGACGTCGGCCCCCGCATCGGTGTCGACGACGACGGGGCGCGTGAAGCGGACGCCGTAGTCGAGGATGCGGCCGGAGTCCCCCAGCCACGACACGATCGTCTCGACGGCGAGGCCCATCGTGAGCATGCCGTGGGCGAGGACGCCCGGCAGCCCCACGCGCTCGGCGACGGCGTCGTTGTAGTGGATCGGGTTGAAGTCCCCCGACGCGCCCGCGTAGCGCACGAGCGCGGCGCGGGTCAGGTGCACGGTGCGCTCGGCGACGACCGCGCCGACCTCGAAGTCCGGGCCCACGGCGGTCATTCGTCGCCTCCCACCAGCAGGACGGAGGTCGCGGTGACGACGTGGTCACCGGCGGCATCCGTGATCTCGGCCTCACTCGTCACCATCGCACCCTTCCCGAAGGCGCGGATGCCGGTGACCGTCAGGCGTCCCGTCAGCTCGTCGCCGGCGACGATGGGTCGCGTGTAGCGGAAGCGCTGCTCGGCGTGCACGACGCGTTCGAGCACGATGCCGGAGTCCGGCTCGCTCAGCAGCTGCTGCAGCGTGGCGTCCTGGATCACCATCGCGAAGGTCGGCGGCGCGACGACGTCGGCGTAGCCGAGGGAACGCGCGACCTCGGGGTCGTCGTGCTGCGGGTCGGTCGCGAACACCGCGCGGGCGAACTCGCGCACCTTCTCGCGGCCGACGAGGTACGGGGCGGTCGGCGGGAAGGCACGACCTTGCAACTCGGGATTCACGGGCACCGGTCGATCCTACCGTCCGGCTCCGGCGCCGGCCCGGTTCAGCGGGCGCGGTGGGCCCGCACGGCCTTGATCGACAGCTGCGCGGCGATGAAGGTCAGGTAGACCGCGAAGAGGACGTTCGCCGTGAACGGGTCGACGAGGGTCGCAAGCCACGCGCCGAGGGCGGTGGTCGTGCACGCGGCGACGCCGATCACGCCGGCGGCGACGAGGTCGACGTTGTGGCGGCGGAGGTTGCCGATCGTGCCCGAGATCGCGGTCGGGATCATCATGAGCAGCGAGGTGCCCTTGGCCACCAGGTCGCTCGTGCCGAAGAGGAACATGAGCGCGGGCACGACGATGACGCCTCCGCCCACCCCGAGGAGCCCCGCCATGACGCCAGTGAAGACACCGAGGACGGCCAGGCCCGTTCCCGTGAGCCACGTCAGCGGCAACTCGGCCTCGCGGGACGGCACGACGATGAAGAGCATCACGATGACGACGACGAGGAAGGCGATGAAGCCCCAGCGGATCGCGTTCTGCGGCAGCCGGGCCAGGAGCCACGTACCGATCTGCGCGCCGACGACCGCGGCGCCGGCGAGGATCAGCGCAGGCACCCAGGCGACAGCCCCGACGGCCGCATACGACACGACGCCGACCGCGGCGGTGGGCACGATGGCGGCGAGCGACGTCCCTGCGGCGCGCTTCTGATCGAAGACCAGCAGCGTCAGCAGAAGGGGCACGATGACCGTTCCGCCGCCCACGCCGAACATGCCCGACATGAGCCCGGCGAGCAGGCCGATGCCCAGTGCGCCCAGGTAGTAGCGGGGGGTGCGGGCGACGGGGGGTGTCGTGGTCACGAGGCGGGGTCCGACACGAAACGCATGCCTCGACCCTACTCCCGGCCCGGCGGACGCCCGCGCGGAGCCTCGGCCTACGATCGAAGCATGTCCCCTTCGCTCGTCCTCGTGGCCAATGCCGGTGAATCCTCGATCAGCACGTTCCGCGTGACGGATGCGGGGCTCGAGCGCCTGTCGGTCGCGACCGGCACCACCGGATGCTCGAACTTCGCCGTCGACCCGGAGCGCGGCCTCGTCTACGCGTCGGTCAAGGCCGACGACGAGAACGCGGATGCCGGCATCCTCACCCTTTCCCTCGACCGCGAGACGGGCGACCTCACCCCGCTGACCCGCGTGCCGCTGCCCGGTGGCGCGATGAACTACCTCTCGCTCACGCGGGACGGCGCGGTGCTGCTGGGCGCGGCGTACTCCGGCGGGTACGGGATCGTCTGCGCCGTCGACGCGTACGGCGTCGTCAGCCCGCCCGCCGCCGAGGTCCGCTTCCCGCGACTGCACTCGGTGATCGCGAGCAGCGACGGCCGCCACGCCTACTTCGTCTCGCTCGAGAGCGACCTCATCGCGCAGTTCTCGCTCGGCGACGACCTCGCGCTGACCCCGCTCGACCCGCCGGTGGCCGCAGCTCCGACCGGCAGCGGCCCGCGTCACCTCGCGTTCGGCGACGACGAGCAGACCCTCTACGTCCTGACGGAGTTCACCGGCGAGGTCCTGCGTTACCGGCGCGATCCTGCGGCGGGGACGCTCGAGCTGCTGTCGGCGACGCCCGCGCACGACCCGTCCGAGAAGCTCCGTCACAGCGTCATCGACGAGGACCCCCGCGAGAACCACTACGTCTGGGGTGCCGACATCCACCTCACCGACGGCGTCGTGTGGGCCTCGGAGCGGACCGCGAGCACGCTGGCGGCCCTGCGCATCGCGGCGGACGGCTCCCTCTCCGAACCGACCGGCTTCGTCGTGACCGAGGAGCAGCCGCGCGGGTTCGCCGTCAGCGACGACCGCACGCTGCTCGTCGCGGCGGGCGAGCGCTCGACGACCGTCTCGCTCTACCGCGTCGACGGCGCGGACCTGCACCTGCAGGGCCGGTACGAGACCGGCCGCGGCGCGAACTGGGTCCGCTTCGCCTGAGCGCGCTCAGCGCAGGAACTGCTCCGGGTCGAACTCGGCGATCGGGATGATGCGCACGCGCGGCAGCTGGGCGTCGAAGGCTCCGGCGTCGTACTCGAGGTCGAAGAAGCGGATGCCGGGGATCTGGGCGAAGCCGGCGTTGCGGAACTCCTCGAAGGCGAGCACGCCGACACGGCGCGAGCCGTCGGCGAGGACGCCGAGGTCGTCGACGAAGTCGCCGTCGTGACTGACGAGGACGACGTCGTCGCCGTGGTCCTGCAGGGCGCGGAGGGTGCGCTGGATGGCGAGGTCGACGACCTTCTCGTCGGGGTCTCCCGACAGCGGCACGGGCTGGTAGCCGAGGGCGAGGAGCGCCTGCACGAACGACATCGGCAGGTTGACGGACGCGTTCAGGAAGAAGAGCCCGCGGGCGTCCTGATTCCAGCTGTCCGCGACGAACGAGAGGATGCGGTCCCACCGCGGTCGCTCATCGGGCTGCGGACGCCGGCCGAGGATCGATCCGCCCAGGGTGGCGTCGATGTTCTCCCCGTCGACGAGCACCCAGGTCCTGCGATTGCCGGCCATGCCGCCTCCTCCGCGCACCGCCACCAGCGGACCGGTGCGCCCGACTCATCCTAGGCGTCGGCGCCCGCTCACCAGCGGCGGCCGAAGACCCCCGCGAGCACGGCGTGCGCGAGCGGCAGAAGCGACCCCGTCATGAGGACACCGCCGAGCACCGCATCATCGGGGCGGATCACCGCGCCCCCGACGAGGAGGCCGGCGAACAGCAGGCCCGACAGGGTGCGACGGCCGAGCTGCTCGAGCCGCGCGACGCGACGCTCCAGCGCCGGGTCGGGCAGGGTGATGCGATGGTCCTCGACACGGGTGATCAGGTCGTCGACGCGGCCCGGCAGGCGCGAAGCGGTCGTCAGCGAGGTCAGCGCGCGCCGGAGCACGTCGGTCACGGCGTTGCGCCCCTCCTCCCGGACGAGACGCGAGGCATAGGGCTCGACGGCATCCCACAGGTTGAACGCGGGGTCGAGGGCGCTGCAGACACCCGAGGTCAGCGACATGGCGCGCACGATGAGCAGGAAGTTCTCCGGCAACTGGAACGGCAGCGTCCGCACGACGTCCTGAAACTCGATCGCGAACGCGCGGAACTCCCGCGGGTCGACCTCGCGCAGCTCGGCGAAACCCATCCCGCCGAAGCGCGCGAACAGCTGGGTCATGGCGCGCTCGAGCTCGCTCGTGTCGGCGCTCGGCAGCAGGACGCCGACATCGCGGATGCTCTGCACGAGGGCCACGCCGTCGCGCGCGGCGACGGCGATCATGAGGCGGCGGAGACCGGCGCGCAGGCTCGGCGGGACCTCGCCCATCATCCCGAAATCGATGAACGTGAGCCGCCACGGCGGGGTCGCGGGACCCGCGGCATCCGTCGTCGGCATCGGGGTGACGAAGATGTTGCCCGGGTGCGGGTCGGCGTGGAAGAACCCGTGCGTGAACACCTGGTCGAACATGACGGAGGCGAACACCTGCGCCACCTCCGCGGGATCGATGCCGGCGGCCCGGAGCGACTCGTGGTCGGTGATCTTGATGGCCGTGACGTCCTCGAGGGTCAGGGTGCGCCGCGAGGTGCGCTCCCAGACGACGGCGGGGACGCCGACGCGCGGGTCGCCGGCGAAGTCCGCGGCGAACCGCTCGCCGTTGGCGGCCTCGTGCAGGTAGTCGATCTCCTCGAGACTCGTCTCGGCGAACTCCTCGACGAGCTGCGGCGCGTCGACGCGGTCCGACACGATCCGCACGTGGCTCAGCCACCTGCCCACGCGGCGGAGTGCCGCGAGGTCGGTGTCGACGATGTCCTGGATGCCCGGGCGCTGCACCTTCACGACGACGGCGTCCAGCCCGGTCAGGGCTGCGTCCTCCGGCGACAGGCGTGCGCGGTGAGCCTGGCCGAGGGATGCCGCGGCCACCGGCACGGTCTCCATGGCGGCGAAGGCGCGGTCGAGGGTGACCCCGAGCTCGCCTTCGGCCTCGGCACGGATGAGCGGGAACGGGACGGCGGGGACCTCGTCCTGCAGACCTTCGAGCTCCTTGGTGATCTCGGGCGGCAGCACGTCGAGGCGCGAGGACATGAACTGCCCGACCTTGATCATGAGACCGCCGAGGTCGATCGCGAGCGCGTGGAAGCGTCGGGCGATCCGCTGCATGCGCGCCGAACGGCCGCGCACGCCGATCCAGCCGAGACCGATCCGGGGAAGGAACAGCTCGAACCACCACGTGACCACGAGGGCCCTCGCGGCGAAACGAAGGATGCGGCGGTAGCGCGCCCGTGCGTCGCGGTCGTCGGGAAGGTCATCGCCTTCCCGGCGCCGTGCTGCCACGCGGGTCAGCCCTGCGCGAGCAGGGCGTAGAGCCGGCGGCGGGCCTCGTCGAGGATCTCGACGGCGTGTGCCACCTGCTCGGGAGAGCCGGAGCGCGCCACCTGCGCGGCGGCCTGGGCGAGCTCGACACCCGCCTTGGGCAGCGCGGTCGCGCGGTGCGGGTGCTCCTTCTGCGGCGCGGCGGTCTCCCACGGGGCCGATCCCACGGCCTCCTCGGCGACCATCCGGCCGGCGTCCGTCAGCGAGTACGTCTTGCGACCGTTCGCCTCCTCGGCGACGATCAGGCCCTCGTCGGCGAGGAGCTGAAGGGTGGGGTAGACCGAGCCGGCGCTCGGCTTCCACGAGCCGCCGCTGCGCGAGTCGATCTCCTGGATGATCTGGTACCCGTGCATCGGCTTCTCGGCGAGGAGGGCGAGCACGGCGGTGCGGACGTCGCCGCGGCTCATCCGGGGGGATGCGGGACGCTGGTCGAACTGGGTGCGGAACTGTTCGAACGCCTCCATGAGATTCGCGCCGAGGCCGCTGAGGTCGAAGCCCTGGGACCCCGATCCGAAGCCGCGACCGCCGCCGCCGAAGCCGCCCGAACCGAAGCCCTGCGAGCCGAATGAGCTGTTCATGATGTCTCCTTCAGATGGTGACCGATACCCAACGATATATCGCTGACGACAGCCGAGGGGCGGCGTCAGCAACTTCCCAGGGTTTGTGATCAGGCCTTTTTCGGACACCGTCGATGACGCGACTGTCCAGGTAACGTTCGGGTAACGCCCAGGAACGTGGGACAGAGTGGGCGACTCGTGCCCGCCCGAACGGACACGCGCGCTCCATCGGAGCGTGTTCTCGCTACACGGAACCTTTCTTTCTGCATGCCTACAGACACGCCATCCACCCCCACCCGCCGATCCATCCGCACGACCCGCACCGACGCACGCCGACTCCGGCGCCGTCCGGTCCTCGTCCTCACGACGTTGACCACCGCGTTCGCCATCGCCGCGAGCGCCACCGCCATGGCCCCCGCTCCGGCCACGGCACGTGCCGAATCGACCCCGGCGATCGCGCTGGCCTCGTTCACGAAGGCACTGCCCGACTCGATCACCGCCGGCGTCGCCACCTCGGTCCCCGCCTCGAAGATCCAGTCCACGCTCGACCGCGCCGACGACGCGGTCGCAGCCTCGAAGAAGGTCACCGCGGACATCGCGACCTCGAAGCTGGACGTCGGTACGGACGACACCACGGTCGAGACCGATGACCTAGCTCAGGCCGTCTCGGACCTCGAGAACGTCTCCGCCCTCCCGCTGCTGCTCGACACGCGCGACGCCACCGCCGCCGTCGAAGAGGCGGTCGCCGAGGTGAACGAGCAGACGGGCGCGCTCCAGGGCCGCCTGGACGCCGCCATCCAGAAGGAGAAGGAGCGTCTGGCCGAGGAGAAGCGCAAGGCCGAGGCTGCGGCGAAGGCCGCCGCCGAGAAGAAGGCCGCCGAAGAAGCTGCCGCGGCCGAGGCATCCCGGTCCAGCTCCTCCGGCTCGTCGTCGTCGGGCTCGTCGAGCTCCGCCGGCACGACCAAGCGCGCCGCCTCGGGCACGTCCGCCGGCGCCGCGCAGGCGACCGCGCGCAGCATGCTCGGAAACTACGGCTGGGGCGACGACCAGTTCTCGTGCCTCGTCTCCCTCTGGAACAAGGAGTCGAGCTGGAACTACCAGGCCTACAACTCCTCGAGCGGCGCCTACGGCATCCCGCAGGCCCTGCCCGGCAGCAAGATGGGCAGCGCCGGCTCCGACTGGAAGACGAACCCGGCGACGCAGATCGCCTGGGGCCTCGGCTACATCGACGGCCGCTACGGCAGCCCCTGCGGCGCATGGGGCCACTCCCAGTCCAACGGCTGGTACTGACCCCCGCACGCCCCCGGATGCCGCGGGTCCCCGACACCACGTCGGCGGGCCCGCGGCATCCGCCGTTTCAGGAGGTGAAGACCGCCTCGGCGACACGGGCGAGGTCGTACAGGTCGGTGACGCCCGCGAGCTCGCGGGCCGAGTGCATCGACAGGATCGGGATGCCGACGTCGACCGTCGCGATGCCCAGTCGCGTCGCCGTGATCGGACCGATGGTCGAGCCGCACGGCACCGCGTTGTTCGACACGAACTCCTGCGAGCCGACACCGGCGGTCTCGCACCAGCCGTGCCACGCGGCGGCCCCGGCGCCGTCGGTCGCGTAGCGCTGGTTCGCGTTGATCTTGAGGATCGGGCCGGAGCCCAGCCGCGGCTGGACGACGGGGTCGTGCTTCTCGGCGTAGTTGGGGTGCACCGCGTGACCGACATCGCTCGAGACGCACCACGACGACGCGAGGGCGCGCAGCTGCTGCTCGCGGTCGGCGCCGAGGCTCAGCTGGATCCGCTCCAGCACGTCGGCCAGGAAGGGCCCCGCGGCACCCGAGCGGGTGGCGGAGCCGACCTCCTCGTGGTCGAAGACGGCGAGCATCGCGATGCGCTCCCCGTCGAATCCGTTCGCCGCGCGCGCGAGCGCGACGACACCGGCGTGCACCGACGCGAGGTCGTCGAGCCGCCCCGAGGCGAAGAACGCATCGTCCTTGCCGAAGACCGCGCCGCGTGCGGCATCCGCCGTGACCACGTCGTATCCGCGGATGCGGGTCGCGTCGACGCCGGCCTGCGCTGCGAGCTCGCCGAGCAGATCCGCCGAGTCGGCGTCGCCCAGACCCCAGACCGGCTGGGTCTGCCGCTGCCGGTCGAGGGCGAGCCCGTCGTTGACCTCGCGGTCGAGGTGGATCGCGAGCTGCGGCAGGCGCAGGAGGGGTCCGGTCGCGGCGAGGACGCTCGTGCCGTCGTCGAGCACGAGGCGACCCGCGAGGCGCAGTTCACGGTCGAGCCACGAGTTCAGCAGCGGCCCGCCGTAGACCTCGACGCCGGCCTGCAGCCATCCGTGCGACCCGGTGGTGGGGCGCGGCTTGAGCTTCAGGGCGGGTGAGTCGCTGTGGGCCCCGAAGACGTGGACGCCGGTCGCGGCATCCGCTCTCTCCGGGACGATCCAGGCGAGCACCGCACCGTCGCGGACCACGAGGAACCGGCCACCGGGCTGCGCCGGCCAGGCCTCGCGCTCGTCGAGCTCGCGGAAGCCGACCTCGCGCAGTCGACGGGCGACCTCGGCTGCGGCGTGGTAGCTCGACGGCGAGGCGGCGACGAAGTCGGCCAGGTCGGCGGCGTGGTCGAGTGCGACCGTGCCGGACACGGGCGTGGACATGGGACCTCCAGGAGGGATGCCGGACGGGACCTCTCGATCGTAGACACCCCGCTCCGGCTTCCCCTGCTCCGGCTTCCCCTGTCACAACACGCCGTCGGGCTCCGCGCTTCGCGACAGGGGAACGGCGAGCGATCCGCCACCCCCGCGCTCCCCTGTCACAACTCGCCGCCGCCCGCTGCACTTCGTGACAGGCGAGGAGTCCTCCACAGTGCAGACCCGGTGCCCCCTTGCTCCCCTGAGGCACCGTGACTCCGCTCGGCCGTCGCCCCGTGCGCCACGCTCGACAGGTGCACAGCCTTCCTCCGTCGCTCGGTGAGCGGTTCTCGGTAACGGCAGCTCGTCAAGCCGGCGTCTCGACGAGCCGATTGCGCCGGAGAGACCTCGCGCGGCCCTTCCACGGCGTTCGGGAACGACGACACGGAGGGCACGCCGACCCCGGGCTGGACCGGCTCGGGATGCCGCGAGGCGCCGCCGAGGCTGCGCACCTCCTCCGCGCGCGGCAGTATGCCGAGAGGATGGCTCCGCACGAGGGGTTCAGTCACCTCACCGCGGCCGCCATCTGGGACATCCCCCTGCCGCCCGGGGTACTCCGGGACGCACCGGTACACGTGTGCGTCGAGGGGCCGAGGCGACTGCCGCGCTGCGCGGGCGTGCGAGGCCATGAGCTCGTCGCGGGCCGCGCGCGGTTCGTGGTCGATCCCCTGACAGGGCTCCGCGTGACCGACCCTGCGACGACGTGGGCGACACTCGGCGCGATGCTCCGGTCGGAGCGCGACCTCGTGGCCGCGGGTGACGCCGTCGTGCGGACATGGCGCGTGCCGCGACCCCTCGCGACTCTCGACGACCTCGCGATCACGATCGAACGCGGTCGACGCGTCGGCATCCGCTCACTCCGCGCGGCCCTGCCGCGCCTCCGGACCCGGGCGGCATCGCGACCCGAGAGCCATCTGCGGCTCGCCCTGCTGGACGCGGGGCTGCCGGAACCTCTCCTCAACCACCCCGTCGTCGTCGATGACCGTGTCGTGGCAACGCCGGATCTGGTGTACTCCGAAGCCCGCGTCGCCATCGAGTACGAGGGCGAGCATCACCTTCTCGACGCCGAGCAGTGGGCGTACGACATCGAGCGCTACGACGCGCTGCGCGCCGCCGGGTGGACCGTCGTGCGGGTCACGAAGCGCGACGTCTTCGGGCGGCACACCTCGGCGCCGGCGAAGGTCGCGGCAACACTGGCCGCGCGCTGACTTCCCCTGTCACGAACAGCACCCACCCACGGCGTGTTGCGACGGGGGAACGCCGCCTGCCCGCGCCGCAACCCCGTGGCGGGGCCGGCGCGGGCGGGGTAGACCGGGCGCATGGCGAAGAAGGACGACGCGGTCACGCTCGAGGTCGACGGGCACGAGGTGCGGCTCTCGAGCCCCGACAAGGTGGTGTTCCCCGAGCCGGGCATCACCAAGCGCGACCTCGCCGACTACTACCTCGCCGTCGCCGACGGCGCGCTCCGGGGCGTGGCCGACCGCCCGATGGTGCTGAAGCGCTTCGTGAAGGGCATCGGCCAGGAGGCGTTCTTCCAGAAGCGCGTGCCCGAGAACCGGCCGGACTTCGTGTCGTCCGCGACGCTCCGCTACGCCTCGGGGACGAGCGCCGAAGAGGCGGTGATCCGGGATGCCGCGGGCCTGGTCTGGGCGGTGGGGCTCGGATGCCTCGACCTCAACCCTCATCCGGTCCGCGCCGACGACCTCGACCACCCGGACGAGCTCCGCATCGACCTCGACCCGATGCCCGGCGTGGACTGGACGCAGATCGTCGACGTCGCCTTCGTCGCGCGCGACGTGCTCGCCGACGTCGGGCTCGTGGGCTGGCCGAAGACGTCGGGATCGCGCGGCATCCACATCCTGGTCCGCACCGACCGGGCCCACGACTATCCGCAGGTGCGACTGGCCGCGCAGGCGTTCGCGCGCGAGGTCGAGAACCGGGCGCCGGGGCTCGCGACGGCGCACTGGTGGAAGGAGGAGCGCGGCGAGAGCGTGTTCGTCGACTTCAACCAGAACGCGAAGGACCGCACGGTCGCCTCGGCCTACTCGGTGCGCCCGCTCCCCGATGCCCGCGTGTCGATGCCGGTCGACTGGGACGACCTGCGCGAGGTCCGCCCCGAGGCGTTCACGGTGCGCACGGTTCCCGCCCTGTTCGCCGAGCGCGGCGACGCGCACGCGGGCATCGACGACGCACCCGGTTCGCTCGACCGGTTGATCGACCTCGCCGAGCGCCTGGGGCCTGCGGAGAAGGCGCCCCGGGGCGGCGACGGTACCGGGCGCCGGCAGTCGACGATGCCCCTCATCGAGATCTCGCGAGCCGCGACGAAGGACGAGGCCCTCGAAGGTCTCGAGCGGTGGAAGGCGCGGCATCCCGACGTCACCCGCCGCCTCTCCCCCGCCGACGTGCTCGTCGACGGCATGCGCGGGTCGAGCTCGCTCTGGTACCGCGTCCGCGTCAACCTGCAGCACGTCCCCGACCCCGAGCGGCCCCGGCAGGAGCCGCTCGAGGTCGACTACGACCCCTGGACGCGCTCCGCCGGCCGCGACTCCTGAGACTCCTCGCGCCGGCGCCCCGACCCCAGGGCGAACGTCGCGCCGAGGCCGATCACCAAGAAGCCCGCGGCGGTCAGCGCCGAAGCGCGGGTGCCGTCCGAGAACGCGGTGCGCGCGGCATCCGCGATCTGCGCCTGCGACGGGTCCGCCTCGAACCCGGCGATCGCGGCACCAGCCGAGTCGACGACGGCCGAGACGACGGTGTCGGCCTGCGCGGCGGGCACGCCGGCGTCGTCGAGGGATGCCGCGAGCACACCTCCGGTCGTCGTGAACAGCACGGTCCCGAGGATCGCAACGCCCAGCGCCGAGCCGACCTGGCGCGCGGTGGACTGCATGCCCGACCCCTGGCCCGACTTCTCGACCGGGACATCCTGCAGGATGACGCCGGTGAGCTGCGCGGTCGCGAGTCCGACGCCGAACCCGTACACGGCGAGCGCCGGAATGAGCCAGCCCCAGGCGGCATCCGGTCCGATGATGAACCCGGCCCACGCGATGCCGACGATCTCGGCCAGGATGCCGACACGTACCACGACGACCGCCGGGACCTTGCCGCTGAACGCGCCCGCGGCGCCGCTCGCGACGAACGAGCCGCCCGCCAGGGCGAGCAGCAGGAAGCCCACCTGCAGGGCGTCGAAGCCGAGGACAAACTGCAGCCACAGCGGCAGGGCGAGGATGAGTCCGAACTCGCCGAGCGAGACGACGAGGGCGGCGATGTTGCCGTTCCGGAACGACGAGATGCTCAGCAGCGAGAAGTCGATGAGCGGGTCCTGTCCGCGGCGGGCACGGCGCAGGCCCCACCAGACGAAGAGCACGAGCGCGACGAGGGTGATCGCGACGGCGAACGGGATCGGCGAGATCGTCAACGGCCACTCCCATCCGCCGATCGTCAGGCCGTCCTCGGCCGTCCACCACCCGAACGTGCGCCCCTCGATGAGACCGAAGACGAGCGAGCCGAAGAGGATGACGGACAGGAGCGCCCCGACGCCGTCGATGGACCGCTTGCGGGCCTCGCGGGATTCCGCGACGGTCAGCAGGACGCCGATCACGATGATGATCCCGAGCGGCACGTTGATGCCGAACGCCCACCGCCACGAGAACGCCGTCGTCAGCCATCCGCCGAGCAGCGGCCCGACGGCGGCCATCCCGCCGATCGTGGAGCCCCAGACAGCGAAGGCGATGCCGCGCTCGCGGCCGCGGAATGTCGAGTTGATGAGCGACAGGGTCGTCGGCAGGATCATGGCGCCGCCGACCCCCTGCACGAAGCGGGCGAGGATCAGCAGCTCACCCGTCGGCGCGAAGCTCGCGAGCACCGACGACGCGGCGAAGATCGCGACGCCGAGCAGCATGATCCGCCGTCGCCCGAACCGGTCCCCGAAGGCGCCGAACAGCAGCAGCAGCGAGGCGAAGACGAGGGTGTACACCTCCTGCACCCACTGCACCTCGGTCGAGCTGATCTTCAGCTCTTCGACGATCGAGGGCACCGCGACGTTCACGATCGTCGAGTCGACGATGATGAGCGAGACCGCGACGCTGATGAAGACGAGACCGAACCACCGCCGGGAGTCCTTCGCCATGAGATTTACCTCGCTTTTCTAGCAATCCGACAGCGATAGTACTCCTCCGGCGGCAGGGGGCACCTCGTCAGATGCTGTGGAGTCGGGCAGAGCGGATGCCGCCGTCCGCGAGCTCCAGCGTCATCAACGTGTGGTGGGGCTGCCGACGGCGATCCGTCGGCGAACCCGGGTTGAGCAGCCGCATCCCGCGCCGCGTCGTCGTGTCCCACGGGATGTGGCTATGGCCGAAGACCAGGAGGTCGGCATCCGGGTAGGCGACGTCCATCCGTTCCTCGCGACGCTGCTTCTGCCCCGTCTCGTGCACGACCGCGATCCGCACGCCCTCGACCTCGCGGCGCGCGACCTCCGGCAGAACGGCGCGCAGGTCCTCGCCGTCGTTGTTGCCGTAGACCCCGAGGACGTCGCCGTGCTGCCGCAGGTCGTCGAGGACGGATGCCGCGACCCAGTCCCCGGCATGGACGATGAGATCTGCGGCATCCGCTTCTCGCAGTACCGCGTCGGGCAGGCGTCGCGAGCGGCCGGGGATGTGCGTGTCGGAGATCAGGAGCAGCCGGGTGGTCATCGCGGCAGGGTAGCCGAGGCGCCCGGTGGGCGACAGCCCCTGCGGACCGATGGCGAGGAAGCGCAAAGTGGAGGCCCCGGTGCGACCGCCCGGGCACGCGAGGAAGGACCGCGACATGAGCACACCCGAGACCGGCGACAACGACGGCATCCGCCTCGACCCGGCCGATGCGCCGCTCGGCGACACGACCGTCGGCGACACCGCTGCGGCGGACGCGGAGTTCGAGGGGCGCCCCCTGGACGACGCCCCGGCGGAGGATCCCGAAGAGACGTATGCCGCGAGCGACATCCAGCCCGAATCGCAGGGCGAGGACCCCGTGGTCGTCGAGCTGGGCGAGGAGGGCGACGGCGACCTGTCGCCCGTAGACCTCTGAACCGTTCACGAATGCAAGGGATCCGGCCCGACACGCCGACGCCCGCTCCGGCGGTGCGGCGTGTCGGGCCGGATCTGTTGCATCTGCGTACGCGAGGCCGCGGTCAGGACTCGCGAGGACGCCGACGCCGGTCGCGGGGCTGTCGACGAAGATGCGGGTGCTCCAGACGAGCAGCACGCCCGTCACCGCGATGTAGACCGCGCCGAAGATCCCGCTCGCGAGGGCCGCGGCCGCGAACGATGACGGGGCGAGAGCGAAGACGGCGGTGGCGACGGATGCCGCGGCCACGAGCGCGCGCCACGCCGCGACGATGCCGATCCGGCCGATGACGCCGCCCGCGCGCGCCGACGAGCCCGCAGGCGCCGAGGACGATCCAGACGATCGCCGCCGACCCCGCGCTCTGACGGCCCACGTCGCGGAGCAGGTCCTGCCCTAACGTCCAGACGGGTCCCGTCCCCGATCCCGACACTGCGGCGGCCAGTGCGAGCGACGTCGCGCCGGCGACGAGCCTCGGACCCCGCCGCTGAGTGCGCGGCCGGGTGGCGCGCTCGGACGGCGCGACCACCGCCGCACACACCGCGGCGGCGGCGCACATTCCGGCGAACACCGCCCTCGCGAGACGCCACTGCTCGTCCGCGAACAGCGCGACCGGTCCCGACACGAGCACGCCGAGCCCGGCGCCCGCGTTGATGAAGGTCTGCACGCGGTCCCGAAGGCCGTGTTCCCGCCCGAGCTGGTGGTGCGGGCGTCCACCGCGGGCTGACCCCGGACACGACACCCCAAGTCTCTGCTCAGCTGGTGTCGGCGAGCTCGTCCACGAGCCGGTCCATCTCGTCGCCGCATGCCTGTTCCTCATCGGGTGGGCACATGACGATGCCTGCCCGCAACGTGTCCCGGTATGTCGTGTCCCCGATCCGGTAGGTGACCTCGACACCTCGCCGGACGGACATCCTCGTGAGGTCGCCGCGATACCCGATCAGGATTTGATAATGCCCCGACCCCGCGGGGATGCGTGCCCCCGCCGCCTCGAACGTGTCGCCATCGAGTCCCTCGACCGGCGGATAGGCGTCGAACGATTGCCAGATGCCGTTCTCGCCCAAAGGACCGGAGAGCAGCGTGCCGATCACAGTGATCTCGTCGGAGTCACCGATCGAGCGGACCGACTCGATGACGACGTCGGAATCCGCGGGTGCGGCGAAGGTGTCGAAGCCGTCGGTGAACTCCATGGGCTGCCCCTTGGCCACATACACATAGGCGTGCGCGCCGTCCGGGACGTCCTCGAACAGAGAACCCGTGGGCGGGGAGCCGGTGCTGCATGCGGAGAGAACCGTGACCGTGAGGACTGTGGCCGCAACGGACGCCGACGATCGCCGGCGAACTATGTCGTCACCTCGCGCGTTCGATCACCCGCGCCGTGGCCGGGAAACCCCGGTGCTCGTGGAGCGCGCCCTTGCAGCATGCGGCGAGCATACCGGCCCGCGCACCCGGCACACGAGAACAACAAAACCCCCGGGTGGAGCCGGGGGTTTTGCGTAGCGGGAGCGGGGCTTGAACCCGCGACCTCACGATTATGAGTCGTGCGCTCTCACCAACTGAGCTACCCCGCCACGAGCATCCGAGAGATGCTGCGAGCCCCGAGTCAGGATTGAACTGACGACCCCTTCCTTACCATGGAAGTGCTCTGCCACTGAGCTATCGGGGCGTGCTGCCCGCACGCGGGCAACTAGAAGAGGATACCAGAGTCGCGGCATCCCCGATGTCACGGGTCAGCCCTTCGTGTGCTCCTTCAGCCACGGCACGGGGTCGATCCGGGTGGTGCCGCCGAGCAGCACCTCGAGGTGCAGGTGGGCACCCGTCGACTTTCCCGTGCTCCCCACCCGCCCGATGACATCTCCCGCGTCGACCGTCTCGCCGGGCGAAACCCGCAGCGATCCGTACTGCATGTGGCCGTACCGGGTCGAGACGAGCTTGCCGTCGATGATGTGGTCGATGACGACGGTCACGCCGTAGTCGCCGCCGGCCTCGGTCGCGATGCGGACGGTGCCCGCGGCGACGGCGTGGACCTCGGCGCCGGCGCCCGGCGTGAAGTCCGTGCCGTGGTGCGCGCGCGAGAACTTCGACAGGTACGACGTCGAACCGAACTGCGCCGAGATCGGCACACCCACCGGGAACGGCCACTGCACGGCGGCCGTCTCGTCGTTCACCCAGGTGCCGGCGAACTGCGTCACACCGGACTGGGCGGCGACGTCGGCCATGGACTCGATGTCGTACTCCCCCGAACGGGCGAGCGTGGTCTCACCGGCGTCCGAGTTGGCGACGTACGCCTGGATCTCGGGAGCGTCGGCGTCGGTCGCATCGGCGGCGAGCGAGATGTCACCCGTGACGTCCTGACCGAACGAGCCGACGGCCGAGACGGGGGTGGTCGTGCCGATCGCGAGAAGACCGACGACGCCGACCACGCTCAGGGAGAAGGATGCCGCAGCAGCCCGCTTCAGCAGCACGCGACCACGTCGCGGGCGGCGCGGCTGCTCGGCCATGCGGACGCGGGTCGTGCGCCGTGCGTGCTCCTCGGCGTCGACGGCGGCCCGGGCGACCTGGACGGGCGTCTCACCGGTGAAGGAGAACACCTTCGCCGCCAACTCGAACTCGTCGACGGCGGGTCCCGCATCCTGCGGCGAGGTGTGGGTCGAGGACGCCGACGGCAGGACGATCGTCTCGTCGAGAAACTGGGGCACCCGCGGAGCTTCGGGGACGGGCGGAACGACTGTCGCCGTACGCGGGGTGCGCGTACGGCGACGAAGAGGAAGGGTGGCGGCGGAGGTATCCGAGAGCGCCTCGGCGAGGGTCTCAGCGACGACCGACTCGACGATCGAGGGGGACGCGGACTCGCGGTTCGCGGATTCCGACTCGGCGACGGTGGACTCCGCCGACGCGGCGGCGCGGTCGCGACGACGGCGCAGCGCCGGGGTCTCGCTCGCCTGGACCATTGCGATGACCTCGCCCATCGCCGCGACAGCCTGCACCGCGGCGACCTCGGCCTCGCTCGCAGCCGGAGCGGCGGCGGCGCGGCGCCGAAGCTCCGCACGGGTCAGCGGCGTGGCGCCGGACACAGGGGACTGCCGGTCGCGACGCGTTGCGGGCGCGTCGGTGGGGGAGGTCTCGAAAGTCAAACGTGCGGGCTCTCGGGTAGAGCGGCGGGGGCCGCGGGCTGCAAGGTCAGAATCCTCCGCTCGGGCAGCGAAGGTAACGATCAGATAAACACGCTACACGACGGGGCTGAGAATGGCATGTCCGTTCACAACCCGATCGCGGCGACGATCCTGTGGAGGAGGTCCGGTCCGGCGGCGACCGTCATCTCGCGGCCGGGGAAAACGTCCGGCGCACCCGTCACGAGACCGCCCGCCTCGGTCACCAGCAGCGCACCCGCGGCGTGGTCCCACGGATGCAGACCGCGCTCGAAATAGCCGTCCAGGCGCCCCGCCGCGACGTACGCGAGGTCGAGCGAGGCCGCGCCGGCACGGCGGAGGTCCCGCACGAGCGGCATGACCGCCGCGACGCGGGCGAGGTCGCCCTCGTGGTGCTTCGGGTCGTACCCGAATCCGGTCGCCACCAGCCCGCCGGCCGCGCCGACCTGCGACACCGTGAGGCGCTGCTCGTCCCGCCAGGCGCCGCCGCCGCGGACGGCGTGGAACGTCTCCCCCACCGCCGGGTTGTGCACGACGCCCGCGAGCGCTGTCCAGGTGGGCGGTGTCGGCTCACCGGAGACCGCGGCGATGCTGACGGCGTAGTGCGGCATCCCATAGGCGTAGTTCACCGTGCCGTCGATCGGATCGACCACCCAGGTGATGTCCGAGGTGCCCCGCTCGGCGCCGGACTCCTCGCCGAGGAAACCGTCGTCCGGGCGCTCGGCGGCGAGCCGCGCCCGGATGAGCGCCTCGACTTCGCGGTCGGCCTCGGTCACGATGTCGGCGATCGCGGACTTCGTCGCGGCGATGGCCACACCCTCCTCGCGGCGCTGCCAGGCGAGGGCACCGGCTTCGCGGGCGATGTCGAGGGCGAGGTCGGCGAGCGCAGCGGCATCCATCCCTCCACGCTACGCCGCTAGGTTGAGCACCATGAGCGCCAGTCGCGACGTCATCATCATCGGCGGAGGCCACAACGCCCTCGTCGCCGCCGCCTACCTCGCCCGGGCAGGACGCACCGTCACGGTGCTGGAGCGGCAGGACCACGTCGGCGGCGCCGCCGTCTCGGAACGGCCGTGGGCGGGCGTCGACGCACGCCTCTCGCGCTACTCGTACCTCGTGAGCCTGCTCCCCCGCACCGTCATCGACGACCTGGGGCTGCGCATCCGCCTGGAACGCCGCCGCTACTCGTCGTACACGCCCCTGCCGGACGACCCGAGCCGGGGCATCCTCATCGACAACGCGGATGCCGCGGCCACCGCCGCGAGCTTCGCGCGGGCCACCGGGGACGCCGACGAAGCGGGCCGGTTCGCGCGCTTCTCGGAGCGTCTCGCCCCGCTCGGCGCGGCGCTGTTCCCCACCGTGACCGCGCCGCTGCAGCGGGAACGCGACGCCCGCGCGGCCGTCGGCGACGACGCCCTGTGGGAGGCCGTGAGCGCCCGTCCGCTCGGGGAGTTCCTGCGCGACGGCCTGCAGACCGACGTCGCTCGCGGTATCGCCTTCACCGACGGACTGATCGGCACGTTCGCGCGCTCGGACGACACCTCCCTGCGCCAGAACCGGTGTTTCCTGTACCACGTCATCGGCGGCGGGACCGGGGACTGGGACGTCCCGGTCGGCGGCATGGGTGCGGTCAGCGGCGAGCTCGAGCGGGCCGCACGCGCTGCCGGCGCCGAGATCCGCACCGGCGCCGAGGTCACCGCGGCCTCACCGGACGGCGAGGTCGTCCTCGCCGACGGCGATCGGCTCGGTGCCCGCGTGCTGCTCAGCGGCGTCGGTGCGGCGGTTCTCGACCGCCTCCTCCGCGCGGGCGGCGCCGCGGGAACGGGAGCCCCGACGCCCGAGGGCGCGCAGATCAAGGTCAACATGCTGCTCTCGCGACTTCCGCGTCTGCGCGACACGGCGGTGGACCCGCGCGCCGCGTTCGCGGGGACGTTCCACATCAACGAGACGCTCTCGCAGCTGGATGCCGCCTACGACCGGGCGGCGGAGGGCGGCATCCCGAATCCGCTGCCGGCCGAGATCTACTGCCACTCCCTGACCGACCCGTCGATTCTCGGGCCGGAGCTGCGGGCCTCGGGTGCGCAGACGCTGACCCTGTTCGGACTGCAGGTGCCGCACCGGCTCGTCGCGGAGGGCGTCGTCGACCGGGACGCCCTGTGGGCCGCCGCGCAGCGTTCGCTCGACGCGGTGCTCGCCGAACCGATCGCCGACGTGCTGTACCGCGCACCGGACGGCTCGCCGTGCGTGGAGGCGCGGACGACGGCCGACCTCGAGCGGGATCTCGGGATGCTGGGCGGCGACATCTTCCACGGCGACCTGTCGTGGCCGTGGGCCGCGGACGACGAACCGCTCGAGACCCCCGCGGATCGGTGGGGGGTCTCGAGCGGTGTCGAGGGTGTTCTGCTGTGCGGGTCGAGCGCCCGGCGCGGCGGCGCCGTCAGCGGGATCGGCGGCCACAACGCCGCGATGGCGGCCTTGGAGATGCTGTCGCGCTGAGGCTCAGTGCTGCTGCGGCGGGACGGGCGGCGCCGGGGGCGCGTCGGGCGCGCCCGGGAGGGGCGGCACCGGCGGGACTTGCGGCGAGGGAGCATCCGGAGCAGCGGGCGCGTCCGGCGCGGATGCGGGCGCCGGCGGAGCAGCGGGAGCTGCCGGGGCCGCCGGAGCCGCCTCGGGAGCCGACGCCCCGTCCGGCGTCGTGGCGCCGTAGGGCTGCTGCGGGTAGGTGGGCCAGCCGGTGTAGTACGCGTTCCAGTCGGGGCTGCCGTCGGGCATGACCGGCAGGGGCGTGCGACCGTCGGCGTACGTGGGCCACGCCTGCGCAGGCGCCGTGGCCGACGCCGTGTACGCACCACCATCGGGCTGACCCGACGTGGCGTACGCCTGCGCGCCGTAGGGCGCCGCGACCTGCGGACGCTCCTTCTTCGGGGCGAAGAGGGCGTTCACGAGCGGGACGAGCGCCGTGCCCACGGCGGCGAGGATCGCGACCGACACGAGCACGCGCCAGTAGATCTCGCGGAACTCGACGAACTCCTCGAGCATCAGCGGGATGATCAGCATGACCGCGAGGATCACGACGAGACCCATCGTCACGTAGGTGACGATGCTCGTGAAGGTGGTCTGGTAACGGGCGAAGGCCTTCGCGTAGAGGCGGATGTGCAGCAGCGCGCCCTGCAGGATCAGCAGGATGAGGAGGAACTTGAAGAAGCGCTCGGCGCCGACGCCGTAGTCGCCGGCGGCCTCCGGCATCCAGATCATGAACGCGCCGATGATGAGCGCGACGACCCACGACACGATGCTCGCGAGAGCGAACCACGCGGGGCGACGGCTGGCGAGGGATGCCTCGAGGATCGAGATCCCGGCGAAGGCCGCGAGCAGCAGGATCGTCAGGAACGCTCGCCCGACGATGCCGTTCGAGTCCCCGAGGAGCACCCACACGACGCAGACGATCGCCGCGGCGATCAGGGCGCCGATCGCGACCCAGATCGCTGCGCGGAAGATCCTGTTCGAACGGGGGGCGGTGATCGGTTCGCTCATCCTCGACATCCCTTCGGCGGAGGCCTCCCCCGCACTCGCCCCCATCCTGTCAGACCGGCCGATGAGCAGGTCGGATGTCCACAGGGGTGGCGGCGCGTCACCGGGGTGTGGAGGACATCACCCGGGGAGGACGACCACCGGCAGCTCGTCGGCGCTCACCTCGTCGATCTGCGCGACGTCGGCGTACGCCTCCACCACGCGGGGCGACCCCCACTCGGTGCGCCACACGGTGGCGTCGGGCCACAGGACGACGTTGTCGTGCGGGCCGATCCAGATCGTCGTGATCTCGATCTCGCGGCCGTCGGTGAGGATCAGCCGACTGGACTGGGTCTGCGCGCCGTCGAACTCATCCGGCTCGTCGGGGGTGTACGCGCGCAGCGGCATGTCGGTGAAGGCCCGCATCCACTCCGTGATGAGCGCGGGGTCGCGCACCGTGAGCCGATCGACGGTGTCGGGCACGTCGGTCGAGGGGTACTCGAAGAACTCGATGGCGGCGACCTGGTCGGGGGCGACGGCGATCGAGCGTTCCGCGACCGGCGCGCATCCCGCGAACGCGACGGCGAGAGCGGCGGCTGTCGCGGCGGCGGCGGCGCGGATCGATCGGTGCGTGGTCATCCTGCCCGCAGGCTATCGCGCGGCATCCCCCGCGGGAACGGGAAAGGGCTGCGGAGATCTCCGCAGCCCTTCGTGGTGGCGAGTGAGGGATTCGAACCCCCGAATGCAATGCAGTCTGATTTACAGTCAGATCCCTTTGGCCGCTTGGGTAACTCGCCAGGTGCGCACCCGCCCGGCTTGTGCAGTCGACCGGAGGCGCGATCCCCTACTCTACCCTCCCCGCGGGCGTGACGAAAACCGCGGCGTCAGGCGGCCGACGCGACGCGCTCGACGAAGGATTCGAGGCGGTGGCGCGTGCCGTCGATGCGGCGATCCACGCTCGCCCGGATCTCGCTCGGAGCCAGCGGCCCCGCGATGCGGACGTTGTCGTGGCAGGTCAGGTCGGCGCACACGTAGGTGCCGACGCTGTCGCCGCGGTCACCGGCATCCCCGGTCCGTCGAGCGGTGAACATCGTGACCTGATTGCCCGGCTGCATCGTGTGGCAGATGTTGCACATGGCGGAGCGACCTTGCGTCGCGCCGTTCGCGGCGCGCAGCACGATGCCGGTCGGGTGCCCGTCGATCTCGGCGACGACGTAGCCGCGGCTGCGCGTCGTGGGATCGCGCCACGCGAGGAAGTCGAGGTGATCCCACTCGAGCAGCGGGAAGTCGTGGGGCGGCTCGAGGCGTTCCCGCTCGTCCTTCGTCGCATTCACCAGCACGTCGCGCAACTGGTCCTCTGTCAGCGGCCGCATCAGCCCATTGTACGAAGGGGCGGATGCCGCGGCTCCGCCGACGTCAGGCGCCGAGGTTAAGGATGAGCGAGGCGGTGCCGACGAGACCGATCCCCGATGCCGTGCCGATCGCGGGCCACAGGAACCCGCGGCGGCGGATGCCCGCGAAGACGAGACCGACGATGCCGGTGAGCATCGCGACCGACCCGCCGCCGACCAGGAGGGCGAAGGCCGGAATCAGGAGCCAGCCGTACTGTTCGTCGACGGTCGCGGCGAGCAGCAGGACGAACAGGGTCGGCAGCACCGAGAGCACGACGAGCGCGACGGCGGCGATGCCCCACGCGCGCTGGGCGAGAAGCGGAACGGCGGGCGTGGTCACCCCGTCAGGCTACGGGTGGACGCGATCGCGGATGCGGCGACGCGCGGAACGTCAGCCCTGCGCCGCGATCGTGCGGCTCGTCGGCCGCAACTGCACGCGGTCGCCGGGCTGCAGGACGTGCTCCGGTCCGCCCGCCTCGTTGAACGCCTGCACGGTGATCGCGTCGACGCAGAAGCGGTCGCCGATGCCGCGGTAGGTGTCCCCCGGCTGCACGGTGTAGAAGGTGGGCTTGCCGTCGACCTTCTCGACCGGGCCCTCGGCGTACTCGCCCTTGCCGGTGTCGACGACCGTGCCCGACATGCTGACCGGGATCCGACCTTTCGCGTTGGGCTCTGCGAGGGAGATGCGCGCGATGGCGTCGCAGTCCTGATGCGTGCGGTAACCGCCCTTGGCCGCCTCGTTGAGCGCCAGCGCCTCGGGCTGCCCCTCGGCGAGGACGGCGAGGTAGTCGCCGGCGTAGATGTCGCCCGCACCGCCGAAGTTGTTCGCGCTGTTGAAGTCCTCGCTGGCGAGGCAGAAGCGCTCGACGATCGCCCAGTACGAGTCGCCCGAGACCACCCGGTAGACCGTCGCGAGGCCCTTCCCGTTGGAGCGCTCGACCACGCCGGTCGCTCCGGGCGAGATGTCGCCGCGGTCCGTGCCCGCCGGAACGCCCAGGCACTTGCTCTCGGGCGCCGGGGTCGTCTCGACGGGCGTGGGAAGCGGCACGAGCCGCGTTGGCGTTGGTGTGGGCGTGGGTGTCGCCGTCCACGGCGGTGCCGCCGACGTGGGCGGCGCCTCGGCGACCACCTCGTCGGTCGGGATCATCCCGATGACAGCGGGCGCGGCGAGAGCCAGCAGGCCCACCACCGACCCCACGGCGATACCGAGCATGATCTTCCCCCGACGATCCATACCTCGACGCTATCCGTCCCGGGTCACGGGCGCGCAACGATCGTCCGGCGCTACGCGAATGACCGACACGCCGCGATTGATCGAATGGCGAGAGGCCCGGCTACGTTCGAACCGATGAATCGCGCTCAGAAGATCACCGTCGGCATCTGCGCCGCCGTCTTCGTCGGCCTCGCCGGCATGACGGTCGCTCCGCTTCTGGCTGTTCCCACCGCCGATCCGGAGGCTGTTCCCACCGCCGATCCGGACCTGGTCGTTGCGCCGAAGCCAACCGCGGTTGCGTCAGCGACGCCGACCACCGCGCCGATCCCCCACGCGCCGCTCGACGACTACTCCTACGTCTCGATCATCTGCGACCAGCGACCTCCGGGGACCGACCTCGGAGAGATGTGGTCCAGCGGCGCTCAGGGTACGGTCGAGGACCGGAACGCTGATGGCCTCGCCACGCTCTACACCGTGGGCCGAGGTGATGTCTACACGTCGGTGGTGGAGCGCTTCTGCCTCGACGCCCGCGAGTTCGACCGGCTCAACGGCATCACCGACGGCCAGCTCTACTACGGCGACGTCGTCGCCTTCCATGAGGAGGCCGCAGGCCGCGCCCAGCGCGCCGACCGCATCCCCAGCGACAGCGGCCCGGTCTACTACACCCACCAGGACTGCACCGGCCCGATCGCCCGCGTCGACATCTACTCGATCGAGGGCGACCCGGAGGGCGAGATGCGCGTGGGCATGACCGGCACCCCGCGCGACACCCGCGAAGGGAAGTACGCCTCGGGCAACGTCGAGATCGTGGACGGCCAGCCGGTCTACTACTTCGTCGAGGCGGGCGACACCTGGCGCGGCATTGGCGATCGCTTCTGCACCGACTCACTCATGCTCTCGATGTACAACGAGCGCGCGGGGCTCGTCGGAGATCCGCTCCACCCCGGCGACGTCGTCGAGATCACGCCCCAGCGCAAGACGGTCCCCGACATGGAGCCGAGCGCGTGACCATGCCGACCCCCGCGAAGCTCGCCTCCGCCGTCGTCGCCGGTCTGCTCTCGATCGCGCTCGCCGGATGCACGATCGGCACCACCCCGGAGCCGTCGGAGACGATGGGCACCGTCCCGCCGCCCGCTCCGGCTCACTCAACGCCGCCGCCCCGCCCTGTCGTCAGCGACGAGCAGATCGCCGCGATCGAGGTCGCGCCCACCGATTACGTCGTCGTCGAGGGCGACACCGCCTGGGGGATGGCCAGGGCGCACGGCATCCCGATCTGGTACGTCCCGAACGGCTGGCTCCACCCCGGCGACGTCATCGACCTGACCGTCGATCGTTCCGACCAGTGGCGCGAATACCTCGACAGCACGAACTGATCGAACGCGCCACGTCGTCGCGGGGCCTCGCCATCTCGACGGCGGTACCCTCGAACGCATGGCCAGCGACAGCTCATTCGACATCGTCAGCAAGATCGATCGCCAGGAGGCGGACAACGCGCTCAACCAGGCGCGCAAGGAGGTCGAGCAGCGCTACGACTTCAAGGGCACCGGCGCCTCGATCGAGTGGAGCGGCGAGTCGATCCTCATCAAGGCGAACAGCGACGAGCGCGCCAAGGCGGTGCTCGACGTCTTCCAGTCGAAGCTGATCAAGCGCGGCATCTCGCTGAAGAGCCTCGACTCCGGCGAGCCCCAGCCCTCAGGCAAGGAGTTCCGCATCGTCTCGACCCTCAAGGAGGGCATCTCCTCCGAGGACGCGAAGAAGATCAGCAAGATGATCCGCGACGAGGGCCCCAAGTCGGTGAAGGCGCAGATCCAGGGCGACGAGCTGCGCGTGCAGTCGAAGTCCCGCGACGACCTGCAGGAAGTGCAGCGGATGCTGAAGGCCGCCGACCTCGACGTCGACCTCCAGTTCGTCAACTACCGCTGAGCACAGCGCCCGAGCACCACGGGAGCGCGGGCGGGTTGTCAAGCCCGCGCGAGCGTCGGAGCCCTCACTTAGCGTGGCAGGTCAGCACCACGAGCTTGTGAGGTCCCCGCTGTGCCTGAGCACCACCATTCCACCCCCGGCACGGTCTGGGCGCGCGTCGAGGACGGCTTCCACGTCGGCAGTCGCGACGGCAACTTCCTGGGGTACATCGAACGGCGGGGGGACAGCCGCTACGTCGCGTTCGACATGCGCTCCACCGCGGTCGGCACCTTCGCCGACCTCGTCTCCGCGATGCGGACGCTGTCCGCCGAGACCGTTGCCGGGACCGCCGGCATCCTGACGATCCGGGAGAACCGATGACCGACTCCCCCGCCGTGTTCTCCGTCGTGTATTCGAGCATGGCGACCGCGCCGCTCGATGACGGCGCGCTGCGCGAACTCCTCGAGCAGAGCCGGACCTCGAACGCCGAGCGCGACGTGACGGGGATGCTGCTGTACCGGAACGGCCGCTTCATCCAGATCCTCGAGGGCCCCGAACGGGCCGTCCGCGACACGATGGCGAAGATCGAACGGGACCCCCGCCACGACCACCTCCGGGTGCTGATCGACGAGTTCATCGACGAGCGCAACTTCGCCGAGTGGACCATGGGCTTCGAACCCATCACGACCCCGGACGCCGAGGCGCCGGAAGGCTTCCGTGACACGTTCGACGACCTCGAAGCGCACGGCGACCCGTCGGCCACCCTGCGGGCGGCACGCGAGCTGAGCCTCTGGTTCCGCGTCCGCGCGACTCAGCCGCGCTGACCGGACGACGAACGGCCCGAACCCCCTGAAGGATCCGGGTCGTCGTCGCGTCAGCGGCTCAGAGCGTGCGGGCGAACGGGTCGAAGTCGACCGGCACCGGCGGGACCGTTGCAACGGTGCTGTCGATCTCGAGGTACTGGCCGGTCTCGGCCGAGTCCTGCGCCGAGAGCAGCACGTCGAGCACGTGGAAGCCGAGCTCGCCGGTCGCGACGTGCGGCCGGTTCTCTGCCACGGCGCGCACCATGTCGAGCACGCCGAGGCCGCGGCCGACGACCGTGCCCTGCTGCTCGACCTCGATCCACTCCTGCTCGGTCTTCATACCGTCGCGGAACACACCGAGCGGCTTGACGTACGCCGTGCGCCCCTCGAAGCGGTTGGGATCGGGCAGCACGATCGAGCCCTCGGTGCCGTGGATCTCCACGACGCCGTGACGCTCGAGCGCCGAGTCGAAGCTCAGCAGGTGCGTGCCGTGCTGGCCGCCCTCGAAGGTCGAGAGGACCTGCACCGACGAGGGCACCTCGACGGGGAAGGTCTCGCCCGCGCGGGGACCGGTGTGGATGTGACGCTCCGTGCGGAATCGCGACCCGCGCGCGGCGACGCCGGCGATAGGCCCCAGCAGGCTGACGAGGGCCGAGAAGTAGTACGGACCCATGTCGAGCAGCGGGCCGGCACCCTTCGCGAACAGGAACGCGGGCTCGGGATGCCACAGGTCGGGGCCCTGCGTCTGGAACGCGGTCTGCACGAACAGCGGGGTGCCGATGACACCCTCGGCGATCGCACGCTTCGCGGTCTGGAAACCCGGGCCGAGGATCGTGTCGGGCGCCGAACCGACGCGGACACCCGCGGCCTCGGCATCCTTCAGCAGCTGACGAGCACCCTCACGGTCGAGGCCCAGCGGCTTCTCGGTCCACACGTGCTTGCCGGCGGCGACCGCCTGCGCCGAGACCGCGATGTGCGACTCGGGGATCGTGAGGTTGACGACGAGCTCGACCTCGGGGTTGGCGAGGACGTCCTCGAGCGTGCCCCACGAGGGCACCCCGTGCTCCTCGGCCTTCGCCTTCGCGCGCTCGGGGATCAGGTCGCCGATCGCGACCACCTGCACGTCGGGGAACGACGTGAGGTTCTCGAGGTAGGTCTGGCTGATGACACCGGCACCGACGATGCCGACTCCGACGGGACCGGTCATGCGATGAACCCGCCGTCCTTCAGGAAGGCGTACGAGGCCGCGATGTCCTCGAAGACGTCGCCGGGAGCCTTGTCGTACTCGATGACGGCGAACTTGATGCCCGTGCCCGCCTGCAGCGACTCGGCGAGGGGCACGTCGCCCGTGCCGGCGCGCAGCTGCTCGAGCGAGTCGGAACCGAACGCGTCGGCGCCGGGCGCCCACGGGTTGGATGCCGGGGCGATGCCGTCCTTGACGTGCACGGCGACGAGCCGGTCGCCGAGGCTCTTCACGAGCGCCGGCACGTCCTGGCCGCCGGTGAGCGCCCAGAACAGGTCGAGCTCGATCTCGACGCGGTCGTCGGTCAGCTCGAGGAAGCGCTCGTAGGCGGTCTGACCGCCGAAGTCCGCCACGAACTCCTGCGCGTGGTTGTGGTACCCGACCGTCAGGCCGAACTCCGCGGCCTTCTCGGCGGCGCGGTTCATGCGCTCGGCGATGTCGGCGACACCCTCTTCGGTGAGCCAGCGCTCGGCGGGCACGAACGGGTCGATGACCGTCGTCATGCCGATCGTCGCGGCCGCCTCGAAGACGACCTCGGGAGCGGGGGTCGGGATCGAGCCGTCCGGGGTCCAGAGCTCGTCCGAGAGCAGCGGCGCGTGGCCGGTGGGAGAGGCGAGGCCGCTGGCGTCGAGGGCCGCGCGGATCTCGTCGGGACGCCGCACGAAGTCGAACGCCTCCACGTTGCGCAGGCCGATCGCAGCCAGCTTGTCGAGCGATCCGGACATGTCCTCGCTGAACTCTTTGGCGAGTGTGTAGAGCTGGACAGAGGCGAGTGGCAGAGCCATGGGCCTTCCTTCGTACGTCGTTGTCGGATGCCGCGGGGCGGCGTGGCCACGACGATAGCAGAAAAACCTCCAGTTGGAGGTTTTTCGTCGACGGCCCTACTCTGTCCCCATGGGTCAGGACGACGAGGGCGTGATCGGCCGCCGCGGATCGCAGCCGAAGGGCGTCGCCCGGCGGCAGGAGATCCTCGATCGCGCGATCGAGGTCTTCCGCGAGCGCGGGGCGCACGGCACGTCACTCCGCAAGATCGCCGAGGCCATCGGCGTCTCGCACGCCGCCCTGCTGCACTACTTCGACTCGCGCGAACAGCTGCTCGTCGCCGTCTACAAGCACGCCGAGGACAGCCGCGTCGACTCCCCCGACCTCCGCCCCGGCATCGACACCATGATCGAGGCGGCGATCAAGAACGTCGAGGTGCCCGGTCTCGTCACCCTGTATTCCACCCTGCTCGCCGCCTCGCTCGAGACGGAGTCCGGCGTCGGGCGCGAGTTCTTCACGGCCCGTTTCACCGGGCTCCGCGCCACGATGACCGAGAGCCTGCGGCGACAGCAGGCCGAGGGCCTGGTGCGCGACGACGTCTCGGCCGAACACCTCGCGTCGCTTCTGATCGCGGCATCCGACGGTCTGCAGATCCAGTGGCTGCTCGATCCGGCGGTCGGGCTGGAATCGACCCTGCGCACCCTCGGCGCGCTCTTGCGCCCGCCCGCATGACCGGGCCGCACCTCACGCGCCGGCTCGTCGTCGTCCTCGGCTTCCTCTCGGCGGTCGGTCCGTTCGCGATCGACATGTACCTCGCGTCGCTGCCGCAGATCGCCCGCGAGCTCGACGCTGCGCCCGCGACGGTGCAGTTGACGCTGACGGCTTTTCTCTTGGGCCTCGGTGTCGGCCAACTGCTGCTCGGACCGCTCTCGGACATGTGGGGACGTCGACGGGTGCTCCTGCTCGCGACGAGCGCCTTCACCCTCACGAGCATCGCCCTCGTCGCGGCGCCGACCATCGAGGTGTTCATCGCCCTGCGGCTGGTGCAGGGACTGGCGGGCGCGGCCGGCGTCGTGATCGCCCGCGCCATCGCCGTCGACCTCAGCACGGGCCGCACCGCGGTCCGGGCCCTCAGTCTGATCGCGACGGTCGGCGGCCTCGGCCCCCTCGTCGCTCCCCCGATCGGCGGACTGGTCGCCTCGTTCTCGGGGTGGCGCGGGGTGCTCACGGCCCTCGCGGTCATCGCCGTCCTGATGCTCGCGCTCGCCTGGCTCGTCGTGCCGGAGTCACTGCCTCGCGAACTCCGCCACACCGGCGGGCTGCGAGCCATGCGATCGTCGTTCGCCCACTTCGTGCGGGACCCGATCTACCTCGGCTACACCGGTGCGTACGTCGCCGGGTTCGCGGGCCTGTTCGCCTACGTCGCGGCATCCCCCTTCGTCGCCCAGGTGATCCTCGGGATGCCGCCCTTCCTCTACGGCCTCGGCTTCGCCGGGGGCGGGGTCGCACTGCTCGTCGCGAACCTGATCAACGCGACCTACGCACCGCGCATCGGACCGGAACGGATGCTGGTGGTCGGCGCCGCGCTGGGCGTCGCGTCCGCGACGGTCATGACGGTCTCGGCGGCCACCGGCATCCTGTCGATCCCGCTCTTCCTCGGCTGCGCCTTCGCCACCATGGGGGCGGCGGGTCTCACATTCGGCAACGCGAACGCGCTCGGCCTCGCCCGGGCGACGCCCCGCAACCGCGGCGCTGGCGCGGCCCTCATGGGCGCGTCCCAGTTCGCGGTCGGCGCGCTCATCACCCCCGTGGTGGGCCTGTGGGGCGAGGAGACCGCGGTGCCGATGGCGTGCGTCATGCTCGTCGGCGCGCTGCTCAGCCTGACGCTCGGGATCGCCTCGAACCGCGCGAGCGCCCGATCGCACCCGTCGTGAGCCACCTTTCGAGCGCACGGTAGGCCTGCTCGCGAGGGCCCGGACGCGACAGGAAGAGGTCGTGGATGCCGCCCTCGATCCGCGCGAGCGTGATGTCGCGCCCGATCCGGGTGGCGGCGCGGGCGATGTCGTCGACGACGAGCACCGAGTCGCTGCCGGTCATCTCGGCGTTCCACGCGAACGGATTCGTCGACGCGGTCGACAGCATCACGAGGGTCGGAACACCCACGTCGATGCCCGCCGACACCCGACGGTGCCCCTCGACGATCGCGGCGAGCCAGCCCGGGTGCGTCGGGAACCCGCGCTCAGGCCGCCACTCGCGCCGGTAACCGCGGACGGGCAGCGCGCCGACCTCGGTCTGCGCGCGGGTGTAGAAGCCGAGGTCGACGACGGGGTGCGCACCCAACGGATCGACGCGCGCCCGCATCTGCACGAGGGGCGACAGTGCCTGGCGCCCGAGGGTGCCGATCTGCAGCTCGAGCCACGGGCTGTTGAGGACGAGCCCCGCGAGGCGGCCGTGGTGCCGCGAGGCCCAGAGCGTCGCGGTGAGGCCGCCCGTCGAATGCCCCATCATCACGAGCCGACGCCGCGACGGCGCACCCTCGGGACCGTGGCCCATCGCGTCGAGGGCTGTGGCGATGTCGGCGTCGTACACCTCGAGCGACGTCACGAACCCGGGCGTCTGGCCGGGGCGCAGGCTGCGGCCGTACTTGCGCAAGTCGAGCGCGTGGAAGCGCGCTCCGTGCGAAGTCCAGAACCGGGCGAGCTCGACCTGGAAGAAGTAGTCGGACCAGCCGTGCAGATAGAGGACGTCGACGTCGCGCAGCGGCCCCGTCAGCCGCGCGAGCGTCGGCGGCTCGAGGCGGACGAGCGTCGCGACGACCTCGCCCTCCTGGTCGGTGCCGAGGGGCAGCGTCAGGGACTGGAACGGACGCCCGAGGACATCCGTCTCCCACTGGCCGCTCATCGGAGCCTCACTCCCCGCGCGAGACCCGCACCATCTCGTCGCGGTCGACGACCTTGATCCGCTCGCGCTCATGAGGTGCGCCGAGGGCGACCTCGTGCTCGTCGAGCCGGTGCCAGCCGTCGAGGTCGGTCCACGCGACCTGACGCTCGGCGAGGAGCGCGATGATCGCCTCGTCGGACGGGTCCTCGGGGGTCCACCACGAGGCCTGGTCGTTGATGAGGTGACGGATCGTCTCCATGGCGTCGGACTTCGTGTGACCGATGAGGCCGACCGGGCCGCGCTTGATCCAGCCGGTCGCGTACACGCCGGGGACCCGCTCGTTCGAGCCCTTCTTCAGCACCTGACCCTCATGGTTCGGGATGACGCCGTGTCGCTTGTCGAACGGCACGTCCGGCAGCGGCGAACCGAAGTAGCCCACGGCACGGTAGACCTGGCCGACCGGGATCTCGCGGAGCTCGCCCGTGCCCTCGACCCCGCCGGAGCCGTCGGGACGGGTGCGCTCGGTGACGATCGCCGCGACGCGGCCGTCGGCATCCTTGGTGATCTCGACGGGACGCGCCCAGAAGTGCAGGTGCAGCCGGCGACTCGCCTCGCCGCCGGCATTGTTGACGCTCGGCCGCTGGCGCCACGACTGCAGGACGCGGTCGATGACCATGACCTGCTTGTTCGAGGCGATCGCGGCCTTCGAGGCCTCGTCGTAGTCGAAGTCCTCGTCGTAGACGACCATGTCGACGTCGCGCAGCTCGCCGAGCTCGCGCAGCTCGAGGGGGGTGAACTTCACCTGCGCGGGACCGCGACGGCCGAACACGTGCACGTCGGTGACGGGCGAGGCCTTCAGACCCTCGTAGACGTTCGCGGGGATCTCGGTGGGCAGCAGGTCGTCGGCGTGCTTGGCGAGCACGCGCGCCACGTCGAGCGCGACGTTGCCGTTGCCGAGGACCGCGACGGATGCCGCATCCAGCGGCCACTCGCGCGGGAAGTCCGGGTGGCCGTCGTACCAGCTGACGAAGTCCGCGGCGCCGAACGAGCCCTCGGCGTCGATGCCGGGGATGTCGAGGTCGGCGTCCTTGATCGCGCCGGTCGCGAAGATGACCGCGTTGTAGTGCTTCTTCAGGTCGGCGAGCGTGATGTCGACACCGAAGCGGACGTTGCCGAAGATGCGGATGTCGCCGCGGTCGAGCACGTCGCGGAGCGCGTTGATGATGCCCTTGATGCGCGGGTGGTCGGGGGCGACGCCGTAGCGCACGAGACCGTAGGGCGCCGGCAGGTGGTCGAACAGGTCGATCGAGACGTCGAACTTGCGCTCTGCCTTGAGGAGGATGTCCGCCGCGTAGATGCCGGCGGGTCCTGCGCCGACGATGGCCAGCCGGAGCTTGGTCATGGGTGTCCTTTCCGAGAGCCCGCGCGCGGGCGTGACGAAGAAGCGGCGGTTCCGCCGGTGATCAGCTGGAGCGGTCGACGACGACCTGCGCGAAGCGCGTGAGCGCCTCACGGACGAGGCCGTCCGGGAGGGGCGAGAGGGCGGCGACGGCGCGGTCCGACCATTCGTGCGCGAGGCGGCGGGTGGCCTCGGTCGCGGGGTGGTCGCGCAGCTGCGCGAGTGGGGCGTCGAGGATGACGGGGTCGGCGCCGTCGGAGATGCGGGCGACACCCTCGTCGATCGTGACCTTGAGCGCCTGCGAGGCCGGGTCGGTCGCACGGCCGAGGAGCAGATAGGGCATCGTCGGCACGCCGGCACGCAGGTCGGTGCCGGGGACCTTGCCGGTCTCCTCGGCGTCGGCCGACAGGTCGATGACGTCGTCGAGCAGCTGGAAGGCGACACCCACGCGCTCGCCGAACTCGCGCACCGGCGCGGCGTACTCGTCGGAGGCATCGGAGAAGACGACGCCGGTCTCGGCGGCGGCGGCGATCAGCGAACCGGTCTTGTCGCTGAGGACCTGCAGGTAGAAGTCGACCGGGTCGTCGCCCGGCTGGGCGCCCACGGTCTCGTGCATCTGACCGAGCACGAGGCGCTCGAAGGTGTCGGCCTGCAGCCGGATGGCGCGCTCGCCCACCTGGGCCATGAGCTGGCTGGCACGCGAGAAGAGCAGGTCGCCCGTGAGGATCGCGACGCTGTTGCCCCACACCGCGTGGGCGCTGGGAACGCCGCGGCGACGGTCGGCCTCGTCCATGACGTCGTCGTGGTACAGCGAGCCGAGGTGGGTCATCTCGAGCGCCGTCGCGCCGGCGAGGACGTCGTCGGTGACCCCGGAGCCGAGCTGCGCCGTGAGGATCGCGAGCATCGGCCGCATCCGCTTTCCGCCCGCCTCGTAGAGGTAGCGCGAGGTGACGTCGGCGAGCGAGTCCCCGACCTTCAGCTCACCGGCGAGGCGGGCTTCCACGAGGTCGAGTCCCTCTTCGACCGTGGCGAGCAGCTTGCGCATGCGCGGGCCCACGAAGATGCGCTCGGTGACGCCGAGACGGCTCGCGATCTGCGAGCCCGGAGTACCGGGACGGGGGGTCATGCCTCCAGCGTACCCGTCGCGCCTCAGGCCCGGCCCGGGGTTGCGGGCTTGCGCGCGCGGTGCAGTGCGACGATCCCGAAGCTCAGGTCGCGCCAGGCGACCTGCTCCCACCCGGCGGCGCGGATGCGGCCGGCCAGGGTGCGCTGATCGGGCCAGTCGCGGATCGACTCGTTGAGGTAGTCGTAGGCGTCGGCGTTCGAGCTGAACGCCCGCGCGACGACGGGCAGGACCCGGTCGTTGTAGAAGCGGTAGAGCCCCCGCATGAGCGCTGCCGGAGGGTGCGAGAACTCGCAGATGACCAGGCTCCCGCCGGGCTTGGTGACGCGGAGCATCTCGCGCAGCGCCGTGTCGGGGTCGTTGACGTTGCGCAGCCCGAACGAGATCGTCACGGTGTCGAACTCCTCGTCGCCGAACGGCAGGGCCGTCGCGTCCGCCTCGACGAAGGACAGGTTCGGGATGCCGCCGTGCCGCCGCTTGCCCTCGGCGATCATCCCCGCCGAGAAGTCGCCCGCGACGACCTCGGCACCCGAGCGGGCGAGCGAGACCGAGCTCGCCCCGGTGCCGGCGGCGAGGTCGAGGATCCTCTGGCCTCGGCGCGGGGCGATGGCGCGCGTCGTCGCGATGCGCCACAGCTTGTCGTTGCCGAGGCTGAGGATCGTGTTGGTGCGGTCGTAGCCCGCCGCGACCTCGTCGAACATGCCGCTGACGCGCGCGGGATCCTTGCCGAGGTCCGCGCGGGTGGACGGGGTGCGGGAGGGCTGTTCGGTCACGTGTCGAGCCTAATCGGGGCGGGATGCCGCGGGGCTGCCCCACGGGGCTCGGGTGGGTGCGGCCGGATTAGGCTGAGAGCGTGACTTCGACTGCGCTCGGCGCTCCCCGGCTGCGCGCCGTCACCCGCCGCATCGAGCCGGTCGACGACCCCCTCTCCTACGCCGCTCCCGGCGACCCGACGGTCTGGTCGCGTCGCGGCGACATGCTCGTCGGCTGGGGCCGCGCCGCCGAGCTGCCGGCGGGAGAGTCCGTCGTCGCCTGGTGGCGGGCGGTGTCCGAGGTCGCCGAGGTCGACGACAAGGTGCGGATGCCGGGGTCCGGCCTCGTCGCGTTCGGGGCCCTGCCGTTCGACCCGGCCCACAGCGCGGCGACGCCGACGCTGACGGTGCCGAAGATGATCGTCGGCCGCCGGGGCGAGACGAGCTGGGTCACGCATGTCTTCACCGACGGCGAGCCCGAGCGTCCCGAGCCGCAGTCCATCCCGTTCGGACCGCACTGGTCGGCGGTCGTGGGGCCGGGGGCCTGCACACCCGACGGCTACCAGGCGGAGGTGCGGGCCGGGCTCGAAGCGATCGTCTCGGGCGAGGTCGCCAAGGTCGTTCTCGCCCGCGACCTGGTCGGGTCGGTGCCCGCCGGGTCGGACCTGCGCCGGCTGGTGCGCGCCCTCGCCTCGGCCTACCCCGACACGTGGACCTTCGCCGTCGACGGCGCGATCGGCGCGAGCCCCGAGACCCTCGTCACCGTCTCGGGCGGCACCGTGACCGCCCGTGTGCTGGCGGGGACCGCCGCGCGCGGTGCCGACGCCGACGCGGACACCGCGGCATCCGTCGCCCTGGCGACCAGCGCGAAGGATCTCGACGAGCACCGGTACGCCGTGCAGAGCGTGCTGACCGCGCTGCGCGCGCACACGACCGCGCTGGTGGCCGAGCCCGAGCCGTTCATGCTGAAGCTGCCGAACGTGTGGCACCTCGCGACAGATGTCGAGGGCACGCTCTCGGGCCACGCGTCGGCGCTCGACCTCGTCGAGGTGCTTCACCCGACGGCGGCGGTCGCCGGGACTCCGACGCAGGCGGCGCTCGAGGTGATCCGGCGGGTCGAGCCGTTCGACCGCGGGCGCTACGCCGGGCCGGTCGGCTGGATCGACGCGAACGGCGACGGCGAGTGGGCCATCGCGCTGCGGTGCGCGCAGTTCGACGTGCACGGCGAGGGCGACATCGCGCTCATCGCCCACGCGGGCGCGGGCATCGTCGCCGGGAGCGACCCGGAGACCGAGATGCTCGAGACCCGGGTGAAGTTCCGCCCGATCGTCGACGCACTCGCCTGAGGGCGGTCAGACGTCCGCGAGGAACGTCTCGACGACCGCGGCGAAGTCGGAGTGGTCCTGCGGCCGGTGACCACGGCCCGGTAGTGTCCGGCGATGCGCACCGTGTCGCTCGAGCACCTCGGCGATCGCTTCGTACTCGGCGTTCCAGCCGCCTGTGACCACGAGGGTCGGGATGGCGCGCAGCTTCGCGGCGTCCACGCCGAACCCCCACGGCGGTCGCCTCGCCGCGAAGCGCGCGACCCCGGCACGCTCGGATTCCCAGCGCGCCGGGTCGGCGGGGCCGCCGAACATGAGGGGCCGCACGATGGACCAGTAGCCGAAGAGGTCACCGGTGTCGGCGAAGGCTTTCGCGCGAGTGATTTCGGCGATGTGGGCCTCGATCGCGGGATGACCTCGAGCGATGTCGTAGAGCGCCGGCTCGACGAGGACGAGAGCTCGGGGCGACAGCCGGGCTGCGCCGAGCGCGACGGGGACGGCGGCGGCGGAATGGGCGAACACGGTCGCGCCTCGCGGTGCGGCATCCATCGGCGCGGCGGAGAGCGCGTCGAGCGGGAGGGTGAGGTCGAGCGGGAGGTACTGCGCATCGCCGGGCCCCGACGAGGGCCAGGCGGAGGAGCCGTCGCGGTCGGTGCTGTGAACGTACAGTCGCACGGGTTCAGGGTACGACTGGGGCGTCCTCGGAGAGGCCGATCAGCTCCGCGATGACCCGCGGGTGGGCCAGCACACGGAAATGACCGCCCGTGTCGAGACGCACGTTCTTCGCGGCGCCCGGAAGCTCACTGCCTTCCGGGATGTGCGGATCGAACCGGCCGTAGATCGAGACGATGCGCGCGTTGACCTCGTGCTCCCGCGACAGGGCGACGATCGTGGCGTTGCGCGGGGAGAAGATCCGCAGCGACGGGAGGACCATGAGTCGGCCGTAACGTGATCCGCCGAACGGGGTGGCCACGGCGAGCATGCCATCCACGCGGCCGGTGGGCGCGTCGACGACCATGGTGCGTTTGCCGACCAGTCCGCCCTTGCTGTGCGCGAGCAGCACGCAGCCGCGCAGGTCCTGCTCGGCAAGGTAGCCGACGACCCGGGCGGCGGCGTCATCGACGGGACGTCGGTTGCGGCGGAGCACCGGCAGGACGTGCACGGGATGCCCGCGGTCGTGCATCGCGCGGATGAGCGGCGTCATGAACCGCCAGGTCTCGTACACGCCGGGGAGGATGACGATGGGCGTGAGCTCACCCGTCAGGAACTGCCGCGGATCGGTGCGCGTCAGGGTCGCGGCGACCTGCCAGCGCAGCGCAAAGAGGTAGTCGCGCGCCCACCATGCCGCGTTGCGGACGAGAGAGGTCATCGCGACTCCTGCCGTGCGCGGAACGCGACGATCGCGTCGGCGATCCCTCGCGGGGCGCTGTGCTGGACGACGTGTCCGCTGCCGGGGATCTCCGACGTCTCGGCATCCGCGGCACCGGCGGAGAGCCGTCGACACCACGCCGCCCCCGCGATGGGGTCGCGCGCACCGCGGATGACGAGCAGAGGGCGTGCGAGCGCTCGCACCCGGTCCTCGGTGCGGTAGGCGAGCATGTGGCGCAGTTGCCGCAGGTACCAGGGGATGCCGCACCTCACGTAGTCGCTGAGGACGAGCCAGTTCGCGAGCGGCGGCTCGCGGAAGATGTCGAGCGCCAGCGCGAGTGCCTGGGCTGTGGGTGTGCGGTGCCGGTCGTCGGCGACGGGACCCATCGCGACGACGTGCGTGACCAGATCGGGACGCTGCGCGGCGAGTTCGATCACCCACTGGCTGCCCATCGAGTGGCCGACCGCGACGACCGGCGGGAGTTTGAGGTGTGCGAGGAGGCGGGCGATCGCGGCGGCCATCGCAGGGACGTCGAGCTCGCGGGCGGGCTGAGGGAGCCCGCCGAACCCCGGCAGATCGATCGAAAGGACGGCGTGGTCGTGCGCCAGCTCGGCGTGGAGGCGGCGCAGATAGCGGTGCGACATGCCGATGCCGTGCACCAGGAGGTACATGTGCGCCGCGTCGGCGCGCGGCGAGAGGACGACGCGGAAGGTGGTGCCGCCGACCGTGACCTCCTGGATCGACGGCCCGTCTGGACGTGCCCTCACGCGATGCCTTTCGTCGCCGGAGAGGTTCACGGTAGCCGGGTGCGGGAGGTGTGGAGCGGGGGTTGACCTGGCGGTGTGGGGTTGCGTGTGGGGCGGGTGCCCGGGGGGGTGGGCGCGGATTCGGATGAGGTGGCGGCATCCCAATCCGGCGACGATGTCCGAACCCGGCGCGATTACGGAGTGCGCTGAGGGGTGGATGCTGGGGCTGCACCGGTACGGAGGGTGCGAGAGATCTGCCGCACATCGAACCCGCGAAGAATGTGAGGACTCTCATTTTGGGGGTGTGCATAACGTGTGTTCTGGGCCCGTTTTGCCGGGGTGGATGTCGGTGGTGGGTGGCAGAGTTCAGGTATGGCGGATGCGGCGGAAACCCCCGGTGGCGAGGACTATCTCGCCGCCCTGGCGGGCATCGTCGCTGATGTTGGGGCTGTGGCCGTCGAGTTGGCGCGCGTGCAGGTCCGGGAGCTTCGGGCGCTGGCCGCTGCAGGGCGGTTGGCGGAGGCGCAGACTGCTCAGCGCAACGCGCGTGTGCAGGTCCACGACATGGCCCTGCGGTCGATCGCGGCCGAGGTCGGCGGGGTCATGCGCGTGACGGATCGGACCGTCCAACGCCGGATCGGTGAGGCGCGGACTCTGGTCGAAGGGTTTCCGGCGACGGTCGAGGCGTGGGAGCAGGGGCGGATTATCCGCGGGCACGCGATCGCGATCCTGGAGACCGGGACGAGCCTGCCTGCGGAGATGTGGGCGGAGTTCGAACAGATCGCGATCAGCCGATGCGAGAAGGACACCCCGAACCGGGTGCGGGGCGAGTTGGAGGTCCTCGCGCACCGGATGCATCCCCGCTCGTTCGCCGAGCGGCATGAGGAAGCTGCCGCTGGGCGGTACGTCCGGATCGTGCCCGGACGAGACGGGATGTCCGACGTGGTCGCGACCTTGCCGACGGTGATCGCCGAAGGAATTTGCGACCGATTGACGCAGCAGGCAAGGGCGATCATCGACACCCGTGACGAACGGACTGCCGCTCGCGGCGGTGCGGGTGTTGCGTTCGGGGACGCCGCCACGACACTCACTGGTGACGAAGAGGGCAACGACGATGACGCCGCCGCGATCATCGCCACCGACCAGCGCTCCATCGACCAGGTCCGCGCTGACGTGTTCGCCGACCTCCTCCTCGCCGGGACCCCGGCCCTGGATGACACCCGCGACACCACCGCCGGCCCGCTCGGAGCGATCCGCGCACGCGTGCAGGTCCTCGTCCCCGCCGCCACCCTCACCGGAGAAGACGACGGGCCCTGCGACCTCACCGGCCGGTCCCCGATCGACCCCGCCACCGCCCGGACGCTCGCCGGCGGTACTCAGATCTGGGAGCGTCTGTTCCACGACCCGACCACGGCGGTCACGGTGTCGACCGATTCGTACCGTGTCCCGTCCGGGATGCGACGGTTCCTGCAAGCCCGCGATCAGCACTGCCGGTTCCCCGGATGCCGCGTCGCGGCGATCCGCTGCGAAGTCGACCACACCCACGACCACGCCCTCGGCGGACGAACCGAACTGTCGAACCTCGCCCACCTGTGCCAGAGGCATCACTCCATGAAGCAGTTCACCGCGTGGAGAGTGCGACAACTCAAGGGTGGCGTCCTGGAATGGACCTCACCCCTCGGCAGGACCTACAGAGAAGACGCACCTATCCCCGCGGTCGCGTTCAGCCCTGCCGCACCACCACCACCGCCCACCCCAGCGGAACCCGCGCCCTTCTGACGCCCGCGGCGCGAACAAGCGCGTCCCGCCGCGCCTCGCCGCCACGGCCCACTGCCTACACTCGACCAATGCCGATGTCCGACTACGTCGCCTCCCTCCGCGCGCGCATCGGCACGGACTTCCTGCTCCTGCCGGGCGTGACCGCCGTCATCCGCGACAGGCAGAATTTCCTCCTCGCCCGCCACCGCCACTCCGGACTCTGGAGCCTCATCGGCGGCGGGGTCGAGCCCGGGGAGGAGCCTGCCGAGTCCCTCGCGCGGGAAGTCCTCGAAGAGACGGGCGCCCGCGTCCGCATCCGCGGCATCGTCGGGGTCTACGCGGGCGAACCGATGATGGTCACGTACCCCAACGGCGATCAGGTCGGATACGTCACCACCGCTTACGACTGCGGACTCACGAGCGACGCCACACCCGACGGCGACGAGCTGCTCGAGATCGCCTGGTTCCCCCGCGACGCGATCCCCACCCTGCCCCGCCGCGACTGGATCGACCGCGTCATCGGCGACGTCCGCGACGATCTGTAGGGTGCCGCCATGACGACCGACATCCGCGACGACCGCACCGTCGTCCTCCTGCACGGCTGGCCGGGACTCCCCTCCGATTACGACGCGGTCACCGCCGACCTGACCGACCACCGCACCCTCACCCCCGACCTCCTCGGCATGGGGACCGGGTTCGACGGCATCCCGAGCGTCGAGGCATCCACCGCCGAATCGCACGCCGAACGCGTCCTCGCGCAACTCGACGAAGCCGGGATCACGAGCGGCGTCATCATCGTCGGCTACGACATCGGCAGCCGCATCGCCCAAGCCGCCCTCCGCGCAGACCCGAGCCGGTTCCACGGCGCCGTCCTCACCCCGGCCTACCCGGGCATCGGCGACCGCGCCGCATCCCCTGCCCTCGCGTCTGTGTTCTGGTACCAGCACTTCCACCGCGACCCCGTCGCCACCCAGCTCATCGACGGCGACGAACGCGCCGTCCGCACCTACCTCACCCACACCTGGAGCAGTTGGCGAGCGGATGCCGCGCCCCCGCCGCACCTCGACCAGATCATCGCCGCCTACGCACGGCCGGGCGCGTTCGCCGCCAGCCTGCAGTGGTACGTCGCCAACCGCGGCTACACCGCCGACACGGCCCCCATCACCGTTCCGACGACGATGCTGTGGCCCGGCGCCGACCCGCTGTTCCCGACCGACTGGGCCGACAGACTGCCCGACCACTTCACCGACGTCCGCCTCGACGTCATCCCCGGATGCGGGCACTTCGCCCCCGTCGAGCGGCCCGACGCCGTCGTCCGCGCCATCCGCTCGCACCTCGACTGACCGCTCAGGTCGCCGCGAGCCGCGCCTTCTCGGCCTCGACGTCGAAGTCCGCCGCCGGCCACTGCGGATCGATCCGCTCCAAGACCTCGATCAGCAGCGCCTGCACCGCCAACCGCGCGTACCACTTGTGGTTCGCCGGCACCACGAACCACGGCGCGCGATCCGTCGACGTCCGATCGAACACCGCCTGATACGCGTCCATGTACGCCGGCCACAGCTCCCGCTCGTCGACGTCGCCGGGGTTGTACTTCCAGTGCTTGTCCGGACGCTCGAGCCGCTCGGTCAGACGCGCCTTCTGCTCATCGCCCGAGATGTGCAGCATGATCTTCACGAGGTGCACACCGCGCGCCGCCAGCCCGTCCTCGAAGTCGACGATGGCGCCATACCGGCGCTCGATCTCCTCGGGAGCCGCGAGCTGCCGCACCCGACCGATCAGCACGTCCTCGTAATGCGACCGGTCGAACACCCCGATGTACCCGGGCTCGGGAACCTCCCGCTCGATCCGCCACAGGAAGTCGTGCGACAGCTCCTCGGGCGTCGGCTTCTTGAACGCCTTCAGATGCACGCCCTGCGGATCCGTCGCGCCGATCACATGCCGAACGATCCCGCCCTTGCCCGCCGAATCCATCGCCTGCAGCACGAGCAGCACCGACGGGGCATCCGACTGCGTGCGACTCTGCGCGTACAGCCGCTCCTGCAACTGATCGAACTCCTCCGCCGCGGCGGCGAGATCCGCCTGCCCCGACTTCTTGTCGCCGTCGTACCCGGGCGTCGACGCCGGGTCGACATCGGCGAGGCGGAACCCCGCCCCCACGCGCAACAGCGTCGACGGAGACCCGGTCCAGTGATCGTCAGCACTCATGCGGCACATCCTGCCCTGCCGGAGACCTGCGCGCGACGGTCTTGCGGATGCCGCGGCTACCGCGTCAGCGGCACCTCGATGATCTGGCGGCCCCCGGCCGGCGACGTCAACGCCTGGTCGAGCGCGCCCCGCGTCGTCACCCGGCGGTACTCCCACCCGTACGCGCGGGCGACCTCCTCGATCCGTGCCGTCTGCGGCGTGAACTGCACCCGGTCGAACGCCTCGGCACCGGCGATCCCGGCAACCTCCAGACCGTCGAAGATCGTCCCGCCGCCGTCGTTGCCGACGATGACCTGGATCCGCGGCTCCCCCTCGGACGGAGGATGCAGCAGCGCCCCCACGTCGTGCAGGAACGCCAGGTCGCCCAGCAGCACCCGCGTGACCCCCGGCGTCGCACCGCGCTGCGAGGCGGCCGCGATCCCGAGCCCTGTCGCGACCGTGCCGTCGATGCCGGCGAGCCCGCGGTTCGCGTGCACCGGCACCTTCTTGCCGCCGAGGATCTCGTCCGCCACCCGGACCAGCCGCGACGACCCGAACAGCAGCCGGTCGTGCGGCCACGTGGCCCGCCACACGGCATCCACCAGAACCGCCCGATCGACGGGCGCGCGGATCGCGCCGAGCTCGGCCGAGATCGCCCCCAACCGCTCGGCCGGCACCGGCGACGACAGCGCATCGGCATCGGGCGCGGCGGGACTGAGGTCGACGATCTGCTCCCGCGACGCCCGCATCCACGCTCCGAGCCACTCCCGGTCCGCGGCCGCCGACGGAGCGGTCACGCCGTCCACGGCGACCGTCGTGCCGTTGAGGTTCAGCTGCTCGCCCGGACCGCGCACCGCCAGCACCTCGACGTCCGCGCGACTCAGCAGCCGGGCCACCTCGCGGCTCAGCGTCGGGTGCCCGAACACGACCGCCCGCTCGACGCGGCCGCCGAGCTCGGGGTCGGACAGCAAACGCCGGTACCCGTGCACGAGGTGCCGACCGAAGCGCGCGCCACTCACGATCTCGGCGATGAGCGGGAACCCGCCCTCGTGCGCCAACTGCTCGGCATCCGTCCCCGCATCGGCGCCCGCGACGACGACCGTCCGCGGCCCCGCCTCGAGCACGACCGGCTCCGCACCGGCGACCTGGAGCGCCGCGCCGACGCCCCCGCCGCCCTGGTAGTGCGCGCCCCACTCCGTTTCGGCGGTCCCGTCGGCGGCGTCCGCAGGGTCGGATGCCGCGACGACTCCCGTCGACGACAACAGCCACTCCGGCAGCGCACCGGCGAGCGGCTCGCGGAACGGGACGTTGAGGTGCACGGGCCCGGCGACGCGGGATCCGGCGCCCACCGCGGCATCCCACCCCTCGTCGGCGGCGGCGCGGAAGGGCGCCACCTCGTCGCCGTCGATCGCGTCGGACAGGACCTCGGCGACCGGCAGGTCGGATTCGAGACGGACGAAGCCCGAGAACATCCCCGGCTGACGGGTGGCCTGGTTCGCGCCGACCCCGCGCAGCTCGGGCGGGCGGTCCGCGGTCAGCAGCAGCAGCGGCACACCGGAGTGGTGCGCTTCGAGCGCGGCGGGGAGGAGGTTCGCGACAGCGGTGCCGGACGTGCAGATCACGGCCGCCGGCATCCGGTTCTCGCGTCCGATGCCGAGCGCGGTGAACCCGGCGACGCGCTCGTCGATGCGCACGTGCAGCCGGATGAGGCCGCGCGACTCGAGTTCGGCCGCGACCAGCGCGAGGGCCTGCGAGCGGGAGCCCGGCGAGAGGACGACGTGGCGCAGCCCGCGCTCGATCAACCGGCCGAGCAGCGCCGCCGCGGCGTCGGTCGCGGGCGCACGGCCGGATCCGTCGCGCGTCATGTCAGGAACGCGACCCGCGCGACTCTTCGTCGGAGTCGTCGTCCGCTGGCGGGTCGACGGGGCGCTCGCGCGGGTCGGGCGCCTCGGAGTCAAGGGCGGCGAGCTCCTCCTCGAGGCGGCGGATGCGCTCGTCCTGATCGCTCGTCGTGTTGAGGCGACCGAGGAAGTCGGGGTCGTCGTCGGGGGCGCGGAAGACCACCCGGTTCGACGAAGCGCGCGAACGACCGATGACGAACCAGAGGATGCCGCCCACGACCGGCAGCAGGATCACGATAAGCAGCCAGATCGGCTTGCTGACCCCGCGGTGACGGGTCGGGGACTGCACGGCGCAATCGACGATGCTGTAGACCCAGAACGCGGCCAGCAGCAGCGCCAGAACGAGGTACACGCGCGCCATTCCTCCATCCTAGGTGCGCGCCCGCGGCCCGAGGCGGCCCGGGCGAACCCCCGGGTGCACGGCCGTAGAATGGCGGTATGCGCGCCCGCTCAGCCTTCGTCTACGCGCTGCTGCGGCTGCTCGCCTTCTTCGTCCCGTTCGGGATCATGATGCTCTTCCCGGTGCTGCGCGAGCAGTACTGGCTCGCGGCGATCTTCGCGGCCCTGATCGGACTGAGCCTCTCGATGCTCTTCCTGCGTCGCCCCCTCGACGAGGTCTCGACCGGCATCGCCGAGACCCGCGCGGCGCGCAAGCGTGCCGAGAGCGACGAAGCCGTCGAGGACGCCGCGAACTGACGCTCAGGCGACGTACGCCCAGAGGATGAACCCGCTCCACGCGAGCGACGCGAGCGAGCTGAGCTGCAGCGCGACGATGAGCTCCCGCGGGGTGCGGTACGTCCAGACGATGAGCGTCGCCGACAGCGTCGCGAGCAGCACGATGAGCGACAGCCACGCCACCGGGTAGAAGACCGCCAGCACCGGCACGACCGCGAACGGCACGAGCATGAACACGGTGTAGAGCACCTGCGACGCGCGCTTGCCGATGAGCACGGTCAGCGTGCGCTTGCCGGCGACGCGGTCCTGGTCGATGTCGCGCAGGTTGTTCGTCACGAGCACGCCGCACGCGAGGGCGCCGACGGCGATCGAGGGCACCCAGGATTCCTGCGGCACGGACCCCGCCTGCACGAACGTCGTCCCGATGACCGCGACGGGGCCGAAGAAGACGAAGACGAACAGCTCGCCGAGGCCGAAGTAGCCGTACGGACGTTTGCCGCCGGTGTAGAACCACGCCGCGACGATGCAGACCGCGCCCACGGCGAGCAGCCACCAGAACTGCGTGCGGATGACGATCGCGAGGCCCGTGACGGCCGCGATCCCGAAGAAGAGAAGGGCCGCGATCAGGACGGCGCGGGGCGCGACGCGTCCCGAGGCGGTGAGGCGGGTGGGGCCGACCCGGTGGTCATCGGTGCCGCGGACGCCGTCGCTGTAGTCGTTCGCGAAGTTGACCGCGATCTGCAGCGACACCGCCACCACGAGGCAGCACAGCGCGAGCACCCAGTGGAACCCGGCGCCGACGGCGATCGCCGCGCCCGTGCCGACGAGGATCGGGCTGATCGCGAGGGGCAGGGTGCGCAGCCGCGCGGCGCCGATCCAGTCGCGCGCCGTCACCGGGGCGGGCTTCGGCGGGGCGGACGAGACGCGCGCCTTCGCCGGGTTGCCGCGCGAACCGGAGCGCTTCGCGGCGGGCTTACGGGAGGTCTTTCGGGATGCGGCCACGAGCAAGGATCCTATTCGTCCTCCGCCAGCAGCCGTCGGAGCAGCGCCCGGTCGGGCTTGCCGCTCGTCGTCAGCGGCACGGCGTCGAGCACGAGCAGCTCGCGCGGTCGCGCCGGCGCCCCGATCGCCGCGGCGACGACCCGGCGCGCCTCCTCGAGCACATCGGGCTCGCTCCGGTCGGCGAGCGCCGCCCGCGAGAGGACGACGACGGATGCCGCCCCCCACCGCTCGTCCGTCGTCGGTACGATCACGGCGGCCTCGAGCCCCGGCACGGTGCGCACGGCCCGCTCGACCCGGTCGAGCGAGACGTTCACCCCGCCCGAGACGATGACGTTGTCGCGGCGCCCCGCCACCCGCAGCACGCCGTCCTCGACGGAACCGGTGTCTCCCGTGCGGTACCAGCGCGTCCCGTCCGCGTCGCGCACGAACACCTCGGCGGTGAGCTCGGAGTCGCCGAGGTAGCCGTCGGCGAGCGTCGGGCCGCTCAGCTGCACCTCACCGTCTGCGATCCGCACCTGCACGCCCTCGAGGGGCCGCCCGTCGTAGACGCAGCCCCCGCTCGTCTCGGTCGACCCGTAGGTGCGGACGATCCGGGCGCCCAGGGCCGCGGCCCGTTCGGCGAGCGCGGGCGGGAGGGCCTGCCCGCCGACGAGCACGGCCTCGAACGAGGCGAACGCGCGGGCGACCGCGGCATCCCGCTCCCCCGCCTCGACCAGCGTCTGCACCTGCGCCGGCACGAGCGACGTGTACGTCGGGATGCGGCGCCCGCCCTCGCTTGCGGCCATCGCCGATGCGGCGGCGGTGAAGGTCTGCGCCGTGAACGAGCCTGCGAGGATCGCGGGGTCGCGCCCTGCGACGAGCGCGCGCACCATGACCTGCACGCCGGCGACGTAGGTCGCGGGCAGGGCGAGCAGCCAGGCGCCGCTGCCGATCCGCTCGGCGGTCGCGAGCGCCGACGAGGTCAGTGCCGACCGGCTGAGCGCGACCGACTTGGGGTAGCCCGTCGATCCGCTCGTCGTGACGACCACCGCGGTTCCGGCGGGCACCTCGTCCGGCAGGTCCGACGCGGCACCGAGCGCGACCGCGGGCCCCGCACCGAGCACCGCGGACCGCAGCGCGCGCAGCACGGCGCGGGGATCGGCGGAGTCGAGCGCGCGCAGCTGCATCGCGGGACTCAGGAGTGGTACGGGTACGGCGACCAGTCCGGGTCGCGCTTCTCGAGGAACGCGTCGCGGCCCTCGACGGCCTCGTCGGTACCGTAGGCGAGCCGCGTCGCCTCACCGGCGAACACCTGCTGGCCGACCATCCCGTCGTCGATCGCATTGAACGCGAACTTCAGCATGCGGATCGCGGTCGGCGACTTGCCGAGGATCGTCCGGGCCATCGAGATCGCCTCGCGCTCGAGGTCGGCGTGCGGCACGACGCGGTTGACGGCGCCCATCTCGTACGCGCGCTGCGCCGAGTACTCCTCGGCGAGGAAGAACACCTCGCGCGCGACCTTCTGGCCGACCTGACGCGCCATGTACGCCGAGCCGTAGCCCGCGTCGAACGACCCGACATCCGCATCGGTCTGCTTGAAACGCGCGTGCTCGGCGCTGGCGATCGAGAGGTCGCAGACGATGTGCAGCGAGTGCCCGCCGCCGGCCGCCCAGCCGGGGATGACGGCGATGACGACCTTCGGCATGAACCGGATGAGGCGCTGCACCTCGAGGATGTGCAGGCGTCCCGCCCGCGCGGGGTCCGGAGTCGTCGCATCGTCAGCGGCGTAGGTGTAGCCGTCACGACCGCGGATGCGCTGGTCGCCGCCGGAGCAGAACGCCCACCCGCCGTCCTTCGGGCTCGGACCGTTGCCGGTCAGCAGCACGACGCCGATCCTCGGGTCCTGCCGCGCCGCGTCGAGGGCGCGGTACAGCTCGTCGACGGTGTGCGGGCGGAAGGCGTTGCGCACCTCCGGCCGGTCGAACGCGATGCGCGCGATCCGCCCGTCCGTCGAGACGTGCGCGGTGATGTCGGTGTAGGCCTCGGCGCCGGGCGCCGCGGTCCACTCCGCCGGGTCGAAGAGCTCGGAGACGGTCACCCGGCCAGCCTACGCGCGGGGCCGAGCCGAGCGGATGCCGCACAGCGTCACACGCGCCGTCGCGAGGAGCCGCACACCCCTACCCTGGAGCGGTGATGTCCCGCGCCCTCCCCGCCCTCGCCGCCGCCGTGCTGGCGCTCACCCTGTCCGCCTGCGCGCCCGCCGCGCCGAAGGCCGATCCCGGCTCGCCGTCGCCGGCGCCGTCCGCCGCGACGTGCACCGCCGACTCCGGGGTGACGGTCATCGTCGATGGCGGGAACCTGCCGGGCGCGGACGAGGTCGCGCTCGACACGTGCGTGCCGGCCGACGAGCCGATCGCCGCGACCGACGCCCTCGCCGCCGCCGGGGTCGAGCTCGAGGGGACGACCGAGTACGGCGACGAGATCGTCTGCCGCGTGAACGGACAGCCGTCGGCCGACGAGCCGGTCGGCTCGACCGAGGACCCCGATTACGTCGAGTCCTGCGAGAGCATGCCCGCCGGCTTCGCGTACTGGGGCCTGTGGGTGCGCCCGTCCGCCGACGCGGAGTGGGGCTTCGCGCAGGAGGGCATCGCGACCCTGCAGCTCTCGCCCGGCGAGAGCCTCGAACTTCTCTTCTCGCTCGACGGCGAACCGGCGGCGCCGACGCCGTGACCTTCCGACCCGGACCGCTGCGCGCCGCGGCCGCCGTCGCGGCCGGGTTCGTCGTGGTCCGGGTGCTGTACCGCGTCCTGTTCGGCGGTGCCGACGGCGACGGGACGCTCCTCCTCGACCTGTCGTCCTGGCGTCTGCCCCCACCCTTCGCGCACGTCGAGGTGCTCGGCCCGGTGACCGCCGGCGGGATCGCGGAGGCCGCGGCATCCGCTCTGCCCATCGCGGTGCCGCTCCTGATCGTCGGCGCGCTCGTCGCGGTGCTCGACGCGCCGCGACTGTTCGCGCGTGCGGCGCGCCGCGGTCCCCTGCAGGGGCTCGCGCGCGCCCTCGCGCTCGCCTGGGCGACGCTTCCGGCGCTGGCCGACGCGGTGCGCGCCGCGCGACGGGCCGCGCGCCTTCGCGGCGAGCGCGCCGGCGTGCGGCTGCTCGCCCCGGTGCTCGAACGCACGCTCGAGCGGGCCGTCGCCCTCGGGACGGCGCTCGAGCTGCGCGGCTACGCCGGCGCGGGAGCGGTCGCGCAGGCCGACCCCGTCGTGCGCCTCGACGGCGCCGCGTGGGGCTTCGGCGACCGGACGATCGCGGCCGTCGACCGGCTCGACCTGACCGCCGGCACGCTCACCCTCGTCGTCGGTCCCACCGGCGCCGGCAAGAGCACCCTCCTGCGCGGACTCGCCGGTCTGCACACGACGACCGACGGCGGATGGAGCGCCGGGACGGTCGACGTGGTCGGGATGCCGCGCGACACCCGGCTCCCCCGCGACACCGCCCGGTCGGTCGGGACCGTGCTGCAGGATCCGCGTCAGGGCTTCGCGGCCGAACGGGTGCGCGACGAGATCGGCCTCGCACTCGAGCTGCGGGGTGCGGCGACGCCTGAGATCGATGCGCGGGTCGCCGAGGTCGCGGAGCGCGTCGGTGTGACGGCGCTCCTCGACCGCCGCGTGCGCGAGCTCTCGGCCGGCGAGGCGACCCTCGTCGCAATCGCGGCCGCGGTCGTCGACGCCCCGGCACTGCTGCTCGTCGACGAGCCGCTCGCGGATCTCGACACCGCCGCCCGCGCCCGGATCGTCGCGCTGCTCACGGATCTCCCTCGCCGGTCGGGCGTGTGCGTCGTCGTCGCCGAGCACCGCACGGACGAGTTCGCGGGCGTCGCGGACGGCGTCGTCGGCGTCGGGCGGCGGGAGGAGGTGCCGCTGCCCCGTTCGGGCGCGCGGCAGGTCGGGGCGACCGTTCTCGAGGCGCACCGGCTGACCGTCCGCCACGGCGCGCGGACCGCGGTCGACGCCGCGGACCTCCGCGTCGCGGCGGGCGAAATCGTCGCCGTGCAGGGACCGAACGGCGCGGGCAAGTCGAGCCTCCTCACGGCGCTCGCCCTCGGCGCGCCGGGGGCCCGGGCGACGGGCCGTGTCGCGCTCGTGCCCGATGCCTCGGACGACCTCTTCGTGCGCGACACGGTCGAGGCCGAGTGCCGTCATGCCGACCGTCGGGCCCGCACGACCGGCACCGCCGCGGTGTTCTTCGACCTGATCGGGGTGCCCGCGGAGTCCTCCGCGGCGACGGCGCTGAGCCGGCGGCATCCGCTCGATCTGTCCGCCGGCCAGCGACGGTGTCTCGCGATCGCGATCCAGTGCGCCCGGCGACCCGCGGCCCTGCTCGTCGACGAGCCGACGCGCGGCCTCGACCCCGCCGCCCGCGCGCTCGTCGCCGCGGCGCTCGTGCGCACCGCCGAGGCCGGCGCCGCCGTCGTGTTCGCGACGCACGACGCCGAGCTCGCGGGCGTGCTGGCCGATCGCGCGGTGCGGATCGACGGCGGCGTGCTGCGTCCGGGCGGCCTGCCGTCGGATTCGGAGATCGTCGCGGGATTCGGATCGAACGTGCCCCCGGCATCCGAATCCCGCGACGTGGTCCGGATCCGCGAACGATCGGATGCCGCGCTCGCCCGCCCGCGCTCGCGCGGACTCGTGCTGCTCGCCGCGAACCTGCTCGCCGCCGGTGCGTTCGCCTGGCCGCTGGTCGCGGCCGCGCTGCCGTCGCAGGCGCAGGCCGCGGCGCCCGTCATCGCCCTCGCGCTCGCCCCTCTCGCGGTCGTGCTCGTCGCGACGGCGGTCGACGCGTCGATCCGGTCGGCCCACACGCTCGCGCTGCTGGCGACGCTCGCCGCGATCGGCGGCGCGATCCGGCTCGCGTCAACCGGGGTCGGCGGCGTCGAGGCGCTGTTCGTGCTGCTGATCCTCGCCGGCCGCGCCTACGGCGCACGGTTCGGGATGCTGCTGGGCGCCGCGTCGCTGCTGCTGTCGTCGCTCGTGTGGGGCGGGGTCGGGCCGTGGCTGCCGTTCCAGATGTTCGCGTGCGGCTGGGTCGCGGCGGGCGCCGCTCTCCTGCCGGCGCGGGTGCGGGGGCGCGGCGAAGTCGTCATGCTGGCGGGGTACGGGGTGATCGCGTCGTACCTGTTCGGCCTGGTCATGAACCTCTGGTTCTGGCCGTTCGCCGTCGGGGCGGGGACGTCCATCTCCTACGTCCCCGGCGCGCCGCTGACCGAGAACCTCGCGAGCTTCCTGCTCTACTCGCTCGTCACCTCGACGGCCGGCTGGGACACCGTGCGGGCCGTCACGACCGTCGTCGGCCTCGCTCTCGTGGGTCATCCGCTGCTCCGTTCACTGCGGCGGGCCAAGCCGATGTCGCGCCCGGTCGCGCCCTCCGGGGCGCCCGAACCCGTCACCGTCGTGCGAAGCTTGTAGGGCGGCTCTCACCCCCGACGAGCGCCGCGGAAGGACACCCGCATGAAGATCACGAGATCCTCCGACTGGCGGGACGCTCTTCCGTTCGAGACGCCCGTCCTCGCCGCCGACGCGGTGCCCGGCGAACCGACCCGCTGCGTGAGCTGCCCCGCCGGCAGCGAGCCGCGCGAGCGCACCGAACTGTGGGTCGTCAAGCACCGGCATCCGAACAATCACGCCGGCTTCGTGCGGTACTACTGCGCCGAGCACGCCCCGAAGACCGCCCCGCCGCCCCCGCCGTCGGTCGCGAGCCCCGGGCGGGCCCGCGGTTCGGCGGCCAAGGCACGGCCCGAGCGCACCGCCGCCCCCAAGCGGCCCGCAGCGTCGCTCGACGTGGTGCGGGCGATGTGCCCGGACTGCTTCGTCGAGGTCTCCGCGACCGGCGTGTGCGGGATGTGCGGCCAGCAGGTCGCCTGAGCCCGGGTCAGGGCTCGTCGGGCGCGGTGTTCGACAGCCACCACTCCTCGAGGTCGTCGACCGCCGCGAGCGACAGCAGACCCGAGCGTGTGGACGGAAGACCGATGATCTCACCCTCCTCGCCCTCGGCGGCGACGGAGAGGCTCCGGAACAGCAGGACGTCGGCGCCGTCGACGGTCAGTCGGAGGTGCGGCTCGTCGCCGTCGTACAGCTCCCATCGGCGACGGTCGTCGTCCGTCGATGTGACGACGTCGTCGCACGCGGCGATCAGGCCCACGAACGGTGCGGCAGCGGCATCCGCCGCCGAGGGGAACCGCCAGGTCGACGCGGCATAGGCGAACTCCGCGCCGGTCGTCATGTCGACCCGCACGCGAGCCGAGGTCTGGCGGAGCGACCCCGCCGCGAACATGTCATCGAGAGGTGCCGACAACGCCGGGGAGTCTCCGATCACGGGCGAGCAGACTGTCGTCGCGCTCTCCGAGGTTCCCTCCGGGGCACACGCTCCCTCGCCTCGCTCGTATCCCGCCAGGGTCCACTCCATCGACGCCACCTCATCGACGCCCGGCAGCCCGTCCGTCGAGTTCGCGACCGTAAGATCGACGCTGCGTTCGCGCGTGCAGGATGCGGGCTCCGCGGGCGGGCGGTCGACCGTCCGTGTCGGCGTCGGTGACGTCTCGGATTCCAGCTCCGCCGTCGAGACGCACCCGGTGAGAGCGAGGACGGCGACGGCGGCGATGACGGACAGCCCCCGGAACAGCTGCATGGTCACCCTCGAGGCTCGCGGCTGAACGCTGCGGCAGCCTGCGTCTGCCACCACTCCTCGGCCGCGTTCACGCTCGCTTCCGGGAGCAGCGACGATTCCGTGGCGGTCAGCCCCGCATCCTCGCCCTCCGTGGTGACCGGCCGCGCGCTGCGGACGACGAAGACATCCCGGCCCTCGAGCGACGCCACGACCGCGGGTTCGGTCCCCTCGAAGATCCGCACTCGACCGTCGCCGGCCTGCGACCCTTCGCACGCGGCGAGCGCGTCGAGGATCGGCGCTGCCTGAGCCTCTGCCGGCGTCGCGAACCGCCACGCCTGCATCCCCAGGACCAGGTACTCCTCGGCGGTCGTGCGCCCTTCCACGTAGCCCGCGATCTGGCGCTCCGCCCCAACGGCGAACATGTACTCGACGGGAGCGCTGGAGACGGCCCGCGACACGTCGTCGAGAGAGGCATCCGGCGCCGCACAGGTCTCGACGGTGCCCACCGGCTGCGTGGAGACCGGCGCGCACGCACCGTCACCCCTCACGAGGTCATTGCCGGACGCCGTCCACCCGGCCATCGGGTCCGCCGGCTCGATCACACCGAGCACCTCGTCGAGGTTGATGAGCATCGTCGTGTCGCCGGCCCATTCCGCGCACCGCGGCGGCTCGGTGACCTGCTCGGCCGATGCGGCCGGTGTCCGCTCGGCGCTCGGCGTCGGGGACTGCTCGGACTCGAGGCTCGCCGTCGAGACGCAGCCGGCGAGCGCGAGCGAAGTGAGTAGCACGGCGGCGAGTCGGAGGAGACGCATCCTCGCAGTATGCCGTGTCCGAGCCCTCGCCTACCGTCGGCAGCGTGACGGAACCGGTGCGGTGGTGGTGGCAGCGGCGCCAGTTCTCGCGCGGCGTCGACGTGCCCTACCCGGTCGGCACGTACCGGTCGGCGTGGGCCGCCTACCCCGAGCTCGTGCGGCAGTACCACCCCGACCTCAACGAGGGGATCTCGCTGTCGCAGATCCCGCCGGCGGCCGACGTCTTGCTGTGCTGGGAGTGCACGGCGGGCCACCGCTTCGCGGCGACCCCCTCCGAACAGCGCGAGCGACCGGGACGCGTCCGGCGGCGGTCGGCGTGGTGTCCCGAGTGCTCCGCCCTCGCGGCGCCGCGACCGGTGAAGGTCGTCCAGCGGGTGGATGCCGCGCAGGTGCTCGCCGCCGTCGACCGCGCCAAGGCGGTGCGGATGCCGGTGGCCCCCGCTCCGGCCCCGCGATCGAAGCGGGCGGCGCCCGCGGTCTGCGAGAAGACCCCCGACCTTCCCGTCGGGGAGCCCTTCGTCAGCGAGTGCGCGCCACGACCGGCATCCGCTGCCGAAGGCCGACTGCGACAACAGCTTTCGCAGGCGCTCCTGTTCACCGAGGGGATGACGGCGGTGCGCGTCGGGCGACCGTTCTTCCGGCACCGCGAGGTGTGGCCCGACATCCTGTTGCCCGAACTGCGAGTCGCGATCGAGTACGACACTCCGGGCCGTCACGGGCTCGAGCACGTGGGAAAGCGGGAGGCATCCGATCGGCGGAAAGACGCCCTGCTGCGCGCCGCGGGCTGGGAGGTCGTGCGGGTGCGCACCGGCGGGCTCGAGCCCCTCGGCCCGCACGATGTCGTACTGCGGACGGCGGGCACGAAGACGGTTCCGGCGATCATCGACGCGCTGCGTGGGATCCGCGGCGACATGGTCGTCGACGCCTACCGGCGCTGAGTCAGATCGGCTCGTCCCAACTGATCACCCGGGCGTTGCCGAGCGGCACCGTGCCCGGTGCGAGCACGTGCGGGATGCCATGGAACCACGCCCCGCTCACGCCTCGCCGCACCATCTCCTCGAGCCACGCACGGTTGGCCGGCGGGATCTCGGTCGCGGTGACGAAGGATGCCACCTCGAACGGCACCACCTCCGACGGGTCGATCGCGTCGCCGACCGCCGACACCGTGCGGTCCAGGACGACGGTCCCCGGCGGCAGGTCCGCGGCGGGGATCGCCCAGAACTCCGTGCGCGGGAGTTCCTTGCCTCGCACCTCACGCCAAGCGCGCCAGATCGCGTGCGGGTGTACCGGGCTGAGGAACACCACCTCGGTCCACGATCGCCCCGTGCCGGGGATCGCGGTCTCGCGCAACCGCCGCCGCTCCGAGGTGTCGTCGTACTTCGCCATCGCCCGCGCGTGTGCGGTCGGGTCGAGCATCGCCAATTCGGATGCCGGGACGAGCGCCTCGCCGACGAGGTCGAGCCGCTGGTGGAAGACGAGGTTCACGCGGCGGGTCGCACGCCGTCGAAGGGGGTCAACGTGCGCAACCCGGTCTCCCCCACGTGCAGGAACAGTCGGAGCCGGCCGTCCTGCGACATCGGATCGCGGGGACCGTACGGCGCGTCCGAACAGTTGTCTGCCGTCGAGCCGACGCGGATCTCCTCCTCGACCGCGACATCGCCCTTCTCCACGTCGGCGACGGTCACACGGTAGGCGTTGGCGTCGAACCCCAGGATGTTCATCGTTCCGTCCGGTTCGATGTCGTCCGTGAGCACGACGACGTCGGCGTCGCGCGCACGATCCTCGTCGGACTCGTAATCCACCCAGCTCGCGCACGATTGCGAGGTGCACCCCGTCAGAGACGCGGCGACCAGAAGAACCACCACGACACCCGCACGCCTCATGCCGACCCCCTCACCCGAGAGTGTCGCACCTGCGGCGCCCGTCTCAGGCGAGCGCGACCGCCGTCCACGACACCGGGGGCAGCGTGATCCTCAGCGTGCCGCCGTCCAGAGCGGCGGAGTCGTTCGCGCGCGGCGCGACGCGCTCGCGATCGGCGAGCGTGTTCTTCGCGTACACGTCGTCGTCCGAGAGCGTGTGCGTCTCGGCGATCGAGGTGGCCCCGAGGCCCGACACGTCGACCGATACCTCGATCGACTCGGTCGTGCTGCGGTTGACGAGGAACACGGCGCTCCGCCCCGTGGCGTCGTCGTGCGTGGCGACGGCGTCGACGAGCGGCACCTCGCCGAACACGGCGGTCTCGTACGACGGCGCGTCGACGAGCACCCGCATCGCCTCGCCCTGCGCGAGGCGCGACGTGAGCGAGAACGGGAAGAACGTCGTCTGGCGCCACGCCGGTCCGCCCGGCTCGGTCATGATCGGCGCGATGACGTTCACGAGCTGCGCGAGCGACGCGCTCGCGACGCGGTCGGCGTGCTTGAGCAGCGAGATCATGAGGCTGCCGAACACCACGGCATCCACCACCGAGTAGACGTCCTCGAGCAGTCGCGGCGCGACCGGCCAGTTGTCGATGCCGTCGATCTTCTCGACGTTCTCCCACCGCGAGAGGTACCAGACGTTCCACTCGTCGAACGAGATGTCGATCTTCTTCGACGACCGCTTGACGGCCGCGACATGGTCGGCGGTCGCGACGACCGTCTCGATGAAGCGGTCCATGTCGACCGCCGAGGCCAGGAAGCTGCCGATGTCGCCGTCCTTCTCCTCGTAGTACGCGTGGCACGAGATCAGGTCGACGTCGTCATACGTGTGGCTGAGCACGACCCGCTCCCATTCGCCGAACGTCGGCATCGTCGCACCCGACGAGCCGCAGACGACGAGCTGGATCGACGGGTCGAGCTGCCGCATCCCCTTCGCCGTCCGCGACGCGAGCTTTCCGTAGTCCTCCGCGGAGCGGTGACCCAGCTGCCAGGGGCCGTCCATCTCGTTGCCGAGGCACCACATACGGATGTCGAAGGGCTCGGTCGCGCCGTTCGCGACGCGCTGGTCGCTGAGGGTCGTGCCCGAGCGGATGTTGCAGTACTCGAGCAGATCGATCGCTTCGAGCGTGCCGCGCGTGCCGAGGTTCACGGCCATCATCAGGTCGCTGCCGACCTTGTCGAGCCACGACGAGAATTCGTGCAGGCCGACCTCGTTGGTCTCGGTCGAGTGCCAGGCCAGGTCGAGGCGGCGCGGGCGCTCGGCGACGGGACCGACCGAGTCCTCCCAGCGGAAGCCCGACACGAAGTTGCCGCCCGGGTAGCGGATCGTGTCGACCCCGAGCTCCTTGACGAGGTCGATGACGTCGGTGCGGAACCCCTCGGCATCCGCCGTTTCATGACCCGGCTCGAAGATGCCGTCGTAGATGTGCCGGCCGAGGTGCTCGACGAAGCCGCCGAAGATCTTGCGGCGGACCTCCCCGATGGGGGCTGCGGCGTCGACGATGAGGCGTGCGGAGGTCATTTTGGGCTTTCTTGGTCAGACCGGTAAACGTTGTAATTCATGATGGCGGCGCGGATGCCGGGCGTCAAGCGTCAGCGGACGCAATGGATCCGCGACGGCACGCCGCGGCAGGCGACCCGGGACCGGCGTGTCGCGCGAGATCCATTGCATCCGCGATCACCGAACGAGCGGATGCCGGGCGTCGAGCGTCAGCGCGCCGGCGCGGACTCCCGCACGCGCACCTCGAAGGGTGCCGACACCACGCGCGCCTCGCCCGCGGCATCCCCCACCCGGCCCAGCAGCGTGTCGACCGCGGTCTGCGCGATCCACTGCCGACCCGGGTCGATCGTCGTGAGCGACGGGATCGCGTACGCCGCCTCGTCGAGGTCGTCGAACCCGACGACGGCCACCTCGTCGGGCACGCGTCGCCCCGCCTCCTGCAGCGCGCGGATCGCGCCGAGCGCGAGGGTGTCGTTCAGCCCGAACACCGCGTCGAAGTCCACGCCGCGCGCGAGCAGGTCGCGGACGGCGTCGGCGCCGCCCGCCCGGTCCCAGAACCGGGTCTCGACGATCAGGTCCGGATCGTGCGCGACGCCCGCGTCGGCGAGAGCCGCGCGGTGGCCCCGCAGCCGCAGCCCTGCCGCGCCGTCGTCGTCGTGCGCGCCGAGGACGGCGATGCGCCGACGTCCGGCCGCGAGCAGATGCTGCGTCGCGGCCCGCGCCGCGTCGACGTTCTGCATCGTCACGTGGTCGACGGGCGCGTCGTAGACCCGTTCGCCGAGCAGCACCGTCGGGTACGTCCGCGGGCGGTCGGCGAGGTCGGATGCCTCCAACCCCAGCGGACTGAGGATGAGGCCGTCCGTCAGCCCGAGCCGGGGACTGCGCAGCAGCTCGCGTTCCCGGTCGCGTTCTCCGCCGGTCTGCTCGACGAGCACGACGACGCCGCGCTCCTCGGCGCGGGCGATGACCATCCCCGCGAGCTCGGCGAAGTAGCTGAACGAGAGATCCGGCACGGCGAGGGCGATCACGCCCGTCCGTCCGCTGCGGAGGCTCCGGGCGGTCAGGTTCGGGGTGTACCCGAGCTCCGCGATCGCCCGCTGCACCTTCTCCCGCGTCGCGGGGCGGACGTGCGGATGCGCGTTGATGACGTTCGACACCGTCTTGATCGACACGCCGGCCACCCGTGCGACGTCGTGCAGTGTCGGTGTCATCCGCCCTCCCGGCGTCACTGTACAGCGGAGCGCAACCCCTGCGTGGCCGGCGGTCGCGGTGCCTAGGCTGACGCCATGACCTCGACAGCCAAGAGCGCGGCCCACGACGCCAAGAACAGCCGGGCGGTCCACGTCCTCGCCCGGGCAGGCTTCGCCGCGAGCGGGATCGTCCACATCCTCATCGGCGTCATCGCCATCTCGATCGCCCTCGGCGGCGCCGGCGGGCAGGAGGCCGACCAGTCGGGCGCCCTCGCGCAGCTCGCCGCAGCCCCCGGTGGCATCTTCCTGCTATGGGCCGTGACGATCGGGCTGGCCACCCTCGGGCTGTGGCATCTGCTGAGCGCCGTCGTCGACCGCAGCGCCGACTCCGGCAAGGACCGCGCCGTGCACATCGTCAAGAACGGCGCGAAGGGGCTCGTCTACCTCGCCCTCGCCGTCACGGCGGGCACGTTCGCCGCCGGCGGGTCGTCGAGCTCGTCAGGCTCGACGACCTCGCTCACCGCGGGCCTGCTCTCGACGCCCGGCGGTGTGTTCCTCGTCGTCGCCATCGGGATCGTGCTGATCGCCATCGCGGGGTACCTCGTGGTCAAGGGCGTCACGCGACGCTTCGAGCGCGACCTGAGCATGCCGGGCGGGACCGCGGGCCGCGGCGTGCGGATCCTCGGCACCGTCGGCTACATCGCCCGCGGCGTCGCGATGGCGGGTGTCGGCGTCCTGTTCCTCTTCGCCGCCGCGACCAACGACCCCGAGAAGTCCAGTGGACTCGACGGAGCCCTGCGCACGATCGCCGACCTCCCCGCCGGCAAGATCCTGCTCGTCCTCGTGGGCGCCGGCTGGATCGCGTACGGCGTCTACGCCTTCTTCCGCGCCCGCTACACGCGCCTCTGAGGCCCGCTCACCGGGCGCCCGTCAGACCGAGAAGTACTTCGCCTCGGGGTGGTGGAACACGAAGGCATCCGTCGACTGCTCGGGATGCAGCTGCAGTTCCTCGCTGAGCTCGACCCCCATCCGTTCGGGATGCAGCAGCTCGACGACCTTGCGCCGGTCCTCCATGTCGGGGCACGCCGGGTACCCCAGCGAGAAGCGCGCGCCGCGGTACTCGAGCTTGAAGAGGCCGGCCGTGTCGGCGGGATCCTCGCCGGCGAAGCCGAGCTCGGCACGGATGCGGGCGTGCCAGAACTCGGCGAGCGCCTCGGTCAGCTGCATCACGAGCCCGTTGAGCTCGTAGTAGTCGCGGTACCGGTCCTCGGCGAAGAGCTTCGCGGTGACCTGGTCGATCCGGGCGCCCGCCGTCACGAGCTGCACGGGCAGCACGTCGACCTCCCCCGATTCGCGGGAGCGCACGAAGTCCGCGAGGCAGAGGTGCCGGTCGCGCCGCTGGCGCGGGAACGAGAACCGCAGCCGCTCGGTGCCGACCTCGCCCCCGGATCCGCCGTCGGGCGCGAGCAGCCCCGGCACGCCGAGGCGACCGGCGGCATCCGCGCCGTGGTGCAGCACGACGACGTCGTCGCCCTCGCTGACGACGGGGAAGTAGCCGTAGGCGACCGACGCGTCGAGCATGCCCTCGGCGAGAATGCGGTCGAGCCAGTACCGCAGCCGCGGCCGCCCCTCGGTCTCGACGAGCCGCTCGTACGTGAGGCCGTCGTCGCCGCGCCCGGGTTTGAGCCCCCACTGCCCCATGAACGTCGCGCGTTCGTCGAGGAAGGCGGCGTAGTCGGCGAGCGCGACACCGCGCACGATCCGGGTTCCCCAGAACGGCGGGGCCGGGACGGGGTTGTCGGATGCCACGTCCGACCGCCCGGGCATCGCCTCGGGCTCGGTCAGGGTGAGCTTCGACCCCGCCGAGTGGATGCGCTTCTTCAGCGGCGGGAGACCGACGGATGCCGGGTCCGCCCCGCGCGCGATCTTCACGAGGGGCTCCATGAGCGCGAGGCCCTCGAAGGCGTCCTTCGCGTAGCGGACCTCGCCCGGGAAGATCCCGGCGAGGTCGTCCTCGACGTACGCGCGGGTCAGCGCCGCGCCGCCGAGGATCACGGGCCACCGGCCGGCGAGCCCGCGCGACGCGAGCTCCTCGAGGTTCTCCTTCATGACGACCGTGGACTTCACGAGCAGGCCGCTCATGCCGATGACGTCGGCGTCGTGCTCCTCGGCGGCGGCGATGATGTCGGCGATGGGCTGCTTGATGCCGAGGTTCACGACGGTGTAGCCGTTGTTGGTCAGGATGATGTCGACGAGGTTCTTGCCGATGTCGTGCACGTCGCCGCGGACGGTCGCGAGCACGATCGTGCCCTTGCCCGACGCGTCGGTGCGCTCCATGTGGGGTTCGAGCAGCGCGACGGCGGTCTTCATCACCTCGGCGGACTGCAGGACGAACGGCAGCTGCATCTGGCCGGCGCCGAACCGCTCGCCGACGACCTTCATTCCCTCGAGCAGGTGGTCGTTGATGATCTCGAGCGGGGCGATGCCGCCCTCGCGCGCGAGGTCGAGGTCGGCCTCGAGGCCCTTGAGCTCTCCGTCGATGATGCGGCGCTCGAGCCGCTCCCCCACGGGCAGGGCGGCGAGCTCGGCGGCGCGCTGGTCGCGCAGGGCGGCCGTGTCGACGCCCGCGAACATGTCGAGCATGACGGCGAGCGGGTCGTAGGTGACGTTGCCCTCGGCATCCGTCTCGCGCCGGTCCCACACCAGGTCGAGCGCGACTTTCCGCTGCTCCTCGGGGATCGAGGCGAGCGGCACGATCTTGGCCGCGTCGACGATCGCCGAGGTGAGCCCCGCCTGCGTCGCCTCGTGCAGGAAGACCGAGTTGAGTACCGACCGCGCCGCCGGGTTGAGCCCGAACGACACGTTCGAGACGCCGAGGGTCGTGTTGATGCCGGGGTACTTCTCGACGAGTCCGCGGATCGCCTCGATCGTCTCGATCGCGTCGCGCCGCGTCTCCTCCTGACCGGTCGCGATCGGGAAGGTGAGGCAGTCCACGACGATGTCCGAGACCCGCATCCCCCATACCCCGACGAGCTCGTCGACGAGCCGCGACGCGATGCGCAGCTTGTCGACGGCGGTGCGCGCCTGGCCCTGCTCGTCGATCGTGAGCGCGATGACGGCGCTGCCGTGCTCCTTGACCAACGGCATGATGCGGCCGAACCGGCTCGTAGGGCCGTCGCCGTCCTCGTAGTTGACCGAGTTCACGACGGGGCGCCCGCCGATGAGCTCGAGGCCCGCCTGCAGGACGGCGGGCTCGGTCGAGTCGATGACGAGCGGAAGAGTGGATGCCGAGGCGAACCGCGACACGATCTCGCGCACGTCCGCGACCCCGTCGCGACCGACGTAGTCGACGCAGACGTCGAGCAGGTGCGCGCCGACGCGGATCTGGTTCCGCGCGATCTCGACGCAGTCGTCCCACCGCCCCTCGAGCATCGCCTCGCGGAACGCCTTCGACCCGTTCGCGTTCGTGCGCTCCCCGATCGCGAGGTAGGCGGTGTCCTGGTCGAACGGCACATGCTGGTACAGCGACGCGACCCCCGGCTCGGTGACGGGCGACCGCGGTGCCGGCGCGGCGACCGGGCGCAGGCGCTCGACGACGGCGGCCATGTGCTCGGGGGTCGTGCCGCAGCATCCGCCGACCAGTCCCAGCCCGAACTCGCGGACGAACTGCTCGTGCGCCGTCGCGAGCTCGTCCGGGGTGAGCGGGTAGTGCGCCCCGTCGGCAGTCAGCACCGGGAGTCCGGCGTTCGGCATGCACACGACCGGCACCGTCGCGTGCTTCGACAGGTGCCGCAGGTGCTCGCTCATCTCGGTGGGACCGGTCGCGCAGTTGAGACCGATCCCGTCGACACCGAGGGGCTCGAGCGCCGTGAGCGCCGCACCGATCTCCGACCCCATGAGCATCGTGCCGGTCGTCTCGACCGTCACCTCGACGAGGATCGGCAGACGGATGCCGCGATTCACGATCGCCTGCTTGCAGCCGTTGACGGCGGCCTTGGTCTGCAGGAGGTCCTGCGACGTCTCGATCAGCAGCGCGTCGGCGCCCCCGTCGATGAGGCCCTCCGCCTGGAGCGCGAAGGTCTGCTTGAGGTGGTCGTAGGTCGTGTGACCGAGGGTCGGGAGCTTCGTGCCGGGGCCCAGGGATCCGAGCACCCAGCGGAGGCGGCCGTCGCGCGCCTCGGCGGCGTCGACGCGTTCCCGCGCGATGCGCGCCCCGGCGGCGGCGAGCTCGTGGATGCGGTCGTCGATGCCGTAGTCCGACAGGTTCGACCAGTTCGCCCCGAACGTGTTGGTCTCGATCGCGTCGATCCCGGTGGCGAGGTATTCGTCGTGGATGGCGGCGATCATGTCGGGGCGCGAGACGTTGAGGATCTCGTTGCACCCCTCGAGCTGCCGGTAGTCCTCGAGCGTCGGGTCGTGCCGTTGCAGCATCGTGCCCATCGCGCCGTCGGCGATCACGACCCGCTCGGCGAGCGCGTCCAGCAGCGCCTGCGCCCGGGCGGGGCGCGGGACGGACTCGACGTCGAGCGGGTGACAGAGGGCGAGGGGGCTGCTCACCCGCGCGAGTCTACTTCCGGCGCGGCATCGCGGACCCGCCCGCCGACCACGGGCGTCACGACCGCGACGAGGGCCAGGATGGGGGCATGCACCTGCCTCCGCTGGCCGACCTGCGCGCGAGCGCGCGGGTGGTCGCCCTCCCGCTCCACACCCGCTTCCGCGGCATCGACGTCCGCGAGGCGCTGCTGCTCGAGGGACCGGAGGGGTGGGCCGAGTTCTCGCCCTTCGTCGAGTACGACGACCGCGAGTCGGCGGCGTGGCTCGCGGCCGCGATCGAGTACGGCTGGGAGCGCACGCCCGCGGCGGTGCGCGACACGGTCCCGGTGAACGCGACGGTGCCGGCGGTGGCCGCGGCATCCGTCCCCGAGGTGCTCGCCCGGTTCGACGGATGCCGTACCGCGAAGGTCAAGGTCGCCGAGCCCGGGCAGACCCTCGCCGACGACGTGGCGCGCGTGCGGGAGGTGCGCGCCGCGATGGGACCCGAGGGCCGCATCCGCATCGACGCCAACGGCGCGTGGAACGTCGACGAGGCCGAGCACGCCGTGCACGCCCTCGCCGGGTTCGACCTCGAGTACGTCGAGCAGCCGTGCGCGACGGTGCCCGAGCTCGCCGAGCTGCGCACCCGCATCCGCTGGATGGACATCCCGATCGCCGCCGACGAGAGCGTGCGCAAGGCGGACGACCCGGTCGCCGTCGCCCGCGCGGGCGCGGCGGACCTCCTCGTGATCAAGGTGCAGCCCCTAGGGGGCGTGCGTCGTGCGCTCGAGATCGTCGCCGAGGCGGGGCTGCCGGCCGTCGTCTCGAGCGCCCTCGACACCTCGGTGGGCCTGGCGATGGGCACGGCCTTCGCCGCGGCCCTGCCCGACCTCGCCTTCGACTGCGGGCTGGGCACTGCGTCGCTGCTCGCCGCCGACGTCGCGGCGGAGCCGCTGCGGCCGCGGTCCGGCGCGCTGACGGTCGGTCGCGTCACCCCCGACGCCGCGCTGCTCGACGCGCACGCCGCAGCGCCCGAGCGGCGGGACTGGTGGCTCGCTCGCCTCGAGCGCTGCCACGCGATCCTCGCCGAGTAGGCGTCAGGCCTCGCCGACCAGCAGCGGCACGAGCTGCTCGAGGCGCGACTGCATCGCCCGGTTCGCCTGGCGCTCCGTCAGCCGCTCGAGGGCCGCCTGCACGCTGCACTGCTCCGACACGTCCAGCAGCAGCGAGGCCGCGTCGGCCACCGGCATCCGCAGCGGCAGTCCGTGGCGCTCGCTCACGTCGCGGACGATCGTCTCGATGCGGCCCAGCATCTGCGCCCGCCACGCCAAGAACGCCTCCGCCAGTCGCGGGTCGCGCAGCGCCTGCGTCCGCACCTCGCTGAGCAGCTGCGGCTCCATTCGTTCCGCGAGCGACATGTCGGCGATCTGCCGGACGAGATCGAGCGGACTGTCGGTGCCGGAGAGCCGCCGGACGCGCACCGACACCTCGTCGAGCTTGTCCTCCGAGAGCCGCGTGATAAGGGCGAGGAAGAGTTCGTCCTTGGACTCGAAGTTCGAGTAGAACGCGCCGCGGGTGAACCCCGCGCGCTCGCAGATCGCCTCGACGGATGCCGCATCCAGTCCGACCTCGGCGAACACCTCGTGCGCCGCCTCGAGCAGGCGCGCTCGCGTGTTCTCTCGGCTTCGCGTCATCTCACACCCACCCCTCAGGCTCGGCACCGGCGTGCGGGTCTACGATACACATGTGTATCGGATACAGCGCTGTATCGAACCCGTCCGACTCTGACCAGGAGCGCCCGTGTCCACCATCCTCTTCACCCTCGGCCGATGGGCCTACCGCCACTCGTGGCGCGTGCTCATCGCGTGGATCGTCCTGCTCGGGATCGTCGGCGGCGGCGTCGCCCTCTTCGCCAAGAGCACCGACAACTCCTTCACGATCCCGGGCACCGAGGCGCAACAGGGTCTCGAGCTGCTGAACCGCACGTTCCCGCAGGCGAGCGGCGCGAGCGCGCAGCTCATCGTCGTCGCGCCCGAGGGCGAGACCGTCGAGGACCAGCCGCTCCGGGGAGAGATCGACGACCTGGTGACGATGCTCGGCGACATCGACGGTGTCACCTCGGCGACCTCGCCGTTCGACGAGATGGTCGACGGCCTCGTCTCCGACGACGCCCGCGCGGCGCTCGTCCAGATGCAGTTCGACGGTCAGTCCACCGAGGTGTCCGACGCGACGATCGCCGCCGTCGAGAAGGCCGCGACCGACTTCCACGACCAGCTGCCCGCCGGGGCGCAGTCGGCGCTCGGCGGAGACCTGTTCGCTGCGTCGATCCCCGCCCTCTCGATCGTCGAGGTGATCGGTGTGCTCGTCGCGCTGTTCGTCCTCATCGTGACGTTCCGCTCGTTCGCCGTCGCCTGGTTCCCGCTCGTCAGCGCACTCATCGGCGTCGCCCTCGCGATCGCCCTCATCTTCCTCTCGACCGCCGTCACGACGATCTCGTCGACCACCCCCATGCTCGCCGTGATGCTCGGGCTCGCGGTGGGCATCGACTACGCCCTGTTCATCGTGTCGCGCCACCAGGATCAGGTGCGCGCGGGGATGGACCCCGAGGAGTCCGCCGCCCGCGCCGTGGGCACCGCGGGCTCGGCGGTCGTGTTCGCCGGCGTGACGGTCATGATCGCCCTCGTGGGCCTCAGCATCGCCGGCATCCCGTTCCTGTCGACCATGGGCATCGCCGCCGCCGTCGCCGTGGCGGTGGCCGTCGCGGTCGCCGTCAGCCTGACACCGGCCCTCCTCGGGTTCGCGAAGGGCCGCGTGGTCGGCTGGGGCGGACGGATGCTGCAGCGCGGCGTCCCGACGCGACGCCGCAAGAAGGAGGCCGACGAGACCGAGGCCGAGGCCGAGGCCGAGGCCGACACGACGGATGCCGCGCCCGCGGCCCCCGCCGTCATGCCGCCCAACCGCTGGGTTATGCTCGTGACGCGGCATCCGATCATCGCGACGGTCGCCGTCATCGTCGGACTCGGCGTGATGGCGATCCCCTCGGCGAGCCTGCACCTCGCCCTGCCCAACGCGGGCGTCCAGCCGCCGTCGAGCCAGGCGCGTCAGGCCTACGACCTGAACGCGGAGTACTTCGGCGCCGGGTCGAACGGCCCGCTCGTCATGACCGGCACGATCGTCACCTCGACCGATCCGCTCGGGCTGATGGACGACCTCAAGAAGGAGGTCGAGGCGATCCCCGGCGTCGAGCGCGTCGCCCTGGCCACCCCGAACGAGACCGCCGACACCGGCCTCATCCAGATCGTGCCGACCACCGCCCCCGACGACCCCGCGACCGCCGACCTCGTGCGCGAGCTGCGCTCGCACCACGACGAGTGGGAGAAGGAGTACGGCGTCGACCTCAAGGTGACCGGCTACACCGCCGTCGGTATCGACGTCTCCGATCGTCTGGGCGCGGCCCTGCTGCCCTTCGGGATCTTCGTCGTCGGCCTCTCCTTCATCCTCCTGATGATCGTCTTCCGGTCGATCTGGGTGCCGCTCAAGGCGACCCTGGGCTACCTGCTGTCGATCCTCGCCGCCTTCGGCGCGGTCGCCGCGGTGTTCGAGTGGGGCTGGCTCGCCGACCTCCTCCACGTCACGCGGACGGGCCCCGTCATCAGCTTCATGCCGATCATCCTCATGGGCGTGCTCTTCGGCCTGGCGATGGACTACGAGGTCTTCCTCGTCTCGCGCATGCGGGAGGACTTCGTCCACGCCGTGCGCGCCCGCGGGGGCCGTGCCGACCGCGCGACCGCCGTCGCCGCCGTCCGCAGCGGCTTCACCGCGTCAGCGCGCGTCGTCGTCGCGGCCGCCGTCATCATGTTCGCCGTCTTCGCGGCGTTCGTCCCCGAAGGCGACAGCTCGATCAAACCAATCGCCCTCGGGCTCGCCGTCGGCATCGCCGTCGACGCCTTCCTCGTGCGCATGACCCTCACCCCCGCCGTCATGGCCCTGCTGGGCGAGAAGGCGTGGTGGATGCCGCGCTGGCTCGAACGCCTGCTGCCCAAGGTCGACATCGAGGGCGAGGCGGTCGAGCACGAGCGCAGCCACGCCGACTGGCCCGAGCCGGACTACCGCGGCGCGCTGGCGGCCGACGACCTCGAGGTCCGCGCCGAGACCGCCGACACCGATCTCGTGCTGTTCTCCGGCGCGAGCGTCCGGCTCGACGACGGCGGCACGCTCCTCGTGACCGCCGACGACCCGCACGTCTCGCGGGCGTTCCTGCTGACCGTCGCCGGGCGCATCGAGCCGGCGGCCGGACTGCTCCGGGTCTCCGGGCACCTGCTGCCCGGGCGCGCGCCGTGGGTCCGCGCCCACGTCTCGGTCGCCGACCTCGCCGGTGCCGACGCCCCCCTCAGCGAGCTGCGCAGCGCCCTCGCCGGGCGCACGCGCTTCGTCGTGATCGCCGGGCTCGACACCCTGACCGGGGCATCCCGCGATCAGGCCGCCGCGCTCCTCCGCGACGCCGCCAACAGGGTCGCCGCGAAGGCCGGTGCGCTGACGATCGTCGCCTCGGCGCGCGACCTCGACGCGGCGCGGGCCCTCCTCGGCGACGCCTACCGACCGAAGCCCGAGCTCCTGCGCCTCACCGCCCCCATCCTCCGCACGACCGACGCCGACACCCAGGTGATCCCCTCATGACTCTCCCCTTCGAACGCGCACAGACTCGACGGCCCGTCTCGTGGCTCACGCTGCTCGGCGTGCTCCTGCTGCCGGCCGTGATCGGCGGCATCCTCGTCGCGGCGCTCTACAACCCGACCGAGCGGCTCGACGCGATGAACACCGCCATCGTCAACAACGACGAGCCGGTGGAGGTGAACGGGCAGACGACACCCCTCGGGCGCCTCCTGACGGCCGGACTCGTCGAGGGCTCCGACGACCTCGACAGCAACCTGACGTGGACGATCTCCAACGAGGACGACGCGACGGAGGGCCTCGAGGACGGCACGTACGACGCGATCGTCACCATCCCGAAGAACTTCTCGGCCGCCGCCACCTCGACCGCCCCCGGCGGCACGCCCGAGCGCGCGACGATCGAGCTGACGCCCTCCCCCGACGCGCGCATCGTCGACGACGCCATCACCAACCAGGTGACGAGCACCGCGGCATCCGTCCTCGGCGAACAGCTGACCACGACCTACCTCGAGAACGTGTTCCTCGGCTTCACCACCCTGAACGAGCAGCTCGGCAAGGCCGCCGACGGTGCGACGCAGCTCGCCGACGGCGCGACGAGCGCCGCCGACGGTGCCGCGCAGCTCGCCGACGGCGCGACGACCGCGGCCGACGGCGGCTACTCGCTCGCCGACGGCGTGCGGCAGCTGTCGTCCGGCGCGTCCGGCATCGCGTCGGGCGCGGGGGCGCTCTCCACCGGCGCGACCGGCATCGCCGACGGCGCCCGCGGCCTCGCCGACGGTGCCGGTACCGCGGCGGACGGCATCGACCGGCTCGCGGACGGCGCCGACCAGCTCGCGGACGGCGCGGCGAAGACCTCGACGGGCCTCGACGAGTGGGCCGCCGGTGCGCGGCCGATCGCCACCGGCACGCAGGAACTCGCCGACGGGCTCACGAAGGCGGCCGAGCAGACCGCGGCCATCCCCGCGGTCCCGAGCGGCATCGTCGACGGGATCAAGGCGCTCACCGCCGACGGCGCGCAGAACCGCGAGGCGGTCACGGCCGCCGTCGAGGCGATCTCGGCCGCCGCCGAGGCCTGCGACCCCGCGGTGGCGGGGTCCGAGCTGTGCGATTCGTTGACGGACGCCGCGGCCCAGGCGACGACGGCGCTTCCCGGCCTGCAGGCCACCGTCGGCGACGCGGAGCAGCTCGCGAAGGACATCGACACCCTCGCGAACTTCGGACCGACCCTGACGCAGGGGCTGCAGACCTCCGCCGCCGCGGCCCAGCAGCTCGCGACCGGGATGGGGCAGCTCGCCGACGGTGCCGACCAGCTCGCCGGCGGGGCGGGCCAACTGTCCACCGGAGCCGCCGGGCTCGCCGACGGGGCAGGGCAAGCCGCGACGGGTGTGCGCCAGCTCGCGGGCGGCGCCGACCAGCTCGCGGGCGGCGCCGACCAGCTCGCGTCGGGCGCGGGGCAGCTGTCGACCGGGGCTCAGGCCCTCGCCAGCGGCGCGGGGACCGCCGCCGAAGGAACCGACCAGCTCGCCGACGGCGTGGGCGCGCTGGCGACCGGGGCCGGCGAGCTGTCGACCGGCGTCGGCAAGCTCGCCGACGGCACCGGTGACCTCGCCGGCGGCCTCGACCAGGCGGTCGACGGTGTGCCCTCCTACACCGATGCGCAGGCGAAGGACCTCGCCGCGGTCGTGGCCGAGCCCGTCGTCGCCGACGGCACCGGCACGTCGCTGTTCGGGGCCTCGGCCGTCCCTCTCCTCGCGACGCTCGCCCTCTGGTTCGGCGGTCTCGCGTCCTTCGTCGTGCTGCAGGCGATCCCGCGCACGGCGCTGTCGTCGCGTCGGTCGTCCGCGGCCCTGGCGCTGCGCGCGCTCGCCCCGGGCGCCGCGGTCGGCGCGCTGCAGGGCCTGCTCGTCGCGGGTGTCGTCCAGCTCGCCGCCGGGTACGACCTCGGCGCGTGGGCGCTGTTCGCGGCGATGTGCGTGCTCGCCGGTGTCGCGTTCGCCGCGGTGAACCACGCGCTGGTCGCCCTCCTCGGCGGCATCGGGCGCTGGGTCTCGGTGCTCGTGGGCGTTCTGGCGGTCGCGACGGGCATCGTCTCCACCGTTCCGGGCACGCTCCTCGACGTCGCCGGGCTCCTGCCGACGGCCCCCGCGTACACGGCGATGCTGGCCGCATTGACGGATGCCGGGGGCGGCGCCCCCGCCGCGATCGCCCTCGTCGTCTGGACGGTGCTCGCGATCGCCGCGAGCGTGCTGGCCGTCACGCGGCACCGCTCCACGTCCGCCCGCGCGGTGCTCGCCCAGCCCGCCTGAGCGGCGGCGCCGGGCCCGCGCGGGACGACCGCGCGGGTCAGCGGGCGAGGCGGATGCCGGTGGTCATCGTCAGCTCGACGCCACCGGGCACCTCGGCCGAGGCCAGGGCGACCGTGATGGCCTCGACCTCGGCGAGCGAGGTCAGGTGCGTGCCGCCGCACGGCAGCTCGACGGCTCCCTCGGGCAACTCGCAGCGCCACGTGCGCCAACCGGCGAGGGTGCGATCCTCGCGATGGATGCCGATGGCTCCGGGCGTCCCGGCCCAGCCGGCGAGCGTCGCGTTCGCGCGTTCCTCGACGGCGCGCAGGTCGTCGAGCGCAGCGGGGTCGAAGCCCTTCCGGCGCAGCGACTTGCCGATGCGGTAGACGTCGGTCGAGCCGTAGGCCGTGATGCGGGACGTCTGGATCGCGAGCATGTCGAACGCGGGGTGACCCGCGGCATCCGTCGGGGCGTCCTTCTTCCAGGCGTCCGCGAGGGCTGCGTCGAGCGCGAGCGAGGCGAGGTGGCATGCCGTGTGCCCGGCCGACAGGGCGGCGCGCAGCCCGGCGTCGACCTCTGACTGCACGACGGTGCCGACCGCGGGGGCGGGACCGTCGACGACGTGGACCACGACGAACGTCCAGCCCTCCGTCCCCATGCGCACCGGCAGATCCGCACCCACGACGAGATCCTCGTCGTGCACTCCCCCGGTCACCGTGTCGACGACGCGGAGCTCCCCGTCCGGGGTGCGCAGGACCCCTGTGTCGGCGGGCTGGTCGGGCCACGCCGTGTCGACGGGGTGGAACGGCGTGCTCTCGAGGACGACGCCGGCGCGGCCGCCTGCGAGGGTCGTGACGTGGGTGACGACCGACGAACCGGTCAGGGCGCCGTCGGGGTAGGTGACGACGGTGGCGGCGAGCGGGGTCACGGGATCAGCTGGGCAGGCCGCTGTAGGAGTGCAGGCCCTGGAAGAACTGGTTCACGATCGTGAAGTTGAACAGCACCGCCGTGAAGCCCACGATCGACAGCCACGCCGACCGGGTGCCGCGCCAGCCGCGCGTCGCGCGGGCGTGGATGTATCCGGCGTAGACGACCCAGATCACGAAGGTCCAGACCTCCTTGGTGTCGAAGCCCCAGTAGCGGCCCCACGCGTCGTTGGCCCAGATGGCGCCGGCGATGAGGGTGAAGGTCCAGAGCACGAACCCGATGATCGCGAAGCGGTAGGCGAGCGACTCGAGCACGTCGGCGCTCGGCAGGGTGCGCAGGAACGGCAGACGGGTGCGGGGCGCGGCATCCGACCCCACCGCGGCCAGCGCGAGCCGCTCGCGGCGCGACTGCAGCAGCTGCACGACCGAGAGCGCGAAGGCGATCGCGAGGAACGCCGACGCCAGCGACGCGACGAAGACGTGGATGACGAGCCACACGCTCTTGAGCGGGTCGGACAGCGGCACGACCTCGACGTAATACGCAAGAGCCGCGCCGCCGAGGAGGACGACGATGAGGCCGTTGATGAACGCGCCGAGGAAGCGCAGGTCGTACTTGACGAGCACGGTGAGGAAGACGGCGACGACGAGGAGCGTGCCGGTGAGGGCGAACTCGTAGTTGTTCGACCACGGCACCCGGCCGGCGGCGATGCCGCGGGTGACGTCGGCACCGAGGTGGAACAGCCACGCGATCGTCGTGAGCACGACGCCGAGCCGGGCGAACAGGAATCGCCCGCGCTGCGAGGGCGCCGCCTCGAGCGCGATCTTGGCCGCGGCCTCCTCCGCACGGATCTCGTCGATCGTCTGCCCGCCGCCGGCGGCGACGAGTGTGCGCGCCTGCGTCTTGGCCTTGGCGTCCTGAGCGGCGATCGCGAGCTCGGACCGGCGCGCGAGGTCGACGGTGAAGGCGAGGAAGCCGAGCGTGTAGATCGCGATCGCGGTCCACAACAGCAGGACGGAGATGTCATCGAACGACATGGGGTCCTCCGGAGGAGATGGGTGGTTTCAGTCTACGTTCGCCGGGCTGACCGGGGCGGATGCCGGTTGCTCGCCCAGCGCGGTGCCGTGGCGGCGGGCGAGGTCGGCGACCGCGACGGCGATGGCCGGGTCCTCGCCGCGGGCCAGGCCCGCGTACTCGATGCGCACCTCGTCGTCGCCGACGGGGGTCGCCTTCACCCACATCCGGCGGCGCGGCACGAACAGCGCCGTGAACAGCCCGAGCATCGCGAGGATCGCGAAGACCAGCACCCACGTGGCGCTCGAGTCGTTGTGGATCGACAGCGAGACGTACCGCTTGACCGACTCGGGTGCGCCGGCGCTGCGCTCGTCCTCGAAGGTCACCGTGCCGCGGCCGCCGGGCAGGTCGACCGTCTGCCCGGGTGAGAGCTCGAGCGAGGGGGCGTCGGCGTTGCGGCCGGCGATCTCGGTCATGCCGTCGGTGTCGAGCGCGTACACCGAGCGCGGCGTGCCGTCGTCGATGCCGAGGTCGCCCTCGTACACGAAGAAGGTCAGCCGCGGGTCGAGGAGGTCGCCGTACGCCGAGGTCAGCGCACCGGTGTCGAGCTCGGCGACCGTCGGGTAGAAGAAGCCGACCATGCCGAGCTGCTCGCCGCCCGTGTCGGGGATCTTCACGACGCCCTGCGAGGTCATCGTCGCGCTCTGCGGCAGGAACGGGACGGACTCGCTGAACACGACGTCGCCGGCGCCGTTGCGCACCGTGATCGTCGGCGCGTAGCCGTTGCCCATGAGGTAGACCCGGTCGCCGGCCATCGTGATCGGGTGGTTCACTTCGATCACCTGGTCCTCGGGCTCCTGACCCGGGAACCGCGTCGTGACGTGCGCGGCGAAGTCGCCCGCCTGCCCCGAGCCGGGCGCGTAGGTCACGTCGAACCGGTCGAGGGTGATCGAGTACGGCGTCAGCGCCTCGGTGTCGACGAACCGGCCGGGGTTGAACGACGTGTACCCGAGGCCGAGCGAGTTGACGAAGCCGTCGCCCTCGGTGATCACGGTCTGTCCCGTGTAGGTGAAGCCGCCGCCGATGCCGACGGACAGGAGCACGCCGACGAGGGCGCCGTGGAAGATCAGGTTGCCGGTCTCGCGCAGGTAGCCGCGCTCGGCCGAGACCGACGCGACGCCGTTCCGGTCGTAGCGCTCGACGCGGTAGCGGGCCGAGCGCAGCTGCGCCTCGGCGAGGTCGACGGCGTGCGTGGCGTGGCCCGCGGCATCCTCTCCCTCGGGCACCGCGACCGTCGTCTCGCTGTGGTCGGCGAGGCGCGAGAGCCGCACGGGCGTCCGCGGCGGGCGGGCCTGCAGCGCCTTCCAGTGGTGCTTCGTGCGCGGGAGGACGCATCCGATCAGCGAGATGAACAGCAGGATGTAGATCGCCGAGAACCACACCGAGGTGTACACGTCGAACAGCTGCAGCGCGTCGAACGTCGGGTACAGATCGGGGTTCGTGGCGCGCCACTGCGTGACGCCGTTCGGGTCGGCGCTGCGCTGGGGCACGAGCGATCCGGGGATCGCGGCGATCGCGAGCAGCAGCAGGAGGACGAGGGCCGTCCGCATGCTCGTCAGTTGACGCCAGCCCCACCGGAGCCACCCGACGAACCCCAGCGCGGGCTGGGTGATGCCGTCGGACTCCTCGCGTCCGCGCACGGCGGGGTCGAGGCGGTCCTCGGTGCGGTCGAGGTGGTCGCCCGGTCGGAGCGGGCCGTCGACGACGTCGGCGCGCGGGTCAGAGGAACGTCGGGACACCAGCCACCACCCCCTGGAACGAGGCCATCAGGGTCGTCCAGATCCCCGTCACCATGAGGAGGCCGAGGAGGACGAGCATCGCACCGCCGATGATGTTGACGACGCGGATGTGGCGGCGGATGAACGCGACCGACCGCGTCGCCCACGACGCACCGAGGGCGAGCAGGACGAAGGGGATGCCGAGTCCCAGCGAGTAGGCGACGGCGAGCAGACCCGCGCGCGTCGGATCCGCCTGACTGTAGGCCATGCTCAGGATCGTCGCGAGGGTCGGCCCGATGCACGGCGCCCAGCCGACGCCCATCGCGACCCCGAGCAGCGGCGCCCCGACGAGTCCGAGGTTCTGCGTGAGCTGCGGACGGTACGTGCGCTGCGCGAGTCCGAACACCCCGACGAAGATCAGGCCCATGACGATCACGACGGCGCCGAGCACCCGCGTGATGACCTCCTCGTACTGCAGGAAGAGGCGTCCGAGGCTTCCCGCGAACACCCCCATCGACAGGAACACGACGGTGAACCCGGCGATGAACAGCAGCACGCCGACCAGCAGCCGGCCGCGTCCGATGGCGGGGCGGGCGGGTGCCGCGGTCGCCGTTGCGACGCCGGTGCCGGATGCCGCGGCCCGGGCCACCGGCATCCGTCGTCCGTCCTTCGGGGTCATCGCGCCGCCGAGGAAGCCGAGATAGCCGGGGACGAGCGGGAGGACGCAGGGCGAGAGGAACGAGACCAGACCGGCGAGCGCGGCGATCGGGATCGCGATCCAGAGCGCCCCGTCCGCGACGACCGCGCCGGGGTTCACTGCTTCTCCGCCAGGGTGTCCTCGACGAGGTCGCGGAGGGTCGTGGCATCCGGCAGCTGGCCGAACAGGCGCGCGGCCACGCGCCCCTCGCGGTCGACGACGAGGGTCGTCGGGGCCGCCTGGAGCGAGGTCCAGTCGGCGAACGCGAGCTTCAGGTCGACGTCGCCGCGGGCGAGGATCGACGGGTAGGTGATGCCGTAGGTCTCGTCGAACGAGGTGGCCTGCTCAGGGCCGTCGTAGATGTTGACGCCGAGGAACTGGGCGCCGTCGGCCTTCGTGTCCTGGAACGTCTCCTCGAGGACGGGCGCTTCGGCGCGGCAGGGGCCGCAGGCGGCGTACCAGAAGTTCAGCACGACGACGTCGCCCGCGAAGTCGTCGCTCGAGATCGTCGACCCGTCGACGGCGGTCCCCGAGAACGAGAGCGCCTCGCCGCGCTTGTCGGCGGGGATCGTCTCGACCCGCCCGTCGCTGGAGATGAAGCCCTGCGTGTTGCCTTCGCGGTAGAGGTTCGCGAGGTCGTCGTTCTGCCCCGAGCAGGCGGCGAGGCCCGCGGTGAGCGCGATCGCCGCGACGGCGGCGAGGATGCGGCGCCTCATACGGCCCCCACGTCCACGGCGCCCGCGGTCGGGGCGGGCTCGACGTAGTCGACCTCGCGCCACACGTCGCCCGCGAGCTCGAAGCTCGTGATGCTCGACAGGTCGCACCGGCGACGGCGCGGGTCGTGCCGCAGCGGCAGCCCCGCGACCGAGAGGTGCGTGATCCAGATCGGCAGCTGGTGCGAGACGATGACGGCGTCGCCCGACGGGGTCCGGTTCCACGCGTCGCGCATCGCGGCCTGCATGCGCTCGACCACGTCGAAGTAGGCCTCGCCCCAGCTGGGGAGGGCGGGGGTGCGCAGGTGCCACCAGTTGAGCGGGTTGCGCAGGGCACGCTGCATCCGCTTGCCCTCGAAGACGTTCGTCGGCTCGAGGACGCGGGCGTCGATGACGGGCGTGAGGCCGAACAGCTCCGCGATCGGCGCCGCGGACTCGCGTGCCCGTTCGAGGGGCGAGGACACGAGCGACTTGACCGGTCGCCCCTGTGCCTTGAGGTGCTCGGCGGCGAAGCGTGCCATGTCGCGGCCGTCGTCGCTCAGATGGAAACCCGGGAGGCGTCCGTACAGCACGCGCTCGGGGTTATGGACCTCCCCGTGGCGCACGAGATGGAGGCGGGCGGCGGGCACCCCCCCAGTCTACGTGCGGCCCTCCTATGCGGGGCCTGAGCGCCGGTCGCGCACGACGGCGCGGATGCGGACGAACAGGAACCACGCCACCAGCAGGACGACGATGACGATGACGATGTTCTGGAACACCCCCGCGTACTGCTCGACGATGTGCCAGTTCTCGCCGAGGAAGAAGCCTGCGAGCACGAAGATCGAGTTCCAGATGAGGCTGCCCGCCGCGGTGAGGAGGCCGAACTTCCACCAGTGCATCTTCGAGACGCCCGCCGGGATCGAGATGAGGCTGCGGAAGAGGGGCACCATCCGGCCGAAGAAGACGGCCGCGGACCCGTGACGGTCGAACCAGGCGACCGTCTTCGTGACGTCCTCGCCCTTCATGAGCGGCATCTTCTCGGCGACGCGCGTGAGGCGGTCGGCGCCGAGCACGCGGCCGAGCCCATACAGGAGGTAGGCGCCGGCGACCGATCCGAACGTGGTCCAGCCGATCGCCTCGGCGAGGGTGAACGAGCCGCGCGACGCGGCGAGACCGGCGACCGGCAGCACCGCTTCGCTCGGGATCGGCGGGAACAGGCTCTCGAGACCGACCGCGATCGCCGCGCCGATCGGACCGATCGTCTCCATCAGCGTCACGAGCCAGTCGGCCAGCGCGGAGAGCCAGGAGCCGCCGCCGGAGCCGGACGCGGCGTGGAACATGTCGGTCATCGGGTGCTCTCTCGCGCTCGGTGATCGGATGCCCGGCCGGGCCCCCTGTGGTGCTCCAGCCTAGGCGGGCGGGCATGGGCGCCGGCTGGGTGCCGCGTAGACTCGTCCCTCGTGAGTGAACGCACCCTCGTCCAGCAGCTGCAGTCCCGTGAAGACGGTCCCGTCTCGGTCTCCGGATGGGTCGAGACCGTCCGTGATCAGAAGAAGGTGCAGTTCGTCATCCTCCGCGACGAAACCGGCGCGGTGCAGCTCGTGAACCCCGCGACCCGTCCGGCCGAGGACGGCACGGAGCAGGATGCCGCGGCCCTGGCGCTCACCGACCTGATCTCGAACCTGTCGACCGGCACCTTCCTGACCGCGACGGGCGAGCTCAAGCACGACGAGCGGGTCAAGCTCGGCGGTGTCGAGATCAAGATCAGCGGACTCGAGATCGCGGCCGCCGCCCTCCCCGAGACGCCGATCGCGGCCGACTCGGGTCTCGACAAGCGCATGGACTGGCGCTTCATCGACCTGCGCCAGCGCCGCAACAACCTGGTGTTCCGGGTGCAGACGACCCTCGAGCACGCGATGCGCTCGTACTGGATCGAGCGCGACTACATCGAGGTCCACTCCCCCAAGCTCATGGCGTCGCCCTCGGAGTCCAACGCCGAGCTGTTCGAGGTTCCCTACTTCGAGGAGAAGATGGCCTACCTCGCGCAGAGCCCGCAGTTCTTCAAGCAGATGGCCCAGGTCGCCGGCTTCGGCAAGATCTTCGAGATCGCCCCCGCGTTCCGCGCCGACCCCTCCTTCACCTCGCGCCACGCGACCGAGTTCACCTCGATCGACGCCGAGATCAGCTGGATCGACTCGCACGAGGACGTCGCGCGCATGCAGGAGGAACTCCTGCAGACCGCGATCCGCGCCGTCGCCGAGAAGCACGGCGACGAGATCAAGGCCCTCTTCGACATCGACGTGGTCGTCCCCGAGCTGCCGTTCCCCCGCATCCCGCTCGCCGAGGCGCGCGAGATCGTCGCCGCCCGCGGCTACGAGATCCCCCGCACCGACGGCGACCTCGACCCCGAGGGCGAGCGTCAGATCGCCGCGCACGTGCAGGAGACCTACGGTCACCAGTTCGTGTTCGTCACCGACTACCACCCCGAGATCCGCGCTTTCTACCACATGCGCGACGAAGAGACCGGGCTGACCAAGTCGTACGACCTGCTCTTCAACGGCGTCGAGATCACGACCGGCGCGCAGCGCGAGCACCGCGTCGACGTCCTCATCGAGCAGGCGAAGGAGAAGGGTCTCGACCCCGAGCACCTCGACTTCTACCTCGACTTCTTCCGCTTCGGCGCGCCGCCCCATGGCGGCTTCGGCATGGGCCTGGCCCGTGTCCTCATGCTGCTGCTCGGGCAGGACTCGATCCGCGAGGTCACCTACCTCTTCCGCGGACCCACCCGACTCGCGCCGTAAGGCGACACCCGCACGTTCGGCAAGCGCTCGGCTTCGGCCGGGCGCTCGTCGTATCGTGGCTGATTCCCCGACGGAAGGATCAGCTGCATGTGGGATGGATGGTTGGACTTCGCGATCGCGACCCTCGTCGGGATCGCGGTCGGGATCGTCGTCGCCGTCGTCGCGACGATCGTGCTGGCGATCGTTGCGCGCCGCCGCCGGTGGGCGGGGGTCCTGAGCCGGCAGTCCCGGGCACCGTTCCGGATGCTGCTGCTCGTCGTCGCCCTCTGGGCCGCCGTGCGTGCGGCGTTCCCCGATGACACGTGGCGCGGCATCCTGGATCAGCTCCTGACGATCCTCATCATCGCGGCGAGCGCGTGGCTGCTGGCCTCGCTCGTCGTGGTCGCCACCGACGTCGCGCTCGGTCGCTACCGCATCGATGTGCCCGACAACCGGGTGGCCCGCCGCATCCGTACCCAGACGCTCGTCGTGCGGCGCCTCGCCATCGCGATCATCGTCATCATCGGCATCGGGGCGGTCCTCTTGACCTTCGACGCGGTCCGGGCGATCGGGGCGAGTGTGCTCGCATCGGCGGGGATCGCGTCGATCGTCGCGGGCCTCGCCGCGCAGTCCGTCCTCGCGAACGTCTTCGCGGGGCTGCAGATCGTCTTCAGCGACGCGCTGCGGGTCGACGACGTCGTCGTCGCCGACGGCGAGTGGGGGCGCGTCGGCGAGATCACCCTCAGCTACGTCGTGCTCGACCTGTGGGACGACCGCCGCCTCGTCCTGCCGTGCACCTACTTCACGACGACCCCGTTCGAGAACTGGACCCGGAGGGGCTCGGAGCTCCTCGGCGCCGTCGAGATGGACCTCGACTGGAACGTCTCCCCTGACCGGATGCGGGAGCACCTGCACGAGGTCGTGGCGGCGACCGAGCTCTGGGACGGGCGCACGGCCGTGCTGCAGGTGACCGACGCGGTCGCCGGCTATGTGCGCGTCCGCATCCTCGTGACGGCGAAAGACGCTCCGACGCTCTTCGACCTGCGCTGCCTGGTCCGCGAGGCGATGGTCACCTGGGTGCAGCGCACCCTGCCCGACGCCGTGCCCGTGCAGCGGGTGCGGATGACGGATGCCGCCGGTACGGCACCGGCCGACGACCCCGCGGCACGCCCCCACGACGGCCTCTTCACGGGCAGCGTCGAGGCCGAGCGCCGCGCATCGACCTTCACGAACGCGATCCAGATCGTGCGCGAGTCCGACGCCGAGCGCTGAACGGGCATCCGTCGCCCGGGCGTCACCGTCCGTTCATCCGCCGTGGGCCCGCCATCCATCCGGCGGTCGTAGCTTCCCCTCGTCCCCCCGTGCGCCGCGCTCATCAGCGCGCGCAGGACCACCCGAGAGGAACCGCATGTCCCGTCCCTTCCCGCGCCGCGCGTCCGTCGTCGTCGGCCTCACCACCATCGCCGCGCTGTCGCTGGCGGCCTGCGCCGGCAGCCCTGACGCGGAGAACGCCGCCGGCGAGACGCCGGTGGCCGCCACCGCGACGAGCGTCGCCGACTTCGGCTCGTTCGCGGATCTGGAGGCCGCGGCCAAGGCCGAGGGCAACCTGAACGTCATCGCGCTCCCCCGCGACTGGGCCAACTACGGCGAGATCCTCGACCTCTTCGCCGAGCGCTACCCCGAGATCACGATCAACGAGCAGTCGCCCGACATCTCGAGCGCCGAGGAGATCACCGCCGCCGAGACGAACGAGGGCCTCGACACCGCTCCCGACGTCTTCGATCTGGGCCTCACCGTCGCCCTGCAGAACACCGACCGCTTCGCCCCCTACAAGGTGCAGACGTGGGACGAGATCCCCGACGCGCTCAAGGAGCCGACGGGTCTGTTCGTGGGCGACTACGGCGGGTACATGTCGGTCGGCTACGACTCGGCGAAGTTCGACGCCCCCGCCGAGCTCGACGACCTGCTCGGCGACGGGTTCCGCGGCTCGGTCGCCATCAACGGCGACCCCACGCAGGCGGGCGCGGCCTTCGCCGCCGTGGGCCTGGCCGCCGTGCAGTCGGGCGGGACGCTCGACGACTTCCAGCCCGGCATCGACTTCTTCAGCGAGCTGAACAAGGCCGGCAACATGCTCAAGCTCGACGTCACGAGCGCGACGGTCGCGAGCGGCGAGACCCCCGTCGTCTTCGACTGGGACTACCTCAACGCCGCGCACAAGGCCGACGTCCCCACCTGGGAGACGGTGGTCTTCGACGGTGTCGGCTACGCCGGGTACTACAACCAGGCCATCAACGTCGACGCCCCGAACCCGGCCGCCGCTCGGCTCTGGCAGGAGTTCCTCTACAGCGACGAGGTGCAGAACCTGTGGCTGAAGGGCGGGGCGCGCCCCGTCCGCATGGAGGCGATGACGGATGCCGGCACGATCGACGCCGACCTGGCCGCCGCGCTCCCCGAAGCCCCGGCCGAGACCGTCGTGCCGACCGAGGCGCAGTCGACCGCCGCGGGCGAGCTGCTGGGCGCGAACTGGGCCGCCGCGGTCCAGTGACCCCCACGGCACCGGCGGGGATCCCGGCGACGGGCGTCCCGCGCGGCGCCCCCGAGGGGTCGGAGCAGCACGCTCCGGCCCCTCGCGGGCGGCGCCGCATCGACTGGTCGTGGGTCGGCCTCACGCCGTTCGCCGTCTACCTGGCGGCCTTCCTCGTCCTCCCCACCGTCCTCGCCCTCGCGACCGGGTTCGTCGACGGGTCGGGAGCCCTCACGGGGGACAACCTCGCGGCGCTCGTCGATCCGGTCGTCCTCGCCACCTTCGCGAACTCGACCTGGGTGTCCCTCCTGACCGCCCTGATCGGCGCGGTGGTCGGCGCCCTCGTCTGCCTCGCGATGCTGGGGCTCCCCGAGACCGGGATCGTGCGGACGACGGTGGATGCGGCATCCGGGGTCCTCGCGCAGTTCGGCGGCGTGATGCTCGCCTTCGTCCTCATCGCGACCATCGGGACCCAGGGCGTCGTGACCCGTCTGCTCAGCGACCTCTTCGGGCTGCAGATCTTCGCCGGCGGGGCGTGGATCTACGCGCTGCCGGGGCTCATCCCGGCCTACATCATCTTCCAGGTGCCCCTCATGGTCATCACCTTCATGCCGGCGCTGTCGGCGCTCAAACCCCAGTGGCTCGAGGCGCACCTCACCCTCGGCGGCACCCGGCGCGGCTTCTGGCCGCAGATCGGGATGCCGGTCCTCGCCCCGTCCTTCCTCGCCAGCTTCCTGCTGCTGTTCGCGAACGCGTTCTCGTCGTACGCGACGGCGGCCGCCCTCGCCAGCCAGGGGTCGCAGATCGTCCCGCTGCAGATCCGTACCGCCCTCACGAGCGAGACCGTGCTCGGACGCGAGAACCTCGCCGGTGCGCTCGCAATGGGGATGATCGTCGTGGTCGCCGTCGTCATGGTCGCGTACACCCTCATCCAGCGCCGCGCAGCCCGGTGGCAGTCGTGAGCCGCGCGACCCTCGCCCCGTCGGCGGCGACGCGCTGGGCGATCGGGCTCCTCGTCGGGGCGGTCTTCGCCGTCCCGTTCGTCGCGACGGCCCTGTTCACCCTGACCGCCGCCGACGGCTCGCTCACCCTCGACCGCTGGGCGGCCCTGTTCGACCCGGCGCTCTCGGCGAAGTACCGGCCGGTGTGGACGGGCCTCGTCAACTCGCTCATCCTCGCGGCGGTGACGGTGGCGATCGTCCTTCTGGTGTTCGCGCCGACGATGGTGCTGGTGAACCTGCGGTTCCCGCGCCTGCGCCGCGCTTTCGAGTTCCTCGCCCTCCTTCCCATCACGATCCCCGCGATCGTCCTCGTGGTCGGCTTGGCCCCCATCTACCTGCAGATCGGCCGCACCTTCGGGACGGGCGCCTGGACCCTCGCCTTCGCCTACGGGGTGCTCGTCCTGCCGTTCGCCTACCGCTCGATCCAGGCCGCGATCGACGCCGTCGACCTCGCGACGCTGACCGAGGCCGCCCGCACCCTCGGCGCGGGGTGGGGCACCGTGCTGGTGCGCGTGGTCGCTCCGAACCTGCGACAGGGGCTGCTCGCGGCATCCCTCATCTCCGTCGCGGTCGTCCTCGGAGAGTTCACCATCGCCTCGCTGCTGAACCGGCAGGTGCTGCAGACCGGGCTCGTCGTCATCAACAAGCAGGATGCCTGGGCCTCCGCGATCTTCACGCTGCTGGCCCTCGCGTTCGCCTTCGTCCTGCTCCTCGTCATCGGCCGCGCGGGACGCGTCGGCACCGGAAGGAAGACCCCGTGACCCTCGAATCCACCCCCACCGCCCGGATCCTCCCCCGCACCGCCGACAACACCCTGCTCGCCGGCGCGAGCGAGGGGACGCGGGTCGAGCTGCGCGGCATCGTGAAGGACTACGGCCCGACCCGCGTGCTGCACGGCGTCGACCTGGACGTCGCTCCCGGCGAGTTCGTATCGTTGCTGGGGCCGTCCGGATGCGGCAAGACCACCGCCCTGCGTGTCATCGCCGGCCTGGAGGACGCGACCGGCGGGATCGTCGCCTTCGGTGGAACGGACGTCTCGCGGACGCCCACCAACAAGCGCGACATCGGGATGGTGTTCCAGGCGTACTCGCTCTTCCCTCACCTGCGCGTCGTCGACAACGTCGCCTTCGGGCTGCGCCGGCGGCGCGTCGACACCGCCACCGCGCGCCGCCGATCGGGCGAGGCGCTCGAGCTCGTCGGCCTCGACCACCTCGCCGACCGCTTCCCGCACCAGCTCTCCGGCGGACAGCAGCAGCGCGTCGCCCTCGCTCGCGCCTTGGTGACCGAGCCGCGGGTGCTCCTCCTCGACGAGCCGCTCTCGGCGCTCGACGCGAAGGTGCGGGTCCAGCTCCGCGACGAGATCCGCCGCATCCAGCTGCGCCTCGGGATCACGACCGTATTCGTCACGCACGACCAGGAGGAGGCGCTCGCGGTCTCGGACCGCATCGCCGTCATGGCAGCGGGGCGCATCGCGCAGATCGGCACCCCCGAGGACCTGTACCTACGACCCGCCACCCCCGAGGTCGCCGGATTCGTCGGGCTCTCCAGCGCCGTCCCGGGGACCGCCGCGGCCCGAGCGGTCGAGGTCTGGGCCACGTCCGTCCCGATCCTCGGTGACGCTCCCGACGGCCCCGTCGAGGCGCTCATCCGTCCCGAGAACGTGCGCCTGGTGGGCGCGGGCGAGGGCATCGGCGCTGTCGTCGAGGAGAGCACGTTCCTCGGCAGCATCCGCCGCACCCTGGTCCGCACCGATGACGGCGCGCTGGTGCGGCTGCAGCATCCCGCCGACGACCGACTCGAGTACGGCGAACGGGTCCGCATCGCCGTGGCGCCGGTCCCGGTGCCCGTCCGGCCCCGCGGCTGAGGCCGTCAGACCTCGAAGTCGACAGCCATGCGGCCGCCGGCGACGCTGCGGATGTACGCGGCGACCTCCTGATGCGCGGGATGCGTCTGGTACGCCTCGAGCGCGTCGAGGTCGTCGACGTCCATCACGAGCGAGACGTCGGCGTTCGCCTCGGGGACGGCGACGTTGGTCCCCACGCTGAGGGAGCGGATGACGGGCACGGCGGTCTCGAGACCCCGCAGCAGGCGCACCACCTCGGCGGCGTGCTCGGCACGGATGTCCGCGTCGGTGGCCGCCATCTTCCAGATAACGACGTGGCGGATCATGCGGAGCCCTTCTCGACGAGCGCGACGCGCAGCCGGTCGGCGGACACGCGCCAGTGGGCGTGCAGGTCGCCGTCGATGAGGACCACGGGGATCTTCTCCCACCATGTCGCGTAGAGGGCCGGGTCCTCGGTGATCGACAGCTCCTCGACGTCGACCCGCCCCTCGGGGAGCTCGGCGACGACGGCGTCGACGATCTCGCGTGCGACGTCGCAGAGGTGGCAGTCGGGTTTGGAGATGAGGGTGAGTGCGGTCACGGCATCCATTCTCCCCCGCTCATCCACGCCGCGGACGCAACACGAAGCGCCCCGACGTCCGGCGGACCGGACGGGGGCGCTTGTGTGCGATGCCGCTTACTTCTTGTTGCGGCGCTGGTGGCGAGTCTTGCGAAGCAGCTTGCGGTGCTTCTTCTTCGCCATGCGCTTGCGGCGCTTCTTGATGACTGAACCCACGGTAAACCTCACTAAGTCGGGGTCTGGACGCGCGGTGTCGGCGTCCGGGAACGGCAAGACGGAAAAATGCCTCGGATCAGTCTAGCCGACGTCGGCGATGGGACGTTGCAGAGCGGCTGTGACCGCTGTTTCGGGCACTCGGTAGCTGCGACCGAAGCGCACGGCGGGGAGTTCCCCGGAGTGGACGAGGCGATAGACGGTCATCTTCGAGACGCGCATGAGGTCGGCGACCTCCGCGACCGTGAGAAAGCGCACATCCGAGATGTCCGACATCGTGTCCCCTTTGTGGTTATCAGCCCCCGTGAATCCCTCCACATTAGGGGGTGGGTGAGAGGCGTGTAAACCTGTGTGACTCGTGGGGCGGAAGGAGGGTCAGCGGCCCGGCAGTTTGTTGAACACGCTCGTCACGGCATGCTTCGCCGAGGCGGCCGCGCGACCCACGACCTCGGCGGCATGCGCTGCGCCGTCCGGCAGGGCGTGCGCCGCCGGCGCGTCGTCCTCGTCGACCGCGAAGAACGGGAACAGCCAGTCGTCCACCGCGTCCAGCGGCGCGGGCGACAGGCTGTAGTAGCGGTGCTGGCCCTCTTCGCGCACGGAGACGAGGGATGCCTCCCGCAGTACCTTCAGGTGCTTCGAGACCGTCGGCTGGCTGACCCCGAGGGCGGAGACGATCTGCGAGACGCTCGTCCCCTTCTCCCCCGACGCCCCTCGTTCACGGAGCAGCTGGAGGATGTCCCGACGGGTCCCGTCGGCGATCACGTCGAAGATGTCCGCCATGGCATTAGGTTAGCCCGCCCGCGCGCGGGAGTACCATGACAACGATCCGAACGAGGAAGGGGCGCGAATGACGGGCCTTGCCGTCGATGAGCGCGCCCCCCGGCGCGGACCGGCGTGGCATCGCCGCGCGTTCTCCGCGATGCGCGATCTCGCGACCGCGTCGCCCTCGCGCTTCGCCGTCCTCATCTTCTCGGCCCTCATCCTGTTGTTCACAGCGATCTTCTCGCTGCCGGTGATGGCCTCGGACGGGCAGGTGACGCCCCTGCCCGACGCCCTGTTCACGGCGGTCTCCACGATCTGCGTCACGGGCCTCGCGACGGTGGACATGGCCACGCACTGGTCGCCCCTCGGTCACGTGGTGGTGTTCATCGGTGTCAACGTCGGCGCCCTCGGCGTCTTGACCCTCGCCTCGATCCTCGGCCTCGTGATCTCCAAGCGCCTGGGGCTCCGCGCCAAGCTGCTCGCCGCCGGCGACAGCAACCCGATGCGCGCCCACGGCGGACCGGTCAACGAAGGCCAGGCCGTCCGGCTCGGCGAGGTGGGTCAGCTGCTGGCGACCGTCGCCCTGTCGACCCTCGTCATCGAGGCCGCCCTCGCCGTCCTGCTGTACCCCATGCTGCTCGCCAGCGGCATCGACCCGCTCACCGCGCTGTGGGAGGCGCCGTACTACGCGGCCATGGCGTTCACGAACACGGGCTTCGCGCCCAACTCCGAGGGCCTGGCGCCGTTCGCGCAGAACTACCTGCTGCTCAGCGTCCTCATGGCGGGCGTCTTCCTCGGCTCGATCGGCTTCCCGGTCATCTACGCCCTCTGGAAGCATCACTGGCACGTCCGTCGGTGGTCGATCCACGTCAAGCTGACGCTCATCACGACGGTCGTCCTGTTCTTCGCGGGCGCGATCGCGTTCGTGATCCTGGAGTACGGCAACCCCCAGACCTTCGGGACGATGGATGCCTGGGACACGACGTTCCAGGCCCTGTTCCTGTCCGCGATGACCCGTTCGGGCGGCTTCTCGATCATCGACATCGGCGAGCTGCACGAATCCTCGATCGTCGTCGGGTCGATGCTCATGTTCGTCGGCGGCGGATCCGCCTCCACGGCGGGCGGCATCAAGGTCACGACCCTCGCCGTCCTCGCCCTCGCGGTGTGGTCCGAGGCGAAGGGCCGGCCGAGCGTCTCGGCGTTCGGGCGCCGCATCCCGAGCGACGTCCAGCGCGTCGCCCTCTCGGTCGTCGCGTGGGGCGCGACGATCGTGGCGCTGTCGACAATCACGATCGCGCACCTGACGAAGGCGCCCCTCGACGAGGTCCTGTTCGACGTCGTGTCGGGCTTCGCCACCGTGGGGCTGTCGACCGGGCTGACGCAGGAACTCCCCGACCCCGCCGTCTTCGTCATGGCGCTGACGATGTTCATGGGCCGCGTTGGTACAGTGACACTCGCCGCGGCGGTGGCCGCGACCAGCCGAACGCAGCACTACGCGCTGCCCGTGGAAAGGCCCATCGTTGGTTGAGCAGTTGCGCAGCGATTCGCCCGTCCTCGTCATCGGACTCGGTCGCTTCGGCGCCGCGTGCGCGGGCGAACTCGACCGCCTCGACCGCGACGTCCTCGCGATCGACGACAACCTCGATCTCGTGCAGAAATGGTCCGAGCGCGTCACGCACGCCGTCCAGGCCGATGCGCGCAACATCGAGGCGCTGAAGCAGATCGGTGCGCAGGACTTCCAGGTCGCCGTCGTCGCCGTGGGGTCCTCGATCGAGGCATCCGTCCTCATCACGGCCAACCTGGTCGACCTGAAGGTCCCGCAGATCTGGGCGAAGGCGGTCTCGCAGTCGCACGGCAAGATCCTCGCCCGCGTCGGCGCCAACCACGTCATCTACCCCGAGCGCGAAGCCGGCGAGCGCGTCGCGCACCTCGTCAGCGGGCGCATGCTCGACTTCATCCGCTTCGACGACGACTTCGTCCTCGCCAAGATGTACCCGCCGCGGTTCATCCGGGGCGTCGGCCTCAACGAGTCGGGCGTCCGCTCGAAGTACAACGTGACGGTCGTCGGCGTGAAGAGCCCCGGCAAGCCGTTCCGCTACGCCGAAGCGACGACCGTCGTGACCAACCACGACCTCATCATCGTGTCGGGGACGAACTCCGACATCGAACGCTTCGCCTCGCTCGACCGCTGAGCCCGCTCAGGCGACACCAGGACACATCGATGGCATCATCCGATGACGCCGAGCGGGCGACCCCGCCGCACGACGCGCGGCTCCATGAGGCGCTGCAGTCGATGCGATTCGCCGCCGGCGGGCCGTCGTACGCCGAGATCGCCGCACGGGTCACACGGCTGCGCGCGAGCCGCGTCGGCGGCGCCCGCAGCGTCACCGTCGCGCGTTCGACCGTCTACGACCTCTTCCGGCCCGACCGAACGAGAGTCGATCGGGCCCTCGTCGCCGACGTGATCCTCGCCCTCGGCGGATCGGAGCACGACGCCGCCCACTGGCGTCGCCACGCCGCGGTCGTGAACTCCCTCGGACACCGACCGGAGTCCGTCGCCGAGGCACCGGCCCCGCCCGCCGCCGCCCCGGAGACCCCGGAGAACCCAGACGACCCCGAGCAACCGCCGCACGATCCCACACCATCGCGCAGGCACACCGCGACGCAGCGCGACGCCGACGAGCCACGGACGCTCGATCCGCGCCCGCCGCGCACGACGGCCTCGCGCGTCGGGGTGATGGCGATCATCATCGCCCTCTGCACCCTCGCGAACGTCGTCGGGGGCCAGCTCGTGCTCTGGTCGTCGCTCCCGCTGTTCCTCGACATGGTGGGCACGGCGATCGCCTCGATCGTCCTCGGCCCCTGGTACGGGGTGCTGGTCGCGATCGCCACCCAGCTGACCGGCGCGGCCTACCATTCGAGCCCGATCGGGCTGCCGTTCACCGCCGTCGGGATCGTCGGTGCGCTGCTGTGGGGGTACGGCACGCGCTCGTGGGGCCTCGGACGGACACCCGTGCGGTTCTTCGTCCTGACGGTGATGGTCGCGCTGGCCTGCACCCTGGTGGCGACACCGATCACCCTCGCCGTCTACGGCGGCTACTCCGCACATGTCGCGACCGTCGCGTTCACGGATCAGCTGCTCCACCTCGGCGATGCCCTCTGGACCGCGGTGCTGTCCGCGAACCTGGTCTCCTCGCTCATCGACAAGATGATCTCCGGATTCATCGCGCTCACCGTGGGGTCGTCGCTCGTCCACCGGATCGACTCGCATCGCCGAGGGCGCGGCGCCGACGCGCTGCTGTTCGACCCGCCACGTCTGATCTTCCGCGCCTCCGCCTGAGGTCGCAGCGCCCGGCCGCCGGCGTGGTCTCAGGCCTCGCGCTGCGCGTTCGCCAGCAGCCGGGCGAGCAGATCGGCGAGCGTCTGCTGCTCGGCCTCGCTGAGCCCGTCCAGCAGGCGGGCGTCGTGCGCGAGCGCGCGCGGCATCTCCCGCTCGACGACGGCACGACCGGCATCCGTCAACGAGAGCTCCACCGCCCGACCGTCGCGCGTCGACCGCTCCCGGCGCAGGAGCCCGGCGGATTCGAGCCTGCTCGTGAGCTTCGTGGTGGCCGCACCGCTGAGCATCGTCTCGGCGGTGACCTCGCTGGCACGCAGGGGCCGACCGGTGCGGGCCAGCGCGCAGAGGACGTCGAACTCCGAGCGCGAGACGCCGCTGTCGGCCAGCAGCCGCTCGATCTGCGCGGTCGCCAACGCGGAGGCGCGGTTGAGCCTGCCCCACACGTCGATCGGCGACGTGTCGATCGCCGGCATCTGCTCCGCCCACGCGGCACGGATGCGGGCGATGAAGTCGGCGCGCTCGGTCACCGCTCCACTGTACCGACGCGGACCATTTATTTCACTGGTGAAGCATCTGTGTATAATCGGAGGAATGACCGCGCTCGACACCGGAACCCGCCCCACCGTCCCCGCCGCGTCGACACGCGGACCGCGGCTGCTCTCGCAGCCGCCCGCCGTCTGGGCCATCGCCTTCGCCGCGATGGTCGCGTTCATGGGGATCGGCCTCGTCGGTCCGATCCTTCCGACGGTCGCCGCCGCGCTGCAGGCGACCCCCGTGCAGACCTCGCTGCTGTTCACGAGCTACCTGACGGTGACGGCCTCGGCGATGTTCTTCACGAGCTGGCTGTCGACCCGCATCGGCACCCGCGCGGTCATGATCCTCGGGCTCGCCGTCATCGCCCTCGCCGCGATCGGCTGCGCACTGTCGCCCAGCATCGGCGCCCTCATCGGCTTCCGCGCCGTCTGGGGCCTGGGGAACGCGCTGTTCCTCTCGACGGCGCTCGCCTCGATCGTCTCCGCCTCGGGCGGGCGCAGCGAGCACGCCGTGATCCTCTACGAGGCGGCCCTCGGGATCGGACTGGCGGTCGGCCCGATGCTGGGCGGCCTCCTCGGCGAGATCGGGTGGTTCGCGCCCTTCTGGGGAACGGCGTCGCTGTTCGCCGTGGGGGTCGCCGCCCTCCTCACCCTCGTCCGCGATCCGGGTCACGCGGCGGAGCGCAGCCGGGTCAGCGCCCCCTTCCGTGCCTTCGCCGATCGCGGACTGCTCGCGATCAGCGTCGTGGCTTTCCTCTACAACGCCGGCTTCTTCGTGACGCTGTCGTACACGCCCTACGCCCTGGAACTGCCGGCGGTCGGCATCGGCCTCGTCATGATGGGCTTCGGCGTCGGTCTCGCGATCGCGGGCGTCCTCATCGCTCCGCGGCTGACCCGGCGCTTCCCGGTCGTGACCGTGCTGCTCTGGTTCCTCGTCGCGTTCGCCGTGACGCACGTGCTGGCGGCGCTGAGCGCCGGATCCCGGCCGCTGCTCGTGGTCTGCGTCGTGCTGCTCGGCATCGAGATCGGTGCCGTGAACACGATCCTCACCGAGGCCGCGATGGAGGCGACCGCGCTCCCCCGCGCCGTCGCCAGTTCCGCCTACTCCGGCTTCCGGTTCTTCGGCGGCGCGATCGGCGCCCCCGTCGGCACCGCGCTGGCCGTCTTCGGCGTCGGCGCCCCGTACGCCGCTGCGGCCCTGGCGGCGGCCGCCGGCGCCGCGCTCCTGTTCGCGTTCCGGGGGCTCATCGGACGCGCCGACCACACCGCCCGGCTCACCGAACGGACGACCGCAGAGGACCTGACGCTCGGCGACGCTTGAGCGGATGCCTCAGACGCCGGTCGCGAGCTCGCGGGCGCGGGCCAGTGCGGCATCCGTCGCCTGCGAGAACAGCCCGTCGAGATTCGCTGTCTGGAGGACGCCGATCGCGCGCTCGGTCGTGCCCTTGGGACTGGTCACGCGGCGGCGGAGCTCGGCGGGGTCGTCGCCGGTGGCGGCGAGCAGAGCCGTCGCACCGATGAAGGTCTGCTCGGCCATGAGGCGGGCGTCGGCCTCGTCGAAGCCCTTGCCGCGGGCGGCCTCTGTGAGCGCCTCGACGAGCAGGAACACGTAGGCCGGGCCGGATCCCGAGATGGTCGAGAGCGCGTCGATCTGCGCCTCGGGCACCTCGATGACGACGCCGCAGGTCTCGAACAGCGCACGGACGAGCGCGACGTGCTCCGCGGTCGCGGTCGACCCGGCGGCGAGACCGGTGACGGCCTTGCCGACCACGGCCGGCGTGTTCGGCATCGAGCGGATGACGGGGATCTCGGGCCCGACGATCGACTCGAACGTCTCGATCGTGACGCCCGCCGCCAGGCTGACGACGATCGTCCCGGGGCGCAGGGCGCCGGCGATCTCGCGCAGCAGGTCGGGGACCATCGCAGGCTTGACGCCGATGAGGACGATGTCGGCGGATGCCGCGGCATCCGTGTTCGCCGACGGCACCTCCGCGAGCGCCGCACTCGAGACGGCGTCCAGCCCCTCGAGCTCGGCGGCCTTCGCGGCCGTGCGGTTGGTCACCACGACGGACGAGGCCCGGCCCGAGCGGGAGATCCCCTGCGCGATCGCACCCCCCATCGAACCGGCTCCGAGGATGGCGACGGGAGGGAGGTGGTGCGTCATGCCCCCATCCTGTCATCCACCCCCGCGGCTTATCATCGGCTCATGACCCTCCTCGACGGAATCACGTCCCGCATCATCGACACGGACCGGCTGAGCGTCAACATCCTCGAGCGCGCCGGCGATACGGTCGACGCCGCCCCCGAGCGCACCGTCGTCCTGCTGCACGGCGCCCTGTCCTCCGCCCTCGTCTGGCAGGAGCTCATGCAGGACCTCCCCGCCGAGTTCCGGGTCGTCGCGGTCGATCTGCGCGGTTTCGGCGGCACCGAGCACATGCCCGTCGACGCCTCCCGCGGGGTCCGCGACCTGAGCGACGACGTGGCGCTCACGCTCACCGAGCTCGGCATCGAGGCGCCGCACCTCGTCGGATGGGACCTCGGCGGAGCGGTCGCCTTGCAGTTCGCGCTCGACCACCCGGTGCGCACGATCCTGCTCGAGTCCCCCGTCTCGCCGTTCGGCCTCGGCGGCACGCGGCTCGACGGGTCGCGCCTGACCGACGACGACGCCGGCTGCGGCGCGGGGACCGCGAACCCCGAGTTCGTGCGCCGCTTGACCGCGCGCGAGGCGGGCGCGGAGGCATCCACCTCGCCGCGGAGCGTCTTCCGTGCCTCCTTCGTCGCCGAGGGTTTCGAGACCGAGCACGAAGACCTCTGGGTCGAGGCCATGCTCTCCACCTCCACCGCGACCGGCAACTACCCCGGCGAATCCGTCCCGAGCCCGCACTGGCCCGGCTACGCGCCCGGCCGGTTCGGTGTGCTCAACGCCCTCGCGCCGCGCAACTTCGACGTCTCGGGCATCGTCGACCTGCCCGAGAAGCCGTCGATCCTCTGGATCCGCGGCGTGCTCGACCCGCTCATCTCCGACACGTCCTTCTCGGACCCCAATCACTTGGGGTCGCTCGGGATCCTCCCCGACTGGCCCGGCGCCGACGTCGCCCCGGCCCAGCCGATGGTGTCGCAGACCCGCGAGGTGCTCCGTCGCTACACGGATGCCGGGGGCATCGCGACCGAGCTCGCCCTGCCCGGCGTGGGGCACACCCCCCACCTCGAGCGGCCCGCCGTGTTCCGGCGCGCGCTGCTCGAACTGACGGGGTACATCGGCTCGCCCGCGTCCCCCGCGCCGCCCACCGAGGCGATCATCCTCAGCTCGTCCGACTGACGAGCGAGGGGCACCTCAGCGCTTCGCGTCGAAGAAGCCGCGCAGGAGGGTCGCGGCCTCGCCCGCACGGACCCCGCCGAGGACCTCTGCGCGGTGCGGCATCCGTCTGTCGCGGAGCAGGTCGTGGACGGAACCGGCCGCACCCGCCTTCTCGTCCCACGCGCCGAATACGACGCGCGCCACCCGCGTCTGCAGGATCGCACCCGCGCACATGACGCACGGCTCGAGAGTGACGACGAGGGTGCAGTCGTCGAGGTTCCACGATCCGAGGGCGGATGCCGCGGCTCGCAGTGCCACGACCTCCGCGTGAGCGAGGGGGTCGCCGTCGCGTTCGCGGAGGTTGCGTCCCTCCCCGACGACCCGGCCCGCTTGCGTGACGACCGCGCCGACGGGGACGTCGCCGTGGACCGACGCGAGGGCGGCGAGCTCGAGCGCCCGCACCATCGCCGCGTCGTCGGCGGCGGGGACGGGCAGGCTCACGTCGTCAGCGTAGCCCCGGTAGCCTGGACCCATGCGTGTGCACGTCGCCGACCACCCCCTCATCACCCACAAGCTCACGGTGCTGCGCGACAAGCGCACGACGTCGCCGGTGTTCCGCCAGCTGACGGCCGAGCTCATCACCCTCCTCGCCTACGAGGCGACCCGCGGCGTACGTGTCGAGGAGATCGAGATCGACACGCCCGTCACCCGCACGACCGGGCTCAAGATCAGCGAGCCGCGGCCGCTCGTCGTCCCGATCCTGCGCGCGGGCCTCGGCATGCTCGACGGCATGACGACGCTGCTGCCGACGGCCGAGGTCGGATTCCTCGGCATGGCGCGCAACGAGGAGACCTTCGAGCCCTACACGTACGCCGAGCGTCTGCCCGACGACCTCAGCGACCGCCAGTGCTTCGTCCTCGACCCGATGCTCGCCACGGGCGGTTCGCTCGGCGCGGCGATCGACTTCCTCTTCGCGCGCGGCGCGCAGGACGTTACGGCGGTCTGCATCCTCGCAGCGCCCGAGGGTCTCGCGGCGATCGAGAAGCAGGTCGGCGACCGCGACGTCACCCTCGTCTTGGGCGCTCTCGACGAGCGCCTGAACGAGAAGGGCTACATCGTCCCCGGTCTCGGCGACGCCGGCGACCGCTTGTACGGCACGGTCTGACACCGCACGGCCTATCGCGGGACCGCGACGGCCTCCGATGGGATGCCGGTGGCTCCGACGAGGCGGGCGAACGCGCTGAGCCGCGCGACGCCGTCGGGGGTGCGCGGCAGGTCGTCGAGCACGCCGGTGCCGTAGACGACGAACGCGGTGTGCATCGCGCGCGAGACCGCGACGTTGATGCGGTTCTGCAGCAGCAGGAACTCGAGCCCGCGTGGCGCATCCCGCCCCGACGAGGCGGCGAGCGAGACGATCACGACGGCCGCCTCCTGCCCCTGGAACCGGTCGACCGTGCCCACGCGGACGCCGGAGAACCCGGCGGCGGTGAGGACCTCCTCGACGAGCACCTGCTGCGCGTTGTACGGCGTCACGACGATGACGTCCTCCGGCCCGAGCGGGCGTGAGGTCGCGCCGTCGGTCCACGGGTTGCCGACGAGGTCGCGGACGATCCGCAGGACCTCGTCCGCCTCCTCTGGCGACTGCGTCGCGTTGCGGGTGTGCGCGAGCGGCACGGGCACGACCCCGGCGGGGACGCCGTCGAGGCGGCGCAGCGCCGTGTCGGGGTGCGCCTCGAGTTGCCCCTCGTAGGCCAACTGCGACACCGGCTCGGCGACCTCCGGACGCATCCGGCGAGTGCGCGCGAGGAAGTAGCCGCGGTCGGCGGGGATCACCGCATGGTCGTCCATCACCCAGCCGAGCGCCGACGTGTCGACCGGCTCGGGGTGGGTGCCCTGGCTGACCTGCGGCAACTGCTGCGGGTCGCCGAGCAGGAGCAGACGGCGAGCGGAGGCGGCGACGGCGATCGTGGAGGCGAGCGAGAACTGCCCCGCCTCGTCGATGACGAGCAAGTCGAGCGAGCGGCGGCCCACCCGCCCGGTGTGGGTCAGGTCCCACGCCGTACCGCCCACGACGAAGCCGGCGGGCTGCGACCCGATGTAGGCCGCGAGCTGGTTCTTCGCGATCGCGGTGAAGCGCTCGACCCCCGTCGCCGCACCCTTGGGGGCCTTAGCGACCTGGGCCGCATCCAGCCCCGCCTCGACGATGCGATCGAGCATGTGCTCGACGACGTTGTGCGACTGCGCGACGACGCCGACCCGGAACCCGCGCTCGCGGACCAGCCGCGCCACGACGTGCGATCCGACATAGGTCTTGCCCGTGCCGGGCGGACCCTGCACGGCGAGGTAGCCGTCGTCGAGGCCGGCGAGCGCCGCCGCGATGTCGGCGACGTCGTCGCCCGTGCGCGGCAGCGGTGTCTCGCGCCGCGGCGGGCGACGCAACAGGAGGTCGGTGGCGGGATCGGCGGGCAGCGCGGGAGCGGCGGCCAGGACCGCATCCGCCCACTCGTCGATCGCCGCCTGCTGACTGCCGGCGCGCGGCGGTGCGGGCGGTGTCAGGGCGACCGGGAGCTCCTGCCACGTGAAGCCCTGTAAGGCGTTCTCCTCGATCACGACGCCGTCGTCGAGGACGTCGACGACGGACACGGAGCGCGCGGCGTGGATCCACCGCGGGCTGGTCTCGATCGGGAACGGCGCCGGCAGCTCGTAGACGGCGTACGGGTTCTGCCCCACCGTCAGCCGGGTGCCGGGGGCGAACTCGCCGCGGATCTCGACGACCCGGCGGACGGCCGTGAGCCCCTCGGGGCGGTGCCAGTCCGTCAGGACGCGGCACCGGTCGCGGTCGACGACGACGACGTCGCGGGTGTCCTCCCAGACCGACACCGGTTCGCGCAGGCGGAGGAAGTGCGTGGCCCAGAAGGTCTTCGCCTCGCGCGGGTAGTAGTCGATGGCCGCCGCGCCCAGGCGCAGCGCCTGCGCGGTGGCCTCGTCCTCGGCATCCGCGGCGAACCGCGAGAGCGCCTCGGCGCGCGGCGACGGCTCGTACACCGCCTCGCCCGCCTCCGGCTCGCGGGAGGGCACGAGCTTCGCTTCGCGCGCGCGGTCGACGAGCCAGTCGCGCAGGCGCCGCGTCGACACGCAGTCGTACCGGTTGTAATCGGCGAGGTCGTCGAGGATGCGGCGGGCCGCCGCGTCGTCGCCGGCGTCTTGCAGCGCCCGCGCCTCGACGTAGCGGACGATCGAGTCGTCGCCGCGCTGCACGTCGCTCGTGCGGACCTCGTCGCCCATGTACAGCGGCTCGAGCTTCTTGATCGAGTACGAGCGCGACCCGACCCGCAGCGCGCGGCGCACGATCGGGTAGAGATCGACGAAGACGCCGTCGCGCAGCAGCCGGTCGACGGCAGCCTCGCCCACACCGTGCCGGGCCGCCATCGCGAGCAGGTGCGTGGGCTCGTAGGGTGCGTAGTGGTAGATGTGCATGCCCGGGTGTGCTCGCCGGCGGACGGCGACGAACTCGAGGAAGTCCTCGAGCGCCCGCTTCTCGTCGGCGAACGAGTGCGCCCAGAGCGCGGAATACTGCTCGGTCTCGTCTACCCAGCCGAAGAGGTAGTCGATCCCCCACTGCACCGCCGCCCCTTCGGTGTAGAGCGGATCGCCCTCGAAGTCGAAGAACAGGTCGCCGTGGTCGGGTCGGGGAAGGGCACCCAGCGCCTTCGGGAAGACGACGTCGAAGGTCGGGATCGCGGGCCCCGTCTGCGCGGGGGCGTCGTCGACGCCGCCGGCGGGGCTCTCGAGCTGCAGCCGCGCCTGGGTGCGCAGCCCCGAGAAGGTGTCCCACGACATCCGCGGCGGTGCCTCGCGGGAGGCGGCGAGCGCGTCGATCGTCGTGACGTCAGCAGCCCGCAGCCGGTCGCGCTGGACCGGCCGCATCCCCGCCACCAGCAGCAGGTCGCGGTGCGCGACGACCTCGAGGTCGCACGTCGCGCACCGTCCGCACGCCACGACGCGCAGGTCGCCCCGGTCGTCACCCCACGGGATGGGCGACCCCGCGGACCCGGCGGCGACGTCGCGGTCGGCGATGAGGGCCCGGAGCCGGGCGCGGCGCAGCCCGAACACGGGAAGGAGGTCGCGGACCGCGTGGGTCGACACGGTGCCGTCACCCAGCAACAGCTGCACCTCGTCGGCGCGGGGGACACCGAGCCGATCGAGCTGGTCCACGTATGCCGCCAGCTGCATGAGGGCGGTCACCCGGGCGTGCCGGGCGAGCTTCGTGTCCTGCACGATCCACCGGCCGTCGTCGGCACGCACGAGGAAGTCCGCGAATCCGACGAACTCGTCGGTCGAGAACGCCGCCTGATAGACGACGTGCACGGCGGGGTCGGCGAGCGTCGCATCCGTCGCCGCCACCGCCGCGGCGAGGCCCGCGGCATCCGACGATCGCGTCTCGGGGATCTCGACCACCGCTCCGGGGTGCGCGGCACGGTACGCCTCGTACACGCGACGCTCGTGCTGCGTGCCCAGCCGACCCGCCCGCTCGAGCGTGAGGTCCTCGGGGTCCTCGACCGCCGCGATCCGGCCGAGCTTCGCGTCGATCGCCCGCAGCCAGGCGAACTCGCACTCGGCCGCGGCCTTCAGGTCGCTCGCGCTCCAGACGATCCGGCCGTCGTCTTCGATGTATCGCATGATCCCCTCTCGCAATCGACACTATCCGCGGTCACCGACACGCCTCCCGCACGCGCACAAGCCCCGTGGCGGCCGACGGGCCACCTGACAGACTGGACGCGTGACCCAGGACCTGCCCTTCGAGAACCCGTACCGGCACGGGTACGCGCGCGTCGCGGCGTGCACGGTGCCGGTCGTCATCGCCGACCCCGCCGCGAACGCCGACGCGATCCTGGCGAGCGCGCGCGCCTGCCACGACGACGGCGTCGCGGTCGCCGTCTTCCCCGAGCTGGGCCTCACCGGGTACGCGATCGAGGACCTCGTGATGCAGGACGTCGTCCTCGACGCCGTCCTCGTCGCGATCGAACGGCTCGCCGCGGCATCCGCCGACCTCTCCCCCCTGCTCATCGTCGGCGCGCCCCTGCGGATCGGGAACCGGCTCTACAACTGCGCCGTCGTCATCCACCGGGGCCGGGTGCTCGGCGTCGCCCCCAAGTCCCACCTGCCCACCTACCGCGAGTTCTATGAGTCGCGCTGGTATGCGCGCGGCGATGACGCCCCCGCGACCGTGACCCTGGGGGGCGACGCGGTGCCGGTCGGCACCGACCTGCTGTTCGAGGCGACCGACGTGCCCGGGCTCGTCGTCCACGCGGAGATCTGCGAGGACTTCTGGGTGCCCGTGCCGCCGTCCTCCCACGCGGCCCTCGCCGGGGCGACCGTGCTCGCCAACCTGTCGGGCAGCCCGATCACGATCGCCCGTGCCGAGGACCGCCGCATCCTCGTGCAGTCGCAGTCCTTCCGGTGCCTGGCCGCCTACGTCTACGCCGCCGCCGGACAGGGCGAGTCGACCAACGACGTCTCGTGGGACGGGCAGACGATCATCTACGAGAACGGCGCCCTTCTCGCTGAGACCGAGCGCTTCCCCGACGGTCCGCGCCGGGCGATCGCCGACGTCGACCTCGACCGCCTGCGCCAGGACCGGCTGCGCCAGGGCACCTTCGAGGACAACCTGCGCACGACCGGGGCGCAGGTGCGCCGCATCCCGTTCACCGTCGCCCCGCCGGCGTCGGTCCGGGGCCTGCGCCGCCCTCTGGACCGGTTCCCGTTCGTCCCCGACGACCCGGCCCGCCTCGACCTCGACTGCTACGAGGCGTTCAACATCCAGGTGTCCGGCCTCGAGCAGCGCCTGCGTGCGATCGGGCAGCCGAAGCCCGTCATCGGCGTCTCGGGCGGTCTCGACTCGACGCATGCGCTGCTCGTCACCGCGCGCGCGATGGACCGCATGGGACGTCCCCGGAGCGATATCCTCGCCTTCACGATGCCGGGCTTCGCAACCGGCGACCACACGAAGTCGAATGCGATCGCCCTCGCCGAGGCCATCGGCGCGACCATCGAGACGATCGACATCCGGCCGATGGCCACCGAGCTGCTGGCCGGCCTCGGACACCCCTTCGCGAAGGGCGAGCCGGTGTACGACGTGACGTTCGAGAACGTGCAGGCGGGCGCCCGGACCGACTTCCTGTTCCGCCTCGCGAACCAGCGCGGCGGCATCGTCATCGGCACCTCCGACCTCTCCGAGCTCGCCCTCGGGTGGGCGACCTACGGCGTCGGCGACCACATGGCGCACTACGGCGTCAACGCCGGCGTGCCGAAGACCCTCATCCAGCACCTCATCCGGTGGGTCATCGCGCACAGCGACGAATCCGGTACGACCCTCACCGACCGGGCGAAGGAGGTGCTGCAGGCGGTCCTCGACACCGAGATCAGCCCCGAGCTGGTGCCGGCGGACGCCGACGGCAAGGTGCAGTCGACAGAGAGCACGATCGGACCGTACGCGCTGCACGACTTCACCCTGTTCCACGTGCTGCGCTACGGGTTCCGCCCCTCGAAGATCGTGTTCCTGGCCGAGCAGGCCTGGGCGGACGCGGATGCCGGGGCGTGGCCGCCGGGCTTCCCCGAGGACGAGCGGTACGCCTTCGACCGCGAGACGATCGTGCGCTGGCTGCGGGTGTTCCTGCAGCGCTACTTCGGCTTCGCGCAGTTCAAACGCAGCGCGGTGCCGAACGCGCCGAAGGTGTCGCCCGCGGGCTCGCTGTCGCCGCGCGGCGACTGGCGGGCGCCGTCCGACGGGAACGCCGCGGCCTGGCTCGCCGAGCTGGATGCCGCCTTCCCCCGCCCCTCGGACTGACCGCCGGGTGGGATGATGGATCGGTGAAGCTCCTCGTCGCCGCCCTCGATTCCGAACTCGTCGCCTTCCCCGAGGAGCTCCCCGGCTTCGACCGGCTCGTGACGGGCCCCGGCAAGCTGCAGGCGACGTACGCCCTGACGCGCGCGCTCGACCGGGCCGACTACGACGAGATCGTCGTCGTGGGGACGGCGGGCTCGGTGGATGCCGCCGCCGTCGGCGTGCACGATGTGACCACCGCACTGCAGCACGACGTGTCGGACGTCGACGGCATCGCCGGTCAGCACGTGTCGCTCCCGACGACGGTGTCGATCGCGGGGCGGGAGGGGACGACGATCGCCACGGGCGACCACTTCGTCGACGACGCCGACACGGTCGAGGCGATCCGCTCCCTCGGCGGCACGCTGGTCGACATGGAGGCCTACGCGTACATCTGGGTGGCGCAGCAGTTCGGCGTCCCGATCCGGGTGCTGAAGGCCGTGTCCGACAGCGCGCAGGACGACGCGATCACCGACTGGCGGGAGGCCGTCGCCGCGTGCAGCGTCCAGCTGCGCGAGCGCATCACCGAGCTCTACGGCGTCTGAGCCCCGCGGTCGTCAGGCGTCGCGGCGCGCGAAAAGCGAGCGCAGCACGAAGAAGACGATGAGCGCGACGATCGCCACGACGACCAGCTTCGCCGCGAAGAAGACGAGCTTCAGCACGACGTCGACGACGATCCACGCGACGACGATCGCGACGATGACGCCCAGGACCGTCCAGATCATGCCCTTCTTCATGGGTCCAGCCTAGGGGGCGTGGCTCTCATCCGGCGGCAGGGCTCAGCGCCGCCTGCCGAACGACGCTGGGTCCTTCCGGCGTCGCCTCGACGACGAGTTGAGCGGGGATCTGGTCCTTCATCGCCTCGACGTGGCTGATGACCCCCACGACCCGCCCGCCGGCGCGCAGCTCGTCGAGCGTCCGCATCGCGAGCTCGAGGGTCTCGGGGTCGAGCGAGCCGAACCCCTCGTCGATGAAGAGGGTGTCGAGCCGGATGCCGCCGGCGCGCGAGGTGACCACCTCGGCGAGTCCCAGCGCGAGGGCGAGGGAGGCGAGGAAGGTCTCTCCGCCCGACAGCGACTGCGGCGAGCGGAGTCGACCGGTGTGCGCGTCGAGGACCTCGATGGACAGACCGGATGCCGCGCCCCGCGCCTGCTTGGCGTCGGAATGCCGCAGCGTGTACCGGCCCGACGACATCTCGGCGAGCCGGAGGTTCGCGGCGGCGACGATCTCCTCGAGCTCCCCAGCCAGCACGAACGTCTCGAGGTCCATCTTCATCGTGTTCGGCGCGCGGCCCGCGACGGTGTCTGCCAGACGTGTGACCGCCGCGGCATCCTCGGCCTGCGTCGCGACGGCACCGATGGCCGTCTCGATGCGCTGGAGGAGGTCGCGCAGCCCCGTCGCCACGCCCGCGGCATCGGCCTCGGCGGCGATGGCAGCGGTGCGCGCCTCGTCGGCCGCCGCAGCCGCATCCGCTGCGGCCTCGACCGCGCCGGGGTCGAGGGTCTCGTCGACGGAGGCGAGCTCGAGCTCGAAGGCGCGTGCCTTCGCGGCGGCGAGGGCCGCGGCGTGCGCGTCGATGCGCTCCGAGACCCGCGCCAGCTCGGCGGCGGGGAGCAGCGCGTCGAGGACGTCGGCCGGGCCGATGAACGCGGAGTCCGCGAGGCGTTCGTCGCGGTCGCGATCGGCGGCGTCCGCGGCCTCGCGACGCGTCTGCTCGTGGCGGCGGGCCTCGAGCAGACGACCGGCGAGCCGGCGGTGGTCGTCGTCCGCCGCGATCCGCGCGGCGACGCTGTCGTAGTCGCCCCGGGCCGCGTCGACGGCCCGCCGTGCCGAGGCGAGCGCGCCCTCGGCCGCGGCGATCTCCTCACGGAGTGAGCCGGAGCGCTGTCGCAGCTGCACCGCCTCGCCCTGGGCGGCGGCCTCGAGCTCATCGATCTCGGCGGCGGCCTTCTCGAGGCCGTCGAGACGGTCGCGGGCGGTGCGGGCGGCGGTGAGCTCGGCGTCGAGGTCGGCCAGCGCGGTCGCGAGGGCGTCGACACCCCGGTCGCCCGCGGTGGCCGCGGCGGCCGCGACGGCCTCCCGCGCGGCGGCGGCGGCCTGCGCGGCATCCCGCTCCGCTGCTGCAGCGTCGTCGCGGGCGCGCTCGGCGGCGGCGAGGTCGTCGTCGGTGACGTGCGCGGTGTCGTGCGCCGCGGGGCGGGGGTGCGCGGTGGCGCCGCAGACGGCGCACGGCTCGCCGTCGACGAGGGATGCCGCGAGCTCGCCCGCGTACCCGCGCAGGCGGCGGCGGAGCAGCTCGCCCACGTGCGCGGAGGCCGCCGCGGATCGTGCGTTGGCCTCGGCGTAAGCCGCGTCGGCGGCCGCGGCGCTTTGCGTCAATCGTTCGAGGGACCGCGCCGCGTCGAGGCGGGTCGCGAGCTCGGCCCGCGCTGCGGCGAGGTCGTCGTGTCGGCCCGCGACGGCACGGGTCTCTGCGAGGTCGGTCGCCACGCGCTGGCGGCGCTCGGGCACGGCGGCGAGCGCGGCGTCGAGGGCGTCGAGCGCCGCGTCGACCTCGGCCAGCTCCTCGCGGCGCAGCCGCTGCGCGTCGGCGAGGGCCGCGGCATCCCGCTCTTCCTCGGCGGCGGCCTGCGCGCGGGCGATGCGGCCGGTGAGGTCCTCGATCACGGCGGGCAGGTCGTCGTCCGCGGAGCCGCCCGCGGCGACCCACTCGGCCTCGGCCGCACGGCGAGACTCCTGCGCAGCGGACCATTCGCCCGCGGCACGGACGGCCGATTCGACGGGAGCCCGCAGCGCGTCGGCGGCGCGGGCCCGCTCGACCCGGGCGCGGAGGGCGGCGACCTCGGGGGTCTCCGCCTCGCGGGCGGCGAGGTCGTCCCGCGCCGTCTGCAGGTCGGCGAGCCGCCGAGCGACCTCGACGAGTCGTCGGTGTTCGGCGACCGCGGCGTCGGCGCGTGTGGTCGCGAGCGCTCGTTCGTTGCCGCGGGCCTCGACCCGGTACTCCGCCCGGACGAGCGCGCGCTCGACCGCGGACGTCCGCGCGATCACGTCCGCCTCGGCCGGCGGCTCGCCGCCGTCGGCGGGATGGAGTCCGTGCTCGGTGATCTCGCGCTCGGCGACGTCGAGCAGCGTCCGGACGCGGGTGCTGCTCTCGTCGAGCCGCTTCTGCGCGTCGCGGCGGCGCTCCTCGAGTGCCTCCTTGTAGGCCTCGAACCGCCGCGTGCCGAACAGGGTGCGCAACAGCTGCTGCCGCTCGGCGTTGGGCGCGAGGAGGAACCGCGAGAACTTGTTCTGCGCGAGCAGGATCACCTGCTGGAACTGCTGCGCGCTGAGCCCGAGCACCTCGTCGAGGGCGAGCCCGACCTCGCGCTGCTTCGCCGCGCGCCCCACCCATGCGCCGTCGACCCATTCCTCGAGCTCGGCTCGCGCGGGCTCGAGGGTGAGGCCGCCGCCGCGTTTGGCGGGACGCTCGTACTCCGGCGCACGCGTGACGCGCCACCGCGTGCCGCCGACGGTGAACTCGAGCCGCACCTCGGTCGGGTCGGTCAGGAAGCTGTGGTCGCTGCGCAGCCGGCGGTCGCCGCCGTCGTACCGGGGCACCGAGCCGTAGAGCGCGAAGCTGACCCCGTCGAGGATGCTGGACTTGCCGGCGCCGGTCCGCCCCGAGATGAGGAAGAGTCCGTCGTCGTCGAACGCGTCGAAGTCGACGCTCTGGCGCTCGCGGAACGGCCCGAAGCCGGTCAGTTCGAGGCGATGCAGCTTCACGCGAGCGCCTCCTGGCGCACCCGCTCGTCGAGCACGTCCTCGAGGATCTCGGCCTCGCGCTCGGTCGCCCCCTGACCCTCGCGCACGTGCGAGAGGAAGGCCTCGACGAGCTCGCGGTCGGTGCGCGCCGCGCGCACCCGCTCGACGTAGCTCTGCCGGTCGCCCTGTCGCACCACGGCGGGGGCATGCACGACCTTGGCGCAGAACGGGAAGCGCTGCTGCAGACGACGCAGCGGGTCGGCTTCGGGGAGGTCGTCGGTGTACTCGACGCACACCCAGGCGTCCTCGGCGTCGGCGTACGCCTCGTCCGCCAGGATGTCGGCGAACGGGCCGCGGAGGGTCACGAGCCGGCGCGGCACCGGCAGCGCCAGCCACTGGACGGTCGAGAATCCGTCGGCGTCGAGGTCGACGAGCCACGACCCGCGGGGCTTGTCGCCCTCGCCGAAACTGTAGTGCAGCGGCGCCCCGGCATAGCGGACGTTCTCGGCCAGTCGCTGACGGCCGTGGATGTGCCCCAGCGCCATGTAGTCGACCCCGTCGAAGGTCGACAGCGGCACCACGTCGAGCCCGCCCTGCTGGATGTCGCGCTCGAGGTGCGGCGTCGGCTCGACGCCCGCGGCGAAGCAGTGCGCGATCGCCACCGAGCGGCCACCCCGCTCGGCGAGGTCGGCGCGGACGAGGTCCATCGCCCGGCCGAGGACCGCGGCCTGGGTGCGGACCCCCTCCCACCGGTGCCGCAACAGCGCGGGCTCGAGGTACGGGATGCCGTAGAAGTGCACCGGCCCGTGGGCGTCGTCGATCGTGAGCGGGGTGCCGACGGCATCCGAATCGGTCAGGACGTGGATGCCGTCGCGCAGCAGCCCCGCCTGGAAACCCAGCCGCGCGGCGGAGTCGTGGTTGCCGCTCGTGACGACGACCCGGGCGCCGGCGTCGGCGATGCCGCGGAGCGCGTCGGAGAGCAGGGTGTAGCACGCGGCGGCGGGGGTCGCGGAGTCGAACACGTCGCCCGCGACGATGACGACGTCGACGTCGTGCGCGCGCACCTGGGCGGTCAGCTCGTCGAGCACGCCGCGGAGGGCGTCGAGCGTGGAGTGACCGTGGAAGGTCCGCCCGATGTGCCAGTCGGAGGTGTGCAGGATGCGCATGCTCACACGGTAGATCGGGCGTCGGACATCGCCCCCGAGGCGTGCCGGGACCGCGTCAGTCGGTGCCCGGGACGAGGGTGCCGCGGCGTCGCAGCCCGATGAGGTCGACGACCGAGACGAGCGTCGCGATCGCCAGGAAGACGCCGACCGCGGCCATGCCGTAGGCGTACGCGTCGTGGTACACCGCGAGGGAGTCGAGCCCGGCATCCTTCTCGCGGTAGATCGACGCGTAGAACAGCGACAGTCCGATCGCGGTGCCCACCGCCGTCCCGACGCGCTGCCCGAGCTGGCCGACCGAGCCGGCGAGGCCGCCCTCGCGCACGGCGATCTCGGACAGCGTCAACGTCTGGTTGGGCGAGACGACGAGCCCGCCGCCCGCCCCGGCGACGAGCAGGGCAGCAGCCATGCCGTAGGCGACGGTCTCGCGGGGCATCGTGTAGGCGACGATGGTCAGCGCGACGACGCTCACGAGCACCGTCACGAGCCCGATCGTCACGAGCTGCCGGCCGAGTCGGTTCACGAGCAGACCGCCGTAGTACGAGCTCGCCGCGCTCGCGACGGCGAACCCGATGGAGACCATGCCGGCGAACACCGGCTCGAGGCCCACCCCGAGCTGCAGGAACAGCGTGCCGAGCAGGAACATGGGCGGGATCGCGGTGAAGTAGGCGACGACCACGAGCGTGCCGTTGCGGAACGACCGGATGCGGAACATCCGGAACGGGATGAGGGGCTGACGACCGGATGCCGCGTACCGCCGCTCCCACCAGAAGAACAGCGCCGCGAACAGGACGAACGCGGTCAGCAGCCACCACCGGTTCGGGTCGTCCTCGGGTGAGCCGGTCGTGAACAGGAACGGCCACATGAGCGAGACGATCATGAGGCCGAAGAGCACGATGCCGACGGGGTCGAGCTGGAGGGGCCGGCCGCTGGCCTGACGGGTCTGCGGCAGGATCCAGATCACCCCGGCGAGCACGAGCAGGCACAGCGGCACGTTGAACCAGAAGATGCCGCGCCAGCCGTCGGTCTCGCCGCCGATCGCGATCATGAGTCCGCCGAGCGTCGGCCCGAAGGCCGTCGCGATGCCGATCGTCGCCCCGAACAGACCGAACGCGCGGCCTCGCTCCTTGCCGGTGAAGAGCTGCTGGATCGTGCCCATGACCTGCGGCATCTGGATGCCCGCGGCGATGCCCTGGACGAGCCGCGCGGCCATGAGCACCTCGATGCTCGGGGCGAGCGCGCAGGCCGCGCTCGTCACGGTGAACAGGCTCAGCCCGACGATGAACAGCACCTTGCGGGACCGCTGGTCGCCGAGCCGCCCGAAGGGCACGAGCGCGAGCCCGAACGTGAGGATGTAGCCCGAGACCACCAGCTGCAGCTGCGTGGAGGTCGCACCCAGCGACGCCTCGATCGCCGGCAGACCGACGTTGACCTTGCTGAGATCGAGGATCGTGAACGCCGCCACCGAGACGCAGACCCAGAAGGCCCGCCAGCGCTGTGAGGAGGAGAGGGGGATGCTGGCGGTGGCGGGGGATGTCATGACCGTCCCACGCTACCGGCCCGGCGGTGGCTCGAGGCGGGCGTGCTCAGGATGCCGCGGCGCGCTCCGCCTTCTTGCGCTCCTGGAACTCGCGCAGCGCCTCGTACCGGTCGGTCGAGCGCGCGCGGCGTTTCTCGGCCTCCTCGTCGCGGTCCTTCGGTGGCACGCTCGAGACCAACTCGTCGAGCAGGCGGCGCGTCGCGGCGGCGATCTGGTCGACGGCGCGGTCGAACGCTTCTTGGTTGGCACGCGAGGGTTTGGTCATCCCGCTGATCTTGCGGACGTACTGCAGGGCGGCGTCGTGGCATTCGGCGTCCGTCGCGGCGGGCTCGAAGTTGTGGAGCGGCACGATGTTGCGGCACATGGCCGCCACGGTACGCCGCGCACCACCCCGCCACCAGGGTCACTCGGCGCGACGCTCCGCCTGCTCGTCGGTCAGCACATCGGGGTCGAGCCCCTGCTGGATCTCGGCGCTCTCGACGAACGGGTCGGGGGCGGCATCCGGCATCGGTGCACCCTCGCCGCGACCGCGGTCGGCGGCATCCTGCTGTTCCTTCTCCTCGTTCGTCACCGCGCCTGCGGCGATGATGGAGGACTCGTCCTCCGACCAGCCGCCGGCCGGGGCGGCCTCGCTCGTCCGGTCGTCCGCGTCATGTTCCATGGCCGTCTCCTCCGTCATCTGGTGCAGCCATCGTCCGGTGCGGCGGCGTCGCCGTCGACGGGCTTGACCGCGTCGCCGAGGGACGGCTACGAACGAGGAGGACACGGAAAGGGAGCAGGATGTCGGGACACGGGCGCGACACGGCGGGAGGGCCCTTCGTGGTGACCCTCGTCGTCGATCTGCCGATCGCCAAGCCGGACGCCCTCGAGACGATCGCGTTCGCGTGCGACGGTGTCGTCGAGCACGCGCGCACCGCCTATCCGCGCGTCAGCCTGTCGCCGGGGGCATGGGCCGAGGTGCAGATCCCGAAGTTCGGCGATCCGCCGCCCCTCGCGGTCGACGTCTGCTCGGACGAGTCGGGCGAGGTCGCGCGGGCCGCGGCCGACCGCCTGAAGGGCGCGCTCGAGCGACTCGGGTGGCGGATCCGCGATCCGCGACCCGGCGAGGCCTGATCACTCAGGCCGTGCGACGCTCCTGCAGGAGCGTCTCGTGTCCGGGGTTCGCCTCGAACCAGTCGGCGACGTACCAGCAGACCGGGATGACACGACGGTCGCCGCGTCGCTCGAGGTCGTCGACCGCGCGGCGCACCAGCTCGCCGGCGTAGCCCGACCCTCGGAACGTGGGGATCGTGTAGGCGCGCGTGAGGGCCACGGTGCGGCCGTCGTCGTTGTAATCGAGGACGCTGACGAGGTCTTTGCCGCGGTGCAGGGTGTAGCGCGCGGCATCCTTCTCATCGGTGAAGATCAGGTCGCTCATGCGATCACGCTACGCCGATCCGGCGACGCGCGGACAACGCCCAGCGGATTGAGCAATCTGTCACATTCCGTCATGCGGACGTCGCCCCGGGCGGGCGGTTTGACACATGGCGACGCGCTTCGTCATAATCGGCCACATGACTGACTTCGCACGCACTCTGTCCGCCCGGGAGGCGAACGGAACTGCCGGCATCATGATGCCGCAGCGTGCTGTCATGTGTTGCCGAATGTGTCGCTGACACGGTGATCCCCGCCGGGTCGCGCCGCCGTTTCTGAACACGGCGTCGTCCGACCCCCGAGGCTCCGGCTCCTCCGCCCACAACGCGGATGCCGGTGGCCTCGCACATCGGCCCCAGTGAGGCCATCCGCGCAACACTCCCGAACCCACGTCCCGCTCCGGGTTCCCCCTTCGAAGGACATCGCCATGTCGACCTCCGCTCTCCTCTCCGCTCCCACCGCCCCCCGCCACCTCCGCGCCGTCGAGGACATCGCGCCGGCCCGTCCCGCAGCTCCCCGCCCCGCGCCGTCCGCGAGCGGACTGCCCGCCGGAACCGCGCCGCGCGGCTTCGCCCTCTACGTCGGCCTCGACGAGCTGAAGGCCGCCGCCGACGGTGTCAGCCTCTCCGTCATCGTCGACGCGCTCCGCCGCACCATCGCCGAGCTCGCGCCCTCCGCCGAGACGCACGCGACCGTCGCCCTCGCCCCCGTCGGCGCCGGCGGCCGCGACGTCGACGTCGTACGGCTCGCGCTGCACGAGCCGGCCGCCGTGGCACGCACGAAGCCCGAGGAGCCGCTCGACGAGCACGTCCCCGGCGGCGTCACGATCGACATCTCCCGTCGTCGCGTGCACATCGACGGTGAGACCGCCGCGCTCACGTTCAAGGAGTTCGAGCTGCTGCAGTACCTGGTGCTGCGCGAAGGTCGCACGATCGAGCGCACCGAGCTCGTCTCGTCGCTGTGGAGCCACGCCGACGGCGACGACGCTCCCGGCGAGCGCACGATCGACGTGCACGTGCGCCGCCTGCGCTCGAAGCTCGGCCGCTACGAGGACATCGTCCGCACCGTGCGCGGCATCGGCTACCGGTTCGACCGCCACGCCGACGTCGTCATCCGCTACGGCCACGGCACCCCTTCGCCCGACCGCTTCTGACCGTCGCGCCGGGTGCGCTGTCAGCACCCGGACGTAGGGTGTCGGCATGAGGACGGGACTGCGCGAACGGATGCCGCATCCGCCGCCGCCCTCGTCGGTGAAGCCGCTCGAGGCCGAGTACCGACCGAAGGTCCCGACCGATGTGGCGGGCGCGATCCGCTATCAGCAGCGGGGCGCGCACGACCCGTCGCAGACCACGGTCGACGGCGTGATCTGGCGCGCGACGCGGACACCGGAGGGCATCGCCACGGTCGCGATCCGGCCCGGGCTCCGGACCGTGCGTGCGGCGGCGTGGGGTCCCGGCGCGGCGTGGACGCTGGATCAGCTGCCGCGGCTGTGCGGGGCGGACGACGACCCCGAGGGGTTCGATGCGTCGCGGCATCCGCTCATCGCGGCGACCCACCATAGGCGACCCGACCTGCGGATCGGCGCCACCGACCTCGTCTTCGACGCGCTGGCGAGCAGTGTCTTCGAACAGAAGGTGACGGGGCTGCAGGCGTTCGGCGCGTGGCGCTGGATCCTGACGCACCACGGCGAGCCCGCCCCCGGCCCGACGCCGCGGCCGATGTACGCGCCGCCGGCGGACTGGCGCATGATCCCGAGCTGGTCGTGGCATCGTGCGGGGCTCGAGCCACCGCAGTCCCGAACGATCGTGGATGCCGCCCGCCGCCGCACCTCGATCGAACGCGCCGCCGTCGCGGCGATCACGGGCGACGAACGCGACCGGGTGTTCACGAGCCTGCCCGGCGTCGGCGTCTGGACGAGCGCCGAGACCCGCATCCGCGCTTTCGGCGACCCCGACGCCGTGAGCTTCGGGGACTATCACGTCGCCCATCAGGTCGGCTACGCGCTGACCGGATCACGCGTCGACGACGACGGCATGCGGGAGCTGCTCGAACCGTGGAAGGGTCACCGGCAGCGCGTGATCCGTCTGATCGGTGCGAGCGGCGTCGTGGAGCCGCGGCGCGGTCCGCGCCTCGCGCCGGAGGATCACCGGGCCCGCTGAGGACCCCGCCCGTAGGCTGGGCGCATGGCGCAGCGGCAGCGGGGACGACGGTTCTGGGTGATCGGCACGGTTCTGCTGTTCGTCGGCGGCATCCTGTTCGGACTGATCCTGCAGAACGTGTGGATCGGCCTCGTCCTGGCCGCCGCGATCTCGATCGGCTGGCTCATCGCCTACGAGTCGCGCCGCGGTCGCAACGAGGGCATCTACGACCGCGACGACGACGGCGCGCAGCTCTGACGTGAGCACAGACATTCCGCTCGACCTGAGCGACGGCTGGTGGGGCTACCTCGCCTGAGACCTACCCCACGCGGGAGCGACGGTCGGCGGCATCCTCGCTCCCGTGTCGTGCGGCCAGCCGCACGACCCAGTAGATCCCCCAGACGATCAACGCGATCATCAGGACCACTCCGAGGATGATCAGGAGATGCCAGCCGACGAGTCCACCCATGCGGCCACCCTGCCACACGTCTCAGGCATGCGCACGATCGACCTTTGACGCGACACGCCCGGGCCGCTAACGTAGCAGGGCTGTGCCGACCGGCACGGCGAGAACCCGGAGGACGCCATGACCACGCAGCAGCGTGATCTGCTCCAGCGGAACGAGACCAAGGTCCCGTTCCGCTACGAGCCGTACCCTCCGGCGCGCGCCGTCTGACGCCATCACCGTCCGACGCCCCGCACCGCACAGGTCCGGGGCGTCTTCTCGTGTGTTCCTCTCCGCACGAAGGCTCCCGGGCCCTCCACGAAGGAAAGGAACCATGGAGAAGCTCTCGAACAGGCTGCTGTCGTGGGCGAGCATCATCGACGAGAAGACCGTCGAACAGGCTCGCACCTCGTCACGCATGCCGTTCATCCACCCGCACCTGGCGCTCATGCCGGATGCGCACCTCGGCAAGGGGGCGACCGTCGGCTCGGTCATCCCGACGCTGGGCGCCATCATGCCGGCGGCCGTCGGCGTCGACATCGGATGCGGCATGATCGCCGTCCGCACGCAGTTCACGAAGGCGCAGCTCGTGGAGCGCGACCTCGCGAGCCTGCGGGAGCAGATCGAACGCGCGATCCCGCTGTCGGCCGGCCGCGACAACCGCAAGATCGTCGCCACCGCAGAGCCGCGCGTCGCCGAGCTGGAGGAGCTCGCCGCGGAGAACGGGTTCGACCCGGCATCCTACGCGGGGCACTGGCGGAACCAGCTCGGGTCACTCGGGTCGGGGAACCACTTCATCGAGATCTCGGTCGACGAGACCGACGCGGTGTGGATGTTCCTGCATTCCGGCTCGCGGGGCGTCGGCAACAAGATCGCCACGCATCACATCGCCGTCGCGCAGCGGCTGGCGACGCAGTGGTGGATCGACCTGCCCGATCGCGACCTCGCCTACCTCGTAGAGGGGACGGACGAGTTCTGGGAGTACATCCGCCAGCTGCGGTGGGCCCAGCACTTCGCCCTCCTCAACCGGGAGGAGATGATGGACCGGGTCTCGCGGCAACTCTCCGAGGTGATGGGAGAGGACGTCGTCGAGCACGAGCGGATCAACTGCCACCACAACTTCACCGAGCGCGAGAAGCACTTCGGCAAGGAGGTGTGGGTGTCGCGGAAGGGCGCCATCCAGGCGGACAAGGGACGGCCCGGGCTCATCCCGGGGTCGATGGGCACGGCCTCGTACGTCGTCTCCGGACTCGGCAACCCGCTCTCGCTGAACTCCTCACCGCACGGCGCAGGGCGGGAGTACTCGCGGTCGGCAGCCCGTCGGACGTTCACGCACGAGCAGCTGCGGGAAGCCATGACGGGCATCGAGTTCCGCGACACGGACGCGTTCATCGACGAGATCCCGCAGGCCTACAAGCCGATCGACCGGGTCATGGCCGACGCCGCCGACCTCGTCGAGATCCGGCACACGCTGCGCCAGCTCGTCAACGTGAAGGGCGACTGACCGGCGCTCTCTCCGGGCGGCGGCCCCTACATCTCCTCGTGGGTGTCGGGGTCGCCGTCCCACAGCCGGCCGCGCTCGAGCGCGGAGACTGCGGCGACCTCGTCGTCCGTGAGCGAGAACCCGAAGACGTCGGCGTTCTCGGCCTGGCGCGCCGGATCGGCGGACTTCGGGATCGGCGTGGTCCCCAGCTGCACGTGCCAGCGGAGCACGACCTGGGTGGGGGTGACGCCGTGGGCGGCGGCGGCATCCGTCACCACCTGTTCGCTCAAGAGCTCCGACCGCCGCGCGAGCGGGCTCCAGCTCTCGGTGCGGATCCCCTGCGACGCGTGGAACGCGCGCAGGTGCGCCTGCGGAAAGTACGGGTGCAGCTCGACTTGGTTCACCGCGGGCACGACACCGGTCGCCTCGATGATGCGGGCGAGCATCGGCTCGGTGAAGTTCGAGACGCCGACCGATCCGACGCGCCCCTCCTTCTGCAAGTCGACCATCGCGCGGTAGGTGTCGACGTACTTGTCGACGCTCGGGTTGGGCCAGTGAATGAGGTGCAGGTCGATGCGGTCGAGTCCGAGGCGTTCGAGCGAGCCCTCGGCGCTGCGACGCGTCTCGTCGTACCCGTGGTCGCGTCCGGGGACCTTCGTCGTGACGATGAGGTCGTCACGGATGCCGCTCTGCCGCACGGCCTCGCCGACCTCGCGCTCATTCTCGTAGTTCACGGCCGAGTCGAGCAGCCGGTAGCCGCCCTCGATCGCCGCGACGATGGCGTTCGTGCCGTCCTCGCCGCGGAGGTTGTACGTGCCGAGACCGAGCTGCGGGAACGCGGTGCCGTCGTTCAGAGAGACGGTGGGGATGCTGACCATTCCGTCACCGTACGCCGGATCCCGCACCCGAGGGCAGCATCTCCGGGGGATAACCCGAACGGAGGTCTCCGGACGGCCCCGATGTGGCCCGCGGACCCCGCCCCTAGCGTGGTGACATGACTTCCGACACCTCCGTCCCGCCCCGACGGCTCCGGCCGCTGCGGCGCCTCGGCGCCCTCGCGCAGCTGGCCGCCGTCGCGGTGGCGGGCACCGGCATCCTCACCACCGTCGTCACCCTGGTCAGCACGGGGATCGGCACAGTGCTCGTCCTCGGCATCGGCATCCTCTTCCTCATCGCGGCGCTGTACCTCGCGTGGGCGGCGTCGTGGCTCGAGCACGAGCGCGCCGAGGGCCTGTACCGGCACGGCATCCTCCCGCTCCGGATCCGCACGAGCGGGCAGCCCGGGTTCCGCGGACTGCTCCGCACCCTGTGGCTGCAGTTCGTCGACGGCGGGATGTGGCGCGGCATCGGCAGCCTCGCGATCGCCACCGTCCTCGGGTGGATCGTCATCGGGGCGACCTGGGCGGTCATCGGGTCGGTCGGCCTCGCGTTCTCGCCGCTGACCGGGGATGCGGGCGGCACGCTGCCCCTCACCGGGATCGCCGTCGCGGACGGCTGGGCCGTCGCCGGGGGCGTCATCGCGGCCCTGGTGAGCCTCGGCATCCTGTTCGGGATCTCCCTCCTCGACGACCTGCTGACCCGGTCGATCCTCGTCCCCTCGCGCGAGGCCGTCCTCGCCGAGCAGGCGCGTGCCGCCGGCGCGCAGCGTGCCGGCGCGGTGCGGGCCAGCGAGGTCGAGCGGACCCGCATCGAACGCGACCTGCACGACGGCGTCCAGCCGCGGCTCGTCTCGGTCGGGATGACCCTCGGGCTCGCGCAGCAGAAGATCGACTCCGACCCGGTCGCCGCGAAGGCGCTGATCGACGAGGCGCACACCTCGACGAAGGCCGCCATCACCGAGCTGCGACAGCTGGCCCGCGGCATCCATGCGTCCGTCCTCGACGACCGGGGACTGGATGCCGCCCTCTCGGCCCTCGCGGCACGGTCGCACGTGCCCGTCGCCCTCGACGTCCGCCTCGACGAGAGGTGCAGCGCCACCTCGGAGGCCGCGGTCTACTTCGTCATCGCCGAGTCCCTCACCAACGCCGCCAAGCACGCCCGCGCCACCGAGGTGCGCGTCGTGGTCCGCAGCCGCGGCGACGCCCAGACCGGCCGGCTCATCTGGGCGCGCGTCGAGGACAACGGCATCGGCGGGGCGCGCGTGCTCCCCGGCGGCGGCCTCGACGGGATCATGAACCGGGTGCTCGCCGCCGGCGGCACCGCGACACTCGACAGCCCGGCCGGTGGGCCGACGTCCCTGGAGGTGACGGTCCCGTGCGCATCCTGATCTGCGAGGACTCCACGCTGCTGCGCGAAGGCCTGGTGCGCGTGCTCGAGGACGCCGGTCACACCGTCGTCGCAGCCCTCCCCCACGCCGACGCCCTCGTCGACACGGTGACCGAGACCGGGCCCGAGCTCTGCATCCTCGACGTGCGGCTGCCGCCGACCTTCACCGACGAGGGCATCCGGGCGGCGCTGACGCTGCGGGCGCAGCATCCGACCCTCCCCGTCCTGGTGCTCAGTCAGTACGTCGAGGAACGCTACGCGAGCGACCTCATCACCGGTCAGAACGCCGCCCTCGGCTACCTGCTGAAGGACCGTGTCGCCGACGTGCGGGACTTCCTCGACTCGATCGATCGGATCGCCGCCGGCGCGACGGTCCTCGACCCCGAGGTGGTCGCGCAGCTGCTGACGCGCCGCGCCCGCGACGAGCGGATGTCGCGCCTCACCGACCGCGAACGCTCGGTGCTCGCGCTCATCGCCGAGGGCAAGAGCAACGCCGCGATCGCGTCGGCGCTGTTCGTCTCGGAGGCGAGCGTCGAGAAGTACATCACCTCCCTCTTCCAGAAGCTCGGCCTCGAACAGGACGAGCACGGCAACCGACGGGTGCTCGCGGCGCTCGTCCACCTCGAACACAGCGCACCGCCCGCCCCCGGGCATCCCGATCAGAACGGAACACTCCGATGAGCATCGACCTCACTCCTCCTCCCACCGCGTCGGCACCCACGGGCGCGCAGCCGCCGCAGCCCCAGCCGCCACGCGCGTCGGCGCAGATCGTCGCCATCATCGCGATGTGCCTGGGCAGCGTGCTGCTGCTCGGCGCACTGGTGTCGGGAATCGGCTCGATCGCCTACGCCGCGTCCGTTCGCGGCACCGGCGGCGGAACCGCCGACACGAGCGGGGTGGACGCCCTCTCGCTCGACGTCTCGGCGGGCCACGTGGTGGTGCAGTACGCCGACGTCGACCAGGCGATCCTCGAAGTCGCCGGCGGCGACGGGAACTGGAGGCTCGAGCGTCGCGACGCGACCCTCAGCCTCAGCAACGACCGCCCCTGGTGGGCGTTCCAGGTCGGGTTCGGCTGGGACGACAACCGGGCCACTCTGACCCTCCCCGCCGCGATGGAGGAGCAGCGGCTCGACGCGGACTTCGACGTCTCGGCGGGCTCGCTCACCACCGACGGAACCTACGGGCGCCTCGAGTTGCACGTCGGCGCGGGTGACGCGGACGTCTCGGGCACCGCCGACGACGTGCGGGTCGACGTCAGCGCCGGCGAGGCGGATGTGCGCATCGACGGCGCCGCGCGCGCGAACCTCACGATCGGCGCGGGCCAGATCATCGCCGACCTGACGGGCACTGCGCTCGACGAGATCCGGGCCGACGTCAGCGCCGGCACCCTCGTCGCGACCGTCCCGAACGAGCCGTACGACGTGACCTCCGACGTCTCGGCGGGCTCGTTCGACAACCAGCTCGACACGTCCGACGGCGCCACCCGCACCGTCGACGTGCAGGTCTCCGCCGGCTCCGCCACCTTCCGCCCCGCCGACTGACCCGCTTCGCGCCACGAGCCGACGCGAAGTGCGCTCCACACCCCGTGGAGGCAGCACTTCGCGTCGGCTCGACGCTGTGTAGGTCAGCCGACGACGGCGATCTCGTTGGGGACGTGGTCGAGGGCGACGGTGTGCACGATCTCGTCCGTCTCGAGGTCGACGACGACGAGCTCGCTGTCGGCCGGGTCGGTGACGTAGGCGAGGGAGCCGGCGACCTTCACGGACGGGTGCGGGTCCTGCCACTCGGCGGGGCCCTCCCACGGGTCGACGACGGGCAGCGATCCGGTGATCTCGCCCGTGGCGGGGTCGATCGAGTGCAGCTGACCGTCGGTGCCGATCAGGACCGCCTCGTCATCCGGGCCGCGCCCCACGCCGCGGTAGGTGTACTCGACACCGTCGGGCAGCGCGACCTTCTCGAGGGTGTTCGCCTCGGTGTCGATCAGAGTGATGTTGCGCAGGAGGTACCCCTCGGCATCCGGGTCGTCCTTGTAGTCCATGACGACGAGCGGGCTGCTCTCGGAGACGTAGGCGTTGCCCATCCGGCCGTACTCGTCGGGCGAGGTGAGCTTCGCGATCTCGCCGTCCTTCACGACGAGGGCTCCGTTCTCGCATCCGAACACGACGACCTCGTCCTTCGCGGTGCCCTCGCCGTGGACGCCGGGGCACTCGTCGTTCGACGCGATCTCGGTGCGGTCCTCGTCGAGGACGCGGATGCCGGTGCGCCCCGACTCGTCGCCGACGGTCGTCAGCAGGGTGCCGTCCTCCAGCTCGACCGAGACGCCGTGGTGCGCGGTGACGCCGGGGACGACCTCGGCCTTCGGGAGGGCGTCGCCGGTCTTCGCCAGCTCGGCGGAGTCGAAGATCGTGGTGTCGCTCGTCGCGTCGTCGTACAGTACGGTCTTGCCCGCGTGCGAGACGACGTGTCCCGCAGCCGCGGCGGGGACGACCAGCTCGGTCAGCTCCGGCTTCTGCACGTCGAGCAGCTGGAAGCCCTTCGAGGTGGTGACCATGACGTGGCGGCCGTCACCGGCGGAGTTCAGGCGGATGAAATCCTCCGAAGCGAACTCGCCGAGGTTCTCGTAGTCCTCGCCACCGAGGACGAGCACGCCGCCCTCGTATCCGACGGCGACACGGGGTCCGTCCGGTGCGGTCTGTGCGGCACTGTCGGCGGGAGCGGATGCCGGTGGTGCGGCGCTCGCGCATCCGGCCAGCACGAGGGCAGCGGCACCGGCGAGGGCGCCGAACTGCAGGGTCTTCTTCATGGGTTTCCTTTCCAGGGGATGCCTCACGGGGTGAGGCCGTCGGCGATGCTCTGCAGGTTGCGTCGCATCATGTCGAGGTAGGTGCCACCCGGGGAGCCTTCGGGGGCGAGGGATTCGGTGAACAGCGAGACGACGTCGACGTCGCGGCCGGCTTCGTCGGCGAGCACCCGCATGAGCCGGTCGGGTTGCGAGGAGTCGGCGAAGATCGTCGTCACGCCGGCCTCGTCGATCGCGTCGACGAGGTCCTGCAGGTCGGCGGCGCTGGGGGCGGCGAGCGTGGTGCCCCCAGGGATCGCCGCCCCGAGGATCCGCACGTCGTAGCGGCGCGCGAGGTAGCCGAAGACGTGGTGGTTGGTGACGAGCGCCCGGTGCTCGGCGGGGATCGCACCGAGGGTGTCGGCCATCTCGGCATCCAGCTCGTCCAGCTGGTCGAGGTACGCCGCCGCGGCGTCGTCGATGACGGATGCCTCGACCCCGTCGATCCGCGCGAGGGCGGGCGCGAGCGCCTCGACGACCCGCGCGGTCTGGGTGGGGTCGGTCCAGAAGTGGGGGTCGACGGCATCCGAGTCGGCGTAGTCCAGCGGATCGATGTGGTCGCCCGCGACGAACGACGTCGCGCCGTCGGCGACCGCGGCGTCGACCTGGTGCTGCACGCCCTCCTCGAGCCCGAGGCCGTTGGACACGAGGAGGTCGGCCGTGCGCAGGGTCGCGGCCTCGCGCGCCGACAGCTCGAACGAGTGCGGATCACTGCCGCGCGGCATGAGGGTGACGACCTCGACCTCGTCGCCGACGAGGTTCGCGGTGATGTCGCCGAGCAGGTCGGTCGTGACGACGACGGTGGGACGGTCGGGTCCGGCGGCGGCGCACCCGGTGAGTGCGGCGACGCCCGCGACCAGGACCACGGCGAGCGCGCGCCTCATCGGCCCGTCTCCGCGACGAAGGCGGGGGCGTCCGCGTCGAAGGTGCGGGCGATGCGCGCGGAGTCGACGTGGTCGATCTCGAACAGGGCGTCCTCGGCGGGTCCGTTCAGGTAGGTGCGGTTCGCGTCGATCTGCAGCGTGACGCCGGGGGCGAGGGCGGCATCGGCGAGAGATGCCGCCACGAGCGGCTCCGTGCGGGCGAGGGGCTTCCCGGTCTCGCCGTCGAGGACGAGCGCCTCGCCCGTCGCGGTGAGCGCCACGATGTGCTGGTCGGCGTCGTCGACTGCGACGACCCGCGCAAGGGGCTCGCCGGCGTCGATGCGGGTCCACGTGCGTTCGCGGGTGTCGAGCAGCCAGAATGCGGAGCCGCCGGTCGCGCCGGCGACGGTCGGGCGCCCCTCGCGCGCGGCGAACGAGACGGCGCGGTCCTCGGCGCCCGCGGGGTAGGGGATCCGCTCGAACGTGGTGCCGTCGGCATCCGTCACCGCCAGCACCGCTCCGTCGGCACAGCCCACGACGACGCCGACGTTCGTGGTGATCGAACCGGCGGGCTCGGTGCAGGGGACGGTCTCGAGCTCGGCGCCCGTCGCATCGACGTGGCGGAGGCCGTCGGCATCCGTCACGAGGGCGCCGGTCGGAAGCGGGACGACCATGCCGGCGCCGGCGGGCACGTCGAGGCGGAAGCGCTCCTCGAGGCGTCCTTTCTTGAGCGCGTCGAGGTCGAGGAGGACAGCTTCTCCCCCGTCGAAGTGGACGCCGGCGCCGAGGTCGCTCGCGACGACGGTCGGTTCGCCGTCGCCGGTGAGGTCGCCGAGCAGAGCCGCGGGAGCCTCGTAGTAGTGGAAGTGGTCGACGTGGTTCCAGGTCCAGACACCGCTGTCGACGATCCCGACGCCGCCGTCGCGGCCCGCGTAGAGGAAGCGGCCGTCGGTCTCGAGCGAGGTCGGCGGGGCGATCTCGCCGAGGCTCTCGCTCGTCTCGTCGAGCAGGTCGAGGTGGTGCACCTCACCGGCCGGGGTGACGCTCGTGAGATGCAGCGCCGGCTCGGCGAGCTCGGTCGCGCCGGCGATGGCGCCGTGTCCGTCGCCGGTCGGTTCGGGGGCGGACGACGGCGCCGACTGGCAGCCGGCGAGGGCGAGGGCGAGCACGGTCACGAGGGCGATCGGGGCGCGGCGGTTCATGCGGTCCTTTCGTCGAGGGCGGGGCGGGTGGGACGGACGAGGGCGCGGATGCCGGTGGACACCGCGCCCGAGCAGATCGCCGTGAAGGCGACGGTGGCTCCCGCGGCGGTGCCGAGGTGCCACGAGAGGACGAGGCCGGCCGCGACGGCGACGACGCCGATGACGGCGGCGAGCAGCATCGTGGGGACGATGCGGCGGGTCCACGCGCCGGCGGCGACGGCGGGACCGAGCAGCATCCCGACCACGAGCAGCGAGCCGACGGCCTGGTAGGCCGAGACGACGGCGAGCGTGACGAGACCGACGAGCAGGACGTGCGCGAGGCGCGGGCGCATCCCCAGCAGGTGCGCCTGGCGCGGGTCGACGGTGAGGGCGACGAAGGAGCGGTGTCCGGCGGCGGCGACCAGCAGCGTGACGACCGCGGCGCCTGCGAGCAGCACGAGGTCGCCCCGCTCGATCGCCAGGATGTCGCCGAAGAGGATGGCCGAGGCATCCGTCGCGAAACTGCGCGAGGCGGAGATGACGATCACGCCGAGCGAGAGGCTCGCGACGAAGAGCAGTCCGATGCTCGTGTCGGCCGACAGCCGCCCGCGGCGTTGGAGCGCGCCGACACCGACGGACATGACGGCGGCGCTGACAGCCGCGCCCGCGACGGGCGGGAAGCCGGTGAGGGTGGCGATCGCGATGCCGGGGAGCATGCCGTGGGCCATCGCCTCGCCGAGGAACGCCATGCCGCGCAGGACGACCCACGTTCCGACGACCGCGCAGACGACGGCGACGAGCGCGCCGCCGAGGAGGGCGCGCTGGACGAAGGCGACGGCGAACGGGTCGAGGAGGACGGACACGGTGCCCGACTGTACACGTAATTGAGAACGGTTTTCATTTGCAATAATTGCCGGATGCCGCGCCCCGAAGAGTCCGTCGTCCGCCTGCGCGACGTCCGCGTCGACCTCGAGGGGCACCGCGCGCTCGACGGGGTCGACCTCGACGTGCACGCCGGCCGACTCACCGCCGTCATCGGCGCGAACGGGTCGGGGAAGTCGACGCTCGTCTCGGTGCTCGCCGGACTTCGCGCACCCACGTCGGGGTCGGTGCAGCGGCGCCCCGGCACCGCCGTCGCCCTCGTCGCGCAGCAGACCGACGGCAGCGCGCGCCTGCCGCTCACCGTCACCGACCTCGTGACGATGGGCCGGTGGCGTGAGCGCGGCGCGTTCCGCCCGCTGCGGCGGAGCGACCGGGACCGCGTCGCCGAGGCGATCGACGCGGTCGGGCTGGCGCGACTCGCCAGGCGTCCGCTCGGCGCCCTCTCCGGCGGTCAGCGGCAGCGGGCGTTCGTCGCGCAGGCCCTCGCGCAGGACGCGGATCTGCTGCTGCTCGACGAGCCGACGAGCGGTCTCGACGACGCGTCGCGGCGGGCCGCGGCATCCGCTCTGCGCGTCGCGACGGGCAGGGGCGCGGCGGTCGTCGTCGTGACGCACGACCTCGGCGAACTCGGGGAGGTCGATGAGGTGGTGATGCTGGCGGAGGGCCGGATCGGCGCGTCTGTCATGCGTGGACGGAGCCTCGAGAACGTGAGTAGCGTTGAGGGGTGACCAACGCTCCGATCGATGCCACCACCACCTCCGCCTGGGCTGAACTCGAGTCGCTGAAGGCGGGCTTCACCCCGGACCTCCGCGGCTGGTTCGCGTCGGACCCGGAGCGCGTCGCCAAGCTGACGCACGACGTCGCGGATCTGCACGTCGACCTGTCGAAGAACCTCGTGACCGACGAGGTCGTCGCCGCGCTGGTGCGTCTCGCCGAGCAGACCGGTGTGGCCGAGCGGTACGCGGCGATGCTGGCGGGCAAGCACATCAACACGACCGAGGACCGCGCCGTGCTGCACACGGCGCTCCGCCGTCCGGCAGACGCCGTGCCGTCGCTGACGGTCGACGGCCAGGATGTGGACGCCGACGTGCAGGGCGTGCTCGACGCGATGGCGGAGTTCGCCGGACGGGTGCGGTCGGGTGAGTTCACCGGCATCACGGGCAAGAAGGTCGAGACGGTCGTCAACATCGGCATCGGCGGGTCGGACCTCGGTCCGGTGATGATCTCGGCGGCGCTGGAGCCGTATGCGGATGCCGGCATCTCGGCGCGCTTCGTCTCGAACATCGACCCGTTCGACATCGCGTCGAAGACGAAGGACCTCGACCCCGAGACGACGCTGTTCATCGTCGCGTCGAAGACGTTCACGACGCTCGAGACGCTGACGAACGCGCGCCTCGCGCGGGACTGGCTGTGGGAGGGCCTCGCGTCGGCGGGGGCGATCGACGGCAGCGACGAGCAGAAGAAGGATGCCGTCGCCCACCATTTCGTCGCGGTGTCGACCGCGCTCGACAAGGTCGCGGAGTTCGGGATCGACACGGCGAACGCGTTCGGCTTCTGGGACTGGGTGGGCGGTCGCTACTCGGTGGATTCGGCGATCGGGCTGTCGCTCGTGATCGAGTTCGGGCCCGACACGTTCCGCGAGCTGCTCGCCGGATTCCACGCCGTGGACGAGCACGTTCGCACGACGCCGCTGGCGCAGAACGTCCCGGTCCTGATGGGGCTGTTGAACGTCTGGTACACGAATTTCCTGGGCGCGCAGTCGCACGCGGTGCTGCCGTACGCGCAGCAGTTGAGCCGGTTCGCCGCGTACCTGCAGCAGCTGACGATGGAGTCGAACGGCAAGTCGGTGCGGTGGGACGGCTCCCCCGTCACGACCGACACCGGCGAGGTGTTCTGGGGTGAGCCGGGGACGAACGGGCAGCACGCGTTCTACCAGCTGATCCACCAGGGGACGCGGCTGATCCCGGCGGACTTCATCGCGTTCGCGAACCCGGCGTACGCGCTGACGGACGGTGATCGTGACGTGCACGGGCTGTTCCTCGCAAACTTCCTCGCGCAGACGAAGGCGCTGGCGTTCGGCAAGACGGCCGAGGAGGTCGAGGCCGAGGGCACGACCGGCGCGCTCGTCGCGGCGCGGACGTTCCCGGGCAACCGTCCGACGACGTCGATCTTCGCGCCGTCGTTGACGCCGCGGGTGCTGGGCGAGCTCGTCGCGCTGTACGAGCACATCACCTTCACGCAGGGCGTGATCTGGGGCATCAACTCGTTCGACCAGTGGGGTGTGGAGCTCGGCAAGCAGCTCGCGATGCAGATCGCGCCGGCGATCGAGGGCGACAGCGACGCGTTCGAGTCGCAGGATGCCTCGACGAAGGCGCTGCTGGAGTACTACCGCGACCACCGGGCCTGACGCGCCCGGTGCGCCTCGAGATCGAGGTCGGGGGCTGGGAGCATGACTGTTGCGGCCCTGAGCTCGTCCGATTCACGAACGTGGAATGGACCGTGATCCCCGTGGCCGACGGTCCATTCCTCGAGACGCATCACGGATTGGATGAGACGGACGGCCCCGAGGTCATCGACGTCACCGGCACGATCGTGGAGCTGGAGGCCATCGAGCGAGATGGTTCACGCACGACGATCGCACGTGTGCCCAGCGGGCGCGCCCTCCGCGGGATGGACGAAGACGAGGCGGGTGACGTCATCGAGCTGTACACCGACCGCGTCGTCGACGTATCTGACGATGGCTTCATCGTGACCGTAGAGGTGAGGGACTGACGATCGGCTAGAACGGTGGTGGTCCGGGTGGGTCGACGGTGAATTGCGGGATGCGGCGTTCGGGCCTCACGAGGTAGACCCGGCCTGCGGGTGAGGTCCATTCGAGTGCGCCGCCGGGTTTCGCTCTGACCTGCCAGTCGGAGTGGTGTTTGAGGGTGTGATGCCCGCGGCACAGCGGGGCGAGGTTGTCGGCGGCGGTGGTCCCGCCGTGATGCCAGTCGACGGTGTGGTCGAGGTCGCACCGGTCGGCGGGGATCCCGCAGCCGGGTGCCATACACCGGGCGGCCCGCCAGGCGACCAGCCGTCGAAGGTCGGCCGGGGGCCGGTACTGCTCGCGTCCGACAGAAAGGACGACTCCCGTCTCGGGGTGGGTGAGCACCCGCATCCACCCGGATGCTGCCCCGCACAGCTCCCGGGCGCGGTCGAGGGGGATCGGGCCGACACCGTCGACCTGCGCGGCCGGGCCGTCGCCGGTGAGGAGCGTGAGGGCGGGGACGGTGACCGCCACAGTCGGACGGATCCCGCGCGCGGTATCGGGCAACGCGTCGGTTTCGCCGTCGAGGAGGAGGTCCCCGAACACATCGGCGCGTTTCTGATCCGGGGTGCGCTCATCGTCGGCGGAGTCGAGGGTCTTCGCGATCGCGGTGAGCCTGCCGGCGATCGCGTGCGCTTCGACTGCGGGGAGGTGTGCGGTCAGCCACGCCATCCCGTCGACGCCCGCATCGACACGCACGTGCCGGTGTGCGACGGCCGCGGCGTGCTGTTCGGCGAGGGTCGCTTCCTGCTCGCGGTCGACGATGCGTTTCATCGCGCGCCGGAACGGACCCGTCGGCAACTCCTCCGCGAGCGACAGAACCTCCGCAACCAGCGCCGCGGTGACGTCGTCGAGCTGATCCAAACCGTCGACGATGATCGTCGCGTGGGTGTCGGTGATGTCCGCACGGCTCATCGCCTCCCACACTTGCGGGTACCGACGCATCAGCGCGTGCCCGACACCCATCAACCGTCCCGCGGCGTGCTCGGTGATCCGCAATGCGGCTGCGACCTCGAGCCGCACCGACCGTTCCACGAACGCCACCGGTTCCTCCCGGCGGCGGGCGTCGGCGATCGCGTCATCCCACAACTCGACGATGCACGCGTACCGCTGCCCGGCATGCACCGTCGCCATGTCCGCGCACATCACCACCCAGTCCAGGGTCGACGGGATCCCCTCCGGGACCTCGTCGCGACCCTCAACCGAACTGGACATAGTCCCAGACTAGGAGGGGGTTCCGACATCGCTTTCGGCACCGTGGCCTCGCGCTCGACACCCCGAACCGCCCGCCTCGCGCCCCCGGCATCCCCTCCCTGATCGACACCGGGGCCCTACGCCACCGCTCCCCTGTCACGAAGTGCAGGCCACCACGGCATGTTGCGACAGGCGAGCCAACCTTGCACTACGCCGCCCACCTTCCCCTGTCACGAAGTGCCGCAGGCGGCGGCGTGTTGCGACAGGGGAACACCACCCCCGGCATCCCCTTCCCGGAACGACACCAGGCCCCGCGGCCACCGCTTCCCTGCCACGAAGTGCAGGCCGCCGCGGCATGTTTCGACAGGCGAGCGGACCCCGCCTTACACCTCCCGCCCTCCCCTGTCGCAAAGTGCCGCAGGCGGCGGCGTGTTGCGACAGGGGAACACCACCCCCGGCATCCCCTTTCACGAACGACACCGGGCCTCGCCGCCACCGCTCCCTTGTCACGAAGTGCAGGCCGCCGCGGCGTGTTGCGACAGGCGAGCGAAGCTCGCCCTACGCCGCCCACCTTCCTCCGTCCCAAAGTGCCGCAGGCGACCGCGTGTTGCGACAGGGGAACGCCGCGCCTGCCCGAACCACACCACACCACACCGCGGCGGTACGCGCTAGCGTGCAGGCATGCGCGGACGCAGACTCACCTGGACGATCGGCGGCGTCGGACTGATCGGCGCGGGTGTCGCCGGGATGCTGCAGGGTGCCACCCTGGGAACGCCCCTCACCGACACGCTCGCCCTCCTCGTCGACATCCTGTGGGCGGCGTCGGTCCTCGTGTTCGCGATCGGCTCGTCGTCGCACGACAGCGTCACCGCGCGGAGGCCGCTCGGCACGATCGCGCTCATCCTCCTCGCGCTCTGGTCGCCCGCGATGCGGGTCATCGGCCTGTTCCAGGACCCGACGAACCCGACGCCGATCGTCCCATGGGAGGTCACGATCCTCGTCCCGCTCGCGCTCAGCGTCGTCGCCGTCGTACAGATCGCGCGCGCCGGTGTCGTGCCGCGCCGGTGGCGGTGGATGCCGGCGATCGCCCTCGGCGTGCAGGTGGCATCGGTCGCCCTCGGCCAGCTCCTCATGATGGATCAGGCGACCGCGATGCAGACCGTCGGACTCGCCTCCGCCCTCGGGATGATCGGCTTCCTCGCCGGCACCCTCGGTCTCGGCATCGTCGCACTCCTCGCTGTCGCCTCAGAACGACCGGCATCCGTTCCCGTGTTCTCGTCGCCGAACGACTTACCTACCGACTGACCCTGGACAACTCCCAGCCGCAGCGGGACCCTGGTCGCACACCTCGGCGAAGGAGACGACCATGTTCCAGGTAGACGGCGCTTACAGCGGCTTCGCGGTCGACGACATCGATGCGGCGCGAGAGTTCTATGCCGACACCCTCGACCTGAAGGTCGTCACGCTCGACAACGGCTTCCTGCAGCTCCACCTGGCGTCGGGAGCCGCTGTGCTCATCTACGCGAAGCCGCACCACGAGCCGGCCGGCTTCACGATCCTCAACTTCCCCGTCGACGACGTCGACGCCGCCGTCGACGAGCTCAACGCGAAGGGTGTCGATACCGCGATCTACGACGACATGCCCACCGACTCGAAGGGCATCATGCGCGAGACGGGCGGCCCGGTGATCGCATGGTTCCGCGACCCGGCCGGCAACGTGCTCGCCGTGCACGAGCGCTGAGGCTCAGTCCTCCCAGTACCCCACCGCGCACAGCAGCCGCGTTTCGTCGTCGGCACCCGCGGGCGGTTCGATCGCCGGCGGGAAGACACCCCACTGACGCCATTCGTCGGCGTGCGGCACGACGTGCTCATTCAACCCCGCGATGAGCTGGGGCGACAGGCGGAACGGGATGCCGAGCCGTTTCGCGATCAGCCACGCCTGGAACGCGCGGTACGTCGCCAGGTGCGCATACCCCTCGTTCGCGGGATAGTCGCCGTACTGGAAGCGGAACACCGTCCCGGGCTCGACACCTTCGCGCACCGCAGCAGTCGCGGTGTCGTTCAGCCGGTCGTACGACGCGATCGGGTCGTCGCCGAGCAGATCCGCGTCCCGGAACTCGTCGCCGTCGGCGACCGACTTCCCGGCGAGGACATCGGGGACCCACGCCTCGTCGTACGCGTGCGCGAAGAGGATGTCGCGGAAGGTGGGGTCAGGGGTGGACGTCCACTCCTGCGGCGCCGGCTTCGACAGGTCGGCCGCGTCGATGCGATCGATGACGGAGCGCAACGCGGCATCCGCCTGGAGGAACAGCTCATCGGCTCTCATGGCGACACGGTACGACCGGCCCCCGACATCCGTCATGCCCCGTGCACGTGGATGCGCTCGCCCGACGCGCTGAAGATGCTCACCACCTCGGCCGGGCCGTCCGAGCTGGCGCTGATGCTGTGCGGCAGGCGCGTGTCGAACTCCGCCGCCTCGCCCGCCCCGATGAGATGCTCCCGCCCGTCGAGCACGAGCCGGATCGTGCCACTCAGGACGTAGAACCACTCCACCCCCTCGTGCACCTTCGGCGACGGCGCGGCACGAGAGGCGGGGAAGCGGATCTTGTACGTCTGGACCGGCGAGTGCTCGAGCGTGAGCGGCGCGACCACTCTGCCGTGCCGCCGCTCGGTCGCCCGCCGCACCCGCGGGTCGGCGGGCTCCCCGCGCACGAGGTCGTCGAGACGCAGATCGAGGACCGAGACGAGCGGAAGCAGCAGTTCGAGGGATGCCTGGCGTCGCCCGGACTCCAGCCGCGAGAGCGTGCTCGTCGACATCCCCGCCTTCGACGCGAGGTCGGCCAAGGTCCATCCGCGCTGCTGCCGCGCCGCGCGCAGCCGCGCACCGACCCGGCTGAGATCCATCGCCATGCGGATCAGTTTGCCATTTCCGCAAGACCATTTGCCGAAAGGACAGCCACCGACACAGGGTGGAGTCATGACAGACGTCCGATACGACGGCGTCATCGTGGGCGGCGGCACCGCCGGCCTCAGCGCCGCCCAGATGCTCGGCCGCGCCCGACGCCGCACCCTCGTGATCGACGCCGGCGCGCCCCGCAACCGTTTCGCCGCGCACATGCACGGCGTCCTCGGTCACGACGGCCGCTCCCCCGCCGACCTCCTCGAGACCGGACGCGCCGAAGCACGCGCCTACGGGGTCGAGTTCCTCGACGGGGCCGTCCTGTCGCTCGCCGACGACGGCGACCGGATCACCGTCACCCACGAGCGCGGAGAGGTCTCCGCACGGGGCGTCGTGCTCACGACGGGTGTCGTCGACGACCTGCCCGAGATAGCCGGGCTCCGCGAGCAGTGGGGCCGCGGCGTCTTCCACTGCCCGTACTGCCACGGCTACGAGGTCGCGGGCCGCCGCCTCGGCGTGCTCGCGACGTCGCCCGCGAGCCTGCATCAGATCGAGCTCATCCGGCAGTGGAGCGATGACGTGACGGCGTTCACGGCCGCGATGGGCGAGCTCGACGAGACGGTCGCGGGCCGCCTCTCGGCGCGCGGCATCCGGATCGTCACCTCCCCCGTCACCCGTCTGCGCACCGAGGACGACGCGATCGTCGCGGTCGCGACGGCGGACGGAACCGCGCACCCGATCGACGCCCTGCTCACCGCGCCGACGCCCCGGCTGAGCCTCGCCTTCGCCGAGAACCTGGCCCTCGCCGTGTCCGACACCCCGGGCGAGGGAGTCCGTGTCGACATGCGGGGCGCCACCAGCCACCCGCGCGTGTTCGCCGCCGGCAACGTCGTCACGCCGTTCGGCAACGTGCCGCTGTCGATGGGTCAGGGATCGATGGCGGGCGCCGGGCTCAACGCGGCGCTCGTGACGGAGGACGCGGCGCGCGCGTCACTCCTGCGCGGCTGAGGCAGCCGCCGCGGCGGCACGTGCCAGCCACGCGGGTGGCTCGCCGTAGCGCTGGAACGGCACGAGCCGCCCGGCCGCGGAGTCTTCGACGAGCGTCGCGAGCCGGTCGGCGCGCGTCTGCTCGCGCTTCGCGCTCTGCACCCAGTTCGCGACCGCCCGCCGGTACGACGGTGTCGCGGCGTCCCAGAACGCCTGGGCGGCGGGGTTCGCGGCGAGGGATGCCGCCTGCTCCACCGTCAGCTCGTTGCGCTGCTCGTGCGAGTAGACCCCGGTGAGGTCGGCCGTGCGCTTCTCATAGGCGGCGAGCCCGGCCGGGTGCATGCGCCCCTCGGCCTGCAGGCGTTCGACGTGCGCGATGTTGACGGCGCTCCACACCGAGCGCGTTCTGCGCGGCGTCCACCGCTGGATGCGGGCGCCGTCGCCGATGCCGCGGCTGATCGAGTCGATCCACCCGAAGCGCAGCGCCTCGGGCACCGCGTCGGCCCACGTCAGCCCCTGACGCGGGTCACCCTTCTTGTAGAACACCGTCCACACCTCGGGAGCGGTCGCGTGGTGCGCCTCGAGCCAGTCGCCGAACTCCGTCGCCGAGGCGAAGAAGATCGGTTCGGATGCCGGTTCCACCATGCCCGCGAAGCTACCACCGGCATCCGACGCCGCTCAGCGCAGCTGCAGGCTGTTCCAGGCGCCGGGCTCCTCGAGCTCGCCGTAGACGACCTCGGCGCCACCTGAGGAGACGGATGCCGCGCACACGAGCAGCGACAGCGTCGGATACCCGTGCGGCCGGTTGTCGCGGATGATCGCTCGGTCGTCGGTCGGGGGCAGCGCCGTCGTGCGCTCGAGGGCACCCAGCCAGTCCGCCACCCAGTCGTCGTCCGCCGGCGCGGCGAAGGCGTCGTGCCACGCGACGATGCGCGCCGTCTTCGGATCGTCGACGTCGTCGTGCGCGATCATGTGGACGCCCGGGGCGAGGTCGACGGTGCGGACGGCGGCGCCGTCCCACATCGCGACGCGCGCACGACCGGGGGTCACCGTCAGGAGGTTGAAACCGTGGGTCGGCGGGGCGTCCGGCAGTCCGCCCCCGGAGGCGGCGTCGAGCACGATGTGCCCGCGCGAGCCGGTCGCGAGCGAATCGTCGATGAGGTCGGCGCGGTTGAGGACGACGGCCAGACGCGCACCGGCGGGATCGGCCGCGAGCCACGCGCCGCCGGCGCGGGTGTCGCGCACCCCGATGACACCGGGACGGTCCGGCCACCAGGCGCCGAGCGGATCCCACGCGCGCCCCGGGTCCTCGTCGCGCACGGCGAGCAGACGGATCGCCGCGGCGGGATCCTCCGGGACGTGGACGATGACGGTGCACATCGTTCCGGCCTTTCGCGTCCGACCCCGTGGGAGGATCGGACCATGTTCGTCGTCGTGGGCGTCTCGGGCGGCATCGCCGCGTACAAGACGGTGCAGGTGGTCCGTGCGCTGGTGACCAACGGGCACGAGGTGCACGTTGTTCCCACCGAGGACGCGCTCCGCTTCGTGGGGACCGCCACGTGGGAGGCGATCAGCCGCCATCCTGTCACGACGAGCGTGCACGACGACGTCGCCGAGGTGCGTCACGTCGCCCTCGGCACGCAGGCCGACCTCGTGATCGTCGCGCCGGCGACCGCCAACACGCTCGCGAAGATGGCCGCCGGGATCTCCGACAACCTGCTCGGCGTCACCCTCCTCGCGACGACTGCGCCCGTCGTCGTCGCCCCGGCGATGCACACGGCCATGTGGGACCACGCCGCGACGCAGGCGAACATCGCGACCCTCCGCGAGCGCGGCGTGCACATCGTCGGCCCCGCCGACGGACCGTTGACCGGCGGCGACAGCGGCCCGGGGCGCATGGTCGAACCCGACGAGATCGTCGCGGCGGCCCTCGCCGCCGCCGGAGCCCCGGCATCCGATCTCGCGGACCTCCGCGTCGCGGTCTCGACCGGCGGAACGCGCGAACCGATCGACCCGGTGCGCTACCTCGGCAACCGCTCCAGCGGAAAGCAGGGTGTCGCCGTCGCCCTCGCCGCCGCCGATCGCGGCGCGTACGTCCACCTCGTCGCCGCGCACGTCGAGGGCACCGTGCTCGACCGCGCTCTGCACCACCCGAGGATCGCCGTCGAGCGCGCACTCACGGCCGGGGAGATGGATGCCGCGATGCGGGCCGCGGCCGGCGAGGCCGACGTCGTCGTCATGGCCGCCGCGGTCGCCGACTTCTCGGTGCGCGAGGTCTCGGACGTCAAGATCCGCAAGGAGGACGGCACCCTCACGCTCGATCTGATCGAGAACCCCGACATCCTCGCCGGCCTCGTCCGGGACCGCCGTCCGGGACAGACCCTCGTCGGGTTCGCGGCCGAGACCGCGGCCGACGAGACGGAGCTGCGCGAGCGCGGCATCCGCAAGCGCGCGCGGAAGGGCGTGGACCTTCTCGCCGTGAATCGCGTCGGCTGGACGCAGGGCTTCGAGTCGGGCGAGAACGCCGTGCTGTTCGTTGACGCGTCGGACGAGGTCACTGCCCGCGCGAGCGGGACGAAGAGCGCCGTCGCCGACGCGCTCTGGGACGCCGTGCTGCGCCTGCGCTGACCGCGTCGTCGCGCGGAACCCGCGGCATCCGATTCGTCGAACGCTCCGAATCATCTGCGTGCCGCAGATTCACACTCCCCTTCTCGCGCCCGCGGACGGGTACCGCAACGTCACCGACCTGCTCGTCCGGCGGGCCGAGCGCGCGCCGGATCACGCCGCGTTCGACGTCCCGGTCGGCGACGGATCGTGGCGTCAGGTGTCGACGGCGCAGTTCCTCGCCGACGTCCGGCGACTCGCGAAGGGGCTCATCGCCGCCGGGGTCGCCGCCGGCGACAGCCTCGCGATCCTCGCCTCGACCCGCTACGAGTGGGCGGTCGCCGACCTCGCCGCGTGGTTCGCCGGCGCCGTCGTCGTCCCCGTCTACGAGACGTCCGCGCCCGTCCAGGTCGCCGGCATCGTGCGCGACGCCGACGTCGTGCTCGGCGTCGGGGGGACCGAGGCGCAGACCCGGCTGCTCGCGGACGCCTTCGCCGAGACCGGCACCGGCCGGCTCGGGGCGTACGCGATGGACCCGCGCGACCGGGTGACCGGCGGCATCCCGGTCCTCGACGACCTGCGTGCGCGCGCCGACGAGGTGACGGATGCCGACCTCGAGCAGCGTCGCACCGCCGCCGACCGCGACACGCCCGCGACCATCGTCTACACCTCTGGCACGACCGGCGAGCCCAAGGGCGCTGTTCTCACGCACGAGAACTTCCTCGGCCAGGTGCTCAACATCGCGGCGGCGTACGGCGAGGTCGTCCACGAGCGCGGGAACACGATCATCTTCCTGCCCCTCGCCCACGTCCTCGCGCGCGGGCTGCAGCTGATCTGCCTCGCGAACGGCATGCGGATCGCCCACCTCAGCGAGCCGAGCACCGTCGTCGAGACCCTTCCCGTCCTGCGGCCGACGTTCCTCGTGGTCGTCCCGCGCGTCCTCGAGCGGATCCAGGCGGCGGCCGCGCAGAAAGCGGATGCCGCGCACCTCACCCGTGTCTGGCGCGCGGCCGTCGCCACGGCCGTCTCGAGCGGGCGGGCTGCGGAGCGCAGCGCGGACGGGCGGGCACCGGCATCCGTTCGTCGGCGCCTGTTCGAGGTGCTGTTCTACCGGCGCCTGCGCGCCGTGATGGGCGGCCGGGTGGACTACATTCTGTCGGGTGGGGCGCGGCTCGACCCCGAGGTGTCGCTGTTCTTCCGCGGGATCGGTGTGCCCGTGATCGAGGGGTACGGCCTCACCGAGACCACCGCACCGCTCACCGGCAACCTGCCCGGCGACATCCGCGCCGGGACTGTCGGACGCCCCCTGCCCGGTTCCACCGTGCGGATCGGCGACGACGGCGAGATCCTCGCGAAGGGGATCGGCGTCTTCCGCGGTTACCGCGACCCCGCGCACGACGCGGACGCGTTCGTCGACGGGTTCTTCCGCACCGGCGACCTCGGCCGCTTCGACGCGGACGGACGACTCGTCATCGAGGGTCGCGCGAAGGACGTCATCGTCACCTCCACCGGCAAGACCGTCGTCCCGGCGCCGTGGGAGTTCGCCGTCGAGTCCGACCCGCTTGTCTCGCACGCCGTCATGGTCGGCGAAGGGCGCTCGTACCTGTCGGCGCTCATCCTGCTCGACCCCGAGGAGGTCGCCGCCCGCGGCGGCGCCCCCGCCGGCGGCGCGCTGCGCGAGGTGGCCGACGCGGACCTGCGCGCCCGCATCCAGCGCAGCATCGACGCCGCCAACGCGCGCGTCGCCCGCAGCGAGCAGGTGCGACGGTTCGTCCTCGTCGCGGCCGACCTCGCCGACACGACCATCGTGACCCCGACGCTCAAGATCAAGCGTCGCGTCCTGCTCGAGCGCGGTTCCGACGTCGTCGCCGCCCTCTACCGCTGACCCCACCCGAAAGGCCCCCATGTCCCCGCAGAACCGTTCCGCGCTCCTCACCGTCGTGGTGGGACTCGTCATCGGCGCGCTCGTCGCCCTCGCCGGCAGCCAGGGCGGCGCCACCGTCGGCGGCGTGCCCGTCTTCGCGATCGCCGTCGCCGCCGCGTTCGCCGTGCAGGTGCTGGTCTACATCCCCTCGGCGATCGCCCGCACCGAGCGCTTCTTCGACGCGACCGGCAGCGCGACCTTCATCCTCGTCACCGTCGGCGTCGTGCTGCTCTCGCCGTCCCCCGACGCGCGGTCGCTGGCCCTCGCCGCCATGGTGATCGTCTGGGCGGTGCGCCTGGGATCGTTCCTCTTCATCCGTATCCACCGCTCCGGCAGCGACGACCGCTTCGACGCGATCAAGGTCAACCCGCTGTCGTTCCTACGCGTCTGGATCATGCAGGGCCTCTGGGTGAGCATCACCGCCGCGGCAGCGTGGATCGCGATCGCCTCGGGCGATCAGCGCGGCTTCGACGTCTTCGCCGTCGTCGGCATCGTCGTCTGGGTCGTCGGCATGCTGATCGAGGTCGTCGCGGACGCGCAGAAGACCGCCTTCAAGGCCGACCCGGCGAACAAGGGCCGGTTCATCCGCACCGGGCTGTGGTCGCGGTCGCGGCATCCCAACTACTTCGGCGAGATCCTCGCCTGGATCGGCGTCGCCCTCGTCGCGGCGCCCGTCTTCGAGGGCTGGCAGTGGATCGGTCTGCTCTCCCCGGTCTTCGTGATCCTGCTCCTCACCCGCGTGAGCGGTGTGCCGCTGCTGGAGAGGAAGGCCGACGAGCGCTGGGGCGGTGACGCCGACTACGAGGCGTACAAGACCGCGACGCCCGTGCTCGTCCCCATGATCGTGCGTCCGAAGGCCGTGAAGGCCGCCGCACGCTGACCCGTTCGGGCAACGGGGAACGGAAGCGGGCACGGGGGTCGTGCCCGCTTCACCCGCTCCGGGGACGCGGGATGCCGCACGTCGGCATCCGACGCGACGACTCGCGTCCCCGGAACGCGACTCAGCCGAGCCCGGCGACCTTCGGCGCGGGCTCGCCGTGCACGTGCTCGCCGAGGAAGCCGAACACCGTCTCGTACCAGACGACGGCGTGCTGGGGCTTCAGTACCCAGTGGTTCTCGTCGGGGAAGTACAGGAACCGGTGCACCGTCGTGCCGTCGTCCTCGCCGAAGTGCTCGTTGAGCTCCGACCAGAGGCGCAGGCTCTCGCCGATCGGCACGCGGTAGTCGCGGTCGCCGTGGATCACGAGCAGCGGCGTCGAGATGTCCTGCACGAAGCGGTGCGGTGAGTTCTCGATCATTCCCTCGGGCGTGAAGATCTCCTGCCAGTACGACGAACTGTCGGTCGTGCCCGCGAACTGGTCGAGCGCCCACAGGCTCGCGTGCGTGACGATCGCGCGGAACCGGTCGGTGTGGCCCGCGACCCAGTTGGCCATGTACCCGCCGAACGAGCCGCCCATCGCCGCGGTCTTCGTCTCGTCGATGTCGGCCCGTGCCACGACCTCGTCGGTGATCGACATGAGGTCGGTGTAGGGCTTGGCGCCCCAGCTGTTCCAGCCGCGGGCGATGAACTCGAGGCCGTACCCGGTCGACAGGGCGGGGTCGGGCAGCAGCACGGCGTACCCGCGGGCGAGGGCGAGCTGCGGGTTCCAGCGCCAGCTCCAGGCGTTCCAGCTGTTCAGCGGCCCGCCGTGGATCCACAGGAGCAGGGGTGCAGGGGATGCCGCATCCGCCCCCTCGGGCAGGAGCAGCCAGCCGCGTACCCGGGCGCCGTCCTCGGCCGTCGTCTCGACCTCCGTCATCGTGCCGGCGGGCGTCGGCAGCGGAGCCGGGGTCGCCAGCACGGTCACGGTGCCGTCGGGGTCGATGCGGACCGGATGCGGCGGCACCATCCACGACGAGCGGAGCGCGACGAGCGCACCCGTCGCGCGGTCGACCGACACGTTCGAGTACGCGTGGTCGTCGGTCGTCAGCTGCACGGGGGCGCCGCCGTCGAGCGGCACGCGGAACACCGGCCCGCGCCCGTCCTGGTCGGCCGTCACGATGAGCGCGGTGTCGTCGTGGGCGAACGCGATGCTCGTCGGCCAGCGGTCCCAGCCCTCGGCGAGGCGGCGCGGCTCGGAGCCGTCGATCCCGGCAACCCAGAGCTCCTGATCGGCGGGCCCGGTGGGGTCGGAGAACGCCGCCCGCCCGTAGGCGATCGACCGGCCGTCATGGCTGATCACGGGTGATTCGAAGTACGTCGAGCGCTCCTCGAAGAGAATCGTCCGGTCCCCCGACGCGACGTCGATCGAGACGACCGCGAACCGCTCGGCACGCCCCTGCGGAAAGCGCATCGCGGCGATGAGCGTGCGCCCGTCGGGGGTGAGCGCGGCGCCGGCGGTGTCGGCTGTGCGGCCGGGCGCGGGCGTCAGGTCGCGCGGGCGCGGAAGGGATGCCGGGTAGGGGGTCGTGGCATCCGGTTCGTCCTCGGCCGTGTCGGAGGCGGCGAACGACCGGACCGAGTCGGAGAGGTCGCCGAGGTCGAGCGAGAGCAGGTGCGGCTCGGCGGGGCCGAGGTCGTGATCCCAGTACCGCACCGGGTAGGTCGTGTGCAGAATCGCCGACAGCTTGCGCTTCTTGCGCTCGGCGCGCAGCGTCGCGTCGGCCTCGAACGAGTCGGCCGAGGGCAGCAGGTCGGCCGACAGGACGGCGACGGATGCCGCATCCGCGACGGCCGCGATCCCCGATACTCCCCCGGCCAGGCGGGTGATCGCGCGGGCGTCACCGCCGCCCGCGGGCAGCAGCCAGAGCTGCGCCGCGTCGTCGTCTCCGTCGCCCTCGGCGTCGGGGCGGGCGCTCACGAACAGCAGGTCGCCGTCCGCCGTGAATGCGGCGCCCTGCTCGCCCTTCGCCGATCGCGTGAGCCGCCGCGCCGAGCCGCCGCCTGTCGCGGGGACCTCCCACAGTGCGCGGTCGTACCCGGTCTTGTCCTTGTTCAGCGTCGCGACGGTGAGGACGGCGCGGGTGCCGTCGGGCGACAGCGCGACGGCGTCGATGCGGGGCAGGGCGATGTAGTCCTCGAGCGAGGCGAAGGGGGTATGCGGCATCCCTCCACGCTAACCGCGCACCCGCCGGGGCGACAGGACCCGGCTCAGCGCACCAGGTCGGCGGTGGTGACGACCGTCGCGAACTCGCCGTCGAGGTTCGTCGCGGTGACAGCCGCCAGTGTCGCGGCCGGGACGACCGTGCCGTCGGGCGCCGTGCGGTCGAACGAGTGGGTCGCGTCGAGGGCGAAGTACACGTCGTACCCGAGGTTGCCGCCCACGCGCGCCGTGGTCTCGCAGCAGTGGTTCGTCGAGATGCCGGTCACGACGAGCTGCGCGATGTCATTCGCGCGCAGCCACGCGTCGAGGTCGGGCGACCCGTGGAACGAGGAGTTGACGCTCTTCGTGACGAGCAGATCCGGCGTGCCGGTGACCTCGGGCTTGAGGTCGTTGCCCGGCTGCCCGGGCCGCAACGGCGAGGCATCCGACGTCGAATCGTGCCGGACGAACACGACCGGCCACCCCCGCTCGCGCCACCGGGCCAGGAGCGCGGCGATGTTCGCCTCGCACGCCGGATTGTCACGCTCGCCCCAGTGGGCGGTGTCGTCGAATCCGCGCTGCACGTCGACGACGAGGAGGGCGGCACGGTCGAGGGCGAGGTCTCGCGGCGGGATCTGCACGCTCCGAGCCTGACACGTCGCACGTCCCGGCAGCTGTCACGGAACGGAGGGATCCTGCCGAACCCGCTCCCCCAACGCGAGGGCGTCGTGCGGGGCGAAGCCGCGCGCATCGTTGTCGAAGTAGACGTACACGTCCCGGGCCGGATCGCCCTCGGCCCACCCGCGGATGCGGCCGGCCCAGGCATCCAGCTGCGTCGAGGTGTAGCCGCTCGCGTAGAGATCCTCCGCCCCGTGCAGGCGAACGTAGGTGAAGGATGCCGTCTGTTCGCCGAACGCCGGGAACCGCCCTGCCGTGTCGGCCACCACGAGCGAAACGTCGTGCGCGCGGAGGATCGCCGCGGCATCCGGGCTCTCGAAGGAAGCGGACCGCGGCTCGAACGCGTAGCGGATCGGCCGGTCCGCCTCGATCTCGAGCCAGCTCCGTCCGTCCACGCGGGCGTCGTGCCGACGCGCGAGCTCGAGGGCCTCGCCCGTCGTGCGCGGGAGGCCCGCAACGAACGCCTCGAGCACCTCCGGCTCGAAGGCGAGCCGCTCGGGGAGCTGCCAGAGCACCGGCCCCAGCTTCGGGCCGAGCGCGAGCACGCCCGAGGCGAAGAAGTTGGCGAGCGCCGTCTCCACACCGCGCAGGCGCAGCATGTGCGAGACGTAACGGGAGCCCTTGACGGCGAAGACGAACCCGTCGGGCGTCTCGTCGCGCCAGCGCTGGTAGCTCGCCGGGCGTTGCAGGGAGTAGAACGATCCGTTGAGTTCGACCGTCGGCATCCGCTCGGCGACATAGGCGAGCTCGCGCCGCTGCACCAGGCCGGACGGGTAGAAGTCGCCCCGCCAGCGCGGGTAGCGCCACCCCGAGATCCCGACCCTCACCGTCGCCACCGCGCACTCCTCTCCATCCGCCCGACCCTGTGCCCCTGCGCCGCGGGTGTCAAGGGTGTCCGCGGATGCCGCATCCTCGACGACCGTGGAGGGATGCCACGCCGCTCCACCTCTGCACCGTCCGCCCCCGATCGCGCCGAGGTCGAGCGCGTCGCCGCCGAGCGGTTCGGACTGACGCACCTGCGCCCGGCCCAGCTCGACGCGATCGAGGCGGCCGCCGGCGGGCGCGACGTGCTCGTGGTCTGGGCGACGGGGTCGGGCAAGTCCGCCGTCTACCAGGTGACCGCGGCCCTGCGCCCGGGCGTGACCGTCGTGGTCTCCCCGCTCATCGCCCTGCAGGAGGACCAGCTCGCGGGTCTCGAGCACGCACCCGACGCCCCGAAAGCGGTCGCCCTCCACTCGGGTCGCGCCGAGAAGGCCCGCGCCGACGCGTGGCGTCGCCTGCGCGCGGGCGAGGCGACCTACGTCCTGCTCGCTCCCGAGCAGCTCGCCAACGACGAGGTCGTCGCCGAGCTCGCGAAACTCGACATCGCCCTGCTGGCCGTCGACGAGGCGCACTGCATCGCCTCGTGGGGGCACGACTTCCGTCCCGACTACCTGGCCCTCGGAGAGGTCGCGGCGCGGCTCGGGCGGCCCCCGATCCTCGCGCTGACGGCGACGGCATCCACTCCCGTCCGGGAGGAGATCGCCGCCCGTCTCGGGCTCGACGACCCCTCCGTGCACCTCGGCGACGTCGACCGGCCGTCGATCCGCCTCGGTGTGCGCCGTCACGGCGACGACCGCGAGAAGCGCGCCGCCGTCGTCGACGAGGTCGCGTCGCTGCCGGTCCCCGGGCTGCTCTACACCTCGACGCGACGCTCGGCGGAGCTCTACGCCGACGAGCTCGTCGGCCGCGGCAAGCGGGCGCGCGCGTACCACGCGGGCCTGCCGGCGAAGGAGCGCGCCGAGGTGCACCGGCAGTTCCTCTGCGACGACCTCGACGTCGTCGTCGCGACGAGCGCCTTCGGCATGGGGATCGACAAGGAGAACGTGCGCTTCGTCATCCACGCCGACGTCCCCGAGTCCATCGACGCCTACTTCCAGGAGCTCGGCCGCGCCGGCCGCGACGGCGAAGAGGCCCACGGCACCCTGCACTACCGCGCCGAAGACCTCGCCCTGCGCCGCTACTTCGCGACGAAGAATCCGGATGCCGCGGAGCTGCGCACCCTCATGCGCGCCATGTCGACCCGGGCTCGCACGAAGTCCGCCCTCGCGAAGGACGCGGGCCTGTCACCCCGGCGCGTCACCGGACTGCTGACGCTGCTCGTCGACACCGGGTCGGCGCGCGCGTCGAAGTCGGGCGTCTCGCTACGGCGGAATCTCGACGAGCGCGCCGCCGTGAAGGCCGCGCTGGAACGGGTCGAGGAGCGCGAGCGCATCGAACGCTCCCGCATCGAGACGATGCGCGAGTACGCCGAGACGCGGCGCTGCCGCCGACAGGTGCTGCTCGGCTACTTCGGGCAGGAACTTGATGAGCCGTGCGGCAACTGCGACACGTGCGCGGCGGGAGCCGCCGACGCCGCGCGGGCCGCGGCATCCCCCTCCGACGCGGGCTTCGAGATCGACGAGAAGGTCTCGCACCGCGAGTGGGGTGCCGGCACCGTCGTCTCGATCGACGACGACCGGATGCGGGTCTTCTTCGATAGCGAGGGTTACAAGGTGCTGTCGCTCGAGATCGTCGAGCGGGAACACCTGCTCAAGGCCGGCTGACGTCCCGAGTGCAGGTCAGCCGGCGGCTTCGGGCCGCCACGGTCGCCACTTCTCGCCCTGAACCTGCACTCGGCACAACCACCGCGGCTCAGGGTCGAGCTAGCCGCGGACCCCATCGCCGACGACGTACCGGGCGTCACCGCAGGCCGACGCGTGCCGAGTACAGGTCAGGCAGCCGCATCAGGCCCGTACGGGCCACGCAACGCACGCTGAATCTGCACCCGGCACGCCCGACCGGACCCCGGAGGTCGAAGCCCGCCTCAGACGTCGATACCGACCGCGGCGGAGCAGCGGGCGAGCTCGTCGGCCGAGAGCTCAAGGTTCCGCGCCTGGAACGAGTCGGTGATGGATGCCGGGCGGCTCGCCCCGGGGATGGGGATGACGGTCTCGCCGAGCGACAGCTCCCACGCGAGGACGACCTGCTGCGGGCTGACGCCGTGGTCGCGGCCGATCTCGGCGAACGCGGTGAACCGCTCGCCGACCGTGCCCGCGCCGCCGATGCCGCCGAGGGGGCTCCACGGCAGGAAGGCGATGCCGTGCTCGACGCAGTACCTCAGCTCGCCGTAGCTGCCCGGGTGCCGCGGCGAGAACTCGTTCTGCACGCTCGTGAGACCTCCCTCGCCGAGCACCTCCTGCGCGATCTGGATCTCCTCGACGCTCGCGTTCGAGATGCCGACCGTGCGGACGAGGCCCTCGTCCTGCAGGGTCTTCAGGTTCTGCATGATCTCGCCGTAGACCATCCACCGGTCGGGCCGGTGGTACTGGTACAGGTCGATGACGTCGACCTGCAGGTTCTGCAGCGACTTCTGCACGGCGCGGCGGAGGTAATCGAGCGAGCCGTCGCGCCCGAAGTCCTTCTCCGCGGTGCGCGTGATGCCACCCTTCGTGGCGACGACGATCGACGACCGGTCGCCGTCCCAGCCGGCGAGCGCGTCGGCGACGATGCGCTCGTTGTGGCCCATCTCGTCCCAGCTGGGCGCGTAGATGTCGGCGGTGTCGATCAGGGTGACGCCGGCGTCCAGCGCCGCCCGCACGGTCGCCACCGCGTCGTCGTGCGACGGGATGCCGTTGCCGTTCATCGAGACCGGCATGGCGCCGAGTCCGATGGCCGAGACGGTGAACGGTCCGAGAGTGCGCTGCGACATGGGTCTCCTTCGACGGGGTGGTGGGGGTGCGGCATCCACCCTGCCATCCACGGATGCCGGCGGCGAGAGCCCTTGACAGATCAGCGCGCGGTCAGCTGCTCGCGCACCTGACGGCGCAGCACCTTGCCGATCTGCGACCGCGGCAGGTCGTCGAGCTGCACGACCTTGCGCGGCACCTTGTACGACGCGAGGTGCGAGCGGGCGAAGTCCTTGAGAGCGGATGCCTCGAACACCGTCCCCTCCTTCATCACGACGGCGGCGACAACGTCCTCGCCGCCGGTCGGCCGCGGCACGCCGACGACCGCGGCGGATTCGACGTCGGGGTGGAGGGTGAGCACCTGCTCGACCTCGCTCGGGCTGACGTTGAAGCCGCCCGTGATGATGAGCTCCTTGACGCGGTCGACGACGGTGACGAAACCGTCCTCCGAGACCGTGACGATGTCGCCGGTGCGCAGCCACCCGCCGTCGAGGAGGACCGCGGCGGTGTCCTCGGGCCGGCGCCAGTACCCCTGGAACACCTGGGGTCCGCGGATGAGCAGCTCGCCCGCTTCGCCCGCCGGACGGTCGACGGTCGGATCGTCGGGGTCGACGACGCGGATCTCGGTGCTCGGGAAGGGCACGCCGACCGTGCCGGGGCGCCGCGTCGGGCCGATAGGGTTGCCGAGCGCGACGGGTGAGGTCTCGGTCATGCCGTAGCCCTCGACGAGCAGACCGCCCGTCGCCTCCTCCCACCGCGTCACCGTCGGGACGGGCAGGCTCATGGCGCCCGAGATCGCGAAGCGGATGCTGGAGAGGTCGACGCCCTTGCGGGTGCTCGCGCGCGACAGCGCGTCGTAGATCGGCGGGACGCCGGGCAGGAAGGTGGGCGGCGACTTCCTGAGCGCGCCGACGACGAGGTCGACGTCGAACTTCGGGAACAGCACGATGCGTGCGCCGATCGACACCGCGAAGGTGAGGCAGAGCGTCAGCCCGTAGGCGTGGAACATCGGCAGGACGGCGTAGAAGGTCTCCTCGCCTTCGCGGAGCCCCGGCACCCACGCGCGCCCCTGCGCCGCGTTGGAGCGGAGGTTGCGGTGCGACAAGACGGCGGCCTTCGGCATCCCGGTCGTCCCGCTCGTCAGCTGCAGGAGCGCCGTGTCGTCGAGGACGGGGCGCGGGTGCTTGCGCGACAGCCGGCGGGCCCTGGTGAACTGCGACCACCGGATGACGCCGCGCGCGGTGGGCTTCGAGGTCATCGCCTCGCGCCGCTCCCGCAGCGCCGGCACCGGCACCCGCAGGGCCGTGCGCATCGCCCACGGCAGCGCATCGGTCATGTCGACCGCGACGATCGCGCCGGGGGCGACGTCGCTCGGGAACTCCGCGACGATGTCGGCGACCTTGTCCCAGACGATCGCGACGACCGCCTCGTGCACCTCGAACTGGTGCCGCAGTTCGCGGGCGGTGTAGGTCGGGTTGTGCTCGACGACGATCGCGCCGATCCGCAGCGCGGCGTAGAAAGCGACGATGTGCTGGGGGCAGTTGGGCAGCACGAGCGCGACCCGGTCACCCGCGCTCACGCCCAGTTTGCGCAGCGCGTTCGCCGCTCGGGAGACCTGTTCGCCGAGCTCGGCGTAGGTCGTCTCGGAACCGAAGAACTCCGTCGCGACCTTGCTGCCGTAGCGCTCGACCGCATTGTCGAGCAGGTCCACGAGGGTCTCGTCGACGGGGTCGATGTCGCTCGGGACGCCGGGCGCGTACGCGGCCAGCCAGGGGCGGTCCTGCAGATCGGATGCCGGGGGTGTCGGGCTCATGGTGATGTCCTCCTCGGTGTCCCGCCAGCGTAGGGCGGCGCTCCATGCGTCGGCTGAGGGTTGACGCGGGGGGTCAACGGCGGCGCTCGAAGGCGGCGAGCCCGGCCGACAGCGCCTGGATGACGTCGTCGACATGGGCGTCGTCGCCGGTCGCGAGCCACCACCCCGCCAGTCCCTCGGCGGCCGCGTGGATGACGGCGACGAGCGTGGCGGTGGGGACCGTCGTCGCGGCGCCGCGGGCCGCCGCCCACGCCTCGACCAGCCCCTCGATCTCGGTGCGCACCGCCTCGGCGTCGGCGCGGGCCGCGTCGGCGAGCGCCGCCGACGCGCGGGCCATCGCGGTGAGCTCGGCCAGTCGCTCGTGGCGCACGCGGTCGCGCTGGAGTTCGGCGATCACGGTCGTCAGCGCCGCGGCGACCGCCTCCGCGAGTGGCAGGGGGGCGAGCGGCTCGGCCCAGAGTCGCCCCGTCAGGAGTTCGGACTCACGGCGCAGCAGTGCCGAGACGAGCTCGGTCTTCGAGCCGAACGCGTAGCTGACGACGCGGTGGGCGACGCCGGCGCGCTGGGCGACGGTGCGCAGCGACAGGGCGGAGACCCCGTCGTCCACCATCACCTGCACGGCGGCGTCGAGCAGTTGCCGACGTCGGTCGTCGACGTCGAGGTAGGTCCGGCGGGGTGACGGGTCGTTCACAGTGTTCTCCGAGCGGGCGGCGCGTGGGCGACTCCATACTAGTTTTATCCACCCGGACCAATTTAAGGAGAGATCATGATCACCGTGACCCCCGCCCGCGCCGACGACCTCGCTCCCGCCGCCGCGATCCTCGCCGAGGCGTTCGAGAAGGACCCGGTCATGGCGAGCGTCGTGCCCGGCTCGGCCCGGCGACGCGAGCGGCTCACCGACCTGTTCCACGCACTCCTCGCCAGCGGTCCCTACGCGACGGGCACAGTCGACCTCGCCCACGACGCCGACGGCACGATCCTCGGTGTCGCCGCCTGGGAGGGGCCGCACGCCGAGCGCGGCTCCCTCGCGCGCCAGGTGGGCGAGCTCCCGCGGTTCGGTCGCGCGCTGGGCTGGCTCGGCATCCCCCGCGCCCTCGCCCTGCTCTCGCGACTGGCCCGCCACCGGCCGCGCGCCCCGCACTGGTACCTGGCCGAGATCGGGGTGAGCGCCGCCGTGCGCGGCAAGGGCGTCGGCAAGGCGCTGCTGTCGGCGCAGCTCGACACCCTCGACACGACGCGCCAGGTCGCGTACCTCGAGTCGTCCACGCCCGACAACCGCCGTCTCTACCGGCGCCTCGGGTTCGAGGAGCTCAGCCCGATTGAGGGCGTGCCGGGAGCGCAGCCGGTCGCCATGCTGAGGCTGCCCGCCGCGCGGTAGCGTGCAGGAATGGAGCGATCAGGCGATGGCCAATGGCGTCCGCTAGTCGCGGCCCTCGCGAACGACCGCGTCCGCGAGGTGTTCGCCCGGTTGACGCTCGGTGCGGACGCGGACACCGCCCTCGAGAGCCCGTCGCCGTCACGTCGGCGCCATGTCGTCGAGACGCTGCGGCGCGCCGGTCTCATCACGGACGACCTGCGCGCAGACGGCGACGCGTTCGCCCGCCTCCTCGCCTCCGCACCCGCGACGCCGAGGCCGGCGGGGGTCGAGCGCTATCTCGCGCGGGACGGGCGTCTCGCCGGCTACCCGTCGAGCCCGAACGAGCGTCGCGAGCTGCTGACCGTTCTCGCCCGTCGCGTACTCCGACCCGGGGAGGTGCTCGACGAGCACGGGATCAACGAGCGGCTCGCAGCGCTCACCGACGACGTCGCCGTGCTCCGGCGTTACCTGGTCGATCACGAGCTCGTCGAGCGGACGCGCTCGGGCACCGCGTACGCGCTGGTCGCGGAGCCGCCTCCGTCGGAATAGACATCCGCAGCGCGTCGTCAACCGCTGTACCGATCACCCGGTCCGGGTGTGCACTGGTGCGGTGAACTCGCTTCCGTTCTGGCTGGTCGTGATCGTCTTCGTCGCAGCCGCCGCCGTCGTGTGGGTCGCCGGCATCCAACTCTCGAAGACCACCGACGTGCTCGACGCGCGCTGGCACATCGGCAGCGCCTTCGGCGGACTGATCATCCTCGCCGTCGCGACGAACCTGCCCGAGATCGCCATCACGGTCAGCGCCGCCGCGGCGGGCAATCTCGGGGTCGCCGTCGGGAACATCCTCGGCGGCATCGCGCTGCAGACCGTCGTCCTCGTCGTGCTCGATGCGTTCGGCCGCCGGGGCCGCGGGGTGAAGCCGTTGACCTACCGGGCGGCATCCCTCGTCCTGGTCCTCGAGGGGCTCGTCGTGGTGGCCGTGCTCGCCGCCGTCGTGGCCGGCAGTCAGCTGCCGGCCGGACTGGTGGCCTTGCACCTGACTCCGGACGTGGTCCTCATCACCGCGCTCTGGGTCGCGGGTCTGCTGCTCGTGCAGCGCGCCGGCCGCCACCTGCCCTGGAGCGGCAGCGGAACCGCCGACGGCGCCTCGCCGCACACCCCCGGGCACCGGCGCTCGAAGCCGCAGCATCCCCACAAGAGCCGGCCGACGTGGCTCGTCGTCACGATCTTCCTCGTCGCCGCGGCCGCGACCCTCGGCGCCGGCGTCGTCCTCGAGCGCGCCGGCGACGCCATCGCGGAGGACATCGGGCTCTCGGGCGTCCTGTTCGGCGCCACGTTCCTGGCTCTCGCGACCGCGCTTCCTGAGATCTCGACCGGCCTGCAGGCTATCCGCCAAGGCGACGACAACCTCGCGATGAGCGACATCTTCGGCGGCAACGCGTTCCTCCCGGTCCTCTTCCTCATCGCGTCGGTCATCTCGGGGCAGGCGGTCCTGCCGCGCGCGGGCGCGACGGACATCTACCTCACCGCCCTCGCCGCCCTCTTGACCCTGGTCTACGTCGTCGGGCTCATCTTCCGTCCCTCGCGGCGGGTGCTGGGGATGGGCGTCGATTCGCTGACGGTCCTCGTGCTCTACGCCGTGGGGATCGCCGGGCTGTTCGCCGTCGCCTCGGGCTGACCCAGGCTCAGTCGTACGACGCGAACACGCGTCGCTCGACGCCGTCGAGGCGCACGGTCCCGCCGTACGGCACGATCCACTGCGGCCGGGTGTGCCCGAAGGGCACCCCGACGCAGACGACGGCGTCGGGGTTGTACCGTCCGACCATTTCGGTGACCACCTCGCGCTGCGCCTCGCGGCGCGCGCGGCGCGTCTCGGCATCCGGCTCGTCGCCGAACGTGCTCACGGGCGGACGCGCGACGAGGACACCGGCAACCGCGTCCAGGACTCCGCGCTCCCCCAGCGCGCGGACCCAGCGCGAGACGAGACGGGGCGAGGGCAGTTCCTCGCTCGTCTCGAGCAGCAGGATGCCGCCGCGCAGGTCGTCGAGCTCCGGCATCCGTCCCGCCAGCCCGATCTCGTCGAGCACGTCGAGGCACCCGCCCCACGTGCGCCCTTCGACGACTCGCGCCGGGCCGGACCACGACCACGACTCGGTCGGGCCGCGATCGCCGTACGAGGTCAGCGCCCGCGGGTCGAGCCAGTCGACGCCGGTGTCCTCGGACTCGCCCGGCTCGGTCAGCTCGAGTTCGCCGCCGTCGAACAGCGCGGCGCGCAGCGACTGCAGATGGATGCCGTCGATTCCCGGTCCTGCGCCGATGTGCACCTGCGTCGACCCGCCGTAGAAGCCAGGGACGCCCGACTGCCACAGCGCGTTGAGCAGGTGCGTGTTGTCGCTGTACCCGACGAAGGGCTTCGGGTCGGCGAGCGCGCCCGCGAGATCGACGTGCGGCACGACGGTGATCTGGTCGTCGCCGCCGAGGCTCGCAAACACGGCACGGACGTCGGATGCCGCGAACGCCGCCATGGCGTCGGCCGCGCGGGTGCGCGGGTCGGCGCCCAGCATCCGCGTCGTCGAGAACTCGACGGGCTCGAGTTCCAGCTCGTCTCGGATGCGGCGGAGCGCCTGCTCGTGCACTGCGGGCGCGAAGCCGGGGGCGGCGAACGACGGCGACAGTACAGCGACGCGGTCGCCTCGGCGCAGTTTCGGGAGGGGCCGGAACGAGGCGGGCATGACCTCATCGTGGCATCCGCGCTACCGTCACCCGGTGTTCACCGGCGATTCACTCCGACGCAGGGACGCCGACGGATCCTGGAACGGATCTGCACGAGAGGACCCCCTGTGACCACTGTGGAACCCCCCACCACCCGCACGACGCTCCCCCTCGCGGCCCACGCCGTCGGCAAGCGCTCGGCGGTGACCTGCCAGTTCAAATGCGCGAACGCGTGCCTCGGCCCGGAATGCAACGGGTCCGCCAACCCAACGTTCCGCAGCATCGCCGAGATCGCGCTGTCGCGTCGCATGCTGATCGGCGCCGCCGCCGCGAGCGCGGTCGTCGTCGCCACCGACGCGTTCGGCGTCGTCAGCCCCTCCTCCGCCTCGGCGCATCCCGGCGGACCTGTCGAGTCGACGTGGGGCTGGGGACACCACAGCCTGCCGTTCCAGCCGATCGCTCCCGTCCCGGCATCCGTCGACGCGCTCACCGTGCCGAAGGGCTGGACCTGGTCGCCGATCATCCGCTGGGGCGACCCGCTCTTCTCCGACGCACCGACCTTCTCGCTCGACGCGCAGAGCCCGGCCGCGCAGGCCCGTCAGTTCGGCTACAACAGCGACTACCTCGACATCCTCGCCGATCGCAGCGGCAAGACGGGCGTGCTCGTCAACAACCACGAGTACGTGAACCCGAACATCATGTTCCCGCCGTCGACGGATGCCGCCGAGCTCCGCCGTCGCGGCGAGGTCTACAAGGCGGCGCAGGGCATGTCCGTCGTCGAGATCACGCGCCGTCGTCGCGGTGCCCCCTGGCGCTACGTCGTCGACGGCCGCCGCAACCGCCGGATCACCCTCGAGACGGTGTTCGAGCTGACCGGTCCCGCCGCGGGTTCCGACCTGGTCAAGACCGCCGCCGACCCCGAGGGTCGCTGGGTCAAGGGCACCCTCGGCAACTGCGCGGGCGGGACGACGCCGTGGGGCACGATCCTCTCGGGCGAGGAGAACTTCAACGGCTACTTCGCCTGGGCGGCCGACACGGCGGGCCAGAAGCGGTACCAGGCGAGCTCCTCGCGCACGACGTCGACCGGATGGGAGCAGTACGACCCCCGCTTCAACTCGTTCGACGCCGGCTACGTCAACGAGCCCAACCGCTTCGGGTACATCGTCGAGATCGACCCCGAGGACCCCACCTCGACGCCGAAGAAGCACACCGCGATGGGACGCTTTAAGCACGAGGGCGCGAACGTCATCGTGGCCGAGGACCGCCGCGTGGTGGCCTACATGGGCGACGACGAGCGCAACGACTACCTCTACAAGTTCGTCTCGAAGAACCGCATCAGCTCGTCGCGCAAGAAGAACATGACGCTGCTGTCGGAGGGCGACCTGTTCGTCGCCCGCTTCCGCGGCGACTCGCCGGCGGCGCAGATCGACGGCTCGGGCACGCTGCCCGCGGACGGCGCGTTCGACGGCACCGGCGAGTGGGTCCCGCTGACGCGCAACGGCAAGAGCGTCGTCCCGGGCATGACGATCGAGGAGGTGCTGGTCTTCACCCGCCTGGCCGCCGACAAGGTGGGGGCGACGAAGATGGACCGCCCCGAGGACGTGCAGCCGAGCCCCCGCACCGGCAAGGTCTACGTCGCGCTGACGAACAACACCGACCGCGGCAAGACCTCGATGGTGGATGAGGCGAACCCCCGCACGGGCAACCGGTACGGTCACGTGATCGAGCTGACCGAGCGCCGCGGCCAGGCCGGGACGAGCTTCGGCTGGAGCATCCTGCTGCAGTGCGGCAACCCGTCCGACCCGAGCACCTACTTCGCGGGCTACCCGAAGGACAAGGTGTCGCCGATCTCGTGCCCCGACAACCTCGCGTTCGACGAGGACGGCACCCTTTGGATCTCCACCGACGGCGCCCCCAGCACGATCGGGTTCAACGACGGACTGTTCCGCGTGCCGCTCGAAGGCCGGGAGCGCGGGCACGTGCAGCAGTTCCTCGCGGTCCCCCGCGAGGCCGAGACGTGCGGACCCGTCATCCACGCCCGCGAGAAGCTCGTGTTCGTCGCGGTGCAGCATCCCGGCGAGAACGGGACGGTCTTGGCACCCACGTCACTGTTCCCCGACTACGGGTCGACGCGACGGGGCGACGTGCCGAACGCGCCCCGCCCGTCGGTCGTGCAGGTCTACCCGGCCTAGCTCCGGCCGCAGCGCACGAGGGCTCGCACCCTCTCCGGGTGCGAGCCCTCGACGGCGTCCGAGGCGCGATGGCCTCAGTGCACCCCGGGCCACCACTCCGGCATCAGCCGGAAGATGCGGGCCTCGGCGGCTGCGGCATCCGTGTCGTCCTCGCGGATCCAGACGTCCATCACGCCGACCAGGCCCCCGGCGATGAAGGCCGCGGCCTCGTCGCGGTCGCGCGTGGACCGCGGTGCGTCGCGGACACCCGCCTCGGCGAGCTTCTCGAGGGCGATGTGTGCGCGTCGGCGCAGGCTGTCGCTCAGCGCGGCGTGCAGCGCGCCGCGGGCCGAGGACTCGAGGAGCGCCCGGTACAGCTCGCGCTGGCCGGCGAGCCACTCGAGCAGGCGACGGGTCACGGCGTGGTAGACGCGAGCCGCATCAGCTTCGGTGGCGATGTCCGCGCCGATCGCGGCGATCGCGTCGATCTCCTCCGTCAACATCGTGACGGCGAACTCGTCGACCCCCGCGGCGTGCTTGTAAAACGTGGTGCGGTGCACGCCCGCTTCACGGCAGAGTTCCGCGACCGACACCGCCGCGAGCGGCCGGTCCGCCAGCAGGCGGGCGAGCGCCGCGCGCAATGCGGCGCTCGTCCGGGCCTGCCGAGGGTCGATCGTCACGCCCCGTAGTGTGCCAGACCGGCCGTCTCTCCGCCGTCGGCGACGAACTCGGCGCCGGTCGAGAAGCTCGACTCGTCGCTGGCGAGGAACAGGACGAGCCGCGACAGCTCGACGGCCTCGCCCATGCGGTGCAGGGCGACGTGGTTCTGCGAGGCATCCAGCCCCTCGGTCATCGGGGTGCGGATCGCGCCCGGGTGCACCGAGTTGACGCGGATGTTGTAGCGCCCGAGGTCGAGGGCCGCGTTCTTGGTGAGCCCGCGCACGCCGAACTTCGAGGCGTTGTAGCCGGGCAGCGCTTCGTACCCCTGCAGTCCCGCCGTCGACGACACGTTGATGATAGAGCCGGCACCGCTGCGCTTGAGCGGCTCGATCGCCGCCTTGATGCCGTAGAAGACGCCCGTCAGGTTGATCGCGATGATCTGATCCCACTGCTCGAGGGAGTACTCCTCGATCGTCGCGAAGTTCGCGATCCCGGCGTTGTTCACGACGATGTCGAGCCGGCCGAACTCCTGCTCGGCCACGGCGACGGCCTTCTCCCAGTCCGCATATGCCGTCACATCCAGGTGCACATAACGGGCGGCGTCGCCCAGCTCGGCGGCGAGCGCTTCGCCCGCCTCGTCCAGAAGATCGCCGATGACGACCTTCGCGCCCTCCTGCACGAACAGCTTCGCGTGCTCGGCACCCATGCCGCGCGCGCCTCCGCTGATGAGTGCGACTTTCCCGGTGATTCGTCCCATGGTGGAACTCCTTTCGATCTGCCTCTAATCTACACCTGTCGATTAGCGACGGATCGGGTTCGCGTCGGCCTCAGCGCACCCCTCGTGTCCCTTCTCACAGAAGTTGGCAGTGAGTGAGAAGAATCGGACGCGGGATCCCGCGGGCGGCGCGCCAGCGATCTCCGCCGATCTGCCTCACGGAACATGTCAGCAACTGCGTTCGGTACACGAACGGGCTCACTTGAACGAGAACGTCTTGTAGCTGCTACGGACGTTGAATCGTCGTCCTTCCTTGCGTCGCTGCAGGAAGCCGGCGATCGTGTCGATGTCGTCGGGACGCATCTTCAGCGCACGACACTTCGCGCGCACCTGATCGACCGTGATCGGCACCCAGCGCTCGGGCCGGTTCATCATGTCCGCCTTGAGCTTGTCCTCTTCGTTCCACTTGAGCCCGGTCGAGTATCCGGCCGCCATCGCCGCGACGTACTCGAGGATGCCGTCGACGCCGTTCGGCAGCGGTTCGTACTCGACCTCATCCCGGCTCGCAACCGGCTCCACGATCCGGTCCGCGAACAGCTGGACGGGATTCACATCTTCGATCCACTCAGCAGCCTCGTCCTCGTTCCACTCGATCACGGCAAGCGCGTCGAGGTCCTGACCCCAGAGCTTCTTGAAGTGCTCACGATTCGGCCACGCGTGGAGGACTCTCCCCGACAGCATGCCGATGGAGAACCCGCGCCAGATCACCTGCCGCACGTTGGGGTGAGCGATCAGCTGCTTGAGGACCGGGCTATCCACCGCGCGCCGGGGAGTCACCACGACCACCTGGCCGCCGGGCTGCTCCAGGAGCCAACGGACTGCACGGACGTTCTGGGGCTCACGGGATCGCTCACCGTCGGTGAGACGTGAGATCGCGACCGGGTAGTTGTACGACTCTGACGACACGACATCTCCTTCACTCGGGATCCCGAAGGTAGCGCCCACCACCGACACTTCTCCTCCGCCTGCTGATTTCGCTGCGAGCCGCCCCGCCCATCAGCGCAACCAGTTGAAGATCGCCCTGAGCGCTTGTGCGAGCCGCGGCCCTCGCATCGCGTGAAGCTCCTGGACTGCCGCATGGTCTCGTGCGTGGGCTCGCGCGTGCTGCTTTTCGGTCATCTCCGAAAGCCATCGGATTTGAGAGTCGCGAATGATGTAATGCGACCGGCAAGCCAGCGCCCCGTTGCCGATGGACGGCGAGAGGGTGACCTGGCCGTCGTAATGGAGCGTCCACCCCGCTTTCCCCAGTGGGGTCACGATCTCCTCGTCACATCCGCAGCAGCAGAGGTGAGCGGCGATATTGTGCGTCCCGCTGATGTACACCAATCCGGGCTCCAAGACGGCCGGGAGTACCTCCACGAACTGGTGGTCGACCTCGAGATGGCGGCTCATCGGGAGAGCACCGTAATCGTGTTGTCGCTGACGGGATACGCAAACACCGCCGCGTCAGTGGCCATGTCGGCGTAGAACCCAAGGAGTCGCTTCCACTGGACGACTGCCAAAGCCGCGTTGAGCGCGTTGAGGTCTGAGATCTGGATGTTGCGCCCGTACTCATCCGGTGCCGTACCGCCGGGGATCCGGATGCGCCGCTCGGCCGTGCTGGCAGACACACGCAGTAGTCCTGTCAGCCCGCTGCCGGTATCCGTGACCCCCATGCCCACATCGATGAACGAGACTCCAGCCTCTTCTAGGGCGCCGACGATCCCCTCCCTGTCGGACCCGTCGTCGAGAGCGAGGAACACGAAGTCGAAGTCCGCGACCTCGGCGACGGTGTCGCGCTCGAAGAACACCGGGTGCGGAAAGATGCCACGCTTTAGCCGGGAGTATTGTGCAGACCAGTACTCCGCCTTGTTCGGCTTGCCCCGCAGATCCAGAAGGTTCGCAGCACCCGGCGCTCGAAAGGCGTTGTGGTTGAGGAAGACGTCGCCGTCGTAGAGGTGGATCTCTGCGACGGGCGTCTTCGCTACGAGATCCAGAATGTGCGACCCCGTACCGCCGAGGCCGACGATCGCGATCTTCAACCCGGTGAAAACTTTGTTCACGCCGGTGATACCAGCCCTGCTGGACGCGGAGTCGCGGTAGACAAACGGGGAGCCATCGACGGCAGCCTCATGGACCGGATAGGTGCGAGCGGTGGCACGCGGGTCGATGACACGCGCCCAGCGTGCGAGCAGCTCGACGTAGGTGATGACCTTGTCGTAGTAGTTCGCATAGTTGCCGGCGGGCGGCTTCGCCGAGAAGTAGAAGTCGGTGCTAAGTCCCGGCAGGAACTCGTTGCACTGGGGGCTGTTGATGACTTTGGAGAGCGGCCTGCCGTCGCTGTCGCAAGGTACCGCCCCGCCGAAGTGAGTGGTGTGGTCCGGCGGTGTCGTCAGCACGTCACCCGCGAGCGCGGCCGGCATCACCAGCCGACCGCGCTGCACGGTCTTGTCGGTGGTCACATAGGGCACGTCGTCGACGACCAGGAACCCGTCGATCAGCTGGACGTCGTACCCCTCGTCGAGGAGGCGAGTGAAGTCGTCCATGCTCAGGACCGCGTCGTGATCTGGACGGCGAAGCTCGTGCCCTTCTTGACCCGGACTCGTCCGCCCGGCGTCAGCGAGCCCGACTCGTTGCCGTGCTGCGCGCGAGTGTAGGTCACGATGTACTCTGTGTCCGCTCCGGGGGCCTGCCCCGGGAAGGCGAGCTCGACGACTTGCTCGTAGGTGACCTCCTTGCCGTCGACGAGGTGGGGGCGCGCGTTGACGAAGATCTCGATCACGTTGCCATTGGGGCGCCCCCGGTCACTGGTCTCGAACTCGTCGTCGGTGATGTTGTGCTGGTCAGCCATGAGGACTCCCGTCCGTTGGAGGGGCCGGTTGCCCCCGTCACTTGTGAATGACGAGACAGCTCCCGAATCGTCCAATGTGTCTCAGGCAGCGCACTCCCTGCACATCTCGGCACCGATGTCGAACTGGGCAGGGTGCTTTACGAGCCAGCACCTTTCGCATAAGCGCGCCTTGGGTTCGACAGGCTCCTCGACTTGCACCTTGCCGAACGTTGCGGTGCCGTCGCGGGGTGGCGAGTACGAGAGCCACGGCGCGGCCTCCTCCACCATGAGCATGATCATCCGATCACCCGCCCACGCTGCCTGCCCGTAAAGCGTGTTCGAGGTCCCTCCGTTGCTGTAGCGGATGTGAGCGTCGCTGCGCGTGACGATCTCCCCTTCGTCGCGGCGTTCCAGCATGGTTCGAACGAGCGGGTTCGCCGACTGGTCGCTCGTCCGGCGCGGCGGGAAGAGGCCACCGCGGGACGCCGCGAACGTGATTGTCCCAGTTTCGTCGAGAACGGCTACGACGCCAGCCGACGTGAGTAGCCCGGCCAATCGCACGCTGATTGCCGCGCGCGAAGCGTTCGAGAGCGCGAACAGCTCTACGGCGCTCCGGGCGCTGGGGCCGTCCCCGCCCAGAGCACTCGCGACCATGTCGTCCGGAAGCAGCACACGGGCCGCGAACGCGTCGCACGCCGCTTCCTCGAACGAGTCCGGCTCTGGATGCATGAGTACTGTCTCCCCGAGCGTCAGATCAGTGCGCTGCAGGTGATGGCCGAGTTCATGAAGCAGCGTGAAATGCTGGCGCCGTACCGACATCGACTGAGTGACGACCAGGGTCGGCGGACTATCGCGGTATCCGCCCGCAACGGAGCACTCCAGCTGCGCTTCGGCTGGCACGAACTCCGGAACGCTGGTCACCGTGACGTCCTCGCGTTGGTCGAGCGCACCGAACGCATCAAGCGTCAGCGCCTCAATGTCACCGTCACGGCTACACCAGACGGCGATCATCGCCGCGACCTGCGCGGCCACCCCATCCACAATCCTCGCCACTGGTCAGGCGCTCTCTGACGCAAGCACAGCCTGAATTCGTTGACGCCAGAGTTCGCGTCCGCTGCCCCTATCGCGCGCTGCAAGTGCAAACGCGCTTCGCCCCAACTCTTCACGGGCCTCGATTTCGTCGCGCGCACCGACGCGGGCACGAATCACAGAACGCCATCGCGGCTCCATCAGTTCGCGCTCCAAGTCGTCCGGGAGCGGCCGAGCCACAGCGAGCACGTCCGCGACCGGCACGCCCGCGACGTTTGCGACCGCCTCTGCCTGATCGGGGGTGAGCGCGCGCTGACCCTTGATAACCGACATGGCAACTGCCTGCGTGATCCCTAGCGTCTCGATGAGTGCCGGCAGGCTCAGCGGGAACTTCATCGCCTGCTGCGCCTTCGGGGTCCGCGTGCGCTGCGGACGCACCGACGCGAGTTCATCGATACTGTCGCGCAACTCGTCGATGGCGATAGCCGCGCCGGAGCCAGGCAGAGGAGTAGCGCCGAACCGTGGACTGTCACCGTGCCCGAGACTAGCGGCGCATGGCGAATGAGGTCCGCTAATTACCCGGTGCGTCACGTCCTTTGGGAGTTCGGCGATGACATCGTGGAGCACGATGAATGACATCGTCGCGTTGACGTTCGGCCAAATCGCCACGCGACCGCGCAGCGGGCTGTCCCCGCCGTCAAGTACCACCGCGTTGGCGTCTGCAACACCCGGTTCGAGACTCACCGGATTGACGGTGACCTCGGCTGCTTCGTGGTCGACGCCGACGACGAGAACGGTTGCCTCGTAGCGGCCCCAGATCACCTCGCGAAGCTGACCGGGACGCACGTCATCGCTGCGGTCGGCTGGTCGACCCGGTGCGCTCGGCGGGAACTGCGCCGCCAACGCCGCCCAACGACCCTCAATGTCCTTCGTCATCACGCTCCTCCTACTGGGATAGACGGGACGGCGAAGTCATCGTCCAGGATCAGCCTGAGTACGTCCGTCATCACCTGCCGGGCACGAGTCCGATCGCCCCCGAGTTCGAGAAGCCTCGCCTTCGCGCTCTGAATGCGACTGTATGCCGTACTGCGCCCGACGCCCAGGCGAGAAGCGACCTCCCGTGGATTATCCCCAAACCGCAGGGCAAGCCTTTCAGCCGCGGTGAGCCGGTCGAAGATCTCCTGCGCGCCGCGGGAGTCGGCCGCCTGTTCGGCCGCCTCGAAGATCGCGTCATCGCTCGGATGGGTGTCTTCTGCGTCCTCAACTTCTGCGGTGCGGTGTCGCGCCGTCAGCCAGTCTCCGTCCTCGAGGACGGATGGGAATCGCTGCGCGCACAGGTACGTAAGGTCGGAGATGTGCAGGCGTCCGCTCAACTTCAGGACCGCCGTGACCATCTCCTCAAGTTGCCCCGTCTTTCCAAGCACGAGTCCCCCGCCGGCGTCGACAATCACATCGACACGGATGTCTGCGGCTACTGCGTAAATCTCCTCGAAGCTCGCGACGCGGTCTGTATCCTCCTCGCCTTCGAGGAACCAGTGGTGCGCGACCGACGACGCATGGAACAGCGGAGACCGCTGTAGCCGCTTCTCAAGCCGATGTCTCAAGGCACCGTAGGGTGTGGCCCGAGCGCGATCGATCAACCAATTTCGCCCCCAACGTCGCGTCAGACGCGTTGCCGCCTCGTCGTCGGGGGCAGCGAGAACGGCGTCAACGTAGCTGGTGGCGCGGTCCGCGAAGAACTCGAGCGCCAGATCCTCAGCCGTATCGATCTCCGCCAGGCCTCGGAAGCTTCGCAACTCAGTGTCGAACACCCGCAGAAGCATCGACAGCGCAGTTGGGCCCAGTTCGCCTCGCGCGCGCGCCTCATCCCGGATGAGCGTCGTGATCACGCCCAGATCCCTCACCTCCCGGCCATGTCGCTGGTCCATCCGCTACGCGTGATTGCGCGGCAGCTCGCCCCACCTGTGATGCGGGGGCAGACCGAAAGCCCTTAATATTCGTTCAGGACCGCAGCACTACTTCATCTGCCCCGGCCTCCGTAAGACGGCCGCGAACGGCGCACCGCCAATGATCGCATCGTCCCGCCCTCATTCGTCGAACATACGCTCGGGCACACGCCGAGGTTCCGACAGGTCGGATCGAGCCCTGACGGGTCGAGTGAGAGGTTCTGACAAGTCCATAAGAATCTGACAGGTCCGTAGAGATGGGACACCAGTGCACCCCTTGCCCGCCCATCACAAATTGATAACAAGAAACCCTTGCCACCGTTATCTCGTCGTTATACATTCGTTGCACGGTAGATGTTTTGCTGTGGCAGCTACCGACATGTGATTGCAGGACACTCTTGGTGCAAAGGGACAAGGGCCGGCTGGATGCCTCTCCAGCCGGCCCTTACTGCGTGACGCGTCAGACGGTCGCGTTCCGACGGCGTCGCATTACCAGCAGGGCGCCGAGCGCGAGCAGCGCCGCACCTGCACCGCCTGCGATCCACACCGGACCCGACTGACCGCCGGCTGACGCGAGCTCGTCGCCGACGGCGACGACCTCTTCCGCGGCCACAGTGACAGAGGCCCAGCCGACCAGCTCACCCGACTCGTCGACGACGGCCACCCGGTGACGACCCTCGTCGAGGTCGGCCGGCAGCGCGAAGCTCGCCGAGCCGGCGGCATCCGCCGTCACCCAGCCGAGAGCGGTGGGCGTCGAGTAGAGGAAGCCGTAGTAGCGCTCCCCCGCGGTCAGGCCCGAGACGACGACGCGATCGCCGCGGACGGACACCTGGATGCCGCCTTCCGCCGCAGCCGGCAGATCGTCACCGTTCGCGACCGGAGCGCTCGGAGCGCCACCGGTCGAGGGGAGCGAGGGCTGCGGGGCCGGAGTCGGCTCGGGCGTGGGCGTGGGCGTCGGCTCGGGCGTGGGCGTGGGCGTGGGCGTCGGCTCGGGCGTCGGCTCGGGGCTCGGCGCCGGGGTCGGCTCGGGTTCGGGGGTCGGCTCGCCACCGGCATCCCCGATCACGACCGAACCGTCGTCCTTCACCGTCACCTCCGCCGCCATGGCCGCGGCGAGGTTGAGACGCTGCCAGCTCTCCTGCTCGCCGACGTCGAGCGGGTTGCCCGAATCCGAGGCGGTCAGCGCGAGCACCTGGCGGCGCTGCTCCGGCGTCAGGTCGGGCTGCGCCGAGACGAGGAGCTCCTCCGCTCCTGCCGGCACGACGACAGGCTCACCCTTCGGCCCGACGTCGGGGAAGCCGTAGCCGAGGTGCTCCTCGTAGTAGGCCAGGGCGTCCTCCGTCGACATGTACGGGGTGTCCTCGGCGATGCAGTTCTCGAGCGTGTCGCCACAGCCCGCCTCGAGGACGTCGCGGATCTCCCGGCCCGCTTCGTCGACGAGGGCGCGCATCTCGGGGTCGGCGAGTCGCAGGGCGATGATCTTCTGCCCCATCATCCGGCCGCTGATGACGTCGAGGGCGTAGTGCGCCGCCATGACGATGCGGTTGTTCCCGGCCTCGGCGGTGCGGGCGAGGATCTGCGGCGCGAGCTCGGGCAGCATCTCGGCGAGCGCCGTCCCCTGCCAGTACGCCTGCGAGGTGTGCCCCGAGGGGAACGATCCGCTCGTCGACCCCCAGGCGTCTCCGCCCTCCTTGTCGCGGTACTCGAGCTGCGTCGTCGTGTCGAGCCGCAGGTAGGGGCGGTCGTAGTCGAAGTAGTTCTTCGGCGGGTTGCTCGACGAGGTCGAGCCGAGCTTGCCGCTCTCCTTGCTGAGCAGCCACGTCGTCTTGGGCAGCTCGCCGGCCAGCGCCGCCTCGGCGTAGATCGCGCCGAGCTTCTCGCCGAACGCGTCGGCCATGCTGATCGACATGTCCTCGTACTGGTCGACGATGGCGCGCTGGACCTGCGCGCCGGATGCCGTCAGGTTGATGCGGCTCGTGATCTCGTCGTTGTAGTCCATGACGGCCGCGTCACCGCCCTCACCGCGGTCGGTGCGGAGGTCGTCGAAGACGTCCATCATCTGCACCGACCAGTTGCCGGCGCTGGGGGCGCTCGAATCCCCGGTCGACGCCGCCGCGTCCGACGCGTATGTCGCGTTCTTCTGCTCCTCGGTGAAGCCGGTGGCGGCGAATGCCGGCCCGGCGGTCAGGGTGCAGGCGACGAGGATGCCGAGTCCGCCGATCGCCGTGCCGGCGCGGACACCGGCTCGACCTGTCTGTTTCTTCACGCTCACGGGCGCGCCTCACTTCCGTTGGGGTGCGGGGGTGGTCGCAGACTATCGACGCTCGTGCCTCTTGTCAGGACATAGCAACAAGAGTCTTCGTGAGAATCCTCTCCTCGAGAGGCGAACGCAGCGTGACGGCGTGGTTACCGTCCGACGTCGGATCGGTCAGACCCCGCCGCCACCGCCGCCGCCTCCTCCGCCGCCGGCACTCCCGCCGCCGCTGGACCCGCCCGTCGACGCGGACGAGGTCGATGCCGCCGACAGCGACCCGATGCTCGACGAGAACGAGGCCGCGTCGAAACCGCCGGTGCCCGCGTACCAGACCGGCGCCGCGACGCCCGCGGAGGCGTAGAGCACCGCGAGGTGCCCCGCCCACTGCTTCTCCTGCCCGAACACGACCGCATAGGGCAGCAGGCGCTCGTAGAGGTCGAGCATCACCCGCGGATCCCCCGTGTCGACGGGACGGCGCTCCGCACCTCGGGGCGATTGCAGCATCCGGATGCGGTCCGCCTCCGCCCATTCGATGAACTGACGCAGCCCCGCGAGATGGTCCCGCACCTCGGCGCCGCTCTCCGTGAGCGGCTTGCGGGCGATCATCCCGATCACCACGACGGCCACCGCGATCCCGCCGAACAGCCCGATGAGCGGCCACAGCGGATCGACCGCCCGATCGGACAGCGCGATCGTCGCGATGACGAGGACGGCCACGAGCACCGCCGCGACGACGGCCGGGACCGCTCGCACCCACGCGGGGACCTCGCGTCGGAAACCGCGATCGCGGAGCGCCGACTCGGCATCCTTCAAGATCCGCTGCGCCGTCGAGGAGAGGCGCGTGTCCGAGGTGCCGAACTCGAAACGGTCACCCGTCCGGCCGTCGGGGAACAGTCCCGTCAGGAGCGCCCGGCCGTCGGCATCGGCACGCGAGGTGTCCACCAGTTCGGCGACGAGCTTCGCGGACCCCCATCGGGGCTTCTCCCCCTCGGTGATGCGGATGGAACCGACGATGGCCTGCTCGAGCACCTCGGCGGGGATGGCCTTGCCGGTCTTTTGCAGCAGCACCGCGGCGTGCAGCGCGTCGACCCCCGCGGGCGGTTCGGATTCCGCGATCACCGTCGGCCTGCCGGCTTCGTCGGAGAGGTGGCGGCGCCGCAGCCACAGCGTCCACCCCGCGACCCCGACGAGGCCCGCACCGGCAGCGGCGTGCCCCCAGCCCAGCGGTGTGCCGAGGTACGAGGTGTCGAGCGGCTCGAAGGTGCCGTCGGCGAACCCGACCGCGAAGGTCAGAGATTCGCGTGGGCCGAGCTCGGCCTGCCGCGCGACGATCGTCGCGCCCGAGGAGGACGTGTCGATGTCGATGCCGTCGCACGGCGTCTCGGCCCCGAACGGTCCGGCATAGCAGGCGAGGGAGCCGGCGGCATCCGCGATCTCGCCGTCCAGATGCAGCCTCACCGTCACCTCACCGAACGGCTGCGCCCAATCGAACCCGTTCACGTCCCAGTAGAGCTCGAGTCCCGTGTCGGGGAACTCTCGCGTCACGTTGTCGAGGGTGTAGGTGAGGACGAAGGTCTGGCGACCGTGGACGTAATCCTCGGATCTCGCCGTCACGACCAGTCCGTCCTCGCCGTCGTCGGTCTCGACGACCTCCCACGGGTCGCCCTCCGCGTCCACCGCCGATTCGAGGCTCGGCCGCAGCGGCTGACCGTCGTACTCGTCGGGGATCACCCGTCGGATGCCGCGGTTCTGGTCGGTCTCGGGGAACCGCGCCACGAACTCCTCGACCACCCGCATCCGACTCGTGCCGTCCTCGGCGCGGGTCAGCGTGTAGTCGACGGTCAGACTGTCGAAGGAGAAGTCCTCGACGTCGGCGTTCGCCGCCGAGGGAGCGCCCACGAGAACGCCGAGCGCGACGGCGACGACGGCTCCGGCACGGGCGAGACGACGGGACCAGGGCTGCACGCGGTCAACCCTATGAGCGACGCTACAGTTGACGCCATGACCGACCGCCGCCTCGCCATCGCTGCCTGGGAGAGCCTCTTCCGCGCGCAGCACGAGGTCCTGGCGGAGATCTCGCGGGACTTCGAGGACGACGACCTCTCGAGTGCCGAATACGACGTGCTCCTGACCGTCACGCGCTGCGAGGGTCACACCGCGCGGCTGCGCGACGTGACGGCGAACATGCTCATCAGCCAGCCGAGCGTGTCGCGCCTGGTCGACCGGATGGTGGCGCGGGGGCTCGTCGCGAAGTGCCCCGACCCCAACGACGGCCGCGGCGCCGTGCTGCGCGCCACGGAGCAGGGCGCGGCGATGTTCCGCCGGCTCGCGACGACGCACGGCCGCACCATCGCCGAGCGGATGTCGGTGCTCACCGACGACGAACTCGCCGAGCTCGAGCGGCTCACCGCTCGCCTGCGCGGCGTCTGACGACAGGAAGATCGCCCCGCACCCGAGACGGGGTGCGGGGCGATCGTCGTCTCACCGCCGGAGCGGTGCGCCGGTCACTGGTCGATCGGCTGCGGCTCGCTCTCGCGAGTGGTGATAGTCGGGGACGAACCGTCGGCGACGACCTCGACCTTGCGCGGCTTGGCCTTCTCGCTCACCGGGATGGTGACGGTCAGCACACCGTTGTTGTAGGTCGCGGTGATGGCGTCGGTGTCGATGCCCTGGCCGAGGTTCAGCTGGCGGAGGAAGCTCGCGGTCTCACGCTCGCGCGTGATCCACTTGACCCCCTCGCCCGACGACAGCGTGCGCTCGGCGCGGATGGTCAGCAGCTGGCCGTCGACGTCGATGTCGACCGACCCCGGGTCGATGCCGGGGAGGTCGGCGTTCAGCACGTAGTGGTCGCCGTCGCGGTACAGGTCCATCGGCATCCGTCGCGGGCCGCGGCGCGTGTCGAAGAGCGTCGACGCCAGGCGGTCGATTTCACGGAACGGGTCGTAGGTCGCCATGATTCTCTCCTTTGTGCAAGTGGTCTGAAAGTTGAGCCCCTGCGGCTCAAGTACGTCCAGATTAGCACTCGCGCATGGAGAGTGCCAATGGTTCTCGCACGGCGAACGACGCGGCGGAGGTGCCCCGTAGGCTGACCGCATGAGCGCCCACGAGATCGCCCCCGAGCCCGCCGACCCGTTCCTCTGGCTGGAGGAGATCGACGGATCCGCGGCTCGCGCGTGGGCCGCGGAGCGCACCGCCGAGACCGAAGGCGCCTATGCGGGCGCTGCCCGCGACGCGCTCGAGACCAGGCTCACCGGCATCCTGCAGGACCCCGACCGCCTCGTCGTCCCCAGTCGTCACGGCGACCTCATGTACGACCTGTGGCGGGATGCCGACAACCCGCGCGGCCTCTGGCGCCGGACGTCCCTTGCCGCCTTCACGGCGGGCACTCCGGACTGGGAGATCCTGCTCGACGTCGACGCACTGGGCCGCGAGGAGGGAAGGACCTGGGCCTTCGCCGGCGCGACGCACGGCCCGGCCGGCAGCGGCCGCGCGCTCGTGCGCCTGAGCCCCGACGGCGGTGACGCCGCCGTGGTGCGCGAGTTCGACCTGGAGACCCGCCGCTTCGTCGAGGACTCCCCCTTCGCCCTCGACGCGGAGAAGTCCATGATCGCGTGGGTCGACCGCGACACGCTGCTCGTCGCCACGGCCCTGCACGGCGGCGGCGTCACGGACTCGGGCTATCCGATCACCGCCCGCGCCTGGCGCCGCGGCGAATCGCTCGAGGACGCGCCGCCGATCCTCACGGGTGTCTCGTCGGACGTCGGCGTCTTCGCACACGTCGATCACACGGGCGGTTCCGCGACGCCGATCGTCGTCATCGCGCACGACTTCTTCCACTCCGAGGCGTGGGTGTGGAACGGCGCCGAACCGCACCTGATCGCCGTGCCGCAGGACGCGCACGCCGACGTGCACGGAGACCTGGTCGCCGTCCGGACGACGACGCCGTGGCGCATCGGCGACACGACGCATCCGTCGGGCACCCTCCTGCTCGGCCCCCTCGAGACCGTGACGAGCGGGGACGGGTCGGGACTCCGTGTCGCGTTCGCGCCGACCGACACCGCGGTGCTCGAGTCCTGGACGTGGACGAAGACCCGCCTCGTGCTGACGATCCTCGACCGCGTGCAGAGCCGGCTGGTGTCGCTCGACCCGGCGACGCTGACCGGTGTCGAGCTCGACCTCGGGCTCGGCGACGACGACCTCTTCAGCGCGAACGTCGCGACAGCCGACGACGACGAGGACGACCAGCTCTGGGTCGTCGCGCGCGGCTTCCTCACACCGCCCACCCTGCTCGTCCTCGACCCGGGAGCGGAGCCGCGGGTCGTCGACCGCAGCCGCGCGACCTTCGACGCGACGGGTCTCGTCGCCGAGCAGCACTGGGCGACGTCGGCCGACGGCACCCGGGTGCCGTACTTCGAGGTCGGCCCCCGCGAGCGTCACGGCGCTCTGCCCGTGCTGATGAACGGCTACGGCGGCTTCGAGCACGCGCTGACGCCGGAGTACCCGACGATCGTGGGCCCGGCTTGGCTCGAGCAGGGTCGGGTGTACGTCGTCGCGAACATCCGGGGCGGCGGTGAGTTCGGCCCGGAATGGCACCTCGCGGCGCTCCGTGAGAACCGCCACCGCGCGTACGAGGACTTCGCCGCCGTCGCCCGTGACCTCGTCGCCCGCGGCGTCTCGACCCCCGACCGCATCGCCTGCCACGGGCGCAGCAACGGCGGGCTGCTCGTCGGCAACATGCTGACCCAGTACCCCGACGACTTCGGCGCGATCGTGTGCGGCGTCCCGCTGCTCGACATGCGGCGGTACACGCGCCTGTCGGCCGGCGCGAGCTGGATCGCCGAGTACGGCGATCCCGACGACCCCGCCGACTGGGAGTTCGTGAAGACCTTCTCGCCGTACCACCTCATCGAGCCCGGGCGGCGGTACCCGGCATCCCTCATCTACGCGGCGGCCAGCGACGACCGGGTCGGGCCGGTGCAGGCGCGCAAGATGGCGGCGCGGTTGGCGGACGAGACGGATGCCGAGGTGCACTACCTCGAGCCCGTCGAAGGCGGTCATGCGGGCACCATCGACGCGGCGGCCACCGCGGCGCTGCATGCGACGATCCACGCGTTCCTCGACAGCACGGTGGGCCGCGCCGACTGAGGCGGGAACGCCCGCCCTCTACGCTGGGAGCGGGAGGTCCACCGCATGAGCACCATGGGGGCCGTCGAGGAGGAACTCGCGGCCACGCTGTCGACCGTCGCTGAGTGCACCCGCGTCGACGAGGCCGCGGCGGACCGCATCCGTCGGCACCTTCCCGCGCTGCACGACGCCCTCGCCGAGCGGGCGGACTCCTCGTCGTCGCTGCTGGCCGATCTCGTGACGGCAGCGGTAGTGGCGGCGAACGGTCGCTCGCTCGAACTCAAGGTGCACGGTGAGCAGCGCGCGGCCCACGCGCCTACTTCCCGCTCGCGCTACGCCCTCGGCGCGGCGTGCTTCGCGGATCGTTACGCCGGCAACCTCGCGGGGCTCCGCGACGAGATCCCAGCGCTGCGCGAACTCGGCGTGAGCGTGCTGCACGTGCAGTCGCCGTTCGCCCGGCGCGAGGACGGCGCCGTCGACCTGCGCCGCGGCGACCCCGGACTCGGCTCGATCGACCGGCTCTCCGACCTGGCGGCCGAACTGCGCCTGTCGGGGATCGCCCTGGCCGTCGACGTCCCCGCCGCCTCGGATCTGCGCGTGTTCGTCGACGATCTGCTGTTCCTGGCCGGCCGCGGCGTCGAGGTCTTCCTCGTCCCCGACCGCGAGACGGCGGCGGTCACCGCCCCGGTGCTCGCGATCGGTGCGCCCGGGGTCGAGGTGCTGCCGGCATCCCCCGGGTCCGCGCCGCTGTGGCAGGCGTTCGCCACGGGGGACGCCGCTCCCCTGCAGCACGCGCTCGAGCGGCGTGACGGACGCAGCGTCGTCGTCGCCGTCCGCGACGCCGACGCGGTCGTATGGCAGACGGATGCCGCCGAGCTCACCGCGCGCTACACCGACGGCTCCGCCTTCGGCCGGGGGATCGCGACCGACGGCGGCGTCGCGGGGACCACGGCCTCGCTCGCCGGCGTCGAGGCCGGCGACCCGCTCGGCGAGGCGCGGGTGGTGCTGGCCCACGCGCTCCTGCTGAGCCTGCCGGGGCTGCCGATGCTGTGGCTCGGCGACGAGGTGGGCCAGCTCAACGACCCGACGTTCCGCGACGATCCGGAGCGACGCGACGACGCCCGGTGGACGCACCGGGGCCAGAAGCCGCGGGACCGCTACGCCCAGATGACGGATGCCGCCACCTCGGCCGGCCGGCTCCGGCGCGACATCACGAAGCTCATCGCGGTGCGTCACACGACGCCGGAGTTCGACGGGGCGCGCCTCATCGGTTTCGACGTGCCGGCGCCGTCGGTCGTGGGCTACCAGCGACCCGGCGACGGGACCGTCGTGCTGATGCTGGCGAACGTCGCCGCCGAACCGGTGCACGTGCCGGCCGTGACGCTGTCGGGCTTCGCGCCGACCGCCCTCGATCTCGTCGAGGGTGTCGACGTCGGGATCGACGAAGGGCTCACGCTGCCCGCCTGCGGATTCCGCTGGCTGCGCGTGAGCCCTGTCGCTTGAGTCCGGTCCTCTGAGACCGGCCCTCTGAGTCCGGCCCTCTGAGACCGACGGAGGTCAGTCCTCGACGACCGTGACGGTGACCTCGATGTTGCCCCGGGTGGCGTTCGAGTAGGGGCAGACCTGGTGCGCGGCATCCGCGAGCGCCTGCGCCTGGTCGTGCGGGAGGTTGGGGATGACGACCTCGAGCTCGACGGCGAGGCCGAATCCGCCCTGGCCGTTCGAGCCGATGCTGACGCGCGAACCGACGCTGGTGTCCTCGAGGGTCACCTTCTGCGCGCGGGCGACGGACTGCAGGGCGCTGTGGAAGCAGGCGGCGTAGCCCGCGGCGAAGAACACCTCGGGGTTCGGAGCGCCACCGGCGCCACCCATCTCCTTGGGGACGCGCACGTCGGTGTCGACGAGACCGTCGGCGGTGCGGACGTGCCCGTTGCGGCCGCCTCCGGTCGCGAGGGCCTCTGCGGTGTAGAGGGCTTCCATGGGGGTCCTTTCGTCAGGAGGCGATCGCCTCGTCGGTGGTGCGCATGACGCGGTTCAGGTCGTGGACCACGTCGAGCAGCATCCGCGCCTTCTCTTCGTTCAGCCCGGTGCAGCGCGCGATCTCCGCGCCGACGACGGACAGCTCCGAGCGGAGAGTGCGGCCGTCGTCCGTCAGCGCGACCTCGACGACACGCTCGTCGTGGGGGCTGCGCGAACGGGAGACGACACCGCGCGCTTCGAGGCGGCGGATGAGGGGCGAGAGGGTGCCCGAATCGAGGAAGAGCTCTTCGCCCAGTTCCTTGACCGACCGGGGCTCCTGCTCGCCGAGGGCGACGATGACGAGGTACTGCGGGTACGTCAGCTTCCACGGCGCGAGCACACGCCGATAGGCCTGCGTGAACGCGTGGCTGGCCGAGTACACCCCGAAGCACACCATCTGCTCGATCGCTCTCATACGACAATGGTTGCACGCAATTGAATTGTGCACAACTTACCTGTCGTCGTGGACAGGCAATACTGATCGGATGACGACGACGGATGCCGCGACGGGCGATGAGCCGGCGGGACCTCGCGCCATGACGCAGGCTGCGCAAGGTCCCGCTCCCGTCAGATCGTGACGAGCGCCTTCAGCGTCGACCGTGCATCCATGTCGGCGTACGCGGCGGGCACATCGTCGATCGTGTAGGTGCGGTCGAACACCTTGCCGGGAGTGATCGTTCCGTCGAGGACGAGCGGGATCGACTCCTCGATGTAGGCACGAACAGGGGCCGGGCCGCCTGTGAGGGTCAGATTCCGGCCGAACAGCGACATGAAGCCGACGCCGGCCTTCTCATACTGCGGCACACCGACCCGCGAGATCACGCCGCCGGTGCGCGCGACGCGGTGCGACTGCTCGTAAGCGGGCATGAGGCCCACGGCTTCGAGCACGACGTGCGACCCGAAGCCGCCCGTGAGGTCGAGGACCTTCTGGATTCCCTCCTCGCCGCGCTCGGCGACGACATCGGTCGCGCCCCACTCGACGCCCAGATCGGTGCGATCCTTGTGTCGACCCATGAGGATGATCCGCTCCGCGCCCAGCTGCTTCGCGGCGAGCACCGCGGACAGACCGACCGCGCCGTCGCCGACCACCGTGACGGTCTGACCGGGCTGGATGCGTGCCATGTGCGCGGCGTGGTAACCCGTCAGGTACACATCCGACAGCGTCAGCAGAGACGGGAGGAGTTCCTCGTCCTTCTCTGTCACGCCGGGCACGACGACGAGACTGCCGTCGGCCAGCGGGATCCGGGCGAGCTCGGCCTGCAGTCCCGCCGTCTCGGGCGTCGCGTAGAAGCCGCCGTGCGGGCACGCCGTCTGGAACCCGTCCTTGCAGATCGGGCAGGTGTTGTCGGCGAACGCGAAGGGCGCGATGACGAGGTCGCCCTTCTTCACCTGGGTGACCGCTGACCCGAGCTCCTCGACGACGCCGAGGAGCTCGTGTCCCATGCTCTGACCATGCTCGCTCGCGCCCATTGAGTGGTACGGGTGGAGATCGGACCCGCATACGCAGGTGCGGACCGTGCGCACGATGGCGTCGGTGGGCTGCTGGATGACCGGATCTGCGACAGTCTCGACGCGGACGTCCCCCGCGCCGTACATGATGGTGGCCTTCATATGTCCTTCTCTTATATTCGGGTTGTCGTGGGTCAGCTGTGGGCGAAGACGGCGCGGACGACGCCAATCGCCGCCATGGCGCGCGGCCAGCCGACGTAGAACGCAAGGTGGGTGATCGCCTCGACGAGTTCGGTCTCGGTGACCCCGTTGTCGCGCGCGAAGCTCGCGTGGAACGTCAGCTGCTCGGTGGCGCCGAGCGTGACCAGAGCGGTCACGGTGACGAGGCTGCGGTCGCGCTTGGACAGCTCACTGCGCTCCCAGACCTCGTCGAAGAGGATCTTGTCGGTGTAGTGCGCGAGAGCGGGGGCGATGTCGCCGATGGCATCCGCTCCGCCCGTCCAGCCGCTCATTCGGTCTTCCCTTCGTACTCGGCGTCCGTGATGTGCTCTTTCCACACCGTCGTCGTCGCGGGGTCGTCGCCGTTCTCGAGCATCGCGATGTGCTCCATGAACGTGTCATCAGCAGACGCGTGCCAATGGTCCTGTCCGGGCGGCGTGTACAGCGTCTCGCCGGGACGGACCTCGATGATCTCGCCGTCGCGCGTGCCGAATCGGGCTACGCCCTGCGTGACGCGGAGGTACTGGCCGCGGGCGTGGGAGTGCCACGCCGTGCGCGCCCCCGGTGCGAACTTGACGACGGCGACGCTCATGCGCTGATCGGGTTCGTTGGGCACCGCGATCATGTCGACCCACACGTCACCGGCGAACTGCTCCGGCTGATTCTTGGCTGTCGGGCGCTGGGGCTCGATCCTCATAGCCTTCCTTCTCTGTTGTCGGGATTCTGGGGGGCGCCGCGCACTCGCACGACGATCAGACTCGCGGGCGGGTCGATCCGGCCGCCGTAATCTGTCCGGCGCGCTGTGACACCGCCGCCCGGTACCACCGCGATCCGACACCGTTCCACGCCCGCACGAACAGCCGGCCGTCGACGACGACGGACCAGATCCACGTCGGTGTCCCGGGAGTGATCCCGTCGGCCCGGAGCGGTGCGATATGCGGGTCGTCCGTGGCTGCGATGGCGGCGAGGTCCTCCTCACCCCACTCGGTCATCGGCCCACCGCCGACTCAGTGTCGGTCGACTCCTCGGGGGCAGACGGGTGTTCGGCAGCCCACGACGCCAGCAGGCGCAGTCGGTCGGCAGACGCGGATCCGGGTTCGGCCGTGTACACCAGCAGGACGTTCCCCGGCTCCGCCGTCACCGCGAGCTCCTCATACGCGAGGGTGAGCTCACCGACGACGGGATGCTGGAATCGTTTCGTCCCGGCCCCGTGCGTGCGCACGTCGTGCGCTGCCCACAGCCGCCGGAACGTCTCGCTCCGGGTCGACAACTCCCCTACCAGCTCCTGCAGGGCACGATCGTGGGGATCGCGGCCGGCCTCGGCCCGCATGATCGCGACACACATCCCCGCGAACACCTCCCAATCCGGGTAGAACTCGCGCGCCGCCGGATCGAGGAACTGGAATCTCGCGAGGTTAGGGACGCGACCGCCGTCGCCGATCACGGGCGAGTAGAAGGCGCGCCCGAGTTCGTTCACTGCGAGGAGATTCTGACGCGGGTCCCGGACGAACGCGACAGCGTCGGTGATCGCCCCGAGCGCCCAGTGGAGGCTCGCCCGCGGTGCCCCCGCCCTCGGTGCGCGTCGACGGGAGCGGCCGCTGGTCGGGATGCCGTCCGCCGCGCGCGCGAGGTCGAGCAGGTGAGCGCGCTCCGTGTCGTCGAGCTGCAGCGCATCGGACACCGCATCGAGCACGGCCGCCGAGGCGCCGGCGATGGCACCGCGCTCCAGCTTGGCGTAGTACTCGACACTCACGCCGGCGAGAGCCGCGACCTCACTGCGGCGAAGCCCGTCCACGCGCCGGTTCGATCCTGCGGTCAGCCCTGCCGCCTCCGGGGTGACCCGCGCGCGGCGCGACATCAGGAACTCACGCACCTCGGCCTTGTTGTCCATGCGTCGAGGCTAGATCGCAGGGCACCGCCGTGGGAGACCCTCCGGGTACACCCCCCGCGAGGCATCCCCGAAGCGAAATCGCTCACGCGTACCCGCGCACGGCCCGTGAGATCATCCCGCCGCGCAGACCATCGCCCCAGGGATGCCCCGCCGGTACACCCTTCACCGGTGACTCCCGCGAGCCGGGCGACCCGCGAGAGGGTGGCACCATGACCGCTCGCCAGCCCGCACGCGCCGCACACCGACGACTTCTGCCGGCTCTGTTGCTCCTGCTCACCGTGTTCGGCCCGATCTCGATGGACCTGTATCTGCCCGCGTTGCCCGCCCTGGCGGGGGAGCTCGGGGCGGCGACCTCGGTCGCGCAGCTCACCGTGACCGCCTGCCTCATCGGGCTCGCCGCCGGCCAACTCGTCGCAGGCCCTCTCTCCGACCGCTACGGCCGCCGCGGCATCCTGCTCGTCGGAATCGTCGCGTACATCGCAACGTCCGCCCTGTGCGCCGCGAGTCCGACCATCGAACTGCTCATCGCGGCGCGCGTCGTGCAGGGCATCGCCGGCGGCGTCGGCGTCGTGATCGCGAACGCCGCCGGGCGCGACACCTACTCCGGTGGCGAGCTGATCCGCTTCTACGGACGCCTCACGGTGGTCGGCGGGTTCGCCGCGATCGTCGGGCCGTTGATCGGAGGCCTGCTCAACACGATCGTCGACTGGCGCGGACTGTTCACCTTCCTCGCCGCCGCCGGAGCCGGCATCATGATCGCAACGCTGCTCGTGTTCACCGAGACGCTCCCCGCCTCCCGACGCACCCGCGGCGGATTCGCTCCCACCCTGCGTGACTTCCGCACCCTGCTGACCGACCGAGTGTTCCTGGGAGCCGTCCTCGCTCAAGGCTTCCTGTACGCAGCCCTGTTCGCCTATCTGTCCGGCGCGACGTTCGTCCTGCAGGACATCTACGGACTCACGCCGCAAGGGTATGCCGCCGCGTTCGGACTGAACTCCGCCGGCTTCATGGTCTTCGGCTACCTCGCCGGCCGCGCCACCGAGAGATGGAGCGTCACGGGCACGCTCCTCACCGGTCTCGCCGTCGCCGGGGTCGGCGCGCTCGGGCTGCTGCTGTCCGGCACCACCCCGACGCCACTGTGGGTGGTCATCGTGTCGCTGTTCACCCTCGCCAGCGGAGTCGCGATCACCTCGCCGCCCGCAACCACGCTCGCCCTCGCCGAGTACCCCGACATCGCAGGAACGGCGTCGTCGCTGCTCGGCATGGTGCGGTTCGGATTCGGAGGCGCCGCCGCACCGCTCGTCGGCGTCGCGGGAGCGCTGAGCATCCTCCCGCTCGGCATCGTCACGACCGCCGCCGTCGCGCTCGGCGCCGTCAGCTTTACCCTCGCGCGCCCGACAGTCGGCGCCGCACTGTCGATTCCCGTCGGCGAGCGTGCAGAGATCGAAGACGCGCCGGAAGCGATCGCGTGAACCGGGATGCCTTCGGAGTTCGCCTGTCGGCGGTGACTCCCCCGTTCGACACGAACTTGCTTCATCGGAGCAGACGGTATCCGCCCCTCTCGTCGGAGACATGATGACATCGAAACAAACGTGGCGCAGAACGTTGCCCCTCGGGACGCTCACGCTCGCGCTCGCCCTGACCGCGTGCGGCGGCGCCCGCGACGCGCAGCGTGAGGCCGCGGCAAGCAATCCGCCGACGCCGATCACCCCATCGGAGTCGGGAGCGACGGCATCCAATGATCAGCCTGACGACACGGAGGACGACATGCTGGGAACACGCGTAACCTTCGCCGCCGGTGACGTAACCGTCGAGGTGACGATAGAGCAGGACACTCCCACTACGCGGTCGTTCCTGGCGATGCTGCCGATGACTCTCGAGTTCTCCGACTTCGGCGGTAAGGAGAAGGTCGCGATGCCGACGGGCGAATGGGACTTCACCGGAGCGGCCGGCTTGAACCCGAAGGTCGGCGACCTGTTCTCCTACATGCCGTGGGGCAACCTCGGCTTCTTCTACAACACCGACGGCAACACCTTCGACGAAGCTCTCACCAAGATCGGCGAGACCGGAGACATCGATCAGATCCGACTGCTCGATGGGCAGCAGGTCATCATCGACGTCGCCGACTGAGCTGCAGATCGCGGTCGAGGATCTGTTCGAGAGACCTCATCGACACCACCCAGCGTCACTGCGCGCCGCCACACGCCATACGTATGTGTGCACCACGTCGCCACTCGCCGTTCGAACGTGGTGGCAGTACCCCGCAGAAACCACGAAAACCCGCGGAATTCCGCGGGTTTTCGTTGAAGGACTGTCTCAACACAGTGTGCGCCCGAAGGGACTCGAACCCCTAACCTTCTGATCCGTAGTCAGATGCTCTATCCATTGAGCTACGGGCGCATGGCCTGTTTCCGGGCCGAGGAACAGCATACGTCACCGCGGGCCGCATCCGAAATCGAAGCCTATTCGAGCTCGCCCGGATCGATCCCGCCGGGGCCGGCCTCGAGGATCGGCTCGGGCTCCGCGCCCTCTTCGCGCAGGGCCTGTTGCTTGGCGACGCTGCGTCGGTGCGCGCGGAGCTTGGGCAGGTCGACCAGGCGCAGCGCCTGCATGCGGGCCACCCGCATCCGCTCGTAATCAGCGTCGAGGTCGGGGCGCGCCGCCGTGATCCGCAGGGACCGGTCGATGTTCTTCGACACCTCAGCCCAGGCGGCGTCCCGCGCGTCGACGACGAGCTTGCGCAGCTCCTCCTTGTCCTCGGCCCGGGCGCGCAGCTCCTTCGCGACGTGCAGCGACTGCTTGCGGCGGCGACGGAGGTTGCGGACGTCGCGGCTGCGGTAGTCGTGCGTGCCGCTCGAGTCGGAGTAGCGCGTGCGCGCCGCCTTGCGCTCGCGGTCGGTGCGGGCGGCATCCGCTTCAGCCTCTTCGGCGAGCGAGACCAGGATGTCGCGGGCATCGCCGAGGAAGCGCTCCGGATCGAAGTCGTCACCGTCGACGAGGATGTCGACGAGGATGCGGTTCTTCAACGCCAAACGCGTCGCCGCGGACGCGATGTAGAGCCCCTCGGCGACGACGTCCCGGGTCCTGACCCGCTCATTGTCCGTCACGCTCACCCCTCACCGACGATTCTACCGAGGCAGGCGCAGCGGATGCCGGTCAGCCGAGCGACGGCAGCGCGTGACCGGCCGGGCCGTCGCCGCGCAGCGGCGGGAACCGCCAGGCGATCGAGGCCGCGCCGCCGGGGGCGATGTCGACGAGGAGCGAGTGCGGTGTCTGGATCATGCGCAACCGCGCGTGCCACGCACCGTCCGCGTCCACGCCCGCGACGGCGCGGAAGGGCACCGCGTCGAGCCCGTCGGCGGGCGCCGGCCACTCCCCCTCCGCCCACGTTCCGCGACCGACGGGAAGAGTCACATCGAGAGCGTCCCCCAAGAACCGGAGAGTCCACCCGTCGCCCGCCTCGGCGACCTCGACGCGCTCGGCACCCGGCACGGCCTCACCGAATGAGAACGGGCCCACGACCGGCGACGACACGTCGGCGTGGAAAGTCCCCGCGAAGCCCGCACCGGTGTCGTCCGGCAGCGGGAGCGCCAGCGACGAGAGCCGCTCCGCGAGTGCCGCATCGGCCTCGGCGGTGCCCGCCCCCGTCATCGCGGGGCGCAGGTGCGTCGTGATGAGGCTCAGCAGCTCCTGCATGTCGATCGTCTCGCCGGTCGTGACGATCACGGCATCCTCTTCGGGCCACACGATGATGAACTGCCCGTACGCCCCGTCGCCGCGGAAGCCGTGCCGGTTCATCCAGTACTGGAACCCGTACCCCTGCTGCCAGTCGATCGGCTCGGGTGCGCCGGGGCCGCGGTGCGCGGTGTCGTTGTCCATCTGCTTCGACGTGGCGGTGGCGACCCACTCGGGGTCGAGGATCTGCTCGCCCTGCCAACGGCCGCCGTCGAGGACGAGCTGCCCCGTCTTGGCGAGCGATTCGGTGAAGACGTGGATGCCGCTGAAGCCCATCTCGACGTCGCCGAGCATCATCCACTGCGCCTCGTGGATGCCGAGCGGTTCGAGCAGGCGGGGGCGCAGGTAGTCGAGGATCGTCCCGCCCGTCGTCTTGGCGACCAGCCGCCCGACGCCGTAGATGGTCGGCTGGCTGTAGGCGAAGACGCTGCCCGGCTCGCGCTCGGGCGGAACGCGGAAGAACCCGGCCAGCACGTCGCCGCCCGCACCCTCCGCCGCGGCTGCGGCACGGTCGAGCGCCTCGCTCTCGTGTCCGCTCGACATCGTCAGCGCGTGACGCACGAGGTACCGGCGGTACTTGTCGTCGACATCGTCGGGCACCAGCTCCGGGAAGTGGTCGATCATGACGTCGTCGAGTCCGAAACGTCCCTCCGCGACGGCGAGACCGGCAGCGGCGGACGTGAAGGTCTTCGACAGCGAGTACACGAGGTGCTTCAGATCGGGCGCGAAGGGCGCCCACCATCCCTCGGCGATCACGTTGCCGTGGCGCAGCACCATGAGGCTGTGCATCTCGGCTTCGGTCTGCCCGACGGCGTCGAGCAGGCGTTCGACACCGGCGGCATCCACCCCCTGCGCGGACGGGGTGGACCGGGGCAGGGAGGAGGACGTCGACGTCATGTCGCCATCCTAGGGATGACGACGCAGGGTCAGATCGCGGCGATGCGCCACGACGCCGAGAACTCGGCGCCCGGCTCGAGCACCAGCAGGCCCGCGTCGTAGTCGTACGAGCCGGCGTTGAACGCGTCGGGCGCGCACGTCATCGGCTCGACGGCGACACCGTTGCGGTGCGCCGGGTTCGCGGGCCCATCGGGCTTGTCGCCCGTGTACACCTGCACCCACGGGCACTCGGCACCCCAGGTGACCTCGACGCCGACACCCGACGGGTCGGTCAGGCGCAGGAGGGCCGTACCGGCGGCATCCGTCTCGAGATCGGTGAACGCGTGGTCCAGCTCGACGGTGCCGAGCGGCCGCGGCGCGCGCCGGTCGAACCGCTCGGGGTCGTGGTCGGTCACGGGGCGCAGCGCGAGGGGGCTGAGCCGGTCGGGCGTGACTTCGAGAACGGATGCCGCGGGCAGCGCGAGCGTCCATTCGTCGAGCGGCGCGGGGCCGGCCTTCAGGTACGGGTGCGGGCCGGTGCCGAACGGTGCGGGCCGGTCGCTGAGGTTGCGTGCACGCACCGTCTGCGTGAGGCCGTCCTCGCCGAGGGCGTACGTCGTCTCGACGCGCACACGCCACGGGTACCCCGACTGCGGGACGACGGTCGCGCCGAGGGTCACCGCGCTCTCGGTGCCCGAGACGCGCTCGAAGTCGGCCCACGAGAGCAGGCCGTGGAGGGCGTGCGAGCGTTCGGGTTCGGTCAGCGCCGCCACGAGCTCCTGGCCGTCGAAGGTGTACGTGCCGTCGACGATGCGGTTGGGCCAGGGGGCGAGCGTCGTGCCGCGGTAGTCGGGGCGCACCTCGTCGGCGTCGAACGGGACGATGAGGTCGCGGCCGTCGTGGCGGAGGACGCGCAGCGAGGCGCCGGTCGAGGCGATGACCGCCTCGTACGGGCCGAAGCGAAGGGTGTGCTGGGTGCCGGAGAGCGGCAGGGCGGAGGTCACGGGCGGAGCATCACTTTCAGGGCGGCGCGGTCATCCATCAGGCGGTAGCCGTCGGCGGCTTCGCCGAGGCTCAGTTCGCGATCGAAGACGGCCCCGGGGTCGACTGTACCGTCGAGGACGCCCGGCAGGAGGTCGTCGATGTAGGCCCGCACCGGTGCGACGCCGCCGGTGACCGTGACGTTCTTCTCGAACTGCACCCGCTGCAGCGGCGCGTCGGCGTACTGGGGCACGCCGACGCGGGTAACAGTGCCGCCGGCGCGCACGGCGCCGAGGGCCTGCTCGTACGCCGGCAGGTGACCGACCGCGTCGATGACGACGTGCGCGCCGAGGCCGCCGGTCAACTCGCGGACGGCGGCGACGCCCTCGTCCCCGCGGGCCGCGACGACGTCGGTCGCGCCGTAGCGGCGGCCCAGGTCGGTGCGCGCCTCGTGACGCCCCATGAGGATGATGCGCTCGGCGCCGAGCCGCCGTGCCGAGAGGACGGCGAGGAGGCCCACGGCGCCGTCGCCGATCACGACGACGTCCTTTCCGGGTGCGACACCGCCGGTCACAGCGGCGTGCCAGCCCGTGCCGTAGACGTCGCTGAGGGTCAGGAGGCCCGGCATCCGCGGGTCGTCCTCGGCGACGTCGACCCGATACAGGGTGCCGTCGGCGAACGGGGCGCGCCGACGCTCGGCCTGCGCACCGCCGGCACCCGTGGGCACCGAGAGGCCCGCGAAGCGGCACGAGGTCTGCAGCCCGGCGCGGCAGAACTCGCACGCGCCGCACGAGAACACGAACGGCACGATGACCACGTCACCGGGCGCGACCGTGCGGGCCTCGGAGCCAACCTCCTCGACGACGCCGATCATCTCGTGCCCCATCGAGCGCCCCCGCTCGGACGGGGTCATCGAGTGGTACGGATGCAGGTCGCTGCCGCAGACGCACGCGACGACGGTGCGGAGGACCGCGTCGGTGGGCTGTTCGATCCGGGGCTCGGGGGCGTCGATCACTCGGACGTCACCGGGACCGTACATATACGCAGCTCGCATCCTTGAATTCAACTACGGATGCCGGGGCGACGCGCTGTGCGAGGCTGTCGCCATGGCCGCACTCCACGATGTCGTCGTCATCGGCGCGGGCCTCGCCGGGCTCCGCTGCGCGACGCTGCTCGCTCGCGCCGGACGCGACGTCGTCGTCCTCGACGCGGCCGACGAGGTCGGCGGTCGGCAGCGCACCGACCGCGTCGACGGATTCCTGCTCGACCGGGGGTTCCAGGTCGTGAACCCCCGCTATGACGCGCTCGCCCGCGCGCTCGACCCCGCCGACCTCGACCTTCGTCCGTTCCCCGTCGGGGTGCGCGTCGTACGCGGCGGACGGTCGGACGTCCTCGCGGATCCGCTGCGGCACCCCGGGCTTCTGCCGGCCACCGTCGCGGGTGCGCTCTCGGGTCTCGTCTCGGCGCGCGACCTGGTGGCCGCGGCGCGGTGGCTCGTGCCGGCGCTGGTGCGCCCGGCATCCGTCGCCGACGGACACGACGAGACGCTGCACGAGACGTGGGACCGCGTCGGTCTGACCGGGCCCCTGCGCCGCTCGGCGCTCGAACCGTTCCTCACCGGCGTGCTCGCCGACGACGGCGCCGCGACGTCCAGCGCGTACGCGACGCTGCTCGCCCGGCTGTTCGCGCTCGGCCGCCCGGGCGTGCCCGCGCAGGGCGTCGCGACCCTGCCGCGACGGCTCGCCGACCTCGCCCGTGCGTCGGGGGCCGACATCCGTCTCTCCCATGCCGTGCGCGGCATGGACGTCCGCGCAGACCGTGTCGAGCTCGACGGGGCCGCGACGATCGCCGCGCGCGAGGTGGTCGTCGCCGTGGGCGGCGAGGCGCTGGCGGGGCTCACCGACCTGCCGGCACCGGCGATGCGGGGGCTGCAGACGTGGTGGTTCGGCACGGGGCCGCAGGCACCGGCATCCGCTCTGCTCGCGGTGGACGGCGAGCGCTCTGGCCCGATCGTCAACAGCGTCGTGATGTCGCGGACGGCCCCCGCCTACGCGCCGGCCGGCCGGCACCTCGTGGCGGCGAGCTGCCTGCTGGGCAGCGGTGCCGACGAGCGTGCCGTGCGCGCCCACATGGAGCGGATGTGGGGCGGCGAGGCGCGGAGCTGGGAGCTGCTGCGTCGCGACGACATCCCCCACGCGCTGCCGGCTCTGCCTCCGCCGCTGCGGCACGCGTCGCCGGTGCGGCTGTCCGAGCGGGTCATCGTCGCCGGCGATCACCGCGAGACGCCGTCGATCGCGGGCGCGCTCGTCTCGGCTGAGCGCGCGGCCCGGGCCGTCCTCGGCTGAGCGTTACGGGCGGTCGCCGGTCGCGACCGGGCGGTCGGGGTGGTTCGCCCACTGGCTCCACGACCCGCCGTAGAGCGCCGCGTCGACGCCGGCGAGGCTCAGCGCGAATGCGGCCTGCGCGGCCGACACCCCCGAGCCGCAGCTGACGCCGACGGTCGTGTCGCCGGTGACGCCGAGCGCCGCGTAGCGCTCGCGCAGTTGCTCGGACGAGAGGAAGCGCCCGAGCTCGTCGACGTTGCCGCCCGTCGGCGCGTTGACCGCGCCGGGGATGTGCCCTGCCCGCGGGTCCATCGGCTCGACGTCGCCGCGGTAGCGCTCGGGCGCGCGCACGTCGAAGAGGATCCCGGATGCCGGCAGTGCCGCCGCCTCGTCGATGTCCAGGCGCGGCAGGTGCCCCGGCGTCAGCGCGACGTCGCCGCGAGCCGCGTGCACGGGGCCCGACTCGAGCGGGAGCCCGGCGTCTCGCCACGCCCCGAGGCCGCCGTCGAGCACGCGAACGTCCGGCACACCGGCATCCGTCAGCACCCACCAGGCGCGCGCGGCGCCGAACGTCTGCCAGTCGTCGTAGACCACGACGGTGTCGCCCGTGTCGACGCCCCAGCGCCGGGCGGCGGTCTGCAGGTCGGCGATGTCGGGGAGCGGATGCCGGCCGTCCTCCGGCGCGCCATGGGCGGCGAGCTCGTCGTCGAGGCTCACGTACACCGCACCGGGGATGTGACCCGCCTCGTAGTCGGCCCGGCCGTCGGGCCGGTCGAGCCGCCACCGCACGTCGAGAACCGTCAGCGGCGCGGCATCCCGCATCATCCGCTCGAGTTCATGGGGGTCGATCAATCGCGCGCGTGCCATGGCTCGACCCTACGACCGCCCGCGCCGCCGCCCCAGCGCCGAGCCGACGCGAGGTGCCGGCATCCACTCCCGATGGCGGCCGTTCGCGTCGGCTCGACGAGCCTCACAGCGCAACGAGGCCCCGAGCCGGAAGAGCTCGGGGCCTCGTTGACGCGAGCGCAGGGCGGAGCGCCCTGCCGCGGGCGGTCAGTCGCCCAGGATGCCGTCGACGAGGTCGTTCACGTCGGACGTCACGTCGCCGACGGTGCTGTCGACGTCGCCCGTGATGCCGTCGACGAGGTCGCCAGTCGTGTTGGTGACGTCGCTCGTGATGTCACCGGTCTCGGTGGTGACATCGTTCGTGACGTCGCCCACCTCACCGCTCACGTCCGGCGAGACGTCCGTGTTCGTCTCGGGCGAGACGTCGGTGTTCGGCGAGACGTCCGTGTCGTTGCCCGAGCCGACATCGTTGCCGTTGCCGACCTCGTTGCCCGAACCGACCGGGGCGTCGAGCGACGTGTCGTTACCCGATCCGATCGGTGCATCGACGCTGTTGCCGGAGCCGATGGGCGCGTCGTTGCCGGAGCCGATGTCGCCCGTCGAGATGTCGCCGACCGACAGCAGATCGCCGCCGTCGACGGATCCGCCCAGCAACTCGTTGATGTTGAGGACGTCGGTGAATGCTTCCGTCGCCGTCGTGGTGGTGGTGTCCTCGCTCTCGGCCGCGTTGGCCGGCAGGGCGAAGCCGGCGGTCAGGGCGACCGCCGCGAGTCCGGTGGAGCCGAGGACGAGGGTCCGCTTCAGGTTGGTACGCATGTGTCTGTTTTCCTTCCTTCAGTGCGGCTTTCGCACGACAGGTCATCCGGGGGGCACCGCGGATCGGATTGGCCGGGCTGAGCGGAATCGGCCTGGCCGGGTGCTCTCGCGCTCTCGAGATCCGCGTGTTCACGCGGGCGAGCGGCGGAACCTGGAAACTCCTTATGAGACGCGCCGAGGCGACCCGGATGGCGGGTCGGACTCGAAATGGGGAGTTCTCCCCCTTCCCCCTCTCGCACCTCGCGCATAGCGTCGTGGCAGGAGGGGGCGCCATGGGCATGATGTTGCCGAACGAGCTGGTCTGGATCATGCAGAAGCTCGGATTCGAGTGGCCGGACATCGACGAGGACGAGATCCGCCGCGCAGCGACGATCGTCCGGACGTTCGGCGGTGAGCTGGAGGGTGTCATCCAGTCGGTCGACCGGGTCGTCAACAACGATCTCGCCACGGCCCTCCGGGGCCAGACCGGGCCCGCCACCGTCGCCGCGTGGAACACCACGCGCTCGCAGAACCTCCAGCGGCTCGTCGACATCATGCCGCCCGCCGCGACGGCGATGGATGTGGGGGCGGGTGTCGTGCTCGGACTCAAGATCAAGGTCATCGCCGACGTCACGACCACTGCACTGGCTCTCATCGGGATGCTGACCAACCCGATCACCGCCGCCGGCGCGGGTCCCATGCTCATCATCAAGAAGAAGCTGCTCAACGCGGCCGTCGACACCGTCGTCGAAGAGCTGGTCGCACAGCTCGCTCCCATGGTGATCGAGCCCCTCGCAGACGAGCTGCCCGCCATCATCGACGCGGTGCTCGACGCGCCGGTCGTCGAGGGCCAGGTCGGCGACTCGGATGAGTTCTACGCCGATCTACAGGCCCTCGGCAACGCGCAGGCGGCCCTGAACACCCACAGCACCGATCTGCAGCAGCTCACGGGCGACTTCATCGCGGATCTCGCTTCCCTCGACTTCGGAGGAGACGCCTCATGAGCGCCGTCGGCCGCGCCGTCAAAGACTCCCTCGACGCGCTGCGCCGCGGCGCAGACGACCTGCACGTCCGCCTCGACACCGGCGTCACCCGCAAGATCGACACCCACCTCACCCGGACGAACAGCGACGTGGAGGTGCTCGACGGGAACACCGTCGACCTGGATGCCCCGACCGTTCCCCCCACGAACCGGTTCGACGGCGACGGGTCGGGGTCCGGCGGTGAGCGCCGGCGCGGCGTCGATCGCGGTGACGGCCGCGACGACTACGGCCACTTCGTCGGAAGTGGCAACCGCCCGTGGGTCGACAAGGAGGGCCAGGGCCTCGACATCATCGAGCGTCGCTACGGCGCGCCGGTGTTTCGCGACCAGGTCAATGCCGGCATCCCGGGGCACAACCGATCCGGCACCGACGTCCCCCAGGTCCGTCGGTTCGATGGACTGTTCCGCAACGCCGACGGCACGTGGACGGGCGTGGAGATCAAGAGCGGCTCGGCGACGAGGAACCCCGCACAGCAGGGGTTCGACGACGCGATCAGCGGCGACAACCCGGCCTACGCGGTGCTCAACGGGGAGCGGATTAGGATCGTCGATGTGATCCTGCAGGAGGTACCGTGAGCACGCCGACGCACATCTTCCAGGAGAACGGTTCGAGCAGGTTCCCCCTGATCGACAATCTGCGGTCCTTCGAGGAGCAGATCCGGTTCACCCTGACGCAGATGGACGGCACCTCTTTTTGGGCACTCAGCCTCTGGCGGGCGCCCGAAGGTGCGAACCTCCGGGCGAGCTTGCCTCCGGCAGAGAACTACATCCAGTGCGCGGGCGACGCGGCGGGCGTGACGGTCGAAGTCCGCTCCGTAGACACGTTCGGCGCGGCGCACCAGTGCACCGTCGGCAAACCCGCCACGGGACTCCCGTCGGAGCCGACGGAGACGATTCGATGGGACAGCGGCCGGCACAGCACGCGGGTCTTCACGAACGAGGTCTTCACCCTCGACGAGGCAGCAGACCTGTTCATCGCCTACTACCGCGACGATCGCGTGCCCGCCGAGTACACCCTGCGTGAGCTCGGCGGCGTCTGACCCCGACCCCCAGCTGACCGGCTGGGGAGTTCTGTGACGACGCCGACGCACATCGTGCAGCTCAACGGGTTCGCGCGCTCTCCCTTGGTGGACGTGGCCCGTCCGTACGAGGACCAGATCCGGTTCTCCGTCCGGCGGATGGACGGCGCGAAGCTGTGGGCGTACAGCCTCTGGCGCGCACCGGACGGCGCCGACCTGTTGGCGGAGATTCCGTTCTCCGAGGAGTACATCCAGTGCGCCGGGGATGCCGAGGGGGTGACCGTCGAGGTCCGCGTGGTCGACGAGGCAGGCACGGCCCACCAGTACACCGTCGGCAAGCCGACCGGCGGCAGCGAGTCGGAGCCGACCGAGACGATCCGGTGGGACGAGGGACGACACAGCACGAAAGTGCACCCGCACGAGGTCTTCACTCTCGACGAGGCCGCCGACCTCTTCGTCGCCTGCTACCGCGACAACCACGTACCCGCCGACCACACACTGCGCGAGATCTGACCGTCGCCGAGCCGACGCCACCGGCATCCATCGCCACCCGATGACCGCCGTTCCCGTCGGGTCGAGGCGTCGCAGATGGTCGCGCGGCGGGCGGAGGGGCGACCATCTGGGACGTCTCGCGAGCGCGGCGGAATGGGTCGTTCTCCCCATCGCCGTCGGGGTGACTGCTCGCTACTGTCGACGGCGGAGGTGGTACCCGTGGGGATGATGTTGCCGAATGAGCTGATCTGGATCATGGACAAGATGGGGCTGGAATGGCCCGACATCGACGAGGACGAGGTCCACAAGGCCGCCGACCTCGTGCGCGGCTACCGCGACGACATGGAGTCGATCATCCAGGCCGTCGACAGCCGCGTGAACGGCGACCTGGCCACGGCGCTGCAGGGCAACGCTGGCACGGCGCAAGTCGAGGGGTGGAACCGCAACCGTTCCGACAACATGCAGAAGCTGCTCGACGTACTCGGTCCCGCGGCGACGGGCATAGACATCGCGGGCGGCATCGTCCTCGCGATGAAGATCAAGGTCATCGCCGAGGTGACCCTGACGCTCATGCAACTCGTCCCCCTGCTCGCCGCGGGTCCCTTCGGCGCCGGCGGCGCGGCGGTGCTGCTGCTCGCCCGCAAGAAGCTGCTCGCCATGGCGATGGAGGCCACGATCGAGCAGGTCATCAACGAGGTGCTGCCCCTCGCCGTCGAGCCGCTCGTCGAGCAGGTCCCGGTGATCGTCATGGCCCTCATGGACGCGCCCGTCGTCGAGGGCGCCGTCGGCGACGTGGACGAGTTCGAGGCCGACATCGCGGCGCTCGAGGCGGCCGCCGACGAGATGGACGCGCAGGCCGTCGACATCGAGGACCGCACCGATCGGCTGCTCGCGGACCTTGCCAACCTGCAGATCTCGGGAGACTGACATGACGATGAAGAGCCTCATGCGCGAGATCGTCGACGCCGTCGACGGCGCCGGCCGCGAGTTCAAGAAAGGGTTCGGGAGCGCGTTCCGCAAGCGCGGCGGCAAGCACCGCGCCGACGCCGCCCGCATCCGCGGCACGGACCGGCGCAACGCCGCGGACGCCGGGAAGCACCGTCGCGACGCCCCGGTGGCCAGCCACGCCAAGAAGTACGACCTGCTCACGGACGTCACTCGCGGGCGCGAACAGCTCGGCCGCACCGGACGCCACGCCGCGCCCGACTACAACGTCGCGAACGACCTCGGGACCTCGATCGGCAAGGCGGTGCGCGAGACCCCCGGCGAGGTGGGCAAGGAGGTGCTCGGCACGCCGAAGAAGATCCCCGGGCAGATCGTCGAGGAGCTGTACGAGGACGCCATCGGGCAGGACAACCCGGATGCCTACGGGCAGACCAGCAGCGGGGACATGGAGTTCCTCGCCCCCGCCGGCGAGGCGGCCGAGCTGCGCCGCCTGAGCCGGGGCGCCCTCGAGCAGCGCTTCGACCTCCCGCCCGGCACGCTCGACGGCGCGACGTTCGAGGTCCGCCCCGTCCCCGGCACGAACTTCGTCACCCTCGACATCTCGCGCCCCGACAACTGACGCCGACCTCGAGCCGACGCCACCGGCATCCGTTCGAGGCGGATGACCGCCGTTCCCGTCGGCTCGAGGCGTCGCAGATGGTCGCGGCGGGTGTGGCGGGGCGACCATCTGCGACGTCTCGACGTCTCGGCGGCGGATCAGCCGTGCAGCGCGCCGGGCGCGACGCCGAGCAGCGCGGCGAGCGCGCGTCGGGTGAGGTCGGCGCGCGAGGGATCGTCGCGCCAGCGGACGAGGCCATGGGCTCCGAGGCCGTCGATCATCGCGAGCAGGTGCCAGGCGACGGCATCCGCATCGACCTCGGCGAATTCGCCCCGCCCGGTTCCGCGCACGATCTCGGCCGCGAGCGCGCGCTGCCACGCGTCCATCTCGGCGCGTACGCGTGCGGCGAGCGCCTCGTTGCGGGCGCCGAGCGCCCAGCCCTGGACCCAGACGAGCGTGACGGCGCTCGGCTCATCCCCGAGGACGGTGTCGAGCAGGATGCCGAGCCGCGCCGTCGCAGCATCCGTCACCCTCATCGCGGCCACGACGGCGCGCAGCTCGTCCGCGACGACGGCGCCGAACGCCTCGGCGACGAGCGCGTCCATCCCGTCGGCGTGGTGCGCGACGAGTCCGGGGGCCACGCCGACGCGCGCGGCGACGGCGCGCAGCGTGACGGCGTCGAGACCGTCGGCGAGCGCGATCCCGCGCGCCGCGGCCGCGATCTCGTCACGGCGTTCGGCGGGGGTCTTGCGCCGCCGGCGGACGGTTGACGTCTGCGTCATGGACTCGATACCCTCCCCTTGTTGATCAAACGATCAATAAGCTACCCGACACCCGAGGGAGACGCCATGGCCTGGCGGATGCCGAGCGAGACCGCCCCGCACGAGCGCACGTGGATGGCGTTCCCCCGAGAGGGTCTCACCCTGGGTGACACCGACGCCGAACGCGAAGAGGGGTACGCCACCTGGGCCGCCGTCGCGGCCGCCGTCGCGCGGTTCGAGCCGGTCACGATGGTCGTCGATCCGACCGAGACGGCGCGCGCACGCCGCATGCTCCCGGGCGAGGTGACGCTCCTCGAGGCCCCCGTCGACGAGTACTGGATGCGGGACCACGGCCCCACCTTCGTGGTCGACGACGAGCGCCCCGGCGTCCTCGGTGCAGTCGACTGGATCTTCAACGGCTGGGGCGCGCCCGACTGGGCGCAGTGGCAGGATTCCGCGGCGCACGCGCGCCTCATCGCCGCCGAGGTAGGGGCCGAGCTCGTCTCGTCCGTCCTCGTGAACGAGGGCGGCGGCATCCACGTCGACGGCGAAGGCACGGTACTGCTCACCGAGACCGTGCAGCTCGACCCGCGGCGGAACCCCTTCGCCGACCGCGCCCGCGTCGAGGCAGAAATGGCCCGCACGCTCGGTGCCGCGAAGGCGGTCTGGCTGAGCCGCGGCCTGACCCGCGACTACGACGAGTTCGGCACGAACGGGCACGTCGACATCGTGGCGACGATCCCCTCACCCGGCCGCATCCTGCTGCACGATCAACGCGACCCGGCGCACCCCGACCACGCCGTCACCGCGCAGCTGCGCACCGAGCTCGAGGGGCAGACGGATGCCGCCGGTCGCCGCTTCGAGATCGTGTCGCTCCCCGCCCCCGAGACCCTGACCGACGCCCACGGGCCGGTCGACTGGAGCTACGTCAACCACCTCGTCGTCAACGGCGGTGTGATCGCGTGCGGCTTCGGCGAGGAGAAGGCCGACGCGCAGGCCCGCACGATCCTGGCCGAGGCGTACCCGGGCCGCGAGGTCGTCACGGTCGACGCCCGTGGCCTGTTCGCCCGCGGCGGCGGCATCCACTGCATCACGCAGCAGCAGCCGGCGGTGACGGCATGATCGACGTCGTCGAGGCGCCGATCGCCGACCTGCGCGCCGCCCTCGAGTCCGGCGAGGCCACGGCGGTCGAGCTCGTCGACGCCTACCTCGCGCGCATCGACGCGTACGACGGGCCCGACACGGAGACGGCGTTGAACGCCGTCGTGGTCCGCAACCCCGACGCGCGGGCCGAGGCCGCGGCATCCGACGCGCGTCGCGCCCGCGGCGAGACCCTCGGACCCCTCGACGGCATCCCCTACACGGCGAAGAACAGCTACCTCGTGCGCGGGCTGACCGCCGCGGCCGGGTCGCCCGCCTTCGCCGACCTCGTCGCGCAGCGCGACGCGTTCACGATCGAGCGCCTGCGTGCGGGCGGCGCGATCTGCCTCGGTCTCACGAACATGCCGCCGATGGCGAACGGCGGCATGCAGCGCGGCGTGTACGGCCGCGCCGAGAGTCCGTACAACGCCGAGTGGCTGACCGCGCCGTTCGCGTCCGGCTCGTCGAACGGGTCGGGCACGGCGACCGCCGCGAGCTTCGCCGCGTTCGGCCTCGGCGAGGAGACCTGGTCGTCGGGTCGCGGCCCCGCGTCGAACAACGCGCTCTGCGCCTACACGCCCTCGCGCGGTGTCATCTCGGTGCGCGGCAACTGGCCGCTCGTCCCGACGATGGACGTCGTCGTGCCGCACACCCGCACGATGGCCGACCTGCTCGAGGTGCTCGACGTCATCGTCGCCGACGACACCGAGACCCGCGGCGACTTCTGGCGGGTGCAGCCGTGGGTCGAGCTCCCCGCGGCGTCGCAGGTGCGGCCCGCGTCGTATCCCGCGCTGGCGGAGGGCGCCTCGCTCGCCGGGGCGCGTCTCGGCATCCCGCGGATGTACATCGGTGAGGACCCGGATGCCGGGACGGGCACCGGCATCGGCGGTCCGACGGGTCAGCGGATCGAGACCCGCCCGTCGATCCTCGCGCTGTGGCGCGCGGCCCGCGCCGACCTCGAGGCCGCGGGCGCGACCGTCGTCGAGGTCGACTTCCCCGCCGTGAGCGAGTACGAGGGCGACCGCGCGGGAGCCTCGACCATCCGCGACCGCGTCCCCGAGGGGTATCTGCAGCGCGAGATCGTCGACCTGTCGGCGTGGGCGTGGGACGACTTCCTCGACGCCAACGGCGACCCCGCGCTCTCGACGCTCGCCGACGTCGACGGCGCCGCGATCTTCCCCCACCCGCCGGGTGCGCTCCCCGACCGCTACACCGGCTTCGACGACGACATCGCCGAATACCCCGACTGGGTGCGTGCGCATCCGGGTGCCGGGCTGGGCGACATGCCCGAGCTCGAGGAGGGTCTGCGTGCCCTCGAACACGTCCGCCGCACCGACCTGGAGGAGTGGATGGATGCCGCCGGCCTCGACGCCGTCGTCTTCCCCGCCGTCGCCGACGTGGGTCCCGCCGACATGGACGTGAACCCGGCCTCGGGCGACCTCGGCTGGCGCAACGGCGTCTGGATCGCCAACGGCAACCTCGCGATCCGGCATCTCGGCATCCCGACCGTGACCGTGCCGCTGGGCACGATGACCGACACGTGGATGCCGGTGGGCCTCACGATCGCGGGCCGCGCCTACGACGACACCGCGCTGCTGCGCCTGGGCGTAGCCTTCGAACGTCTGGGCACCCGCCGGACCCGACCGCCGCGCACACCCGCGCTCCCCCGCACGACCTCGGAGAACCGATGACCCAGCCCGCCCGTATGCACGACGTGACCGACGAGACCCGTCAGATCGTCGACCTCGTCCTCGACTACTCGCGGCAGCGGCTGCTGACGGACGACAACCCGCTCGACAAGCCGTTGCCGCCCGCCGAGCTCGCCCGCCTGGCCGGCGTGACGATCACCGAGCAGGGCATCGGGGCGCGCAAGGCGCTCGGCGTCTTCGAGCACGTGCTCGCTCCCGCGTGCATCACGACCGACGACCCGCGGTACCTGTCGTTCATCCCGAGCGCGCCGTCGAAGGCGGCTGCCGCGTTCGACCTCGTCGTCTCGGCGAGCGCGCTCTACGGCGGGTCCTGGCTCGAGGGCGCGGGCGCCGTCCACGCCGAGAACGAGGTGCTCCGGTGGCTCGCCGGCGAGTTCGGTCTGCCCGCGACGGCCGGCGGCGTCTTCGTGCAGGGCGGCACCCTCGGCAACCTGTCGGCGCTCGTGGCCGCACGCGAGACCGCGCGGGACCGCGGCATCCGTCCCGACCGCTGGCGCGTCGTCTGCTCGGCCGAGGCGCATTCGTCGATCGCGTCGGCGGCCCGTGTGATGGACGTCGAGGTCGTGCCCGTGGCTCCGGATGCCGGGGGTGTGCTGCACGGCGACGCGGTGCGCGCCGCCCTCGAGGAGCACGGCGACAGCGTCTTCGCCGTCGTGGCGACCGCGGGCTCGACGAACTTCGGGATCGTCGACGACGTCGCCTCGGTCGCCGAGGTGACCCGCGAGTTCGGGGTGTGGCTGCACGTCGACGGCGCCTACGGCCTCGCGGCTGCACTCTCACCCGAGGCCCGGCACTACTTCGCCGGCATCGAGCACGCCGACTCGCTCATCGTCGACCCGCACAAGTGGCTGTTCGCCCCGTTCGACGCGTGTGCGCTGCTGTACCGCGACCCCGAGCTCGGCCGCCGCGCGCACACGCAGCACGCGGAGTACCTCGACACCCTCACCGAGACGAGCGACTGGAGCCCGTCGGACTTCGCCGCGCACCTCACCCGACGCGCGCGCGGCTTGCCGCTGTGGTTCTCACTCGCGACCTACGGCGCCGAGGTCTATCGCGAGGCGATCACGTGCTCGATCTCGCTGGCCGAGCGCATCGCCGCCGAGATCGAGTCCCGCGAGGAGCTTGAACTGGTGCGCCGCCCGCAGCTGAGCGTCGTCGTGTTCGAGCGGCGCGGCTGGAGCAAGGACGACTACACGGCCTGGTCGAACCGCCTGCTCGACGACCAGCACGCCTTCGTCACCCCGTCCAGCCATGCGGGCCGCACGAACGCCCGCTTCGCGATCCTCAACCCCCGCACGACGTTCGAGGACCTCGTCGGGATCCTCGACACGATGCGCTGACACGATGCGCGGACGCCCGGCATCCGCTCCCCCATCCACAACGACGTACGGAGGAACCCATGGCAGCATCCGAGACCGAGCTGCAGGCGATGGCCCGCGATCACCTGTGGCTGCATTTCGCGCGGCAGTCGTCGATGACCGAGGGGGCGGGTGTCCCGATCATCGTCAAGGGCGAGGGGCACCACATCTGGGATGCGAGCGGCAAGAAGTACATCGACGGGCTGTCGGGTCTGTTCGTCGTCGCCGCCGGGCACGGTCGTGCGCGGCTGGCTCAGGCGGCGGCGCGGCAGGCCGAGGAGCTGGCGTTCTTCCCCATCTGGTCATACGCGCATCCGTCCGCGATCGAGCTCGCCGACCGCCTCGCGCACCTCGCGCCCGGCGATCTGAACCGCGTGTTCTTCTCGACCGGCGGCGGCGAAGCGGTCGAGACGGCGTTCAAGCTCGCCAAGCAGTACTGGCGGCTGCAGGGCAAGCCCACGAAGCACAAGGTGATCTCGCGTTTCGTCGCCTACCACGGCACGCCGCAGGGCGCGCTGGCGATCACGGGGCTCCCCGCCATGAAGTCGATGTTCGAGCCGGTGACGCCGGGCGGCTTCCGCGTGCCGAACACGAACTGGTACCGCGCCGCGGAGCAGGGCTTCACGGGCACCACCCCCGAGGAATACGGGACCTGGGCGGCCGACCGCATCGAGGAGGCGATCCTGTTCGAGGGTGCCGAGACGGTCGCGGCGGTCTTCCTCGAACCGGTGCAGAACTCGGGCGGATGCTTCCCGCCGCCGCCCGGCTACTTCGCGCGCGTCCGCGAGATCTGCGACCGTCACGACGTGCTGCTCGTCTCGGATGAGGTGATCTGCGCGTTCGGGCGCCTCGGCGAGTGGTTCGGCGCCGACCGCTACGGCTACCAGCCCGACATGATCACCTTCGCGAAGGCCGTCACGAGCGGGTACTCGCCGCTCGGCGGCACGATCGTCAGCGACCGCATCCACGAGCCGTTCTCGCACGGGACGACGTCGTTCCCGCACGGGTACACGTTCGGCGGACACCCCGTCTCGACCGCGGTGGCCATGGAGAACCTCGACATCTTCGAGGAAGAGGGGCTGCTGCAGAACGTCCGCGAGAACTCGCCGGTCTTCCGCGCGTCGCTCGAGCGGCTCCTCGACCTGCCGATCGTCGGCGACGTCCGCGGCGACGGGTACTTCTTCGGCATCGAGCTGGTGAAGGACAAGGCGACGAAGCAGACCTTCGACGCCGCCGAATCCGAGCGCCTGCTGCGCGGCTTCCTCTCGAAGGCGCTCTTCGACGCAGGTCTTTACTGCCGCGCCGACGACCGCGGCGACCCCGTCATCCAGCTCGCCCCGCCGCTCACGATGGGGCCGGCGGAGTTCGACGAGATCGAGAGGATCCTGCGGAGCGTGCTGACCGAGGCATCCGCTCGGCTCTGAATCGGCGAGCCGGGCTCACGCGATGACGTTGCGTCGCGTGAGCTCGGGCTCGCGCGGCGGCACGAGCCAGTTGACGGCCGCGATCCCGAGCGGCAGCGCGACGGCGAGTGCCGCGAGCAGCCACCACGGGATGTCGGCGAGGTTCATCGGCTCGAATCCGGTCTGCGACTGCAGCCAGAACCCGATGGGCGGAAGGATGCCGGCGGCGGCCCCCGCGAACGTGCCGAACCCTGCGATCACGAGGCCCTGCCACAGTCCGATGCGGCGCCGGAGTCCGGGTGTGCCGCCGACCGCTGCGAGCGTGGCGTCGTCGGGCCGACGCTCGAAGCGCGCGAGGCCGAGGGCCACCGCGCTCGCACCGAGCACGAGGACGGTGACAGCGGCGAGCAGCGGGACGAGCCAGACGGCGGCCGCGGTCGGGCCGGTCTCACGCCACATCGACACCTGGTACTCGTCGGTGTCGAGACTGCCCGTGCGGGCGTTCAGACGATCCTGGGAGTTCATCTCGGAGCCCTCGGGGAACGTGGCGAGCACCCGCAGGGGCACCGCGGCGATCCCCCACTCCGCGGCCGTGGCGGGGGCTACCGCCGCGACGACGTTCTGGTCGGGCGCCGTCACCCTGATCGCGGGCGCCGTGCGTTCCCACGTCGCCTCCGCGGCCTCGTCGCCCGACCAGACGTTGTCGGGCATCTTTCCCGCGAAGGCGTCGCGGGCACTCCACGCACCGACCTCGACCCGACCGTCCGTGACGTAGCGGTCGTCGACGACGATGACCGCCCCCGCGGCGTAGGCCGCGCGTTGATCCTCACTGAGGGTCACCCCCAGCGCCACCTCGAGGTCGTCCGGCGCCACGACGGAGAGGTTGTCGGTCGCGCTCCCGCGGTAGGTGAAGCCCTGCGAACCTGCGACATCCATAGAGACGAGTGACCGGGGTGGTGCGATGAGCATCACGTGCTGCAAATCAGTCGGGATGTCAGCCACCGTTTCGGCGAAGTACAGCGGTTGCTCGCCGCCCACGACGCCGATGGCCGTCGCCCCCGAGGACGCGAAGAGGCGATCGGTAGCCTCCACCGCTTCCTGCACCTGCTCACCGGTCAAGAAGGGATCACTCATCGTTGAGATGTCGGCGACGACGGTCCCCACCGGCGCGCTGTAGTCGTAGTTGCGGGCGGACTGCTCGGCCGTCATCATCCCCATCCCGACGGCGAAGACACCGACGAACACCGTGGCGCCGATCGCCGCGAACGCCGGGACGGTGCGCGCGCCGTTGGCGACCGCATCCCTGGATGCGAGCCGGGCAGCGAGGCCGATCCGGGACAGCACGCGCGACGCAAGCCAGAGCAGCCACCGACCCGACACGAGGATGCCGACTTGAGCCAGGATCGGGCCGCTGACGATCCCCACGGTGGGGAGCCACCGCAGTGGCGAGTCCCACGGAATCGTGTCGCTGATGGCGACCGCGCCCGCGGCGATCCCGGAGAGGATCGTCACCGCCACTCCGATGATGATGAGGAGGGACCCCCACAGCGGCCTTGCGGCGGTGACCGTCATCGGTCGCCGCGCCCCGCGCAGCGCGGAGATGGTGTCGGACTTGCCGACGGCCCGAGCCGGCAGCCACGCCGAGGCCGAACCGACGAGGACGGCGAAGGCCAGCACACCGAAGAGCAGCAGCCAGGGCACGTGGAATCCCCAGAACGACGTCGCGGATCCGTTGTCGAGGAGGCGCATGAGGATCGCGGCCCCACCGACACCGACAGCGAGGCCCAGGGCGCCGGCGAAGAGGCCCAGCACGGCTCCCTGGAAGAGGACGATGCGACGCAGGTCGCGAGGCTCGGCGCCCACGCTCGCGGCGATCGCAAGAGCGCGCTGCTGGCGCCGGGCGCTGACCGCGAAGGCCGCACCGGCGAGCATGACGACCATGTAGCCCGCCGCCAGACCACCGCCGCCGATCCCCGCCGCGAGGGCGAGCTCGCGCTGCAGATCCCGCTCCGCGGAGGTAGGGATGGAGAAGTCGTCGAACGGCCGATCGAAGGGGGGCGGATCGAGCACCAGCTCTCGCGCATACACCCCGAACCCCGCCGCGTTGAGCGCGCTGAGCCGCTCCGCATCGATGTCGGCATCCGGCAGGAAGGAGCGGATCGGGCTGTACCTGTCTGCGTCGAAGAAGGCGACGACGAGGTCGGCGTCCGCGGCGGTGGCATCGTCGAACGTCCCCGTGACGGTGAATACCTCGCCGTGGACGAGGGACAGTGTGCCGCCAATCGTCAGCCCCGCCCGTTCGAGCACGGCCGGCGTCACCAGGACCTCGCCGCCGTTCGACGGCGCGCGCCCCGCGACGAGCGCGTACGCCCCCGCGAACCGTTCGTCTGACACGTTCCCCGCCACGGCGCGCGCGCGGGCGTTGCCGGCGACCGTCTCGATGCGTTCCTCTCCGGATGAGAGCGGCACGATCTCGGTCCCGGGTGCGAGCGCAGACGTCGGATCCGAGGGAAGGTCCGCCGTACTCGACCCGTCGGAACCACCCCACTGCGAGGCGTTCCCGTACTCGTACGGGTCGTCCGGCGTCTGCCAGAAGCCGGACTCCGCCGGCCACAGCGGCTCGACCCACGCCGACATCTTCCCGAGCTCGACGGCGACACGCTCGGCGGGAGTGGCGAAGGTGCTCGAGACCATCACCGCAACCCCCGCCATCCCCGCGATCGGCAGCGCGATGAGCGCCATGATCAGCAGCGACGACACCCACGCGCGGCGCACCTGGCGCCGGGCGATGCGCACCGCGACGCGCAGCCGCGCCGTGCGCGAGGGCTTCGGGCGCTCGACGCGACGGCGGGTACCGGCATCCGCTCGGGGCCGGTCCTGCACGGCGGTCATCGCGCGTCCGACAGCAGCGCGTCGGCGCCGCGACGCTGCGACTCGTCGACGATGCGGCCGTCGCGCAGGAACACGATGCGGTCCGCCCACGCCGCGTGCCGCGGCTCATGGGTGACGAGGATGCCGGCTGCCCCCTGGTCGACGCGGTGGCGGATCATCTTCATGACCGCCTCGCCCGTGACCGAGTCGAGCGCGCCGGTCGGCTCGTCGGCGAGGATCAGCCGGCGGCCGCCGACGACCGCGCGGGCGATCGCGACGCGCTGCTGCTGACCACCCGACAGATCGTCGGGGTAGGCGTCCACCTTGTCCTCGAGACCGACCGAGGCGAGCGCATCCCGACCCGCACGGCGCGCCACCCGGGCTCGGAAGCCGTCGAGCTCGAGCGGCAGCGTCACGTTCTCGACGGCCGTGAGGGTCGGGATGAGATTGAAGTCCTGGAAGACGAATCCCAGGGAGCGCCGCCGGAGCTGCGCGAGATCGCGACGTGTCGCCGTCGAGAGGTACGTCCCCTCGACGACGACTTCGCCGCTGGTGGGCTTCTGCAACCCGCCCGCGATCGACAGGAGCGTGGATTTGCCCGAACCGGACGCTCCCATGATCGCGACGAGCTCCCCCTTGTCGACCGTCAGATCGACGCCCGACAGTGCCGAGACGCTCGTCTCGCCCTCGCCGTACTGCTGCGTGACCCCCACCAGCTGCAGGACGGCGGCGCTCACCGCACGACCGCCTCGGCGTTGCCCGCCTCGGATCTGGCAGGCCTCCCCCGCTTGGGTGTCTCGGTGGACAGCTCCAACCCCATCGTGTGATGAGGATGCCGCGCGAGCCGCTGCTCGGTGTGGTCGAGCCATCGCACCTCGGCCTCGGCGGAGAAGATCATCGAATCGACCACGAGCGACCACGCGAGTTCCTCGGGGCCGTCGGGGTTCGCGCCCGCATACTTGGCGCGGTTCAGTTCCTGCAGCTGCCGCAGCGACGCGGAGCGCTGCCGCTGGATCACGGCGGCCAGGTCGACCCCCGGCAGGGTGGCGGCGACGGCGAGCTTGATCGCGAGCTCGTCGCGCGTCCCCTGCGCGCGCTCGACGGGAGCGTCGAGCCACGCGCGGACCTCGGCGGATCCGGCATCCGTGATCTGCCAGTACACGTGACCCTGCTCGTCGACGTCGCCCTTCTCGACGAGCCCGTCGCGCTCGAGCCGGTCGAGCGTGTTGTAGATCTGACCCACGTTGAGGGGCCAGGTCGATCCGGTGCGGCGGTCGAACTCCGCGCGCAGCTGGTAGCCGTAGCAGGGACCCTGATCCAGGATCGCCAGCAGGCTCTGTCGTACCGACATCGGAACTCCTTGCTGCATACCGGGTATGTGTTTTCTGAGTATATGCATACTCGGCAACGCCGCCGCAGGAACGCCGCGCCGTACGCTGGAGGAATGGCCGAGGACCGCGGCATGGATGAGGACCCCCGCCTTCGTGCGGCGCGATACCGGGTCGATCGGGCCGCGCGCGAGCACGGCGACGAGGTGCCCGCCGAACCGGAACGGCACGCGGGCACACCCACGGGGACCGAACGGGCGATGTACGTCGAGACCGCCATCCAGCAGGCGATCCGCCGCGGCGACTTCGACGACCTGCCCGGCGCCGGCAAGCCGCTCGAGGGGCTCGGCGGGTCTCACGACCCCGACTGGTGGATCAAGCGCAAGATCCAGACCGAACAGCTCTCCGGCCTAGGCCCGCCCGCCCTCCGTCTGCGCATCGAGCACGCCGAGTTCGAGGATCGCGTCGACGCCTTCCACCGTGAGGAGGATGTCCGCGAGTACACCGAGGACTTCTCCCGACGCGTCGTCGAGGCGCGCCGGCAGCTGCTCGGCGGGCCGCCGGTCGTCACCCCGACGCGCGACCCCGACGAGGAGGTCGCCGCGTGGCGCGCCCGGCGCGAGGCTCGGGCCGCGGCATCCGCTCCCCCGGCGGGATCCGAGCGGCCCGCGCGCCGGTGGTGGCGGCGCGGGCGCTGAGGGTCACTCGATGCCGTCGCGCCACTGCGCGAGCAGGCGCGCGATCGTGCGGGTCTCGGCCCACGGGATCTCGGGCGCCTCGGTCCGCCCCTCGCGGAGGGCGCGGATGGTGGCATCCGCTTCGGCCGCCATCGGCTGCACGGTCGGCACCTCGATCTCCTCACGGGTGCCGTCCGTGCGGATCAGCGTCGCCGCCGCGGTGCTGTCGGTCCGGCTGCCCCACACGTTCGGGATCTCCAGGCTCGCCTCGCGCCCGACGATGCGGGTGAGGCGCGGCAGGTCGTGGACGATCGCGGTGCGGATGTTCGCCGACGCACCACCGAGATCGACGGATGCCGCTGCGCTCTCGTCGACGCCGGTCTCACCGATCGTGCCGGCCACCGCCTGCACCTCGAGTCCGTCGAGGTCGTGCCCTGCCCACGCCGCGACGCCGACGACGAGCGACAACGGGTAGCACCCGACGTCGAGGATCGCGCCACCCGCCGTCGCCGGGTCGAACAGGCGTCCGGTGCGGCTGCCCGCGGCGAAGCCGAGCGAGGACTCGATCTCGACCAGGTCGCCCAGGGCTCCCCCGCCCACCAGTTCGCGGAGGCGGTCGGCGAACGGCCCGAAGCGGTACTTGAAGGCCTCGACGAGGGGCAGTCCGGCAGCGCGAGCGGCCGCGATCGCGGCATCCGTCTCGGCAGGATCGACGCCGAGCGGCTTCTCGCACAGCACGGCCTTGCCCGCGGCCAGCGCCTGCTGCACGAGGTCCGTGTGCGTCGTGTGCACCGTGCCGACGTAGACGGCGTCGATGTCGTCGCGGTCGAGGATCTCGTCGTACGTCCCCACCACGGGGGCGCCGTGCGCGGCGGCGAACTCCTCCGCCCGCGAGACGTCCCGCGCGCCGACCGCATACAGCCGGCCGAGGTCGGAGTCGGGCAGCGCGTGCGCGAAGTCGCCGCTGATCGCGCCGGCACCGAGGATGGCCCATCGTGCGTGTGTCATCCGGCCACGCTATCGCCCGCGGGTGGACCGGATGCAGGTTCAGCGAGGCGAAGGTTGCCCCCTAGAGGCCCGATCGCATCGTTCTTCCTGCACCGGGCACGCGCCCGCGCCCCGCCGGCGTCAGGCCTGCAGCGCCTGCTCGATGTCGGCGAGCAGGTCGGCGGCGTCCTCGATGCCGACCGACAGGCGCACGACCTCGACGGGGACGGCCGCCTCGGTGCCGCGGACCGAGGCGTGGGTCATCGCGTCGGGGTAGTTGACGAGCGACTCGACGCCGCCGAGCGACTCGGCGAGCGTGAACAGCCGCAGCGACTCGGCGAACCGGCGCGCCGCCTCGCCCGACTCGAGCGCCAGCGAGACGATGCCGCCGAAGCCCGCCATCTGCCGCGACGCGAGCTCGTGACCGGGGTGCGACGCGAGGCCCGGGTAGTAGACCCGCGCGACCCGGTCGTGTCCGTCGAGGAAGGATGCCACGGCGAGCCCGTTCTCGCTGTGCTGACGCATCCGCACGGCGAGCGTCTTGATGCCGCGCGTCGTCAGCCACGCGTCGAGGGGTCCCGACACGGCGCCGACGGCGAACTGCAGGAAGCCGATCTTCTCGGCGAGCTCGTCGTCGTTCAGCACGAGCGCACCGCCCACGACGTCGGAGTGACCGCCGAGGTACTTCGTCGTCGAGTGGACCACGACGTCGGCGCCGAACGACAGCGGGCGCTGCAGCGCGGGGGTCGCGAAGGTGTTGTCGACGACGACCAGCGCGCCGACGCCGTGGCCGATCTCGGCGAGGCCGGCGATGTCGGTGATGCGCAGCAGCGGGTTCGAGGGCGTCTCGACCCAGAGGATGCGGGGCGCCCGCTCGGTGACGGCGGCCCGGACTTTCTCGGGGTCGCTCATGTCGACGACGCGCAGCTTCACGCCCCAGTCGCCGAGGACGCGGGAGATGAGCCGGAACGTGCCGCCGTAGACGTCGTTGCCGAGCAGCACCTCGTCGCCGGGGCGCAGCACGGCGCGCAGCAGCGCGTCCTCGGCGGCGAGCCCCGAGGCGAACGAGAGCGCGTGCGCGCCGCCCTCGATCGCGGCGAGCTGGGTCTGCAGGGCGGTGCGGGTCGGGTTGCCGCTGCGGCCGTACTCGTAGCCGCCGCGGAGGCCGCCGATGCCGTCCTGCGCGTACGTCGTCGAGAAGTGGACGGGCGGGATGACGGCACCCGTCGCCTCGTCGGGCTCCTGACCTGCGTGGACGGCGAGGCTCGCGAAGCCGCGAGCGGAGGACTGTGCACTCATGCGAGGCTCCCGGTGGTGGTCTCGGTTTCGGTGTCGACGGTGAAGCCGTGGTCGGTCATCCAGCCGTCGTCGTAGATCTTGCTGAGGTAGCCGCGCCCGTGGTCGGGCAGCAGCACGACGAGCACGGCGTCGGCCGGGAGGTCCCGTGCGACGCGGAGCGCTGCGACGACCGCCATCCCCGACGAGCCGCCGACGAGCAGACCCTCCTCGCGCGCGAGGCGCCGGGTCATCGCGAACGACTCGGCGTCGCCCACCCTCTCGTAGCGGTCGACGACGGTCGGGTCGAAGGTCGCGGGCATGAAGTCCTCGCCGACCCCTTCGACGAGGTAGCCGTGGATGTCGCCGCCGGAGTAGATCGAGCCCTCCGGGTCGGCGCCGACAACGGTGACCGCTCCCGAGCTCGCCTCCTTGAGGAACCGCCCCGTCCCGCTGATGGTGCCGCCGGTGCCCACGCCCGCCACGAAGTGCGTGACCCGACCGTCGGTGTCGCGCCAGATCTCGGGGCCGGTGGTCTCGTAATGGCCGCGCGGTCCGTGGAGGTTCGCGAACTGGTTGGGCTTGAAGGCGCCGGGGATCTCGGCGGCGAGCCGGTCCGACACGCTGTAGTAGGAGTCCGGATGCTCGGGCGGGACGCCCGTGGGCGTCATGACGATCTCGGCCCCGTATGCCTTCAGCACCGCGACCTTCTCGCCGGCGAACTTGTCGGGCACGACGAAGACCATGCGGTACCCGCGCTGCAGCGCGACGAGTGCGAGCCCCACACCGGTGTTGCCGCTCGTGGGCTCGACGATCGTGCCCCCTGGCTTCAGGTGCCCGTCGCGCTCCGCGGCGTCGATGATGTTCCGCGCGATGCGGTCCTTCGCCGAGCTGCCCGGGTTGAAGTACTCCACCTTGGCGAGGACCGTGGCGGCGAGGCCCTCGGTGACGGAGTTCAGACGGACGAGAGGGGTGTTGCCGACGAGGTCGGCGATGGAGCTGGCGTAACGCACGGGTTCTTCCTGACGGGATGCCGCGCTCACAGAGGCGCGGAAGCTGATGGGGTCGCGGGAGTCGCCGGGTAACCGGCGGTCAGCGACGACAACAGCGAAGGGTCAGCACCCGGCCATGGTACCGGACACCCGGCATCCGTGTCCGTCCGCCTCTCGTCGTCATCCGGCGCAACAGGACGAAAGGTTCGGACACATGACCCTCCCCCCGTCCGCGTGATCGTAGGTTCGAGGTATGACTTCTCCCGCACACGCCGCGTCGGACGATCACGGACTCGCCGCGTCCGGGCTCGGCGAGTCGCTCTCGCCCGAGGAGTTCAAGGCCGTCTTCCGGGGGCACCCGGGCGGTGTCGCCGTGATCACCGCGGATGCCGGGAACGGCCCCGTCGCGCTCACGGCGACGTCCGTGTCGTCGGTGAGCGCCGATCCCCCGCTCCTGATCTTCTCGGTGTCGTCGCAGTCGTCGGCGGCGCCCGTGCTCGCCGCGGCCGAAACGCTCGTCGTCCACCTGCTGGACGCCGACGACCTGCGCCTCGCCGAGATCGGCGCGACGAGCGGAATCGACCGCTTCGCGGAGCTGCCGTGGTCGCGGCTGGTCACCGGTGAAGCGGTCTATCACGGGGTGCGAGCCTGGGTGCGGTGCGCCGTGATCGACCGGATGGATGCCGGCGGTTCGACGGTCATCGCCGCGCACGCCCTGCAGGCGAACATCGCGCGCGACTCGACGTCGCCGCTCGTCTACCACAACCGCACCTGGCACCTGTTGGGGCCGGACACCGTCATCTGAGAAGAGCCGCGACCCCCTCGAGGGTCGTGGTCAGCCGCGACGGGCGAGATCGTCGAGCGCTGCGGCGATGCGGCGGATGGTGTCAGCCGTGACGGTCGCGGCCTGCTCGTCGAGACTGTCGATGACCGAGACGACGGCGCCGTGGTGGGCGCCGTAGACCTCGTCGACGAGATCGGCTGCGGTCTCCGTCGGCACGAGATAGTGGGCACGCCGGTCCGAAGGGTGCTGCTCCCGGATGACGTAGCCCTTGCTCACGAGTCGCTCGATCACGTTGGTGACGGTGGCACTGGAGGTCCCGAGCATCACGATGAGGTCCTTCGGGCTGACCTCCCGCTCCTCACGCCGCGCCTGCACGAGATAGCGGAGGGCGGCGAGGTCGATGCCGCCGAGGCCGGAGATGCGCTGGGAACGGTCCGCCTGGACCTGCTCGGCATGACGGAGCTCGAGGATGGCGCTGCTCAGCTCGCGCCCCGCGTCGGTCTTGGGCTGCGCGGCGTAGAGGTGCGTGTGCTCGTGTCGCACGATGGACTGAGGCATGTCAACTCCTCGGCTCGTGACGGGTGTCCAACATCATCCGATCGCCGCCCGAGCCTCAGCCGCGTCCGGATACTTCCCCACGAACCCGCCGGTGTGATCTCGGGCGATCCATCCCGCGGGGTTCTGTTCGACGGTTCCGAGGAACGCGCCGTGGGTGTTGCCGACCCAGAAGCCCGCCTCGACCTCGTGCCACGTCGCGACGCTGTCGCTGACGTCCACGGAGCCGTACGAGTCGAGCACCTCCATCGACTTCACCACCTTACATGTCCGAATCTGTGACAGTTCTTGTCCTTCTCGGAATCAATGATAGACAAGAGATGTGAAATCTACTAGATGTATTGTTTAGCTAGTAATTCAGGAACGGAACGATGACACCTACACCCTCACACCCCATCCCGGCGCCCTTCACGGCACTCGGGGTCGCTCTCATCCCCGAGCAGCGGACGGGCTGGAGGGCGCTCATCCTCGATTCGCTCTCACGACAGCGGCCCCACCGGTCTACGGCCCGGCCGGCCCACCACTGACCCCCTCACCACGACCCACACCAGGAGAACGTCATGGGAAGCCTCTACTACGGGAACGTCGATTCCCCCATCGTCATGCCGGACCGCATCCTCGCTCACCTCGCCGCCGTGGCGACGACCAAGCTGCGGCGCAGCGAGAGCTTCGTCGTCTCGTGGAAGGGCACCGGAGAGGAGGGCGAGGGCCGTACGACCCTCTGGTTCCAGCCCTCCATCCCGCTGCGCTTCGTCTACGACCAGGCCGCGGCGATCCCCCTGAACCCCGCGACGCTGCGCGAAATGGCCGACCAGGCCACCTCCAACGGAGGACTCGTCCTCGATGCCGATCTCGACATCCCCGAGATCACCGCCGCCCGTCCTGAGACTCGTCGCCCGGTGGCCGCCGCATGAGTCACCCCGACTTGATCGACGAGGCGGACGCCTACGAGGACGCCCTCGCTGCCGACTTCACCGAACGCTTCGGGAGTCCGCCCCTGCTGGTGTGACCCCACAGGCTCCCCCTGCCGCCCCGCTCGCCGACCCCCACGGCGCGGGGCGGCTTCTTGTGCGGACGCCACGGAGCCGCGCCCGTCACCCGTCCGCGCGCGTCGCCTCGACGGTCTGCAGCAGCAGGGCCAGCGCAGCCCCGACCGCCTGGTCGATCACCTCGACGGGATCCCCGTCGAACCGCACGAGCTCGTGGCCGGCGGCATCCGCCGTCGCCCAGCCGAGGTAGACGGTGCCCGGAGCGTGCCCGTCCTGGGCGTCCGGTCCGCCGACGCCCGTCGTCGACACGGCGACATCCGCGCCCAGCAGGGCCCGAACCCCGCATGCGAGCTGCTCCGCGCACTCGGGCGAGCAGGGATCGGTTCCGGGTCCGAGGCCCAGGACCTCCTCCTTGACGCGCACCTGATACGCGACGACCCCGCCCGCGAACCAGTCCTGGGCGGACGAGCCGCGCCCGACCTCGGCCGCCAGACGCCCGCTCGTGAGGGATTCGGCGACCGCGCAGACCACCCCGACGCGGCCTGCCGCGTCGGCGATGCGTTCGACGAGATCAGGCAGAGCTCTCCGCCTCACCGGGATCGGCGGGCTCGGGGACCAGGTGCAGACCGGCCGGCGAGTTGGCGGCGTACATCAGGGCCTCGGACCACGCGCGATTGATACGCGACTGACGGCTGCCGTAGTACTTGAAGACGAGCGACGCGTGGGGGTGGAGCCAGACGGACGTGCGGCCCTCGCCGATGCTCCTGTCGTCGCGCCACGTGAAGTGGAAGGACTCGCCGCGGCGCAGCTTGTTGCCGATGACCTGCTGCAGGTGAGCCAGGGTGCGGTCTTCGAAGTCCACCTTGATGGAATCCTCATAGATGAACTTGCCCACTGCGGCCCCCTCGTCGTGTCATCGCGGAGTCGCGACGGACATCTCCCATTATGGTGGCCCCATGGGTGTGATCTACTACGGCAGCTCGGCGATGCCCATCCGGATCGCGGATCGCGCGCTCGCTCACCTGAAGATCGTGATCGCGACCAAGCTCCGACGTTCCGAGAGCTTCACCGTCTCGTGGCAGCACCCCGAGGACTCGCCGCAGGGACGCACCACCATCTGGCTGCACCCCGCCATCCCCCTGCGTTTCGTGTTCGACGAGCCCGAGCCGCCCGCGCTCAGCCGCGAGTGGATCGAGGAACTGGCGGCATCCGCCAACTCCTCCGGCGGCATCCAACTCATGCCGGAGATGTTCCACGACGACCGCGACGGCCACGTCACGGAGTGACGCGGCCGTCGGCGGAAGCTCTCGTCGAAGGATCACCGAGGAGTGCGGTTCTCCGCGCTGATCATCCAGGCGAACTGCTCGAGGCTCTCAAGGATGCCGTGCAGGATGTCGGCGCTCGTCGGGTCCTCCTCGTCGACCTCGTCGTGCACGTCGCGGCACGTCGAGATGGTCGCCTCGAGACGCTCGGTGACGAGGTCGATGACGTCCGAGGTCAACACCTCGCCGTGGGGGAACTCGGGCAGCGTCGTGGTCTCGGCGACGGTGTCGCTGCGGCCGTCAGGGACGGCGTGCAGGGCGCGCATGCGCTCGGCCACGGTGTCGCTGAACTCCCGGGCGGCGTCGATGATCTCGTCGAGCTGCAGGTGCGTGTCGCGGAAGTTCTTGCCGACCACGTTCCAGTGCGCCTGCTTGCCCTGGATCGACAGCTCCAAGAGGTCGACGAGGACCGCCTGCAGGTTGTCACTGAGCTTCTGCGACGCGGTGAAGCCGCGCTCCGCGTTCTGCTCCTCCGTCAGCTGCGCACCCGACTTGGCGGGGCGACGCTTGTTGCGGGTCGCCGAGGTCGCGGACTTCGTCTGGGTTGTCGTCATGACACATCCTTCTTTCTCGGAACAGGGTCGTGTGTCACGCTACGTCGGCGTCGTCGCAGACGACATCGGGTTGCGCCGCCGGCGGCCCCGGTGATAGCCGGGCGGCCGGGCTCACGCGCCCAGGCGCGCCACGGCGGCGGTCATCTCCTCGTCGGAGAGCGTCAAACCGGCATCCTGCAGTCGGCGCTCCAGCAGCAGGCGCACGTCCGCGCCCTCCTGGCCGGCGAGGTCGGCCCGGCACTGGACGATGATGCCGTCGATCTTCTGCGCGGCATCCGCGGGGTTCTGTGACATCGAGGGGCCGGACTGGACCCCTTCACGGGGGTCGATGGCGTCGCTCATGCAGGACAGTCTGCGCGCCGGGCGGCGCAGGTGTCATCCCCTTGACCGCCACGGGCACCGGCGATAGACCTCAGACGGACCGCTGCCGGTCCGGGTGGATCCGGGGGCCGCGCCAGAACGGCGGCAAGCCGTCGGGGTCGGGGTCGTCGAACGCCGGCGCCTGGCGGTCGGTGGGCGGATCCTGCGGCTCCGGTACGGGAATGACGGCGATCGGGACACCCGGGGTGATGAAGAGGAAGGCGGGCCGGGGGCTGCCCTCCCCATCGTTGACGGCGAGCCAATGCTGCCCTGCGGCCACCCCCTCCTGGATCTCCTGATGGACCTCGTCGAGGGTGCGATTGCCGATGCTGTACCACTGGCCGCCGTACGAGATGTCGATGCGGTTCATCGGTTCTCCTCGGCCTCGGACGGACATCGGAGACCCAGCATGCGCCGGATCGCCCACGGAGTCACGATCTTGACAGTCGGCGATGAGGCGATTAGCCCCTACAGGGCCGCCAGCGGCGGACGGTGCGCGATCGGTTTCGGCTTGGCGCGGCGGGGCGCGGCTGCCGCGAGGTAACGGATCGCCCCGCGCAGCAGCTCGTCCACGGTGGGGTACCACCCCGTCCCACGACCGCAGAAGACCCAGGTGACGTCGTACCCGCCGTCGTCGGCGGCCTCGACGTACGCGATCAGATGGGCGGCGTCGGACGCCGCCGCCGTCGCGTCGCAGAGCCGCCACGCCGACGCGGACAGCGGCTCGAGGATCAATCGTCCGCGGGGATCCTCACTCACGGTCGCACCTCCGGATGTAGCGTGTTCGCAGATCTTCGTCGATCTGCCGCGAGCTGACCGCCTCGCGGGTCTCACCATCGCTCCGAGCAGGGCGCGCACCGAGGGGCTTGACACCGCCGGGACCGAGGGTTAGCCGGGGTGAGTAGCAGACGCCGGGATGCGGCGTCAATGCCCCCGGCACGTCACGTGCGCTCGCCTAGCGTTGACGGTGCAAGGTACGTAGGCGGACGGTCGAGACGAGAGGTGTTCGGGTCACCGATTTTTCTCCCGCGCTTACACCGGGCCCCGGCGATCGGGCTTATCGCCGGGGCCTCACCTGTGCAAGCCCCTGCCCTGCGGCCCGGCGTCTCCGTAACGTCGGGACCTCGACGAGAGGAGCAGTCATGGACCACGACGCGCAGCACACCGAGTCGGACAAGCCGATTCCCGGAGGTGCACTCCCGGACGAGGACCCGATGGATGCGGTCAAGCAGGCGGTCGAGGACGATGCGGCGGTGCCCATCGAAAAGGTCGAGCCGGGCGTCGATCCGGACTCGGCGGATTCCAGCAGGTCGCTGAAGCGCACCGACCATTGATCGCGAAGGCCGCACCCCGTGTGCGGCCTTCGTCGTGTCAGCCCGCCGGCGCCATCTGCGCGTACTCGTTCGCGCGGGTCGCGACGTCGTCGATGTACCGGGTGAGCGGGTTGTAGGTGAACACGGCGTCGCGCCAGGCGGTCTCGGTCGCCATCGGGCCGGACCGGCAGAGGTAACGCGCAGCCGCGAGGGCGGCGTCGTCGATGTGGTTCGGGTCGCGGGTGCCGTCGGCGTCTCCGTCCGCGCCCCATCGCCGCCAGGTCTCTGGGATGAACTGCAGCGGCCCGACCGCGCGGTCCCATCGGTCGTCACCGTCGAGGTCCCCGCCGTCCGTGTCGGCGATGGCCGCCACACCGTCCCCGTCCAGCCGCGGCCCCAGGATGCGGGGCGTCACCAGGCCGCTCTCGTCGAGGCGCGACCCGCCGTACGACCCGTGCCGGGACTCGACCCACCCGATCCCGGCAAGGGTGTTCCAGCCGATCGCGCAGGACGGCTGCTCGTGCGCGACCGTGAGGTCCGCCGCCGCGTACGCGATGACGGCGCGACGGGGGATGCCGGTGGCCGCCGCCACCCGCGACGCCCACTCGGCGTCGACGAGATCGACCGCCGGCGCGCGGGCGGGGTCGGCTCCCGCGACGGCGAGGGCGGGTGGCGGGGTGTCGGCCCAGCGCGACGAAACCGGCGGCAGGGGCTCCCCCTCGGGCTCGGCGGGATGCAGCGCCGCCGGCAGGCACGCGGCGAGGAGGATCACGACGGCGGCGGGGGCGACACCGATCCCGACGGCGAGCGCCGCGAGCCGGCCGCGCCGCGCGCGCGCCGGGGATCGCCTGCGGCGTGCCGCCATCTGCGCCTCCCCGGTCCGACTGCCCGCACCACGCTAACCCGTCGGCGTGAGGGCCCGCTGTGGGCTGCCCGTGCGCACGTCGCGGTCAGCTCGTCAAGGCCCCTCACCGACCGGAAGAGCGCTGCCTACGGTCCCCGGACGCGGCTCGGATGCATCCGGCATTCCTCCCGCCGCGGCGACCGGACAGGAGACATGATGTTCTTCCACAGACAGGAACTGCAGTTCACCGCGACACCCGACAAGCCCGATGCGATCTTCGCGCGGCGGATGCAGGAGGTGCTGGGCGGCCAGTACGGCGAGATCACCGTCGCCATGCAGTACGGGTTCCAGGCGTGGAACGCCCACATCCCGGGCAAGTACCGCGACCTGCTGTACGGCATCGGCGCCGAGGAGTTCGGCCACGTCGAGATGCTCGCGATCATGATCGCCCAGCTGCTCGAGAAGGCTCCCGTCGAGCAGAGCGAGGCGGCGGCGGCATCCGACCCCGTCCTCGGTGCGGTGATGGGCGGCATGGACGTGCAGGCGGCGATCGTCGCGGGCGCGGGCGTGCGCCCGGTCGACAGCAACGGCAACCCGTGGCAGGGGTCGTACATCACCGCGAGCGGCAACATGCTCGCCGACTTCACGGCGAACGCGAACGCCGAGATGCAGGGGCGCGTGCAGGTGGCCCGCATCTACAACATGACCGACGACCACGGCGTCCGCGAGATGCTGTCGTTCCTGCTGGCCCGCGACACGATGCACCAGAACCAGTGGATCCGCGCCGCCCAGGAGTTGCGCGAGGCGGGCGTCGAGGACATCCCCGTGCCCCTCAACTTCCCGCTGTCGAACGAGGCGCGGGACCACTCGTACAAGTACATCAACTTCTCCGACGGTCAGGCCGCGGCGGAAGGCTCGTGGGCGAGCGGCCCGACCCCCGACGGCAAGGGCGAGTTCACCTACCTCGACGGGCCCGACACCTCGGTGCCGATGCCCCCGCCGACGCAGCCGGATCCGCGCCTCTACGGCACCGACGCCAAGCCGAATCTGATCGACAAGGCCGAGGGCGTCATCAAGGACAAGCTGTCCTGAGACGAGTCGGATGCCGGGCGGCGACGCCCGGCATCCGCTCAGATCGACTCGATGGTCCCCGTCTGAGGCTCATCGGGCGGCTCGGACATGACGAACAGTCCGCCCGATGAGTTCGCGGCGTACGCGAGCTTCTCGAGCCACGTCCGGTTCATCGCCGGCGCGCGGGACCCGTAGTACTTGAAGTCGAGGTCCGCGGACGGGTGGATCCAGACGGATCGTCGACCGTCGCCGACGGTCGCGTCGTCGCGCCACGTGAAGAAGAAGGACTCTCCGCGGCGGAGCTTGTTGCCGATGACGACCTGCAGATGCGCGAGCGCTCTGTCCTCGACCTCTGCCTTGACCTGACTGCTGTAGTTGAATCGACCCATGGGGCGGCCCTCCGGCCGAGACCGCACCGTCACCCGCGGACACGCCGTGCGTGACGGCGCTGCGGATCCGCAGGGCGGTGCATCTCCGTAGCCGTGCCACGATCCTCTCCCCGCCCGCGCCGCGCAACCCTCGGCGCGCGGTGCGCCGGGGGTCGATGTCGTCCCGGGCGTGTCGGAAGACCGTGTCAGCGGCGGGATGCCGGGGCCACCGCCGCGCGGACGATCCGGAAGACGACCACCGCGGCCACCACCCACGGCCCCACGACGAGGACGGGGTCCATCCAGGTGTGGCGCACGTCCACGCGGCCCCGCCCGACACGCGAGGAGATCGGGCCGCGTCCGCGTTCGCCGAGGATGCCCGACTGCGTCACCGGGTCGTCTGGACGGCGGGAGAACAGGGACCTCGCGTGAGCGCCCGCCGACTCGACCCGGTCGCCCAGGATCAGCAGCATCCAGTGCGGTGTCTGCCCCTCGCTGAACCTCGCGTAGGCCAGTCGCCGGATCGCCCCCGAGACGCCGTGGAGCGGCTGTGCGGTCCCGAACACCGGGGTGAGGCGCTCGTGCTCGATCGAGCGCTCGCGACCGGACCCGTGCGGCTGCTGCTCGGGCAGGTCCCAGTGGGCGCCGGTCTCGATCCCGGGCTGCTCGCGCGGGAAGGCGGGGCGGTCTGCGGGGTCGAGGTCGGCGCCCCAGCCGGGGATGCGGCGGCGGAGGTCTTCGGGGTCGGGGGTCTGGCCGGGCTTGTCTGCGCGGTACGGCATGGTTCCTCCTCGCTCAGGCGCCGAACGTCACGACGGGCTTGATGATGCCGTCGAGCTTCGACGAGAACACGTGGTATCCCTCGGCGATGTCGTCGAGGTCGAAGCGGTGGGTAATGAGCTCCCGCGGGGCGATGTGTCCGGCGCGGATGTGCTCGAGCAGGCGCGGCCACTGCCGCTTGACCGGCGCTTGGTTGGCGCGGATCGTCAGTCCCTTGTTCATGGCGTCGCCGAACTTGATCGCGCTGAACAGCGGCCCGTAGGCGCCCATGACTGAGACAGTCCCGCCCTTGCGGACCGCGTCGATCGCCCAGTTGAGAGCGATGGGCGAGCCGCCCTGGAGCTTGAGCTTCGCGGCCGTGACGTGCTGCAGGACGTGACCGTCCGCCTCGGCCCCGACGGCGTCGATCACGGCATCCGCGCCGAGACCGTCGGTCATCTTCTTGAGCGTCAGCACGATGTCGTCGACCTGACCGAAGTGCACGGTCTCGGCGAAGGCGAACTCGCGCGCCTTCTGCAGCCGGTAGTCGAGGTGGTCGACGACGATCACGCGGCCGGCCCCCATGAGCCAGCACGAGCGCGCCGCGGCCAGCCCGACGGGACCGGCTCCCAGCACGACCACAGCGTCGCCCTCGACGATGTCGGCGAGCTGGGAGCCGAAGTACCCGGTCGAGAACGCGTCGGTCAGCAGAAGCGCATCCTCGGACGCGATGTCGTCGGGGATCACCTGAGGGCCGACGTCGGCGAACGGCACGCGCACCAGCTCGGCCTGACCGCCGTCGAACCCGCCGGTCGAGTGCGAGTATCCGTAGATGCCGCCGATCGCCGTCGCATTGGCGTTGACGTTGTGGCAGTTGGAGAAGAGGCCGCGGGCGCAGAAGAAGCATGATCCGCAGTAGATGTTGAAGGGGACCATGACCCGGTCGCCGGGCTTCAGGTTCCGCACCGACGAGCCGACCTCCTCGACCCAGCCGATGAACTCGTGCCCGAACGTGTGGCCGACCCGGGTGTCGGGCATCATGCCGTGGTACAGGTGCAGATCGGAGCCGCAGATCGACGCCAGCTCGACGCGCACGATGGCGTCGTTCGGGTGAGCGATCACCGGGTCGCTCTTGCGGTCGACGCGGATCTTGTACGGTCCGCGATAGGTCATCGCCTTCATCGATCCTCCTCAGGTTCCGGGCGAGCCTGGTCGGAAGGGAGCACGCGAGCGAGGGGGTTGCGCCCGTCGCGGGGACGTGTCAGTCCGAGGCGCCGAGCTCGAAGCGGTACCCCATGCCCGCCTCGGTGAGGATGTGGCGCGGCTGAGCCGGGTCGTCCTCGAGCTTGCGGCGCAGCTGCGAGACGTACAGGCGCAGGTAGCCCGTGTCGCTCACGTGCTCGCTCCCCCAGATCGACGTGAGGATCGTCTGGCGCGTCACGAGCTTCCCGGGGTTGCGCAGCAGGATCTCGAGCAGCTGCCACTCCGTCGGGGTCAGCCGCACCCGCTCGGTGTGCCCGTTGGTCGTCTTCGTGACACTGCGGGCGGCGAGGTCGACCGAGATCGACCCGAACTCGGTCACCGGGTCGGGCTCCTGCTGCGGCGCGCGCCGCGTCAGCGCGCGGATGCGCGCGAGCAACTCGTCGATCGAGAACGGCTTCGTCACGTAGTCGTCGGCGCCGGCATCCAGCGCGTCGACCTTGTCGGCGGCTCCCGTCCGGCCCGAGACGACGAGGATCGGGGCGTCCGACCACCCGCGGATCGCGTGGATCACCTCGATCCCGTCGAGCTGCGGCATCCCGAGGTCGAGCAGGAAGATGTCGGGGTGGTGGTCCACCGCGGCGGAGATGGCCTGCGCGCCGTCGGCCGCCGTGAACACCTCGTAGCCGCGGGCCGAGAGGGTGATCCGAAGGGCGCGGACGATTTGCGGATCGTCGTCGGCGATGAGGATCCTCACGCGTGCTCCTCCTCGCGGGCCAGCGGCAGGGAGACGACCATCGTCAGCCCGCCGCCCGGCGTGTCCTCGGGGGTGAGCGTACCGCCCATGCCCTCGACGAACCCCTTCGAGAGGGCGAGGCCGAGGCCCAGCCCGGTGCTGTTGTCGGTGTCGCCGAGGCGCTGGAACGGCACGAAGACGTCGTCGCGACGCTCGGCGGGGATGCCGGGGCCGTGGTCGATGATCCGGATCTCGACGGCGCGGCCGAAGCTGCTCGTCGCGATGCGGACCTTGCTCCCCTCGGGCGAGAAGCGCAGCGCGTTGGCGAGGAGGTTGACGATCACGCGCTGCAGCAGGACGGGATCGGCGCGGACAGCAGCATCCGGTTCGAGGTGGATGTCGACGGATGCCGGTCCCGCATCCAGTTCTTCCAGGGCCGGGAGGATCGCGTCGGCGGGGTCGACGGACTGCAGCGCGACGGCCAGCGCCCCCGCCTGCAGCCGGCTCACGTCGAGGAGATCCGTGACGAGGGTCGCGAGGGTGCCGAGCGATTCGTCGGCCGTCTGCAGCAGCTCCTCGCGGTCGCGGTCGCTGTACGTGCCGCTGCGCAGTCCACCGACGGCGGCGGTCGCGGCGGCGAGCGGGCGTCGCAGGTCGTGACTGAGCGCCGACAGCAGCGCGCTCCGCACGCGGTCGGACGCCTCCAGCGGGGCGAGTCCGCTCGCGACCTCGGCCAGGTCGGCGCGCTGCAGGGCGGCATCCAGCTGCGCGACGATCGCCGACAGCAGCCGGCGCTCGGACGCCGGGAGGTCGTGGCCGTGGAGTTCCAGGACGGCGCGGTCGCCGACCGGGAGCGCCGTGTGCCGGCCGTCGCGCAGCGGCTCGCCGCTCGAGGCGAGCGTCGTCTCCCCCGACACGAGCCGCACGCCGGCCAGCCGGAACGCCTCGCGCGTCCACTCGACGAGCGCCTCGACCGCGCCGCCGCCGCGAAGGACGCTGCCGGCCACCGTCTGCAGCAGCTCCGCCTCGGCGGCCGCTCGCCGCGCCACGCGCGTGGTGCGCGCGGCGCGGTCGACGACGACGCTGACGAGGACGGCGATGACGACGTACAGCAGGACCGCGAGCACCTCGCGGGGCGACTTGATCTGCAGCGTGTAGAGCGGCTCGACGAAGAAGTAGTTGAGGGTGACCCCGCTGAGCACCGCCGCCCACAGCGCGGGCCAGATCCCGCCGATGAGGGCGACGACGACGACGAGCAGCTGGTAGCTGAGGACGTCGCTCGTGATCGATTCCGCCGAGTGCAGCGTCACGAGGAGCCAGGTCAGCAGCGGCCCGCCGGTGAAGGCCAGCGCGAAGCCCGCGACGCGACGGCGCATCGAGAGCGCCCCGCCCAGGCGCGGCAGTGCGAAGCGCCCGCCGGCAGCGGAGTGCGTGACGATGTGGACGTCGATGTCACCGGATTCGCGGATGACGGTGGCGCCGATCCCCGGCCCCGTGACGAGCGCCGCGAGGCGGCTGCGGCGGCTGACGCCCAGGACGAGCTGCGTCGCGTTGACGGACCGCGCGAATTCGACGAGCGCCGTCGGGATGTCCTCTCCGACGACCTGATGGAAGGTGCCGCCCAGCTTCTCGACGAGGGCCCGCTGCGCGGCGAGCGCCCCCGGATCGCCGCTGCGCAGGCCGTCGTTGCTCGTGACGTGGACCGCGAGCAGCTGCCCGCCCGCCGACCGCGCCGCGATGCGGGCGCCGCGGCGCAGCAGGGTCTCGCCCTCGGGTCCCCCGGTGAGGGTCACGACGACGCGCTCCCGCGCCTCCCAGCGGCTGTCGATGCCGTGCTCGGCGCGATACGAGGTGAGCGCCTGGTCGACCTCGTCGGCCAGCCACAGCAGCGCCAGCTCGCGGAGCGCGGTGAGGTTGCCGAGACGGAAGTAGTTCGACAGCGCCGCATCCACCCGCTCGGCGGGGTAGACGAGGCCGCCCGCGAGGCGGTCGCGCAGGGCCTGCGGTGCGAGGTCGACCACCTCGACCTGGTCGGCGGCCCGGAGCACCTGATCGGGCACGGTCTCGCGCTGCGGCGCGCCCGTGATCTGCTGCACGACGTCGTTGAGCGACTCGATGTGCTGGATGTTGACGGTCGAGATGACCGAGATGCCGGCATCCCGAAGCCGCTGCACGTCCTGCCAGCGCTTCTCGTTCGCCGAGCCGGGGGCGTTGGTGTGCGCGAGCTCGTCGACGAGGGCGACGTCGGGATTTCGCGCGATCACCGCGTCGAGGTCCATCTCGGTGAGCGTCACGCCGCGGTGGGCGATCTCGCGACGCGGCACCTGCTCGAGGCCCTCGGTCATGCGCGCCGTCGCCGCGCGGCCGTGGGTCTCGACGACGGCGATGACGACGTCCTGCCCCTCGGCGGCGAGGCGGCGCCCCTCCTCGAGCATCGTGTACGTCTTGCCGACGCCGGGGGCCGCGCCCAGCAGCACGCGCAGCCGTCCTCGTCCCCCCACTGTCAGCCTCCGAGCCCGTCCAGAGCGAGATTGAGTTCCACCACGTTCACCGCCGACCCGCCGAGGTATCCGAGGTCGGGCCCCTGCGTGTGCTCGGCGACCAGCCGTCGGATCTCCGACACGGGCAGACCCCGCGCCGCGGCGACGCGATCGACCTGGATCGAAGCGTACGCGGGGCTGATGTGCGGGTCGAGTCCGGATGCCGAGGCGGTCACGGCATCGGCGGGCACGGCCGACTCGGGCACACCCTCGCGCGCGGCGATCGCGGTCTTGCGCTCCGCGATCGCGGCGACGAGGTCGGTGTTCTCGGGGCCCAGGTTCGAGCCCGACGACGCGCCGCCGTCGTAGCCGTCACCGGCCGCCGACGGGCGCGACTGGAAGTACTGCGGGAGCGCGGCGCCGTCGGCATCCGTGAAGGACTGACCGATCAGGGCGGAGCCCACCACCTGGCCGGCGTCGTTCCGGACGAGCGAACCGTTCGCCTGCGCCGGCAGGGCGAGCTGCCCGACGAGGGTGACGACCCCGGTGTACCCGACACCGAGCAGGAGGGTGAAGACGACCATCGCGCGGACGGCCACCGCGACGGTACGACCGGTCGCGCGGGAGGTGCTGTTCATGAGAAGAGGTCCTTCGGGTCAGAAGCCGGGGAGGAGACGGACGAGCAGGTCGATCAGCCAGATCCCGATGAAGGGGGCGACGACGCCGCCGAGGCCGTAGACGGCGAGGTTGCGGCCGAGGATCGACGAGGCGCCGCCGGGGCGGTACCGCACGCCGCGCAGGGCGAGCGGGATGAGGGCGATGATGACGAGCGCGTTGAAGATGATCGCCGAGAGCACCGCGGATGCCGGCGAGTGCAGGCCCATGACGTTCAGGGCACCGAGCTGGGGGAACACCCCCATGAACATCGCCGGGATGATCGCGAAGTACTTCGCGATGTCGTTCGCGATCGAGAACGTCGTGAGCGCTCCGCGCGTGATGAGCAGCTGCTTGCCGATCCGGACGATGTCGATGAGCTTCGTCGGGTCGGAGTCGAGGTCGACCATGTTGCCGGCCTCCTTGGCCGCCGACGTGCCCGAGTTCATCGCGACGCCCACGTCGGCCTGCGCGAGCGCCGGGGCGTCGTTCGTGCCGTCCCCGGTCATCGCGACGAGGTTGCCGCCCTCCTGTTCCTTGCGGATGTAGGCGAGCTTGTCCTCGGGCGTGGCCTCGGCGAGGAAGTCGTCGACACCCGCCTCCGCCGCGATCGCGGCCGCGGTCAGCGGGTTGTCGCCCGTGATCATGACGGTACGGATCCCCATCGAACGCAGCTCCGCGAACCGCTCGCGCAGCCCGTCCTTCACGACGTCCTTCAGATGCACGACGCCCAGCACGCGCCCCGCGCCGGCGGCATCCTTCGTCGCGACGACGAGCGGGGTACCGCCGGACTGCGAGATCTCCTCGGTGCGGGCCGTGAGGTCGGCGCGGACGTCGGCCGGCAGGGCCGCGCCGTCCTGCTCGAGCCACCCGACGATCGCGGAGCCGGCGCCCTTGCGGATCGCCGAGCCGTCCGGAAGGTCGAGCCCGCTCATGCGGGTCTGCGCCGTGAAGGGGACGATGACGCCGCGCGGATCAGCGGACACGTCGACGCCGCGACGGGCGGCGAGGTCGACGATCGAGCTGCCCTCGGGGGTCGGGTCGGCCAGCGACGAGAGCGCCGCGGCGCGCGTGAGCTCCTGCTGGGCCATGCCGGCGAGCGGCACGAACTCGGCGGCCTGCCGGTTGCCGTAGGTGATCGTGCCGGTCTTGTCGAGCAGCAGCGTGGTCACGTCGCCCGCCGCCTCGACAGCGCGGCCCGACATCGCGAGCACGTTCCGCTGCACGAGCCGGTCCATGCCGGCGATGCCGATGGCCGACAGGAGCGCGCCGATCGTGGTCGGGATGAGGCAGACGAGGAGCGCGACGAGCACCGGGATGCTGACCGGTGCCGCCGCGTACGACGCGACCGGGTTCAGGATGAGGGCGACCACGACGAAGATGATCGACAGGCTCGCCAGCAGGATGTTCAGGGCGATCTCGTTCGGCGTCTTCTGCCGCGCCGCGCCCTCGACGAGCGCGATCATCCGGTCGACGAAGGTCTCACCCGGCTTCGACGTGATGCGCACGACGATGCGGTCCGACAGCACCCGCGTGCCGCCGGTGACGGCGCTGCGATCGCCGCCGGATTCGCGGATGACGGGGGCCGACTCGCCCGTGATGGCCGACTCGTCGACCGAGGCGATGCCGTGCACGACGTCGCCGTCCCCGGGGATCAGGTCGCCCGCCGCCACGACGACGACATCGCCCAGGGTGAGCTCGGCCGACGAGACGTCGTCGATCGTGACGCGCTCGGCTGCGGCATCCGTCTGCTCGTCGTAGCCCGACACCCGGTGCGCGACCGTGCTCGTGCGGGTCTTGCGAAGGGTCTCGGCCTGCGCCTTGCCCCGGCCCTCGGCGACGGACTCGGCGACGTTCGCGAAGAGCACCGTCAGCCACAACCACGCGGCGATGATCGCCGTGAAGGGCGTCGGCACGGCCGTGCCGCCCGACTCGCCTGGACCGCCGAGGAAGGGTTCGGCGATCGCGAGCACCGTCGTGAGGACGGCGCCGACCCAGACGATGAACATCACGGGGTTGCGCCACTGGGCGCGGGGGTCGAGCTTGCGCAGCGCGCCCGGGAGGGCGGCCGCGACCGCGGCGCCGTCGATGCCGCGGCGGGGCGCGGGAGCCGGGGCGACGGGTTCGAGAGTGGGGGTGGACATGTCAGATCAGTCCTTCTGCCAGGGGACCCAGCGCGAGTACGGGGAAGTAGGTGAGGGCGGTCACGATGACGATCACGCCGATGAGCAGCCCGACGAACAGCGGACGGTGCGTCGGCAGCGTGCCGGCCGTGGCCGGGACCTTGTCCTGCGCGGCGAACGACCCGGCCAGGGCGAGCACCAGCACGATCGGCACGAACCGGCCGAGCAGCATCGCGACACCGAGGGCGGTGTTCAGCCACGGCGTGTTCGCCGTGAGCCCCGCGAAGGCGGACCCGTTGTTGTTCGCGGCCGAGGTGAAGGCGTACAGCACTTCACTGAAGCCGTGGATGCCGGGGTTCCAGATGGACGTCGTCGTGACGTCCTCGCGCACGGCGGGGATCGCGAAGCTGAGCGCCGTGCCGACGAGCACGAGGATCGGGGTCACGAGGATGTAGATGCTCGCGAGCTTGATCTCGCGCGGCCCGATCTTCTTGCCCAGGTACTCGGGGGTGCGGCCGACGAGCAGACCCGCGATGAAGACCGCGAGGACCGCGATGACGAGGATGCCGTAGAGCCCCGAACCCACGCCGCCGGGAGCGAGCTCGCCGAGCATCATGTTGAGCATCGGCATCATGCCGCCCAGCGCCGTGTACGAGTCGTGCATCGAATCGACGGCGCCGGTCGAGGTCAGCGTGCTCGTCGAGCCGAAGATCGTCGATCCGACGATGCCGAAACGCATCTCCTTGCCCTCGAGCGCGGCACCGGCGAGCTCGGGAGCCGTGCCGCGACCGGCCAGCTCGAAGGACGTGAGGGCGAGCGTCGAGCCGACGAAGAGGATTCCCATCGCCGCGAGGATCGCGTAGCCCTGGCGCTTGTCGCCGAGCATCGTGCCGAACGTGCGCGGCAGCGAGAACGGGATGATCAGCATGAGGACGACCTCGAAGAGGTTGGTCCAGCCCGTCGGGTTCTCGAACGGGTGCGCGGAGTTCGCGTTGAAGAACCCGCCGCCGTTGGTGCCGAGGAGCTTGATGGCCTCCTGCGAGGCGACCGGGCCGCCCGGGATGCTCTGGGCGGCACCGGCGACCGTCGTCACCTGCGTGAATCCGGCGACGTTCTGGATGACCCCGCCCGCCAGCAGCACGATCGCCGCGACGATCGACAGCGGCAGGAGGAGGCGCACCGTACCGCGGGTGAGGTCGACCCAGAAGTTGCCGATCGTGCCGCTGCGACGGTACGCGAGACCCCGCACGAGGGCGACGGCGACGGCGAGGCCGACGGCCGCCGACACGAAGTTCTGCACGGCGAGCGCGGCGAACTGCACCGTGTAGCCGAGGGTGAGCTCTGGCGAATACGACTGCCAGTTCGTGTTCGTGACGAACGAGATCGCCGTGTTGAACGAGAGCGCTTCACCGGGGGCGGGCAGGCCCAGCGACCAGGGCAGCCACTGCTGCACCCGCTGGATCACGTAGACCGCGAGCACGCCGACGAGCGAGAAGGCGAGGACGCTGCGCGCGTACGCCTGCCACGTCTGGGCGGATGCCGGGTCGACGCCGATGAGCCGGTACAGCCCGCGCTCGGCGCGGGCGTCCTTCGGCGAGGTGTAGACCCAGGCCAGATAGTCGCCGAGGGGGCGGTACGCGACGGCGAGGATGAGGGCGAGCGTCGCCAGCGTGAGGACAGCGGGCAGCCACCCCATCAGAACTTCTCCGGCTTCGCGAGCGCGACGAAGAGGTAGACCACGGCGGCGACCCCGAGGATCGCGGCGATGACGTCGAACGCGGTCATACCCGATCCACCGCCTTCGCGAAGAGACCGATGATCACGAACAGGACGATGACGCCCAGCACGTAGACGAAGTCGAGCACGAGAGAAGCTCCGTTTCGAGGGACCGCGGGCGCTGGACAGGCCCGCACGCCGGTGTGGCGCATCCCCGATGGAACACCTCGCCGCGCCCCGCTCCCACGGTCCTCACGGAATCCATACGGCCCCGCACGCCATCCTCACGGGATCCTCACGGCGCCCCGCGCGCCGGTGTTCAGCGCGCGGCGGCGGCCCAGGTCTTCAGCGCGTGGCGGCGGCCCAGGTGGCCAGGTCCGCGACGAGCGCGGAGTGCCCGGGCGCGTCGTACGAGCGCGCGTCGTGACCGAGCACGTCCACCGCGACGCGGGAGGGGCCGGCCGTGCGCCGCCACGCCGTCGGCTCGCGGTGACCGGCGTCGCCCCCGTGCCACGCGATGACGTCCCGGTCGCCGGTGGCCTGCAGCGCGCAGTACCGCTCGTCCTCGACGGTGAAGGGCACCCCGTCCCGGGCGTCGACCACGACCCGGCCGAACGGCGGATGGAACGACAGCGTCGGCAGCCAGACCGCCCCGATCGCACCCGCCCAGCGCGGGTAGTCGCGCAGCGAGGCGACCGCGCAGTGCATCGCGAGGACGCCGACCCCGCGGTCGAGTGCCGCATCGAACGCGGCGACGGCCGCGGCATCCACTCCTCGCTCCCCGCCGCGCCACGGATCGCCCGCGTTGACGACGAGGAGGTCGGCGTCCGCGAGCGACGCCATGGCGGCGTCCACGTCCTCGCGGACGGTCACGTCGTGACCGATCCCCTGCAGGATCGCCGCGAGGCGGGCGGAGGTCTCGGCGAAGGGGTGCCACGGGTCGGCGTATCGCTCAGTGCCCGACAGGATCACGGTGCGCACGGTCATGCCCGGAGGCTATCGCCCCACGGAGCCCGAGACGACGGGCTAGACCGCGAAGCGCGGGCCGATCGAGTGCAGCGTCTCGTCCCAGACGCGCGCGGCCTCGGCGTCGTCGCCCAGCGACACCCACAGCGGGATGCGCGCGGGGGGCCCGCCGATGAGTCGCTTCGGGCCGTAGAACTCTCCGCCCGACGCGGTCGGATCGGTCGCCGCACGCACCGCGGGCAGAGCTGCGCTGGCCACCGTACCGGTGACCCCGACTCGCGAGAGGAACCGGATGACCCGACGCGCGACGGTCTCGCGCTCGCGCCCGAGCCCCGGTTGAGCGGCCAGCAGATTGGTGGGCGAGACGCCGGGGTGGGCGAGCGTACTCGTCAGGTTCCAGCCGGCATCCCGACCGCGACGGGCGAGCTCACGGCCGAAGAGTCCGACGGCGATCTTCGACGATCGGTACGCCGCCATCGCGTCATACCCCGCGGGGGTGGTCACGGCGGCGCGGTCGATGTCGCCCGATCGCGCCGCGATGCTCGTCTGTTGCACGACCCTCGCCGCGCCCTCGCGCAGCAGCGGCAGCAGCCCCAGCGTCAGCGCGGCGTGACCGAGGTGGTTGGTGCCCCACTGCAGTTCGAACCCGTCGGAGGTCTCCCGGCGCGACGGCGGGGTCATGACGCCGGCGTTGTTGACGAGGATGTGCACGGGGCGGCCCTCGGCGCGCAGCGTCGCGGTGAGGCCTGCGACGGAGTCGAGCGAGGACAGGTCGAGCGGGCGCGTCGAGACGCGGGCGCCGGAGATCCGCTCGCGGATCCCGCACGCCGCGGCTTCGCCCTTGGCCTCGTTGCGGACGGGGAGGATCAGCTCCGCGCCGGCCCGGGCCAGGAGCGCGGCGATCTCGACGCCGATGCCGTCGCTGGCGCCGGTGACGACGGCGAGACGGCCGGTCATGTCGGGGGTGGTGGGGATGGTCGGCATGCGTGCTCCTGAGCGTGGATGTCTGGCGGTGTGCTCCGATCCTGAGCCGGCTGCGCGCGGCCTGCCAGGGCCGCCCCAGCCGTGGATCGGGGATCCACTCCTCCCGGTCAGGACAGGCGCTGTGTGCCGATGACGCCGAGCAGGCGCAGGCGTTCGGCGCTTTCGCTGCCCGGCACGGCGGTGTACACGAGCAATCGGTGCGACTGCTCGGGGTCGAGGAGCGTCTGGCACGAGAGCTCGAGCATCCCCACCTCGGGATGCCGAAAGCGCTTGAGCGCGGGCGGCGCGAGACCCACCTCCTGCCGCTCCCACAGTTCGGCGAACTCAGCGCTGCGATGACGCAGCTCCCCCGCGATGTCGGCGGCGGCCGACTCCGGGCCTCGCAGCGCGACGATCTCGCGTAGTCCGCTCGCGTACACGCGCGACAGCCGCTCCTGCTCGTCGGCAGGGTAGGCCGCGCGCGCATCCGGCTCGGTGAACCAGCGGAACCCGATGCTGCGGGAGTGCCCGATCCGTTCGGCGGCGGGCCCCAGCAGCGCGACGGCGAGGGGCGTCTGCCGGAGCGTCTCGCCGAGCTCGGTCACGACCTCCGCGGGGGTGTCCTCGAGACGGTCGAGGATGCGGAGCATCCCCGGCCCCACATGCGCACTGGAGGCTCCGCGCGCCGGAGCCGTGTGTCCCGCGAGCCGGAACAGGTGGTCCCGTTCGCCGAGGCTGAGATGCAGACCCTGCGCGATCGCGGCGATCATCTGCTCCGACGGCTGCGGCCCGGTTCCGCGTTCGAGCCGGGCGTAGTAGTCCGTCGACATGTGGGCGAGGGCGGCGACCTCCTCGCGACGGAGCCCCCCGGCCCGACGTCGCGGACCGCGCGTGAGCCCGACGTCCTCCGGTTGGAGCGATTCGCGGCGGTGACGCAGGAAGCTGGCGAGTCCCTCACGGTCGATCATCGGCATCCTCTCGTCCGGCAGCGGTCCCGTCGTTCCTATCGCGGACCGATGCCGCGTGCCACGTCCTGACGATCCACCCCTCGCGGGCGGTCAGTGCAGCGCTGTGTCCGCAGCACCGCGACGCCACGACGCGAAGTCGACGGTCAGCCCGGCACGAGTCGGGGCGCAGACGAACGGGCCCGCCGCGGCATCCAGGTCGGCTGCGAAGGGGATCACGCGGACCAGCCGCAGCGGCTCGTCGTCGGCGCCCGCCCGCACGGTGAGCGCGTTCCCGTCCCGGCTCACGCGCACCGTGATGCGGCGGCCGAGCCACTCCGGCACGGGAGCGAGCGACCAGTCCGACATCCCGTCGGTCACGACGGCGCCCAGCTGCAGGTCGCCGTCCGAGAACTCGACACCGGCCTTCACCCACCGCGTCTCGTCCACCCGGACGAACAGCCCGGCCTGGTCGAACTGGGCCTCGTAGGTCGCGTCGAAGGCGACCTCCATCGCGGTGCCGTCGGGGATCGGCGCGAGCAGCGCGTGCTCGGTGTCGTGGACGAACCCGTAGGAGGTGATCCGCCACGCGTCGCTGCCCTCGACGGCGGTGACGCGCAGCATCCCGTCCTGCTCCACAGCCGCGTGCGGCGGGGTCGTCCAGGTCCCCTCCGACCAGGTGACGGGCTCTTCTGCTCGGGTGACGGCGCTCATCCCGTCAGGCTATCGGGCGCCTCAGCCGAGGCGGAGGCCCGCGGACGCGACGGCGCGGAGGGCGACGTCGAGCACCGCCGCGCTGTGGTCGAGCCGCCGGTCGCGCTCGGCGAGATCGTGCTCGGCGATCATCCGCACGAAGGCCCGGAACTCCGCGGTCATCCGATGCGGGTCGTCGTCGAGGGCGATGCGCTCGCTCGTCCCGTCCCGCAGCTGCAGCTCGACGACGACGATCTCGTTGGGCGGTCCGTCGACGATCATGACGCCCTGCGTCCCCTGGATCTTCGTGCGCGAGGGGCCCGGCGAATCCTTCGCGGCGACGCAGACGGCCGTCAGGTCGGGGTAGCCGAGGACGGCGACACCCGACGTGTCGACACCGCGCTCCATCCGGGGCGTGTAGACGACCGAGTCGGGGGCGCCGACGAGGCCGACGACCAGGTGCAGCGCGTAGATCCCGAGGTCCATGAGGGCGCCGCCGCCGGCCGCCGGGTCGAAGGCGGGCGCGACGTCCCCCGCGCGGAACGCGTCGTACCGCGAGGAGTACTGCGAGTACTCGCACTGCACGAGCCGCAGGTCGCCGAGGCGGCTGAGGTTCCGCCGCATCCACTCGACGTTCGCGAGGTACTGCGTACTGATGGCCTCCACGAGGATCAGCCCGCGCTCCTCGGCGAGCGCGCGGAGCTCGGCGAGGTCCTCGGCACGCAGCACGAACGGCTTCTCGCAGACGACGTTCTTTCCGGCGAGGAGCGCCCGCCGCGCGACGTCGGCGTGCAGCACGTTCGGCACCGCGACCCACACGGTGTCGACGGCAGGGTCGGCGAGACACGCGTCGAGGTCGGTGAAGACGGACGGGATGCCGTGGGTCGCCGCCGTCTGCTCGAGCTTCGCCCTGCTGCGCTCGGTGCCGACGATCGCGGCGAGGGTGACGCCCGGGATCTGCCGGGCGTGGGGCAGGAACTCGGCGACGATCTTGCCGGCGCCGACGACCGCGAGTCTCAGAGCGCCAGTCCGATCGCGAGCAGGACAACACCGAGCAGCGGCGCCGTCAGCTGGATCATCGCGGCGCGCGCCTTGGAGCGATCCGACAGCAGCAGCACGAGACCGGCAGCCACCATCGACCCGGCGCCGACGAAGACGAGGGTCGCGCCGATCGCGGTCGACCCGGTCGCGACGAAGACGATGCCGAGGAAGACGGCGATCGCGAGGAACAGGTTGTAGAAGCCCTGGTTGTAGGCGAACGGCTTCGTGACGTGCACGGTCTCGTCCGTCGTCCCGAAGGTGCGCCGCGCGGCGGCCCCCGTCCAGGCGATCGACTCCAGATAGAAGATGTAGACGTGGATGGCGGCGCCGAGCGCCGCGAACACCAACCCGGCGATGATCATGCCGCCATCATCCCAGACGCACCGCGTCGCGCCAGAGCGACGCGACCTCGATCGGGTCGCTGATGCCGAGAGGGGCGCCCCCGGCATCCCGCGTGAAGGCGAGGAGCGCCGGCGAACCGTCACGACCGCGGACCACCCGACCCGCATAGGCGGGGGCGGCGGCGATCAGCCGGGCGTCGTCGGGGCTCGCGTCGATCGGGACCTGCCCCGTCGGCATCGCCCAGACGCCGTCGACGCCGTCGGAGCGCGTGGCGCAGAATAGTGTGAGGTGCTCCTCCCCCACCTGGACCGTCTGCAGGACCTCGAGGTGGGGGAAGCGCGTCGACACCGCCCCGAGGTGCGGCTGAGCGGTCCAGGTGTCGAGGTCGGGCGACCAGGCGTGGCCGACGACGCCCCCCGAGCGGTCGTCCGCGCCCTTCGCGCGCGCGGTGAGGAGCATGTGCCAGCCGTTGCCCTGCGGATCGCGGAACACCCACGGGTCCCGCCAGGCCTCGTCGGCCCACGAGCTGTCGCCGAGCTTCTCGTACAGCTCCCCCGCCGCTGCCAGGACGAACCCGTCCCGCTTGGTCCACGCAATCAGATCGGGCGACGTGGCCATGAGGACGGATTCGACGTTGCGGGTCGAATCCTCGTCGAGGAACACGGTGCCGGTGTAGAACATGCGCCACAGCCCGTCGTCGCCGCGCACCACGGATCCCGTCCACGTCGCCGTACCGTCGGGGCTGCCCGCCCCTCCCGGACCGAGGACGACCCCGTGGTCGGTCCAGGTGCGCAGGTCCCGGGAGCTCGCGCGCCCGATGCGGGCGTGCCGGTGGCGCCGCTCGGGGTCGCCGAGGCTGCGCGGTGCGCGCAGATGGAACAGGTGGAAGGCGTCGCCGTCGTCGGCGACCCAGAAGTCCCACACCCACTCGGACTCGAGCCGGAAGGTCATCTCAGCCCTTGAGCGAGCCCTGCAGGAGCGCCGAGACGAAGTGCCGCTGGAAGATCAGGAAGATGATCAGGGTCGGCGTGAGGATCAGGAGCGACCCGGCGCACAGCAGCGGGATGTCGGTGCCGTAGCGCCCCTGGAACGCCCCCAGCGCGCCGGCCATCGTCCGCTGCTCCGGGTCGTTGACGAGCACGATCGCCAGCAGGAACTGGTTCCACGTCCACAGGAACAGCAGGATCGCGAGCGAGGAGAGCGCCGGGACGGACAGCGGGATGTGGATGCGCCAGAAGAGCTGCCACGTGGTGGCCCCGTCCATGCGCGCCGCCTCGGAGAGATCGGCGGGCATGGTCACGAAATGCGCCCGCATCCACATCACCGCGAACGGCATGAACAGGCCGATGAGCGGCAGGATGATCGCCCACCGCGTGTTCAGCAGGCCGAGCTCGCGCACCTGGAAGTACAGCGGGGTGATGATGCCCTCGAACGGCAGCGTGAGACCGAGGATGAAGGCGACGAACACGATGCGTCCGCCCCGCGGCTGCAGGTGACCGAGCGCGAAACCGGCGAGGGTCGCCAGCAGGACGGCGACCGGGACGACGGCGATCTCGATGAGGAAGCTTGACTGCAGGAGCGCCCACATGTTCGCCGACTCGAACGCGGTGACGAAGTTGTCCCACCGCGGGGTCTCGGGCCATTCGAGCCCGCGGGGGTAGGTCCCCGGCTCGTGCAGCGCCGTGACGAAGAGGCTGACGAACGGCATCACCGTCACGAGCATCAGGACGATCAGCAGGATGCGGCCGATCCACTTCTCCTGGGGGCGGACGATCACGATTCTTTCCCTCGGAGGATCCGCTGCAGCGGGAGGACGATCAGGAGGACGAGGGCCATGAGCACGAGGGCGAACGCCGACGCGGTGCCGATCTCGCGCTCGTAGAAGGCCAGGTAGAAGATCTGCAGACCGGGGACCAGCGTGCTGTCGCCGGGGCCGCCCTGGGTCGCGATGTAGATGATGTCGAAGCTCGCGAGCGCGGCGATCACGGTGACGGTGATGCAGACCGCGACCTCCTGGCGGACGCCGGGCAGCGTGACGGAGAGGAACTCCCGCACGGGACCGGCCCCGTCGAGGCGCGCGGCTTCGTAGAGGGCGGGGTCGACCTTCGTCATACCGGCGAGGATGAGGACGAGACAGAGCCCCACCTGCACCCACGCTCCGATGACGCCGACCGCGGGGAGCGCGGTCGAGAAGTCGCCGAGCCAGGCCTTCGTGACGCCGCCGAGGCCGATGAGGCCGAGCAACTGGTTCACGAGGCCGTTGGTCGACAGCTGCCAGCTCCACATGATGCCCGCCGCCACCAGCGGGATGACCTGGGGCAGGAACAGCACGGTCCGCGCCACCCCCGCGAGACGGCTGGCCGCGATCGCGCGGATCATGTTGGCCGCAACGAGGGCGATCGCCACCGGGATGAGGCTGAAGTAGATGATCAGCTCGAACGCGTTGAGGATCGCGCCGATCAGCTTCGGGTTGCTGAAGACCTCGACGTAGTTGGCGAAGCCGACCCACGTGGCGGGGCCGATGCCGTTCCACTCGTAGAACGAGTACTGCGCCGACAGCGTGATGGGGCGCAGCACGAAGAAGATGTAGAACGCGGCGGCCGGGAGCACCAGGAGGTAGGCGGCCACGCTCGCGCGGAAGCGCCGCCGTCGGCGGCGCTTCCGGAGTCCGGTGTCGTCGAGCGCTGCTGCGCCGGTGGCGACCACCGGCGCAGCAGCGGCAGGAGCGGAGGTCATGCTCAGCCCTCGACCTGGCTCTCGTAGTCGGCCTGCACCGAGCTGAGCAGTCCCTCGGGGGTCTGCTCGCCGGCGACCAGGCGCTGCAGGTTCGGCGTCCAGCTCTGGGCGTAGATGGCGCCCGTCGCGTTGGCGATGAAGTCCATCGCGCCGTTGGCCTCGCTGAGCTGCGCGCCGGCGGCGAGGGTCGCCGCCGTCGTCGAGTCGGGGTCGACCTCGGGCATGAACGCGTCGGCCGGTCCCATCGGGTGCGAGCCGCCGACCTCGACGCTGATGGTGCGCGCCTTCTCGTCGGTCGCGGTCCAGTTGAGGAAGAAAGCCGCGCAGTCGGGGTGCTCGGCCGTCGCCGCCACACCGAAGGTCAGCGGTGCCGACATCGCTCCGATCTGGCCGCCCTCCTCGCGCGGAGGCATGAGGAAGAAGCCCGCCTTGCCGGGCATCTGGGTGTCGAGGTTGCCCGACTCCCAGTCGCCGTCGAAAATGAACAGCGACTCGCCGCCGATGAAGCGACTCATCATCTGCGCGTAGTCGAACGAGTTCACGTCGTCGGCGAAGTAGCCCGACTCGATCCAGCGTGCGAGGTGCGTCGCGGCTTCGAGGTTCTCAGGGGTGTCGATGGTCGCGCCCGGCTGCTGGAAGATCCAGTCGTTGATGGCGGCCGGGTCGCCGTACGAGGCCATCAGCGCCTGGAGCGGGAACGCGAGTCCACCGGTGGCACCACCGTTGAACTGGGCGATCGGAGTGATGCCGGCATCCTTCGCGGCCTGCAGCGCCGCGTCGAACTCGTCGAGCGTCTTCGGGGCTTCGGTCATCCCGATCTGCGCGGCGAGGTCCTTATTGTAGAACACACCGGTCATCGAATAGTTGAGACCCAGGGCGTAGAGCGGGCCGTTGCCGCGGCGCCCCTCGTCGTCCACCCGCAGCTGCTGCAGCTGCGAGTCGGGCCAGTCGGTCCACCCGAACGCCTCGGCGTACGGGTCGAGGTTCAGCAGCAGGCCGTCGGTGGCGAGCTCGGACATCTGCGGCAGACGCATGAGGTCCGGCGGCGAGTCCTGCAGGACGCGCGGGGCGTTCTGGGTGATGACGGCGAACTGGTCCTCGCGGATGTCGAAGGTGACGTTCGGGAACTGCTTCGTGAACTCCTCGGTGAGGGCCGTCGGCAGCGGGAAGCCGGTTTCGAAGTAGCCGCTGAGGACGACGTCCTCGTCGCCGCACGTCGGTCCCTCCGCACCGAAGTCGGACGTCGAGGAGGCCTGCGGGGCTGCCGTGCCGCCGGGAGGGGCGCACGCCGTCACGCCGAGCGCAACGGTCGTGAACAGGCCGGCCAGGATCAGCGGGCGGAGGGGGTGCTGTGAGGATCGAGACATCGATGTCTCCTTTCGGGGAACCACATCGTTCGGGTGATCGCGGGGAGCGCCTACGTGCTAAATCGCGTTAGCAAGGTCATCTTGCGGCACCGGAGCAGAGGATGTCAATGGGATGCCGAGCCGCGTGATGCAGCTGTGATCCACGGATGCGTCGCGGTCGCCGCCCTCGCGCTCTCCGGCGGCGGGCCGCCCCCGCACTAGGATCGCGGGACAGGAGGAAGCCGTGAGCAAGAACCGCGTGACGCTCGCCGACGTCGCCCGCGCGGCCGGCATGTCGCGGACGACCGCCTCCCTCGTCCTGTCGGGGCGCGGCGACGAGATGCGCATCGCGGAATCCTCGCAGGAGCGCATCCGCCTGGTCGCCGCCGAGCTGGGCTACCGGCCCAACATGATCTCCGCGGGCCTGCGCAGCGGCACGAGCCGCACGATCGGGTTCATCTCCGACACCGTCGCGACCTCGCAGCTCGCCGGCGACATGATCAAGGGCGCGCTCGAGGGCGCGCGCCGCCACGGTCACCTGCTCTTCATCGGCGAGTACGAGGGCGACGAGTCCGAGCGCGGGCGGCTGATCGACGCGATGCTCGATCGTCAGGTCGACGGGGTCATCATGGCGTCGATGTTCACCCGCGAGCGTCGCGTCCCGAAGGCCCTCGCCCACCGCAACGTGGTGCTGCTGAACACCCTCCCCGAGGACCGGTCGGCCGACGTGCCGGCGATCCTCCCGGATGAACTCGACGCCGGCCGGCGGGCCGCCCGACTGCTGCTCGAGCAGGGGCACCGCAGCATCCACCTCATCGGGGCGGGGCCGACACTCGCCGACGTCCCGCGGGACACCGTCGCCGGGCGCGAGCGGCTCGAGGGCATCCTCGACGAGCTGGCGGGGGCAGGGCTCGCCCCGGCGTCGGGCCGCGTGCTCTCGATCTGGCTCCCCGTCGACGGGTGGAAGGCGACCTCGGATCTCATCTCGTCGGGGGTGCGGTCGGGGGCGATCATCGCGTTCAACGACCGTATCGCCTTCGGTGCGTACCAGGCCATCGCCGAGGCGGGCCTGCGTGTGCCGGAAGACTTCTCGATCGTCTCGTTCGACGACCATCAGCTGGCCGGGTGGGTTCACCCCGGCCTCACCACGTTCGCCATCCCGCACTTCGAGCTGGGCCTGCGGTCGGTCGAGGCACTGCTCGACCCCGACGCCGACGCCCCGACGGGCGTGCAGCGGATCCCCCTACCCCTGCGCAACCGGGGGTCGGTGAGCGCGCCGCGGCAGGCGTGACACGCACTTCGGCATCATCCGCTATCCTCCGAGCTAACGCGATTTAGCATCGGAGAAGGGATGCCGGCGGTGCAACGGAGCCCCCACGCAGCGAACCTCGACGGCGACGTCGCGCGGCCCCCGTTCGACCCGGACGTCCGCGCCGCCCTCGACGCCGCTGACGACATCGTGGTCTCGCTCACCCCCGCGGAGATCCTGGCGCTCCGCGCGCGCGCCGTCGTCCCGACCCGCGACGAATACACCCTGGGCGGCCGCTTCGACGCCGAGGAGCACGTCACCCGCAGCGCCGACGGCGCGCCGGTACGGCTCGTGGTCCTGAAACCTCGACCCGGGGGCGACGCGCTCCCGGTGATCTACCACGTCCACGGCGGCGGCATGGTGGTCGGGACGCCCTACGACGTGCTCCCCTCCCTCGGCGAGCCGGCACTCGAGCTCGGCGCGGCGATCGTGTCGGTCGACTACCGCCTCGCGCCCGAGAACCCGTACCCGGCCCCGCTCGACGACGTCTACGCGGGCCTCGTCTGGCTGTTCCAGCACGCGCGGGAGCTGGGCTTCGACCGTGACCGCATCATCCTCGAGGGCGTCAGCGCCGGCGGCGGACTCGCGGCCGGCGCCGCCCTGATGGCCCGGGATCGACGGGGTCCCGCGCTGCTCGGGCAGATGCTCGTCTACCCCATGCTCGATCACCGCAACGACTCGGCATCCGCTCATCAGATGGCGGGTGCGGGCACGTGGGACCGCGCGGCGAACGCCACGGGGTGGGCCGCGTACCTCGGCGGGCTCGCGGGCGACGACGTACCGACCTACGCCTCCCCCGCTCTCGCCGACGATCTCGGCGGGCTGCCCCCGACGTTCATCGAGGTGGGATCGGCCGAGACGTTCCGCGACGAGGACGTCGACTACGCGCGCCGGATCTGGGCGGCCGGCGGCGATGCCGAGCTGCACGTCTGGCCCGGCGGCGCGCACGCCTTCGACGCCCTGGCGCCCGATGCCCCCCTCAGCCGCGACGCCCGCCGCGCGAGACTGCGCTGGTTGCAGCGTCTGCTCTCGCGCTGATGGGCGCCGCGGCGGCGACCGTCGGCGGTCAGGATGCCGGGACGAGCACCCGGTCGATCGAGTGGATGACGCCGTTGGAGGCCTTGATGTTGATCGCGCGGAGCACGAGCTTGGGGTTCTTCAGCTCGGGCGTCTCATCGCGCAGGACGATGCCGCGGGGCTCGATCGTGCCGCCGTTCGCCATGTCGATCGAGCGCGAGAAGAGCACCTTGACCGGGGACAGCTTCTTGCCCGCGACCACGTGGTACAGCAGGATGTCGCTGATCTGATCCGCCGTGAAGGTCGACGTGATCGCCTCGAGGGCGGCCGCCTCGGATGCCGGCGCCGTGCCGGTGAGATCCGTGACGAGGCGCAGGAAGGCCCGATCGTTCGGCGCGAACACGGTGTAGGTCGAGCCCGTGTCGGCGAGGGTGTCGTCGAGCCCGGTCGCGACGAGGGCCTGGACCAGGATGTCGTAGTCGGACGCGTTGCCGTCGGGGGTGCCGCCGCCGGAGGCGTTCACGGCGACGTCGACGATGGTGCCGGCGGGCTTCGTCGCCTGGTGCGCCGACGCGGGCGAGGCGGTGAGCGCCAGCGCGCCCGTGACGACGGCGGCGAGGGCGATCCCGAACTTCTTGTTCATCATGCTGCTCCTTCGATGAGAAGAGTCGCGCCCGGCGGATATGTCGGGCACCACTGTGTATTCCCGTCGAAGGGCCGCCGTGGATGCACCCGGCGACAAGACCTCTGCGCGCTACGGCGACAGCTCGGCTTCGAGCCTGTCGAGGAGGACCTCGAGGGCGGTCTCGAACTCCTCCTTGCTGTGGTCCTCGCTCAGGAGGGGGCGTAGTCGGCGCACCTGCGGTGCGTCGTCGAGGTCGTCCTCGCCCTGGCCCGAGAAGGAGGGCTCCCCCGTCCCGGACGCGGCCCCCGCCCCACCGACGTCGGCACCGCGGACGGCGGCCTCGAGGAGCAGCTGACCGAGCAGGAAGCTGCTGAAGCCGCGGTAGGCACGGACGGCCTGCTCGTCGGAGAACCCGTGCGCCAGCAGGACGCGAAGAAGGATGTCGACGGCCTCGATGCTGCGCAGCGGCGGGCGCAGCCACGGCGCGGCGGGGTGGCGGGTCGCGATCAGGGGGAAGGCGAGCGGATGCGTGATCGCGATCTCGCGCACGGCGTGGGCCACGTTCTGCAGGAACGTCTGCCAATGCTCCTCGGCCTCGCGCTCCATGACCTCGGTGAGCTCCGACGTCAGCAGGTCGACGACGCCTTCGAGGAGGTCCTCTTTGCCGTGGACGTGGCGGTACAGCGACATCGCTTCAACACCCAGGTGATTGCCCAGGGCGCGCATCGACAGTCCCGCGGGACCCGAGCGATCGACGAGATCGAGCGCCGCGTCGACGATCCCTGCGCGACTCAGTCGCGGCGTCATCGCACGATCGGTCTGTCTGCTCATGAGGAGCCTCCACGCCGATCCTCCCCCTTTCTCGGCGGATCCGCATGCTTACAGCGTAAGCTTGCGCTGATGGGACGTTTGGCATTCGGCTCCGAGACGGTCACGCTCGATGACCGCCTCCTCGCTCACCTCGAAGTCGTGATGGTGACGAAACTGCGGCGTCGCGAGCCGTTCATCCTCACCTGGACGGTCGACCCGAGCCTCGGAAGCGGCCGCGTCTCGCGCTGGGTGGGCGTCTCCACCAGTTGGGACGTTCGCTACCAGAGCCGTTCCAGCGGCCCGCTGAACCCCGCGTGGATCGAGAGCCTCATGGCCACCGCGAACTCCCCCGGCGGACTCCGCATCGTGCCGGAGCCCGACGAGGAGGAGCAGGTCGCCGGTCTCTGAGAGCTGCTGACTAGGCGCCCGCGACGCGGCGGGCGGCATCCCCCATCGCGTGGACGGCTTCGCGCAGGACCGGGCGCGGAGTCGCGAACACGATGCGGACGAAGTCCTCGTAGCCACGGCCGAGCAATGCGCCGTCGGTGAGGACGACTCCCGCCTCCTCGCGGAAGAAGGTCGCCGGCGATGTCGGCAGCTGGAGGCCGGACGCGTCGATCCACCCGATGTAGGTCGCCTGCGGCGGGGTGTACCGCGCGGCGGGGAGGTGCTCGGCGAGCAGTCGCCCGAGCTCGTGCCGCTCGGCATCCAGGTACGCGATCACATCGTCGAGCCACGGCCGCCCCTCGCGGTAGGCGGCGATCGCCGCGACGACGCCGACGGTCGCCGCGCCGTGCTGCACCGCGAATCCGAAGCGGCGGTACGCGGCCTGGTCGGCGTCGTTCGAGGTGATGAGCTGCGCGGTCTTCACCCCGGCGAGGTTCCACGCCTTCGACGCGCTCGTGCCGGTGATCGTGTGAGCCGCCGCCGCCTCGGACAGCGATGCGTACGGCACGTGGGGTGCGCCGTCGTACCGCAGCGGTGCGTGGATCTCGTCGGCGAACACCCGGCCGCCATGCCGTTCGACGACCTCGGCGAGAGCGGTCAACTCTTCGCGGGTCAGAACGGTGCCGGTCGGGTTGTGCGGGTTGCACAGCACGAGCGTCCGCGCCCCGGCGGCGAAGGCCGCGTCGATGCCGTCGAGGTCGTGCTGCCAGCGGCCGTCCACCACGACTCCGGGTACCTCCACGACGGGGTGTCCGATGGTCGGCAGGTAGGTGAGGAAGGGCATGTACGCGGGGGTGGGCACGATCACCGCCGACCCCGCCGGCGCGTACTCGGTGATCGCGACGCCGAGGGCGGCCATGACGTCCGACACCGGGTGCACCCGCTCGGGGTCGACCTGCCACCCGTATTCCGTCCGCATCCAGTCCGCCGTCGCGTGCCCGAGTTCGGCCGCGAGCGGCGGGGACAGATAGCCGAGGATGCCGTCGGTCACCGCTCGCTGCAACGCCTCCGAGACCGGCGGCGCGATGCCGAAGTCCATCTCGGCCACCCACGCGCCGACGGACCCCGGGTGCAGGCTCCACTTACGGCTCTCGGGACGATCGAACCGCGACCGATCGATCCGGTCGAACGGGTGGGATCCGATCGGGGGGATGACGCTCATCCCCCGACGATGCGGGGTGCGCGGCGGCCGTGCAAGTCGGGTTGTAACACTCGGCATCCGAGACGACGGAAGCCCCGGCGAACCGGGGCTTCTCGTGGCGGAGACGGAGGGATTTGAACCCTCGGTCCCCTAAAGGGGACTCCACCTTAGCAGGGTGGTGCACTAGGCCTGACTATGCGACGTCTCCAGGCATCCGGCCGCGGACGGCGAGGATGCACCACGCAAGCATAACCGCTCTGCGGCGCCTCACCGAACCGGGGCTCAGCGCTGCGCGACGGTGCAGGTGACCTCGTTGGCCGACTGGCCCGTGATCTCGCCCGGCAGGTCGACGGTGCCCTCTTCGCCCGCCGGCGGGGTCGCCGTGGCTCCCGGGGTGCCGCTCGGGTCGGGCGTCGCGGATCCGGTCGGATCGGGCGTCGCGTTCGGATCGTCGGCCTCGCCGACGATCTCGACGCCGTTGCCGCCGCTCGCGGAGCCCGTCACACGGATGGGCTTGTTCTCGGACAGCGCCGTGAAGAGTACGTCCGCGGCCGACGTGACCGGCAGCACGCGCGCGCCACCCGGCGCGTACACGGTCGGGTACTGCACGAAGACGATGTCCTTGTACGGGACGTCGGCGACGGCCATCGCGATCTGCACCATCCGCTGCGGGTTGGTGAGCGACTCGCTGAGGACCAGCTGCTTCTCGTTCACCTGACGGAGCGCCGTGTTGGCGAGGTTCAGCAGCGCGGGGTAGTTCGAGAGCACCTCGCCCGACTGCAGCTTGCGCACGAGCGAGCTCATGAACTGCTGCTGGTTCGAGATGCGGCCGAGGTCGGACCCGTCGCCGATGCCGTGGCGGATGCGGAGGAACTGCAGCGCCTCGGCGCCCACGAGCGTCTGGTTGCCCTTCTTGAGGTCGAGACCCGTGTGCCGGTCCTTGATGTCGTCGCTGAGGCAGACGTCGACACCGCCGATCGCGTCGGACATGTTGATGACACCCGTCCAGCGGATCGCCGCGGCGAATTGGATGTCGATCCCCGTCAACTCCTCGACGGTCGCGACCGAGCAGCCGAGGCCCCCGTAGCTGTACGACGTGTTGATCATCTGCGCGCTCATCGCGGAGGACGTCGTACCGTCGGGCGAGGTGCACGACGGGATCGGCACGATCATGTCGCGCGGGAACGACACGACGGTCACGCGGCGGGGTGCGTCGCTGATGTGCACGAGCATCGTCACGTCGTTGCGTTCGCCGCCGTCGTCGTGCGCGCAGCGCGGGAAGAGCTTGAGGTCCTGGCCCTCGCACGAGTCGGTGCCGACGACGAGCATGTTGACGCCGCCCTCGATCTCGCCGATGTGCGGCGGCAGGGGGGCGTCGTCGCCGATCGCCACACCGTTCTCGTCGAGGCTGCGCGCGGCATCCCACACGTAGAACCCGCCGATGGCGACCGTGCTGACCAGCGCGACGGCGAGGACCGCGGCGAGGATCGTGAAGACCTGACGCAGCGGATGCGGCGACGTCAGCGCTCCGTGACGGGCGACGGGTTGACGGCGGAACTTCGTCGCCTTCGCGTCATGCCTTGCGCTCACGGATCACCTTTCGGACAGTGCGGAGGGTGTGGGATTCGAACCCACGGGACATTGCTGCCCACCGGTTTTCAAGACCGGATCCTTCGGCCGCTCGGACAACCCTCCCGACCGCGCAGACAGCCCCGGTCGAACAGGCCGAGTCTAGCCGACCCCAGAACCCGTCCATTCTCGCGGCAGCGCCTGTGGGCGGCCTGAACGGGCCCGGTCAGAGGGCCTTCAGCACCGCCGTGACGCCGCCCTCGGTGACGGATGCCGTGAGCTCCGACGCCTCGGAGGTCACCTCATCGGGCCCCTGGCCCATGGCGATCGCCCGTCCGCCGTTCGCGCGCGCCCATCGGAACATCCCGATGTCGTTGCGTCCGTCGCCGATGACGACGACGTGGGCGGGGTCGATGCCCAGCCACTCGCGCACCTTCTCGAGACCGGTCGCCTTGTCGACGCCCTGCGGCGCGATGTCGAGCCACGCCGACCAGCCCACCGCATACGAGACCTCGTTCAGGCCGATCCGCGACACGAGGTCGACGAAGTCCTGATCGGTGCCCTCCTCCGACACCACGACGACGCGCGACACCGGCTGCGCGGAGAGGTCCTCGAACGGGACGCGGTCGGCGCGCGACACGTTCCACTCGTCCATGTCGTCGGTGTAGAGGCGACGCCCGTCGGGCAGTTCGACCATGTACCGCGCCGAGGGGAGGTGGTCGCGCAGCAGGGTCAGCACCTCGGACGCGTCGAACTGCTCGGTGTGGAACCGCTCGTACTCGCGGGTGCCGGCTGGGCCGGTGCGCCGCAGGATCACGGCGCCGTTCGAGCACACGACGTACTCGGGGGTGAGCGCCAGCCCTTCGAGGATGTGGCGCGTCCCCTCCCAGGAGCGACCCGTCGCGAGCATGACCTCGTGCCCGGCTCGCTGCGCGTCGGCGATGGCGTCGACGACACCGGGACTGTAGCTCTCGTCCTCGAGCAGGATCGTGCCGTCGACGTCGAGCGCGATGAGCAGTCGCTCGCGCGGGGGCTCGGCGGCATCCGTCGCGATCTCGTCGACCACCTCGGCGGCATCGTCGGGCGAGAAGGCGCGGACCTCGCCGGTCGCGGGGGCTCCCTCGGGACTCACGCGATCGGCTCCGCCACCTCGAGGCCGCCCAGGTAGGGGCGCAGGACCTCGGGGATGACGACCGAGCCGTCTTCGCGCTGGTGCGTCTCGAGCAGGGCGACGATCCAGCGGGTCGTCGCGAGCGTGCCGTTCAGCGTCGCGACGGGAGCCGTGCGGCCGCCCTCGGGGCGGTACCGGATGTCGAGGCGGCGGGCCTGGTAGGTGGTGCAGTTCGACGTCGACGTGAGCTCGCGGTACGCGCCCTGCGTCGGGACCCAGGCCTCGACGTCGTACTTGCGCGCGGCGGACGACCCCAGGTCGCCGGCGGCCACGTCGATCACGCGGTACGCGAGGCCGAGGTCCTGGAGCATGCGCTCCTGCATCTCGACGAGGCGCAGGTGCTCGGCCTCGGCGTCGTCGGGCGTCGTGTAGACGAACATCTCCAGCTTGTTGAACTGGTGCAGGCGGATGATGCCGCGGGTGTCCTTGCCGTACGAGCCGGCCTCGCGGCGGTAGCACGTCGACCAGCCGGCGTAGCGCTTCGCGCCCGCTTCGAGGTCGAGGATCTCGTCCATGTGGTAGCCGGCGAGAGGGACCTCGCTCGTGCCGACGAGGTACAGGTCGTCGTCGTCGAGGTGGTAGACCTCGTCCGCGTGCTGACCGAGGAAGCCGGTGCCGCGCATGACCTCGGCGCGGACGAGGGTCGGCGGGATCATGGGGATGAAGCCGGCCTCGAGCGCCCGCTGCATCCCGAGGTTCATAAGGGCGAGCTCGAGTCGGGCACCGATCCCGGTGAGGAAGGTGAACCGCGCGCCCGAGACCTTCGCCCCGCGCTCGGTGTCGATCGCCCCGAGCATCTCGCCGAGGGCGAGGTGGTCGCGCGGTTCGAAGTCGAATGTCGCGGGCTCGCCGTGCGTGCGCAGCGTGATGAAGTCGTCCTCGCCACCGGCGGGCACGCCGTCGATGACGATGTTCTCGATGCGCGCGAGGGCCGCCGAGGCGGCCTCCTCGGCCACGGTGACCGCCTGCTGGGCGGCCTTGACGCGCTCGCTGAGGTCCTTCGCCTCGGCGACGAGCGCCGCCTTCTCGTCCTTCGGCGCCTTCGCGACGCGCTTGCCGTGCGCGTTCTGCTCGGCGCGGAGCTCCTCGAAGGCGGTGATCGCCGCGCGCCGCTCACGGTCGGCGGCCAGGGCGGCGTCGACGGTGTCGGGCGACTCGCCGCGGGCTTCCTGCGAGCGCTTCACGAGGGCCGGGTCGTCACGGAGGAGGGCGAGATCGATCACCCGTCGAGTCTAGTCGCGGGCCTCCCGGCCCCCTCCCCTGGTGCGGATCGCGCAGCCGCGCAAGGGGCCCCGGGAGACGGATGCCGGGCCCTATCCTGTACGCATGGCGACCGACCCCGGCACGACGCACGGCTCCGACGACGCGCACGACCCGGCTGCTGCCGCAGAACCCGACGGCGTCATCCGCGAGCCCGACGACATCGCGCCCGACACGGAGGACGGCGAGACGGGCGAGGCCCGCCGGGTCGACCGCAGCGGATCGACCGAGCCGATGCCCGACGAGGACGGTCGGCCGAGCCCGAAGGCCGCCCTCGTCTACAACCCCGTCAAGGTCGACGGCGACGCGCTGCGCGAGCAGGTCGCGACCGCCGCCAAGGCAGCCGGCTGGTCCGAGCCCCTCTTCTACGAGACCACCGTCGACGACCTCGGCGACGACGTCGCCCGCCAGGCCCTGAAAGAAGGGGTGGATGCCGTCCTCGTCGCAGGCGGCGACGGCACCGTCCGCGCCGTGAGCGAGGCGATGACGGGCTCCCCCGTCCCCCTCACGATCGTGCCGAGCGGCACCGGCAACCTGCTGGCCCGCAACCTCCGGCTCCCGCTCGACGACCCGGCGGCGATGATCGCCGCCACCTTCGACGGCGACACCCTCGCGATCGACGTGGGCCTCGCGCAGCTGCGTCGTCCCGACGGCGAGACCGCCGAGCACGCGTTCGTCGTCATGGGCGGGATGGGGCTCGACGCCGCGATGATCGCCAACACGAACAGCGACCTGAAGAAGAAGGTCGGCTGGGTCGCCTACGTCGACGGCGCCGCCCGGTCGATCGCCCAGGCCAAGCCGTTCCCGGTCGTCTACCAGGTGCCGGGTCACCGCATCCACCGGGCCGACGTGCAGAGTGTGCTCTTCGCCAATTGCGGGTCGCTCCAGGCGGGGCTCGAGCTGATCCCCGAGGCATCCATCACCGACGGCGAACTCGACGTCGCGATCCTGCAGCCGCGCTCCGCGTTCGGCTGGCTGCTCGTCTGGCGGCGCCTCGCGTGGGACAACAGCGTGCTGCGCAAATTCCGCACCGGACGCAAGATCCTCTCGCTCCGCACCGCCGACAACTCCGTGCGCTACTCGCGCGGCAAGGGCATCGACCTCGCCGCCGAGGAGGCGCACCCCGTGCAGCTCGACGGCGACGAGTTCGGCGAGGCGACCCGCATCGCCGTCCGCGTCATCGCCGGCGGACTCACCCTCGCGATCCCGCGCGGGCACTCCGTCGAGGCCGTCTGAGGGATTCCGCGCCGGATTGCAAGGGGCGGCGCCGGCCTCGTCGGGTGACGAGGATGAGGGGATGCCGTCCCCTTCGATCGTCTGGTTCCGCGACGACCTGCGCCTCGCCGACCACCCCGCCCTGCGCGCGGCCGTGGACCGCGGCGAGCCCGTCATCGGTCTCTACGTCCTCGACGAGGAGTCCGAGGGCATCCGCCCGCTCGGCGGGGCGGCCCGGTGGTGGCTGCACCACTCGCTCGCCTCGCTCGCCGAACGGCTCGCGGAGCGCGGTTCGCGGCTGATCCTGCGCCGCGGACCCGCCGCCCGGGTCGTCCGCGACGTGGCCGACGACACCGGCGCCGGCGCCGTGTTCTGGAATCGGCGCTACGGCGGGCCCGAGCGCGAGATCGACGCGCAGCTGAAGGCGGGCCTGCGGGACGGCGGCGTCGAGGTCGCGTCGTTCGCGGCATCCGTTCTCTTCGAACCCTGGACCATCCAGACGGGGTCGGGCAAGCACTTCTCGGTCTACAGCCCGTTCTGGCGGGCGTGCCTCGCGCAGCCCGCTCCGCGCGCGCCGCTGCCCGAACCGCGGGAGGTGAGCGGACCCTCGCGCTACCCCGCGTCGGACGACCTCGACGACTGGGGTCTGCTGCCCACCGCACCGGACTGGGCGCAGGGCCTGCGCGACACGTGGGAGCCGGGCGAACCGGCGGCCCGCCGCCGCCTGCGCGAGTTTCTCGACGAGGACCTCGGCCACTACGGCGAGGCCCGCGACCGCCCCGCCGCCGGGGCGACGTCGATGCTCTCGCCGCGCCTGCGCTGGGGCGAGCTGAGCCCGCACACCGTCTGGCACGCCGCGGTCGAGGCGACCGGCGCCTCGCAGTTCCTGTCCGAGATCGGCTGGCGCGAGTTCGCCTGGCACACCCTGTACCACTTTCCCGACCTCGCGACGAAGAACCTCCGGCGGGAGTTCGACGCGTTCCCCTGGCCGCGCGTGAAGCCCTCCGCACTCGAGGCCTGGCAGAAGGGGCGCACCGGCTACGCCATGGTGGATGCCGGGATGCGGGAGCTCTGGGAGACCGGCTACATGCACAACCGCGTGCGGATGATCACGGCATCCTTCGTCATCAAGAACCTTCTCATCGACTGGCGCCGCGGCGAGGAGTGGTTCTGGGACTGCCTCGTCGACGCCGACGGGGCGAGCAACCCGTTCAACTGGCAGTGGGTCGCCGGGTCGGGCGCCGACGCCGCACCGTACTTCCGCGTCTTCAACCCGGAGCTGCAGGCCGACAAGTTCGACAAGAACCGCGAGTACGTCGGGCGGTGGGCTCCGGAGTACCGGGATGCCGACGGGCAGCCGCCCCTGCCGATCGTCGACCTGAAGGCGACCCGGCAGAACGCGCTCGACGCCTACGAGAAGGTCAAGCAGGCCTCGCGCGAGTCCTGACCGAACGCGGCCGCGCCGCGGATCGGAGCCCGGAGGCCCGACCCGCGGCGCGGATGCGTGGTGTCAGCGAGCGGTCACTCGGAGACGGGGATGGACTGCGCCTTGAGGGCGTCGACCGTCTTGGTCTGCGCCGCCTCGAGCGCCTCGAACAGCGTGCCCTGGCCGGTGGCGGCCTTCTGGAAGCCGTCCGACACGTCAGCGTAGGTCTGCGTCATGGTCGGGCCCCAGACGAAGTCGGGGTTGACCTGCGCAGCGGCCTCGGCGAAGACGTCGTAGATCTTCTGCCCGCCGTAGAACTCGACACCCTCCTGCAGCGACGGCAGGGTCAGACCCTCGGTCGTGGCGGGGTAGATGTTCGCCGACTCGTTGAGGGCGGTGAGGGCCTCGTCGGACGTGTTCAGCCACAGCGCGAACTTCGCGGCCTCGTACGGGTGGTCGGTGCCCTTGAAGACGGCGATCGACGATCCGCCCCAGTTGCCGGCGGCCTTCTCGCCCGCCTTCCACTGCGGCGACGGCGCGACCGACCACTTGCCGGCGGTGTCGGGAGCACCGGACGAGATGGAGTTGGCACCCCACACGGCCGAGTTCCAGGTCCAGACCTCACCCGAGTTGTAGGCGTTGTTCCACTCCTCGGTCCAGGCCGGGTAGGTGGAGACGAGGTCCTCGTCGATGAGCTCCTGCCAGTAGTCCGCGACCGTCTTGGACTGGTCTCCGGTCAGGTTGACCTTCCAGGCGCTGCCGTCGTTGGAGAACCAGTCGCCACCGGTCTGCCAGACGAAGCCGGCGAACTGGTTGATGTCGGCGGTCGAGAAGTTTGTGATGTACCCACCGGCCTCGCGCACCTTCTTGGCGGCCTCCTTGTACTCGTCCCACGTGGTGGGGACGTCGATGCCGTTCTGCTCGAACAGGTCGGAGCGGTAGAACAGCGCCATGGGGCCGGAGTCCTGCGGGATGCCGTAGACGCCGTCGGTACCGAGCGTGACCTGGTTCCAGGTCCACGGGATGAACTCGTCCTTGGCGGCGGCGACGTCCTCGCACGCGGCCAGGTCCTCGAGACCGTCCTGCACGCGGAAGCTCGACAGCGCGTCGTACTCGATCTGGCCGAGGTCGGGCGCGTTGCCGGCCTCGAGCTGGCTGAAGAAGCTCGAGTAGGTGCCGGAGTTGCCGTTGGGGCCGGTCTGGACCTTCACCTGGATGTCGGGGTTCTCGTCGTTCCACATCTTCACGACGTCCTCGATGCCGGGGATCCACGAGGTGAAGTCGAGGGTGACCTTGCCGTCCGAGGGGGCGCAGGCCGCGGGGTCGGCTGCGCCGCCGCTGCCGTTGCCGGTGCCGCCGTTGCCGCCGGCGCAGCCGGCCAGGGTGAACGCCGTGAGCAGTGCGACGCCGGCGACGACTGCCTTCTTGGTGTGCTGCATGGGATTTCCAATCTGATCATTGATCGGGTGTGACAGGAACGGGTACTGCAGGGATGCCGCGGGGTCCGCCCGCGGCGGGAACTCACTTCACGGAACCGGTGCCGAGTCCGTTGCGCCAGAAGCGCTGAAGCAAGAGGAAAGCGACGATGAGCGGCACGATCGACAGGAACGCGCCGACCAGCACGTAGGTGCGCAGCTCGGGGATCTGGTTGAGCTGCGTGTTCCACGTGTAGAGGCCGTAGGTGACCGGGAACAGCTCCTGGCTGCGCAGCATGATCAGCGGCAGGAAGAAGTTGTTCCAGATCGAGACGAACTGGAAGAGGAAGATCGTCACGAGCGCCGGCGCCATGAGACGCGTCGACACCGTGAAGAACGTGCGCACCTCGCCCGAGCCATCGAGGCGCGCCGCCTCGATGAGCTCGTCGGGCACCGACGACGACGCGTAGATGCGGGCGAGGTAGACGCCGAACGGGCTCACGATGCTGGGGAGCAGCACCGACCAGAACGTGTTCGTCAGGTTCACCTGGCTGAACAGCAGGAACAGCGGCAGGGCGAGGGCGGTCGCAGGGACCAGCACGCCGCCGAGGACGATGTTGAAGAACGCCTCGCGGCCGCGGAAGTTGTACTTGCCCAGGGCGTAACCCGCCATGCCGGCGAAGACGGTCGCGAGCAGCGCCCCGAGGCCGGCGTAGGCGAGGCTGTTGAGCAGCCAGCGGAAGTAGATGCCGTTGTTGTACGAGACGAGGTCGCCGATGTTGGCGAACAGGTTCCAGTCGGCGAACCACAGCGCGTTGGTGGTCAGGAGCTGGCCGCGGTCCTTCGTCGAGGCGATGAACAGCCACCAGATCGGCACGAGGAAGTAGAGCGTGAACACGCCCATGACCAGCAGGGCGGCGGTGCGCGACAGGATGCTCTCGCGCGGTCCGCGCGTCTTCGGCAGGTCGGTCGCGAGGGCGCCGTTCGTACGGGTGAGGAGGCTCATTGCTCGGCCTTCCGCTGGGTGAGCTTCAAGAACGCGAACGACAGGACGCAGGTGGCCAGGGCCAGCACGACCGAGAACGCCGCCGCCAGGTAGGGGTTCGGCACCGCGCTGGTCGCGTAGATCGTCATGTTCGGGGTGTACGTCGACGAGACCGCCGAGCTGAACGAGCGGAACACCTGCGGCTCGGCGAGCAGCTGCAGCGTCCCGATGATCGAGAACACGGCCGTGAGGATGATCGCGGGGGCGACCATCGGGATCTTGATCGACCAGGCGATGCGGATCTGACCGGCGCCGTCGAGGCGTGCCGCCTCGTACACCTCGGCGGGGATCGCGAGCAGCGCGGAGTAGATGATCAGCATGTTGTAGCCGACGAAGACCCACGTCACGACGTTCGCGATCGACCAGAGCACCATCTCGGGCGAGAGGAAGTCGACCGTGCGGGTGACGTCGGTGAAGGGCGACAGGTTGGGCGAGTACAGGAAGCCCCACATGATCGCGGCGATGACGCCGGGCACGGCGTAGGGCGCGAAGAAGGCGAGGCGGAAGAACCGCTTGCCCTTCAGGACCGGAGAGTCCAGCAGCAGCGCGAACAGCAGTGCGAGCCCGAGCATGACCGGAACCTGCACGACGCCGAACAGCAGCACGCGCCCGACCGACTCCCAGAACGGCGCGTTCTGGAACACCTGGATGTACTGGGTGAGCCCGCCGAACACCTCGGTCGGCTCGCCGTACAGCCCGTCGCGCTGGACGACCAGGAGCGACTGCCAGATCGCGTACCCGATGGGGATCAGGTAGAAGAGCAGGAAGAGGATGCCGAACGGTCCGGTGAAGACCGCGATCGCCCCCTTGTGCGGGGTCTTGGCCCGCGGGATCCGCTTCGCGCGCGGCGGCTTCGCCGACGAACGCGTCACGAGGACTTCCGTGGCGGTCATGCGGCCGCCTCCTCTCTGATGATGCGCACCGCTCCCGCAGGAACGGTGACGTGGCCGGCGACGGATGCGCCGGTCACGAGGTCGACGCCGTCGGAGTCGACGTGGACCTCGGTCTCGCCGTGGTTGATCACGAAGAGGTACGACGCCCCCTCGCCGCGTCGGCGGACGATCTCGAGATCGCCGGTGCCGGGCTGCGGGCGGGCGGCGGGGGCGACCCCCGCCTCGGCGGCGAGGCGCGCCGCCAGGTCACGGTAGTCGGCGTCGCTGAGAAGCGTCGCGAGATAGTGCGCCGTCCCGTCACCCCACGCGTTGCGGGTGACGGCCGGCATCCCCTGGGCGGGTCCGTCGGTGAAGGATGCCTCGACCCGGGCCGTCGTCGGGCGCGAACGCTCGGACCACAGCCGCGCGGTGGACCCGTCGCTCAGGGTGAGCGCGGCGTCGGGGGCGACGGGGGCGAACTCCTCGATGTGGAGGCCCAGCGCCTCGCGCAGCGGACCGGCGTAGCCGCCGGTGTAGACGCGGTCGTTCTCGTCGACGATGGCGGTCGAGAAGGTGACGAGCGCGGTGCCGCCCGCCGCGATCCACGCGGTGAGGACCCCGGCATCCGCCTCGGCCATGAGGTGCAGACCCGGCACGACGACGAACCGGTAGGCCGACAGGTCGGCGCCGGGGGCGACGACGTCGACGGTCAGACCGTTCGCGTGGAGCGCCCGGTAGGCGGCGTGGACCTGGTCGAGGTAGCCGAGCGACTGGCTCGGGCGGGTCTCGCTCTGGCTCGCCCACCACGACTCCCACGAGAAGAGAAGCGCCACGTCGGTCTCGACGCGCGAGCCGGCGACCTCGCCGAGGCGGTCGACGATGCCGCCGAGCTCGACGACCTCGCGCCAGACGGCCGAGTCGGTGCCGGCGTGCGGCAGCATCGCGGAGTGGAACTTCTCGCTGCCCTGCACCGAGGCCCGCCACTGGAAGAAGCAGACGCCGTCGGCGCCGCGGGCGACGTGGGTGAGGGAGTTGCGGATCATCTCGCCCGGCGCCTTGGGCTTGTTGAGCGGCTGCCAGTTGACGGCGCCGGTCGAGTGCTCCATGAGGATCCACGGGGCGCCCTGCGCGAGACCGCGGGAGAGGTCGGCCGCGAAGGCGAGCTCCGACCGGGGGTCGCCGAGGCGGTGGTCGAGGTAGTGGTCGTTCGCGATGACGTCCATCTCTCCCGCCCACGACCAGTAGTCGAGGTTCTCGATGTGGGCCGTGACCATGAAGTTGGTCGTGACCGGCACGTCGCTGTGCGCGCGAATTACCTCGGCCTCGGCGCGGTAGTGCTCGAGCAGCGCGTCGCTGCTGAAGCGGTGGAAGTCGAGGACCTGACCCGGGTTGCGGCTGGACAGCGTCGCCTTCGGGGTGAGGATCTCGTCCCACTCGTAATAGGTCTGACTCCAGAAGGCGGTGCCCCATGCGCGGTTCACCTCGGCGACCGTGCCGTAGCGGGCCTGCAGCCAGGTGCGGAAGGCGGCGGCGCTCTCGTCGCAGTGGCACAGCGCGTTGTGGCATCCGAGCTCGTTCGAGACGTGCCAGAGCGCGACGGCCGGGTGCGCGCCGTAGCGGGCGGCGACGGCGTCGACGAGTGCGAGCGCGGCCTCACGGTAGACGGGCGAGCTCGGGCACCACGCCTGGCGTCCGCCGGGGTAGCGTCGGGTGCCGTCGTCGACGACGGGGAGGATCTCGGGGTGCGCCGTCGTCAGCCACGCGGGCGTCGACGCGGTGCCGGTGCCGAGATTCACCCGGATGCCGGCGGCGTGCAGCCGGCCGATGATGTCGTCGAGGCGGGCGAAGTCGTACTGCCCCGCGCGCGGCTCGAGGTGGGCCCAGCCGAAGATGTTGATCGCGACGAGGTCGACGCCGGCCTCGCGCATGAGCGCGATGTCCTCGTCCCAGACGCCCGGCGTCCACTGTTCGGGGTTGTAATCGCACCCGAACGCGATGCCGTCGTGCTCGAAGGGGCGGGCGGGGACCGACATGTTCTCCTCTGGATCCTGTGAACGTGCACAGGTCCGAGCGGTGTTCCTCCGCGTTGAGGCTCTGTGAACGTGTACAGACTAGGTGGGACGTCGCTGGCTGTCAAACACTGATCGAGAACCTCGGCGCGCGGTGTGTGCGTGCACATACGATGAACGCGTGAGCAGCGATCGCACGGATGTCATGGGCCGCCGCCGTCGCGCGACCGTCAAGGACGTGGCCACGGAAGCCGGCGTCTCGCGGGGCACCGTCAGCCGGGTGCTCAACGGTCAGCCTTACGTCTCGGACGAGGCACGCGAGGCCATCGAGGCCGCCATCGCCAAGGTCGGCTTCGTCCCGAACCGCGCCGCCCGGAGCCTCGTCATGCAGAGCTCGCAGGCGATCGGCCTCATCGTCCACGAGCCGCACTCGCTCTTCGTCGAGGACCCGAACATCGGCTCGATTCTCCTCGGTGCCAATGCCGCCCTGTCGGAGGCGGACTACCAGCTGACGTTCATGATCGCCGACACGACCCGCGACATCGAGCGCCTCGCCCGCTATCTGAGCGGAGGCCTCATCGACGGCGTCATCATCGTCTCGGCCCGCGTCGGCGACCCCATCACCCGCGCCGTCGCCGACCTCGGCCTGCCCGCCGCGTTCGTCGGACACCCGCGCGACATCGGCGACGCCGCCTTCGTCGCCATCGACAACCGCGGCGCGGCGCGCGAGATCACGAACCGGCTCGCCGCGACGGGTCGCCGCCGGATCGGCATGATCGCCTCCGCTCTCGACCGCGACTCGGGATCGGACCGCCTCGCGGGATTCGTCGACGCCCTCGGCAACCGCTTCGACCCCCAGTTGGTCGAACGCGTTCCGCTGTACTCCTACTCCGACGGACAGGAAGGCATGCGCGCTCTGCTCGAACGTGCACCCGACATCGACGGCGTCTTCGCGTCGAGCGACGCCGTCGCCGCGGGCGCCATGGACGTGCTGCAGTCCGCCGGCCGAGTCGTCCCCGACGACGTCGGCGTCGTCGGATTCGACGACAGTTCGTGGGCGCTGCGCTGCGATCCCCCGCTGTCCACGGTGCATCAGCCGGCCGATCGACTGGGCCGTGCGGCCGCGGAGTCCGTGCTGCGACAGCTCCGCGGCGAGGCCCCCGACGCGGGCGGGCACGTCCTCGAATGCCCCGTCGTCTGGCGCGGCTCCGCCTGACGCGTGCACATATGCGCAGGTCCCGCCCCGCGCATTGACATCCCCGACGCCGCGATGCGACTCTCTGCGTGCACGTTCACAGGCGACTCATCACGGAATCCGTGAACGTGCACAGCCACACACCGGGCATCGATACCCGGCATCCCACGAGGAAGTAGGAATCCGTGCCGCATCACGTCCCCCGACGGCGTCTGGTCGCCGTCTCCGCAGTGGCCGCCCTCGCGGCATCCCTCTGCATCGCCACCCCCGCCGTAGCCGCGCCCGCGGCGCCGACCGCTGCCACGGCGACCGCTGCCACGGCGGAGGCCGCGAGCGTCTCCCTCGACCTGAAGGGCACCTGGAAGTTCACGAAGGGCGATGACCCGTCCTACGCCTCGCCGGAGTTCGACGACTCCGCGTGGCAGGACATCGAGGTCCCGGGCGACGGCACCCCGTTCGCCGACTACGACGGCTTCGGCTGGTACCGCCTCAGCTTCACGCTGCCGGCCGAGGCCGCCGGGACGAATCTCGTCGCCTCGCTCGGCTTCCTCGACGACGTCGACGAGGCCTTCCTCAACGGCACGCGCATCGGCGGCTCGGGCACGATGCCGCCCGCCGCCAGCAGCCAGTGGTTCGAGAAGCGGCTCTACCCCGTCCCCGCCGACGCGCCGAACTTCGGTGGCGAGAACACCCTCGCCGTCCGCCTCTACGACATGAACGGCGGTGGCGGCTGGTACGAGGGACCCGTCGGGATCTATTCGAAGGATGCCGTCCGCACGAACGTCTACGGCATCACCGGTCCGCGCGCCTCGGCCGCGCAGTCCGCGGCCGTCGCCACGGTGCTCGAGAAGCAACGGGCCGCCCTCGCCGCCGGCGACGTCGACGCCTACCTGAAGACCCTCGACAAGGGCTACTTCCACGACGGCCGTTCCAAGGAGCGCCGCGCCCGCGAGCTCCGCGAGTGGATGAAGGAGTCCGGCACCCTGACCCTCACCGACGGCGAGGTCGAGGTCGTCACCGGTGAGGACGGCGCGCTCATCGTCGACACCAACCGGGAGATCACCGGCACCCGCGACGGCACGGCGTACACCTTCCAGCCCGCATCCCAGCAGTTCCTGCACATCGACGCTGCGACGCTGCGCGAGACCGGCAACGACTCGCGGTTCTTCCGCGAGACGGTGGACTCCGAGCTCGAAGGGCAGCCGCGCGAGTTCGCGACCTACCTGCCGCCGTCGTACCTGAGCCAGCCGAAGCGCGAGTACCCGGTCGTCTACCTGCTGCACGGCATCAACGGCGGTAGCCGCGAGTGGGAGCCGCGCGACATCGACGACGTCCTCGACGGACTGTGGCAGCAGGGCCTCGCCGAGTCGATCGTCATCATGCCCGACGGCGAGTCGCTCTGGTACTCCGACCAGCCCGACGGCGGCACGCCGTGGCGCAGCATGTTCCTCACCGAGATGGTGCCCCTCGTCGACAAGGAGTACCGCACCCTTGAGGGCCGTGACTTCCGGGCGCTCACCGGTGTCTCGATGGGCGGCTTCGGCGCCTGGTCGCTGGGACTGTCGAACCCCGGCATGTTCTCCTCGATCGCCTCGCACATCGGCTCACTGAGCTACTCGGGCTCGGCCCTGCCCACGCCGCTGAAGCAGGCGGGCGACATGACGGCGAAGCAGCTGAAGAAGTTCGACCTGTACTTCGACGCGTGCGAGTTCGACGAGTACCGCTTCGACGACGCCGCCCGCTCGATGGACACGATCCTCACCGGAAAGGGTGTGCCGCACACCTGGGCCGTGTACCCCGAGGGTCGCCACAACGACGCCTGCTGGATGCCGCACCTGAAGGACTCGTTCGGCATGCACTCGACACACTTCCGCGACGCCGGCCTGCGCGAGGACTACGTGAAGCCCGAGATCAGCGTGCCGGCATCCACCTCGGTCCGCTTCGGCGCGACGTTCGACGCCCTCGCCGGGGTGAGCGCCCGCGACGCCGTCGACGGGGACGTCACCGCCGACCTGAAAGTGCGCGGCACGGTGGACACGCGCAAGCTCGGCACCTACACGCTGACGTACACGGTGACGGATGCCGCCGGCAACCGCGCGCGCGTCGACCGGGTCGTCACGGTGGTGGCCGCCACGCTGACGGTCGGGACGCCCACCGTCACGGGCACGGCCGCCGTCGGCCGCACCCTGACGGCGAAGCCGGGCACGTGGACGAAGGGCACCGCCTTCGCCTACCAGTGGATGCGGGACGGCGCGCCCATCCGCGGTGCCGTCACCGCGACGCACCGCCTCACGGCATCCGATCTGGGCGCCCGCCTCTCGGTCCGCGTGACGGGAACCCTCACCGGACACGTGACCGCCGCGAAGACGTCGGCGGCCACGGCGAAGGTGGCGAAGGGCGCGCTGAGCGCGTCGACCCCGAAGATCACGGGCTCGGCGAAGGTCGGGAAGACCCTGACCGCGCGCGCCGGCACCTGGACCGAGGGGACGCGACTGTCGTACCAGTGGCTGAACGGCGGGAAGGCGATCAGCGGTGCGACGAAGGCGACCTACACGGTCACCCGCGCCGACCGCGGGGACCGCCTCACGGTGCGCGTCACCGGCAGCCTCGCCGGCTACGACACGACGAGCCGCACCTCGAGCGCCGTCCGCATCGCGCGCTGACCCGACGCGCGGCGCGGAATGCGCCGCCACCGGCCGGGGTTGCAGTGTTCGTTATGAGCATTGCGACCCCGGCCCTCTCCGTTCTCGACCTCGTCCCCGTCCGCACGGGGCAGACCAGCAGCCAGGCGATCGCCGCCTCGCTCTCCCTCGCGCAGCGCGCCGACGAGCTCGGCTACCGGCGCTACTGGTTCGCGGAGCACCACAACATGCCGGCCGTCGCCTCGACCACTCCCCCGGTGCTGATCGCCGCCGCGGCGGCGCGGACCCGCCGCATCCGTGTCGGCTCCGGCGGCGTCATGCTGCCGAACCACTCCCCGCTCGTCGTGGCTGAGCAGTTCGCCGCCCTCGAAGCCCTCGCCCCCGGTCGCATCGACCTCGGCATCGGCCGCGCCCCCGGCTCGGACCCCGTCATCACGCAGCTGCTGCGCCAGTCGGGGACCACGAGCGACGTCGAGCGGTTCCCGAACCACGTCACCGACATCCGTTCCCTCGTCTCGGCCGAGGGCGCGACGCTGCGGTTCACCTCGGGCGGCACGTACGACGTGCGGGCGACGCCCGCGTCGACCAGCACCCCCGAGGTGTGGCTGCTCGGCTCGAGCGACTACTCGGCCCAGCTCGCCGCGGGGATGGGCCTGCCGTACGTGTTCGCGAATCACTTCTCGGGCGACGGCCTCGAGCGGGCGCTCGACCTCTACCGCGGGCAGTTCCAGCCGTCCGAGACGCTCGCCGAGCCCCGCACCTTCGTCACGGCCAACGCCGTCGTCGCCGACACCGACGCGCAGGCCCGCGCCGCCGCGCTGCCGCAGGCGCGCATGATGGCGCGTCTGCGCGGCGGCAAGCCCCTCACGGCGCTCGAGACCGTCGAGCAGGCCGCGGCGGCGGAGGCCTCGGACGGGCTCGCCGCCCCCGTGTTCGACGCCATGATGTCGCGCTGGTTCGTCGGGACCGGCCCCGAGGTCCGCAGCCGGCTCGCGGAGTTCGCCGCCCGCCACGGCGTCGACGAGGTCATGGTGTCGCCCGTGTCCGCCGCGACCGAGGACGAGCCGATGGATGCCGCGCCCTCGCGCATCCGCACGCTCGAGCTGCTCGCGGCCTGAGGCGCGTGCCGCCTGAAGCGCGTGCCGCCGCGCGCGGGCGGCGACAACCGAGGAGATCCGTCACCGAGACGCGGTGGTAACCGATTCCACCCGCCGCGCAGCGGCACATCTCCGCGGTTGGTGCCGCGCAGGCGGGCGGGTCAGGCCTCGGGCTCGCCCGAGACGAGGCCGCGCAGCCAGTCGCGCGCCTCGACGAACACCTCGTCGGAGTACCGCTCGGGGTAGCGGACGATCGCGCGGTCGGCCCGCGGGTACGAGCCGAGGTAGAGCACCCGCGGCGAGAAGCGGCGCAGGCCCAGCAACGCGTCGGCCATGCGCTCGTCCTCGATGTGCCCGTCGGCGTCGATGACGAAGCGGTACCGGCCGAGCTCGTCGCCGATCGGGCGCGAGGCGAGCAGCGACAGGTTGATGCCCCGGGTTGCGAACTGCTCGAGCAGCTCGAGGAGGGCACCCGGGTGGTCCTCGGGCAGCTCGACGATGAGCGACGTCTTGTCCGCCCCCGTCGGCGCGGGCGGTGGAGCCGTGCGGCTCACCAGCACGAACCGCGTCACGGCGTGCGGGTTGTCGCCGATCTTCTCGGCCAGCAGGTCGAGGTCGTAGAGCTTGAGGATGCCGGGCGGGGCGATCGCGGCATCCGCGGAGATCCCGCCGTCGACGAGTCCCACGGCGGCGGCGACGTTGCTCGTGGCGGGGATGTGCGAGTGCTCGGGCAGCGCGGCCGTCAGCCACGTGAGGCATTGCGCGTAGGCGACGGGGTGGGCTGCGACGACCGAGACGTCCTCGAGCCGCACGCCGGGCCGGGCGACCAGCACGAACTCGACCGGCACGAGGTACTCCCCCACGATGCGGAGTCCCGGCACGGTCGCCAGCGCGTCCTGCGTCGTCGAGACGCCGCCGTCGACGGAGTTCTCGATCGCGATCATCGCGGCATCCGACCGGCCCTCGATGACGTCGGCGAGCGCCTCGCCGACGTTGCGGACGGGGCGCCAGGTCTGGTCGCGTGCTTCGGGGACCTGCGCGAGGGCGGCTTCGGTGAAGGTGCCGGCGGGGCCGAGGAAGCTGTACGTGCGACGGGTGGGGGAAGCCGGGGGCTCGGATGTCACGCGGACAGCCTAGTGGGCACCCCCATGAGCCCCACCGTCCGCGGCACCGGCTGTCGACGACGGATGCCGCTGACCAGCACGCCCGCGACGAGAACCGCCCCGCCGACCACCTCTCCGACGCTCGGAGCCCCGCCGCGCAGCAGTGCGGCCGAGCCCATCGCGACGACGGGCGCGAGCAGGATCCACGGCACGACGGCCGCGGACGGATTGCGGCCGAGCAGTCCGTTGAAGACGGCGTACGCGAACAGGGTGCACAGGCCCGCGGTGTAGAGGGTCGAGAGGACGGCCTGGGGTCCGATGGCGGCGAGCCCCGCTCCGACCGCCGCAGGACCGTCGATGACGAACGACAGGGCCAGGGCGGGGATCGGCACGACCAGCGACGACCAGACCGTCAGTGACAGCGTGCCGCCGCGGCCGATCCCGGTGACGACGCCCGCGCGGCGCGAGATCACGTTGCCGACGGCCCACGACAGCGCGGCCGCGAGCGCGAGGCAGACCGCGAGCACGGGAGCGTCGCCGCCGCGGAAGAGCGCCACGATCGCGAGACCGACGACGCCGAGGCCGACACCGATGACCTGCGTCGCTGAGGGGCGCTCGCGCAGGGCGATCGCGGCGATCACGATCGTGAAGACCGCCTGCGCCTGCATGAGGAGCGCGGCGAGTCCCGGGCTCAGCCCCAGCGCGAGCGACGTGTAGAGGAGCGCGAACTGGCCGAGGCTCATGAACAGGCCGACTCCGACGATCACGCGCCACCCGGTCTGCGGCCGCGGCACCACGAGGACGGCGAGTGCGACGACGGCGAACCGGATCGCCGCGAACATCAGGGGCGGGATGCCGCTCATCCCCCAGTCGATGACGACGAAGTTCAGCCCCCACAGCGAGGCGACGAGGGCGGCGAGGAGCATGTCACGGCGGGTCACGGGACCAGTCCACCCGCGGCATCCGTGAAGGACAAGCGATCATTCCGCGACGCGAATCGGTAGCATCGCTTCATGATCGATCTCGAGGCCGTCGTGTCCCTGCGCGCCGTGGCCACGGAAGGGAGCGTCGCCGCCGCGGCGACCGCTCTCGGCTTCACCCCCTCGGCCGTGTCGCAGCAGATCAAGCGCCTCGAGCGCGACACCGGCGTGGCACTGCTCGAGCGGGTGGGGCGCGGGGTCGTGCTCACCGAGTCCGCGACGCGCCTCGTCGTCTCGGCGACGCCGATCCTCGCCGACCTCGAGCGCGTTCGCGCCGACCTCCACGGGGGCGGCGAGCCCGACCGGGTCGCCGGCGAGATCCGCATCGGGGCGTTCTCGACGGTGGTGCGCGGGGTCATGGTGCCCCTCATCGCGGACCTCGGCCGGCGGCATCCGGATCTGCGAATGCCGCTGCGCGAGAGCGAACCGTGGGAGACTGTCGCCCTCGTCGCGTCGGGTCAACGGGACCTGGGACTCGTGCACCGCTGGGGCAACGTCGCGCTCGCGATCCCCGACCACCTCGTCGAGACCCCGCTGTTCACCGACGTCGCCGACATCATCCTGCGCCGCGACCACCCGCTCGCCGGCCGCACCGAACTGCGCCCCGAGGACCTCGGCGGCGAGCCGTGGGTCGCGACGTTCGAGTCGACGATCTGCCGGCAATGGCTGCGGCGGCTGTTCGACGGTGTCGGCGGAGCGCCGCGGATCGTGCACGAGTCGATGGAGTTCGAGAACCACCTCGAGATCGCCCGCGCTGGCATCGCCGTCGCGCTGGTGCCGCGCCTGGGCCGCCCGCCGCTCGGCCCCGACCTGGTCGCGATCCCGACCGTGTCGCCGGAGTCCATCCGCGAGGTGTCGGCGATACACCGCCGGACCATGTCGGACTCGCCGGCCCTGCGGACCGTGCTCGACGCTCTGTCGGAACGGGCGGCGGCGATGGTCACCGAGGCGGGCCGCCTTCCGGCGTGAGCTCGCTGCGGATCCGCGACACGCAGGCGCTCCCGTCCGACTTCCCTGGCAGACTGGGCGAATGAGCCGCGCAGGACAGCCAGCCGAAGCCTCTGACCTCGTCGACGTGGACGCCCTCATCGGCGCCTACTACGACCTGAAGCCCGACCCGTCGGTCGCCGCGCAGCGGGTCGCGTTCGGGACGAGCGGCCACCGCGGCTCGTCGCTGTCGCGCAGCTTCAACGAGGACCACATCCTCGCCACCACCCAGGCGATCGTCGACTACCGCGCGGCGCAGGGCATCACCGGCCCGCTGTTCCTCGGCCGCGACACGCACGGACTCTCGCTGCCCGCCGAGCACACCGCCATCGAGGTCCTCGTCGCGAACGGCGTCGACGTCCGCGTCGACAGCCGCGACTCGTGGGTGCCGACACCCGCCCTCAGCCACGCGATCCTCACCTACAACAAGGGACGGGACGAGGCGGATGCCGGTCGTGCCGACGGCATCGTCGTCACCCCGTCGCACAACCCGCCGCGCGACGGCGGCTTCAAGTACAACCCGCCGCACGGCGGACCGGCCGACACCGATGCCACCGGCTGGATCGCCGACCGCGCGAACGCGCTCATCGAAGCCGGCCTCGAGGGCGTCCGACGCATCCGTCACGCGGACATCGACGACGCGACCCTCGGCCAGTACGACTTCCGCGGGGGATACGTCGCCGACCTGGCATCCATCATCGACGTCGAGGCGATCGCGCGCTCGGGCGTGCGGATCGGCGCCGACCCGCTCGGCGGTGCGTCGGTCGAGTACTGGGCTCTCATCGGCGAGCGCTACGGCCTCGACCTCACGGTCGTGAACCCCGAGGTCGACCCGACGTGGCGGTTCATGACGCTCGACTGGGACGAGAAGATCCGCATGGATCCCTCCTCCCCCTCGGCGATGGCCGCCCTCGTCGCCCGGCGCGACGAGTTCGACATCCTCACCGGCAACGACGCCGACGCCGACCGTCACGGCATCGTGACGCCCGACGCCGGGCTCATGAACCCGAACCACTTCCTCGCCGTCGCGATCGACTACCTCTACCGCCACCGCGAAGGCTGGCCGCAGGATGCCGCCATCGGCAAGACCCTCGTGTCGTCGATGATCATCGACCGCGTCGCCGCCTCGCTCGGCCGCACCCTCCTCGAGGTCCCCGTCGGCTTCAAGTGGTTCGTCCCGGGGCTCCTCGACGGCTCCGTCGCCTTCGGTGGCGAGGAGTCCGCCGGCGCGTCGTTCCTCCGCAAGGACGGCACCGTGTGGACGACCGACAAGGACGGCATCCTCCTGTGCCTGCTCGCCGCCGAGATCCTCGCGGTCACCGGCAAGACCCCGTCGCAGCGGTACGCCGAGCTCGAGGCCGAGTTCGGGGCATCCGCGTATCAGCGCGTCGACGCGCCCGCCTCGCCCGAGCAGAAGGCGGCCCTGTCGAAGCTCTCGGGCGACGCCGTGTCGGCGAGCGAGCTGGCCGGCGACCCCGTCACGGCGAAGCTCTCGCACGCGCCCGGCAACGGTGCGGCGATCGGCGGGCTCAAGGTGCAGACCGAGTACGCCTGGTTCGCGGCGCGCCCTTCGGGCACCGAGGACGTCTACAAGCTGTACGCCGAGAGCCTCAAGGGTCCCGAGCACCTCGCGCAGGTGCAGGAGGAGGCGCGCAAGGTCGTCGCCGCCGCGCTGGGTTCCTGAGTCCGCGGGCGCCGGGTTCCTGGGGTCCGGCGGCCCGGTCCCTGAGGTCCGGCGGCCCGGTTCCGCGCCAGTAGGCTCGGGACCATGAGTTGGCTCGTCACCGGAGGCGCCGGGTACATCGGCGCGCACATCGTCCGCGCTCTCGCCGAGGCGGGTCTCGACCCGATCGTCCTCGACGACCTCTCCAGCGGACACGCCGCGTTCGTGCCCGAGGGAGTGCCCTTCGTGCAGGGCACGATCCTCGACCAGCAGCTCGTCGCCGACACCCTGCGCACGCACGGCGTCGAGGGCGTCATCCACGTCGCCGGGTTCAAGTACGCCGGTGTCTCGGTGCAGCGCCCCCTCCACACCTACGAGCAGAACGTCGAGGGCACCCGCGTGGTGCTCGCGGCGATGGCGGATGCCGGGGTCACGAACATCGTGTTCTCCTCCAGCGCCGCCGTGTACGGCACCCCCGACGTGCCCCTCGTGACCGAGGACCTGCCCAAGCGTCCCGCCTCGCCGTACGGCGAGTCGAAGCTCATCGGCGAGTGGCTGATCGCGGCGCAGGGTGTCGCGACGGCGGCATCCGATGCACCCCTGCGTCACACCTCGCTGCGGTACTTCAACGTCGTCGGCTCGGGCGACCCGTCGGTCTACGACACGAGCCCCCACAACCTGTTCCCGATCGTCTTCGAGATGCTGCTGAAGGGTGAGACGCCGCGAATCAACGGCGACGACTACGACACCCCCGACGGCACGAACGTGCGCGACTACGTGCACGTCGCCGACATCGCCGCCGCGCACGTCGTCGCGGCGCAGCGTCTGCGCGCGGGCGAACCGGTCGAGCCCGCCTACAACCTCGGTTCGCAGAACGGTCTGTCGGTGCGCGAGATCATGGATGCCGTCGCCCGGGTCACCGGCATCCCGTTCACCCCCGAGATCGCCCCGCGCCGCGCCGGCGATCCCGACCGCATCGTCGCCACCGGCGAGCTCGCCGCCCGCGACCTCGACTGGAAGATGCGCTACACCGTCGACGAGATGGTCCGCACCGGCTGGGACGCCCGCCGCACCGCCGGCTGAGAGCCCCCGGTCACGCGCGAGAGCGCGCGTCCGTGCCGACAGCGCCACTTGCTGCCGCGCTCGGACGGGCGCTCTCGGCAGCAGGGGGCGCTTTCGCGCGAACAACCGCGAGCGGGCGGCGCGTCAGCCCGACGCGCGGGCGATGAGCGTCGTCGGGACGACCGTCCGTGTCGCGGGCTCGCCGTCGAGCGTCGCCGCGAGGGCGGCGACGGCGGCCTCGCCGAGGGCGTCGAAGTCCTGCCGCACGGTGGTCAGCGGCGGGCGGTAGTCCGCGGCATCCGCCACGTCGTCGAACCCGATGACGGCGACGTCCTCACGTCCCGCCTCGGCGAGCGCGCGCAGCACGCCGAGCGCCATCTGGTCGTTCGCGGCGAACACCGCGTCGACGCCCGGGTCGGCGGCGAGGACGACTCCCGCCGCGTGACCGGATGCCGCACCCCAATCCCCGCGCAACGGTTCCCGGAGCGGCGGCCCGTCGTGCGCCGCCCGCCACCCGCGCTCGCGCTCGGCCGCCGCGAACGACCCGGCGGGCCCGGCGACGTGCGCGATCGCACGACGCCCGGCATCCGTCAGCCTGCGTGTGGCCGTCTCGGCGCCGCCGGAGTGGTCGGACTGGACCGTCGCGAACGCCCCGCCGGGTGAGTCGACTGCGACCAGCGCGAGACCCGCGGGCGGCGCGACGCCCTCCGCGATGGCCGTCGCCTCGTTGAGAACGATCGCGCCGTCGACGCCGAGGTCGTGCAGGCGGTCGAAGGCGTCGGCGATGCCCGTCCGCTCGGCGAGCGAGATGAGGGTGACCGCCAGGTCGCGCCGGGCCGCAGCGGATGCCACGGCCTCGAGCATCCGCGAGTTGCCGACGGTCGCGAGGGTCGCGACGATGACACCGATCGTGCCGGAGCGGCCCGTGCGCAGGGCCCGGGCGGCGCGGTGCGGGCGGTAGCCGAGGTCGGCCATCGCCGCCTCGATGCGCGCGCGGGTTTCGGGATCGACCCGCGGGCTGCCGTTGACGACACGCGACACGGTCTGGCCGGACACACCCGCGGCCGCGGCCACGTCGGCCATCGAGACGCGTCGCTGCACGGCATCCTCCCCCGGTGCGGCCCCGGCATCACTCCGGAGATCCGCGTGATGTTGACGATAACACAGCCCCTCGGCTACCGTGTTGACGTGAACACACCGGAGAACGGCACGCACGCGCCTGCCGAGACGAACGACCTCGGCGCCGGCGTCGTCAAGCGCAGCACCCGCCTCGCCGACGGTCGCGAGCTGATCTACTTCGACGACCCCGGCACGACGCTCGGCCCGGAGCGCGCCGTCGACACCCGCGATCTCGACGCCCGCCCCGAGACCGCCACGATGCGGCAGGACGTCCTCACCGGCGACTGGGTCTCCGTCGCCGCGAACCGGCAGAACCGCGCGTTCCTGCCGCCTGCCGAGCTCGACCCGCTCGCGCCGCAGACCCCGACGAACCCGTCCGAGATCCCGTCGCTCTACGACGTCGCCGTCTTCGAGAACAAGTCGCCCTCGTTCGGTCCCGCCCTGGCCGAGGCGACCGACGACGTCCCCGCCGCGGTCGACCCGCCCCGCGGGCTCGACGACCTCGCACACCTCGGGCTCGGCCGCACCCGCACGAGCGTCGGCCGCACCGAGGTGGTCTGCTTCTCGCCCGAGCGCACCGGCTCGTTCGGCACGCAGACCGTCACCCGTGCGCGCACCGTCATCGAGGCGTGGGCCGACCGCACCGCCGCCCTGTCCGCCCTCCCCGGCATCGAGCAGGTGTTCCCCTTCGAGAATCGCGGCGAAGCGATCGGTGTCACGCTGCAGCATCCCCACGGCCAGATCTACGCCTACCCGTACGTCACTCCGCGCACGACCCGTCTGCTCGACTCGATCGACCGCACCGCCCCCGACCTGTTCCAGCGCATCCTCGAGTTCGAGCAGGCCGGCCCCCGCGTCCTGCTGCGCGGCGAGCACTGGACCGCCTTCGTACCGTTCGCCGCCCGCTGGCCGCTGGAGATCCACCTGCTCCCGCACCGTCACGTCGCCGACTTCGCGACGCTCTCGGAGCCCGAGAAGGACGAGCTCGCCCCGGTCTACCTGCGACTGCTGCGGGGCGTCGACGCCCTCTACGAGTCCGAGACTCCCTACATCGCCGCCTGGCACCAGGCGCCGGTCCACGTCGGCCGCGACACCGTGCGCCTGAGCCTGCAGCTCACGAGTCCCCGTCGCGCCGCCGACAAGCTCAAGTTCCTCGCCGGATCCGAGGCCGCCATGGGCGCCTGGATCGGCGACGTCCCCCCGGAGGACGCCGCCGCGCGCCTCCGCACCGCCATCGAAGGAGTCACCCTGTGACCGCTGCCGGCGAGGCCCACGGCCTCTTCTCCACCCTCACCGGCAACGAGCCGGTCGGCCTCTGGTCCGCGCCCGGTCGCGTCAACCTGATCGGCGAGCACACCGACTACAACGACGGCTTCGTCTTCCCGTTCGCGACGCCGCACCGCACGCACGTCGCGCTCGGCCGACGGTCGGACGGCCGCATCCGCGTCGTCTCGACCTTCGACGAGGCGCCGGTCGAGGTGGCGCTCACAGACCTCGACGCGCTCTTCCCCGAGCGCCGCGACGAGGTCGTCGAGTGGGCCAGGTACCCGCTCGGCGTCGCGTGGGCGCTGCTGCAGGCGACCGGGACGGATGCCGCATCCGTCACCGGTGTCGACCTCGCGTTCGCCTCGGACGTCCCCGTCGGCGCCGGGCTCTCGTCGTCGGCGGCCATCGAGGGTGCGACCGGCTCGGCGCTCAACGATGTGTGGGGGCTCGGCCTCGACCGCGTCGCACTCGCGCAGGCGGGACGCCGCGCCGAGAACGAGGCCGTCGGCGCTCCGACCGGGATCATGGACCAGATGGCGTCGATGCTCGGTGAGACGGATGCCGGCACCTTCCTCGACTGCCGCAGCCTCGACGCGCAGGTGGTCGCCCTCGGCTTCGACGCCGCGGGGCTCGAGCTCATGGTGATCGACACGCGTGTCGCCCACGCGCACTCGACCGGCGGCTACGGCGAGCGCCGCGCCGCGTGCGAGCGCGGTGCGGAGGCGATGGGCGTCCCGGCCCTGCGCGACGTGCGCGTCAACCAGCTGCCGCAGGTCGAGCAGCTCGTCGACGAGGTGACCTATCGGCGGGTGCGTCACGTCGTCACCGAGAACCAGCGCGTGCTCGACACCGTGCGGACGCTGCGCGAACAGGGCCCCCGCGCCATCGGCGACCTGCTCTACGCCTCGCACGCCTCGATGCGCGACGACTTCGAGATCTCGGTGCCCGAGCTCGACCTCGCCGTCGAGACCGCCCGCGAGAACGGCGCGGTCGGGGCGCGGATGACGGGCGGCGGATTCGGCGGGTCGGCGATCGCGCTCATCGACCGCGCCGCCGTCCCGGCCGTGCGGGGCGCGGTTCTGGCAGCCTTCGCCGCGGCGGGGCACACCGAGCCGCACGTCTTCACGGTGCGACCGTCCGAGGGCGCCCGCCGCGACGGCTGATCCCGTTACGGCTCGGTAAAGCCGGCGATCCGCCCGTGCGCCCGCGGCGGGCGGAGGGCAGGATGGACCCATGCCCTTCGCCACCACCCCCGCCGCCGGCACGCCCCTCCTGCAGGTGCGCGACCTCGCTGTCGAGTTCCAGACCATCGACGGATCGGTGCGCGCCGTGGAGGGCGTCGACCTCGACCTCGCCGCGGGTGAGACGGTCGCGATCGTGGGCGAGTCGGGCTCGGGCAAGTCGACGACCGCGATGGCCGTGATCGGCCTGCTGGCCGGCAACGGACGCATCGCCGACGGCAGCATCCGCCTCGACGGCCAGGAGCTCGTCGGGGCCTCCGAGGCGACGATGCGCGGCATCCGCGGGGCGCAGATCGGACTCGTGCCGCAGGACCCGATGTCGAACCTCAACCCGACGTCGAAGATCGGCACGCAGGTCGCCGAGACCCTGCTCGCGCACGGGCTCGCGACGAAGAAGGACGTCGACCGGAAGGTCGTCGAGACCCTCGCGGCGGCCGGCCTGCCGAATGCCGAGGAGCGCGCGAAGCAGTACCCGCACGAGTTCTCGGGCGGCATGCGCCAGCGCGCACTCATCGCGATCGGCCTGGCCTGCAACCCGCGCCTGCTCATCGCCGACGAGCCCACGAGCGCGCTCGACGTGACGGTGCAGAAGACGATCCTCGACCAGCTCGGCCGCATGACGACCGAGCTCGGCACGTCCGTCCTGCTGATCACGCACGACCTGGGTCTCGCGGCCGAGCGCGCCGCCCGGGTCGTCGTCATGCACCGGGGCCGCATCGTCGAGCAGGGCCCCGCGCGGCAGATCCTCGAGGACCCGCAGCATCCCTACACCCAGTCCCTCGTGCAGGCGGCGCCCTCGGTCGCCGTCGCACGGTTGCGTCCCGAGGCGTTCACGGCCCCGACACCGGATGCCGCGCCGAAGCCGGTCGACAACATCGTCGAGGTCGAGGGGCTCACCAAGCTCTACAAGGTCCGCGGGCAGAAGGAGGACTTCGCCGCCGTCCGCGACGTCTCGTTCGCGATCCCCCGCGGCGAGACGGTCGCGATCGTCGGCGAATCCGGGTCGGGCAAGACGACGACGGCACGGATGCTGCTGAAGGTCGTCGACCCGACGGAGGGTGTCATCCGCTACGACGGTGCGGACGTGGCATCCCTCAAAGGACGGCAGCTGCGCGAGTTCCGGCAGAAGGTGCAGCCGATCTTCCAGGACCCGTACTCGTCGCTGAACCCCATGTTCACGATCGAGCGGATCGTGCAGGAACCGCTCGACTTCTACAACCGCGGCTCCGCGAAGGACCGTGCCGCGCGGGTGCGCAAGCTGCTCGACGACGTCGCCCTGCCCGAGTCGATGCTGCGGCGCTACCCGTCGGAGCTGTCCGGCGGTCAGCGTCAGCGCGTCGCGATCGCGCGGGCCCTCGCCCTGTCGCCGGAACTGATCGTCTGCGACGAGCCGGTGTCGGCGCTCGACGTTCTCGTGCAGGACCAGATCCTGTCGCTGCTGCGCGACCTGCAGAACGAGTACGGCCTGAGCTACCTATTCATCTCGCACGACCTCGCCGTCGTGCGCCTGATCAGCGACTACGTCTGCGTCATGAAGGACGGCGCACTCGTCGAGGCCGCCTCGAGCGAGGAGATCTTCACGAACCCGCGCGACCCCTACACACGCAACCTCCTCGCCTCGATCCCCGGCAACGAGCTCGACATCGCCGTCTGATCAGCCTTCCGGCATCACTCCCCTGTCAGAAAACGCCGCCCCACGCGGCACAACGCGACAGGCGAACACCGGATGCCGCGCCCCGCATCCCTCCCCTGTCACAACACGCCGCCCCACACGGCACAACGCGACAGGCGAACAGCCCCAGCACGCACGGGCAGCGAAGCGATCCCGGTGGGCCGGACAGTCGGGGAAGGGGCCCTGTTGTCCGACCCGCCGGGATCGCGCAGCGGTACCAGCCGACCCGCCGGGATCGCGCAGCGGTGCCCCGGCGAGTATCCCGGCGCGACTACGGCACGACCGCGTTGCCGAGCCCGCCGAGCGTGTACAGCGCGGCCAGCCCCACGACCACGACGACGGCGAGCCCGACAACGACGAGCAGCGCCCGCCGGCTCACGATCAGCGCCCGCGCGTCCGGGGGTCCATGGCTTCGCGCAGCGCCTCGCCGAACAGGGTGAAGCCGAGCGCGGTGATGGCGATGCAGATGCCGGGGAGGAACGCCAACCACGGCGCGATGGCGAGTTCCGCCTGCGCGTAGGTGAGCATGCGGCCCCACTCCGCGGTCTCGGGGCGTCCGCCGCCGAGGCCGAGGAACGACAGCGCCGCGGCGTCGATGACGGCGGTCGCGAGCGACAGGGTGCCCTGCACGATGACCGGTCCGACCGCGTTCGGCAGGACGTGGGTCATCGTGATGCGCCCGCGGCCGAGGCCGAGGGTCTGCGCTGAGAGGACGTAGTCGGCCGACCGCTGCTGCAGCATCGAGGCGCGCAGCAGGCGCGCGAAGATGGGCACCTGCGCGACACCGATGGCGATCATGACCGAGTTCTGGTTCTGGCCGAGGATCGCTGCGATCGAGACGGCGAGCAGCAGGCTCGGCACCGACAGCAGGATGTCGACGAGTCGCATGATGACGTTGTCGACCCAGCCGCCGAACGTGCCGGCGATGAGGCCGAGCAGCATCCCGCCGACGAGTCCGTAGGCGGTCGAGACGACGCCGATGAGCAGCGACGACTGCGCTCCCCAGATGAGCTTCGACAGCACGTCGCCGCCGAACCGGTCGAGGCCGAGCGGGAACGCCGCGATCTCGCCGGGACCGGGGATGTAGGTCGGGGTGATCTCGCGCGCACCCGGGAGGTCGGTCTCGGGGTACGGGGCGAGCAGCGGCGCGAGGATCGCGACGAGCACGAACAGCAGCACGATGACGAGGCCGGTCCACGCGACGGGGCTGCGCCGCAGGCGACGGAAGACGTCGTGCCAGAAGCCGCCGCGCGGCGCTCCGCCGCTGCCGGCCTTCAGGTCGACGGCCGTGGCGTCCTCGGCGGGGCTCCCGCCGGCGGCGGGGGGAAGGACGGTGCTCATGAGACCCTCACTCTCGGGTCGATCAGGCTGTACGAGACGTCGACGAGCAGGTTGATCAGCGCGTAGACGATCGCGATGAAGATGATGAAGCCCTGCAGGACCGGGAAGTCGCGGTTGAAGATGGCGCCGGCGAGGAACGATCCGATGCCGGGGAAGGCGAACACCGTCTCGGTGAGGATCGCTCCCGACAGCAGCAGACCCGCCTGCAGGCCGATCGTCGTGATGACCGGCAGCATCGCGTTGCGGAGGATGAAGCGGTTGCGCAGCAGCGCTCCTGGCACGCCCTTGGCCTTGCCGGTGCGGACGTAGTCCGCGTTCTGGACCTCGAGGACGGATGCCCGGGTGATGCGCACGATGATCGCGAGGGGGATCGTGCCGAGCGCCACCGCCGGCAGGATCAGGTGGAGGACGGCATCCCATGCCGCGTCGAACTCCCCCGTGATGAGGCCGTCGAGGACGTAGAAGTTCGTGTAGTGCGTCGCGTCGATCCGGGGGCTCTGGCGGCCGTCCGAGGGCAGCCATCCCAGCTGCACCGCGAAGACGTACTTGAGGATGAAGGCCAGGAAGAACACCGGCACGACGATGCCGAGCAGGCTGAAGACGACGGCGGCGCTGTCGGCCGCCTTGCCGTGGCGGCGGGCGGCCCAGTACCCGAGGGGCACGCCGACGCCGACGGCGATGATGAGCGCGGCGAGCGAGAGCTCGATCGTCGCGGGGAAGCGGCGCAGGAACTCGTCGAGCACGGGACGGCTCGTCTGCAGCGAGCTGCCGAAGTCGCCCGAGAGGAGCCTGCCGATCCACGTGAAGTACTGCTCGAGGAGCGGGCGGTCGAAGCCGTAGAGCTCGTTGATGCGGGCGACCGCTTCGGGGGTGGACTTCTCGCCGAGCAGGGCCTGGGCGGGCCCACCGGGGAGGGTTCTCACCCACCAGAAGAGCAGGATGCTCAGGCCGAGGAGGGTGGGGATCAGCAGCAGGAGCCTTTTGCCGATGGTTCGCAGCACGGGTGTCGCTTTCGGGGAGGTCGGTGCGGGGCGGGAGGGTGTCCCGCCCCGCACCGGTCAGGCGGCCGGGGCCGCCTCGATCGGCTTACTTCGTGAGGACGATCTCGCTGAACACCTCATCGTTCACGGGGCTCGCCGGGTAGCTCTCGACGCGGGGGTCGAAGGCCAGGGTGGGAGCCGGGTGAGCGAGCGGGACACCGGGGATGAACTCGGCGACCTGCTCGTTGATGTCGGAGTACACCTGCGTCTGCTCGTCGAGGTCCGCGATGCCACGGGCGTCGGTCAGCGCGGAGAACAGCTCGGGGTTGTCGAAGCCCCATTCCGCCGACTTCTGACCGAAGAAGACGCCGAGGAAGTTGTCGGTGTCGTTGTAGTCGCCGGTCCAACCGAGCAGGTGGATGCCGTGGTCCGTACCGCCGGTGATGAGGTCGAGGTACTCGCCCCACTCGTTCGACTTCGGCGTGGTCTCGACGCCGACCTCGTTCAGCTGCTTCGACAGCACCGTGAAGATCTGCTCGGGGTCCGGCATGTACGGACGCGAGACGTTGACCGGGTAGTTGAAGGTCAGCGCGAGCGGGTTGGCCTCGTCGTAGCCGGCCTCGGCGAGCAGCTGCTTCGCCTTCTCGGGGTCGTAGTCGTACGTCGTGACGTCGGCGTTCCAGCCGTTGACGGTCGGCGGCATGAACTGCGTCGCCTTCTCGGTGCCCTCGGGGAGGACCTGCGAGATGAGCGCGTCCTTGTCGACGGCGTACGAGAGAGCCTCACGGACCTTCGGGTCCTGGAGCTCCGGGACCGCCTGGTTGAAGGCGAGGTAGAGGATCGTGAAGGGCGGACGCGACACCATCTTGTAGCCGTCCTCCTCGAGAGCGGCCGTATCGGCGGGGCCGACGAGGTCGTACCCGTCGATGGAGCCCGACTCGAGCGCCTGACGGCGGGCGGTCGGGTCGTCGATCACGCGGAAGATGATCTCGTCGATCTGGCCGGCGTCGCCCCAGTAGTCCTCGTACGAGCTCAGCGTCAGCTGCTCGCCCGGCGACCACTCGTCGAACTTGTAGGGACCGGTGCCGACGGGGTGACCCATCGCGTACTCGCTGAGGGTCGGGGCCTCGGCGGTGCCGCCGACCTCGTCGGCCTTGTACTCCTCGAGGGCGGTCGGCGACTGCATCCCGAAGGCGGGGAGCGACAGCGCCGCGACGAAACCGGCGAAGGGCTTCTTCAGCGCGATGGTGACCGAGTCGTCGCCGTCGGGCGTGCAGGAGTCGTAGACCGCGGTGTCGGGGCTCGACGCGTAACCCTTGAAGAGCTTGTTGTAGTAGTAGCCGAGCGCCTCGCTGGCGGCCAGGCCCTCCCAGTTGTACCAACGGTCGAAGTTGACGCAGACGGCCTCCGCGTTGAACGGGGTGCCGTCGTGGAACGTGACGTCCTTCTTGAGGGCGAACGTGTAGCTCAGCGAGTCGTCCGAGACCTCCCACGACTCCGCGAGGAGCGGCGCCGGGTCGGCGGTGCCGGGCTCGGTGCCGACGAGACCCTCGAAGATCTGACGCGAGACGCGGAACGTCTCGCCGTCCTGGGCGAAGGCGGGGTCGAGGCTGGCCGGGTCGGCCGAGGCGCCGAAGACGAACGTGCCGTCGACGTCGGCCGAGCCTTCGCCTTCGGTCTCGCCGCCGCGCTGACTGGCACACGCGCTGAGCGCGAGCGCACCGATGACGAGGGCCGCGGCGCCCGCGACCACCCGCTTCCTGGACATGGGGAGCATTGCTGTGCACCTTCCGATGAGGCTCGTCGGCGACGCGCCTGGAGGGCGGCGCTGCCGAAGGGATGCCGCTGACGCTACCTGCCGCACTGCGGGCAAGCGGTTACATCTGCATCTCGATCGTGTTTCTTCCTGCGGGCTACCGTAGACGAATGGCCCGCTCCCGCGACCCGATCGACCCGCCTGTCGCGAGACTGTCCGACGGCCGCCAGGCGCGCATCGTGCCGGGTCGCTTCGCCGGCGGCTGGGAACTGATCGTCGACACCACCCCCCAATCCCACGTGGACCTCGACGATCCGTCGCACCTCCACTTCGAGTACGTCGCCCGGATGGGTGCGGTGATCGACCAGATCGGGATGCCGGGCGAGCCCCTCACGGCCGTGCACCTCGGTGCGGGCGCCCTGACCCTGCCGCGGTACGTCGAGCACACCCGGCCGGGGTCGCGGCAGCAGGTGATCGAGCTGGAGCAGGCGCTCGTCGACCTCGTCCGCGCGCACCTGCCGCTCCCGCGCACGGGACAGCTCCGGGTACGCATCGGCGACGCGCGCGACGTCGCGGCGCGCCTGCCCGCGGGGCTCGTCGGCAACGTCGACCTCGTCGTCTCCGACGTGTTCGCGGGCGCCCAGACCCCCGCCCACATCACGAGCGTGGAGTACTACCGCATCCTCGCGGGGCTGCTCGCACCCACCGGCATCCTGCTCGTCAACATCGCCGACGGCAGCGGGCTGGCCTTCGCGCGCCGTCAGGTCGCGACCGTGCGCTCGGTGCTCGAGCACGTCGTGATCCTCGCCGAGGTCGGCACACTCAAGAGCGGTCGGTTCGGCAACATCGTCATCGCCGCCTCTCCCGCTCCACTGCCGATGGACTGGCTGCCGCGGCTCATGGCGGCGGGGCCGCACCCCGCGAAGGTCGCTCACGGCGCCGAGCTCGAGGCGTTCGCGCGCGATGCGCGGATCATGACGGATGCCGACGCCACCCCGTCGCCGAAGCCCGCCGCATCCGTCTTCGACCGCTGAGGCCACGACGCGCGGCGCGCCCTCAGCCGATTCCGGGTCCCGCCCGGCGACACTGGAGGCACACGTCGCTGGGTGGGAAGGATTGGCCGTGGGCTTCATCAAGGGATACGACCCGGAGACACTCCGAGAGATCGTCGACCTCGACGAATGCCAGGCACGGCTCGTCGAGCTCGGCGAGCAGCGCAGCCTCGCGGCGATGCTCGAGAAGGTGTGGCTCCTCAAGGTGACCGGTCGTCTCGACGACGCGCTCGTGGTGTCGGAGGAGTCGGTCCGTCTCGCGCGGATGGCCGGGACCCGCAAGGACCTGCTGCGCGCTCGGATGCTGCACGCCACCGTCCAGCAGTTCCGCGGCGCCTACGCGGCCGCGATCCACGAACTCAACACGTGCGTCGAAGAGGCCGAGGGCCAGGGCTGGGCGGCGGTGGCCGCGTTCGGCTGCCAGCACCGCGGAAAGGTGCACTTCGACGCCGGCGACGATGCGTCGGCGCGTGCGGACTTCAAGAAGGCGCTCTTCCTGCGGCAGGAGGCCGGGGCGCCCGAGGAGCAGCTGGAGTCGACGCTGCTCGCGATCGACGCCGTCGACCGGCGCCGCAACCGTTCCACGGTCGCCAGCTGAGCCGTTCCCGGCGAGTGTCGTACATCCGTTCTATCGTGCTGGCATGAGCGATCTGATCGACGTCCGCCGCGAGGCGGAGTCCCTGCTGCGGCAGCTGCTCGACGACTCGTGGAGCTTCGCGTTCGACAACGCCAAACGCCGCGCGGGCGCGTGCGACTACCTGCGCAAGCGCATCACACTCTCGCGCTACCTCGCCGCGCGGTACGACGCCGAGACCAATCGGCAGACGATCCTGCACGAGATCGCCCACGCGATCGCGGGCGCCGCCGCCGGTCACGGCGCGGACTGGAAGCGCATCGCGCGCTCGCTCGGCTACACCGGCGGCGTGACGCACCGCGGTGAGACGGCGACCGAGCTCGCCCCCTGGGTCGGGGTCTGCCCCGCGGGGCACGTCGCCTACCGGCACCGCAAGGCCACGCGGGCGACCTCGTGCGCACGCTGCGCACCGACGTTCGATCCGCGCCACCTCATCACCTGGCGGCGGCGCGAGATCACCGCCGAGACGCGGCGGGCCGCCCTCACTCCGCGCTGATCGTCTCGTACGCCCGCCACACGCCGCCGCGCAGGACCGGCACCGCATCGTCGGCGTCGTGGACCGCGGCGGCGAGCACCTCGGCGCGGCGGTCGGCCTCGAGCAGCTCCTGCCCCGAGCCGCTCGCCGTCAGCAGGTGACGGACGGCGGAGCGGAGCCCGCGGAACGACTCGGATGCCGCCGCCGCCTCCGGCGACGAATGGTCGAGCCCGAGCGCCTCGAGGGCGGCGAACACCGCGCCCGCGCCCAGCTGGTCCTCGACCGAGAAGCGGAGGACCGCGGCATCCCCCTGCCCGGACAGCTCCCCCGCCGCGATCACGTTGACGCTCGTCCGCGCCGCGCGGCGGTTCTGCTCGGCCAGCACGGCGTGCGCGACCGCGGTCGCGTTGCGCAGGCACCCCAGGAAGACGACCGCGCCCGCGTCCGCGGCGGCTGAGGCGACGGCGGCGCCGTTGCGCGAAACGGCGTGGGCCGCATCGTCGTGCGGCACGGTCTCGCCGCCCACGATCCGCGCCGACACGGTCGACGAGAACCGCAGGACGTCGACCACGACGACCACGTCCGCGGGGGCGAGGCGGCGCAGGCCCTCCTGCCCCCAGTCGAAACGCAGTTGGTAGCGGGACTGGTCGAACGGGCTCGCGGTCATCCCTCCAGCGTACGAGCGTCGACGACCGGCTTCAGCGCGAGCGCGAGGCCGAGGACGTTCCGCGCCGTGCGCTGCAGTTCAGCGCGGGTGAGGCCGTCCGCGCGGGCGAGCGAGTCGAGGATCGACGTGTCGGCGTACGCCTGCGGCGCGCCGTCGCGCTTGACCCCGCCGGGCATGAGGACGTCCACCTGCGCACGGACGCGGTAGGCGTTGTCTGCGAGGGCGGGGAAGTCCGGGTCGGCGGACTCCTCGATCCACCAGTCGGTGATGACCGTGCCCTCGTACCCCCACTCGCCCCGCAGGACGACCGTCGCGAGGTCGTGGTGGTAGTGCGCCCATACCCCGTTGATCTGGTTGTACGACGTCATGATCACGCGGGGCGCGGCTTCGCGCACGCAGATCTCGAAGCCGCGCAGGTAGATCTCGCGCAGCGCGCGTTCGGAGACCCGCGAGTCGTTGCGGGTGCGGTTGGTCTCCTGGTTGTTCGCGGCGAAGTGCTTCGGGCAGGCGGCGAGTCCGGTGCTCTGCACGCCGCGCACGACGGCGGCGGCGATGCGTCCCGAGACGACCGGGTCCTCGCTGAAGTACTCGAAGTTGCGCCCGCACAGGGGGTCGCGGTGGATGTTCATGCCCGGGCTGAGCAGCACGTCCGAGCCCTTGCGCAGCATCTCCTGGCCGTGCAGCGCGGCGAGCTCCTCGATGAGCGGGACGTTCCAGGTCGAGGCGAACGCCGTCCCCGAGGGCAGCAACGAGGCGTAGGCCGCGAGGCGGATGCCGCTCGGCCCGTCGGTCGTCGTGATCGGGGGCACGCCCTTGGCGCGCAGCGACTCGGACACCCCGCCCAGCACGCCCGCGTTGCCGGCGGCTCCCAGCGGGCTGTCCATCGTGACGTCGCCGCGGGCGAGGAGCGACAGTTCCTCATCGCTCAGCTGCGCGACGAAGTCGTCGAGGGATGCCGCACCCGCGGCGACGTCGGCGAGGTCGACACCCCTGTCGCCCGTGTGCGGGATCTCGGCGGGCAGGGTGGTGAGGATCCGGTCGGCCCGCGCGACGGTGCGCGTGGGGACGGTCTCGTGGGCGACGACGGCCGAGCCGTCTGCCGCTCGCGCGAGCGTGAGTCGCTCGAAGGGCAGGACCGGGGCGGCGACCTCGGTGGCCGTACGCACGACCCGCGTCTCGGGCACGTCGAACGCCGCCACGCGCGTCGCCGAGCGCACGTCGGTCCCCACGAACACGGGGTACTCGCCGGCTTCGAGGACCCAGGCGCTGCGGGTACCGGTCGCGCCGGCGTCGTCGTACGAGGCGAGGTCGTCGAGACGCACCGTGAGCCGGACCGTCTCGCTCGCCCCGGGCGCGAGCAGCCCGGTCTTGCCGAACGCCGCGAGCTGACGGGCGGGCTTGCCGAGGGCGCCGTCCGGAGCGCCGGTGTAGACCTGCACGACCTCCTTTCCGGCGACGGCCCCCGTGTTGGTGACGACGGCCTCGAGGGTCAGGGCACCGGCATCCGTCGTCACCGTCGTCGACAGATCGAACGTCGTGTACGACAGGCCGTGGCCGAACGGGAACAGCACCCGGTCGGGGGCGAACGTCTCGAAGTAGCGGTAGCCGACGAAGACGTCCTCGGCGTAGACGTTGACGTCGAGGTGACCGAAGTTCGGCGCGCTGGGGTAGTCCTCGTAGCTGAGGGCGATCGTGTCGGTCAGCTTGCCGCTGGGGCCCGATTCGCCGGCGAGCACCCCCGCGACGGCGCGGGCACCCTCCATGCCGCCCTGCCAGGCCAGCAGCACGGCGCTGATCCGGTCGCCGTACGCGACGACCCACGACAGGTCCATCACGTTGCCCGCGTCCACGACGACCACCACACGGTCGAAGTGCGCGGTCACGGCGTCGAGGAGGGCGCTCTCCTCCGGCGTCAGGTAGTAGCTGCCGGGCTCGAGGATGCTGTCGCGCGCCTCGCCCGCCGCGCGGCCGATGGCGACGACCGCCGTGTCGGCACGGGATGCCGCGGCCGCGACCTCGGCGTCGGCGATGGGCATCTCGGGGAAGTGGTGCGGCCACTGGCCCCAGTTGGCGGTGAACACCGGCCGGTTCTCGGCGGACCACGTCGAGTACCGGGTCGCGAGGTCGTCGTCGACGCGGACTCCCGCGTCGCGGAGCCCGGCGAGCAGGTTCCAGATGTAGGGCACCTTGACGTCGCCGCCCGAGCCGTAGCCGACGGCGAACCAGTCCACCTGCACCCGCCCGAAGACCGCGACGGTGCGCTCGCCGAGCGGCAGCGTGCCGTCATTCGTCAGCAGCACGACACCCTCGGTGGCGGTCGCCCGCGCGATCTCGGCGAGGGCGGGATCGAGGGTCGGGTCGGTGTCGAGCAGCATCGACGAGATCTGCGCAACGGACTCGACGGGAGCGAGCGTGTGCGAGCGGTCGCCGGATTCGATGGCGGGTTCGAGGGGCATGGCGGTCTTTCGCAGGGTCACCGGGGCGACGGGAGGTCTGGGAGCGCTCCCAACGTACCGACTCCCCCGCCGGAATGCGAGAGTGGAGGCATGCGGATCCTGCTGAAACTCGAACTCGACTGCACCGCGGATGCGGCGTGGCGCGCCCTGCACTCGCCGCGGGCGGTCACCGAGCTGTACGGACCGCTCCTCGACATGGCGCCGATGGCCGCCTCGCTCCCCACCTCGTTCGAGCCGGGCGCCGACGTCCCGGTCGAGATCCGCGCCCTCGGCCTCCTCCCCGTCGGTCAGCAGCTGATCCACGCGAGCGACCGCTACACCGAGGACGCGAACGGTCCGGTGCGGATCTTCCGCGACAGCGGCATCCCGCTCACCGGTCCCCTCGCGGCGCTCGACGTCTGGGACCACCAGATGGCGGTCAGCCCGCTGCCGGGTGATCCGTCCAAGACGCTGTGGCGCGATCGCCTCACGATCGGCGGGATCGCGGCGGTGCCGCTGTGGCCGATGCTGTGGGCGGCGTGGCAGTACCGCGGCTTCCGCCTGCGGGCCCTCGCCCCGACCTGGTCGTACGACCCGCCCGCCGCGGAGACCGACTGACGGACGGATGCCGCCCCTCCGAGCGACCCGGACAGGTCGCGCGGAGGGGCGACGGTCTCACTCCGCGAGCGCCTCGACGGGCGCGGTGCGCGTCGCGATCCGCGTCGGCGCGACGGCTGCGCCGAGGGTGAGGGCCGCGGTGGCGACGATCACGATGGCCACCGGCAGGAGCGGGATGGCCGGGGCGACGAAGGTCGGCGACAGCCACAGGGGCGGCATCGCGACCGATCCGAGCAGGGACTGCGCGGCGACCCAGCCGTAGAGCACGCCGAGCGCGAGGCCGAACAGCAGCGCGGTGACCGTGACGTGCGCGGCCTCGATGAGCACCATGCGGCGGATCTGCGCCGACGTGAGGCCCAGCGCGCGGAGCAGGCCGAGCTCCCGCTTGCGCTGCACGATGCCGATCGTGAGGAGGTTCACGAGACCGGCGGCCGCGATCACCGCGCTGACGGCGACGAGGCACATCATGACCGTCGAGAACGAGTCCATCATCTGGTTGAAGGCGGCGTCGGGCTCTCCGCCCCCGGAGACGGCGACGAGCGACTTCGCGGACTCCGCGGCCACGGCGAACATCACGACGAGCGCGACGCCCATCACGACGCCGATCGCCATGCGGCTCGAGCGCTCCGGGTAGCGGACGGCGTTCTCCGCGGCAAGGCGAGCGGTCACCGACGTCCCGAAGAGGCGGCCGGTGGCCTTCAGGAGCGGCGGCATGATCGAGACGGCGCTGATCGAGACGGCGGTGAAGGAGAACAACCCGCCGAAGAAGGCGACCAGCACACCGATCGGGTTCAGAAGGCCCAGCAGCAGCCCGCCGGCGAGCAGGACGGCGCCGATGACGCCGAGCACGACGGCCGTGGCCTTGCGGCCGCGCCCCTCCGCGATCTCCTCGCGGGATCGCTCGACCGAGCCGCCCAGCGCCTCGAGCGGCGTGACGGTGAGCACCCGACGCGATCCGGACCAGGCCGCGATCCAGGTGGTGAGGGCGACGGCGGCGGTCGGCACGAGCAGCGACGGCTGCAGGGGCGACCAGGACGACGTCACCTCGAGGGCGCGGTTGAGGAACGGGACGGCGACGAGCATGAGGATCGTCGTCACGACGAGGCCGAGGACGGCGCCGATCGCGCCGACGATGAGACCCTGGCGGGCGACCTCGGCCCGCTGCGACCGGGCGGTCGCACCGATCAGACGCAGGAGCGCGATCCGGCGGGTCCGGCCGGCGATGATCGTCGAGAAGGTGTTCGCCGTCACGATCGCGGCCACGTAGACGGCTACGGCGAGCAGGATGCCGCTGAGCAGCATCAGCACGAGGGTCATCGTGCCGGAGGCCCCGTACTCCGGGTTCGACCCGAGCGCGTTCGAGAGGTATCCGGTGGCCGACAGCAGAACGACACCGAACGCGGTCGAGATGGCCGAGACGAGGATCGTGGCCCCCATCCCGCGTTCCCGCAGCCAAGCGAGTCGAGAGGTCCGAGCGGGCTCCGGCACGGCGGTGACGGGGGCGGCCGGAGCGGCGAGCGCGGTCACGCGGTCACCTCCGCGCTGAGCATGTGGGCCGAGACCTGCTCGGCGCTCTGACGCGGCTTGTCGGCGACGATGCGGCCGTCGCCGAGGAACAGCACGCGATCGGCGTACGACGCGGCGACCGGGTCGTGCGTGACCATGGCGATGGACTGACCGTGCTCGGTGCTCGCGGCGGCGAGCAGCGAGAGCACCTCGCGCCCGCTGCGGGAGTCGAGGTTGCCGGTCGGCTCGTCGGCGAAGACGAGGTCGGGCGCCGTCGCGAGGGCACGGGCGATCGCGACGCGCTGCTGCTGCCCGCCCGAGAGCTGGTGGGGGCGGTGCCGCAGACGCGGGCCGAGGCCCAGCGTCTCGACGAGTCCGTCGATGCGGGCGCGCTCCTGCGTGGTCGGCCGGCGACCGTCGAGGTCGAAGGGCAGCAGGATGTTGCCGATCGCATCGAGGGTCGGGACCAGGTTGAAGGACTGGAAGACGAAGCCCACCCGGCGGCGGCGCAGGATCGTCAGCTCGACGTCGGACAGGCCCGTGATGTCGGTGTCACCGATCCAGACGCGGCCGGAGGCCGGGGCGTCGAGTCCCGCCATGATGTGCATGAGGGTGGACTTGCCCGAGCCCGACGGGCCCATGATCGCGGTGAACTCCCCGCGGCGGATGCCGACGGTCACGTCGTCGAGTGCGCGGACGATCGACTCGCCCCCGCCGTAGGTCTTGGTCAGGTGCTGGACGCGGGCGGCGAGGCCCAGGTCGGTGGTCGTGATCTCCATGTCTTCGACGCTACGGAGGAGGCCCCCCGCGCCGCGTCGGCCTGACGGCGCCTCCGCGTACATCGTGAGGATGATCCGGCATCCCCCGTCGCGACGGTGGTCAGGCCAGGCCGTGCTCGAACGCGAAGACGACGAGCTGCACGCGGTCGCGCAGGCTCAGCTTGGCGAGGATGCGGCTGACGTGCGTCTTCACGGTGGCCTCGGAGAGGAACTCGCGCGCGGCGATCTCGGCGTTGGACAGGCCCCGTGCCGCGAGCCCGAAGATCTCGCGCTCGCGCTCGGTGAGGGCGTCGAAGGCGGGCGGGACCGGACGGGTCGGCCCGCCGAGCGAGGCGAACAGGTCCCGGGTCGCGGCCGCGGCGATGACCGACGACCCGGCGTGGACCGTGCGGATCGCGGCGAGCAGGAACTCGGGGTCGGCGTCCTTCAGCAGGAACCCGCTGGCGCCGCGCTGGATCGCCCGCGCGGCGGCCTCGTCGAGGTCGAACGTCGTGAGCATGACGACCTTCGGCGGGTCGGAGTCGGCCAGCAGCGCCTCGGTCGCGGCGAGTCCGTCCATCACCGGCATCCGGATGTCCATCATCACGACGTCGGGCCGGGTCGCGCGGACGACCTCGATGGCCTGCGCGCCGTCGGAGGCCTCGCCGACGACCTCGAGGTCGGGCTGCGAGGCGACGACCATCCGGATGCCGGCGCGGAAGAGGGCCTGGTCGTCGACGAGGACGACGCGGATCGGGGTCATGCGGGGTCTCCAGTGGGGGTCATGCGGCGGGTGCGCCGATCGGCAGCGATCCCGACACGAGGAAGGACGAGCCGGCGGGGGCGGCGTCCAGGCGGCCGCCGATCAGCTGCGCCCGCTCGCGCATGCCGATGAGCCCGTGACCGGGGGCGCGCTTCTCACCCGCCGACACGTCGACGAGGTCGTTCCGCACCGACAGGTCGACGCGGTCGGGATGCCACGCGAGCGCGACGTCGACTCCGCCGTCGCCGCCGTGGCGGATCGCGTTGGTCAGGGCCTCCTGCAGGATCCGGTACACGGCGAGCTGCACCGAGGCGGGCACCTCGGCGGTGGGGGCGGGGTCGACGTCGACGCGCAGCGGCGTGCCCGCCGCCCGCACCTGCGCGTACAGCTGCTCGAGGTCGGCGAGCGTCGGCTGCGGCCCTTCGGCCTGCGAGTGGCGCATCTGGGTGAGCAGCAGGCGCACGTCCGACAGCGCGGCCCGGGCCGTCGACGAGATCGTGCCGAGGGCGTCGGACTGCGCCTTCGGATCGGATGCTGCCGCGTACCGCGCGCCGTCGGACTGCGCGATGATGACGGCCAGTGAGTGCGCGACGATGTCGTGCATGTCGCGCGCGATGCGGGTGCGCTCCTGCTCGGCCGCGGTCTCCTCCTCGGCCCGCGACTGCGCCGCGCGGTTCGCTCGCGCGCGGAGGGCGGTGCGGACGAGAGCGCCGGCGGTCCACGAGAGACCGAGTGCGAAGAGGGCGGCGAGCAGGACGAAGATCAGGGTCGGGATGTCGGACAGCGAGCCCGTGCCGAGGAACGCCCAGCGGAAGAGGTAGGCCGTGATGGTCCCGGCGCCGAGGACGACGGAGGACAGCCCCAACCAGAAGACGCGGCGCGACCCGTAGGCCGCCGTCGCGTACAGGACGGCGAAGATCGCGATGTCGGCGAAGCTCGGCCCCCGGCCCAGACCCATCTGCACGACGGCGCCGACCCAGGCGACGGCGAGCGCGAGACCCGGCGAGAATCGTCGCAGACCGAGGGCGCCCGCCAGGAGGAAGACGACCGGGACCGCCGACCACCCGCCGATGGGTGACGACATCGTGCCGGTGTTCAGCTCGTACGGCAGCGCCACCAGCGCGAACAGCACCGCGACGGCCGCATCGACGGCGGCCTGGTAGGGGCGGAGCTTGCGGAACACTCCCCCGACGCTACGCGGTCGGCGGCGGCGCGGCATCCGCCCCGGGATGTATCCCGCGCTCAGCCGTCGGCGGCGGGAAGGTAGACCCGCAGACCGTCCGCGACCGCGCGCACCCGCATTCGGAATCCGTCGGCGCCGACCTCTTCGAGCTCGCCGTCGTGCACCCAGATGTCGGGCGCGCTGCCGGCGGCCACCTCGAGTTCGAAGTCCTCGTCGAGGATCCGTTCCAGATCGGATGCCGGGGGCATCACCCGCAGCGCGCGGAGGACCTTGACGGTGTTCTTGCCGAAGGCGAGCGAGGCGATGGCCCGCAGCCGCGACCCGCGGGCGTGGTGGACGCGGACGTCGATGACGGCGTCGTGCAGGGTGGCCCGCTGCATCGTCGCGATGTGGTCGGGGTCGTTGCGCCCGACACCCGCGAACACCGACCACACGCGGGCGCGCTTGCCGCCGCGGACGACGTCGACGGGGTGGGCACCGTGGACCTCGCGCCAGGCGGCGACCGCGCCGCCCCACCACTTGCCGAGGCTCGTGCGCCGCTCGCGCTCGGCGAGGAACTCGGGGTACGCCCCGAGCGAGACCGCGTTCAGGACCGTAATCGGATCGCCGCCGTCGACCGAGACCTCAGCGACCGCGACCGGACGCACGTGTCCCGCCGCGTAGGCATCGAGCCCGGCGTCGACGTCCTCGATCCCCGCCGAGCGCGCGAAGTGGTTGAACGTGCCGTTCGGCAGCACCAGGAGGGTGAGGTCGTGGCGGCGAGCGAGGTGCGCGGCGCGCGAGACCGACCCGTCGCCGCCGAGGATCGCGAGGACCCGCGGCGGACTGTCGTCGGCCACGGCCGCCGCGACGACGTCGTCGAGGGTCTCGTCCTCACCCAGGCGGTGCACGGTGGCGCCCGGCATCCGTCGCTGCACGTCGGGGACGCGATCGGGTCGCCCGAGAGAGGCACCCGAGCGGGCGTTGGCGACGACGAGGACCTCGGAACCGATCGGGGTGTCGCTCATGCCGCCACGGTAGGCGGCCTCGGGGTCCGTCGCCTCCCCTTGACACCCGCACGCGGTTCGCCGACGCGCACCGCCCGGCGCCGAATCACCGCCCCTGTGCCGAATCACCACCATATTGGCGACATCGCGATGGTGATTCGGCAACCGAGTGGTGACTCGGCGGTGAGGGGCGGGGGCGGGTCAGGCCGGCGAGAGCGGACGGTGCTCGAAGAAGGTCTGCAGGACGACGGTCGTGCGGGTGCCCACCGAGGCGGCCGAGCGGATGTCGCGGATCAGCCGCTCGAGGTCGCGCGGGGTGGCCACGCGCACGAACAGCATGTACGCCGCGTCGCCGGCGATCGAGTGGCACGCCTCGATCTCATCGAGGTGCGCGATGAGCTCGGGGGCGTTGTCGGGCTGCCCGGGGTCGAGCGGGGTGATCTCGACGAACGCGGCGAGCGGCTTGCCCGCGACCTCGGGGTCGATGACGGCGCGGTACCCCGAGATGAGCCCGCGCGCTTCGAGCCGGCGCACGCGCGCCTGCGTCGCCGAGACCGAGAGCCCGGCGACCGCGGACAGCTCGTTGAGCGTCGCGCGCGCGTTGGCCGAGAGGGCGGCGATGATCGCGGTGTCGGCGGTGTCGGTCTCGTCTGCGGCCACGCTCCGACCGTACCGCAGGCGGGTTGCACACGAGATCCTTACGGCCTTACCCTGAAATGACCGGAAATCTTCCCGCATCAGCGCGAGGAAACCGTGAGGAACCGATAGGAGGTCCACCATGAGCACCGTCACCACTGCGCCGACGATCATCGGGATGCCCGAGGTCGTCGAGGACGCCCGCACGGCCGAGACCTCCGCGGCCTGGGCGATGCTGCGGGATGCCGCGACCGCCCTGCAGGAACTGCAGACCACCGACGGCTCGGTGCCCGACGCCGCCGACCACGACGCCGCCCGCCGCCACGTCGAGGCGATCACCGCCGGCATCCGCTCGCTCTCCCCCGCCTTCCCGCACGACGCCGCCTACCTCGAAGCGAGCGTCGCGGACTTCGACCGCTGGGTCTCGGAGGGGTTCGGCGTCCCGGACTTCCTCGACTCGCTCGTCGCCTTCCAGCCGCAGGAGCACCGCATCGACGGGCTGCGCCACCTCGTGGTCTTCCCGATGTACACGCAGAACGGCACCCGCGACCGCAAGGTCGAGGCCGTGCTCGTCGAGACGATTTGGCCCGAGTTCATCGCCGAGCTCGAGCAGACCTACACGAACCGGCTGTTCGTCTCGTTCCGTCTGCTCGACTTCACCCCCGGGTACGACACCAACTCGGCCGTACTCTTCCCCGAGACCGTCGCGATGCGCGAGATCCCGACCTTCACGTGGGGCGCGATCTTCCAGGACCGCGAGGCGGCCCGCTACCGCCGCGTCGTGCGCGCCGCCGCGGACATCACCCGGCTCGACCTGCCCGACGCCGCCGCGCGGCTGCTCGACGACCAGCGCCTCGCCGAGAAGACGTTCGTCATGTGGGACCTCATCCACGACCGCACGCACATGCGCGGCGACCTGCCGTTCGACCCGTTCATGATCAAGCAGCGGATGCCGTTCTTCCTGTACTCGCTCGAGGAACTGCGCTGCGACCTCACCGCCTTCCGCGAATGCGTCGCCATCGAGAAGGACCTGTCGGCGAAGACCCAGCTGACGGATGCCGAGACCGAGATGCTCGAGCACGCCGGACTCGTCCAGTACGCCGTCATCTTCGACCGCATCTTCCGCTTCGCGATCACCGGCACGCGCGTGCGCAACTACGACGGGCTCGGCGGGCAACTGCTGTTCGCGTGGCTGCACCAGCGCGGCGTGCTGCACTGGACCGACACCTCGCTGGCGTTCGAATGGGACCGTGTCGCCGACGCCGTCATCGCCCTGAGCGACGCGATCGACCGGCTCTACTGGGAGTCGATCGACCGTCCGAAGGTCGCGCACTGGCTCGCCGCCTACGACCTCGTCCGCCAGACGGTCACCCCCCACCCCGCCTCGCAGTGGGCCCGCGGCCTGTCGGATGAGATCCTGGCCGGCCCCCCGAAGGGCTACACCGACGCGGTCCTCGACGACGAGTTCCCGCTGTCGATGTTCTTCGAGGCCCTCGAGAAGAAGATGCGTCCCGTGATCGCCGGCGTGGCCGGCATACGGGCCACCGACGCCTGATCCGCCGGCGGCCGGCTCCGGGGGGATGCCGGCCGCCGCGGTTCAGTGCCCGCACGGTCACTCGCCCGCGACGCCGCCCGCGGCTTCGCGTGACGACGACGGGATGCCGGGAGCCGCCGCATCCGCTTCGGTCGTCTCGGGCGCCTCGCGGTACTCGGCCGAGAGCGTCCGGTAGGAGCGGGTGAGGAAGGCGGCGAGCGCCGCGGCCACCATGACGAGCCCGCCGATGAGGAAGATGAGCGCGATCCCGCGCATCTCGCCCTCGCCGAGCAGCCAGGACCAGGTGCGCCGGCCCTCGTCGGTGCGCAGGGCGGGGATGATCCAGAACTCGGCGATCGGGGCGATCGCGAACGACGTGATCGGCCCTGTCGACACCTCGAGGGCCGTCGCGGCGCCGAACACCCGGCCCTGGCGCTCGAACGGCACGACCTTCTGGATGACGGTCTGCTCGGCGGACTCGATCACGGGGACGAGCGTCATGTACGCCCAGATGCCCAGTGCGTAGAGCCACCACCACTCCCGCAGGGTGAAGACCGCACCGAGCAGTCCCATCGCCGCGACCGCGAGCAGGAGCGTGCGGATCGGGTTCGTGCCGAGTCCCTTCGCGGCGACGATGCCGCCGCCGATGAGGAAGCCGGTCGCGGTCACCGCCAGGACGACGCCCCAGATCTTCACGTCGAAGAGTTCGAGACCGTAGGGGTCCATCAGCGCCATGTAGAGGCCGCCGATGAGGTTGTTGAAGGTGGAGAAGAGGATGAGCGCGAACAGCCCGGGGACGGCGCGGATGGCCGCCGCCGCGCCCCGGACGTCGAGGATCTTCGAGCCCGGGTCGGGCGTCGGCGCGTCTTCGGGGATGCGGACGAACAACAGGTGGACGAGGGGAACCGCGGTGAAGGCGATCGCGACGGCGAGCGTGCCACCCATGCCGACGAAGCCGACAGCGAGACCCGACAGGGCGCTCGTCACGATGAACGCGATGCCCTGCACGGTGCCGACGAGACCGTTCGCGTTGGCGTGGCGCTCGGTGGGGACCAGCAGCGTCACGGTCGTCGACAGGGCGATGTTGCGGAGGTTCTCGACCACGGCGCCGATGAGGATGATGCCCGAGAAGAGCCAGAACCAGGGGCCGCCGAGGTCGAGGATCGCCGACTCGGGCTGCGCGAGGTAGATCGCACCGGCGGCGAGGAAGGCGGCGAGGGTGAAGACCCCCGAGAACACCATGACGGCGTGCTTGCGGAACCGGTCGACGAGGGTGCCGAAGACCATGCCGAAGATCGCGAGCAGCAGCATGTAGGCGCCGCCGATGATGCCCGTCGCGAGCACGGACTCGGTCTCGAGGTACACCCAGAAGGTCAAGGCGAACCACAGGAAGCTCGTCGTGACGTTCGCGACGGCCGTGTTCACCAGCACGTGCAGGAACGTGCGCATGCCGCCGGGCGGGACGGTGCGGGATGCCGGCGTCGCGTCGCTCATGCCGCGAGGGTATCGCCGGCCTCCGACACGGGAAAGAGGGTCCGCGCGCGACCTAGGCTGGAGGGGTGACGACGCTCCACGACCCGACGATCCGTTCCTTCGCCAGCGACAACTACTCAGGGGTGCACCCCGAGGTGCTGGCGGCCCTCGCCGCAGCGAACGACGGACACCAGATCGCCTACGGCGAGGACCTCTACACCGAGCGCCTGCAGCACGTCCTCGCCCGCCACTTCGGCGACGACGCGCAGGCGTTCCCCGTCTTCAACGGCACCGGCGCGAACGTCACCGGCCTGCAGTCGATGCTCCCCCGCTGGGGCGCCGTGGTCGCGGCATCCACCGCCCACATCAACGTCGACGAGGGCGGCGCTCCCGAGAAGGTCGCGGGCATCAAGATCCTGAACGTGCCCACCGACGACGGCAAGCTCACCCCCGAGCTCGTCGACCGCGAGGCGTGGGGCTGGGGCGACGAGCACCGCGCGCAGCCGCTCGTCGTCTCGATCACGCAGTCGACCGAGCTCGGCACCCTCTACACGCCCGACGAGATCCGGGCCCTCGCCGACCACGCGCACGCGCGCGGCATGCGCCTGCACCTCGACGGCGCACGGCTCTCGAACGCGGCAGCGGCCCTCGACCTGCCGATCCGCGCGTTCACGCTCGACGCGGGCGTCGACGTCGTCAGCGCCGGCGGTACGAAGAACGGCGCGCTCGCCGCCGAGGCGATCGTCGTGCTCGACCCCGCGGCATCCGCGGGGCTCCCCTTCCTGCGCAAGCTCAACATGCAGCTCTCGTCGAAGATGCGCTTCGTGTCGGCGCAGCTGATCGCGCTGTACGAGGACGACCTCTACCTGCGCAACGCCCGCCACGCCAACGCGATGGCCGCGCGCCTGCGCTCCGCCGTCGAGGCCGGGCTCGCGGACGGGTCGATCGCCGGGGTGCGCTTCAGCCAGCCCACGCAGGCCAACGGCGTGTTCGCGATCCTGCCCGACGGCGTCGCCGACCGGCTGCGCGAGTCGTTCCGCTTCTACGACTGGGATGCCTCGAAGAATGAGGTGCGCTGGATGTGCTCGTTCGACACGACCGAGTCGGACGTCGACGCGTTCGTCGCCGAGCTCTCGCGCCTGACGCGCGGCTGAGGCTCAGCGCAGGGCGCCGACCGAGGCGAGCGCCTGCCGCACGAGCGTCGAGCGGCCGCCCTCCATCTCGGCGGCGAGGGCGTCGGATGCCGCCTCCTCGGGCGACATCCACGTCACCTCGAGGGCGTCCTGACGCGGCTCGCACGTTCCCGTCACCGGAACGACGAAGGCGAGAGACACCGCGTGCTGCCGGTCGTCGTGGAACGCGCTGACGCCCGGGATCGGGAAGTACTCCGCGACGGTGAACGGCGCGGGCTGCGGCGGCAGCAGCGGGAAGGCCATCGGGCCGAGGTCGTTCTCGAGGTGACGGAACAGCGCGTCGCGCACCGTCTCGCCGTACCGCACACGGCCCGACACGATCGTGCGCGAGATCTCCCCCATCGGTGTCGCGCGCAGCAGGATGCCGACCTCGGTCACCGCCCCCATGCCGTCCAGTCGCACCGGCACCGCCTCGACGTAGAGCATCGGCAGACGCCGACGCGCCTCCGCGAGCTCGACGTCGCTCAGCCAGGCCGGATTGCTCGCAGACCCCGGCCGCCCCATCGACGAGCCGAGCCCCCGCAGCGGATCGCGCGCGGCCCCCTCGTCGTCGCGCTCGTTCGGGTCGGGGTCGGGAGTGCGGACGGCCATGCCTCCATGTATACCCGAGCGGATGCCGCGCCGCCCGGCTCGTGCGCCGGTGCCGCCGGAGCGGTGTCGGCGCCCTGGTGCAGGATGGACGCATGGCCGCCGCCTCACCGCTCGATCCCGATGTCGTCCTGTGGTCCGCGCCCGCCGAGGAGCGCGGCGACCGCCCGCTGCTCGTGCTGCTGCACGGGTACGGCTCGCACGAGGGCGACCTGTTCGGGCTCGTGCCGCACCTGCCCTCCGCGTTCGTCGTCGCCGCCGTGCGGGCCCCGCTCGCCCCCCGGTTCCCGATGCCCGGGTACTCCTGGTTCACGATCGATGGCGTGGAGAGCCGCGATCACGGCGAGGTGTTCGCCAGTGCCGAGGCGGTCTGGGACTGGGTCGACGAGGTGCGAGGGGACGCGGCATCCGTCGGTCTCCTCGGCTTCTCGCAGGGCGCGGTCATCGCGCTGCAGATGCTGCGGATGCGGCCACGCGGCGCGGCGTTCGCCGTGAACCTCGCCGGCTACGCGTTCCCCGAGCCGCATCCCGGCGACGCCGAGCTCGCCGAGGGGCGCCCGCCGGTGTTCTGGGGGCGCGGCGCGCGCGACGAGGTCATCCCGCCGCGGTTCGTCGACCACACGGCGCAGTGGCTGCCGGGCCACGTCGAGCTCAGCGGACGCGTGTACCCGAACCTGGCGCACAGCGTCTCGGAGGAGGAGCTCGGCGACGTGCGGGTGTTCCTCGAGAAGCAGCTGGCCGCGCCGGCGAGCTGACCGGCCCCTGGCATCCGCTCGTCGTCGCGGCTACCATGGTCCGGTCCCCGTCCCGAGTGTGAGGAAGAGCCGTTGAAGGCAATCGACGCGATCGCGCTGTGATCCCGCGCTGACCCGTCGACCCTCCTCGAGGACGATTCCGACGGTCCGCCCGGTGATCGATTCACCGACCGGCGCGGACCGTCCCCCTTCGACCGCAGCACCTCGTGCTGCCCGGCTGCATCCAGCGCTGCACCCGGACCGTCGACGCCGGCGTCCGCGCACCCCGCTCACAGGGAGGCGCTCATGCCCACCACTCTCACCTCCGCGGTCACCCTCGACCGCGTCACCTACGCCTGGCCCGACGGCACCGTCGCGCTGAGCGACGTGTCCGGCGCCTTCGGCGGCGGCCGTACCGGCCTCGTCGGCCGCAATGGCAGCGGCAAGTCGACACTGCTGAAACTCATCGCGGGGACCCTCGTCCCGGCATCCGGATCCATCTCGACGGCCGGACGCGTCGATCTGCTGCCGCAGCAGCTCACGCTCGACACCGGACGCCGCGTCGCCGACGTGCTCGGGATCGCGCCGGTGCTCGACGCCGTCCGTGCGATCGAGCGCGGCGACGTCGACGAGCGGCACTTCGACACCGTCGGCGACGACTGGGACGTCGAAGCGCGCGCGACGGCGGCCCTCGCCGAGGTCGGCCTGCCCGACAAGGCGCTCGACCGCCGTGTCGGCGAGCTGTCGGGCGGCGAGGCGGTGCTCGCCGCGCTCGTCGGCGTGCGGCTGCGCGGCGCCGAGATCGCGCTGCTGGACGAGCCGACGAACAACCTCGACCGCGACGCGCGGGCGCGGGTGCACGAGCTCGTGCGCACGTGGCGCGGCACGCTGATCGTGGTCAGCCACGACGTCGCGCTGCTCGAGGAGCTCGACGACACCGCCGAACTCTACGAGCACGAGCTCTCGGTGTTCGGCGGCCCGTACTCCGCGTGGAAGGCGTGGCTCGACACCGAGCAGGCCGCGGCCGTGCAGGCCGAGACCGCCGCGCGGCAGCTGCTCCGGCGCGAGAAGCGCGACCGGCAGCAGGTCGAGTCGGCGATCGCCATGCGGAACGCGCACGGCAAGAAGCTCGCCGCGAAGAAAGCGGCGCCGAAGATTGTGCTGGGCGCCATGAAGCGCTCCGCCGAGGTCACCGCGGGCAAGCTCCGCGTCGAGGCGAACGAGAAGGTCGAGGCCGCCCGGGCGGCCGTCGACACCGCCGATCGACGCGTGCGCGACGACGACACGGTGCACATCGACCTGCCCGACCCCGGCGTCGGCACCGGTCGGCGCATCGCGACGATCGGTGACGGCGAGCGCTCCTGGACCATCCAGGGGCCCGAGCGCGTGGCGCTCGTGGGGCCGAACGGCGCGGGGAAGACGACCCTGCTCGAGCGGCTCGTCGCCTCGGCGGGGGCGGTCGGGATCCCCGGTCGGGCGCTTTCTGTGCCGAATGCAGGTTCAGCCGGCGGCGAAGGGGGCGAAACGGGGTCGGATGCAGCTTCGGCCCTGCACTCGGCACATCACGACGTCACCGCCGAGGCGCACACGGACCGGATCGGGTACCTGTCGCAGCGGGTCGACGGGCTCGACGAGGCCGCGTCGGTGCTGGCGAACGTCCGCGCCGGGGCGCCCGGCGTCGGCGACGCCGAGCTGCGGAACCGGCTTGCCCGGTTCCTCATCCGCGGCGACACGGTGCTGCGGCCGGTGTCGGCGCTGTCGGGCGGCGAACGATTCCGCGTCGCACTCGCCCAGCTGCTGCTCGCCGACCCGGCGCCGCACCTCGTGGTGCTGGACGAGCCGACGAACAACCTCGACCTCGACACGGTCGACCAGCTCGTCGACGCCGTCTCGGCGTATCGGGGCGCCGTGCTCGTGGTCAGCCACGACGACGCGTTCCTCGAGCGGATCGGTCCCGACCTCACGCTGGAACTGCGGGACGGCCGGATGACGGAGCTCTGACGCGTGGGCCGGGGCGCAAGCCCCGGCCCGATGTCGGTGGTCCGCGTGATGATAGGAGCATGGCGGACGTGCTCGAGCGCTTCAGTCCTGCGACGCAGGACTGGTTCCGCGGCGCCTTCCACGCCCCGACCGCGGCGCAAGCCGGCGCCTGGCAGGCGATCTCAGCGGGCAAGCACGCCCTCGTCGTCGCGCCCACCGGCTCGGGCAAGACGCTGTCCGCGTTCCTGTGGGCCCTCGACCGCATCTTCCGCGACCGTGTCGCCGAGGCGCCGAGGCAAGACGCGAAGCCGACCAAGAAGCGAGCGGATGCCGCATCCCCCCGTACGCGCGTCCTCTACGTCTCCCCGCTCAAGGCCCTCGGCGTCGACGTCGAGCGCAACCTCCGTTCCCCGCTGGTGGGCATCGGCCAGTCGGCCCGGCGGCTGGGGATGCCGGCGCCCGACGTCACGGTCGGCGTCCGATCCGGCGACACGCCCTCCGCCGACCGGCGCCGCCTGCTCGCGGATCCGCCGGACATCCTCATCACGACGCCCGAGTCGCTGTACCTCATGCTGACCTCGCAGGCGGCCGAGACGCTGCGCGGCATCCACACCGTCATCGTGGACGAGGTCCACGCCGTGGCCGCGACGAAGCGCGGCGCCCACCTCGCCGTCAGTCTCGAGCGGCTCGACGCCCTGCTCGACACCCCGGCGCAGCGCATCGGACTGTCGGCCACGGTGCGTCCGATCGACGAGGTCGCCCGGTTCCTCGGCGGCGCGGCTCCGGTGGACATCGTCGCGCCGAAGGCGAGCAAGGCCTTCGACCTCTCGGTGGTCGTCCCGATCGACGACCTCACGAACCCGCCCCCGCCGCCGGGTGCGCCCGAGGAGGAGGCGCCCGTCGCGACCAATGACGACGATGACGGCGACGGCGACGGCGGCAACTGGTACACGCCGCCGCAGTCGTCCGAGATGACGGGGTCGGTCTGGCCGCACGTCGAAGAGGCGATCGTCGACCGCATCCTCGCGCACCGCTCGACGATCGTGTTCTCGAACTCGCGCCGGCTCGCCGAGCGGCTGACCGGCCGGCTGAACGAGATCTACGCCGAGCGCGTCGGCATCGACGTGCCCGACCCGACGGTTCCCGCCGCGATGAGGGTCCCGGGAGCAGAGGCTCCGGGCGTCGCGAGTGCGACGTCTGGAGGAGCGGTCAGGGCGGCGCAGGCGGGGGCGTCGGCCGGCGTCGAGGCGATCCTCGCGAAGGCGCACCACGGCTCGGTGTCGAAGGAGCAGCGCGCGCAGGTCGAGGACGAGCTGAAGTCGGGTGCGCTGCGCTGCGTCGTCGCGACGAGCAGCCTCGAGCTCGGCATCGACATGGGCGCCGTCGACCTCGTCATCCAGGTCGAGGCGCCGCCCTCGGCGGCCTCCGGTCTGCAGCGCGTCGGCCGCGCGGGCCACCAGGTCGGCGAGGTCAGCCGAGCCGCGCTCTTTCCCAAGCACCGCGGCGACGTCCTGCACACCGCGGTCGTGACCGAGCGGATGCTGGCGGGCCAGATCGAGGCGATCTCGGTGCCGCAGAACCCGCTCGACATCCTCGCCCAGCAGACGATCGCCGCCTCCGCCGTGGCCGTCCTCGACGTCGAGGGGTGGTTCGAGACGGTCAAGCGGTCGGCCCCGTTCCGTTCGCTGCCGCGCTCGGCCTATGAGGCGACGCTCGACCTGCTCGCAGGGCGCTATCCGTCCGACGCGTTCGCCGAACTGCGCCCCCGCGTCGTGTGGGATCGGGATGCCGGCACCATCACCGGGCGGCCGGGTGCGCAGCGCATCGCCGTCACCAGCGGCGGCACGATCCCTGATCGCGGGCTGTTCGGCGTGTTCATCTCGGGCGAGGCCCGCAACGCCCGCGTCGGCGAGCTCGACGAGGAGATGGTCTACGAATCGCGCGTCGGCGACGTCTTCACCCTCGGCACGACGAGCTGGCGCATCGTCGAGATCACCCACGATCGCGTCAACGTCCTGCCCGCGTACGGGCAGCCGGGCAAGCTGCCGTTCTGGCACGGCGACGGCCTCGGCCGCCCCGCCGAGCTCGGCGAAGCGCTCGGCAAGTTCTCGCGCGAGCTGTCGACGGCGAAGCCCGAGAAGGCGACCGAGCGGCTGCGCGAGTCCGGCCTCGACGACAACGCGATCGGCAACCTGCTCGCCTACATCGGCGAGCAGCGCGAGGCCACGGGCAGCCTGCCGACCGACAATACACTGACCGTCGAGCGGTCCCGCGACGAGGTCGGCGACTGGCGCGTCATCCTCCATTCCCCGTACGGCATGCACGTGCACGCCCCGTGGGCGCTGGCCGTGAACGCGCGCATCCGCGAGCGTCTCGGCGTCGAAGGCGCCGCCGTCGCCAGCGACGACGGGATCATCGCGCGCGTGCCCGACACCGATGCCGAGCCGCCGGGCGCAGAGCTCTTCGTCTTCGACGCCGACGAGCTCGAGCAGCTCGTGACCTCCGAGGTCGGCGGCTCCGCGCTGTTCGCCTCGCGCTTCCGCGAGTGCGCCGCCCGGGCTCTTCTCCTGCCGCGCCTCAACCCGAACAAGCGATCGCCGCTCTGGCAGCAACGGCAGCGCTCCGCGCAACTGCTCGAGGTCGCGAAGGAGCATCCGACCTTCCCGATCATCCTCGAGACCCTGCGCGAGGTGCTGCAGGACGTCTACGACCTGCCCGCCCTGCTGCGCATCGCGCGGAGCATCGCGGACCGCCGCATCCGCCTCGTCGAGACGACGACCAGCTCGCCGTCGCCGTACGCGCGCGACCTGCTCTTCGGATATGTCGGGGCGTTCATGTACGAGGGCGACTCGCCCCTCGCCGAGCGTCGCGCCGCCGCGCTCTCGGTCGATCCGGCGCTGCTGAGCGAGCTGCTCGGCAAGATCGAGATGCGCGAGCTGCTCGACCCGGGGGTCATCGAGCAGTACGAGCGCGAACTGCAGCGGCTCGACCCGACGCGGCGGGTGCGCGGCGTCGAGGGTGTCGCCGACCTGCTGCGTCTGCTCGGTCCGCTCTCGGCCGCCGAGGTCGCCGAGCGGCTCGAGGGAGCGTCCGTCGATCCCGACGCGCCGGCGCCGGCCGCGACCGAAGCGGACGCCGCAGCGCTCCTCGACGAGCTCGTCGAGGCACGCCGGGCGATCCGCGTCACGTTCGGCGGCGTCGCACGCGTCGCGGGCATCGAGGACGCGGGCCGCCTGCGCGACGCCCTCGGGGCGGCGCTGCCCGTCGGCATCCCGACCGCCTTCCTCGAACCCGTCGCCGATCCGCTCGCCGACCTCGTCGCCCGCTACGCGCGCACGCACGGCCCGTTCCGCACCTCCGACGTCGCGACCCGCCTCGGCGTCGGCGGTGCGGTCGCGCGCCAGACGCTGCAGCGACTCGAGGCGCAGGGGCGCCTGGCGAGCGGATTCTTCCTGCCCGCCGACTCCGCGCACACCGACGACCTGGAATGGTGCGACAGCGAGGTGCTGCGCCGGATCCGGATGCGGTCGCTCGCCGCGATCCGCGGCAGCGTCGAACCCGTCGCCCCCGACGCGCTCGGCCGCTTCCTGCCGGTCTGGCAGCATCTGACCCGTCCGCTCGAGGGCGTCGACGGGGTGCTCGCGGTCGTCGAGCAGCTGGCGGGTGTCCCGCTGCCGGCGAGCGCGTGGGAGTCCCTCATCCTCCCCTCGCGCGTCCGCGACTACTCCCCCGCACTGCTCGACGAGCTCACCGCGACCGGCGAGGTGCTGTGGTCGGGTCACGGCTCGCTGCCCGGTCGGGACGGCTGGATCGCCCTGCACCCCGCGGATGCGGCATCCCTCACCCTGCAGGTGCCCGAGGACGAGCCCACGCCGTTCGAGCAGTCGATCCTCGACGCGCTCAGCGCGGGCGGCGCGTACTTCGCGGGACAGCTCGCCGGCATGGTCGAGGCGCCGAACGAGCAGTCCGTCATCGACGCGCTGTGGAACCTGACCTGGTCGGGACGGGTGACGAACGACACGTTCGCCCCGGTCCGGGGGCTGCTCGGCGGGGGGTCGCAGGCCCACCGCGTGACCCGGCGCACACCGCGCAGCCGCATGTTCCGCGGCACGCCGATCGCGGCCGCCGCACGTCCCGCACCGCAGCGTCCCGCGATGGTGGGCGGGCGATGGTCGCTGCTGCCGACGCCCGACTCTGACGCGACGCTGCGGGCGACCGCGACGGCCGGTCTGCTGCTCGAGCGCTACGGCGTCGTCACGCGCGGCTCGGTGCAGTCCGAGGGCGTGCCCGGCGGGTTCGCGCAGGTCTACCGGATCCTCGCCGGATTCGAGGATGCCGGGCACTGCCGCCGCGGCTACTTCGTCGAGAAGCTGGGCGCCGCCCAGTTCGCGACGTCCGCCACCGTCGACCGGTTGCGCGAGTTCGCGTCGGTGCCCGAGCCCGCGCCGCTCACCGCGCGGACGCTCGCCGCGACCGACCCGGCGAACCCGTACGGTGCGGCGCTCACCTGGCCCGCGCTCGAGGGTGTGAACCACCGGCCCGGGCGCAAGGCGGGCGGGCTCGTCGTGCTCGTGGACGGCGCCCTCGTGCTCTACCTCGAACGCGGCGGGCGCACGGCGCTGGCCTTCACCGACGACGAGGAGGTCCTCGCCGCCGCCGCCCGCAGCCTCGTCGACACCGCCCGCGCGCGGAAGCTCGACACCCTCACGATCGAGCAGGTCAGCGGCGCGTTCGTCTACACGACCGCCGCGGGCCGCGCCCTGCGCGACGCCGGGTTCGTCGAATCGCCGAAGGGCCTCACGCTGCGGCGCGGGGCTCGCGACCCGCAGCGAGCGTAGGGAGGCCGCATGCCCGAGGGCGACACCGTCTTCCGCGCCGCGCGGAAGCTCCACGAGGCGCTCGCCGGCCACGAGGTGACCCGTTTCGAGGTGCGGGTGCCGCGCAGCGCGACCGTCGACCTGCGCGGCGAGACGGTGCGCGAGGTCGTCCCCCGCGGCAAGCACCTGCTCATGCGCATCGGCGCGCAGACCCTGCACTCGCACCTCAAGATGGAGGGCCGCTGGCACGTCTACCGGCCCGGGCAGAAGTGGCGCGCGCCCGCGTTCCAGGCACGGGCGATCGTCGGCACGAGACCCGCGGATGCCGTCGGTTTCGAGCTCGCCATGGTCGAGGTCCTGCCGACCGCCGACGAGGGCCGCGTCGTCGGACACCTGGGGCCGGATCCCCTGTCCGCCGACTGGGATGCCGCCGAGGCGGTGCGCCGGGTCGCCGCCGACGAGCGGGCGATCCACGTCGCGCTGCTCGATCAGCGGAACGTGGCCGGGTTCGGCAACGAGTACGCCAACGAGCTGCTGTTCGTGCGCGGCATCCGTCCCACCGCCCTCGCCCGCGAGGTCGACGTGGCGGGTCTCATCGACACCGGGGTGCGGATGATCCGCGCGAACCGCGACCGGCAGGGGCGGACCTTCACGGGCGACAACCGACCCGGCAAGCAGACGTGGGTCTACGGACGCGGCGGCAAGCCGTGCCGCCGGTGCGGCACGCTCATCCAGGGGTCCGAGCTCGGGGCGCGCGCCACGAGCGAGCGGATCGTCTTCTGGTGTCCCGTCTGCCAGCCGTGACGGAGGCTCACTCCTCGGGCGGCAGCCCCTCGATGCGGTAGCGGCGTTCGATGCCCGCCGTCGCGCGGCCCCACTCGCTCTCCGCCGTACGACGCTGGTGGGCGCGGAACGCCTGCGCGTCGGTGAAGAGCTCCTCGACCGACCAGGCGCGACCCCCGCCGAGCGGCGTGATCTCGAACAGGAGGCATCCGGGCTCGGCCCGCGTGCGCTCGATGTGCGCGTCGAGGTGGCGACGCACGGCATCCGCTTCTTCCTGCGTGTGGCAGATCATGCGGCCCGACAGACGGACGCCTCCGATGTCGACCATCAGTGACCGATGTACCGGCCGGGCCGGTGGTTGAGGGCGAGCACAAGATTTAGCACGACGGCCCCCGCAGCGCTGAGCAGGACGTTCGGCCACGGGACCACGAGGAGGGCGAGCAGGATGACGAGGACATCGAAGACCATCATGGTCCACCCGACGCGGATGCCGGTCGCATCCTGGATGATCAACGCCACGACGTTGACGCCGCCGAGGCTGGCGCCGTGGCGGAAGACGATGAGCAGCCCGATGCCGGCGAGGAGGTTCCCGGCGACGGTGCCGAAGATCGGGTCGATGCGCTCAACGACGAAGAAGTGCTCGATGAGCACCGAGAACCCCGAGACGGCGCCGATGCAGACCAGGGTGCGGAGCGCGAAGTCCCAGCCGCGCTTCCAGACGGCCAGGATGCCGAAGGGCAGGTTGACCACCGCGAACAAGGCCCAGAAGGGCCACGAGACCGCATAGTTCAGCAAGAGCGAAAGGCCCGCGGTTCCGCCGGTGACCGCGGTGCTGAGGTGCAGCAGGAACAGGCCGAGCGAGACGGTGAAAGTGCCCGTCGCCAACCCCACGACGTCGTCGAGCCATGAATGCGGAGCGGCTTTCTGCTCGAACACGAGCGACGGACCGGTCTCGGGAGCGGCGGAGTCGATCGGGTCTGCGGGCGCGGTCACCGAATCAGGTTACCCAGCCCTGGTCAACCCCATGATTTCGGTGGTCTCAGGGGAATGAAATGCCTTGTGGGACGTTGTATCCGTCAAGGAGGACCCGTGGGCAAGAACTACATCGACATCGAGAACGACCGAGGCGAGACGCTGCGCTACCGCAAGCACGCCAACGGACGTGGCTTGATCGCGAACGGCGCCAAGGTGCACCCGAGCGCGGTCGTCGAAGCGGGCGCCTACGTCGAACCGGGAGCGCAGATCGCGGCCGGGGCGCGGATCGGACGCGGCGTCTGGATCGAACCCGATGCCATGATCGGCCCGAACGCCGAGATCGCGCCGCACGCGCACATCGGCCCGGGCGCCGTGATCGGCGCGGGCGCGAAGATCGGCGTGCGCTGCTTCGTCGGGGCGGGCGCCCGTGTGGCGAACGAGTCGCTGATCGGCGACGACGAGAGCATCGGCGACGGCGAGCGTGTCGCGACCGACCGTCGCGGGCTGCGACTGGCGGCCTGACCTGATCGGACGACCCGACCCTCACCCGGTCGGGTCGTTGTCCGTGCCGCGGGTTAGCCTCGGCGGGTGAGTACTCCCCGGTCGCGTCGTGTCGTCCTGGCGGCCGTAATCGGGATGCTGGTGCTCGCCGGGCTCTGGGTGGCGTGGTCCACTGCGCCCGAGCCCGCTGGTGTTCCCGAGGGCGCGGGTGTCCCCGAGGACGCGGTCGCCTACACGGTCGAACGGGTGGTCGACGGCGACACCCTCGTCGCACGGGGGCCGGACGGCGAGGTGCGGGTGCGCCTCATCGGCATCGACACCCCCGAGGCCCGGCCCGAGCCGGAGTGCGGAGCGGATGCCGCGAGCGCCCGGCTGCGGGAACTCGCCCCCGACGGGAGCCGGGTCTGGGCGACCGCCGACCGGGAGCCGGTCGACCGGTACGACCGTGCGCTGCGCTACCTCTGGACGCCCGACGGGGTGTTCGTCAACGAGACGCTCGTCGCCGAGGGCCACGCGGAGACTCTCCGCATCCCTCCGAACACGCGCTACGCGACGCGGTTCGCCGACGCGCAGCGCACCGCGGAGGCGGACGGTCTCGGCCGCTGGGGGTCGTGCTGAGACCCGCGCGGCTACGCTGACAGGCATGGCGACACGCGGCGGACCCCAGCGCAAGGGCGGCCGCCCCGGCCTGGGCAAGGCTTCGGCGAAGACGTCTGCGAAGCCGAAGTCGCGCGCGAAGGCCGTGCCTGAGCCGGCGACCGTCGCGGCACTTCCCGCGGGACCGTTCCGGCTGGGCGCCGTGCCCGGCGCGACACCCGGCAAGTGGATCGACACCTGGAAGACGCGGATGCCGCGCACGCCGCTCGAGCTCGTCCCCCTGATCGTCGCGGAGCAGCGCGGGGCGTTCGAGCGGGGCGATGTCGACGCCGCGATCGTGCGGCTGCCCATCGACCGCGACGGACTGCACGTCATCCCCCTGTACGAGGAGACGACGGTCGTCGTGTGCGCCGCGGACTCGCACCTGACCGCCGCCGATGAGCTGACCGTCGAGGACCTCGCCGGCGAGGTGCGGATCGTCCCGCGCGACGATGTGCTCGGCGTCGAACTGCCGGGAACCGAGGCGCCCCGCTTCGCCGCACCTGCGACGACGGGCGAGGCGATCGAGACCGTCGCCGCCGGCGTCGGGATGGTCGTCGTGCCGATGTCCCTCGCACGGCTGCATCACCGCAAGGACGTGACGTTCCGTCCGCTCGCGGGGGCCCCGGCATCCGCTGTCGCCCTGGCGTGGCCGGCGGACGGGACGACCGAGCTGGTCGATGCGTTCGTGGGCATCGTGCGGGGCCGCACCGCCAACTCGTCCCGCTGACACGCGGCGTTCGGCCTCCGACCGGGCATTTAGACTGGACGGATGGCCCCGCTCGTCTACCTCTGCGTGCGCCCGCAGGTGGATGCCGCGGACGGCGAGTACGCGTCGTTCCAGCACGCGATGGGCGTCGACGAGACCGGGCTCGAGCGGTGGAACCTCGTCGAGGACGACCTGCCCGCCGAGGCGTTCACCCGGTGGCGCGGATTCGTCGTGGGTGGGAGCCCGTACAACACGACCGATCCCGCCGACACGAAGCCGGTGGAGCAGCGGCGGATCGAGGCGGGCCTCGGTGCGGTCGCGCAGGCTGCCGCGGCGGGCCGGACGACCGCGCTGTTCACGTGCTTCGGGATCGGGGTCGCCTCGCGCGCGTTGGGTGGCGAGGTGACGCGGGACTACCCGGAGGGGACGGGACCCACCGGCATCCGTCTCACCGAGGACGGTCGTCGCGATCCGCTGTTCGGCGACCTGGCACCGGAGTTCAGCGCGCTGACGGCGCACAAGGAGGGCACCTCGCGTTTGCCCGAGGGTGCCGTGCTGCTCGCCACGAACGACGACTGCCCGGTGCAGGCGTACCGGCTGGGCGAGCGGCTGTACGCGACGCAGTTCCACCCCGAGCCGACCGGGGTCGCCTTCACCGAGCGGATGACGATCTACCGCAACCACGGCTACTTCGACGCGGACGCGTACGACGCCGTCGCGGCGCACGTGCTGTCGGCCGACCTCGCCGAGCCGCAGCGTCTGTTGCGCCGTTTCGCTGCCATGTTCTGACCCGGTCGCCGGGCATCTGCACGATGCGTGGTGCTGGTGTGCACACGCGAGCCGCGTGAGGCGACACCAACCCCACGGGTCGTGCGGACGTCAGGCGCGGGCGAGGGCGAGTTCGCCGCGGCGTCCGCGGATCCAGAGCGCGATCGGGACGAGCACGACGACGGCGGCCGCGATGAACGCCGCGATGGCGATCGGGGTCGACTGGGGCTCGCTCACGGTGCGGCCGACGCCGATCCAGAGCAGGCCCCAAGCCGAGGCGAGGGCCGGGGCGAGGCGGCCGCCCGTGCCGATCGCGCTGGCCGCGGCGATGAGGGCGACGACGATGAGGACGGCGACGCCCCACGCGTTCGCGGCCCGACCCCACGACTCGGGAGCGACCTCGGTCGTGAGCCAGGCTGTCGTGTTGGCGACCGTGGCCAACGTCACCCATCCGAGGTGGAGCCCCACGGTGACGTCCGCGAAGAACGTCTCGGCCACCGTCCGCGGCGGGTTCAGGACGAGCAGACGCATGGTCCAGCCGAGCGCGACGAGGAGCGCGACGATCGTCACGACGGTCAGCAGGAGCGTCGTGTACTGGGCCGCGAGCAGCCACAGACCATTCAGGACGGCCGTCAGGGCGATCGGGTAGCCGACGCGACGCTGACGGTCGCTACCGCGCTGCGACGGCAGCGCCTGCCAGACCGTGTACGCGATCATGAACGTGTAGATAACGCTCCAGATCGAGAACGCGGAGCTCGCCGGCGCCAGCACGGTCGAGGTCGCGGAGAGCGCGCCGTTCTGCAGATCCTGCACCGGGGTGCCGCCGAAGACGCCCGAGCCGAACAGCGCGGCGATGATCATGAACGTCACCGCCGAGATGACGACGATCTGACGTGTCAGGTCGGAGGAGCGGGATGCGGTGGAGCTCATCATGGCGCGACGGTACGTCGCGCCCCGGCGGCGCAGCGAGCTCTTGACAGTCGGATGCCGGGACGCCCAGCGCGGTCGCGGTTCCGGATCTTCGGGCGGGATCTCAACACTCGTGCGCTTCGATCCGAATCCGGTGCCGTTCTCCGGATCCGGGGGACGGCGAGATGACGGGGTGGGGTGCGGGCACGGGCACGGGCACAGGCGGCCGATGGGCTCGCAAAGCGGTTCGCCGTGCGGGGCACGGTGTCCGACGCTGCGACGTGGTCCGGGCGAGGCGCTGAGTGCGATCCGCGCGTGCTCATCCAGCACCTTGGAAGATGAGAGGACTCTCATTTTCGAGGTGTCCACATCATGTGATCCGGGCCGGTTTCGACGGGGTGGATGTCGGTGGTCAGTGGCAGAGTGCAGGTATGACGGATGCGGCGGAAACCCCCGGTGGCGAGGGCTATCTCGCCACCCTGGCGGGGGTCGTCGCGGACGTCGACTCGGTGGCTCGGCGGATTGCTGCCGCGCAGATCGACGAGCTCCGCGTGCTGGCCGCGGCGGGGCGTTTGGCGGAGGCGCAGACCGCGCAGCGGAACGCCCGGGTGCAGGTGCATGACATGGCGTTGCGGTCGATCGCGGCCGAGGTCGGCGGGGTGATGCGGGTCACCGATCGGACCGTCCAACGCCGGATCGGTGAGGCGCGGACGTTGATCGAAGGGTTCCCGGCGACTGTTGAGGCGTGGGAACAAGGCCGCATTGTTCGAGGGCACGCGATCGCGATCGTGGAGACCGGCACAAGTCTGCCTGCGGAGATGTGGGCGGAGTTCGAACAGATCGCGATCAGCCGATGCGAGAAGGACACCCCGAACCGGGTGCGAGGCGAGTTGGAGATCCTCGCGCACCGGATGCATCCCCGCTCGTTCGCCGAGCGGCATGAGGAAGCTGCCGCTGGGCGTTGCGTCCGGATCGTGCCCGGACGAGACGGAATGTCCGACGTGGTCGCAACCGTCCCGACGGTGATCGCAGAGGGCATCCACGACCGATTGACGCAGCAAGCGAGAGCGATCATCGACACCCGTGACGAGCGTGCCGCTGCGCACGGCGCCGCTGGTCTCGCGTTCGGGGACGCCGCCACGACACGCACTGGTGACGGCGATCGCGACCGCGACGCCGCCGCGATCGTCGCCACCGACCAGCGCTCCACCGATCAGGTCCGCGCTGACGTGTTCGCCGATCTGCTCCTCGCCGGGACCCCGGCACTGGATGACACCCACGACACCACCGCCGGCCCGCTCGGTGCGATCCGCGCACGCGTCCAGGTGCTCGTCCCCGCCGCGACGCTCACCGGTCAGGATGACGGGCCGTGCGACCTCGCCGGACGTTCCCCGATCGACCCCGCCACCGCACGCACCCTCGCCGGCGGCACCCACATCTGGGAGCGGCTGTTCCACGACCCCACCACCGGGGTCACCGTCTCCACCGACTCGTACCGTGTCCCGTCGGGGATGCGCCGTTTCCTGCAAGCCCGGGACCAGCACTGCAGGTTCCCCGGATGCCGCATCGCCGCGATCCGCTGCGAAGTCGATCACACCCACGACCATGCCCTCGGCGGACGAACCGAACTCACCAACCTCGCGCACCTGTGCCAACGGCATCACTCGATGAAGCAGTTCACCGCCTGGAGAGTGCGACAACTGGGGGGTGGCGTCCTGGAATGGACCTCACCCCTCGGCAGGACCTACCGCGAAGACGCCCCCACCCCGGCCGTCGCGTTCACCCCTGCACCACCACCACCACCACCACCGACCGCAGCAGCGGAACCCGCACCCTTCTGAGGAACACCGCACACCGTCTCACCCGCGCGCGGAATCAGGGACGCTCTGCGCATCCGAGACCTGCACCGCGGCGAGCTCCGCCCGGGACAAGACCGACGCATACACACCCCGGGTGTTCCGCTGCCTGCGGGAACCAGGCACCCCGCCAACCGCCAACCGCCAACGCCAACGCCAACGCCAACGTCAGTCCCCGCACCAGCACCGGCGCCGGCGCGACCTACTCCCCGATGACGACCGCGGAGTCCGGCGCGACGACGAGTCGATCGCCCTCGCGACCGGGGTCGGTCGACGCGATCCAGACGTCACCGCCCGGCACGTCCCAGGGCTCGCTCGACAGGTTCACGACCACGCGCGCACCACCGCGTTGGAGCCTGTACCGGTTGCCCGACGCCGTCGGCAGCACCTCGGCATCCCGCCCACCCGGACCCGGATGCGTCAACTCGGGGCGCGAACGCCGCAGCTCGGCCAGCCGCCGGTACAGATCCAGCAACCGCGCGTGATCGCCGACCTCGACCTCCGACCAGTCCAGCTTCGACCGCTCGAACGTCGCCGGTTCGTTCGGATGCGGCACGATGCTCTCGTCCCAACCCATCTTCACGAACTCCTCGATGCGTCCCTTCGCGGTCGCCTCGGCGAGCTCAGGCTCGGGGTGCGAGGTGAAGAACTGCCACGGCGTCGACGCGCCCCACTCCTCCCCCATGAACAGCATCGGCGTCCCCGGCGCGGTCAGCGTCAGCACCGCGGCCACCGCCAGCCGATCCGTCGACAGCGTCGCCGCCAACCGGTCGCCCGCCGCGCGGTTGCCGATCTGGTCGTGGTCCTGCGCGTACGTCACCAGCCGCCACGACGCCGACTCGTCGGGCACCGGCTTGCCGTGATCGCGCTCCCGGAACGACGAGTAGGTCCCGTCGTGGAAGAAGCCCTTCGTCCACACCTTCGGCAGCGCCTCCGGATCGGCGAAGTCCTCGTAGTACCCCACCGTCTCGCCCGTCAGAGCCACGTGCACAGCGTGATGCCAGTCGTCCGACCACTGCGCCGTCAGACCGTACCCGCCGGCCTCGCGCGGCAGGAACATCACCGGATCGTTCATGTCGCTCTCGGCGATCAGCGTCAACGGCCGTCCGACGTGAGCGCTCAGCGCATCGGTCCGCTCCGCGATCTCCTGCAGGATGTGCACCGGCTGCGCGCCCGACTCGTGCAGCGCGTGCACCGCGTCCAGACGCAGACCGTCGACGTGGAAGTCCCGCATCCACATCAGCGCGTTCTCCACGATGAACGACCGCACGGCCGCCTCATCCAGGTTCAGGCTGTCGCCCCACGTGTTCCGCGACCCGTCCCGCAGGTACGGCCCGTACTCCGGCAGGTAGTTTCCGCTCGGACCCAGGTGGTTGTAGACGACGTCCTGGATGACCGCGAGACCCGCGGCGTGCGCGGCATCCACGAACCGCTGATACGCGGCCGGGCCGCCGTAGGTCTCCTGCACGGCGTACCACAGCACACCGTCGTAGCCCCAGTTGTGGGTGCCGTTGAAGGCGTTCACCGGCAGCAGCTCGATGTGCGTCACGCCGATGTCGATCAGGTGGTCGAATCGGGCGATCGCGGCATCCAGCGTCCCCTCCGGTGTGAACGTCCCCAGGTGCAGCTCGTAGATCAGCCCGCCAGCGAGCTGACGCCCCGTCCACGCGTCATCCGTCCACGAGAAGGATGCCGCGTCGAACCACGCCGACGCCTCGTGCACACCGCGCGGCTGCCGCCGCGACCGGGGATCCGGCCGCAGGTCGTCGCCGTCGCCCAGCACGAAGCCGTACTCGTTGCCGTCCGCGAGCACGACGTCGGCACGCCACCAGCCGTCGCCGGCCGCGACCATCGCCACGTCGTCCATCCCGGGACGGCGCAGACGCACCCGCTCGACCCGCGGAGCCCAGACCTCGATCACGATGCGTTCCCCTCGATGACATCCGCCGGCGCCAGCAGCGCGACGGGATAACTGTCCAGCAGATCGGCCAGGCGCACGCGCCCACCCTCGACACGACGGCCGGTCAGCACGTCGACCATCGCACCGGCGCGCGTCAGCAGCTCGGTGTCGCCCCAGCCGCCGCGCGCGGCGAGACCGGTGGGCAGGCGCGTCGCCACCGCGACGGCCCCGCCGCGGTCGAACGCGACCGCGTGCTCGGCGGCGTCCCCCGCCGCCGTCATCGGCGTGTACCGCGTGAACAGCTCCGGATGATCGCGCTTCAGCCGCAGCGCGCGCGACACCACGAGCAGCTTCGCCGCGCCCGAGCCATCGACGGGCGGCATCCACCCCTCGTCGAGCCGCGCGAGCAGCCGGCGACGCTCCGCGAAGTCCACCTCGCGGCGGTTGTCGGGGTCGACGAGCGAGTGGTCCCACAGCTCGGTGCCCTGGTAGACGTCCGGGACGCCCGGTCCCGCCAGCTGCAGCAGCTTCAGCGACAGCGAGTTCGACCGGCCGAGCGGCGCGATCTCGTCGACGAACCCTTCGACGATCGCCCGCGCGTCGCCGAACGCGGTGTCGACGAGGTGGTGCATCTTCTCTTCGAACGCCTCGTCGGGCTCCGACCACGTCGTGCTGTTCCCGGCTTCGCGCGATGCCTTCTCGGCGTACGCGTGCAGCCGCTCGCGCGACGCGGGCCACGCCCCCACGATCGCCTGCCACAGCAGGTTGTCGAAGGGACCGTCGCCCGTGGACGAGACCTCGCGCAGCGCGCCGAGCACCTCGGCCCACCGCTCCGGCATCTCGGCCAGCACCGACAGTCGCGCGCGCACGTCCTCGCTGCGCTTCGTGTCGTGCGTCGACAGCGACGTCATCGCCGCGGGCCACGCCGCCTGACGGTGAGCGGATGCCGCGTGGAACCCGTCGGCATCCACCGCCCACTCGGTCGGGTCGCCGCCCACCTCGGTGAGCGTGCCCAGCCGGGTGAACCGGTAGAAGGTCGTGTCCTCGACGCCCTTCGCCATGACGGGGCCGGTCGTCTGCATGAACCGTCGCGTGAACTCCGCCTCGGGCTCCGCGACCAGCCGGGCCGCGATCGCCTCGAAGGCGGCGGCGAGCTCGGGGCGCCGTCCCGACGCCAGCGCGACCGCCGCGTCGAGTTCCTCGGTTCCCGCCGGCAGGTACGCGCGGTACACCGGGAAGGCTGCGAGCAGCTCGGCGAGCGCGTCGAGCCACTGCTCGTCCGACGCTCCGCCGCGCTCGGCGGCGGGCACGAGGGCCGCGAGCCGCAGCACCTCGGCGTGCAGCCCGTCGGTCGCCCAGGCGAGCTTCGCCTCGTGCATCATGTCGGCGTAGTCGGCGTCCTGGCCGCCCCGCAGCCGGGCGTCGAGCGCCGTCAGCGCCTGCTCCCCGGCCGGATCGATCAGCACACGGTCGAGCACCGCCATCGCGTCGTACCCGGTCGTGCCGTCGGTCGCCCACCACGCGGGCAGCTCCTCGCCGTGCTCGAGGATCTTCTCGACGAGCACGTACGCGCCGCCGGTCGCATCCGCCAACAGGTCGAGGTATCCGCCCGGGTCGGCCAGGCCGTCGGGGTGGTCGACCCGCAGGCCGTCGGCGAGACCCTCGCGGATCCACCGCACGATCTCGACGTGCGACGCGTCGAAGACCGCCGGGTCCTCGACGCGCACACCCGCGAGCGTCGTCACGGCGAAGAAGCGCCGGTAGTTGAGCTCCGCGTCGCCGCGCCGCCAGAACAGCAGTTCGTAGTGCTGCCGGGCGAGCACGTCGCGCACGTCGCCCTCACCGGTGCCGTCGGCCAGCGGGAACTCGTGGTCGAAGTACCGCACGACTCCCGCTGCGGCGTCGACCTCGATCTCGCCGTCGTCGATCGCCTGCTCGAGCTCACGGCCCAGCACCGGCAGCCGCAACCGCCCGCCGCGCGCCCAGTTGACGTCGAATGCGGCCGCGTGCGGCGAGTCCTGACCGCGCCGCAGCACGTCCCACCACCACGGGTTCTCCCGCGGGGCGGACACGCCCTGATGATTCGGCACGATGTCGATGAGGATGCCGAGGTCCGCCGCCCGGGCGGCGTCGGCGAATCGCTGCAGACCCTCCGCGCCGCCCCGCTCGGGGTCGACGACGGTCGGATCGGTCACGTCGTAGCCGTGGTCCGAGCCGCTCGTCGCCTGCAGGATCGGCGACAGGTAGGCCCAGTCGACGCCGAGGTCGCGCAGATAGTCGGTGAGCTCGGCCGCGGCATCCAGGTCGAAACCCTTGCGGATCTGCAGCCGGTACGTCGACCGGGGGGTGCTCCGTCGCCCGGTCATCAGTGGGGCAGCTCGATCTGCGGCGCCTCAGCGGGGATCACGTCGATCGCGCCCGTCAGGGCGGCGAGCGAGGCCGCGACGGACGGATCCGGCTCGACGGTCTCCTCGACGTGGTCGCGCAGGACGACGAGCGCACGACCGCCGACCGAGACGGTGCCACCCGGGTCGACGAGGGGGGCGTCTGCCGCACCGCCGGCGGTGTCGACGATCACCTCCCAGCGGGGGCTCGCCGACGCTGTCGGCACCGTGAAGTCGATGTCCTCGTCGCTCGCATTGAAGAACACGAAGAAGTGCCGGTCGTGGATCTCCTCACCGCGACGGTCGCGTTCGCGGATGCCGTCGCCGTTGAGGAACACGCCGACCGCGCGCCCGAACCCGGAATCCCAGTCCTCGGGCTGCATCTCGGAGCCGTCGGGGCGGATCCACGCGATGTCCGGGAGCGGCGCCCCCTCCTCGCGCCGCACCGGCCGGCCGTCGAAGAACCGCCGACGCCGGAACGTCGGGTGGTCGCGCCGCAACCGAGCGAGCACCGAGGTGAACTCGATGAGCGGCTGGTCGACGGAGCTCCAGTCGATCCAGGTGATCTCGTTGTCCTGCGCGTACCCGTTGTTGTTGCCGCCCTGCGTGCGGCCGAGCTCGTCGCCGTGCGCGATCATCGGCACGCCCTGGCTCAGCAGCAGCGTCGCGAGGAAGTTCCGCTGCTGCCGCGCCCGCACCCGCAGGATGTCGGGGTCGTCGGTCGGCCCCTCGACGCCGTGGTTGTAGGAGCGGTTGTGCGACTCGCCGTCGTTGCCGTCCTCGCCGTTGGCGTCGTTGTGCTTCTCGTTGTACGACACGAGGTCGCGCAGCGTGAACCCGTCGTGCGCCGTGACGAAGTTGATGGATGCCACCGGCCACCGCCCGTCCTGCTCGTACAGGTCGGCCGACCCCGTCAGGCGCAGCGCGAACTCGCCGAGCGTCGAGGGCTCGCCGCGCCAGAAGTCGCGGACGGTGTCGCGGTACTTGCCGTTCCACTCCGTCCACTGCGGGGGGAAGTTGCCGACCTGGTACCCGCCGGGGCCGATGTCCCACGGCTCGGCGATCAGCTTGACCTGGCTGACCACCGGGTCCTGCTGCACGAGCTCGAAGAACGTCGACAGGCGGTCGACGTCGTAGAACTCGCGGGCGAGGGTCGAGGCGAGGTCGAAACGGAAGCCGTCGACGTGCATCTCGAGCACCCAGTAGCGCAGCGAGTCCATGATCAGCTGCAGCGCGTGCGGGTTGCCGACGTTGAGGCTGTTGCCCGTGCCGGTGTAGTCGGTGTAGTACCGCTTGTCGTCGTCTTCGAGCCGGTAGTACGCCATGTTGTCGATGCCGCGCATCGACAGCGTCGGGCCCATGTGGTTGCCCTCGGCGGTGTGGTTGTAGACCACGTCGAGGATGACCTCGATGCCCGCGGCGTGCAGCGCCCGCACCATCGCCTTGAACTCCTGCACCTGCTGGCCGACGCCGCCGCCCGCCGAGTACGTGTTCTGCGGGGCGAAGAAGGCGATCGTGTTGTAGCCCCAGTAGTTCGAGAGGCCCTTCTCCTGCAGCGTCGAATCGTTGACGAACTGGTGCACCGGCATGAGCTCGAGCGCCGTGACGCCGATCTTCTTGAGGTGCTCGATGACGACGGGGTGCGCGATCGCGCTGTACGTGCCGCGGATGTCCTCGGGGATGTCGGGGTGCGTCATCGTGAGGCCCTTGACGTGCGCCTCGTAGATGACGGTCTCGGCGTACGGGGTCTTCGGCTGCCGGTCACCCTGCCAGTCGAAGAACGGGTTGACGACGACGCCTTTCATGTTTGCTGCGGCCGAGTCCTCGTCGTTGGTCGAGTCGGGGTCGCCGAACGTGTAGCTGAACACCGACTGCCCCCACTCGACCTGGCCGTCGACGGCCTTGGCGTAGGGGTCGAGGAGGAGCTTGTTCGGGTTGAAGCGGCATCCGTTGGCGGGGTCGTACGGGCCGTACACGCGGTAGCCGTACCGCTGCCCCGGCTGCACCGACGGCAGGTAGGCATGCCAGACGAACGCGTCCACGTCGATGAGCTCGACGCGGGTCTCCTGACCGCTCTCGTCGAACAGGCAGAGCTCGACTTTCTCGGCGCCCTCGCTGAACAGGGCGAAGTTCGTCCCATTGCCGTCGAAGGTCGCTCCCAGGGGGTAAGCGGAACCGGGCCAAACCTGCATGCGTACTCCCGTGTTAGGTGGAAGGCCACAGTACCCAGGCGAGGTTTCCACCCTCCGGCCCTTGACAGGTCAGCGCAGCGACAGCATGTCGTCGAGGTACGCCGCGAGGGGCCGCGGCGGCCCCGTCGTGCTCCACGCGACGTGCGGCACGCCGTCCACGAGGGACAGGATGCCGGAGCTCTCGCCGCGGTCGACGGCTGCGGCATCCATCTCGGTCCAGCCGAGGTGCAGCACCTCGCCCTCGGCGAAACCGCCGCGGAAGGCCGCCGCCGCCCGCTCCGACCGCGCTCGCTGCGCTTCGGCCGTGTACCCGCGGACGGCGTCGTGCCGAGCGCGCAGGACCTCTCCCGTGGCGAACACCCGGTCGTCGCCGATCAGCAGGACCCCGACGTGCCACGCCTCGGTGACCGGGAGGATGCGAGGCGCGCGACCGATGCCGAGGATGCGGCGGTTCGCCGCCCAGTCCCCCAGTCGCTCCCGCGGGGAGCCGGCGAGCCGGGCGCGCGCCGCGTCGAGCAGACCGACCGTGGTCGTCGAGGCATCCGTCACCGTCGTCAGACGAGGCGGGTCGGCGCGACCGCGGCGCCGCCGCGGATCTGCTGATGCAGCCGCGCCATGCGCGCGTCGAGTTCAGCGGCGGCGTCGGCGGCGTCCTTCAGCTGGCCCAGCAGGTGCTCGGGCACCTGCCGCTCGTACTTGTAGTAGATCTTGTGCTCGAGGCTCGCCCAGAAGTCCATCGCGATCGTGCGGAACTGCACCTCGACCGGCACGTCGACCCGCCCCGTCGAGAGGTAGACGGGCACCTCGAGGATCGTGTGCAGGCTCTTGTACCCGTTGCCCTTGGGTGTCGCGATGTAGTCCTCGACCTCGCGCACCGTGATGTCGTCCTGCGCCGTGAGCAGGTCGAACAGCCGGTACACGTCGCTGACGAAGCTGCAGGTGATGCGGATGCCGGCGATGTCGGTGATGTGCGCGCGCACCGAGTCGAAGTCGGGCTCGATGCCGCGGCGCTGGATCTTCTCGACGATGCTGTCGGGCGACTTCACCCGGCTCGAGACGTGCTCGATCGGGTTGTAGTCGTGCATCTCGTGGAACTCCTCGCGGAGGATCGAGATCTTCGTCTCGATCTCCTGCAGCCCGAACCGGTACTCCATGAGGAACCGCTGGAACTCGTCGCGCATCGCCCGGAGGGAGGACGCCGACACCGTGATCTGCTGCTCGTCGAGCGGAGTGGACATGCTGCGACGCTATCGGGAACCACTCTGAGCGTGCTGTGAGGGCGGTGCCGTCGTCGCCCTCGGCACGAGCGCCGTCGGCAGCCGCAGGTGCGTCGCGGCCGGGGTCGCCCCGCCCATCAGCTCGAGCAGCATCGTCACGGCCTCGGCGCCGAGGCGCTGCATCGGCTGACGGACCGTCGTGAGCGCCGGGTCGGACTGCGACGCGTCGGGCACGTCGTCGAACCCGACGACCGACAGATCGCCCGGCACCGACAGCCCGTGCTCGTGCGCGACGCGGATGACGGTCAACGCCGAGACGTCGTTCGCGGCGAACACTGCCGTCGGCCGGTCGGCGCGGCGCAGCAGCCGGGTCGCGGCTTCGCGGGAGATGTCCTCGACGTACTCTCCGACCCCGACGAGGCTCGGGTCGAAGGGGATGCGGGCGTCCTCCAGCGCGCGGCGGTACCCGCCCTCCCGCAGCATCGACGAGCGCAGGTCCGGTCGGCCCGCGACGAATCCGATGCGCCGGTGCCCGAGCGAGATCAGGTAGGCGACCGCGTGACGGGCACCCGCGTAGCTGTCGGACTCGACGGTGGGCAGGTCCGCTGGACCGGTGTGCGGGTCGATGGCCACCACCGGCACCTCGGCCGTCACGTTCACGACGGTCGGCGTCACCATGATCACGCCGTCGACGAGCGTGCCGCTCAGCCGGCTGAGCGAACGCCGCTCCCAGCCCTGACTCGACACCTGGCGCGACCCGCTGTAGGCGAGCAGGTCCAGCCGCGAGTCGCGCAGCGCCGCCCCGACACCCTTCAGCACCTCGGCCGAGAACGGCTCGAAGTCCGCGACGAGCACCCCGACGACCCCCGTGCGCCGCGCGCGCATGCTGCTCGCGACGAGGCTCGACTCGTAGCCGAGCTCCTCGACGGCACCCAGCACACGCTGCACCGTCGCCGGCGCCACGCCGTACCTCCCGTTGACCGCCTTCGAGACCGTGGCCACCGAGACACCGGCCGCCGCGGCGACGTCATGGATGGTGGTGCGCCTGCGCATGTGTCGAAGCGTAGTCCCATGGAAAACATTTTCGAAAACGTTTGACGCCGGCGACAACAATTCCGACACTGGACCCAGCCCGGCACGCACCGCCGGGACCACCCGCACCTCGAGGACCGAGCGTGCACTCAATGAGGAGATTGGTGATCACATGAGGACCAGACGGTTCGCAGTGGGACTCGCGGCCTTCGCGGCAGCGACCCTCGCGCTCAGCGCATGCGCGGGCGACAACGGCGGCGGCAGCGGCAGCGGTGACGTCGAGATGACGCTGTGGCAGAACTCGACCACCGGCCCCGGCCAGCAGTTCTGGAAGGACGCGATCGCGGCGTTCGAGGCCGAGAACGAGGGCGTCACGATCACGATGCAGTCCGTCCAGAACGAGGACATGGACGGCAAGCTGCAGACCGCGCTCAACGCCGGCGACCCGCCCGACATCTTCCTCCAGCGCGGCGGCGGAAAGATGACCGCGATGGTGAACGCGGGTCAGCTGATGGATCTCACCGACCTGATCTCGGACGACGTCCGCAGCGAGATCTCGGAGGGTTCGTTCGCCGCGGAGACCTACCAGGACAAGGTGTGGGCCATGCCCCTCTCCGTCCTCCCCGGCGGATTCTTCTACAGCCAGGACGCCTTCGACGCGGCCGGCATCGCCGAGAACCCGAGCACGATCGACGACCTGAAGGCCGCAGTCGAGGACCTGAAGGGCACCGGGATCGCCCCGATCGCCCTCGGCGCGAAGGATGCCTGGCCGGCCGCTCACTGGTACTACTTCTTCGCCCTTCGCGAGTGCAGCCCCCAGGTGATCGAGGAGACCGGCGACTCCAAGGACTTCAGCGACGAGTGCTGGACGCGTGCCGCTCAGGACCTCACGGACTTCGCCGCCATCCAGCCGTTCAACGAGGGCTTCCTGACGACCGCCGCCCAGCAGGGCGCCGGCAGCTCGGCGGGCCTCATCGCCAACCGCAAGGCCGCGATGGAACTCATGGGCGCGTGGGACCCGGGCGTGATCGCGTCCCTCACCCCCGACGAGAAGCCGCTCCCCGACCTCGCCTGGTTCCCCTTCCCCGAGATCTCGGGCGGCGACGGCGAGCCGGGCTCCATGATGGGCGGTGTCGACGGCTACTCGTGCGCCGCGCAGGCGCCCAAGGAGTGCGCCGACTTCCTCAACTTCATCGCAGGCTCCGAGCAGCAGACGAAGTACTACGAGGCCTTCCAGTCGCCGCCGGTCAACTCGGTCGCGCAGGAGGCGGTGGAGGAGCCGTACCTGCAGCAGATCCTCGAGGCGTACAACAACGCACCGTTCGTTTCGCAGTGGCTCGACACGGTCCTCGGCCAGAACGTCGGCAACGCGCTGAACGTCGCGGTCGTCGACCTGCTCGCGGGAGGCAGCGACCCCGAGAAGTTCATCGCCGCCGTCAACGCCGCAGGCGCACAGGGCTGAGCATGACCGTTCGCGAGATGTCCGTCTCGGACACCCCTCCTCTCGCGGCGCACGCCGGGGGCGGCGACTCGTCGCCCCCGGCACGGCCGCGGTCCCGCCGCCGGCGGGGCCTCGGCTGGTCGGGGCGCCTCGAGGTGCTCCTGCTCGCCGGGCCCGCCGTCGTCTTCTTCGTCGGGTTCGTGATCCTGCCGGTGCTGATGGCCGCGTACTACGGCTTCTTCCGCTGGTCCGGGTTCGGGCCGGCCACCGAGTTCGTCGGGCTGAAGAACTACATCACGATCTTCAGCGACCCGAACTTCCAGAGCGCCCTGCTGCACAACGCCTTCATCGTCGTGATGTCGATCGTCTTGCAGGGACCGATCGCGATCCTGCTGGCACTGCTGCTCAACCGCAAGATGCGAGGGCAGTCCGTCATCCGCGTCCTCATCTTCGTGCCGTACGTCATCGCCGAGGTGGTCGTCGGCACCGGGTTCAGCCTGCTGCTCTCGACCAACGGCGCCGCCAACGGGATGCTCGAGAAGCTCGGCCTCGGCGGACTCGCGCAGGACTGGCTCGCCGACCCGGCGATCGCCATCTGGACCCTCATGGCGATCCTCACGTGGAAGTACGTCGGCTTCGCCGTCATCCTCTTCCTCGCGGGCCTGCAGGGCATCCCCGAGGAGCTCTACGAGGCCGCCGCGATCGACGGCGCGTCGTACTGGCAGATCCAGCGCCGCATCGCGCTGCCCCTGCTGGCTCCGACCCTGCGCATCTGGGCGTTCCTGTCGATCATCGGCGCGCTGCAGCTGTTCGACCTCGTGTACATCATCTGGGGCCAGTACGTCTCGTCGGTCGCCGGCACCAACACGATGGCGATCTACATGGTCGTCACCGGTCGCAACGCCGGGAACTTCGGCTACGGCAACGCCGTCGCCGTCGTGATCTTCGTCATCTCGCTCATCGTCGCGCTGTTCTACCAGCGCTTCGTGCTCCGCCGCGACACGGCCGGGGCGATCACAGAGAGGGGCGTGCAGTGAGCGCCACCATGACCCTCGTCACGGCTCCGCCCGTCGACACCCGCCCGCGCCGTGCACCCAAGAAGGCGCTGCCGTGGGGCTCGCCGGTCGTCTACTTCGTCGCCCTCGTCGTCATCGCCCTCATGCTCGGGCCGGTGATCTACATCATCCTGGGCGGGTTCCGGTCGAACTCGGCGATCACGGTCGACCCGGCCGGCTTCCCCGATCCGTGGAACGTCGAGAACTACGTCGGGGTGATCACGAGCGGCCAGTTCTGGGGGCAGGTCGGGAACTCGACCATGGTGGCGCTCGCCACCACCGTCGGCGCCGTCGCCCTCGGCCTCGCCGCGAGCTACGTCATCGCCCGCTACAACTTCCGCGGCCGCGGCGCGCTCTACGCGCTGTTCGCGTCGGGACTCATGTTCCCCATCACCGTCGCGATCACGCCGCTCTACATCGTGATCCGCTCGCTCGGGCTCATGAACTCGCTGCCGGGCATCATCCTCCCCCAGATCGCCTTCGCACTGCCGACGACGATCATCATCCTGGTGCCGTTCCTGCGGGCGATCCCCGACGAGATCCAGGAGGCGGCGTCGATCGACGGCTGCAGCCGACTCGGGTTCTTCTGGCGGATGGTGCTGCCGCTCGCGGTGCCCGGTGTCATCACCGTCGGCATCCTCGCCTTCATCGGCAGTTGGAACGCGTACCTGCTGCCGCTGTTCATCCTCAACAACGAGGCGTCGTTCACGCTGCCACTGGGCGTGCAGGCGTTCTCGTCGCAGTACTCCGTCGACACGGCGCGCGTGCTGGCGTTCACCTCGCTGTCGATGCTCCCCGCACTGCTGTTCTTCAGCCTGTTCGAGCGGCGCATCGTCGGCGGCCTCACCGGAGCCGTGAAGGGCTGACATGACGGACACGACGGTGCGCGCTTCGGCGCGCGTACGCGACCTGCTCGCGCAGATGACGCTCGAGGAGAAGACGGCGCAGCTCGTCGGCTACTGGGTCGACCAGGGCGGCGAGGTCGTCGCCCCGCTGGCCGACGAGATGGTCACGACGACGAAGTACGCGGATGCCACGACCCACGGCCTCGGCCACCTCACCCGGGTCTACGGCACACGCCCGGTCGACCCGGTCGAGCGGGCGGCGTGGCTGTGGGGCGAGCAGCGCCGCCTGCAGACCGAGACGCGCCTCGGTATCCCCGCGATCGTCCACGAGGAGTGCCTGACGGGCCTCGCGGCGTGGCAGGCGGCGACCTACCCGACGCCGCTCGCGTGGGGCGCCTCGTTCGACCCCGACCTCGTGGCCGAGATGGCCGTCGCGATCGGCGAGTCGATGCGCGAGCTCGGCATCCATCAGGGGCTCGCTCCCGTTCTCGACGTCATCCGCGATCCCCGCTGGGGGCGCGTCGACGAGTGCATCGGCGAGGACCCGTACCTCGTCGGGACGATCGGGACGGCCTACGTCCGCGGTCTGCAGTCGACGGGGGTGGATGCCACGCTGAAGCACTTCGTCGGATACTCGGGCTCGCAGTCCGGCCGCAACCATGCGCCGGTCCACGCGGGACCCCGCGAGCTCGCCGACGTCTTCCTGCCGCCGTTCGAGATGGCCCTCCGCGACGGCGGCGCGCGATCGGTCATGAACAGCTACGCCGAGATCGACGGCGCTCCGGTCGGCGCGAGCCCGTACTACCTGAGCGAGGTCCTCCGCGGACGCCTCGGGTTCGAGGGGCCGGTCGTCGCGGACTACTTCTCGGTCGCGTTCCTCCACTCCACGCACGGTGTCGCCGCCGACCTGGGCGAAGCGGCGGAGCTCGCCCTGCGCGCCGGGATCGACGTCGAGTTGCCGACGCTCGACGCGTTCGCCGGTCCCCTGCGCGACCGCATCCGCTCGGGGGCGCTCGACGAGGGCGTCCTCGACGATGCCGTCCTGAGGGTCCTCGCGCAGAAGGAGCGCCTGGGGCTGCTCGACGCGGACTTCGCCGAGCCTCCCGCGAGCGTCGACCTCGACGGGCCGCGCCACCGCGAGCTCGCGCGGCGCCTCGCCGCCGAGTCCGCCGTCCTGCTCTCGAACGACGGCACGCTGCCCGCGGCAGCGCCGGGGCGCATCGCCGTCCTCGGTCCGAACGCCGACTCGTCCGAGGCGCTCATGGGCTGCTACTCGTTCGTGAACCACGTGCTCGCCCACCACCCCGGCACACCCGCGGGCATCGAGATCCCGACCGTCCTCGACGCGCTGCGCGCCGAGTACCCGGCGGCGCGGATCGAGTCGGTGCGCGGGTGCGACGTCGAGGGCGAGGACGCGGCGGGGATCGCGGATGCCGTGGCCGCGGCATCCCGGTCCGACCTGGCGATCGTCGTGGTCGGCGACCGCGCCGGCCTGTTCGGCCGCGGCACCGTGGGCGAGGGCAACGACGTCGACGACCTCGAGCTGCCGGGTGTCCAGCGGCGCCTGGTGGAGGAGGTCGTCGCGTCGGGCACCCCCGTCGTCGTGCTCGTCCTCTCGGGGCGGCCCTACGCGATCGGGTGGGCGCTCGACGGCGCCGCCGCGCCCGCGGCGGTCGTGCAGTCCTTCTTCCCGGGCGAAGAGGGCGCCGACGCCCTCGCGGGGATCGTCTCGGGTCGGGTCACCCCGTCGGGCCGCCTGCCCGTTTCGCTCCCCCGCTCGGCCGGTGCGCAGCCGTTCACCTACCTGCACCCGCGCCTCGGCGGACGCAGCGACATCACGAGCGCCGACCCCACGCCGGTGCGGCCGTTCGGGTTCGGACTGACCTACTCGACGTTCGCGTACGAGGACCTGCGGGTCGCGACGCAGGCCACCACCGGCGACGGGCTCACCGCGACGGTCACGGTGCGCAACACCGGCGAGGCCCCGGCGACCGACGTCGTGCAGCTGTACGGTCACGACGTCGTGGGCACGACGACACGGCCGTCGGCGCAGCTGCTCGCCTACCAGCGTGTGCCGCTGGGGCCGGGCGAGACGGCGATCGTGGAGTTCCGCGTGCCGCCCGCCCGCCTCGCCTACGCCGGCCGCGACGCGGTGCGCGCGGTCGAGCCGGGACGCGTCGACCTGTGGGTCGGGCCCTCCAGCGCCGACCGCGAAGCGACGGCCTCGGTCGAGTTCACGGGTGAGGCGTACGTCATCGGACCGGACGACGCGCGGCTGGCGACGGCATCCGTCCTCGAGGGTGCCGTCGTCAGTCGGTGACGACGAGGGCCGCCTCGACCGGGAGCCGGTCGGCCGAGCCGCCGGCGGCGATGCGGTACGCGCCCGGCTGCACCCACAGCGCGCCCTCGTACAGCCAGCCCTCGGGCGCGCCGTCGACCCGGATCGTGTCGTCCCAGACCGCGAGGCGCTCGACGGCGAAGGGGACCTGCACCGTGCGGGTGGTGCCGGGCTGCACCCGCACGCGGGCGTACCCGAGTAGCAGGCGGCGGGGAGCGGCGATGGGCAGCTCGGGCGCGACCGCGTAGACCTGCACGAGCTCCTCGACGGCCCGTGCCGACGTGTTCGCGACCGTCACGGTCGCGACGACGACGCTCTCGTCGACCCGTGGGTCGAGGGCGGGATGCCGGTGGCCGGGCGCCGGAGCGGCGACCTGGGCGGCATCCACCGTCACCGCCGTGTAGGCGACATCACCGTAGCCGAGCCCGTGACCGAAGGCGAACGCGTACGGGTCGGGCTGGTGCCGGTAGGTCGCCTGCTGTCGCTGCGTGTCGTAGTCGAACAGATCGCCGGCCTGCGCGGGGTGGGCGGGCCACGACTGGGCGAGGCGGCCGGTCGGTTCGCGGTCGCCGCTCAGCACGTCGAGCAGGCCGTGTCCGAGCTCCTGGCCGGCGTGGCTCGACCACACGACCGTCTCGGCGTCTGCGGCGTCCGCGAGGACGTAGGGGAAGCTCGAGACGACCGTGAGGATGCTGCGCGGGTTCGCGTCGCGCGCGGTGCGCCAGAGATCCGTGGCGGCGGCCGGCAGCGACAGGTGCGGCCGGTCGACGGTCTCGCGCCCCGACAGGTGCGGATCGTTGCCGACGGCGACGATCACGACGTCCGCCGCCGCGGCGGCGCGGGCCACCTCGTCGCGGCCCGAGACGACCGTCTCGACCTCGAAGCGCGCGGCCTCGTCGAGGGTGACCGCCTCGGCGGCGAGCTGCCCGATGTCGCGCACGACCCGGACCCACCGGCCCGAGCCGAGGTGCAGGAGCGACCACGTGCCGTCCTCGTGGACGTGACGGCGGAAGCTCTCCTGCACGACCCAGCCGCCGACGCGCGTCGCGTCGGCGCGCATCGGCCAGCCGGCGCCGGTGAGCAGCCGGCCGGTCGCGTGCGACCGCAGCGTGAGCACGCCGTCGCCCCAGTCGGTCACGTCGAACAGCGTCGTGTCGGTGCGGGTCGCGGTGACGGCGTCGACGAACGCGCCGTCGGCCGTCGCGGCGACGTAGCCGGAGGGGGCGCGCAGGGCGACGGTGTCGGCTCCCGTGACCACCTCGACGTGCTCATCGGGGTACCGGTCGCGCACCCCCTGGGCGATCCCGACCTCGTAGGGTGGCGTGCCCGAGTACCAGTCGGTGAGCACGAGATCGGCCAGCGGTCCGACGACCGCGACCGATGAGGGCGGCGTGAGCGGAAGGATGCCGGCGTCGTTGCGCAGCAGCACGACCTGGCGCGCCGCGGCGACCCGGGCGAGCTCGCGGGCCTCCGCGGTGTCGATCTCGTCCGGGGCGATCCCGGCGTACGGATCGTCGTCGCCGTCGAACTCGCCGGTCCGCACCCGCATCTCGAGCAGACGCAGCACCGCGGCATCCACATCCGCCTCGGTCAGCAGCCCCGCCGCGAGCGCCCCGCGGACGGCCTCGAGGGTGGGGCCGGCGTCGGGGCCGTCGTCGGTGAACGAGTCCATCCCGCTCGTCACGAGCGCCGCGGCGCCGTGCACCTTGTCGGGCTGCGCGCGCTGGACGGTCACGAGGAAGGTGGGGGCACCGGCATCCGACACGACCGTGATCGACTCGTCGCTCCAGCGGCGCGCCTCGGCGACGAGCTCAGGCTGCGTGTGCGCCGGCACCCCGTTCACCCGGTTGTACGCGAGCATCATGCTGCCCGCGACCTTCTGCTCGATCGCCGGGCGGAACGCGGGCAGCTCTTCTTCGTGGAGGGTGCGCAGCGACATCTCCGACGACGTCGCCGACCGGTCGGTCTCGTTGCTGTAGGCGAGGAAGTGCTTGAGCGAGGGCACCGTCTTCCACACGCGCGGGTGGTCGCCGCGCAGCCCGCGGCTGTACGCCGCACCCAGCTGACCGGTGAGGTGCGGGTCCTCGGAGTACCCCTCCTCGTTGCGCCCCCACGCCGGGTGGCGGAGCGTGTTGACGACGGGGGCCCAGACGTTCAGGTCGACGTCGGCGCCCGACGCGCGCTTCGCGCGGACCTCGGTCGCGACGAGGTCGCCGATCCGATCGATCAGGTCGGGGTCCCAGGTCGCGGCGAGGCCTACCGGCTGCGGGAACACCGTCGCGACCCCCACCCAGGCCAGCCCGTGCAGAGCCTCGCAGCCGGTGTGGAAGGGACGGATGCCGAGACGGTCGACCGCCGGCATCGCCTGGTGCAGCATCGCGAGGCGCTCCTCCGGGGTCAGCCGGTCGAGCAGGTCGCGCGCCCGCTCGGCGAGGGGCAGGTCGACGCGGCGGAAGGCCTCGGCGCTCACCCCGCCGCCTCCACGCTGACGCTGCCGGCACCGGTCGCCGACGCCGTGCGGTCGCCAACCTGCAGGCTCCACGGCGCACGCGCATCGCTCGACTCGGCCGTGATGCGACCGCCCTCGCGGCGCACGCGGAACACGGTCGCGGGCGTGCCGTCGAAGCCGGGGACGATCGTCTCGGCGTCGTACCCGTCGGGCAGCTCGAAGCAGCGCAGGGTGACCCCGTCGGCCCAGTCGTAGTCGGGTCGGTCCTCGCGGGCGCCCCACGGCAGCACCGTGCCGGGCCGCACCCGCAGCGGGACGGAGTCGTACCCGTGGCGCTCGGCGTGCCAGCGCCGCCCCTCCGCGACATCGCCGGTCAAGAGCGAGGTCCATCGCCCGTCGGGGAGGTAGTACTCGACGTCGCCGTCCTCACCGAACACCGGCGCCACCATCAGGGCGTCACCGAGCAGGTACTGCACGTCGGCGTCGTGCGTCGTGCGGTCGTCGGGGAATTCCAGCACGAGCGGACGCATCATCGGGATGCCGTCGGTGTGCGCCTCCTCCGCGACCCGCGCGAGGTACGGCATCAGGCGCAGTTTCAGGCGCGTGAACAGGCGCGTGACCTCGACCGCCTCCTCGTCGAACGCCCACGGCACGCGGACCGTCCCCGATCCGTGCAATCGCGAGTGCGACGAGAGCAGACCGAACGCCAGCCAGCGCTTGAAGACACCGGCATCCGGCGTGCCCTCGAACCCGCCGATGTCGTGACTCCAGTAGCCGAACCCGCTCATCGCGAGCGACAGGCCGCCGCGCAGCGTCTCGGCCATCGACAGGAGGGTCGAGTCGTTGTCGCCGCCCCAGTGCACCGGGAACTGCTGCCCGCCGGCCGTCGCCGAGCGCGCGTAGAGCACCGCTTCGCCGACGCCGCGCTCCTCTTCGAGCACGCGGAACACCAGCGCGTTGTAGAGCTGCGGATAGTAGTTGTGCATGCGCTGCGGGTCGGAGCCGTCGTGCCACACGACGCCCTCGGTGGGGATCCGCTCGCCGAAGTCGGTCTTGAAGCTGTCCGCGCCCTGCCGGACGAGTCGGCGCAGGTGTTCGCCGAACCACTCGGATGCCTCGGGGTTGGTGAAGTCGACAATCGCCATGCCGGCCTGCCACATGTCCCACTGCCAGACGCCGCCGTCCGTGGTCTTGAGCAGGTAGCCCTTCTCGGCCGCCTCGGCGAACAGTGCGGAGCGCTGCGCGATGTACGGGTTGATCCACAGCGACACCTTCAGACCCCGCTCCCGCAGCCGCGCGAGCTGACCGTCGGGGTCGGGGAACATGCGCGGGTCCCACGTGAAGTCGGTCCACTGGAACTCGCGCATCCAGAAGCAGTCGAAGTGGAAGACCGACAGCGGCAGCTCGCGCTCCCGCATCCCGTCGACGAACTCCGTGACGCTCGCCTCGTCGTACGCCGCCGTGAACGACGTGGTCAGCCACAGGCCGAAAGACCAGGCGGGTACACGCGCGGGCCGACCGGTGAGCGCCGTGTACCGGCGGAGCACGTCCTTCGGCTCGGGGCCGGCGATCACGTAGTAGTCGAGCGTCTCGCCGGGGACGGAGAACTGCACGCGCGAGTTGATCTCGGATCCGACCTCGAACGAGACGGCGTCGGGGCTGTCGACGAAGACGCCGTAGCCGCGGCTCGTCAGGTAGAACGGCACCGACTTGTAGGCCTGCTCGCTCGAGGTGCCGCCGTCGGCGTTCCACGTGTCGATGGACTGCCCGTTCTTCGTGAACGCACCGAACCGCTCGCCGAAGCCGTAGACCCGCTCGCCCGGTTCGATCGACAGCTGCTGGTGGACGAAGGTGCCGTCGGGTCCGCTCATGTGTCCGATCGACCGGGGCAGTGATGTCGTGAGGACGCGGTCGCCCTGCTCGAACGCCATCCGCCACGCCCCCTCGCGCGAGACGCGGACGCGGAGGTCACCGGCATCCAGCACCGCCTCGGCGTCGTCGACGGAGACCGTCGGCAGGTACCCTTCCTGCGCCGTCACCGCGAAGTCGGGTCCGCGGTGCGCGGCGCCCGCGTGCCGCTGCACCCGCACCCGGATCACCCCGGCCGCCGGCGCCGTGAACGTCGTCGTGATCAGCGGGCGGTTGAGCGTGTCGCCGCGGTGGCGGATCTGCGCGGTGGGCGCGTAGACCGTGAGACTCCCCGCCTCGGCGTCGGCACGGACATCGTCCACCGTGCTCGCGTACAGCCCGGTCACTCCGGGCCGCATGAGCCAGTAGCCGTCGGTGAACTTCATGTCCTTCGCCTTTCCGTCACGACCCGCGCGTCCCCCCTCGGGACCGTCACGTGCTCGTCCATCTCGTCATCCGTCAACAGGTCGATCCACGCGCCCGGGAGCGGGATCGTCGCATCCTCCATGGAGCGGTTCAGCAGGAACAGCGCGTCGCCGCGGCGCACCGCCTCGACTCCGGGCACGGGCTCGGCGAGCGCACCGGCGACCCCGGCCGCCGCGAGGACGTCGCCGACGATCCCGTCGAGCAGCGCGTCGTCGACGACCGCGCCGACGTACCACGCGCCGCCGTGGCGCGTCACGACCGGCCGCCCGGCGAGGTCTCCCTCGGCGAAGGCCACGACCGTCTCGGCCCCGTCCGAGCGGAGCTTCTCGGCGAGGACCGAGGCGACGGATGCCGGGTGCCGCCCGTTCTCCGAGGCGAGGGCGACCCCCGCGTCGGGGAGCGCGACCCACTCCTCGCCGCTCGCGCCGATGAGGTCGCGCAGGAGCGCCGGCGAGCGGCCCGTCAGTATGTGGCCGCGCTCGTCGGCGACGCCGCTGAACGGTCCGATCACGACCTGCGCACCGGCGGCCGCGGCCTCCGCGAGGCGCGCGGCGTCGCCGGGGCGGAGGACGTAGCCGTGCGGCAGGACGACGACGTCGTAGCCGGTGAGGTCCGCGTCGAAGCGCACCACGTCGACGGGCACGTCGCGCCGCCACAGCGCGCGGTACCAGCGACGCACCTGGTCGATGCCGTCGAACCGGGTCGTCGGGCGAGCGGGTTCGTCGGACGCCCACCACGAGGACCAGTCGAACAGGAGGGCCGTGCGCGCCGGGACGCGCCCGCTGACGACGGGCCGCAACCGCTGCAGGTCGCTCCCCTGGCGGCGGACGCCCGCGAACACCTCGGTGTCGGCGCCCGCGTGGGGCAGCATCGCCGAGTGGAACCGCTCGGCGCCGGCGGTCGACTGGCGCCACTGGAAGAAGCAGACGCCGTCGGCACCGCGCGCGACGGCCTGCAGCGAATCCAGCCTCGCCCGCGCGGGCGTCTTCGGGAGGTTGTGAGGCCGCCACTGCACGGCGCTGATCGCCTGCTCCATGAGCAGCCACGGCCGGCCGCCGCCGAGACCGCGCATGAGGTCCTGGGCGAAGGCGATGTCGGCGGGACTGTCGGGATCGGCGGGGTCGGGGTACTGGTCGTCGCTCACGACGTCGACGTCGTCGGCCCACGACCAGTAGTCGACGTGCGCGAAGGGCCCCATGAAGTTGGTGGTGATGGGCTGCGTCGCGCCGGCCTCTCGGATCGTGTCACGCAGCTCGCGGTAGCAGTCGCGCAGCTCGTCGGAGGTGAACCGGCGGAAGTCCAGCGACTGCGTCGGGTTGATGAGGTACGGCGCGCGCCGGGGCGGCAGGATCTCGGACACGTCGGCGTAACGCTGCGCCCAGAAGGCTGTGCCCCACGCCTCGTTGATCCCCTCGATCGACCCGTACCGGCGCAGCAGCCACGCGCGGAACGCCCGGGCGGCCTCGTCGCCGTGGTCGATCTGGCCGTACTCGTTTCCGACGTGCCACATCCGGACGGCGGGATGCTGTGCGTACCGCGCGGCGAGGTCGGCCGTGATCGCCCGCGCAGCGTCGCGGTACACCCGCGAGGACGGCGCGAACTGGTTGCGGGACCCGGCCACGAGTCGCACGCCGTCGCGGTCGACCGGAAGGGTTTCGGGATGCCGCACGCCCAGCCACGGCGGCGGCGAGGCCGTGGGGGTCGCGAGGTCCACGGCGATGCCGCCGGCGTGCAGCAGGTCGAGCACCTCGTCGAGCCAGCCGAACTGCCGGGCGCCGGGGGTCGGCTCGATCTCGGCCCAGCTGAACACGCCCACCGTGACGAGGTTCACCCCCGCCTGCTGCATGAGCTCGACGTCCTCGCGCCAGACCTCGTGCGGCCACTGCTCGGGGTTGTAGTCGCCACCGAAGAGGATGCCGCGCTCGGCCGTCAGTTCGGCGAAGGCCGCGGCGGCAGCAGGGGTCATGACCGAGGGCCTTTCAGCGATATGGACGACGGTGTCGAAGCGCTTCAACGATTCCAACCTATACTAGCGATCAGGACCGTGTCCATCGGTCCGGCGGGCGGCGTTCCCGGCTCATGACGAGCAGATACGCTCGATCCACCCGGGTGTCGGAGCAGACCCCGCGGAGAAGGAGTGTCCATGACCACGATCGCGGACGTGGCGCAGGCCGCGGGGGTCTCGATCTCGACGGTGTCCTACGTGATGAGCGGCAAACGGACGATCTCGCAGGAGACGCGCGAGCGCGTCGAGCGGGCGATGGCCGACCTCTCCTACAGCCCGCAGGCCAGCGCCCGATCGCTCGCCTCGCGTTCCACGAGCGTCCTCGGTCTGCAGGCGCCGATCCGCGCAGGCGTCGACGTGCACGTCGTCATGCAGATCGTCGCCGGCGCCCTCAAAGAGGCACGCGCGCATCACCACGACATCCTCCTGCTGACCAGCGACGACGCCGCGGGGGTGGAACGCGCCGCACGGGCGGGCATGGTCGACGGCGTCCTCATCCTCGACGTCGAGACGAGCGACCCGCGCGTCGGTGCGCTGGCCGAGCTCAGCATCCCGGCCGTGCTCATCGGACTGCCGGATGCCGCCGACGACCTCGTCTGCGTCGACTTCGACTTCGAGGCCGCCGGCCGACTGGCCGCCCAGCGGCTCGCCGAGCGCGGCCATCAGTCCGTCGCCCTGCTCGGCGCCCCGCCGCAGGTGCAGGCCCGGCACACGTCGTACTCCGACCGCCTCATGCGCGGGTTCCTCGCCGCGAGCGAGGCGGCCGGCCTCACCGCGCGCGCCCTGCCGTGCCCCTCGGGCCCGGGCGCGACCGAGGTCGTCGACGCCGTGCTCGCGGAGTCCCCCGACACGACGGCGCTGTTCGTCCACAACGAGGCCGCGCTCCCCTTCATCGCCGCCCGCCTCATGGGAGCGGCGGACACAGGCCCCGTCGAGATCCTCGCGCTGAGCCCCGCCGAACTCGCCCTGCACGTGCCGGGCGTCTCGGACGTCATCGACCTGCCGGCCGAGACCCTCGGCGCGCGGGGCGCCCGGGCGTTGCTCGACGCCATCGGCGGCACGCGCGGACCGGGGGCCGAACTGATCGCCCCGCGTTTCGCCGATCCGACGGGCTGACGGATGCGGATCGATCCGGAGAACCGCGCGGTCCAGGGCCTGACGAGCTTCCTCGAGTTCGTCGCCCTCAACATCCTGTTCCTCGTGTGCTGCGTCCCGATCGTGACGATCGGCGCCGCCACGAGCGCGCTGTTCGAGGTGACTCGGCGCTACTCGGACGAGGAGAGCGGAAGGCCGGTGCGCGACTTCCTCCCCGCCTTCGGCCGGAACTTCCTCGCAGCGACCGGGCTCAGCCTCATCCTGCTGTCGGCCGCCGTCGCGCTGGCCTTCAGCGGCGTGTTCTGGCTGTCCTCGCCCGAGCCGCTGTTCACGGGTCTCGCGGTGCTGGGCTTCGCGGCTGCGGCCTACGCGATCGCTGCGTTCCTGCACGCGATGGCGCTCGTCGCCTCGTACCGGGCGCCGTTCCGTCAGACGCTCAAGAACGCGCTCCTGCTGCCCGCGGCGGAGCCCCTGCGCACCCTCGTGCTGCTCGTCATCCCGGTCACCGTGCTGTGCCTCGTGATCGTCTTCCCGCCGACGATCTTCCTCGTCGCGACGATCGGTTTCTCCGTCGGCGCCTACGGCTGCGCGTTCCTGTTCCGCAGCATCCACAGGCGCCGCTCCGGCACCGCCACCTGACGCGTCCCCCACGCGCCCGCGCCCCGCCCGTCTTCCCCGTCTGCAGCGACGATGGACGGCGACGACGCACGGTCATCTCTGGCGAGAGGCGATCACCAAGAGGACTGAATGAACGGCCGCGACGATCGCTCCGCCGACAGCCAGAGCAATCGCACCTCCACCCCAAGATGTCGAGAACCCGAGAAGCACGCCGATCAGGGCGAGGACGACCCCCAGGGCGAACCCTCCCCAACGCTCAGTCGTCGTCATGGTCCCGAGTCGAAGAAGCAGTAATGGACGAGGCCCGCGCCGATCGCAACCGTGAGCGGCAGCGTGGGTAGGAACACGGTAGCCGCGATGGACGCAGAACAGGGAAGGGCCCCGCCGGATCATCCGACGGGGCCCTTCGTCACTGCGGTGGCTGAGCTCAGCCGCCGAACTCCGCAGCGACCGCCTTGCGCGCGGCATCCTGCTCTTCAGCCCTGCTCATGTCGACCTCGAGGACCTTGTCGTAGCCGAGGCCCGTCGCGGTCTCCTGCAGCGAGGCGAACAGCGAGTCGAACTGCGCGTCGTTCTCGGCGAACACCATCTGCCACGAGGTCTGCACGATCGCCGCCTTGGCCTGGTTGCGCAGCGTCTCGATCTCGGACGAGTCGGCCTCCGGGGTGTAGCTCGCGCCCGGCCCGACCAGCAGCTGGTCGTTCTCGCGCAGGTAGTCCATCGTCGTCGTCGCGCCCATCTTGGCCGACCAGTCGTCGGTCACCGGGTTGCTCGTCTCGGCCTGATACGTCGGCCACAGCTTGTAGCTGTACGGGAAGCCGGTGTTCGGGTCGGTGTCGATCGGCAGGACCGCGCTGATGTTCAGCTGCGAGGCGCCGTCGATGTAGCTGCCGCCGCCCCACTCGGCCGGGACCTCGGCGTCACCTTCGAAGAACACCTTGTGACCCAGCTCGTTGAGCTCGGGCTCGCCGTCGGCGTTGATCTCCCACGTGAGGCCCTGAGGTCCCGCGGCGCCCTGCGTCTGGCTGTTGTTGGCCAGCGCACCCTCGGGCGAGAACAGCCAGTCGATGAACGCGGCGATGCGCTCGGGGTCCTCGGCCTTGGAGCCGATCGCGAACACCTGCTTGCCGCCGTACGCCTCAGCGCCGTACGAGAAGATGTTCATGTCGTCCATCGGCGCCATCATGAAGCCGCGACCCTCGTTGACGTTGGCGTCCGTGTTGTAGGCCGCTTGACCGAGCCACGGCCAGAACGAGTACAGGACCTGCCCGTTCTGATACTTCGTCCACAGGGTGTCGTAGTTCTGGGTCGTCGAGTCGGGGTCGAGGATGCCGAGCTGGTTCGCCTCGTAGAAGAAGCGCAGCGCACGGACGTACTGGCCGTCGTCGTCGAGGATGCCCTGGTACTCCGAGCCGTCGCCCTTCGCGAGGGCGAAGCCGACCTCGTCGAAGCCGTAGTAGGTGGTGGGCTGCTTGGCGTTGTTCAGCATGTTGCCGTCCCAGTCCTTGAACAGCGAGACCGCGTAGGTCTTCTGTCCGTTCGGGGCGGTGGGCTCGGCATCCTGCATCTTCTTGAGCACCGGCAGGAGGTCCTCGAGCGTGCCGATCTCGGGGTAGCCGACCTCTTTGTAGAGGTCCCAGCGCAGATAGGGACCGAAGGTCGGGTCGAGCCCCTCGGAGGGCTCGGTCGGCTTGAGCGAGGACACCTGCGAGGGGAAGGCGTACGTGGCGCCCAGGTCCTCGTTGATGCGGTCGACGGCGGCGTCGAAGCGGCCGACGTTCTTCATCGCCGGGTAGAAGCTCTCGGAGTCCAGCAGCAGACCGCCCTCGGCGAGCTCCTCGAGGCGCTGGCCCTTGTCGGTGATGATCAGGTCGCCGAGGTCACCCGCCGTCACACGCGTGTTGAAGAGCGTGTCACCGCCGCCCGCGACGTTCGGGGCGATGATGTTGAGCTTCATGTTGAACTTGTCCTCGACGAGCTTGCCGAACCAGCCCTCCTGCATGCCCATGTAGTTGGCGAGGCCGTCGAACACGTCGATCGTGATCGGCTTGTCCCATTTGTCGGGGAACTCGGAGATGGCCTCGCGCTCTTGATTCGCGGCGGGGCCGGTGCAGGCGCTCAGCAGCCCGACCGTCGCCAGAGCGGCGACGGCGCCGATGGCCTTGCGTGATAGCTTCATTGCTTTCCTCTCGGTGGTGTGACCGGGATCGGTCGATTCAGCCCTTGACCGCGCCGAGCATGATGCCCTTGACGAAGAAGCGCTGGAACAGCGGGTAGACGAAGATGATCGGCAGGATGACGATCACCGAGATCGTCATCCGGATCGACGTCGGGGTCTGGCTCGTGGCCGCGTCGACGATCGAGGTGAGGTTGCCGCCGTTCTGCATGGCCAGGGCCAGGCTGTTCGCCTGGTTGATGAACATGTAGAGCAGGTACTGCAGGGTGTAGAGACTCTGGTCGGTGATGTAGATGAGGGTGTCCTGGAAGCTGTTCCACTGCGCCACCGCCGAGAAGATCGCCACGGTCGCGAGGATCGGCGTCATGTTGGGCAGGTAGATCCGGAAGAAGATCTGCAGGATGTTCGCCCCGTCCATCTCGGCCGCCTCCTGCAGCTCGCTCGGCATCGCCTCGACGTAGGTCTTCACGAGGATGATGAAGAACGGCTGCACGACGAACGGCAGGACGTAGACCCAGAAGTTGTTCGTCAGTCCGAGGTTGCGGACGATGATGAACACCGGGATGAGGCCGGCGCTGAAGTACATCGTGATGATGACGAAGCGGTACCAGAACTTGCGACCCCACATGCGGGTCTGCGTGAACATGAAGCCGAGGAACGCCGAGGCGAGTACCGCCGCGACGGTGCCGATGACGGTTCGACCGACCGAGACGATCGCGGCCTGCGTGAGCCCGCCGAGCTGGAACACCTGCTCGTAGTTGGAGAAGTGGATGCCGCTGGGAAGCCACCGGATCTGTCCGAGAGCGGCGAGGTCGTTCGAGCTGATCGAGTTGATGATCAGGTAGTAGAACGGGTAAGCGCAGACGAAGGCGAGCGCGAGGAAGACGCCGTAGTTGACGATCGCGAAGACGAAGCGGCCCGACATGTCGGTGCCCCGTCGGATCTCGCGGCGGGTGGGAGTCGTGGTGACCATGACGGTGCGCTCCTGACTCAGACGATGGATTCGCCGCGCACGCGCTTGGCGATCCCGTTGACGGTGAACAGGAGGATGACGGAGATGAGGCTCTTCAACATGCCGATCGCCGTCGCCATCGACAGGTTGTTGCCCGTCATGCCGATGTTGTAGACGTACAGGTCGAGCACCTGGATGTAGTCCTTGTTGAAGGCGTTCTGGAACACGAAGTACTGCTCCATCCCGTTGTTGAGCAGGTTCGCGATCGACAGCAGCAGGAGCACGAGGTAGGTCGGCATGAGCTGCGGGACGGTGATGTACCACATCTTCTGGAAGCGTCCCGCGCCGTCGATCTCGGCCGACTCGTAGAGCGACTGGTCGATGCCGGCGATCGCGGCGAGGTAGATGATCGCGCCCCAGCCGAGCCCCTTCCAGATCGACCAGAGCGTCATCGTGATCCACACGTTCTGGTCGGTGTCGAGGAACTTCACCGGCGTCGTGATCAGGCCCGCATCCGACAGGATGCCGTTCACGAGGCCCGAGCTCGAGAAGAGCGAGAAGGCGATCATGTAGACGAGCACCCACGAGATGAAGTTGGGGAGCGTCGTCAGCGTCTGCACCGAGTTGCGGAACCACGGCGCCTTGATCTCGTTGAGGAAGATCGCGAAGGCCAGCGGCAGGATCGACGTCGCGATCCCGAGGAAGCTGATCGCCAGCGTGTTGATGACGACCTGCCCGACCTGGGCGACCTGGGTCGGGGATCCCACGAGCAGCTGGAACCACTGCAGGCCGACGAAGTCGCTGCCCGCGAGCCCGAGGGCCGGTCGGTAGTCGTACAGCGAGTAGATCCACCCGTAGAGGGGAAAGTAGGAGAACAGGAAGACGAGGACGAGGAACGGGACGATGCACAGGAACATCCGGAACGATCGCCGGTTCTTCGAGAGCCGCTGCTCGGGCCGGTGCGGTGCCTTCTCCTCGATCGTCGCGGCCGCAGCCTCGGTGACGATCGCCTGTTGCGTCATCGGTCGTGCCGAATCGCACGCTCGGACATGTGCCGGGTCATCTCACTCCTTCGTGATCGAAGCGCTTCCCTCGTTCGCCGTCGAACACCCGTCGAACCGCTTCGATACGAAGATAACGCTCGATCGGGGCAGCGTCAAACATCACGTTTCGGTCACACGAAAACGCCGCCCCGTCCGGTCGGCGGGGCGGCGTTCAGTTCGCGCGGAAAGTGCAGGTTGGCGCGGCTATCGCGACCACTGTGCGGCGGGTGTCAACGGCACGAGCGGTGGCCTCTCGACGGCCGTGTCGAGAGTCACGCGACGCCCCTCGGCCGACGACCGCAGCAGGCTCTCCATCGCGTCGAGCACGTGCAGGGCCAGCGCGCCGCTCGCGCGGCCGGGCCCGCCCGCCGCGACGGCGTCGATGAGCCCGATGCCGCGGCCGGAGCCCTCGTACCCGGCCGAGGCGAGGACTGCACGCCACCCGTCGTCGCCCAGCTCGTTCAGCCGGACCTCGCCGTCGAACATGTTCGGGTCGGGCACGACGAGCGATCCCCGGTCGCCGTGCACCTCGATCGGCGGGGATGTCGTCGCGACCGCGTCGAAGCTCGTCACGATCGTCGACACCGCGCCGCCGGCATGCTCGAGGAGCCCGCTCACGTGCGTGTCGACCTCGACCTCGATCCGCTCACCGGCCCGAGGACCCGTCGCGATGGTGCGTTCCGCGCGTGCGCGCCGCGCGGCGCCCGTGACGGCCACGATCGGTCCGAGCAGGTGCACGAGGCTCGTGAGGTAGTACGGCCCCATGTCGAAGAGGGGTCCTCCCCCGGGCGCGTAGTAGAACCCGGGCGCGGGGTGCCACAGCTCGTGACCCGGCGACACCCACGTCGCACTGGCCGCCATGGGCCGGCCGATGACCCCGTCGTCGACGAGCCGACGCGCCGTCTGGATGCCGGTGCCGAGCACCGTGTCGGGGGCCGAGGTGACCCGCACGCCGGCGGCGGACGCGGCATCCAGGATCGCCCGTCCATCGGCGACATGCAGGGCCAACGGCTTCTCGCCGTGCACGGACTTGCCGGCCGCGATCGCCGCGTGGGCGATGTCGGCGTGTGCGGCGGGCACCGTCAGGTTCAGCACCGTCTCGACCTCGGGATCGGCCATGAGCTCATTGACGCTGAGCGCCCGGGCACCGGGGACGGCAGCCGCCACCTGGGCCGCGCGCTCGCTGTCGAGGTCCGCCACCGCCGCGACCCGCACCGACGAGCTCGCCGCGAACAGGTCGAGGTATTGACGGGAGATGACGCCGAGACCGACGATCCCTACGGAGTGCGGGCCGCCCACAGCAGTCCCCTTTCGACGATGGTCCGCACGTGCGGATCGGCCAGCACCTCGGGGGTGTGGCCCGGGGTGGCGACGAAGACGCGACCGGCGCCCCAGAGGCGGGTCCAGACCGCCGGGCTCACGATCGGGCGATGCCACGGGTGGTAGTCCTGCGTCGGATGCGTCGTCGTGGCGAGGACGTCGATGAGGTCGTCGTGCAGCACCCAGTACTGCTCGGTGTGCAGGACGAAGTCGTCGACGCCGGCGGTGATCTCGTGACGTCGGCCGAGGTCGGTGATCTCGATGGTGTGGTCGAGGTAGTTGTCGCGCTCGTCGCCCGGCCGTTCGTCGGGATGCCGGCCCGGGTGGGTCGCGAACTGGCCGCCGACGAGCTGCAGGTAGTCCGAGCTGCCGCGGTACGAGTCGGCGATCCCGCCGTGCCAGCCGGCGAGACCGGTGCCGGCCTCGACGGCGGCGCGGAGCCCTTTCACCGCGGCATCCGAGATCGACGACATCGTGACCGCCTGGACGACGAGATCGGTCTCGGCCATCACGGCGGCGTCGGCGTAGACCTCGTTGGACTCCTCTACGCGTACTTCGAAGCCGTTCTCGGTGAGGAACGGGCGGAACATGTCCGTCGCCGCGACGGGATGGTGCCCGTCCCAGCCGCCGCGGACGATGAGCGCGCGCCGGCCCGTCACCGCAGCTCCGCCGCTCGTCGCGCGGCGACGCGGTCGTAGCGCTCCCGCACTTCGGGACGGGGGTCGGATGCCGCATCCCGGTCCATCTCGACCGGCCACTCCGGCCACGACCCGGCGAGCACGGCGGCCGCCTGGCGGGCCGCGCCCTGGGCGACGTACTCCCCCGGCGACGGCACGGCCACGGGCACGTCGAACACCTGCGCCGCGACGGCGGCGACCGCGGGGTTGCGCGCCGCGCCGCCCACGAGCAGCACCCGCTCGGTGGCGACACCGAGGCTCCGGATCGCCTCGAGCCCCGTCGCGAGGCCTGCGAGCATGCCCTCGACGGCGGCGCGGGCGAGGTTCTCCCGCGTCGTGTTCTCGAGCGACAGACCGTCGAGCGACGCGCGCGCCGCGGGCAGGTTGGGCGTGCGCTCCCCCTCGAACCAGGGCACGAGCACGACACCGCCGGCTCCGGGCTCGGCGGCGGCCGCCAGATCGGTGAGACCGTCGTGGTCGACGCCGAGCAGACGCGCGACGGCGTCGAGCACGCGCGCCGCGTTGAGGGTCGCGACCAGCGGCAGGAACCGTCCCGTCGCATCGGCGAACCCGGCCGCGGTCCCGGTCGGGTCGATCGTCCGGGTGTCACTGACGGCGAAGACCGTGCCCGACGTACCGATCGACACGACGACGTCGCCCGCCGTCGCACCGACGCCGAGGGCGGCGCCGGCGTTGTCGCCCGCACCCGGCCCGACGCGGCGGCCGGCGGCATCCGTCACCCACTCGAGCGGGCCGAGCACGCGCGGCAGCACCGCGTCGTGACCGAGCGCCCCCGCGAGCAGGTCGCGGTCGTAGCCGTCCGACGCGGGGTCCCAGTAGCCGGTGCCCGAGGCGTCCGAGCGGTCGGTGACGAGCTCGTCGAGCTGCGGATTCCCGGGACCGAACCCGCGCAGGCGCCACGTCAGCCAGTCGTGCGGCAGGGCGACCGCCGCCACCCGTGCTGCATTGTCGGGCTCGGCGTCGCGCAGCCAGCGGAGCTTCGTGATCGTGAACGAGGCAACCGGCACCAGACCCGTGCGCTGCGCGAGCGTCTCGGCGCCGAACTCGGCCGTGAGATCGGATGCCGCCTGCCCCGAGCGCGTGTCGTTCCACAGCAGCGCGTCGCGCACCACCGCGCCCGCCGCGTCGAGCGCGACCATGCCGTGCTGCTGGCCCCCGATCGACCACGCCTCGACGTCGTCGATGCCTCCGGCATCCGCGATCGCGCCCTGCAGGGCCGACCACCAGGCCTCGGGATCGACCGCCGTGCCTTCGGGGTGCGACGCGCGACCGGAGCGGACGACCGCCCCGGTCGCGGCGTCGACGATGACGACCTTGCAGGACTGCGTCGACGAGTCGACGCCCATGACGAGCGTCACGTCAGCGTGCGCCCAGCAGGTGCTCGGTCGCCAGCTGCTGCAGCCGCACGAAGCCGCCGCCCTTGCCGCCGAGGTAGACGCTCGGGTCGAAGTCCTCGTACGCGGAGCGGTCCGCGAGGAAGTCCTCGTACGTCTCGCCCGGGTTCAGGGTCGGCGTCGCGAGCTCATCGACCTTGGCGGCCGCGAGGGCCTCCTGCACCTCGGGGTCGGCGCGGAACGCCTGCGCCCGCTCCTTGAGAAGCAGGTAGGTGCGCATGTTGGCGGCCGCGGACTCCCACACGCCGGTCTCGTCCTCGGTGCGGCTCGGCTTGTAGTCGAAGTGACGCGGGCCCTCGTAGGCGGGGACGCCGCCGGGGCCGCCGTTCTCGAGCAGGTCGACGAGCGCGAACGCGTTGTGCAGGTCGCCGTGGCCGAACACAAGGTCCTGGTCGTACTTGATGCCGCGCTGCCCGTTGAGGTCGATGTGGAAGAGCTTGCCGTGGTAGAGCGCCTGGGCGATGCCGGCGGCGAAGTTCAAACCCGCCATCTGCTCGTGACCGACCTCGGGGTTGAGGCCGACGAGCTCGGGCCGCTCGAGCGAGTCGATGAAGGCGATCGCGTGACCCAGTGTCGGCAGCAGGATGTCGCCGCGCGGCTCGTTCGGCTTCGGCTCGATCGCGAAGCGGATGTCGTAGCCCTTGTCGGTGACGTAGTCGCCGAGCAGGTTGACGGCCTCGCGGTACCGCTCGAGCGCCTGGCGGATGTCCTTCGCGGAGTCGTACTCGGCGCCCTCGCGGCCGCCCCACATGACGAAGGTCTTGGCGCCGAGCTCGGCCCCGAGGTCGAGCTGGCGGAACACCTTGCGGAGGGCGAAGCGGCGGACGTCGCGGTCGTTGGCGGTGAAGCCGCCGTCCTTGAACACGGGCGCGCTGAAGAGGTTGGTCGTGACCATCGGGACGATCATCCCGGTCGCGTCGAGGGCGCCCTTGAGGCGGTCGATCTCGCGCTGGCGCTCGGCGTCGCTCGACCCGAAGGCGAACAGGTCGTCGTCGTGGAAGGTGAGCCCGTAGGCGCCGAGCTCAGCAAGCTTCTCGACGGCGTGGACGGTGTCGAGCGGGGGTCGCGTCGGTCCGCCGAAGGGGTCGGTGCCGTTGTAGCCGACGGTCCACAGGCCGAAGCTGAACTTGTCTGCGGGGGTGGGGGTGACCATGTCGCTCCTTCGCGAACCATTAATTGTTGTTAGCAGCAACGTATACCAGGCGCGCCGCCGCCACAAACCCCACGTGATGGCTATGGTGGGTCCGTGACCGAGCAAGGGCGAACCGTCGAATCCGTCCGGCGCGCCAACCTCGGCAGCATCCTGGGGATCGTCCACCGCGAGGGCCCGCAGTCCCGCGCCGCGCTCACCGAGTCGACCGGACTGAACCGGTCGACCGTCGCCGACCTCGTCGCGACCCTCGTCTCGTTCGGCCTCGTCGTCGAGCGCGCACCCGACCCCTCGCACCGCGTCGGCCGCCCCTCCCCCGTCGTCTGCGTCGACCCCGCCGTCGTCGCCATCGCCGTCAACCCCGAGGTCGACGCGCTCGAGATCGCCGCCGTCGGGCTCGACCGCGCAATCCGCGCCGTCGTCGACCTGCCGCAGGAGCACCTCCTCACCCCCGAGGCGACCGCCGACCTCGTCGCCGCGCAGATCGCGACCTGGCGCCGAGCCGAGCTGGCGGACGCCCGCATCCTCGGCGTCGGACTCGCCGTGCCCGGGCTCGTCCGGGTCGAGGACGGCCTCGTCCGCGACGCGCCGCACCTCGGCTGGGTCGACGTGCCCCTGCGCGACGTCGTCGCGGCGGCCACCGGCATCCCCGTCGTCGTCGGCAACGACGCCACCCTCGGCACCGTCGCCGAGCACCTCTTCGGCGCCGCGAGCGGCATCGACAACGCGGTCTACCTCAACGGCGGCGCGAGCGGCATCGGCGGCGGCATCATCGTGAACGGGATGCCGGTGGTGGGCGCCGGCGGCTACGCCGGGGAGTTCGGGCAGAACCGCCCCGGCATCGCCACCCTCGCCGACCGGCGAGCCCGCGACGGCGTCCTGGAGGACGAGGTCAGCCGCGCTCGACTGCTGTCGGTCGTGGGACTGGGCCGCGGCGACGACCGCGAGCTCGGCGACGCGCTCGCGGCGCAGATCGACACCCCGTCGGTCGCGGGAGAGGTCGAGCGGCAGCGCCGCATCCTGGCCACCGCACTCGCGAACGCCGTGAACGTGCTGAACCCCTCCGCCGTCGTGCTCGGCGGCTTCCTCGCGGTGCTCGCGGGACTCGACGTCGCAGCCCTCGAGCAGGCCGTGCGCGCGCAGGCGATGCCCGCCTGCGGCGAGGACCTGCGGATCCTGCCCGCCGGCCTGGCGGATCACCGCCTGCTCATCGGCGCCGCCGAAGCCGTCTTCGAACGCGTGCTGGCGAACCCGCAGCCCGTCTGAGCGGCGCGCGGTTCTCGCCGCGTGTGCCGGATGCAGGGTGAGATGCCCCCGGGGCGCGTCGACACCCCCGTATGCAGCATTGAACCTGCGCTCGGCACACCAACGGCGAACCGTTCTCCGGAGGGATGCGAGGAACGTGCCCCGCAATGCCTCCCTCGAGGCGATCCATCCGGAGAACGGCCCGGGATCCGCCGCCGACGGCGTCAGTCGCCGAGACGCCAGGTGACGAACGGGATGCCGGCGACGCCGTCGCGCGTGCGGTCCGTCGCCCGCCGACCGCGCGCGTGTTCCGCCGGGCGACCGCCGCGGATCTCGTCGAACCGCTCGTGGAGGGCCGACCCGATCCCCCGATCGAAAAGGTCCGGCAGGACGTACAGGCTCACCAGCTCGACGGTCGCCCCGAGCCGCACGTGCAGGAACCCCGTTGGTCTCTCGTCCGCGGCGACGAGCCGCCGCCACATCGGCTCGCGGTCGCGCGCCGCGGCATCCTCAACGGTCGCCGTCCGGAGCATCGTCAGCGGGGGCCGGGTCTGACCGACAGGTCGGTGATGACGGCGTCGCGCGGCAGGTCGAGGGCGGTGAGCACGGCGGTGACGACGGATGCCGGCTGGATCCAGGCATCCGCGTCGTAGTCCTTCGCCTCCTGCGCGTGGACCTGGGCCTGCATCGGCGTCGCGGTGCGACCCGGGTAGACCGTCGTGACGCGGACGCCGTGGGCGGCCTCTTCGCCGCGCAGCGCATCGGCGAGCGCCTTGAGCCCGTGCTTCGACGCGGCGTACGCGGCCCACTGCGGGTGGGCGGTGAGGCCGGCACCGGAGTTCACGAACAGCACCTGTCCCCGCGCGGCGCGCACGCGCGGCAGCAGCAGGCGCGTGAGTTCGGCGGGCGAGACGAGGTTGACCGCGAGCTGGTCCTGCCACGAGTCGACCGTGAGGTCCTCGACGTGCCCGAGGTCGACGATCCCCGCCGCGTGCACGACCGCGTCGATCCCATCGGGAAGATCGGATGCCGCAACGGCCGCGGCGAGCGATGCGGGCTGCGCGAGGTCGGCGACGATCATCGCGGCCCCGGGGTGCTCGGCCGCGAGATCGTCCGCCCGGTCGGCGTCGCGCGCCACGAGGACGAGGCGGTCGCCCCGCTCGGTCAGGCGCTCGGCGAGGAGCTGCCCGATGCCCGATCCGGCACCGGTGAGGACGATGGTGTGCGGCATCCCCTCATCCTGTCATCGGATGTTCCCGAGGAGATGCGGCTTCCCGAGGACCGATCGGGTCGAAAACCTCCTCGGCAACCGTCATCTCCTCGCGAACCGACACGGCGAACCGACGCGACGCCGCCTCAGTCGCCCAGCAGCGCGCGCCGGGCCATGCCGGCCAGGATGCCGCCCGCCCGGTCTGCGCTCGGCGCGGCCGAGTGCGGGGTCGAGTTCAGCAGGCCGAAGGCGGCGAGCAGCCGCGTCTCGCGCTCGGCGTCGGCGAGGTCGGGGCGGAGCGCCGCGAACGGCCTGTCCCACTCCCGCACGTACTCGCGCTGCAGCCGCCGCACCTGCTGGTTGACGTCCGCCGGCAGGTTGGCGAGCTCCCGGTCCTGCACCCGGATGACGTCCGCGTCGCTCGTGGCGAACTCGAGGTGGAACGCGATGAGCGCCTCGAACACCTGCCGCGGGTCCCCGCCCGAGGCCGTCAGCGCGCGCCCACCCTCGAGCAGCCGCTCGCTCGCGTCGAGCAGCAGGTCGCAGAGCAGCGCCTCCTTGCTCGCGAAGTGCCGATACAGCGCCGGACCGCTCATGCCGACGGCGTCGCCGAGGTCGGCGGTCGAGACGGCGGCGAAGCCGCGCTCGGCGAACAGCCGCGCGGCCGACGCCATCAGCTCGGCCCGCCGGTTCGCCTTCTGCGTCGCCCGCCAGGTCGTCATCGCGACAGGGTCCGCCGCGCCTGTCTCAGCACGGGCTCGTCGATCATCCGTCCGCGGAACCGGAACACCCCGGGCTGCCGCGTCGCCTCGTCGAGCACCGCCTCGGCCCACTCGACCTCGTCCGGGCTCGCCGCGTAGGCACGGCGGATGACCTCGACCTGGGACGGATGGATGGAGGCGGTCGCCGCGAACCCCGAGGCCGCGGCATCCCGCGCCTCGTCCTCGAGCCCGGCGGTGTCGGCGATGTCGAGGTGCACGGCGTCGATCGCGTCGACCCCCGCCGCCGCGGCGGCGATGAGCACCCGCGAGCGCGCGTACCGTGCGACGTCGCGGTAGCGCCCGTCGTCGAAGCGGCTCGAGCGTCCGCCGATGCCGGCGACGAGGTCCTCAGCGCCCCACATGAGTGCGTCGACGAGCGGATGCCGCGCCAGCGCGCCCGCGTTCTCGACCCCGCGCGGCGTCTCGCAGAGCGCGATCACCCGGTACCCGTCGAGGGCGTCGACCTCGGCCGTCTCCTCGGCCTTCGCGAGCATCAGCCGACGGAACGGCGTGCCCTGCAGAGCCGCGAGGTCGCGCGCGAGTTCGGGAGTGGATGCCGGGTTCACCCGCACGATCACGCGATCGGCGTCGACGTCCGCCGCCGCGAGCGCCGTCCGCGCGGCCGTTTTGCCCTCCGGCGCGACGGCGTCCTCGAGGTCGAGGATCACGGTGTCGGCGGCGGCGAGCGCCTTCGCGTACCGCTCGGGACGGTCGGCGGGGCAGAACAGGAGCGCGGGGCCGAGGGTCATGCCGCGGCCTCCGGCGACATCCGCATGAGCGTCGAACGTCGCGCGGTCGCGACGACCTGGTCGTGCTGGTTGCGCATCGTGTGCACGAACTCGACGATCCCCTGCCCGGGTCGCGACGTCGACGCGCGCTTCGACGCGACGACGGTCTCAGCGTAGAGCGTGTCGCCGTGCCGCACGGGGGCGGGGAAGGTGACCTCCGAGAAGCCGAGGTTCGCGACGATCGTCCCCTGCGTGAGCTGCGCGACCGACAGGCCGACGAGCGTCGACAGGGTGAACATGCTGTTGACCAGCCGCTCGCCGAACTCGGTCTGCTCGGCCCATGCGGCATCCAGGTGCAACGACTGCGTGTTCATCGTCAGCGTGGTGAACAGCACGTTGTCGGCCTCGGTCACGGTGCGGCCGGGGCTGTGTACGTAGACGGCGCCCTCCTCGAGCTCCTCGAAGTACAGCCCGCGCTGCACGATGCGCCGGGGCACGTCCTCACTCATGGGTTCTCCTCCTGCGTCGGGATCACGACGGCGAGCGTCTGCCCGCGGCCCACGCTGTCGCCCGTCGCGACCCGCAGCGCCACCGTACCGGCGACCTCGGCCCGGACGACATGCTCCATCTTCATCGCCTCGACGACGACCACGGCGTCACCGGCCGACACCACCGCGCCGTCGGCGACCGACGTCATCACGACGACGCCCGGCATGGGCGAGACGAGCTCGGGCACGGCCGACGCATCCGCGTCGCGGCGGTGGTCGAGGCTCACCCGGCGCACCTCGCGCGCGCGTCCGCCGCGCGAGAGCCACAGGGCGTCGCCCTGGACGGCCGCGACGACCGTGGCGCTGCGATCGCCGACCTGCACCGCGAACCGGTCGCCGAGGTCCCGGACGGACGCCGCGACCTCCGTCCCGCCGACGATCACCCGGTCGCCGACGAGCTCGACCGCGCGCTCCTCGCCGCCGGCCGCCAGCCGGTACCGCCGCGGCGCGGGTGGACCCAGACGCCACCCGTCCGCCCGGTGCCACGGATCGTCCCCGCGGGGGACGGCGGCGTCGAGCAGCAGCGCCGCCTCGACGAACACGTCGTCCGGATCGCCCGTCGCGACGAGCCCGTCGAGCTCGCGGGCGATGAGCCCCGTGTCGAGTTCGCCCGCCGCCACCGCCGGCAGCTCGAGCAGCGCGCGCAGGAACGAGAGGTTCGTCTCGAACCCGAGCACCGCGGTGTCGCCGAGGGCGGCGACGAGCCGGCGTCGCGCCTCGTCGCGGGTCCGGCCCGTGGCGATGACCTTCGCGAGCATGGGGTCGTAGTCGACCGACACGTCGAGCCCGTCGGCGAGGGCGCTGTCGACCCGGATGCCGGGGCCCACCGGGTGCACGACCCGCACGACGCGTCCGCCGGTCGGCAGGAAGCCCGCCGCGGGATCCTCCGCGTACACCCGCGCCTCGATGCTGTGCCCCGTGAGCACGACGTCGTCCTGCCCGAACCCGAGCGGCTCCCCCGCGGCGATCCGCAGCTGCGCCGCGACGAGGTCGATGCCGGTGACCTCCTCGGTGACGGGGTGCTCGACCTGCAGGCGGGTGTTCATCTCCATGAAGAAGAACTCGTCGGGGCGGTCCGCCGCCACGATGAACTCGACCGTCCCCGCACCTCGGTAGTCGACGCTCCGCGCGGTCTCGCACGCCGCCCGCCCGATGCGCGCGCGGGTCGCCTCGTCGAGCAGCGGCGACGGCGCCTCTTCGATGACCTTCTGGTGCCGACGCTGCAGCGAGCACTCCCGCTCGCCCAGGTGCACGACGTTGCCGTGCGCATCGGCGAGCACCTGCACCTCGATGTGCCGCGGGGTGTCGACGTAGCGCTCGAGGAACAGGGTGTCGTCGCCGAAGCTCGCGCCCGCTTCACGGCGGGCGGCGGCGAGCGCGGCCGGCAGGGCCGCGGCATCCGTCACGACGTGCATCCCCTTGCCCCCGCCGCCCGCGGACGGCTTGATGAGCAGCGGATAGCCGACCTCGGGCGCCGCGGCGATGAGCTCGTCGTCGGACATGCCTGCACGGGCGACCCCGGGCACCGTCGGAACGCCGCGCGCCTCGACGGCGTGCTTGGCGGCGATCTTGTCGCCCATCGTGCGGATCGCGTCGGCGCTCGGCCCGATGAAGACGATCCCGGCCCGCTCGCACGCCGCCGCGAAGGCGGTGTTCTCGGACAGGAACCCGTAACCGGGGTGAATCGCCTCCGCCCCCGTCGCTCGGGCCGCGGCGATCACCGCGTCGATGTCGAGGTAGCTCTGCGCGGCGGGCGCGGGACCGAGGCGCACGGCTTCGTCGGCGAGCGCGACGTGGCGGGCACCGGCATCCGCATCGCTGTAGACGGCGACCGAGCGGATGCCGAGCTCCCGCAGTGTGCGGATGACGCGGCAGGCGATCTCGCCGCGATTGGCGACCAGGACGGTGGAGAACATGCGCATCACATCCGGAAGACGCCGTAGCCCGGCGCGTCGAAGGGCGCCCGCAGGCAGACGTCCAGGGCGAGGCCGAGGGCGTCGCGCGTCTCGGCGGGGGCGAGGATGCCGTCGTCCCAGAGGCGCGCCGTCGAGTAGTACGGGCTGCCCTGCACCTCGTACTGCGCACGGATCGGCGCCTGGAACGCCGCCTCGTCGTCCGTCGACCACTCCTCACCGCGCGCTTCGATCTGCTCGCGGCGGACGGTGGAGAGGACGGATGCCGCCTGCGGACCGCCCATGACCGACACCCGCGCCCCGGGCCACAGCCACAGGAACCGCGGCGAATACGCCCGCCCGCACATCGAGTAGGTGCCGGCGCCGAACGAGCCGCCGACGACGACCGTGAGCTTCGGCACCGAAGCGCACGCGACCGCGTTCACCATCTTCGCGCCGTGCTTGGCGATACCGCCCGACTCGTACTCGCGCCCGACCATGAAGCCCGTGATGTTCTGCAGGAAGACGAGCGGGATGCCGCGCTGGTCGCACAGCTCGATGAAGTGCGCGCCCTTCAGCGCCGACTCCCCGAACAGCACGCCGTTGTTCGCGAGCACGCCCACCCGGTGACCGTGCAGGCGCGCGAAGCCGGTCACGAGCGTCTCGCCGTACTCGCGTTTGAACTCGTGCCACGAGCCGCCGTCGACGATCCGGTCGACGATCTCGCGGGCGTCGTAGGGCGTCGTGAGTTCGACGGGGACGACGTCCGCGAGCGTGGCCGGATCGGCCGCGGGTGGGGTGACCGGCTCGGGCTGCTCGCGCAGGGGTGCCGGGGCGGGGAGGGTCGCGACGATGTCGCGGACGATCTGCAGCGCGTGCTCGTCATTCTCGGCGAGGTGGTCGGTGACGCCCGAGACCTTCGTGTGCAGGTCGCCGCCGCCGAGGTCCTCGGCCGAGACCACCTCGCCGGTCGCCGCCTTCACGAGCGGCGGTCCGCCGAGGAAGATCGTCCCCTGGTTGCGCACGATGACGGTCTCGTCGCTCATCGCGGGCACGTACGCGCCGCCGGCGGTCGACGAGCCGAGCACGGCGGCGATCTGGGGGATGCCGTCGCGCGACATCCGGGCCTGGTTGTAGAAGATGCGCCCGAAGTGGTCGCGGTCGGGGAAGACCTCGTCCTGCATCGGCAGGAACGCGCCGCCCGAGTCGACGAGATAGATGCACGGCAGCCGGTTCTCGGCCGCGATCTCCTGCGCGCGCAGGTGCTTCTTGACGGTGATCGGGTAGTAGGTGCCGCCCTTCACCGTCGCGTCGTTCGCGACGACCATGACGTGGCGACCGTGGACGAGCCCCACCCCCGCGACGACACCACCGGCGGGACACTCGTCGTCGTACAGGTCGAGCCCCGCGAGCGCCCCGACCTCGAGGAACGGGCTGCCCGGATCGAGCAGCGTGTCGACGCGGTCGCGGGCGAGGAGTTTGCCGCGCGCCGTGTGGCGCTCCCGGGCCCGCTCGGGGCCACCGCGCGCGGCGTCCGCGCGGCGACGCTCGAGCTCGGCGATCAGGTCGGGATACGTGGGGGCTGTCATCGTCGACGGCACCTCCGAAGAGAATGCTTCAGTTAACGTTCGCTAACCGAAGGAACGATAACACCGCGATCGCCGCTTCGGAAGGGTCAGGCCTCGAGGATCGCCCGCAGCGACTCGAGGTCGGCCTCGATGGCCGCGGCATCCTCCGCGAACTCCGCGTCGGTCACCCCGTCGCGGCGGTAGAGCGTGAAGACGACCTCGCTGCCGTCGTCGTTGCGCAGGACGCGCATCGGATTGTGGACGACGGTGCCGTCCGGCAGGGTGACGTCGTGATCGAGGATGCCCGCCTCGACCGGCCCCGGGAACGCGACCCCGATGTCGCCCATCGGCGAGTCGGCGAGCCAGCGTCCGCCCTCGTGACGGATGCCGGTGCTCAGCCCCGCCGCCCAGCGCGGCAGGTTCGCGGGGTCGCCGGCGAAGGCGATCACCTCGCTCGGTGGCCGCCCGATCGGGCGGGAGAGATGGAGCGCGGGCCAGGTCATGCCGGGAGGCTACCGCGGAGCGGAGACACCCGCACCGGGAGCGACGAGGATGGAGGGATGACGACGTTCGACGACCCCGTGCTGCAGGCGATGGCGATGCGGCGGTCGCTCGCGAAGGTCGGGCCGGGCGCGCCCACCGACGACCACCTGCGCGACCTGCTCGCCGCCGTCACCCCCGTCGCCGACCACAAGGCGCTGCGACCCTGGCGTCTCATCACCCTCCGCGGCGACGACCGCGCACGCCTGGGCGAGGCGCTCGACGCCGCCGCCGGAGTGGAACGCGAACCGGGCGACCGCAACGGCAAGCCCTTCCGCGCCGACCTCCTCATCGCGGTCGTCGCGAGCCCGAAGCCGCACCCCGCCGTCCCCGTCTGGGAGCAGCAGGCGACCGCCGCCGGAGCGGCTCACCTCCTCGAGCTCGCGCTGTGGCGGGCGGGGTGGGGTGTCATGTGGCGGACGGGGCTGCTCGTGAACTCCCCCGAGGTCCGCGCGCTGCACGGTCTCGCCGACGACGAGCTGCTCATGGGGTGGCTCTACGTCGGCAGCATCGACCCCGACCTGCGCGCCCGGATCGACGAAGCGCCGAGGAAACCGCTCGATCCCGAGCCGTTCCTCGGCGCTCTGCCGCGCTGACGTGCGACGTCAGCCGCGACGCATCGTCGCGGTGACGGGGCAGTCGAACGGGTCGCGCGCGGCCAGACCCACCCGGTTGAGGTAATCGATGACGATCGCGTACGACCGGCCGAGGCTCGTCTCGGTGTACGGCACGCCCAGGGTCGCGCAGTGCTCGCGGACGATCTCCCGCGCCCTCGAGAGGTGGGGGCGGGGCATGTTCGGGAAGAGGTGGTGCTCGACCTGGTAGTTCAGGCCGCCCATCAGCCAGGTCGCCCACCAGCCGCCGCGGATGTTGCGCGACGTGCGCACCTGCTTGCTGAAGAAGTCGAGCTTGGCGTCGGCCGCGATGACCGGCATCCCCTTGTGGTTCGGCGCGAAGGACGCTCCCATGTAGACGCCGAACACGGCGAGCTGCACGCCGATGAAGGCGAACGCCATTCCGAGCGGCAGCAGCAGGAAGACCGGGACAGCGACGACGGCCAGCCGCACGATGATCATGCCGATCTCGAGCCAGCGCGCCTTGACGTCCTTCTCGGTGAAGAGGTACTTCAGGCCCAGATGATGCAGGTTGAGCCCCTCCAGGGTCAGGAGCGGGAAGAAGAGCCACCCCTGCCGCTTCGTGATGGCGCGGCGGATCCCGCGGGCCGATGCGGCATCGGCATCGAGGAACGAGATCGTGTCGATCTCGATGTCGGGGTCCTTGCCGACGCGGTTCGGGTTCGCGTGATGACGCGTGTGCTTGCCGGTCCACCACGCGTAGCTGATCCCGACGACCCCGGCGGCGAGGATGCGTGCGAGGCGGTCGTTGGCGGGGCCCGAGGTCAAGATCTGACGATGCGCCGCCTCGTGGGCGAGGAACGCGACCTGCGTGAAGATGATGCCGAGAGCGCCGGCCATCAACAGCTGGTACCAGGTGTCGCCGAGCAGGATGAAGCCGGTGACCGCGCCGCCGAAGGCGAGCAGCAGGGCGACGCCGACGGCGAGGTAGAAGATCGGCGTCCGGCGCAGCAGCCCGGTCTCGCGGACGATGCGCGAGACGTCGGTGAACGCCTTCGCCATGGGAGGGAACTGATCGGTTCCGGCGTACGTCTGACGGACGGGACCGAGACGCGAGTCGGCGACGGATGAAGCGATGGGGCACCTGCTTGGAATCGGGTGTCCGCTGCGGGCGGAGACGAAAGCAACAGACGGATGCCGATCGCTGAGGGCCACGTTACGGCGAGGTTCATCGCCGGCGCGGAATGCAGTGACGTTCCCCACGGGACTGCCAGGCCCCGCCCAGACTCGGGGGTCAGCTCTCCCCCGAGCGCGCGGACGCGATCTCGGGGAAGGTGCGCACCGGCACGATGACGACGTCGTGCATCTTCCAGTCCAGTCCACGGCACTCGGCCTGCGCCTGCTCGATCTCCGCGAGCCGCGGCATCCGCCCCTTCCGCGGCCGGACGAAGGCCTCGACGTGGAAGAACTGACCCTGATCGCGGGTGCGGGTGCGTACCTCGTCGACCCAGCGCAGCGACGACAGGTGGTCATGGATCCGGTCGATGTCGGGATGCGGCTTCGCGTCGTCGAAGGTGGTCGCCCGTGTGTCCATGAGGTCGGTGATCGCGCCCTTCGTGTTCTTCACGCCGTCCCAGAGGATGCTGCCCGAGATGAAGATCGCCGCCGCCGCATCCGCCCACCAGATCCCGAGACCGATGCCACCGACCCCGACGATCGAGCCGACCGCCGTCATCCAGTCCGCTTTGTTCATGTCGGCGTCGGCATAGAGCACCTTGTTGTGCAGCTGCCGAGCGAGCCGCATCTTGACCCGCCCGAACCAGATGGGGAGCGGGATCGTCGCCGCCATGACGGCCATCATGAACCAGCCGAGCCACACGGACTGGCCGAACACCTCGACCGAGCCGATGGGCGGGCGCTCGCCGCGGACGAGGGTCAGCGCGGAGTCGACCAGGAGGAACGATCCCATGGCGAACAACGCCACTCCGGCCACGAGGTGGGCGACCCCGACCGAGCGGAAGTAGCCGTAGGGGTAGCGCGGGTTCGCGGCGCGCGCCATCACCCGCACGGCGACGAGGAAGGCGAGGGGCGGGGCGAGCGAGAGCATGTCCTCGACCCACGCGGCGCGCATCGCCTGCGAACTGCCGGTCACGACGCCGACGACGGGGATCGCGACGGCGAGGAAGGCGATCGTCGCCCACTCCATGCGCACAGCGCTGCGCAGTGCGCGTCGACCGTCGTCGTCCAGGCCGTCCCGGAGCGCGTCGCGCCTCATCCGCGGGCCTCCTCGCGGAGGAACACCTCGAGCTCCATCAGGAACCCGTTCTCGCCCGCTCGCGTCAGCATGACATGTTTCTCGACCTCGCCCGAGGGACTCGTCGTCTCGCGATACACATCCGTGACTGCCGCGTCATCCTTCCACGGCGTCGCGTCGGTGAGTCCGCCCACGACGACATCGAGGCTCCCGGCGTGGAGCGCGTCGACGAGGACCTCTTCGGTGCCCGCGCGCCACTCGACGGCGGCGCCGTGCCGCGCCGCGAACCGCTCGAGGAGCGCGACCTCGCTTCCGGATGCCCGGCCGTCGCCGGTTGAGGTCCACGGCGGGTTCTCGGTCACCCCCGCCCGCAGCACGCCGCTCTCGGCCACACGATCCAGCGTGCCGTCGGTGTCCGCGGGTCGGACCCCGCAGCCTGCGAGCCCCAGGGCGACGATGAGGGATGCGGCGACGGCCGCCTGCGCTCGACGTGACATCCGAACCTCCTCTGCGTCACCCTAGAGAGGCGCCGGAACCGCCCTCACCGGGGTTGACAGCCGTGCGGTCGACGGCACCGCGGCGGGAGGTCAGCCGACCGGCTGCTCGGCAATCGCCGACGACGACGAGCGCCCGTTGACGTCGAGGTAGAGCTGACGCTCGGTCACGGACACCGTCACGGCGTTGCGTCGCTCGAGAGCCGACGCCGCATCCTCGACGAAGTCCTTCTCGAAGCTGTAGAGCGGGATGTCGGCGCCGCGATGGATGGTCTTGCCCGCCCACGCCTGGGCCAGGCGATTCGGCTCGCGGTGCGTGTACACGGCCACGCGGCCGGCCGCCTTGCTGCCGGTGTGGAGTCGCGCGGCATCCGGAGCCCCCACCTCGATCCACGCCGTCAGGCGTCCCGTCGCGTCGCGGACGAGGACGGCCGGTTCATCCGTCGCGGCGATGCCCTCGCTGAACGCGATGCCCTCCTCGTATTCGAGGGAGTACGCGAGCACACGCAGGAGGACGTTCGCCGCCGTCTCGGACGGGTGCCGCGCGAGGCGGAGCGAGAGTTCCTCGTAGACGCCGCGGTCGACGTCGGCGAGCTGCACGGTGAAGGTGTGCATCGTGGATCCGATGGCCATCCGACGAGCCTAGGCCGGGATGCCCCGCGACGCGGTCACGGGACATAATGGTCGCATCCCGACCGGCGATCCAGAGCGAGGAGCCACGCGCATGCCGTTCCACAGCCAGGAGATGCTCGAGCAGTGGCTCGAGGAGTTCGCCGCGCTGGGTTACTCGATCAGCGAGCGTGTGAAGGTCATTCCCCAGGACGGCGCCGACGGCCGCGACACGGGCCTCATCGCCCTCAACCTGCTCGACTCGATGACCCTGACCTATCTCCAGCCCGAGCCGCTGGGGTCCATCCACTGGGGCATCACGTTCGAGGCGCGCGAGACCGACCTGAAGATGAATGCCGGGCGCACCCTCGAGCTGTCCGCCGAGCTCGCGATGGTGTCCATCCTCTGCACGTTCCTGCAGACGAAGTCGCTCGCAGAGGTCGAGGTCGAAGCCGGCTCGGTCGATCCCGAAGCGCTCGGTCTCTGATGGACGAGAGCCTGCAGTCCGAGCTCCGCGCGCTGCAGGCACGGGCCTACGGCCCGGGCGACGGCCTGGCCGGCGACGCCGCCGCGCGCCGGCGGCTGGAAGAGCTCGAAGGCCGTGCGCGGCGGGAGCGGGATCACCCGCCCGTCGTCGACCAAGTGCCCGCATCCGTTCGTGCAGCGACGCCGCACCCCGAGGTTCCCCCGCTGCCGCCGGTCTCCCCCGCGGACGCCGCGCGCGCTTTCGTGGCGACCCCGCGCAAGGCAGAGCGCGCAGCCGACGAACGTCGGCGTCGTCGCCTGAGGGGTCTCGCCTGGGTCGGGTCGCTCGCGATGGCGGCGACCCTGGCGGTCGGAGTGACGGCGGCCGTGACGAGCCGTCCGGTGTGGACGGCGGCATCCGTCCCGCCCGGGACCGACATACGGCACGTCGCGACCCTGATGGAGGATCAGGACCGCGGATGGCCGGACGGATACCTCGGCGGCACCGCCGACGGCGTCGTGTTCGAGTCGATCGGCGAGATCACCCCCGTCGTCGGATCCATGCCGACCGGTACGGGTGTGACCCGGTGCATGCAGTTGCTCCCACCCCAGGCGTGGGAGCCCGCGGGCGAGGAAGGCAGCATCTGGGGCGGATACGGCGGATGCAGCGTCGAGCCGTTCTCCGTCACCGCCACCTTCGTCGTCGGGCCCGAGGCGCCGTCGGCGCTGCGGGAGAGGTTCGCCGAGGGGACGCGCCTGCAGTTCGTGGCCGGCGACGGTGTCATCGAGGTGTTCTCCGCGGACGCGCCGACGGCCGAGGCGACGAACTGACCGCCTCGGCCGTCCGACGTCGTCAGGCCGCCTGGTAGGTGAGGCAGTCTGCGGACTCGGCTCCGGGTCCGACGCGGACAGCGGATGCCGTGCACTCGAGCGACGAGTTGAAGACGCACTCCGAGCGCTGACAGGCGCCGACGTGGCTGACGACCTTGTCGAGTCCGCCCTTCGTGCCGAGGGGGATGAAGGTCGCGCACTCGGCGTCGCCGGGGGCGCCGCCGATCGTCACCGCCGCGGCGTGGCAGTGCGAGTGGTCGTTGTAGGAGCAGCCGAGGGCGTTGCACTCGGACACGCGGGGCAGGTCGTCGAGGGTCATGCTCATGGAAGCCTCCAGGGTCGTGGTGGTTCGAGGGTATTCCGCGACCCCCGGAGGTTGGACAGCCTTAGTCGCGAGAAATCTGCCCGATCAGTCGCCTTTTCGAAGTTAGGTGAGCCTCGCCTCTCGGGGTCGTGACTCGCGTGGCCCGCGAGGCCTATCACAGGCTGTCGATTTCCACATCGGGCACCGCCGGCAAGCGCGGAACTGGTAGATTCCCTGCATTCCGCAGCGTGCGGAAAGCCCGGATCGGACCCGAATCCCGACACGGGCGACGAGGAACATCGGCGCGAGGCGGCCGGCGCGAGAAAGCGGAGTGCTCGTCCCGACGGAGGGAGAAGGGTACGCATGGCTCTCGCTGCATTGTCCGCCGACCTTCCGCCCGCCCTCCCGCTGTGGCCTCAACTCGCGCTCAGCCACGTCGAGACGGCGCTCTCGGAGCCGGACCGACCGCTACGCCTGGTCGTGATCGGTCCCGCGGGCTCCGACAAGTCGCCGCTGCTCGCGCAGATCGCCGATCGCCTCCCCACCCTCCCCCACACGCGGATCATCGACGACGGCCATCTCCTCTCCGACGACGAGGCGCACGCGCTGAACACCTCGCTCGACGACCCGCGCGCCGGGCTCGTCCTCGCCTGTCGGCCGTGGCCGTGGACGCCGACCCTGACGGCGCTGATCCGACGGATCGAGCAGTCGCACCCCGCCCTCGCCCTCGGTCAGGTGGACACCGAGGACGTCCTCCGCGCGCTGTCCGCAGCCGGACGCTCGATCGACACCGGCTGCGTCGGCGCGATCGTGCAGATGGCGGCATCCGTCACCTGGCTCGTGAAGGAGGCGCTCGCCGCGCACGGCGACGGCTTCTGCCACGACCCCTCCCACGAACGGGTCGCCCGCGCCGTCGGCGAAGTCATCGCCCTGCGGCTGGACACCCTCGACCGCGAGACAGCGCGCATCGTGCGTCTGGCCAGCCTCGCAGGCGACGACCTGCCCCCCATCATCGACGGGGCGGCCACGGAGTCGCTCGCCCGCGGCCACGCCGAGGGACTGTTGCTGCGCGGCGGGCGCCCCGTGCCGATCGTCCGGACGACCGTCGCCCGGATGACCCCGGTCGCCGAGCTCATCGACCTGCTCGACACCGCCCCGCTCTCGCCCCTCGACCCCGAGATCGCCACCTCTCTCGGTGGCCATCTGGACCCGCGATTGGCTCTCGCCCTTCGCTGCCAGGCCGACGAGGCGGCCGGCTACGATCCGCTGCGCGCCACGGAGCTCTACGACGCCGCGCTCGCGGCCGGCGACGACGCGCCGCTCATCGCGATCCGCAAGGCTCGGATGGCCTGGCATCGCGGGGATGTCGACGAGGCCGCATCCCTCGTCGACACCATCGTCCGGGGGGCCACCGGGGACGAGGGCGACGAGGCCCTGCGCATCCTCGGCTCGGCGTGGAGCGCCCGCGGTCTGCTCCGCGCCAGCGCCGCGACCTACCGCGCCCAACCGACCACGGACTTCGTCCTGCGTGCGCAGGGGGCGCTCTCGGCCTTCGGCACCGGCGACGCGAGGCCGATGCACGACACGCTCGGCATCGTCGACAGCGGAGTGAGCGGCATCCCGACCACCCTCCACGTCGCCTACGTGAAGCTGCTGCGGGGGCTCGCGGCATCCCTCGCCGCCGCGACGGGCACCGCCTTCAACGAGCTCATCCGGGCCAGCGCGACGTACGGCGATTCGAACGAGCACGGGCCTGTGCCCGAGCTGCCCGCCGTCATCGCGGCGATCGGCGCGATCAACATCGGCGAGCTCGATACGGCCGGCAACCTCCTCGCCGATGCGCTGATGGAGGAGCACGGCGGCCCCTGGGCCCGCTCGCGACTGCTTCTGTGGGCCGCGTGGGTCGCGGTGCACCGGCAGCATCCGGAGGAATCCGCGGCGCGACTCGCCGACGTCGACGCCTCGGCCCTGCCGTTGAGCAGCCGCGAAGTGCTGGTCCGCGACTCGGTCATGCTCGCGCACGTGCGGCGCTACGGGTCGCTCGACGAACTGCGTGCGCTGTGGGAGCGGGTGCGGGACGACGTCCGCCATGTCGAACCCGACCTCTACCTGCTGCACCCGCTGCGCGAGTTCATCGAGACCGCCCCGCTGTTCGACGACTCGGAGCGCGTCCTGCCCGCGATCGAGGCGCTGACGGACATCCTGCGCGGTCTCGGCGACCCGTCGATGTGGTCGACGCCGTTCCACTGGTCGACCTACCATCGGGCGCTGCTCGCACGGGATGCGCACGGACAGGCGCATGCTGCGCGCGCGCTGTCGGCCGCGGCACGCGGCTCCCGTCTCGCCGCCACCCTGTCGGTGGCGGTCGGCGAGTGGTCGCGCAGCCGCGTCGACGACGGCGACATCGATCGCATCGAGCAGATCGCCTCGCGCCTGGCCGAGGTGGGGCTCGCCTGGGAGGGCGCACGGTTGGCGATCTCGCTCTCCGAGCGTTCCCGCGATCGCCGCGCCGGCACTCGCCTCGGCACCTTCGCCCGCGCTCTGCACCCGAACGCCGGACCGGGGGTCTCGGGCAACGACGTGGCCCTCGGCGACAGCGGGCTGTTGAGCGCCCGGGAGCGCGAGGTCGCCGGCCTGGTGCTCAGCGGCATGACGTATGCCGAGATCGGCGAGGCGATCTTCATCTCACCTCGGACGGCCGAGCACCACATCGCGCGCATTCGCCGCCGACTGGGCGCGACCTCGCGCACCGACCTCATCGCCAAGCTGCAGGCGATCGTCGGCACCGACGACGGCGCCACCGACGCGGGCGGCAGCCGCTGACGAGGACCGCTCGAGAAGAGCGGACCCCCTCCGGCCAGTTCAGTGGGGACTGCGGCGGGAGAGGGTCCGCGAAACCATCCAGGTCGCCGGAGACGCGCAAGTTTGGGGACAGTACGCGTCGAGACCGCTTGGGGAACGGTTCGGCAACCGATGGGGGATGGCTCTCACATGCTAGAGGAAAGCGCACCGCCGGAACAGGCATGACGCCGGATCTTGAGGTGAACGACGTGGATCAGGCGTCCGGACAACCGATCCGACCCGAGCGCACATCGACGGGAGCGAGGAGCGGCGTGTGCAGAAGCCGTGGCTCCGCGCCGTCCGTCTTCACGTCGGGACCGGCCACGAATCGGAAGGTCAGCACGTCGGATCCTCCCGGCGACAGCTCGACCCGTTGGGTGACCGAGAGACGACCGTCGTCCTGCGCATCGACGGATGCGACGGGCGCGCCGTCGAGCGTCACACCGCCGGCGAACCAGCCGCGCGGCGTCACCACCGTCACCGTGGGCGCGATGTTTCCCGCCTTCACGCCGTAGGCCCCGCCGCCGGTGACGCTGAGGGGCAGCGACGACGCATCCGCCGCCGCCAGGGTGTTCCCCAGGTCGACCGCCACCTCGACCTCCCGCAAGCCGTCGGCGCGACAGACACCCGAGCGGGTCTCCAGCCCGACGGTCAGGTAGGGCGTGAGCTTGCCTCCGGTGGCATCGTTGAAGTACACGGCGAACGCATCCGGACCGGCCGCGTCGAGGCGGGCGAGCGGACCGGCGAACGCCGTGCCGGCGAGAACCGCCTGCTGCTCCGCGTCGCGGCTCCAGATCGAGATGCGCCCCTCCTCGACGACGCCGGCGAGCGCGGTGACCAGCGTCAGCGGGCGTGCGCGCTCGGTCAACGCCGCGAAGACGGCCCCCGCGGCATCCGCGAAGTACCGGCTCTGCGCGTCCTGATCGAGGGTGCGGTACGGCTCGACGAGCAGTCGGTCGATCGCGTTCGACTGATCGAGCGCACCCGATCGCGTCTCGACGGGGCCGACCGCCTTCAGGATCGCTGCGAGGACGACGGGGTCCATCGACACCACGACATCCGGGGCCGACCCGCCCGACCTCTGCCACCACGCGGCGGCGAGGTTCGCCGTGACACCGAAGTCCGCGGTCATCGACGTGTTCTGCACGTACCGACCGATGCCGTCCCCGAGCGCTCGGACCTCGGCGGCAGGCACGGTGCCGAGCGGCTTGTCGGACGGCGAGAAGTCCGACGAGTCGCGCTGGGCTTCGAGCGAGAGCACGCCGTCCCTCGCCCGGAGCTCGAGGAACGTCCCGGTGATGCCGCCGCCGGTACGCAGCTCGGCGGTGTTCTGGAGGACGATGAGGATGCGACGGTCGCCGTCGGCCCCGAGCATCGCCGGGACCAGCTCGGCAGCCTGCGCGGCTCCGTCCATCGCCGTCCGGAGATCGTCGACGGCATCGGTCACGCGCTCGACGCCGTCGGCGAGCCGGGGGATCAGGGCGGTACGGTCGATGCCCGCCAGATCGCGCGCGATGTCGTCCTGCGTGGCGGCCGCCCGACTCAGCGCCGGGGCGGCCTCGCGCAGGGCGTGGACCGCAGCGGGGGCGTCGGCATCCGTCAGTCGCCGCGCCGTCTCGAACATCGTCGGGGCGACCTCCTCGCCCACTCGGACGATCGCGGTCGCCGCGCGACGCGCCGCCGAGAGATTCGCACCCACCCCCGGGATCGCCTCGGCGGCGGACCAGACCGGATCGTCGGGGATCGCCGGCGCGATCTCGGCGACGAGTCGGGATGCCGCGCGTTCAGCTCCGTCGATGTCGCCCTCGGCGACGGCCGTCGTGGCGACGGCGGCATCCTCCGTCGCAGCCGTCAGGGCCTGCTGCAGGTCCCAGGCGGATCGCCCGACATGGACGACGGCGACCACGGTGCCGAGGAGGAGGAGAGCGCCGGCGACCCAGAGGAGTCGACGGCGCCTCGTCACGACTCGACCCGGCGGCGGCGAGCGATCAGGAAGAGCCCTCCGGCGACGGCGGCGGCGCCACCGACGGCGGCCGCGATGGGCCACTGCCCGCCCGTGAATGCCAGGGTTCCGGGAGTGCCGTTCGAGGCGACCCCCGTCGGCGTGGCGCATGTGTCGGAGTAGCCCGGGTAGGCCAGCGGCACGGCGATGCTCTCATCGCCGACGCGCAGCTGGGCGGTCACGGCCCCCGTGGTCCACGCCGCTGCGTCGTCGCGCGGGGTCCACTGATCGCCGGAGCGCACCCAGCCGGGGAGGGCCTCGACGGTGCCGTCGCCGTCGACCTCGACGCCCGGCCAGAGCACGGTGCCGTGCCCTTCACCGGCGTCGTCCACCGTGAGCGGCACCGAGAGCTGGTGACCGTCCCCGGAGATGACGAGCTCGGCGGACGGCGCCGACGCGGTACGTGCAGCCGCCGATGCATCCACACGGACGATCGAGTAGTCGATCGCCGGTGCCTGGTGGACGCACAGCGACTGCACGACCGACCCGTTCAGTCCCGACTCGTCGGGAGTGTTCGGGACGTACGACCCGTCGGCCGCGAATGCCGGTGCCGAGCCGGCACCGACGATGACGGCGCCCACGATCGCGGCGCGCCAAAGTTCCCCCCACATGTCTGCCTCCCCAAAGGCGACGAGGCGGCGCCTCGGATGGGCGCTCGCTCGTTGTTCAGCCGTCACGTTACCGCCGATGCCGCCGGCGGACCTCCCGTGTTCTGCCCCGCAACCCCCTAATCCCCCTCCCTACTTGTCCCCCATCTGGGGGACAAGAGATTAGGTTCGTCCCCCTATTGGTGGACACCGTCGTCACCTGTAGCGTCTCCGATATCGCCGCCGCAGAGGCTTTGGGGAGTCGACACGGCACATGGCGGCAGCAGAAGGAGTGGGGGCGAGCTTGGGGGCCGTACCCATATCTGCCTGGGCTCTTCGTACGTCTTCGTTCGCGCATCGAACTCGTGCGAAGAGCCCTTACTCCGCACACCGTATGGGGCGGTGGGCGGGGTTCTCTGGGGGAAGAGAAGGAGGGTGCGCCGAGGGGTCGGTGCATCGAGCGGTGTCGCTGGGGGGCGGCGCCGCACACGGGGAATCGCGGATCGGATCCGCACATCGGGGGACGCGAGCCACACTTGCGTCGATGTTTTTCGGGGGATGGAACGTTCATGGGGACAGAACGGAACAGGGGTGCGCGTCTGCGTGACGCGCTCGTCGATCCGACGAGACCATCGGTGCGCGAGGCACTCCGGGGCCCGCGTGATCGCCGCCGGAGCCGTGGCCGCACCACGGTCTCCGGCGGCATCACCCCGACCGCCAGGGCGGTCCGCTGATGCACCTGCGCCTCGTCGCGCTCACGCCGCACTCCGCAGCTGTCGCTGAGCGCCGCACCCCGTCGCCGGCATCGCCTGTCGCCTCGTACCCTGCTGAGGGTCTGCGCGAGCGCTCGACGCCCGGCGGTCTGACGCCCGGCGCCCTCCTGGAGCATGCCGACGCGGAACACTGGCGCGTCGCCGTCGTCGGCGGCTCAGCCGCCCAGCGCGAGGAGCTCCACCGGCGCATGGTCGCCGACCGACCCGGCGTGGCCCTCATCGGCCACTGGACGCCGGTGCACCCCGCGATCCGATCGCGGGAGACCTCCCTCGACATCGCCGAACAGATCCGGAACGCCGAGGCCGACCTCGTGGTCGTCTGCCTGCAGACGCACCGGCAGACGGACTGGATCGGCACCTACGGCGAACTGACGGGCGCACGCGCCCTGATCGCTGTGGACGCACTCGGCGATCTTCTGACCGATCGAGTCCCGCGCATCCTCGCCGACGGCGCGCGCGGACGACTCGACAAGATGTGGCGGCTCGCGCTCGAGCCGAAGCGATGGGCGAAGCGGTACCTCGTCGAGGGACCCCCGGCCTCTCAGGCCGTCCGCCGATCCTCGGCTCCTCATGATGCATGAACCGTCACCCGCACGCGGGCACGGCCGGACCTCCCCCCCGTCCGTCCGTGCCCGCCTGGTGGATCAGCCGGCGCGGCCCGAGCGCCGGCTCTTCCACGACCGCTCTGCCGCCTGAGCGCGCCACGGACCGCCAGCCCGCGACGCACCGCGGCGCCCGGCGCTGAGCGGGATGCCCCAGCTCGGCGACCGCAGCGCGCAGCGCCTCGCTCAGCGACGGCAGCGCCTCGCTCAGCGACCCGAGCGCGTCACCGTCTGCGCGTTCGCGAGCGCGGGTGCGCCCGGGTCGCGCAGGATCGCCACGATCTGATCCTGTTGCGCGGCCGTGAGCGTGCGCGAGACGGGCAGGGCGAGCGTGCGATCGGCGAACCGCTCCGACCCGGGAAGCCCGTCGGGAGGTGTCAGCGCACGGTACGGCGCGTGGCGGTGGATCGCCGAGCCGCCCCGTCGCACGGCGATGCCGGCGGCGGCGAGCGCGGCGAGCAGTCCGTCGCGGTCGACCCGATACGCGTCCTCGACCTCGACCCAGAACGATCCGACGTTGCCCGTTCCCCACGCGGGGTCCGCCGCGAGACGCAGCCCCCGCACGCCCCGGAGGCCGTCGCGGTACCGGTCGGCGATCTGCCGACGGCGGCGCACGATCTCGGGCAGGCGACCGAGCTGGACGATCCCCACGGCGGCCTGCAGGTCGGTCAGGCGCGAATCCCCACCCACCTCCCGGTACTCCTCCGCGGGCGGCACCGAGCCGGGACGCGGATCGGCGGACGGGGTGATCATGCCGTGCTCGCGCAGCCGCCGCGCCCGCGCCGCCCAGGCCGCGTGCGTCGTGGTGAGCATGCCGCCGTCACCCGTCGTCAGGATCGCGCGGCCGTCGAACGACCAGGTGGCGATCTCGGCCGCGGCACCGACGGGGCGGCCGAGACAGGTCGAGCCCACACCGCCGGCGGTGTCCTCGATGACGACGATCCCGAGCGGGTCCGTGACGTCGCGGATGCTCTGGAGGTCGACGGGAGAGCCCCCGTGGTCCGCGATGATGACCGCGGTCGTCGTCGGGGTGAGGGCACGCTCGACCGTGGCAGCGGTCGCGGTCCCGGTGACCGGATCGACGTCGGCGAACACCGGTGTCGCCCCCACCGAGCGCACGGCGTTCGCGGTGGCGATGAATGCCAACGACGGGACGACGACGTCCTCGCCGGGCCGCACCCCTGCGACGAGCAGGGCGAGATGCAGGGCGTCGGTGCCGTTAGCGGTCGCAACGGCGTAGTTCGCGTCGACGAGACCGGCGAAGTCCTGCTCGAAGCGCGCCACCCTCGGGCCCTGCCCCACCCAGCCGCTCGCGATGACCTCGGCGACCGCGTTCAGCTCGGCCTGGCCCAGCCAGGGGGCGTCGACGCCGATCTCCCACTCAGCCATGGTGGGCCCGCCCGTGGCGGCGCGACCGGCTCATGCCGCCACCACGGCAGAGGAGCGGGCGTGCGGGATCGGATGCGGCGCACCGAAGGCCGCCAGGCTGCCCGCGGCGGCGTCGAGGATCGACAGCACCCGGAGCCCGGACGCGCCACTCGTGCGCGAGGCGCGCTTCTCACGGATCGCGGCGGCGAACTCGCTCACGACGAGCGTGAGCGCCTCCCGCTCCTCGAGCGCCGGCGCGCGGGTCGCGCCCGCCCGGTACGGGATGCTGACCTCCCGTCGCTCCTTCGCGGTCGCGCGCGAGATCGATGCGACGTCCGCGCCGCGGTCGTACATGGTGAGCCGCTGCTGCGTGTTCAGGTCGTCCCACACCAGGGTGTGGCGGGTGCCCCCGATCACCATGCGGCGCGTACGGGTAGGGCTCAGCCAGTTGACGTGCACGTGCGCCATCGCCCCGCCCGCGAGCGGCATCGCGAGGTGGCCGATGCACGACTTGCCGGTGTTCAACGGGTCGGATCCGTGCGCCGACACCGAGGTCGCCCGCAGGCCACCCGGCAGCACGAAGTCCATGATCGACAGGTCGTGCGGAGCGAGGTCGCGGAAGACGTCCACGTCGGGCTGCACGAGACCGAAGTTGATGCGCACGCTGTCGATGAACAGGATGTCGCCGAGCTCGCCGCTCGCGATCAGCTCACGCATCTTCATCACCGCGGGCGTGTAGCAGGACGTGTGGTCGGCCATCAGCACGAGGCCGCGTTCGGATGCCCGCCCGACCATCTCCTCGCCGCGCTGCTGGGTGTCGGCGAGCGGCTTCTCGACCAGCACGTGCTTGCCGGCCTCGAGCGCGGCCATCGCGATCTCGTGATGGGTCGATGCGGGCGTCGCGATCGCGATGGCGTCGATCTGCGGGTCGGCCAGCACGGAATCGAGCTCGGGGACGACCCGGGCACCCCCGACGGCGTCCGCGGCGCGGCGCGCGCGGTCGATGTCGAGGTCGCAGATGGCGGCGAGGCTCCATTCACGGCTGGCACGCAGCGTGCGCGCCAGGGTCGGCCCCCAATATCCCGCGCCGATCACGGCGACATTCAGTCGTCTCTTCACTTCGTCCCCCGGATTCCCCCCACGGATCACGCTCCCCACGAGCGCCCCCCGACGGCTGTCGCCGTCCACCGGTGGGGGCGATCGCCGCCGCACCGGTGTCGTCTCGCGGCGACCCTCCGAGGGCCGTCCGCGACGTCATGTGCCCGCACTGCGGTCGCCGAGCGGGCGCAGAGCTGCGGAAGTGTTTCGGAGCGCGCCGTCAATCGGATGGCGACGCGCGGCGCTCGCAGGACCGGGGCGGCGTACGGCGTCCGGACGGCCGTGGCGAGGCGCGGTCGCGCGGCGGTCGTACGCGCGTCGATGCGCGTCGGACCCGTCCGGTGTACGCCGAGTGTCCCCGCAGTCCCCATGCTCTCCCCCACAACGCCCACACCCCGAGCAAGAGGTGCGGACGGTAGACCGGCGCCGTCGACGATCCCACTCGTCGCCGTTGTGCTCGCCTCCCCAGGCGGGCACGACCGGTGTCCCCGCGGCTATGAAACCAGACGGGGGCGGCGGGCACAAGGCGACCCGCTCTGTGAATCCCGTGGGTGTTCAGCCCCACCCGCCGAGGTAGGCGGCGACATCGGGCTCGCCGACCACCTCGCGCACCGCGTCCGCGGTCTCCGTCGTGCGGGGGAACAGGTCGTCCCGCTGCCAGCGTGCCTCGCGCGCCGCGGCCCGGAGGGAACGGATGCGGAGGAGCACCGCGCCGTCCGCACCGGTGAGGCTCGCGACGCCGAGGCCCTCCTGGGCGACCCGCTCCACGACCGCGTGAAGGCCCGCGCCCGCGCGGACCGGTCGCACGATCTCGAGGTGCAGCCGCACCCGGTCGAGCACGCCGCGCCCTGCGGCCAGGTCCGCGGCGTCGACGGCGGCGGATCCGGGCACCGCCGCCACGACGGAGTCGACGCTCACGAACGCGGCGGCTTCCGAGGCGCCCTCCGGCGCGGTCACGGCGATGTCGACCCGCGTGGTCGGCAGCCCGCGGGGTCGCGAGCCCGGCACCGGGATCAGCTCCGACAACAGCATCGCCTCGGCGTTCCGGTCCGCCTGGCCCGTCCCCTCGCGCGCACCCGCATCCGGACCATCGTGCCACGCCACCGCGGACGGCACGTGCGCGAGCACCGCTCCCCGCAGCCACGCGCGGTATGCCCACTCCCAGTCCTCCCCGCCGTAGGCCCGGAATGACTCGTCGAAACCGCCGGCGGCCGCGAACATCGTCCGCGAGCACGCGAGTACGGCGCCGATGGTATGCCGGTAGCTGCGGTCGTCGGCGTCGAGCAGGTCGCGCGACCACCGGTAGGCGTCGGCGAGCCATGCGGGCTCGGGGAGCTCCCGCCCCGCGACGACCCCGCGCACGTCGGCGACGGCGGGAGCGTCCGCGAGGTCGGCGTGGCGCCGTCGCCCGACCGCGACGACGTCCGGGGCGAGCCCCGGCATCCGCGTCAGCTCACGGATGAAGCCCGGCTCGGGGACCGTGTCGGCGTCGAGGAAGACGAGCACCTCCCCCGTCGCGTGCGCCGCGCCGAGGTTGCGCACCGCGGCGAGGCGGAATCCCTCGTCGGCCTGCCGGACGAGCCGGACGCCCGCCGGCACCCGCGGCGGCACGGCCGAGCCGTCGTCCGCGACGATCACTTCGAGGCGGTCGCGGGGGTGGTCCTGGCCTGCAAGGGCTGCGAGGCACCGCGCCAGCTGCGCGGGCTGCTCGTAGTGCGCGACGACGACCGAGACGGTGGGTGTCGCCTCCCGTCCGTCCAGCAGGTCCCAGCGGTTGCCCGGCAGGGCGATGCCCTCCGGCATCAGGCCGCCCACCAGGCGAGGTACGACGCGGCGACGTCGTCGAGCGTCGGCGCGAGCGAGGCACCGGGAGCCAGCCGCGTCGACGTCGGATCGAGCCAGGCGTCCACGAGGCGGGCGGCGAGCTCGTCGGGGGCGTAGCGGGCGAGCGTGCCGGGGCGGAGCGCATCCATCTCGGCGGCGTAGCGCGAGTCGACGACCAGCGGGCGGCGGCCCGCCTCGACCCAGTCCAGCATCGACCGCGAGGCCGACACGTGCTCGTGCGCCGCGAGGGGGATGCCGGGGGCGAGCAGCTCGGCGGCGAAGGCGTCGTCGCCCAGGAATCCGGTGACCTCGAACGCGACGCCGAGCTCGGCGGCATCCGCCCGCAACCGGACGACGTCCTCCTCGTGGCCGCGCGACGGCGCGCCGATCGCGCGCACCGCGACGTCGCCGACGTCCTCGCCCCGGCGGCGGAGCTCGTCGGCGGCCCGGGCCGCCGCGACCACGGCGGGACGGTGACCCTTTCCGGGGTAGACGAAGCCGGCGATGAGGACGCGCAGGTCGCGCGTCGCGTCGCCGGGGTGCGACGGCGGGATGCCGGTGCGCGCCCCGAGCGCGATCGCCTCGGCGCGGGCGACGCCGGGCAGGAACTCGTCCATGAGCAGTTGCTCGTGACGACTGTTGACGGCGACCCGGGCGGACGCGGCGACCATCCGCGCGTAGGCGGCGCGGCGGCGCTCGAACATCGTGCCGTCGGAGGGCTGCGGCACGTCGTGGAGCGTGAGGGTCAGCCGCATCCGCTCGGCCCAGCGTTCGACGACGTCGGCGGCGTCCTCGGGTGTCCTGCCGAAGAGGCGGTCGGTGGCGTGGAGGTGCACGCGCGCACCCGCGTCGAGCCCGGCGAGCGCCCGGTCGCCGGCGGCGACGTCCGCGACGCGCACCGTCCGCGCGCCGGGACGGAGGGCCCCGACGGCGCGGGCGACATCGTCGCCGTACCGCGTGACACCGTGCCCCTCCGGACCGAGGACGAGCAGGAGCGGAGGCGCGGAGATCACCCGGCATGGTTATCCGCCCGGGGGGGCGAGGTCAAGCCCCCTCGATCCGACGCATGACGCGCCTACGGTCGGGGCGTTCCCGCGCACCCACTTCTCGGTCGGCGCGACGCCGTCAAAGGGAGAACAGTGGACACGAGCACGCCGATCGTCGCCCCCGCGGGTGCGGAGAGGACCGGAGCGATCACGATCGTCTCGGTCCCCGCCGGCCACCCGTACGTCCGGCAGACGACGGCGGATCCGCGTGTGAGCGTGCTCCCCGACCCCGTCGCCCCCGGAGCGGACCCCGCGGTGTGGTGGCCGCCCGCCGCCCTCGACCCGACCTGGATCCGTGCGCACGCCGATGCCGCATCGCTCCTCCACATCCACTTCGGCACCGAGTCGTTCCCGCCCGGACACCTGACCGCGTGCCTCGAGGCCGCCCACGCCGTCGGCTGGCCCGTCGTCTACACGCTGCACGACCTCGAGCACCCGCAGCTGACCGACGACTCCGGCTACCTCGCCCAGCTCGACGAGCTCGTGACGGGCGCCGACGCGGTGACGACCCTCACGGTCGGCGCCGCCCGCGCGGTGCGCGAGCGCTGGCGCCGGCACGCGACCGTCATCCCGCATCCGTCGGTCCTGCCGCGATCCGCCGCGATCGAACCGGCGCTCGGTGCGGGCCGCGTCGTCGGCGTGCATCTGAAGGACCTCCGGCCGAGCGTCGACGGACCGGGCACGGTCCGGGCGCTGGAGGCCGCGCTCACCGCCCTGCGCGACGCGGGCCACGACGTCCGCGGCGAGGTGCGTCTGCACCGTCGGGTGCGGGATGCGGATGCCGCAGCCGAGGTGCGCGCGCTGTGCGCGGCATCCGCTGTCCTCGACCTCGTCGAGCACGAGCGTTTCGCCGACGCCGAGCTGTTCGCGGCCCTCGCGAGGCTCGACGCGTGCGTGCTGCCCTACCGGCACGGCACGCACTCGGGATGGCTCGAGCTGTGCTGGGACCTGGGCGTCCCGGTCGCCGCCCCGCGGATCGGGTTCTTCGCCGAGCAGCACGCCGACGACACGGTCGCCTCGTTCGCGCCCGGCGACGCCGCGGAGCTCGCGCGCGCCCTCGCCGGCCTGTGGGTCGCCCCGTCGGCGCGCCCGGCGAGCGCCGCGCGCGACGCCCTCGTCGACGAGCGCCGGGCGCTGCGCGCCGTGACGGATGCCGCGATCGCCGAGCGTCACGCGGAGCTCTACCGGCACCTGCTCGAGAGCCGCACCGCGTGAGCGCCCGTCCGCTCCGCATCGTCGTGATCGCGCCGCTGCGCTTCCCGATCCGGCGCCCGCACGCGGGCGGTCTGGAGTCCGCCGTCTGGGCCGAGGTCGACGCGCTCCGCCGTCGCGGGCACGAGGTGACCTTCATCGCCCCCGAGGGGTCGGACTTCCTGCCAGACGAGGCGGCGTTCCGGCTGCCGCCGGTGGTGTGGCCGGGCGATGCCGCACCGACCGACAAGACGTGGCCCGAGAGCTACCACCGCGAGAGCGCCCCGGCGCTCGACCGTGCGCTCAGCGGGATCGCCCGCCATCCCGAGCGGTACGACGTGGTCTCGAACCACTGCCTCGACCCCCTGCCGCTGCGCCGCGCGAGCGCCCTCGGCGTGCCGATGGTGACGACCCTGCACACGCCGGTCGAGGCCGCCGCCGTGGCCGCCCACGTCGCCGCGGGAGGGGCGGGGTCACGGTTCCTCGCGGTGAGTTCGCACACGAAAGGGCAGTGGGATGCCGCGGGTGTGCCCTCGCAGCTGTTGCCGAACGGCGTCGACCCGGCCGCGTGGCCGCTCGGCCCCGGGGGCGACGACCTCGTGTGGTTCGGCCGGATCGTCCCCGAGAAGGCCCCGCATGTCGCCGTGGACGTCGCCCGCCGCCTCGGCCGGCGCCTGATCATCGCCGGGCGGATCGGCGACGAGGACTATGCCCGCGACGTCCTCCTCCCCCTCGTCGGAGGGGGGATCGACTACGTCGGCGAGCTCTCACCCGGTCCCCTGGCCGAGCTCGTGGGTCGCAGCGGACTCGCGTTGGCGACGCCGGCGTGGGCGGAGCCGTTCGGACTCGTGGGGCCGGAGGCCCTCATGTGCGGCACGCCGGTGGTCGGCTTCGCGGTCGGCGGCGTGCCCGAGATCGCCGCCGCGACGATGGGCATGCAGCTCGTGGCCGCCGGCGACGTCGCGGCGATGACGAAGCGTGCGGGCGCGATGCTGCCGAGCGGGAGGGATGCCGCCTTCCGCGAGGTCGTGCGCGAGACGGCGAGCCGACGCTTCTCCCTCGATGCACGCATCGACGCGCTCGAGACGATCTACGCGGGGATGATGGCCACGGAGACCGCGGCGTGACGGACAGGCGCCCCCGGCTCGGCTGGTACGTGCATCACCACGGGCGAGGACACCTCACCCGGCTTCTGGCGATCGCTCCTCACCTCGAGGCGGAGGTCGACTGCCTCAGCACGCTCGCGGCCCCCGCCGGCCTGCCGTCCGGCTGGACATGGACGGTGCTCGACCGGGACGACGACGCTGGGGCGCCGATCGATCCGACGGTGGCCGGGATGCTGCACTGGGCTCCCATCGGGCACCCGGGTCACCGTTCGCGTATGTCGGTCATCGCAGCGGCGGCCGTCGACGGCCGCTGGGACGGGATGGTCGTGGACACCTCCGTCGAGATCACTCTGCTCGCGCGGCTGCTGGGGTTGCGCACCGTGGTCGTGACCCAGCCGGGGCACCGCGTCGACCGGCCCCATCTGCTCGGGTTCGCCGCCGCCGACACCGTCCTCGCGCCGTGGGCTCGCGGCATCCTCTCACCGCCGCACCTCGAAGCGCTCGGTGAGAAGGTCGTGCACACCGGCGGGATCAGCCGGTTCGCCGGTCGCACCGCCTCGCGCGGGCGCTCTGACGAGGTGGTCCTGCTGGCGGGAGGCGGCGATGCGATCGTGGGCCCGGCGGCGATCCGGGATGCCGAGAAGGCGACCGGGCGTCCCTGGCGGCTCCTCGGCGGCAGTGCCTGGGCGGACGACCCGTGGTCGGCGCTGGTCTCCGCCGGCGTGGTGGTCTCGTGGGCGGGCCAGAACGCGATCGCCGACCTCGCCGCGGCGCAGGCGCCCGCGATCGTGGTGCCCCAGGACCGACCGTTCGACGAGCAGCGCGAGACGGGTCGCGCCCTGCACCGCGCCGGTCTCGCGCAGGTGCAGGACCAGTGGCCGACAGCGGCGCAGTGGCCGGAACTCGTTGACCGCGCGGCGTCGGCGCGGCCCGAGTGGGAGCGGTGGGAGGTCGCCGGGGCACCCGGACGAGCCGCCGCAGCGATCATCGACACGATGCGGGGACGGCGATGACGGTCGCGGTCGTGAGCCTCTGCTCGACCCCTCGCGTGACACATCTGCGCGCGCAGCTGCGGGCCCTCGCCGGAGTGCCCGACCTGCGGCGCATCGTGATCTGGATCGGCGACGACGATCCGCCGGCGCTGGAGGCCGACACCGTGCTGCGCGTGCCGCCCGGGCCGGCCGGGCTGCGCTTGGCCGCCGCCCGCAACGCGGGAGCGGCCGCTGCGGGCGAGGCCCGCCTGCTGATCTTCCTCGACGCGGACTGCGTGCCCGGTCCCGACCTGGTCCCGCGCTACCGCGCGGCCGCCGGACGACACCCCGAGGCGGTGCTGTGCGGGCCGGTGACGTACCTCGCGGAGGGCGTCTCGGCATCCGACCCCGCAGACCTCGTCGCGCTCACCTCTCCCCATCCGGCACGGCCGATGCCCGCCGGCGGGGCCGAGCGGACCGCCTCAGCCGACGAGTACTCGCTGTTCTGGTCGCTGTCGTTCGCCCTCACACCCGAGACGTGGCGCCGGACCGGCGGGTTCGACGAGGCCTACGAGGGGTACGGCGGCGAGGACACCGACTTCGCCTTCCGTCTGCGCGCGCGTGAGGTCCCGCTCGTGTGGACGGGGGGCGCCCACGCCTACCACCAGTACCACCCGACGAGCTCGCCGCCTTGGCAGCACCTCGACGACATCCTCCGCAACGGTGCGCTGTTCGCGGGCCGCTGGGGCGAGTGGCCCATGACCGGCTGGCTGACCGCCTTCGAGCAGGGCGGCGCGGTGACAAGGGATGCCGACGGCTGGCGACGCACGCCGGCAGCGGCGGACAGGCCCGTCAGGCCGTAGCGACGACGCCCCCGTCGCCGAACCGAACGACGGCCACGGACGCGGGGAGCAGCCGGAAGCGGATCCCCTCCGCCGAGGCGAAGATCTCCTCCGCCGAGGCGCGCGATACGCCGCGCCCGTCGCTGCGACGCCCGGTCGAGGTATCGATTCCCCCTTCCGCGAGACCGCGGACCTCGACGACCAGGTCGATCTCGGCCCCGCCGTGGTTGACGACCGCGAGCCCATGCTCCCCCGCGCTGTTGCGGACACCGAGCACCTGCACGCCGGTGGGCGACGCGCTCTCGTAGGTGATGAAAGCGCCGGCTCCGAGACCCAGTTCGATGCTCAGCAAGCGGAAGGCGTCCGCCTGCGGCCGCAGCGTCGCATGGTCGCCGTGCCAGTCGTAGATGCCCTGCGCGATCCGGCCGTCGTAGTTCTGATCGGGGTGGAGGTCGACGTTGCACGGCAGCGCGGACATGAAGGCGGCTCCCGTCAGACCCGGCACCTCGGCGAGCATCATCAGCGCGCCGGCGGCATAGGCACAGGCTGCGGTTCCCGCGATCTCCGGCTGCGCGGCATCCGGTCGCCAATCGATGTTCCACTCGTTGAGGTACACCGCAGGCAGGGACCGCCCGGCCCCGTGGAACAAGTCGCGCAGCGCGTCGAGCTGCAGGTGGTCGGCAGGGTGTGGGTCGTAGACGTGGTAGCTCGCGAACTGCAGATCGCCGGCCGGGATGCGTCCGTCACGCAGGAGGGGACCGATGCTGCCGAAATCGCCGCCTCGCCGATCCTCCCCTGTACCACCGACCCGCACGTGATGGTCGACACGACGGATCGCGCGCGACGTGTGGAGGTAGACCTCCACGGCGGCGGTTTCGGCCGTCGCGAACGCGCTGCCGTCGATGTCGATCATCGCCGGCGTGAGCGGTTCGTTGAGGATGTCGACCTCGTCGATGTGCGTCCCCCACCGCCGCAGGATCTGCTCGACGATGCTCTCCCACACGCGCCAGTCGACGGGGAGACCTGTCTCGCGCCCGTTGTGGGACAGCCACGGGGGCGTGTGGAGGATGTTCAGCTGCGTGCGCATGCCCGCATCCTTCGCCCGCGTCAGCCAGGAGAGCGCGCCCCAGTCCCAGGTGTCGGGATCGATGAGCGACGCATCACCCGACCTCCACTGCGCCAGGGTCGCGCGGGGATGCGTGTCTGCGAACAGACGGTTGGTGTGGATCGTGCCCCGCTGGAAGCGGATACCCGCCGCCTGTAGCAGCGGGTACACATCCGCGGCGTGGTCGCGTGACGGCTCGTTGGCGACGCCGAAGAGGAGAGGATTCGCATCGGTGTTGCTCGGCGAGCGGAAATCCACCCGAGCGCGGATTCCGCTCACCGTCGCGTCGAGTCTCGGAGCACGACGTCGGTCGCCAGGACCCGGGTACGAGCAGTGTCGCCCTCGATGGCTCCGAGGATCTCCTCGACCATCACGCGGGCGACGCTCGACACCGGCTGATGGACCGTCGTGAGGGCGGGCTCCGCCTGGGTCGCCGCCGACGAGTCGTCGAATCCGGCGACGGCGACGTCCCCGGGCACCGCAAGACCCGCCGCGTGGAGCGCATCGATGACGCCGAGCGCCAGGAGGTCGGAGGTGGCGAAGATGCTGTCGAGTGTCCGACCGCTCTGCAGGAGTTCCACGGCCGCCGCACGACCCGCAGCCCGGGAGTACTCCATCGCGGACTGGACGTGGATCGGCCCGTCGCCGTAACCCGCGGCGAACCCGCCGATGCGTTCAGCCGGCCCGGAGGTGTGCGGGTAGGCCGCGACGACGGCCGGATGCCGCAGTCCCGACGCGCGGAAATGCTCGCCCAGCGCGCGGGAACCGGTCTCATCGTCCGCATAGACCATCGGCAGACCGACCGACTCGCTGAAGGGATTGCCGCAGACGACGACGGGGAGATGCCCCTCCTGGAAGAAGGCGACGAGAGGGTCGATCGTCGGTTCCGCGGGCGAGATGAACAGCACACCGTCGACGTGCCCCGCACGGAGGTATCTCGACACCCGCTCCCGGGCGGGACCCGTCGCCGCTGTCAGGAGCACGAGCGAGTAGTCGGCATCCGCGAGGGCGTCGGTGGCTTCCTCGAGGATCAGCGCGTAGTTGGGATCCTCGAACAGCTTCGTGGGCTCCACACCCAGAACGAGCGCGACGCTCTGCGCGCGCTGGGTCACGAGGGACCGCGCGCGGGCATTGGGGACGAAGCCCGTCGACGCGACCGCGTCCATGACCCGCGCGCGGGTCTCGGGCTTGACCCAGTTCCGGTCGTTGAGCACACGCGAGACCGTGCCGATCGACACCCCCGCCCGTGTCGCCACGTCCTGGATCGTCACGGTGTTCTTCTGCCGCCGTCGTCGGGGTGCGGTGTAGACGGGGTCCGTCATGTCGTGTCCTTCCCGCCGTCAGCGCCGCTGCATCATCCTGGTGGTGGAGATCTCCCCCCACTGCCAGGGGCGGGCGATCTCCACCCTAGAGCCGGGTGGTGCCGTCACCGTCAGCTCCGAACCCCGCGCGCTCCTCTCCCACGCCACCTCGTACATCCCGAAGGGCGATTCGTAGCGCACGGCGGCTCGGTCGACCCCGGGCACCGTGGCGGGGTCGACGACGACCCGCCGCCAGCCGACGTCGTCCGGGTGCCGCCGCAGCCCGCCGACACGGCCGATGATCCATCCGTCGATGGCTCCGAGCATGAAGTGGTTCTGGGAGATGACGCCCGCCTCACCGTCGGAGCCGTGCCATGACTCCGGGAGCGCCGTCGCGCCGCGCGCGAGCTGGCGACCGTACCCCGGCACGTCGGTGCGTGAGATGACGTCCATCACGACATCGTCGCGACCCGCCGCGCTGAGGGACCGCACGAGCGCGGGGAGGCCGATCTCACCCACGGTGAACGAGTTCCGGGCCCGCTGGACGGCAGTCAGGAGCGCCGCCGTGAGGGAGGCGCGCTCTTCATCAGGGACTGCGCGCGAGTCGAGAGCGAGGGCGAGGGATGCCTGACTCCCGGAGCCCCAGGAGCCGGGGTCCTCGTCACGGAACTCCTGCCGCCACCTGCGCCAGACCCGGTCGGCGTGCGCCGAGTAGGCCCGGCGGGCGTCATCGTGGTGCAGGAGCCCCGCGAGCGCCGCGGCGCCGTCGAGCGCCTTCGCGTACCCCCATGTCGCCACCAGTTCGACGGGCGTCGACTCGTCGATCTCCACCCAGTCGCCGAGCCCGTGGCGCAGCAGCCCCGCCTCCTCCCGGGTCTGCAGATAGGACAGGTATCGCTGCGCGGCGGGCCAGGCCAGCCGGGCGGCGGCGACCTCGCCGTACTGCTCGTGCAGCCGCAGAGGCACCTCGACGATCGCGCGCCCCCAGTTGACGTCGTCGCGGAAGGCGGTGATGTCGCCCTTGTGCGGCCAGTAGTCGAAGACGACATGCTCGGGTGCGATGTTGGGGATGAGCCCCTCCGGCGTCTGCGCGGCGACCATCTGCCGCACGGCGTCGGTGAGATGCGCACGGACGTCGTAGCCGTATGTGAGCGTGTCGAAGCAGAGGTGCTGCTGCTCGAGCCAGCCGAGCTTCTCGCGGTGGGGGCAGTCCGTGAACGTGGTGAACATGTTCGACTGCACCGCGCGATCGACCGCACCGTGCAGGCGGTTCAGGAAGTCGGACGAACTCGAGAACCGCAGCAGGGACTCGTTCCCGGCTCGGAGAACCTGCCACGTCGCCGTGGTGCCGGCTGGAGCGCCCTCGACATCGAGGTACCGCCCTCCGTGATAGACGAATCGTGGCGACCACGACCGGCGCGCCGGTCCGAGGACGGCCCTGTCCCAGATGGGCGAACCGGTCGTCGACTGATCGACCCGACCGTCTGTCCCCCGGATCTCACCGGGGATGAGTGTGATCGTGGCCGCCTCGTCGCCGGGGACGGTGATCCGGGGCCGGCCGGCGGTGTTCACACCGAAGTCCCACTGCTGCTTCCCTCCCCGGTCGCGGACGGGGGTGCCGTCGAGTTCTGCCACGACCCTGACCGAGGGCGCGGCTCGCCAGTGGTGCGGCGGCGCGGCGACCTCCACAGCCGGCGTCCATGCATCGCCGCCCGGCCCGTCATCCACTTCCCCGCCGTACCAGTGCGCAACCGTCGTCCCCGACGACCGGGCGTCCCAGTCCGCGCTCGTGACGACGGTCTCCCGAGTTCCGTCGACGCGCCAGATCTGGATGAGTGCCCGCACCCACAGCGACTGATCGGTACGCAGGTACTTCGTGTAACGGCCCGGCAGATCCGGCAGGTAGGCCATCCCGCCGCCCAGTGCCAAGGCGAGTCGTCGTTCACCCGGCGGCAGGGCCTCGGTGATGTCCCACGTGACCGCGGGGGTACTCCTGCCGGGCTGCGCGTACCCGGGCTCCAACTCCCCCGCGATCGCCGTCCTGCCGTCGACGAGCGGGACGACGACTCCGTTGCCGGTGAACGACAGGAGCACGCGGGTGACCGTGTCGTCGATCAGCAGCGATGTCGCGAGCTCCGGCATCCCGACATCCGCGCGGGGGTCGACCCACGCGGGGTGGGTGATCGCGGCTGCGGCGCCCAGATCCCACACCGGGGCTTCGATCCGTGCGGCATCCGACCACTTGATGCCCCCCTCCGCCCGCGTGCCGACCTGCCAGTACACGACCTCGCCGTCGCTGAGGGGCTGCCGGGGCCACTCGAAGAAGGCGCCCGGCACCGGGTGCCCGGCAGCGGCGGGCAACTCGTCCGGGGAACCCGCGAGGCGAACGACGAACCCCTCGAGGTCGCCCGCAGCGCCGCCCACCCGCCACGACAGGGGCGGAGTCGGACTGTGGATGCCGACGGGATCGGTCCACCCGCCGGCTTTGAGAGCGTACGCGCGCGGCGTCATCGGTGTCGGCGTCGTTGATCGGCCGCCTGCGCCCTGACCGACGTCACCCCGTGGGAAGGGGCCTCGGCCAGCCTGCGGCGGGCGACCGGATGCAGCCAGACGGCCGCGTCGGGGTGGAAGCCCAGGACGTGGAGCGTCAACCGCGACGTGCCCGCCGGCACTCGGACGGTCCACGGCGTGCCGTCCCAGAAGCGGTCGCTCAGGATGACTCCGTCGGCGTGGACGACCGCGACGTCGCCGATCCAGTCGATCGTCACCTCGAGCGCGTGCGCACGCAGATCCGCAGGCACCTCCACCGTGTACTCGTCACCATCCTCGATGACGCGTTGGGTGCCCGGTGCCGCAGCCCGGCCCTCGCGCGCGCCGTAGGTCGCGGCGGGCCCCGCGCCCGTCGCTCCAGCGACGACGGCCAGGTCGCGCGCCGCGAGGACATCGGGGCCGGTGGGCTCAAGAGTGCGCACGCGGAGGCTGTCGAGGTCGAACCGGCGGACGGGGTCACCCGTCCGAGCCCACGCGATGACTCCCTCGGGGTCGACGTCGAGCTCGTCGCGACTCAGATAGAGCTGATCGTCGATCAGCCAGACGTCGAAGGTGTGCTCCGAGGCGAGGACGACGACGGCGTCGTCGCCGACGACCCACGCCCACGTCGAGCCCGTCGCCTCCCGCACCTCGCCTCCGATCTGGACGCGAGGCGGAATCCCCTCGTGCGCGAGCAGGACCAGCACCGAACCGCCACCGGGGCGGTCGAGGAGAGCCAGCGGACTCGCCGTGGCCCAATCGACGAGCGTCTGCCCTGCCGACAGGCCGAACGGGAAGCGCGCGACGGTGCCCCGCGGGATCCCGATCGGCTCATCCGGGAACACGAGGTCCCGTTCGGGTGTGCGGATGTGGAATCGGATGGAAGAGATGTCATCGAGCGTGTCGTGCGGCTGCTGCCAGTTCACGAAGACGACGCCGGTCGTGCCATCCGATCGCACCGCCCACCGCGGCGTGGACCCGTCGCGCACATCGCGAGGACCGGAGTCGGGGAGGGTCGACGGCATCTGCACGAGGTGAGACCCGAAGTGCCGGAGGAACGCGTGCTGGGTCCGCAGCAGAGCATGCGTGCGGGTGGGTCGACCGGCCGCACCGATGGGAGCGTGGAAGTCGTAGTCGTACTCCGGCATGTCGTTCGGATAGGCGGTCACCAACGACTCCTGCAGCCCGGGACCCGGGTTCAGACCTCCGGCGTACATGTAGTACCCCTGCCACGCCGAGCCGTTACCGATTTTCGCGTTGGCCACCGCGGCGATGTCCGCCGCGTCGAGGACCGGTCGACGGTGGTAGGCCGTGGCCATTCCCCCGCCCAGCTCGCAGGTCACGGCGGGGAACTCGTCACTCGGCGGTCGCCGATCCGCCGGGGCCTGCGTGTCGTGCGCAGCGCGGACGTCGGCACCGATGCCGGGATCGTCCCAGACGTGGGTAAAGAAGAAATGCTCGCGGAACGTGTCGTCCCACGGCGCATCGGCGTCGACCCAGAAGCCGTCGGCGTACCCGCCGAACATGGGCAGCACCTCGTGCGCGGGCAGCTGAGCACCGCCCCATGCCGTCGCCATGTACAGGGGGGCGACGAGCCCCGCCTCCACGGCCATGGTCTTCAGCGTCGTGATGTGGCCGGGCTGATCGTAGAGCTCGTTCTCGATCTGGATGCCGATGACCGGGCTTCCCTCTCCCAGGCGCCCGGCGAGCTGCGCACCGAGCGCCTCGAACCACGGCCGTACGAGCGCCAGGTAGGCCGGGTCGTCCGTCCGGTGCGCGACCTCCGCGTGCTGCACCCAATCGGGGAATCCACCGTTGCGCACCTCGCCGTGGCACCACGGTCCGACGCGGAGGATGACGTCCAACCCCGCGCGGGCGGCCGCGTCGACGAAGCCGGCGACGTCGCGGGTGTCGTCGAAGGCGGGCGGGTCGTCGGGACGCGGCTGGTGGTGGTTCCAGAAGATGTACGCCGCAACGGCGGTGAGTCCGCCGTTGCGCATCAGTCGCAGCCGCCGGTCCCACTCGCTCCGCGGGACGCGGGTGAAGTGGAATTCACCCGACACCGGGAAGTACGGGGCACCGTCCCGGGTGAGGTAGCGGTTGGTGAGGCCCGGGCCTGTCGAGGCGGCGGGTGTCATCGGATGCGGGCGAAGAGGCGTTGTCCACGGCTGGACCTCGGCCATCAGAGTCGTGGCGACAGTCGTTGTCACAGGGCACCCTTTCGTGCGGCGGTAGGCGTGGCCACCCTAACCTAAAACCGGTTTTAGTTTCTCGTTGACAAGCCCCTCGGGAACGTTCTATCGTCGCGGCTTGAAACGTTTTTAGTCCGCGCCATCGTGGTGCCGGTCGAGGGAGATTCGGTGCGAAGCATCCACTGTCCGTTCCAGGTCGCGTCGTGACCGTGCAGGTGGGCTCGTTGCCGTCCGCACGACAGGCGGAACCGTCTGCGCCCGGAGTGCGGAAGAAGCGGATGCCGGTGGCCACCGGCATCAGCCCGCCGTTCTGGTACGTCGTGCCGGCCCTCGCGCTGTACACGGCGATCGTGCTGTGGCCGAACGGTCAGGGCCTGTTCTACTCGTTCACGAACTGGGACGGCCTCGGCTCGGTGTGGGACGCGGTCGGCATCGAGAACTACACCCGCGTCCTCTCGGACCCGAACTCCATCCGCGCGATCATCAACACCTTCCTGCTCACGATCGTCGTGACGGTCGGGCAGAACGTCGTCGGTCTGCTCCTCGCCCTCGGCCTCAACGCCCCCATCAAGAGCCGCTACGTCCTCCGACTGGTGTTCTTCCTCCCCGTCGTGCTCACCCCGATCGTGGCCGGGTACCTCTGGCGGTATCTGCTGACCCCCAACGGCACCGTCAACTCCTTCCTCGAGAGCGTCGGACTCGGTGCGCTGCAGCAGAACTGGCTCGGCGACCCCGACATCGTCATCTACTCGATCTGCGCAGCGATCATCTGGCAGGGGGCGGGTTACTCGATGGTCATCTACCTCGCGGGGCTGCAGGCCGTACCCGCCGAGGCTCTCGAAGCCGCCGCCATCGACGGGGCGGGCTCGTTCCGCCGGACCTGGTCGATCACGCTCCCGCTCATCAACGGCGCGATCGTCGTGAACCTCCTGCTGACCCTCATCGCCAATCTGAAGCAGTTCGACACCGTCTTCGCCATGACGGAGGGCGGACCCTCGGGCGCGAGCGAGACGATGGCCACGCTCGTCTACAAGACGGCCTTCACCTATCTGCAGTACCCGAGCGCGCTCGCGCAGGGTGTCGTGCTCACGGTCCTCGTCGGCGTCATCGCTTTCGCCCAGTTCCGACTCACCCAGCGGAAGGCCCTCGGATGAACCGCTACACGACCCGCACGCTCGCCCTGGAGGTCGTCCTCGTCGCGGTCGCCGTGATCTTCATGATCCCGATGTTCGTGTTGCTCGCTGTGGCACTGCGTGATCCGAACGGGACCGAGGGATTCCTCGGCTTCACGTGGCCGCTCAACCTCGGCAACCTCGCGACGGCGTGGAACGAATCGGCGATGGGCCCCAGCATCGTCAACAGCGCCGTGATCACCACCGTGTCGGTGGCACTGATCATCGGCCTGTCGGCGACGGCCGCGTACACCCTGACCCGCCGACTGCAGCGGCTCTCGCGCGGCCTGTTCTACCTGTTCCTCGCGGGATTCCTCTTCCCCGGCCAACTCGCCATGCTGCCGCTCTACCTCAGCTTCGCCTCGCTCGGCCTGGTGGGGAATCCCCTCGCGGTGATCCTCATCAACGTCGGCGGCTTCCTGCCGTTCGCGATCTTCCTGTACTCCGCCTTCCTGCGCGACCTCCCCCGCGATTACGAGGAGGCGGCGACGCTCGACGGCGCGCGGTCGCTGCGGATGTTCTGGTCGGTCGTGTTCCCCCTGCTCCGTCCCGTGACGGGGACCATCGGCATCCTCACCGCACTCTCGGTGTGGAACGACTTCTTCACGCCCCTCCTCTACCTCGCGGGCAGCAGCAGCCAGACGGCCCCGCTGTCGGTCTACACCTTCGTGAGCGTCTACAGCGCCAATTGGCCGCTCGTCTTCTCGGCTCTGATCACCTCGGTCATCCCGATCCTCATCGCCTACTTCCTGATGCAGCGCTTCATCATGCAGGGCTTCGCATCAGGTCTCAAAGGCTGAACACTCCCGTTCCGCCGCTCCTGCACCACCACCCGAAAGGCACACCATGCTGTCATTGAAGACATCGACTCGCGCGGGCACTGCAGCCCTCGTGATCGCCGTGAGCGCCGCGGCGCTCTCGGCGTGCTCCACCTCGCCCGCAGGCACGGGAGGCGGGGGCGGGGACGCCCAGACGCTCACCGTCGGCACCAACGGCGGCAACGCGATGAAGTCGGTCATCGACGACTTCATGGCCGCGAACCCGGGCGTCAAGGTGGAGGTGCGCGACTCCCCCGAGAACTACCAGCAGATCACGGCGACACAACTGACCGGCAACACGGCGCCCGACGTCATCCAGGTCTTCCCCGGTACCGGCAACAACGTCAGCGTCAAGATCGCCGGCGACAAGGGCTTCCTGGCCGACGTCTCCGACGCCGGCTGGGCGGCGGAGATCCCCGACGCGGCGCGCGATCTCCTCAGCACCTCCGACGGTGCTCTCGTGGCGGTCCCGATGACGTTCTCGTCCATCGGCGGCATCTACAACCAGGGCGAGCTGGATGAGCTGGGCCTCGCCATCCCGACGACCTGGCAGGAGGTGCTCGACTTCTGTTCCGCCGCATCGGACGCCGGCAAGGTGCCCTACGGACTCGGCCTCGCCGACACCTGGACCACGCAGCTGATCCCCTACGCGCTGACGGCGACGCTCGTCTACGGCACCCAGCCCGATTTCGCCCAGCAGCAGGTCGACGGTACGGCCACGTTCGCCGACTCGGCGTGGGCCGATGCCCTCGACAAGTACCTCGAGCTGGACGACGCGGGGTGCTTCAACGAATCCCCGAACGGCACGCCGTACTCCGAGGCGCAAGACGGCATCCGCAGCGGTGACACGCTCGCGACGGTCAGCGTCGCGGCCGAGACGGCGGCCATCGCCTCGACCGGCCCCGACGACCTGCAACTCACCTACGCCGCGTTCCCGGCGACGGACAACGCGGAGGACACGTACCTCTCCGCGACCACCGGCCCGTCCTTCGCCGTCAACGCGAAGAGCCCGAAGCTCGATCTGGCGAAGAAGTTCCTCGATTTCCTCGCCAGCCCCGAGACGCAGATCGCCTACGCGACCTCGTACGGAGACACCGCCGCCCTGCCGGGCGACCTCACGCAGGACAGCCAGGTCGCCGAGCTCGTGAGCGGGTACGTCTCCGAGAACAAGATCTCGACGTGGCCCGACCAGCTCTGGCCCAGCACCACGGTCCAGCCCGCCATGTTCGACGGCGTGCAGGCTCTCTTCAGCGGTCAGGACACCGTCGACGGAGTCCTCTCGAAGATGGATGCCGCCTTCCAGCAGTGACCGGGGCCCGGGCGACATGCCGCACTCTCCGAAGGAGGGTGCGGCATGTCCGCGCTCAGCCCGGATCGACGCCTCGGCGCGGGCTCACGCCGCGACGACGGCACGCGAAAGGAGCCGGCCCACCGCCGCGCGGAGGTCGTCGGCGACCGGCGCGGGAGCGAACCGGTCGACGGCGGCCGCGGCCCGCGCTGCCCGTCTGCGCGCGGCGTGCGGATCCTCGATCACGTGGGAGAGGGCGACGGCCAGTGCGTCGGGGTCGGCGGGAGGGACGACCAGACTGTCGTCCCCGTCGGCGCAGAAGTCGTCGAACCCGCTGCCGCCGGTCACGATGAGCGGTGTCCCCACTGCCTTGACCTCGACGGCGACATTGCCGAAGCCCTCCCACCGGGACGGGCACATCACGACGTCGGCCGCCGCGATGGCCCCGTAGAGCTCCTCCCCCGCGACGTGACCGAGGAACGTCACCCGGTCGCGCGCCGCCGAGGGCACGCGCTCGAGCAGGGCCGCCCGCGAGGGCTCGAACCGGTCGTCGCCTCCGGCGCCCGCGAGCGCCAGCCGCGCGGCGGGATGCCTCGGCGCGATCCGCGCGAACGCGTCGACACCGTCGAGGACACCCTTCCGCCGTTCGATGCGCCCCAGGAACAGGACGGTCGGCCCGTAGGACTCGGGCCAGTCCGCCGGCGGCCCACTGACGGCAGCCGCGCGGCGGACCGCGGCGACGTCGACGCAGTTGCGGACGACCTCGACGGGCGGCATCCGGTTCCAGATCTGCGGGGCACGGGCGGCCATCGCGTGCGAGATCGCGACGATCCCCACGGAGCGCCGCACCTGCCGAGCCTCGAGGACCGCCTGGAGCACGACCGCCGGCCGGCTCCGTGCGGGCAGGTCCACGAGCCGCAGCCCGGAGATCTCGTGGGCGAGGCGGACGCCCGTCGCGAGGTTCGTCACCAGCGGGGCGTCCGACGGGAGCAGGGACCCGAGCCCCATCCACTCCGGCAGGAACACGCGGTCGTACGCCCGACTGCGGAAGACACGGCGCACCGCCCGGGCGCGGTGGACCAGGGCGGCGGCAGGCGGCATCCCTTCCGTCGGGACGACGATCAGCCGACGGATGCCGGGCGCCACCCTCGCCGCGACGGGACCGTCCGAGAACACCACGAGGTCGATCCCGACCCCCTGGGCCGCGAGCGCCGGCAACAGCGCAGCATAGTGCCGACCGATCCCGCCGGTGTAGGAGGTCACCCCCGCGTACTCGGTCGTCGCGACGAGCCAGCGCTCGGTCACCGGTACCGCCTCGGTACCGTCCAGTGGCGACCGAACTCGGTGTTGAACGAATCGGGGTGGAACGGACTGTCACCGCCGGCGGGAAGGCTCGTCAGCTCGCCGAACACGACGCGACCATCGACGTCGTAGAGGTCGACGCGGACGAAGTCGGTGCCCTCGGCGAGCGCCTCCGCGACGCGGATCATCTCGGCGAGCGCTGTTGGCCGGGGCGGTATGGGATCCGCCCACGGCGGGCCGCCGCTGAGGGGCAGGTGGGTCCAGTCGCGATCGAAGAAGTCCTGCGTGCGCCCGGCGAAGCGCCCGGCGTCCACCTGGACGTACTGCACCCGGCCATGGAAAACGAAGAGTTTGATGTCGTCGGGGATGCGGTCGGCCTCACCACCCAGCATCTCCTCGACGATGAGCCGGCGCGGCACCCGTCCGTACACCCACTCCCGGTTGGGGCCCTGCCCGTAGAGCTGACTGAGCCACTCTCCCGCGATGCGCACGAGGTGCCCGCGCGGAGCGTGCTCGGGCCGGACGTGGCGGTAGACCCAGCTGCCGTCCTCGGGCAGTCGCGCGTCGACCGGCGCCGTCGGCGACACGATGATCGCCGTCCCGCTGCCGTGAGTGGGCTTCAGCACGAACGCGTCGGGCAGCTCGAGCGAGAACAGGTCGTCCGGGCTCTCCAGGATGGTCGCGTCGGGAAGGTACTGCGAGCCGACGCGGTCGGCGACGTGGTCGCGCACCGCCGCCTTGTCGGCGAACGTGACGACCAGGGGCCGGTGATCCCGGAGCATCTTGTAGCGGACCTTCTCGCGGAAGGTCACCGGCCGCCGCGTCCGCCACAGCCGCCAGAGCCGGACGACGCGGCTGCGCTCCCGCCAGCGTGCGCGCCTCAGAACGACTCCTCGTACCAGGGGTCGTCCTCTTCGTACGGGTACTCCCCCGTCGTCTCCGGCGGGTGGAGCAGGCGGTCATTGCGGCTGAGGAGATCCATGACGGATGCCTCGTCGTCGAGGGATGATGAGGACCCGACGTGCGGCGTCGTGTACAGCTGGCTCGCGGGTCCGAGGAGCATGGAGGAGGTCGCCGGTCCCTCGGGCGTCGAGATGGGCACGGTGACGAGGTCGGACGTCCTCTGCTCGGCGAGGCTCCGCGCGTACCGCAGTACAGCGTCCGCGATCGCGTCCGTCGTGACGACGTAGCCATCGGAGTAGTGGAGCTCGAGCATTGCTCGATGGTGCCCGCCGATCGTCGCGGATCGATGGGGGTCGCGCCCCCGGCATCCGTCTCTTACACTGCGGCGTCCGCGGCGCGCGTCATCGGCACATGCGGGATGCGGTCCTCGATGTACGACGGGCCCGAGGTGACGAAGCCGAAGCGGCCGTACCAGCCGGCGAGGTGCTCCTGCGCGTCGAGGACGAACGGGCGCGCCGGGTCGAGGCCCGCCGCGTGGTCGATGGCACGCCGCATGAGGTCGGCGCCGACTCCACGGCCGCGCGCCGCGGAGCTCGTGACGACCCGGCCGATCCGCCACTGCTCGCGCTCGTCGAGCAGCCGCAGGGTGCCGAGGATCTCACCGCCCTCCTCCGCCCATCCGATGAGCGCACCGGGCTCGATGTCGCGGCCGTCGAGCTCGGGGTACGCCGCCTGCTGCTCCACGACGAACACGCTCACCCGCAGCCAGAGGATCCGGTAGAGGGTCGCCGGCGGGATCTCGGCGAGCGGGGACAGATGGATGCCGACGGTCACCGCTTCACGCTACGCGACAGGGCACCACACCCGCCGTCCGCTCGCAAGCCCCTGCCGCGAGCGGCGACACCGGCGGAGCGTGTCGGTATGAGTGAATCCGACGACATCCGACAGCCACTGGACCACCTGCCCAAGAAGGAGGACCGCGACCGCGCGATCGAGATCGAGGAGCCCTCCTACCCCGGAACGGACTCCCCGCACGGAGGTTCCACCGCATCGCCCGCCACGGCCGCCGAACCGGACGAGCCGAACCGTCACGGCGTGGCGAAGTTGCCTCCCACCGGCCGTTGAGCCCCTGCTCTGTCTAGTGACGGTGGAACGGGCAGCGCGCGCCGTCGGACGACCCCGCGGCCCGGACGCGCCCACCCGAGCGGGGCTTCGTCGGCATCCGTCGCTCGTTCACCTCGAGACCCGCGGGGAGGACCTCGAGTCGGGGGTTGCTGAGGGCGCTGATGGATGCCGCGAGTCCCGCGATGGCGAGCTTCTCGCCCGGACAGCGGTGGCCCGTGGCGACGTCCGCACCGCCGTGCGGGACGAAGGCCGCGACCGCCTCGTAGTCGTCCACGCCGAGGAAGCGCTCCGGGTCGAACACGTCGGGACGCTCCCAGGACCGGTCGTCCGTGTCCGTCCCGAGGATGTCGAGCACGATGCGACCACCGGCGCGCACCGTGCGACCGTCGACCTCGATGTCCTGTGTCGCGAACGCCGGCAGCATCGGGACGAAGGGCGCCGTGCGCCGGATCTCCTGAGCGAAAGCGGTCGCAAGCGGGCCGTCGACCAGTGAGGCACGCTCGGCGACCTCCGCGGCGATGCGCTCGCGCCATTCGGGCAGCTCCTGCAGCCGCTTCGCGGCGAAGGCGGTGAAGCGGGCGACGGCGATCATCGGGCGGAAGCTGTTCTGCAGTTCGATCCCCGCGAGACGCGCGCCGAGAAGCCGCCCGTTCCGGTCCTGGTGCCACGCCCACGCTGACAGCGCGGTGTCCGGATGAGCGTCGAGCCGGCCCGCGCGGACGGCGCGGATGAGCTGCTCGGCGTGGCGGTCCGACCAGCGTCGGTTCAGGGCGGACAGCACGTACTCGGGCGAGTAGGGCACGCCGAACCCGTCGACGATCTGCGCCTGACGCCGCGCCCACCGGGTCTTCGCCTCGCCGGTGCCGGGCAGACCCGCCCACCGCATGATCGCGCGGCCCAGGGCGCCGACGGCGGCGTCGTACGCCGACCGTTCCCCGCCGGCGATCCAGGCGTCGACCTCGTGCCGCCACTCCCGTTCGAGGTGCGGGCGCAGCCGCGCGACCTGATCGTCCTCGTAGAGCGCCGAGACGAAGGTGGCCTTGCGATGCCGGTGATCGTCCCCGTCGAGGCTGTGCACCGACTCATGCCCGAACAGCGTCTCCTGGATGAAGGGCGGCATGGCGCCGTGCCGCGCGACGCGCGCATCGTCGTAGAACGCCGCGACGCCCTCCGCGCCGCGGACGAGGAGCGCGTCCGAGAAGAGCAGGCGCATCGGTGCGGACCGCGCGCCGTCCGGCACGCGTCGCCAGATGCGCTCGCCGAACCGGTAGCCGCGGGTCAGCAGCGAGGCGGAGTCGTCGCGCCACGCCGGTCGCGCGACGACACCCCGGGTCGGGTCCGCGGTGTGGCCGGCGCGGGCGTCGGGAACGGGCGTCGAGATCTCATTGGTGGTCGACATGCTTCGACGCTCGCAGGGCTCACCCCGACGGGACAGGGGCCTGCGGCAGCGAACGGCGTATGGTAACCGGGGTCACTCGCAGTCGCCGGAAGGACCGTCGAAGTACCAGACGCCGCCCTCTGGCGCGGCCACGGTGCGGTCCACACCGAGGGCGGACAGCGTCACCTCGGGGCTCTGCGGCCGATACCCGGAGCAGGGCTCGTAGGAATCCGCATCCGCCTCATCCGCTTCGAGCAGGACGGTGAGGACCTGGCTGCCCCGCGCGGGAACCGTCAATTCGTCGACGGCGAAGACGGCGGCATCCTCGGAGTCGGCCAGCCGCACCTGACCGTTCGGGTTCACGAACAGGGGCTTCACGAGGGACAGGAACGATCCGCCCATCGACGGCAGCGCGACGGTGCGGACGTCGACGTCGCTCCACCCCTCGTTGACGACGTGCAGGCGCAGGCCGCAGGTCATCCCGGGCACGACACCCACCACCGGCTCGTAGAACTGCTCGTCCCCCGCGAGCGCATCCTCCTCGCGGGAGGCATCCGCGGCTCCGGAGGGGTGGAGGCCGACCTCGGCCCCCTCGCAGACGATCGGCCGCGCGTCGTAAACGACGCGCACGCCGCCAAGGGCCGACCGCGCGGCGATCTGCCACCCGAGCACGACGACCAGGACCGCGGCGACCACGATCGCGGTGACCACGACGACCCTCCGCTGCACGAAGGGTCGGGCACCGGCCTGCGCCGTGTCCGCGGTCTCGTCCGTCATCGTCCCCCCCTGGGCCGATCATGACACAGCCCGTTGCGCGTCGCCGCTGCGTCGTTAATCCCGTTCTCAGGATCGGTCAACATCCGCCCGACCTCGCGTCCGTACTCCTGGAGGCATGCCTCACACCACGGAACCGCGCCACCTTCGGACCGCCCTCATCGCCGGCGGCCTCACCGTCGCCCTCGCCGTCGGAGGGGCCACGGCGTGGGCCGCTGACCGCTTCCTCGTCGAGCACGTCGAGATCTCCGACGTCTCGGCATATGAGGCCGAGAACTCGGCCATCGAGCCGACGACGTCGGCGACGAACCCGGCGGGTGTCGTCGAGGGCGACACCTATTCGGACGGCGAGACCACCGTCACCGTGTCGCAGGTCGTCACCGGTTCGGGCGACGACACCCTCACGTACTACGTCGCCGATGTGGTCCTCTCAGAGGCCACCCGGTTGCGCTCCGCGTTCGCGAAGGATCAGTTCGGCGAGAACATCACCGAGACCACGAGCGGGATCGCCGAGGACAACGACGCCGTGTTCGCGATCAACGGCGACTACTACGGCTTCCGCGACACCGGCATCGTCATCCGCAACGGGGTCGTCTACCGCGATTCCCCCGCCCGCGCCGGGCTGGCCTTCTACGCCGACGGAACGGTGCAGGTCTACGACGAGACGGCCACGAGCGCCGACCAGCTACTCGCCGACGGGGTCTGGAACACCCTCAGCTTCGGCCCCGCACTCGTCGACGACGGCGCCGTCGTGGCCGGGATCGAGGACGTCGAGGTCGACACCAACGTCGGCAACCATTCGATCCAGGGTGAGCAGCCGCGCACCGCCGTCGGCGTGATCGACGACAACCATCTCGTCTTCGTCGTCGTCGACGGCCGCAGCGAGGGCTACAGCCGCGGAGCGACCCTCACCGAGCTCGCCCAGATCATGATCGACCTCGGCGCCGAGACCGCGTACAACCTCGACGGCGGCGGGTCGTCGACGATGTTCTTCGACGGCGAGGTCGTGAACCGGCCCTCCAACGGCGGCGAGCGCGGCACGAGCGACGTCCTCTACATCGCGGAGTGAGCCGTGATCATCCTCATCCCGGCCTACGAACCCGACGTCGCCCTGACCGACCTGGTCGGCGCGCTCACGATCTCCGCCCCCGGCATCCCGATCGTCGTCGTCGACGACGGCAGCGGACCCCGCCATGCCGCCGTCTTCGACGACGTCGCGTCGCTCGGGGCGACGGTCCTCGGACACGTGCGGAACCAGGGGAAGGGCGCAGCGCTGCGCACGGGGTTCGGGCACGCGATGAGCGCCTTCCCCGGACATTCCGTGGTCACGGCCGATGCCGACGGCCAGCACACGGTCGCCGACATCCTGAACGTCGGCGCCGCCACCGTCGCCGCGGTCGACTCCGGCGCGCCGGTGATGGTGCTCGGATGCCGCGACACCGGCCGACGCGGCAATCCGATGCGCAGCAGGCTCGGCAACGCGGCGGCGCGGGCGACGTTCCGTCTCGCGGCGGGATGGACCCTCTCCGACACCCAGACCGGGCTGCGCGGCATCCCGCCCGTCATGCTGCCCTGGCTGCTCGCTCAGCGCGGCGACCGCTTCGAGTACGAGCAGAACGTGCTCCTGCGCTGTCACCGCGACGGGTGGGAGACGTGCGAGGTCCCGATCGAGACCGTCTATGTGGCGGGGAACGCGTCGAGCCACTTCCGCCCCCTGGTCGACACCCTGCGCGTAGGGGTGCCCTTGCTGCTGTTCGCGGCCTCGTCGCTGTTCGCGTTCGCCGTCGACACCCTGCTGCTCCTCGTCCTGACCGCGGTGACGGGAGCCTTGATCCCGTCCATCGTCGCCGCCCGGGTCGTCAGCGCGACCGTGAACTTCGTCGTCAATCGGCACGTCGTCTTCCGTCGCGACGGTACCGGTGCGCTGCGCCGCCAGGCGACACGGTACGCGCTCCTCGCCGGCGCACTGCTGGCCTCGAACGTCGCCTGGATGACGATGCTCACCGCGGCCGGGATGCCGCTGCTCGCCGCCAAGCTCGTCACCGAGGCGGCGCTGTTCACGCTCGGCTACCTCATCCAGCGGAGCGTGGTGTTCGGCCGGAACCTGCGCGGTTCCCGCCTCGAATCGGCGGTCAATGCGCCTCTTAGGAACGGTGAAGGTGCCGCCACTCGAATGGAGATCGTCACCACATCCCCACGGAGGAACCCATGACCATCGCCTCGATCTCGCTCATCGCGATCGACCTCGCCGCCGCCCTCATCCTCAGCCTGGGGCTCTACTACCGACGCCACCGCCGCCGCGACCTGGTCGTCGCCTTCCTCGGGGTCAACGTCGGGGTGATGGCCGTCGCGACCGTCCTCGGCACCGCCGAGGTCGCGCTCGGACTCGGCCTCGGGCTGTTCGGCGTGCTCTCGATCATCCGGCTCCGGTCGTCGGAGATCTCGCAGCGCGAGGTGGCCTACTACTTCGCCGCACTGGCCACAGGCCTCATGGCCGGCCTCCCGACCACCGACATCCTGCCCGTCACCGGACTCATCGCGCTGATCCTCGTCGTGATGTGGGCGGCCGACCACCCGCGTCTGCTCTCCCGCAGCCGCCACCAAGTGGTGCGCCTCGACCGTGCCGAGGCCGACGAGACCGCGCTCCGCGCCCTGGTCGGGCAGCGGCTCGGCGGAGAGGTCACCTCGCTGACCGTGCAGGAGCTCGACCTCGTGAACGACACGACCACCGTCGACGTGCGCTACCGCATCGCGGACAACGATCGCCCCGCCCCCGACTCGACGGGGTCGCAGGTGGACGGCCGCCTCGCAGCCGGAGCGGTCCGATGAGCCCCGACGCCCTCGCCCGCTTCGACGGGGTGAGCCTCGAGGACATGGTGGCCGAGGCGGCACTCCTGGCCCGCGTCGACCGCAAGTACGTCGTGCCCCAGTCCGCACTGGACGGCCTGCTCTCGCGGGTCGACGAGCGCACCCGCGTCCTCGACATCGGCGGCGCCCGCCGATTCGCCTACGAGTCCGTCTACTTCGACACCCCCGACCTGCTGAGCTTCCACATGGCCGCGCAGCCCCGCCGCCGTCGATTCAAGCTCCGTACCCGCACCTACGTCGACACCCACGCCGCCTACCTCGAGATCAAGACGCGCGGCGCTCGTGGGACGACGGTCAAGGAACGGTCGGAGTACGACGTCGCCCAGCGCGCCGTCCTCACCCCCGAAGCCCAAGAAGAGGTCGCCGCCGCCTTCGCCACGATCGGCGTCGACAGCGGTCGCGTCGACGAGCTGGATGCCACGCTCGTCACCCGGTACGCACGTGCCACACTCCTCGCCCCCGACCAGTCGTCGCGGGCGACCATCGACACCGACCTGCGCTGGGACCGCCCCGACGGCTCCGGCTTCTCCCTCCCCGATCTGGCGATCGTCGAGACGAAGTCGCCGTCGTCGGCATCCGCCCTCGACCGACTGCTGTGGCGCGCCGGGCACCGTCCCGTCTCGGTCAGCAAATACGCGACCGGACTCGCCGCGATGAGCCCCGAACTCCCCCGCAACCGATGGGGACGCCTCCTGCGCGGCCCCTTCTCCCCCGCTACCACCACCATCCACACCGAGGAGCTGCCATGCGCCGCCGCCTGATCCTTCCTGCCGTCCCCCTCGCCCTCGCCGGCCTCGTCCTCGCGGGGTGCGCCGTCACCGGCGTCGCCTCGACCGACGCGAGCGGGACCACATCCACGACGGACGACTCCGCCACCGTCGCGGTCGCCGACATCGACTCCGACCTCGACCCGACGGCCGTCCTCGCCGCGAACGAGGACGCCACGGTTGTGGAGGATGACGAGTGGTCGGCGGGCGACGCGATCGACGTCACTCTCGAGGGATCGACCGCGACGGCGTCCGGCGACGGCGTGAGCGTCGATGGCGGCACGGTCACCATCTCGGCCGCCGGCGTCTACCGGCTCAGCGGCGACCTCGCCGGATCTGTCGTCGTCGCCGCACCCGACGACGCGCAGGTCGTCCTCATCCTCGACGGCGTCGACATCACGAACGACGACGGCGCCGCCATCTCGGTCACGACGGCCGACGACGTCGCCATCTCGCTCGCCGACGGCAGCGAGAACTCGGTCTCGGACGCCGCGAGCTACGACGACAGCGCCGCAGCGAACGCGGCGATCTACGCCGATGCCGACCTGACCATCGGTGGAACCGGTTCGCTCGTCATCTCGGGGAACGGCAACGACGGCATCGCCAGCACGGACGACCTCGCGATCATCGGCGGGACGATCACGGTGGATGCCGCCGACGACGCCCTCCGCGGCAAGGACGCCCTCGTCATCTCGGGCGGAACGCTCGACGTCACTGCCGGCGGCGATGCGCTGAGGAGCGACGACGACGAAGACGCCACGCGTGGGTACGTCTGGATCTCCGGCGGTGACATCACCGCCACCAGTGGCGACGACGGCATCGCCGCAACCACCGATGCCGTGATCACTGGCGGGACGGTGTCGATCAGCGCCGAGGGCGCGGCGGACGCCGGCTCGAAGGGCATCAGCGCGGGGGTCGTCGTCGCGATCGGCGAGGGCTCGGTCGACGTGTCCGCCGCGGACGACGGTCTGCATTCGGACGGCTCGATCGGGATCCTCGGCGGAACGGTCACGATCAGCGCGGGAGACGACGGTGCGCACGCCGAGGCGGCGCTGGAGATCGGTGGCGGCACGGTGACCGTCGGACAGTCGAACGAGGGACTCGAGGCGACCAACATCACCATCAGCGGTGGTGACGTCGCGGTCACGTCCTCCGACGACGCACTGAACGGCAGCGGCGACGCCGGCGCCGCAAGCGCCGACCAGGGCGGCATGGGGGGCGGCATGGCCGACACCGGTGAGACCATCACGATCTCGGGAGGCACCCTGACGGTGGATGCCGGCGGCGACGGCATCGACTCGAACGGCTCCGTGACCGTGACCGGCGGCGACATCGTCGTCTGGGGTCCGACCTCGTCCGGCAACGGCGCGCTCGACAGCAACGGGGGCTTCGATGTCTCCGGCGGCACGCTCCTCGCCGTGGGCAGCTCGGGCATGGCGGAGTCGCCCGACAGCGGCAGCGCACAGGCGTGGATCGCCGCGACCGTCAGCGGCTCTGCCGGCGACGAGATCCAGATCACGGATGCCGACGGCACGGTCGTCTTCTCCACCACCGCGGAGAAGGAGTTCCAGACCGTGGTGTTCTCCTCGTCCGACATCGACGCCGACGGCACCTACACGGTGTCCGCGGGCGGCGCGTCGGTCGCGGTGACGGCCGGTGAGGCCGTCGCCGGTGGGATGGGAGGCGGAATGGGCGGCGGCCCCGGAGGAGGCACCGCGCCCGACGGTGCCCCCGGCGCCGGCGCACGCTCCTGATCCCGCGACCGTGCGGTGTGCCTGTCCGGGCCGTCGCACGGTCGCATTCCCCCCTCGAAAACGGAAAGCTGATGCCATGAACGCCACCCGCCCGACTCCGATGACCCGCATCGACGGCTCCCCGATCCGCGTGCTGGTCGTCGACGACGAGGCGAACCTCAGCGATCTGCTCCGCATGGCGCTGCAGAACGAGGGCTGGGACGCCCGCACCGCCGCGAACGGCCAGGAGGCCCTCACCCTGGTGCGCGAGTTCGCCCCCGACATCCTCGTGCTCGACATCATGATGCCGGGCATCGACGGCATGGAGGTGCTGCGCCGCCTGCGCTCCGCCGGCAACGACGTTCCCGTCCTGTTCCTGACGGCGAAGGATGCGGTGGAGGATCGCATCGCCGGCATCAGTGCGGGCGGCGACGACTACCTGACCAAGCCGTTCAACCTCGAGGAGGTCGTCGTGAGGCTGCGCGCCATGGCGCGTCGTCACGTGGCCGCGACCGCCGCGGCCGAGACGCGTCTGCGGGTGGGCGACCTCACCCTCGACGAGGAGACGTACGAGGTGGAGCGCGGCGGCATCCCCATCAAGCTGACGGCGAAGGAGTTCGAGCTGCTCCGCTACCTCATGCAGAATCCGCGGCGGGTCCTCTCCCGGTCCCAGATCCTCGACCAGGTGTGGAGCTACGACTTCGGCGGCACGTCGAGCGTCGTCGAGATCTACATCTCCTACCTCCGCAAGAAGATCGACACCCTCGGCGAACCTCTCATCCACACCGTGCGCGGCGTCGGGTACACGATCAAGACGGCCTCATGACGGAGGCGGCTCGCAGCGGTCGGAGCCGCTGGACGCTCCGGCGCACCCTCGTCGTCGGCACCGGTGCGCTCGTGGCGATCGCGCTGCTCGTCACGGGCCTGGTGACCTCGCTCGCCCTGCGGACCTTCGTCTACGACAGGCTCGACGGGCAGGTGCTCGAGGCCCTGCAGATCGTCCGCGTCGGCGGGGGGATGCCGGGGGGATCCTTCCCGTCCGACGGCGCCCCCGGTGACCGCGAAGGTCCCGCACCGCGCATCGGCTCGCTGCACGCCGTGTTCGCCTCGGACGGTTCGGTGGTGTCGTCGAGCTACACGGGCGACGACGGCCAGGAGACGACGCTCGACGAGAGTGAGCTCGAGGCGATCACACGCGCAGAGCTCCCCTCGCGCACACCCGAGACGGTCGACCTCGGCGAGGGCCTCGGCGAGTTCCGCCTGGCGGCTCAGGAGGAGAACGGGATGCGGGTGGTCGCCGGCATCTCGCTCGCCGAGGTGACCGCCACGACATCCGCCCTCACCGTCATCCAGGTCGCCGTGGCCGGGAGTGCGCTGCTGCTCGTCCTCATCGGCCTCTCGCTCGTCGTCCGCCGGACCCTTCGTCCGCTGGACCGTGTCGCCGCCGTCGCCGACCGCGTGGCGGCGCGCCCGCTCGCCATCGGCGAGGTCGAGATCCCCGAGCGCGTGCCCGACCGCGACACCGACCCGGCGACCGAGGTCGGTCGGGTGGGTCATTCCCTGAACGTCCTGCTGGCCCACATCGAGTCGGCGCTGACCTCACGCCAGCACAGCGAGGATCAGCTCCGGCGCTTCATCGCCGATGCCAGTCACGAGCTGCGTACGCCTCTCGCGTCGATCCGCGGGTACGCGCAACTCTCCCTCGGCGAGAACGCGCCGATGACACCCACTCAGCAACGCGCCTTCGACCGGATCGCCTCGGAGTCCACCCGCATGGCCGACCTCGTCGAGGACCTGCTGCTGCTCGCGCGGCTCGACGCCGGTCAGCGGCTGCGCCGCGAGAGCGTGGACCTCACGATGCTCGCGATCGACGCGGTCAGCGACGCCCATGCCGCGGACCCGTCGCGGACGTGGCTGCTCGACCTCGGCGACGACGACACGATCGAGGTGACCGGCGACGAGAATCGGCTCCGGCAGGTGGTCGCGAACCTCCTGCGCAACGCCCGCACCCACACACCACCCGGTACCCGCGTGGTCCTCGCCCTCCGGCTGGACGGCGAGCATGCGGTGCTCGAGGTGACCGACGACGGACCCGGCATCGCGCCCGACATCCGCGACAGGTTGTTCGAACGGTTCGCGCGGGGCGACGTTTCGCGCAACCGGGATGCCGGGAGCACCGGGCTCGGCCTGTCGATCGCCGAAGCGATCGTGGCCGCCCACGACGGCTCGATCGGTGTCGAGAGCACCCCCGGACACACCGCGTTCACCCTCCGCCTGCCGCTGGCGTGACCGCCGTCCCCTAACGTCTCGACGATTCCTCGTCCACCCCTTCCGCGGGGCGGCGTGCTCGGGCCAGGCTGGACGTGTGGAATTCGACGACGACCTCGGTGCCTGGGTGGCGCGGCAGCGCTGGTATGCGGGCAAGAGTCACGATCCGCAGTTCCGCGTGCTCGACACGCAGACCGTGGCGGGGGCGACCCGGTACCTCCTCATGGACGACGCCGGCGCGGTGCCCACGCTCTACAACGTGCCGCTCGCCGAGGTGAGCGACCCCGGCGACCTGGAGGTCGTCACCACGACCGCGGAAGGGCATGCGGTGGTGGATGCCACGCGGCATCCCGCCTTCACCGTCGGCCTCCTCGCGGACATGGGTGTCGATACGAGCCGCGTGACGGGCTCGCGTGTGCTCACCGGCGAGCAGTCGAACACCTCGATCGTCTACGACGTCGACGGCGCACCCGCCATCATCCTCAAACTCTTCCGGACGCTGCACCACGGCGAGAACCCCGACGTCACGGTGCAGCGCGTGCTGAGCGAAGCCGGCTCGCCGTACGTGCCGCGCTTCTACGGCAGCGCGGATGCCGAATGGCCCGACGTCGGCCGCGACTCCGGCGCGGCACGCGGGACCCTCGGGTTCGCGCAGGAGTTCCTGCCCGGCGTACGCGACGGGTGGGCGATCGCACTCGACGCCGCCCGCGAGGGCCGCGACTTCACCGACGCCGCCCACGACCTCGGGGTCGCCGTCGCCGGGGTGCACGGCGCGCTCAGCGACGCCCTCGAATCGATGGATGCCTCGCCCGACCAGCTCGCCGCGGTGGGCCGCGCCTGGCGCCGACGCCTGGCGATCGCCTCCGCCGAAGTCCCCGCCGTCGCCGACCGGCTCGCGGCGATCGACGCCGTGTACGCCGCCGCGCTCGACCGCCCCTGGCCGAGACTGCAGCGCATCCACGGCGACCTGCACCTCGGACAGGTGCTCGCCGTGCCGCACGGCGGCTGGCGGATCGTCGACTTCGAGGGCGAACCCCTGCGCCCCATGGCCGAGCGGGCGATCCCCGACCTCCCGCCGCGCGACGTGGCCGGAATGCTGCGTTCCTTCGACTACGCCGGCGCCGTCGGGGCAGGACCGGATGCCGCGGCCTGGGCGGCGGCCTGCCGCGAGGCCTTCCTCTCCGCCTATACCGCCGCGCCCGGGGCGATCGCCCTCGACCCCGTGCTGCTCCGCGCACTCGTGCTCGACAAGGCCGTGTACGAGTCGATCTACGAGGCCCGCAACCGTCCGGACTGGCTGCCCGTTCCGCTCGCCGGCATCGACGCCGCGCTCGCCTGACCGAGCGCGGCGCCGTCGCCGATCAGTCGGAGGCGCCGCGCCCCGTCGCCTGCTGCAGGCGGTCGATGTGCTCCGATGCCTGCGCCTTCGTGAGGTCGGCGGGGATCTGCTCGCCCGCCTCCCGCGCGAGGGTGTCGAGGTAGCTGCGCTGCGCGCCCGTCATCGGCTCGTCGCCGGTGACCCACTCCTCGGGGTCCTTGACCGCGGTGTCTCCGCTCGGCCCGCCGAGCATCTCGCCGGGCTGCCCGGTCTCGGGCGGAAGGGAGTGGCTCTCGGCGGGGCCGGTGGCGTCGTTCTCGGAGGGGATGCTCTGGTCGCTCATGCGACGACGCTACGCACCGCTCCCGACATCACGAGAGGGCTTGCGCACCGGCATCCGATCGGTCACTCCTCGTCGGGCTGGGGCTCGAGCAGCAGGAACAGGGCCCCGTAGGCGGGCAGCGACACCGAGAAGCTCTGCAGGTCGTCGACCCGGCCGACGACCTCGTCGGCCGCCGCGTCGCGCACCTCGCTCTGCGGGGCCAGGTGCTCGGACCGCACGGTGCCCTCGATCGGCTCTGACGAGAAGTTCAGGACCGTCACCTGCACGGGCGCGTCGGCATCCGGCACCCCCTCGTCCAGCCGGTGGACCAGAACGAGCATGCCGGCGTGCGCCACCTCGGGGATGTCCACCTGGGTCGCCGTCGCGACGCCGTGCGCGCGGCGCAGGTCGATGATCGCCGACAGACGCGACGCGAACGAGCCCGGGTCCTCGAGCTGCGCGGGCAGCGGACCGTAGAGCGCCCGACCGCGCGGCATGCCCGAGGTCGACCGCGTCGCCCCCGGGTCGACGTCGAGCAGGTCGTGCGCGCCCCGCTCGATCCAGCGGGTGTCGCCGGCGCCGATGAGGTCGGCGACCTCGTCGCCGGGCAGCGTCAGCATGCCGACGAGGTCCCAGCCCGACAGGCCGAAGACACCCGGCTGCCAGGCGTTGTAGGCGCAGAGCAGCAGATGCGCGTCGCGGATCGCGGGGACGTCGTCGTCGGTGATGTCGTCGAGGGACGGGATGCCGCGGGTCGCCGCGATGAGCGAGGTCGATGTGCAGGCGATGCCGTTCTGCGTGAACACGCGGTTGTAGTCACCGGCATCCACCAGCTTCTCGGTCAGCTCGGCGCGCACGACCTCGGCGAGCTCGCCGCCGGTGATGACGTCGCCGCGGAAGGCGTACTCCTCGTCGGCGTGCCGGGTGGCCCAGTGGACGAGCTCGTAGGTGAGCTCGTCGTGGTTCTGCAGCCCGTGCACGAGCTGCACGGGGGCGACCCCGAGCTCGAGCGACGAGGTGAGCGCCAGCCGCAGGAATTCGGTCTGCCCGGTGGCGAGGGCGTGGTGGTAGCCCGGCCGTCCGATGAAGTCGTACGACAGGTCGGCGCCGACGGCGCCCGTGTCGCGGATGTCCTCCATCGTGAGGTTCAGCTCCTGGAAGGTGAAGCCGCCGACCTTGCGCACCATGCCCGCGATGATGTGGTTCGCCGCGTGCGAGAGCGGATGCCCCTCCGACCACGCCGGCAGACCCTCGGCGCTCTTCTCCACCCCGAGGAAGCCGTTCGCGTCGAGGCGCAGCGCGCTCGTGCCGAGCTCACCGAGCGAGTGCAGCGCGTCGCCGATCACGAGGCGCATGCCGGCGAACGTCGGGTCGAGCCAGTTGATCGAGGGCTGGCCCTGCTTGAAGTAGTGCAGGTACACCCAGCGGCGGGTGACGCCGTCGGGCCCGATCGCCGGCGCCGTCGCACTCCAGTTCGTCTCCTTCACGCCGGGCGTGTAGAAGATGACGCGCTGCAGCGCCCCGATGATGTACCCGTGCTCGGCGAGGGTGTGCTCGGTCGCCGGGTCGAGGTTGACGCTGTCGTAGCCCTCGGGCACGTCGGGGAGGAGGTGCCAGTCCTCCGGCGGGATCGCGACCATGTGGTAGATCCCCGGGTAGTCCTTGAAACCCATCTCAGCGAGGCGGAAGTCCGCCCCCTTGCCCGTGTGACCGGGGACGATGTCGTCGATGATGCTGCCGCCGTGGGAGTCGGCGACGTCGCAGAGGGCGCGGAACTCGTCCTCCGTCCCGAACGCGGGGTCGATCGCCGTGCTGATGCGGTCGAAGTGGCCGTCGACGCTCGGAGTCTCACCCCAGCCCTCGATGCCGCCGGCGCGCTTGACGGGCCCGGTGTGGATGGCGGTGATGCCGATCCGCTCGAAGACCGACCACAGCTCGTCGTCGCCGAGGGCCGACAGGAACGACTGCCCGGGACGCGTGATGAGCGAGATCGGGTAGGCGGTGAACCACACGTCGCTGGTCGCGATGGCCCGCCGCGCGTCCGGGCGCGCGTAGGCGTTGCGCCACATCGTGGGTTGCCCCGACAGCTGACGGGCGAGGACGTCGGCATCCTTCAGCATCGACTGACGCACCAGCCACTCGACGTACGACGGGTTCGTCCCGTTCGCCGTACGCGGGTCGGTGCGGATCCGGCGCACACTGCTGCCGCGCAGGTTGTCGCGCGGGCGGAGACGACGCGGGCGCGCGGGGTAGCGCTGCTCGTCGTAGCTGATCTCGGGCATCTCGAGATCGCCGTCCTCCGCGGCGAGCGCCGACAGGTCGATGGGTCCGGTGTAGAGGTCCTCGGGTCGGTCGTCGTCACGCGCCATGGCTCCACGCTACGAACTCCGCCCCGTCGCCCGGAAGGGGTGGTGCCGACTTTCTCGCCGCGATATGAGCCCCGGCGCTCGGCCCCGAACGCCGAGGCGTCGCACATGGTCGCTCCCCCACCGCTCGCGCGACCATCTGCGACGTCTCGACGTCGCGACCCGGCGCGAAGTGCGGCGTTCGGGGCCGGGATGGGCGCAGGTCGCGTCGGGTCGACGCGGTGACGTGAGTCGTCGGTCAGGGCATCGAGGACGTCCGGTCGCATCCGAGACGACATTCGCCGGCGTGGAGGCGCTCATCGCCGACCTGTCGAGCGGAGGCGCACCCACGCTCGCACTGGGGTGTCCGGGTTCGTCCGGATAGCCTCCGACGACCCGTCCGGTGGATGAGAACTCCCTAATGTGAGGCCGCGTGCGATCGCACGCCCCGTCCCATGCAGGAGGAAACGCATGACATTCCGGTTCACAAAGATCGCGACCACGGTGGGGGTGGCGACCGCGCTCGTGCTCTCATCACTCGTCGCCGCGGCGCCGGCGAACGCGGCGATCGTCAACGCCTGCACGGTGACACTGACGGCGCCGAAGAAGATCTCCGCGGCGTCGCACGAGCAGATCTTCTATGTGGATGTCGCGAAATCCAGCGCCGGGCAGGCGCCCGACTGCCTCGAGAGCGTGACCATCGCCCTCATCCGCAAGAAGGACAACCGTGAGCTGCGCTCGTGGCGGATCGACACGTCGCGAGTCGACTATCAGAACGGCCGGGTCCAGCTCGAGCTCCCCGCCTATCCCGACTTCGCCATCGCCGGCACGTATACCGCCACCGTGCAGGACGCGAGCCTGAGCTACTCCTGGGCGTCGGCCAACGGTGCCGACTACTGGACGGACAGCCCGCGGGTCGTGTTCACGAACGCGACCGTCGATCTGCGTCATGCCGCCGACACCACGATGCGCCTCACCCGCCGGATCGACGGCCTCGCCTTCTCGGGGACGGTGACACGCTTCGACCCGTCGTGCTGCTCTCGCGCCTTCGTGCCGCAGTCCGGCTCCCGCGTCGCGCTGCAGAAGAAGAGCGGCTCGACCTGGGTCACGAAGAAGACCGTCACGAGCAACAGCAAGGGGGCCTACACGGCCGTCATCCGCGACGACGCGAAGGGCACGTGGCGCGCACAGCTCCAGTCCGCGCCGACCCACTGGGCGGATGCGACCGGCGCCAAGACCATCGCGAAGAAGACGACGGGTAAGGCGGCCGGCAAGGTCGGCATCTCGTCCGAGGCGACCTACTCCTGGGGCGCGGTCGTCGCGACGACGTACACCGCCTCGGTCTCCTTCAACGCCGGAGCGGGTTTCACCGCGGCGCCGAAGGACACCACGGTGAAGGTGCAGAAGCGCTCGGCGAAGGGCTGGAAGACGATCGCCACCCGGAAGACGAACAGCTCCGGCAAGGCCTCCTACACCGCGAAGTCGAAGGGCACCTACCGCTTCGTGGTGCCCGAGACGAAGCTCACCAAGACCGTGACCTCCGCCTCTCGCAGCTGGTAAGCACACCGCCGACCCGACGCGATCTGCTGTCTCCGCCGCTCGATGGCAGCAGTTCGCGTCGGGTCGACGACGCCTCAGCCCGCGAACGCGCCGGTGAGGAAGGCGTCGAGCTCAGCGGTGGCCTCGAGCGGCAGCACCGCGGCGACGTACTGGTCGGGGCGCACGACGACGACGGCGCCGCGGCGGTCGATGCCGCGCTCGGCGAAGATGTCGACGGAGTTCCAGGCGCCGGGCCCGGCCGCGTAGACCTTCTCCCAGTCCATGAGGCCGAGCGGGCCGGTCCGCGGCCGGAAGACCTCCGGCACCGCGAGCAGATCCACCTCGTCGTACGACTGCGGGTACACGACCTTCACGTCGAACACCGCGTCGACGTCGGCGCCGGCGGGCGTGAACCGCACCAGCGGTGAATCGGCGGATGCCGCCCACTCCGCCCACGTGCCCAGGGCCGCGGCATCCGGGTCGGCGAAGGCGTAGACCCGCCAACGTCCGTCGGCGCGGGCATGGTGGCCGAGGTGCACGACGTTGCCGTCGCCCACCCGGGTCACCGGGACCGACGCGAAACGCTTGCCGACGGGGTAGCCCTCCGCGAGCGCCTGGTGCCGGTCGTCCGCGACGATCGCCGACGGCTCGTAGCGCGTCATGAACCCCGAGGGGAACTCGGCGGTCGCGAGGTAGTAGTTCGCGAGGTCGTCGGGGTCCGAGATCTCGTGGGGCTTGCGGGCCATGAGCGAGGACCACTCGCGGTCGAAGTCGATGAGCTGCTGCGCGACCGGCTGACGTTCGCCCGAGTAGGTCGAGAGGAGGGATGCCGGGGCCAGCCCGGTGAGGACGTGCCCGAGCTTCCAGCCGAGGTTGAACCCGTCCTGCATCGACACGTTCATGCCCTGCCCCGCCTTCGCGCTGTGCGTGTGGCAGGCGTCGCCGGTGAGGAACACCCGGGGCGTGCGACCGTCGCCGTCCTCGACGTCGTCGAACCGGTCGGTGACGCGGTGCCCGACCTCGTACACGCTGTGCCAGGCGACCTGTTTCACGTCGATCGAGTACGGGTGCAGGATCTCATTCGCGCGGCGGATGATCTCCTCGATGGGGGTGCTGCGCACCGCCCGGTTGTCGGTGTCGGGCACCTCGCCGAGGTCGATGTACATGCGCGAGAGGTACCCGCCCTCGCGCGGGATGTGCAGGATGTTGCCCGCCTCGGAGGTGATCGCGCACTTGATGCGCCAGTCGGGGAAGTCCGTGTTCACGAGCACGTCCATGACGCCCCACGCGTGCGCCGCGAACCGCCCGACGTGCCGTCGGCCGATCGCCTCGCGCACGCCGCTGCGCGCCCCGTCGCATCCGACGACGAACTTCGCGCGGATCGTGCGCTCCTCGCCGGCCCGCGCACCTTCGACGTGGCGCACCCGCACCGCGAGCGGGTACTCGTCCGCGTCGTCCCGGGTGAGTGCGACGAACTCGACGCCGTAGTCCGGGCGGATGCGGCCGGGGCCGAGCGCCGCCGCCTCGGCGAAGTAGTCGAGCACGCGCGCCTGGTTGACGATCAGGTGCGGGAACTCGCTGATCTTCAGCCCGTAGTCCTCCGTGCGGCTGGTGCGGCGGATGCGCGACGGGTCCTCCGGGTCCGGGCCCCAGAAGTTCATGTACCCGATGTTGTAGGCCTCGGCGGTGATCCGCTCGGCGAACCCGAACGCCTGGAACGTCTCGACGCTGCGCGGCTGGATGCCGTCGGCCTGGCCGAGGGGCAGCCGCCCGCCGCGCCGCTCGATGATGCGCGTCGAGACCGCCGGGAACTGCGACATCTGGGCGGCCAGCAGCATCCCGGCCGGTCCCGACCCGACGATCAGGACGTCGGTTTCGTCGGGAAGCTCCTCGGGTCGGTCGATCCCCGTGCCGGCGGCGTTCTCGACGCGAGGGTCCCCGGAGACGTATCCGTGGTGGTGGAACTGCATGGTGCTCGCTTTCGGGAGGACGGTCGGACGCGGCATCCGGGATCTCAGGCCCGGGACACCCCGTAGATCGGGCTCTTCGCCTGTTCCTCCTCGTGATCGGGTCCGAGGGGGATGCCGGTGCGATCACGCAGCAGCAGCGTCGCCAGCAGGCCGAGCACCGTCATCCCCGCCAGGTAGAACGCGACCGACCAGGTCGACCCCGTCGCCTGCACGAGCGCGGTCGCGATGGTGGGGGCGAACGCGCCGCCGAGGATCGCGCCGATCGCGTACGAGATCGAGACGCCCGAGAACCGGATCGAGGCGGGGAAGAGCTCGGCGTAGTACGCGGACTGCTGCCCGTAGGTGAAGCCGAGGCCGATCGCGAGGATCGCGAGGGCCGTGAACAGGAGGCCGAGGTCTCCGGTGTTCACGAGCGGGAAGAGGGTGAACACGCCGATCAGCTGCAGGATCCAGCCGCCGATGTAGGTCGAGCGCCGGCCGATGCGGTCGCTGATCCACCCGGCGGTCCAGGTCGAGGCGAGCCAGAACAGGGCCGAGCCCGTGACGGCCAGGAGCACACCGCTGCGATCCATCGCGAGCGGCCCCTCGGGGTTGGTGGCGTAGTTCTGGATGTAGCCGCCGGTGGTCATGTATCCGGCGGCGTTGTTGCCGGCGAACACGAGCGCCGCGATGACGACGAGGAGCGCGTGCTTGCGGAACAGCTGCACGATGGGGGTGCGCGTGCGCTCCTTGCGCTCGGCGAGCTCGAGGAAGACGGGGCTCTCCTCGACACGGCGGCGGATGTAGTACCCGACGAGGATCAGCACGATCGAGAAGAGGAACGGCACACGCCAGCCCCACTCGAGGAACGCGTCGCCCGGGGCGAGCACCGACATGAGTGCCATCATCCCCGAGGCCAGCAGCAGACCGATCGGCACACCGATCTGCGGCGAGGCGCCGAAGAGTCCGCGCTTCTGCTTGGGGGCGTGCTCCACGGCCATGAGCACCGCGCCGCCCCACTCGCCGCCGGCCGAGATGCCCTGCAGGATGCGCAGGAAGATCAGCAGGATCGGGGCGGCGAGGCCGATGACGGTCCAGGTGGGCAGCAGGCCGACGAGCGTCGTCGCCACACCCATCAGGATGAGCGTCACCACCAGCACCACGCGGCGGCCGTACTTGTCGCCGAAATGTCCGGCCAGGAACGCGCCGAGCGGGCGGAACAGGAAGCTGATGCCCACGGTGAGGAACGACAGGATCGTCGCCGTGCTCTCGCCGAGCGGCGCGAAGAACAGCTGCGCGAAGACGAGCCCCGCCGCCTGGGCGTAGATGAAGAAGTCGTACCACTCGACGGTGGTGCCGACGACGGTCGCGAACACGACGCGGCGACGGTCGGTGGGGCTGCTGATCGTTCCGGTGGGGGTGAACCCCGTGCGCGAGGATTCGCTCATCTTCATTGACTCCTGGTGACGACACTGTCGGATCCGCTGCCCGCGACGGGCGTTGCTGCGAATGCGTTGATAATATACGATTTGGGATATGCCGCAAGAGCGAGGGAGCTCATGACCCACGACATCGAACCGACGACCCCCGTCGATCCGCGTTTCGCCGCCCTTCCTCAGCGCCCGGGCAAGATCGTCGCCGTCCACCTCAGCTACGCCTCGCGCGCCGACCAGCGCGGACGCCGCCCCGCCGCGCCCTCCTACTTCCTGAAGCCGTCGAGCTCGCTCGCCGCGTCAAGAGACGAGATCGAGCGACCCGCCGGCACCGAATTGCTCGCCTTCGAGGCCGAGGTCGCGCTCATCATCGGCACCGATGCGCGCCACGTGGGCGCGGCGGAGGCGTGGGCGCACGTCGGGTGGGTCACGGCATCCGACGACTTCGGTCTCTACGACCTGCGCGCGAACGACCGCGGCTCGAACGTCCGCTCCAAGGGCCGCGACGGGTACACGCCGATCGGGCCGCACCTCATCGACGCCCGCCAGGTCGACCCCGGGGCGCTGCGTGTGCGCGCCTGGGTGAACGGCGAGCTCGCGCAGGACGACACGACCGCCGATCTGATCTTCCCCTTCGCTCAGATCGTCGCCGACCTCTCGCAGCACATGACCCTCGAGCGCGGCGACGTCATCCTCACCGGCACCCCCGCCGGCTCGTCGGTGGTCGTCCCCGGCGACGTCGTCGAGGTGGAGGTGGATGCCCCGGATGCCGCCGGTGCCCCCTCGTCCGGCCGGTTGCGCACGACGGTGGTGCAGGGTGAGCGCCCGTTCGACCCCGCCCTGGGTTCCCTCCCCGCCGCCGACGACCTGCAGCGCGCCGAGGCGTGGGGCTCGCGCGAGGCCGCGGGCCTGCCCGCGCCGGGGCTCGACCCGGAGCTCCGCGCGAAGCTCGAGCGGGCACCCGTCGCCGGGCTGTCGCAGCAGCTGCGCAAGCGCGGCCTGAACAACGTCACGATCGACGGCGTCCGACCCCTCCGCCCGGGCGCGAAGCTCGTCGGGCTCGCCCGCACCCTGCGTTTCGTCCCGAACCGCGAGGACCTCTTCGACTCCCACGGCGGCGGCTACAACGCGCAGAAGCGCGCGTTCGACGCCGTCCGCGAGGGCGAGGTCATCGTGATCGAGGCCCGCGGCGAGTCCGGCTCGGGCACGCTCGGCGACATCCTCGCGATCCGCGCGCACGCGCGCGGGGCGGCGGGCATCGTCACCGACGGCGGTGTCCGCGACATCGACGCCGTCTCGGCCGTCGGTATCCCGGTCTACACGGCCGGTGCGCACCCGGCGGTCCTCGGCCGCCGTCACGTGCCGTGGGATGCCGACGTGACGATCGCGTGCGGCGGCACGACGGTGCAGCCCGGCGACATCCTCGTCGGCGACGCGGACGGTGTCATTGTGATCCCGCCCGCGCTCGCCGCCGAGGTCGTCGACGCCGCGCTGGAACAGGAGATCGAGGACGGCTGGATCGCCGACCGCGTCGCCGAGGGCCACGCGGTCGACGGACTGTTCCCGCTCGCGGGCGAGTGGAAGGACCGGTACCGCGCATGGCGAGCGACGATCTGACGACGGCACCGGGGCTCAGCAAATCGCAGCGCGCGTATCACTGGGTGAAGGAGCGCATCGCGTCGCAGGAGTTCACCCCCGGGTATCGCCTCGTGCTCGGTGCGATCGCCGGAGAACTGGACATGAGCGTCGTCCCCGTCCGCGAGGCGATCCGCCAGCTCGAGGCCGAGGGCCTGGTGACCTTCGAGCGCAACGTGGGCGCGCGCGTCTCGATGGTCGACGACACGCAGTACCGCTTCAGCATGCAGGCGCTGTCGATCCTCGAGGGCACCGCGACGGCGCTGGCCGCACGCCGCCTGACCGCCGACGACCTCCGTCACGCCCGGCAGACGAACGAACGGATGATCCAGTCGCTCAGCGACTTCGATCCGCACTCGTTCACCCGCCTGAACCAGGAGTTCCACGCGACCCTGTACGGCAAGTGCGCGAACCCGCGGATGCTGGAGCTCGTCGAATCCGAGTGGGCCAGGCTCGGGCACCTCCGCGATTCGACCTTCAGCTTCGTGCCGGGTCGGGCGCAGGAGTCGGTGCGCGAGCACGAGCAGATCGTCGCGCTGATCGAGCGCGGCGCGCCCCTCGGCGAGATCGAGCAGGCGGCCCGCCGCCATCGGTCCGCGACCCTCGACGCCTACATGATCCACGAACACCCGGACGAGGCCCTCGGCCTCCCGAACTTCTGACCCTCGAGCAAGGACGCACGACATGACGGACCCCACCCTGGCGGCGCCCCACACGCCCGCAGACCTCCCCACCCGCATCCAGCACTACATCGACGGTGCCTTCGTCGACTCGCACGACGGCGGCACATTCGACGTGCTCGACCCGGTGACCAACCGCGTGTACCTGCAGGCCGCCGCGGGCAAGAAGGCCGATGTGGATGCCGCCGTCGCCGCCGCGCGTCGTGCGTTCACCGACGGACCGTGGCCGCGGATGCTGCCGCGCGAGCGCTCGCGCGTGCTGCACCGGATCGCTGACCTCGTCGAGGCGCGCGACGAGCGCCTCGCGGAGCTGGAGTCCTTCGACTCGGGCCTGCCGATCACGCAGGCGCTCGGGCAGGCCCGCCGAGCGGCCGAGAACTTCCGCTTCTTCGCGGACCTGATCGTCGCCCAGTCCGACGACACGTTCAAGGTGCCGGGACGGCAGATCAACTACGTCAACCGCAAGCCGATCGGCGTCGCGGGGCTCATCACCCCCTGGAACACGCCGTTCATGCTCGAGTCGTGGAAGCTCGGCCCCGCGCTCGCCACGGGCAACACCGTGGTGCTGAAGCCCGCGGAGTTCACCCCCCTCTCGGCATCCCTCTGGGCGGGCATCTTCGAAGAGGCGGGACTGCCGCAGGGCGTCTTCAACCTCGTCAACGGTCTCGGCGAAGAGGCGGGCGACGCTCTCGTGAAGCACCCCGACGTGCCGCTCATCTCGTTCACGGGCGAGAGCTCGACGGGGCAGTTGATCTTCGCGAACGCGGCGCCCTGGCTGAAGGGCCTGTCGATGGAGCTGGGCGGCAAGAGCCCGGCGGTCGTCTTCGCCGACGCGGACCTGGAGGCCGCGATCGACGCGACGATCTTCGGGGTGTTCTCGCTCAACGGCGAGCGCTGCACGGCGGGCAGCCGCATCCTCGTGCAGCGCGAGGTGTACGACGAGTTCGTCGAGCGCTACGCGGCGCAGGCCGCGCGGGTGAAGGTCGGATTCCCGCACGACCCGGCCACCGAGGTCGGCGCGCTCGTGCACCCCGAGCACTACGCCAAGGTCATGTCGTACGTCGAGCTCGGCAGGACCGAGGGTCGGCTCGTGGCCGGCGGCGGCCGACCCGACGGCTTCGACGACGGCAACTTCGTCGCGCCGACCGTGTTCGCCGACGTGCCGCCGACGGCAAGGATCTTCCAGGAGGAGATCTTCGGCCCCGTCGTGGCGATCACGCCGTTCGACACCGACGACGAGGCCCTCGCGCTCGCGAACGACACGAAGTACGGGCTCGCCGCCTACATCTGGACCAACGACCTCAAGCGGGCGCACAACTTCTCGCAGGCGGTCGAGGCCGGGATGGTCTGGCTGAACTCCAACAACGTGCGCGACCTCCGCACCCCGTTCGGCGGCGTCAAGGCCTCGGGCCTCGGGCACGAGGGCGGGTACCGCTCGATCGACTTCTACACCGACCAGCAGGCCGTGCACATCACCCTCGGCAAGGTGCACAACCCCACTTTCGGCAAGAACTGACCTCCCTCACTCACGCAAGGACGCTGACATGAGCCACCGCGACGACATGACTCTCACCTCCTCCGGCTTCTGGGTGAGCCAGGAGTCCCTCATCCGCTCCGACAACCCGATCCCGACTCCCTCCTCGCCCGCCCCCGACGTGCTGCGCTGCGCGTACATGGAACTGGTCGTCACTGACCTCGCGGCATCCCGCGTCTTCTACGTCGACATCCTGGGGCTCCACGTCACGGAGGAGGACGACGAGGCGATCTACCTGCGCTCGACCGAGGAGTTCATCCACCACAACCTCGTCCTGCGGCAGGGCCCGATCGCGGCCGTCGCGGCGTTCTCGTACCGGGTGCGCTCGGCCGAGGACCTCGACAGGGCGGTCGCGTTCTACTCCGAGCTGGGGTGCGACGTGCGGCGCGAGCCGAACGGCTTCACGAAGGGCATCGGCGACTCGGTGCGCGTCGTAGACCCGCTCGGCTTCCCGTACGAGTTCTTCTTCGCGACCGAGCACGTCGAGCGCCTCTCGTGGCGGTACGACCTCTACAGCCCCGGCGAGCTCGTCCGGCTGGACCACTTCAACCAGGTGACCCCCGACGTGCCGCGTGCCGTCAACTTCATGCAGTCCCTGGGCTTCCGCGTGACGGAGGACATCCAGGACGAGGAGGGCACGGTGTACGCGGCGTGGATGCGGCGCAAGCCCACCGTCCACGACACGGCGATGACTGGCGGCGACGGTCCCCGCATGCACCACGTCTGCTTCGCGACGCACGAGAAGCACAACATCCTCGCGATCTGCGACAAGCTCGGCGCGCTGCGGCGGTCGGACGCGATCGAGCGCGGCCCCGGCCGTCACGGCGTCTCGAACGCGTTCTACCTGTACCTGCGCGACCCCGACGGGCACCGCGTGGAGGTCTACACGCAGGACTACTACACCGGCGACCCCGACAACCCCGTCGTCACGTGGGACGTGCACGACAACCAGCGCCGCGACTGGTGGGGCAACCCCGTCGTGCCGAGCTGGTACACGGACGCCTCGCTCGTGCTCGACCTCGACGGCAACCCGCAGCCGGTCGTCGCCCGCACCGACTCGTCCGAGATGGCAGTGACGATCGGCGCCGACGGCTTCTCGTACACGCGCGCCCCCGAGTCCGTCGGCGACGGCGAGTTCAAGCTCGGCAACCAGCTCTGAGGCCTGGAGAAGATCGGATGCTGCCCCCCGAGACCATCGCCACCATCGCCGCCGAGCTCGCCGAGGCCGACCGCACGCGCGGGGTGATCCCCCGCATCACGGCGCGCTACCCCGACGCCACCGTCGAGGATTCGTACGCGATCCAGGGCGTCTGGCGCGACCGCAACATCGCCGCCGGGCGCCGGCTCGTGGGGCGCAAGATCGGCCTCACGAGCAAGGCGATGCAGCAGGCGACCGGCATCACCGAGCCCGACTACGGCGTCATGTTCGACGACACGGTGTACCGCTCGGGCGACGAGATCGAGGCGGCCCGGTTCTCGAACGTGCGGATCGAGGTCGAGCTCGCGTTCGTCCTGCGCGAGCCGCTCGAGGGCCCCGACTGCACGCTCGAGGACGCCCTCGCCGCGATCGACTACGCCGTCCCGGCGCTCGAGGTGCTGAACTCGCACATCGAGCTCGAGGGCCGCACGATCGTCGATACGATCTCCGACAACGCGGCGTACGGCGCGATGGTGCTGGGCGACGTGCACAAGCGTCCCGACGAGATCGACCTGCGCTGGGTGCCCGGTGTGCTCTCGCGCAACGGCGAGATCGAAGAGACCGGCGTCGCCGCGGGCGTCCTCGGCCACCCCGCCACCGGCGTCGCCTGGCTCGCGAACAAGTTCTCGCAGCACGGCGCCCGGCTCGAGGCGGGCGAGATCATCCTCGCCGGGTCGTTCACCCGGCCGATGTGGGTGTCGGCGGGCGACGAGGTACGGTGCGAGTACGGCCCGATGGGGGAGATCACATGTCGCTTCGTCTGACCCCGACCTTCCGCGCCGCGCTGGCGCAGGCCGACCGTCCGCTGGCCGGCATGTGGGTGTGCTCGGGTTCGCCTCTCGTCGCCGAGATCTGCGCGGGCGCCGGCCTCGACTGGGTGCTCATCGACATGGAGCACGCCCCGAACGGGCTCGAATCCGTCCTCGCCCAGTTGCAGGCCGTCGCCGCCCACCCGGTCACCCCGGTCGTGCGGGTGCCCTCCGACGATGCGGTCGTGATCAAGCAGGTCCTCGATCTCGGCGCGCAGAACCTGCTCGTGCCGATGGTGTCGTCCGCCCCGCAGGCCGAGGCGGTCGTCCAGGCGGTGCGATATCCCCCGCGCGGTCGGCGCGGCGTCGGGTCGGCGCTCGGGCGGTCGGCCCGGTGGAACCGGGTCGAGGGGTACCTCGCCGACGCCGACGAGCACGTGTCGCTGTTCGTCCAGGTCGAGACGGCCGAGGGCGTCGAGGCCGCCGCGGCGATCGCCGCGGTGGACGGCGTCGACGGTGTCTTCGTGGGACCGAGCGACCTCGCGGCATCCCTCGGTCTGCTCGGTCAGCAGACGCATCCCGACGTCACCGCCGCCGTTCTGCGGGCCTTCGCCGCGGTGACGGATGCCGGCATCCCGGTCGGCGTCAACGCCTTCGACCCCGAGGTCGCACAGTCCTACGTCGACGCCGGCGCCGACTTCGTACTCGTGGGGGCCGACGTCGCCATGCTCGCCCGCGGGTCCGAGGCGCTGGCGGCGCGCTGGTCGCAGGCCGGCGGCGAGGAGCGCGCGGGCTACTGAAACCGTCTCGGGAAAGGGAAAAACCCCCGACTCGCGGGGGTTTTTCTGGCGGTGACGGTGGGATTTGAACCCACGGTAGGGGGTTACCCTACACAACTTTTCGAGAGTTGCACCTTCGGCCGCTCGGACACGTCACCGTCGTCCAGTTTACGACACGAGAGCGGATGCCGCGAACCAGCGCCCCCTCGCGCTTCGCCGAGGCGTCGCAGATGGTCGCTCCGCGCCCGCGACGGCGACCATCTGGGACGTCTCGGCGCACCGGCGGACGGGTAGCGTCGGCGTGTGATCACCACGGGAGTCGACCTCGCGGCGCAGCCCGCGCGCACCGCCGTCGCCGTCGTCGCCTGGGGTGCGGACGGAGCCGAGCTCACGACGCTCCGACTCGACAACACGGACGCCGACGTCGTGCGGCTCGCGCAGGGCTCCGCCCAGGTCGGGATCGATTGCGCGTTCGGCTGGCCCGACGAGTTCGTCGCCTACGTCAGCGCACACGCGCGCGGCGAGCCGCCGCATCCCGACCTCCGCGGCATCGCCGGGCGCCGGCGCCTCGCCTACCGCGAGACCGACCGCGTCATCCAGTCGCTCACCGGACGTCTGCCGCTCAGCGTCTCGACCGATCGCCTCGGACTCACGGCGATGCGCTGCGCCGATCTGCTCGCCGCTTTCGCTGACACCGGCGACGACGTCGACCGCTCCGGCGCGACCGGGCGCCTCGTCGAGGTCTACCCCGCCGTCGCGCTGCGCACCTGGCGCGTGGACGTGACCGGATACAAGACGGATGCCGCGGCCCGCGTCTCCGCGACGGCGAACCTCCTCGACGCGGCGCCGTGGCTCACCCTCTCCCCCGCGCAGCGCGCGCTGATGGAGGCCTCCGACGACGCGTTCGACGCCGTGGTCGCTGCGCTCATCGCCCGCGCACACGCGCTCCGCGCGACGCATGCCGTCCCACCCGCCCGCACCGCTCAGGCCCGCCGCGAAGGCTGGATCGCCCTACCCGCGACCCCCCTCACCGACCTCGACCCGACGCGAACCGTCGCTTCGACCCCCGGGTGACGACCGTTCGCGTCGGCTCGGCGGCGAATCGGGGACTCATACGCCGTACAGCCGGGCATACTCCTTCGACGAGAAGCCATGCTCATAGGTGCCGCGCTGCGGCCAGCCCTCAGGCACGTCCTGCCAGCCCTCTTGGCGCCCCCAGGGCAGGACGTCGATCAGACCGTGCAGATGGCCGAGCTGCTCGGTGCCGCGTCCGTCTGTGTGCCAGGTGCGGTAGACGGTGTCGCCGTCGCGCAGGAAGACGTTGACGGCGAACCCCGCATCCGGCGGTGCACCGACGTCCGCCCCGAACGGACTGTGCGCCGTGGAGTACCACTCCATGCGGTTGCCGACGCGCTCCTTGTACGCGAGCGCCTCACCGATCTCGCCCTGCGTGACGATGACGAAGCGCGCGTCGTAGTCGTCGAGGAAGTCGAGCCGTGTGAACTGCGAGGTCCAGCTGGTGCATCCCGGGCACTGCCAGGTCTTCCCCGCCGACCACATGTGGTTGTAGACGATGAGCTGCGAGCGTCCCTGGAACACGTCGACCAGGCGGACCGGACCGTCCGCGCCCTCGAGCACGTAGTCCGGCAGCTCGACCATGGGCAGCCGGCGGCGGGCCGCCGCAACGGCGTCGAGCTCGCGGGTGGCGGCCTTCTCGCGCTCGCGCAGCCGATCCAGCTCGCGCCGCCAGGTGGCGGCGTCGACGACGGGAGGCAGGGATGGCGACATGGCGACTCCTTCGTGACCGTGCCAGGAGGCTACGCCGCACCGGCGACGCGGGCCAGCCCCCGGCATCCGCCCCGCATGTCCCACCGCGGGTCTACGGTGAGGCTGTGAGCGCATCGACGACCCCGCGGTTCGGACTCATCGTCGCGATCGCCGCCCTCGCCTCGGCGGTGGCCTTCCTCGACGGCACGATCGTGAACGTCGCCCTGCCCGCGATCGGCGAGGAGCTCGGCGGGGGCCTGTCGACGCAGCAGTGGACGGTGGATGCCTACCTCCTCACCCTGAGCTCGCTCATCCTGTTCGCCGGTTCGGTGAGCGACGCGTTCGGCCGCGTGCTCGTCCTGCGCATCGGACTCATCGGTTTCGGCATCGCTTCGATCGGCGTCGGGCTCGCTCCCGACCCGATCGTCCTGATCATCGCGCGGGCGCTGCAGGGCGCGGCGGGGGCGTTCCTCGTGCCGAGTTCGCTCGCCCTCATCACCTCCCTCCTGAACGGTCCCGCGCAGGCGCGGGCGATCGGTCAGTGGACGGCGTGGACGACCGCCGCGAACCTCGCGGGCCCCCTTCTGGGCGGACTCTTCGTCGACCTGCTGTCGTGGCGGTTCGCGTTCCTCGTGCAGATCATCCCGATCGCGATCACCTTCGTCCTGCTCGCCCGCCTCGGCCACATCGACCACCGCCGCGACGACGCGCACCTCGACCTCGTGAGCGCGACCCTCTGCACCCTGGGACTCGGCGGGGTGGTCTTCGCCCTCATCGAACAGCCGAACCTGGGGTGGGGTCATCCGGCGATCTGGATGCCGCTGGTCGCCGGCATCGTCATGTTCGCCGCGTTCCTGCTGCGGCAGCGGACGGTGCGCTCGCCGATCCTCCCGCTCGACATCTTCCGCGTGCGGAACTTCTGGACCGGCAACCTGGCCACCCTCTTCATCTACGCCGCGCTCACGCTCAACGGGTTCGTCGTCGGCGTCTACCTGCAGCAGGGCGCGGGGCTCAGCGCCACCCTCGCCGGGCTCGCCAGCCTTCCCGTGACCGTCGCGCTCATCGCGTTGAGCTCGGTCGTCGGCGGCTGGACCAACCGTTTCGGGCCACGCCTGTTCATGACCGTCGGCCCGCTCGTGATGGCGGTCGGCTCGCTGATGCTGCTCGCCGTCCGCGAGGACTTCGACTACTGGACGCAGGTACTCCCCGGGCTCGTCGCGTTCGGCCTGGGCCTCGGCGTCACGGTGTCGCCGCTGACCTCGACGATCCTCGGCGCGATCGGCGGGGAGCGCTCCGGCATCGCCTCGGCGACGAACAACGCCGTCTCCCGCATCGCGGGACTCGTCGTCATCGCGATCCTCGCCGTGATCATCGGCGGATCGCTCGACCTCGACGGGTTCCACCGGGCGGCGTGGGTCACCGCGGTCCTCATGGCCGCGGGCGCGGCGGTTTCGTTCCTCGGCATCCGCCGGCCTGCGACGACCGAGGCGCAGCCCGCCTGATTTCTCCGGCCCGATCCGAGCCGCCCGCATCCGCCGGCTGCCACACTGACGGTATGAGCGTCATCGAGAACTCGAAACTCACCGTCGTCGGCGCGGGGGCCGTGGGGTCGAGCGTCGCCTACGCGGCCCTCATCCGCGGGTCGGCCCGCCACGTCGCCCTTTACGACATCGCCGCCGAGAAGGTCGAGGCCGAGGTGCTCGACCTCGCCCACGGCGCGCAGTTCACCGGCTCGAGCGACATCTCCGGCGGGGCCGACATCTCGGTCGCCGCCGGTTCCCACGTCGTCGTCATCACCGCCGGCGCCAAGCAGAACCCGGGCCAGACCCGCACCGAGCTCGCCGGTGTCAACGCCGGCATCCTGCGACGGATGCTGCCGCAGCTGCTCGAGGTCGCGCCGAACGCCGTCTACGTCATCGTCACCAACCCGTGCGACGTGCTCACCGTCATCGGTCAGGAGGTCACGGGCCTTCCGCCCGAGCGGATCTTCGCCTCGGGCACCGTCCTCGACACGTCGCGCCTGCGGTGGAAGCTCGCGCAGCGCGCGGGGGTGTCGACCTCCAGCGTGCACGCCTACATCGTCGGCGAGCACGGCGACACCGAGTTCCCCCACTGGTCGCGCGCGACGATCGGCACCGTCCCGATCCTCGACTGGCAACCGCCCGACGGGCAGCCCACATTCACGACCGAGGAGCTGGACGCCATCGCGGTCGACGTGCGCGATGCCGCCTACAAGGTCATCCAGGGCAAGGGAGCGACCAACTACGCGATCGGTCTGTCGAGCGCGCGGATCGTGGAGGCCATCCTCGGCGACCAGCACGTGGTCATGCCGGTCTCGACGGTGCTGAGCGATTTCCAGGGCGTCGACGGCGTCGCGCTCTCGGTGCCGTCCGTCGTCAGCAGCGCGGGCGCCCGACCCATCCTCGAGACCTCGTTCTCGGCCGACGAGCTGGCGCTGTTCCACCGCTCGGCGGAGGCGCTGCGGACCGTCGCGACGTCGCTGCGCTGACCGGGGTCACGCCTGCTGCCGGCGACGGAACGGAATCTGCTCGGGGAAGGTCCAGTCGAAGACCACCGCGGCCACGCGCACGGCGGTGGTCACGACGATGCAGACGATCCCCGCGACGAGGACGGGCACCGCGAAGGAGTCCAGGACGACGAGGACCGTGACCCCCGCGCCGGCGGCGACGGCGTAGAGCGTGCTCACCTGCAGGAACGAGAACGGCAGGTTGAGGGCGACGTCGCGGAGGATGCCGCCGCCGATCGCGCCGATGACCCCCACCACCACCGCGCCGACCGGTCCGACGCCCAGCGACAGCGCCTTGGAGGCGCCGATGGCGCCGAACATCCCCATGACGATCGCGTCGAGAAGGACGAGGGGCCATCCGACGCGCGAGAGCAGCGGCTGCACGACCATTCCCACCAGGGCGCCGGAAGCGGCGACCAGCAGGTACCAGTTCGCCCAGATCACGACCGGCGGCTGATTGAGCACTACGTCGCGCAGCAGGCTGCCGCCGAGCGCGACGAGCAGCCCGATCACGAGCACCCCGAGCAGGTCGATGCGCTGGTGCCGGTGCTCGGCGGCGAGGAGCGCGCCCTGCGCGCCGCCCAACCCCGCGGCCAGCAATTCGGCCCACAAGGGGACGACGAACGGGACGACGCTCATCTCGATCCTCCTCCTCGACACCCGCCGCGCGTCAGCGCGCTGACTCCGCGGCGTCGGCGATCACCTGCGCGACCGTGTCGGCCTGCGAGATGAACAGTGCGTGGCTGCCGGGCACGTTCGTGATCTGCGCGCCGATCCGCGACGCCATGTGCTGCAGCATCGCCTGGTCGAACGCCTTGTCCTCGGTGGCGATGACGGCCCAGCTGGGCGTGTCGCGCCACGCGGCGGCGGTGACGGCCTCGCCGAACACCGACATGTTGACCGGCACCTGGCTGTCGGCGAGGAAGGCGGCATCCGCCTCGTCGATGTCGGCGGCGAACCCGGCGCGGAAGTGGTCGCGGGCGAGGAAGCCGTAGCCGTCCTCGCGGACGTCGATGACGAACTCGGGGGTCGCGGCGAAGCCCTCGTACTGCTGCGCCGAGGTCTCGCCGACGTCGGGGATGAGCGCCGACACGTACACGAGGCCCGCGACCTTTTCGTGGGTACCGGCCTGCGTGATGACGGTGCCTCCCCAGGAGTGCCCGACGAGGATCGCCGGCCCGTCCTGCTGGTCGAGGACGCGGGTGGTCGCCGCCACATCGGCCTCGAGCGAGGTGAGGGGGTTCTGCACGATCGACACGCGGAATCCGCGGGCCGTCAGCAGGTCGTGGACGCGGCGCCAGCCCGATCCGTCGGCGAAGGCTCCGTGGACGAGGACGACGTTGGTGACGCGGTGTGCAGTGGTCATGGCTCTTCTTCTCTCTGACGGGCCCCGGGGAGCCAGGATGATGAGGGGTGTAACGCAGTGATACGCAATATATTGCATATTCATTGAAGAAGTTCAGAGCGGATGCCGCCAGCGGTGATGTCGGATGCCGCAGCTAGCCTGTCGTCATGGCTCCACGACGTCCCGCCCCGACCGCCGCCTTCCGGTGCACGGAGTGCGGATGGACCACCGCGAAGTGGGTCGGCCGGTGCGGCGAGTGCCAGCAGTGGGGCACGGTCGTCGAGGCCGCCACGCAGACCGGGATCACGGCATCCGTCACCCCCGTGACGCCCACGCGCAGCGCGCGGCCGATCACGCAGATCGACACGCGGGAGGCCCCCCGCCGCACCAGCGGCGTCGGGGAGTTCGACAGGGTGCTCGGCGGCGGCATCGTCCCCGGCGCGGCGATCCTGCTCTCGGGCGAGCCGGGTGTCGGCAAGTCGACCCTGCTGCTCGAGGTCGCCGCGCAGAGCGCCCGCGCCGACCGTCGCGTCCTCTACGTCAGCGCCGAGGAGTCGCTCAGCCAGGTGCGCCTGCGCGCCGAGCGCACCGGGGCGCTGCACGACGAGCTGTACCTCGCGAGCGAAACCGACCTCGCCACGACGCTCGGGCATGTCGACGACGTGCGTCCCGACCTGCTCATCGTGGACTCGGTGCAGACGGTGTCGTCGGGCCTCATCGACGGCGCCGCCGGGCAGCCGAGCCAGGTGCGCGAAGTGGCATCCACCCTCATCCGCGTCGCGAAGGAGCGCGACCTGCCCGTCGTGCTGGTCGGCCACGTGACCAAGGACGGTCAGGTCGCGGGACCCCGCATCCTCGAGCACCTCGTCGACGTCGTCTGCCACTTCGAGGGTGACCGGCAGACGTCGCTGCGGTTCGTGCGGGCGCTCAAGAACCGCTTCGGCGCCACCGACGAGGTGGGCTGTTTCGACATGGCGGGCGACGGCATCGCCGAGGTGCCCGATCCCAGCGCACTCTTCCTCAGCAACCGCCCCAGCGAACCCGGCACATGCGTGACCGTCGCCCTCGAGGGGCGCCGCGCGCTGCCGGTCGAGGTGCAGGCGCTCACGCTCCACACGTCGGCACCCAACCCGCGCCGCATCGTGAGCGGCGTCGACGGCGCGCGGGTCGCGATGGTGCTCGCCGTCCTCGAGAAGCGGGCCGGCATCAAGCTGTCGGACCAGGACGTCTACGTCTCGACCGTGGGCGGGGTGCGGTTGACCGAGCCCGCCGCCGATCTCGCCATCGCGCTCGCGATCGCGAGCGCCGCCACCGAGCGCCCGAACCCCGAGAAGTTCGCGGCGATCGGCGAGCTCAGCCTGTCGGGCGAGATCCGCCGCGTCACGCAGCACGACCAGCGCCGGTCCGAGGCCGCCCGTCTCGGGTACCGGGCGGTCATCGACGCCGGCGCGGGCACCCTGCGCGACGCCCTGGCCCAGCGGGCGCGCCACCACCGCCCACGATCGGACGACCGCCCCGACTTCTGACGGCGGTCATGCCTCGAGCGCGTCGATCAGGCCTCGAGCGCGGCGATCACGTCCGCGGGAGCGGCCTGCATGGGGTGCGGCCCGGCGATGTCGAAGAACACCGTCGTGATCTGCTCGCCGTGGGTGCCGAGGAACGCGCGCAGCCACGCCGGGGACTGCAGTCCGACCCCCGGCGGCAGGGATGCCGGCTTGTTCGCCGCGTCGCTGAACAGCAGCAGCGCGACGTCGCCCGTGGCGGGGTCGCGGTAGGTCCATACCTCCCCCGCGTCGCGGGGATCGTCGCGCGCACCGGGGCGCAGGAGCGGCACGACCGTCGGTCCGTGCCGCAGTGCGAACGCGAGCGCCGCCATGTCCTGCGTCTGGAGCGCATCGGCGAGCTGCGTGTTGCGGAACTCGAGCGGCTTCTTCTCGCGCTTCTTCCCGGCCATCCCCCCAGCCTACGGCGGCGCGGGCCGGCCCGGCGAGACGTCAAAGGGCCCCCTCGAACTCCCCATTGGGGACTGGAGAAGTCGAGAGGGCCCATCACTCACCGGCGGCGGGGGGGGATCCGATCGCCACACCTCTGGGGGGGTCGGTGTGGCTCCGTTGCTGGGGACAACGGGGAAAGCCGCCGGGAGCTGCCCCCAGGGTACGCGGCGAGCGCGAGGCGGCGACAGGTCCCCACCCCGCGAGATCATGAGAATCCTCTCAGAATCTCCTCCGCGCGCGGGGCCGGAGCGGGTCAGCGGATCGTGAACGAGGCGGGTTCGACCGAGCCGATGCCGCCGATCGAGACCGCGAGGTTGTACCACCCGGGCAGCGCCTTCTGCCGGTCGCCGCCGCACGTGTCGACCGACGAACGGGTGCGGTCCCAGACGATCGGCGCCGCGCTCGTGACGGTCTGCCCGGCATCCAAGGTGACGACCTGGTCGCTCGGCTCGGTCTGGCAGTCCGTCGACCGCCACCAGGTGTCGCTGCCGCTCGTGATCTCGAACGTCTGCGCCGCGGTCCCCACGTTGATGAGGCACGGCAGGTCGGTGTCGTTGACGAGCCGGATCGACAGCTGCGGCAGCTCCCCCGTCCCGTAGGAGCTCTTGTCGACGACGGCGCTGACCGTCACGTCGCCGGTCGTGCACGGGGCGGCCGCGGGTTCGCCGTCGGGCTTCGCCCCGGTGTCACCGTCCGCCGACGAGGTGACGCGCGGCGTCGGCGTCCCCGAGGCGGCGGCGGAACCGCTCGGCGTCGGCGAGGGGCCGGCGACCGGAGAAGTGGAGGCCGGGGAAGCGGATGCCGGGGCCCCGACCGTCGGCTGCGGCGCGGCATCCGCCCACGCCCGCCAGGGCTGCCACGCGACCACCGCGACGATGCCGCCCACGATCAGAAGGGCCAGCAGCACGACGGCGAGCCGACGACGCCGGTACACGGCGGGTGTCGGCTTGCGGCGGCGGGTCGGGCTGGTCACGGATCCAGGGTACGCACGGGTCCCCGGCCCGCCCGCCCGGCGCGCCTACAACTGCTTGAGCATGCGGGTGTTGCCCAGGGTGTTGGGCTTGACGTGCGCGAGGTCGAGGAACTCCGCGACACCCTCGTCCGGGCTCCGCAGCAGCTGCGAGTAGACGTCGGGGGCGACCACCTGCTCACCGATCTCGGCGAAGCCGCGCCGCGAGAAGAACGGCACCTCGAAGGTGAGGCAGAACAGCCGGCTGAGTCCCAGCGCACGGGCGTTGTCTTCGAGCAGGTCGACGACCGCACCGCCGACGCCCCGATGCAGCCAGTCGTCGGCGACGATCAGCGTGCGGATCTCGCCGAGGTCCTCCCACATGACGTGCAGGGCGCCGCATCCGACGAGCCGGTCGCCGGCCTCGGCGACGACGAACTCCTGCACGGTCTCGTACAGCGTGACCCGCTCTTTGCCCAGCAGGATCCGGCGCTGCACCCACGGCTCGAGCAGTTCCTGGATGCGGGGGACGTCCGACGTGCGCGCGGGTCGCACGGTGAAGGTGGCGTCCGATCCCGTCATGCCTTCCACTGTATTCGCCCGGCACCGGCGGGAATGCGCGGATCGACCGCGTCGCGTGCCCCTACGCTGGACCCGGAAGGGGACCTGCGTGAGTGTGCTCCGTGATTACGCCGCGGCCGTGTCGCAGCCGACGCTGCCGTTCGCCTCGGCAGCGCCGCGGTTCGACGAGGTCGTCGACGCCGACGGCACGCTGCGCCCCGCCTGGCAGGGTCTCGCCACCCTCGCCCTCGGTCTGACCCGCGAAGAGCTCGACCGCGTCGACGGCGAGATCGCCCGCTTCCTCGCCGACGACGGCGTCTCGTACGCGCGTGCCGGCGCCGAGCTGCAGCCGTGGCAGCTCGACCCGATGCCGTTCGTGATGGATGCCGCCGGCTGGGCGCGCCTGGACGTCGGACTCGCGCAGCGGGCCGAGCTGTTGAACGCGCTGCTCGCGGACCTGTACGGGCCGCAGGTCGTGCTGCGCGAGCGGATCGTGCCGGCCGCGGTCGTCCTCGGCCACGCCGGTTTCGTACGGGCCATGGCCCGCGCCGGCGACGACGCCCCGCCGCCGGATCTGCTGCTGTCGGCGACCGACCTCGGGCGGGATGCGGCGGGCGACTGGCATGTGCTCGCCGACCGCGTGCAGGCTCCGTCGGGGCTCGGCTACGCGGCCGAGAACCGTCGCGTGATCTCCCAGGTGCTGCCCGACCTGCTCGACGAGGGCGCGCTGCACCGGATGGACCCGTACTTCGCGGCCCTCCGCGCGGCGCTCATCGCCGCCGCCCCCGAGGGCGTCAGCACGCCGCGGATCGTCGTCCTCTCCCCCGGCCCGCTGTCGGAGACGGCGTTCGACCAGGCGTTCCTCGCGAACGCACTCGGCTTCCCGCTCGTGCAGGGCAGCGACCTCGTCGTGCGGGACGGCGCCGTCTGGATGAAGCCCGCCCAGTGGCCGTCGCGGACGCCGCGCGAACGCGTCGACGTCATCCTGCGACGCGTCGATGCGGAGTGGTGCGATCCGCTCGAACTCCGCGCCGGGTCGCGGCTCGGTGTCGCGGGCCTCGCCGAGGCGGTGCGCCGCGGACGGGTGCGCGTCGTCAACGGGCTGGGCGCCGGCGTGCTCGAGAACCCGGCACTCCTCCCCTATCTGCCGGCAGCGTGCGAGCGGCTGCTCGGCGAGCAGCTGCGGCTCCCGTCGGTGCCGGCGTGGTGGCTCGGCGACGACGACGCGCGCGCCGAGGCGCTGCCCCGGCTGGATGCCGCCGACCCGGCGATCGAGGTGTTCGACATCGACGATCCCCGCCGGCCCCTCGCCGCGACCGACCCCGCCGTCCGCGGCCGGATCGACCGCGAGCCGCACCGCTTCGCGGCCGTCGAGCGGCTGCACCTGTCGCAGGTTCCGGTGTGGGATGCCGGGGGCGCGGCATCCGCTCGACCCGTCACCCTGCGGGGTTTCGCGATCCGCTTCGGCTCGACCTACCGGCCGCTCGTCGGCGGGCTGGCGACGGTGCGCACCGCACCCGAGGCGGCGCCGCGCACGAAGGACGTGTGGGTCCTGAAGTCGGACGAGGCCGATCCCGACCAGGGGATCGCGGAGGTGGCGTCCCTCCCGACGACGCGCAGCGACCCGACCCTCGCGCCGCGCGCACTGTCGGATCTGTTCTGGACCGGGCGGTACGCCGAGCGCGCCGAGGATCTGCTGCGCCTCATCATCGCGACGCAGGCGGCGCTCGACCAGCCCGGCGCCCACACGGCCGCGCGGGCGGCCGAGAGCGTCCGCGTGCTGCTCGCCGCGCTCGACCGCCTCGCCGGGACGCGCTGGACCGACCCCGAGGCGGAGTTCCGGTCGCTGCTGCTCGACGCCTCCCGCCCCGGCTCGGCAGCGCACTCGATCGCGCGACTGCGCGATGCGATGGAGGGGGTGCGGGACCAGCTCTCGGGCGACACGTGGCGGGTCTTCTCGAACATCGACCGCGCCGTGCGGGCACTGCGGAGTGCCCCGCATCCGCACCGCACCGCGGAGTCCGCCGGACGCATGCTCGCGTCGATGCTGTCGCTGTACGGCGTGACGGCGAACATGATCCGCGACCCCGGCTGGCACATGATGGAGGCCGGTCGCTACCTCGAGCGCGGCCTGCAGCTGACGACCCTGCTGTCGTCGGCGCTGTCGGCCAGCCGCGGTCCCCGCACCGACCGCGAGGTGCTCGAGTCGCTGCTGCTGTCGGCCGAGAGCGTCGTGACGCACCGTCGCCGCTACCGCGGGGCGATGCGGGCGGCCGACGTCGCCGAGCTGCTGCTGCTCGACCGCGGTAATCCGCGCTCGCTCGCGTTCTCGCTGCAGACCCTGCGCGAGCACCTCGCCGCGCTGCCGGCGTCGACGGGGTCGTCGCGGGCCGAGCGCCTGCTCGATCAGCTCGAGACGGGTCTCGCCGAGGTGGAGGTGCTCGAGATGACCGCCGTCGTCGGAGGGCGCCGCGAGCGCCTCGTCGAGGGGCTCGAGAGCATTCGCGCGCAGCTCGAGCAGCTGTCGGACGCGATCGCCGACCTGCACTTCGAGGCGGGGCCCCCGCCGGTGTCGATGACGGAGCTGTCGCTCGTCGAGCTGATGGGCGCGCGCGCATGACCCGCTACCGCGTGTGGCACCGCACGGCGTACACCTACAGCGACGCCGTGCAGGACAGCATCGGCCAGTTCCACCTGCGTCCGCGCGACCTGCCCTGGCAGACCGTGGCGCAGGCCGAGGTCACTGTCGACCCCGTGCCCGGCGACGTCTCGCCGCGCACGGACTGGTTCGGGAACTCGTCGACCTACTTCCACGTGACCGACCCGCACGAGGCTCTGACGATCGAGGCGGCGAGCGAGGTGACGGTCGCAGTGCCCGAGTACGACGCCGAGGCGCTCGCGCAGCCGTGGGAGCTCGCGCGGCCGCTGCGGCATCCCGACCTGCCGGGGGCCGTCGAGGCCACCGAGTACGCGCTCGAGTCGGCGCGGGTCGCGCACGATTCCACCGCGCACGCGTACGGAGCGGAGTCGCTGACGCCGGGACGTCCGATCGGCGAGGCGGCGACAGACCTGATGCAGCGGATCTTCCGCGACTTCGACTACGACAAGACCGCCACCACCGTGACGAGCACGGTCGCCGACGCGATGACGAAGCGGGCGGGCGTCTGCCAGGACTTCGCGCACGTCGCGCTCGCGTGCCTGCGCAGTCACGGCGTGGCCGCACGGTACGTGTCGGGATACCTCGCGACGCAGCCTCCGCCCGGCAAGGAGCGCGTGTTCGGCGCGGACGCCTCGCACGCCTGGCTCGCCGTCTGGCTGCCCGGCACCGACCAGTGGCTCGCGATCGACCCGACGAACAACCAGTGGGCGAACGACCGCTACGTCACCGTCGCCTGGGGACGGGACTACGGCGACGTCTCGCCCGTGACCGGCATCATCTTCACCGAGGCCAAGACCTCGACCCTGCGCGTGCAGGTCGACGTCGCCCCGCTCGACTGAGGGTCGTTGCCGTTCACGGATGCGACAGATCCGACCCGACACGCCGTCGCGTGACCCACGGATGCGGGGTGTCGCCCGGGGTGGTGGCGCTCGCTCTGTTCGTGGCACTCGTCGGCGCGACCGTGACCGCGACGATCCTGGTCGATCAGGTTCCGGGAGCGGACGCGGGGATCGCATCGTCGCCCGCGCTGGACTCCGCCTACGCCACCATGGCGTGGACGCTCCCGGCGTTCGTCGCTGTCGTGCTCATCGGCGTCATGGTCCCCCTGATCGCGCACCGCCGCCGTTCACGGATGCAATAGATCCGACGCGACACGCCGTCGCGGGACCGGGGGATGCCACGTGTCGGCCGGCATCCATTGCATCCGTGAACGCTAACCGAGCCCCGGTCTCGCGCCTCAGCCCAAGAACCCCCGCAGCAGCGCCTCGGATCCGGCGAGGTGATCGAGCACGGCCGCCTCGGCGGCGTCGGGCTTGCCTGCGAGGATCGAGGCCACGATCCTCTCGTGCTGCGCGTCGGAGTGCTCGATGTTGCGCGGCAGCAGGGGGAACGTGTCGAGCCAGGCGTTCACGCGCGCCCGGTTCTCGACGATCAGAGGGAGCAGTGACGGGATGCCGCTGGCCTCCGCGATCGCGAGGTGCAGCAGCGAGTCGAGCCGGCGGTACTCCCCCTCGTCGGCTCCCACGGTCGCGTGATGCCGCTGCTCGAGCGCGGTGCGCGCGGCATCCGTCAGCTCCCGCGAGGCCGCTGCCCGCGCGGCCCCCGCTTCGAGCACACGCCGGAGCCCCAGGACGTCGTCGAGCTCGCCGGTGTCGACGGGCCCGGTCGGCACGGGGAGCGGGTCGGCGACGAACGTGCCGCCGTACCGGCCGCGCCGGCGCACGACGTACCCGGCGTCGGCGAGCTCGCCGATCGCCTGACGCACGGTGTCGCGGCTGACGCCGTACCGGTCGGCGAGGTCGCGTTCGGAGGGCAGCGACTCCCCCGGCGCGACCACGCCGAGCCGCACGGTCTGCACGAGGCGGGCGACGGTGTCTTCGAGCGCGTTGCCGCCGCGCACCGGTCGGTAGACGGTGCGGCCGAGATCCGGCGACGACGCGGCGCGGGTCACAGCGGCGTCACGTAGGCGTTGGTGATGCCGCCGTCGACGACGAAGGCGTTGGCGGTGATGAACGAGGCGTCGTCCGAGGCGAGGAACGCGACGGCGGCCGCCATCTCCTCGGGCTCGGCGAAGCGGCCCATCGGCACATGCACGAGGCGGCGCTGCGCGCGCTCGGGGTCCTTCGCGAACAGTTCTCGCAGCAGCGGCGTGTTCACCGGCCCCGGGCAGAGCGCGTTCACGCGGATGCCCTGCCGCGCGAACTGCACCCCGAGCTCGCGAGTCATCGCGAGCACGCCGCCCTTCGAGGCGGTGTACGAGATCTGCGACGTGGCCGAGCCGAGCAGCGCGACGAACGACGCCGTGTTGATGATCGAGCCTTTGCCGGCCGGCACCATGTGCTTCAGCGCCGCGCGCGAGCAGAGGTAGACGCTCTTGAGGTTGACGTCCTGCACCTTGTCCCACGCGGGCAGTTCGGTCGTCTCGATCGAGTCGTCGTCGGCGGGCGAGATGCCGGCGTTGTTGAAGGCGATGTCGACCGAGCCGAGGTCGGCGGCGACCCCGTCGAAGAGCGCGTCGACGGAGGCCTGGTCGGCGACGTTGACCCGGCGGAAGACGCCGCCCACCTCGTCGGCGGCCTTCTGCCCGGTCTCGGGGTCGAGGTCGGCGATGACGACGCGGGCGCCCTCGGCGGCGAACCGGCGAGCGGTCGCGAGGCCGATGCCGCTGGCACCGCCGGTGATGATGGCGACGCGGTCGCGCAGGCGCTGGGTGAGGTCCATTCGGGGAGGTCCTTCCGGGTCAGGAGGTGGCGTAGAAGACGTTCTTGGTCTGGGTGAAGTGCTCGGCCGCGTCGGGTCCGAGCTCGCGGCCGAGGCCCGAGGCCTTCATGCCGCCGAACGGGGTCGCATAACGGACCGAGGAGTGGGAATTGACCGACAGCACGCCGCTGCGCACGCCCCGGGAGACACGGATGCCGCGCCCCAGGTCGCGCGTCCAGATCGAGCCCGCGAGCCCGTAGACGGTGTCGTTGGCGAGGGCGATCGCGTCGGCTTCGTCGTCGAAGGGCAGCACGGCGACGACGGGTCCGAAGACCTCTTCCTTCGCGATGCGGTCGCCTCGCCCGGCGAGCACGACGGTCGGCGCGAACCAGAATCCGTCACCCTCCGGCGCGGTCCCGCGGAACGCGACGTCGGCCCCGTCGACGTACCCGGCGACGCGGTCGCGCTGCGCGGCGGAGATGAGCGGCCCCATCTCGGTCGACTCGTCGTTCGGATCACCCACGCGCCAGGCGGCGACGGCGGGTTCGACGAGCTCGAGGAACCGGTCGTACACCGACCGCTCGACGAGCAGCCGGCTGCGGGCGCAGCAGTCCTGCCCCGCGTTGTCGAACACCGAGCCGGGGACCGCTGCGGCGGCGGCCTCGAGGTCGGCGTCGGCGAAGACGATGTTCGCGCTCTTGCCGCCGAGCTCGAGCGTGACAGGCTTCAGCTCGCGCGCGCAGCCCGCGGCGACCTGGGCGCCCACCCGCGTCGAACCGGTGAAGACGACCTTGTGGACATCGGGATGCGTCACGAACCGTTCGCCGACGACGGGACCCGCACCGGGGATGACGGTGAACACCCCCTCGGGCAGGCCCGCCTCGACCGCGAGGTCGCCGAGGCGCATCGCGGTGAGCGGGGTGAGCTCGGCCGGCTTCAGGACGACCGCGTTGCCGGCGGCCAGCGCGGGCGCGAAGCCCCACGACGCGATCGTCATCGGGAAGTTCCACGGCACGATGATCCCGACGACGCCGTACGGCTCGTGGTAGGTCACGTCGAGTCCGCCGGCGACGGGGATCTGGCTGCCGATCAGGCGTTCCGGTGCTCCCGCGTAGTAGTTCAGGACCTGCGCGACGTGGGACGCCTCCCACCGCGCGGACGAGATCGGATGCCCCGCCTCGAGCACCTCGAGCTGCGCGAGCTCCTCGACGTGGGCCTCCACTACACCGGCGAACCGACGCAGGGCGTCGGCGCGGGCGACGGGGGCGAGGTCGGCCCACGTGCGCTGGGCGCGGACGGCGCGCGCGATCGCGGCATCCGTCTGCTCCACCGAGGCGAGGTCGACGTCGCGGACGGCGGCGCCGGTGGCCGGGTTCAGGACGGTGAAGGCGCTCACGCGGCGACCCCCCGGTGCAAGGCGGCGTACGCGTCGGCCGCGGCGACCAGCCCCAGGAACAGGCGCCGGTCGGCGGAGTTCTCCTCGGGGTGCCACTGCACCGCGACGAGGTAGTCGTCTCCGGGCGCCTCGAACGCCTGCACGAGCCCGTCGTCGGTGCGAGCCGTGACGACGAGTCCCTCGCCGAGGCGGTCGACGCCCTGGTGGTGGTAGCTGTGCACCGTGTAGGGGCCGGCGCCGATGAGTCCGGCGAGTGTCGTCTCGGCATCCACGTCGACCGTGTTCTCGGCGAAGACGCCGCCGCCGATCTTGTAGCGCTCGGTGCCGAGGGCTTCGGGCAGGTGCTGGTGCAGCGTGCCGCCGTAGGCGACGTTGATGAGCTGCAGACCGCGGCAGATGCCGAACACGGGCATGCCGCGCTCGCGCGCGCCGGCGAGCAGGGCGAGCTCCCACTCGTCGCGGTCCGCGCGGGCAGGGTCGGTGAGCGGATGCCGCTCCGCACCGTACAGCTCGGGTTGCACGTCGAGCCCGCCGGTGAGGATCAGCCCGTCGAGGCCGTCGAGCACGACCTCGGCCGCCGCCTTCGCGGACGGCTGCGGCGGCAGCAGGACCGCGACCCCGCCCGACGCGGTCACGGCGTCGAAGTACTGCTGCGGCAGGAAACTGGCGCGGACGTCCCAGACGCCCTGCACCGCCCGCTCGAGGTAGGTGGTGAGTCCGATGACGGGGCGGCGGCCGCCCGCGGGATCAGAGACGTTCGAAGCCACGGATGCGCTCCCAGTCGGTCACGGCGGCGTCGTAGGCGAGGACCTCGACACGCGCCTGGTGCAGGTAGTGGGCGACGACGTCCTCGCCGAACGCCGCGCGCGCGATCTCGGACTTCTCGAAGAGGTCCGCCGCTTCGCGGAGCGTCTTCGGCAGGTGCTCGACGTCGGAGTCGTAGGCGTTGCCGGTGAGCGGCGCCGGCAGCGGAAGCTCGTTCTCGATGCCGTGGAGGCCGCCGGCGATGATCGCCGAGATGGCGAGGTACGGGTTCACGTCGCCGCCGGGCACGCGGTTCTCGACGCGCAGGGACGAGCCCTTTCCCACGACGCGCAGCGCACAGGTGCGGTTGTCGACGCCCCACGCGATGCCGGTCGGCGCGAACGACCCTTTCGCGAACCGCTTGTACGAGTTGATCGTGGGTGCGTAGAGCAGCGTGAACTCGCGGAGGGTGGCGAGGATGCCGGCGATCCAGTGCTCCGTGAGCGGGCTGAAGCCGTGCTCGCCGTCGCCCGCCATGACGGCCTCGCCGTCCTCACCCCGGACCGACAGATGGATGTGGCAGCTGTTGCCCTCGCGCTGGTCGAACTTCGCCATGAAGGTCAGCGACTTGCCGTGCGCGTCGGCGATCTCCTTCGCGCCGTTCTTGTAGATCGTGTGCTGGTCGGCGGTCTCGAGCACCTCGGCGAAGCGGAACGCGATCTCCTGCTGGCCGTCGTGGCACTCGCCCTTCACGCCCTCGCAGTAGAGCCCCGCACCTTCCATGCCGCGGCGGATGTCGCGCAGCAGGGGTTCGAGACGGGTCGTGGCGAGCAGGTTGTAGTCGACGTTGTAGTCGGTGGATGCCTGCAGTCCGACATAGCGCTTCGCCCAGGCATCCCGGAACGAGTCGTCGAAGACGATGAACTCGAGTTCCGTGCCTGAGTAGGCGACGAGGCCACGGTCGGCGAGGCGCTGACGTTGCGCGTTGAGGATGCCGCGCGGCGACTGGATCACCGCGCCGCCGCGCACGTACTCGAGGTCCGCCATGACGAGCGCCGTGGCGGCCTGCCACGGGATGCGGCGGAGGGTGGACATGTCGGGGCGCAGCACGAGGTCGCCGTAGCCCTTGTCCCAGCCCGACATCGCGTAGCCGTCGATCGTGTTCACATCGACGTCGACCGAGAGCAGGTAGTCGCACACCTCGGCGCCGTGGCCCGCGACCTCGTCGAGCCAGAACCGTCCCGCGACGCGCTTGCCGACGAGGCGCCCCTGGGCGTCGGGGAAGGCGACGATCACCGTGTCGATCTCGTCCTTCGCGATCGCGTCGGCGAGCTCGTCCACCGTCAGATTTCCGGGCATCCGTCATCCTTCCGTCGTGCGCTGGTCGGGTCTGTCACAAGAACGCTACATGCCAAAGGTAGACACGGCATACCAATAGACGCCACACTCTTCCGCAAGGCGTGAGCCAGCGCGCCGACCCGACGGCGCGCTGCGCGCCGACCGCAGCCAGGAGGTCTCATGACGAATCCGAGCACCACTCCGACCACGACGGGCGGCGTCCGTTACGCCCGAGCCGAGGACGGCTACTTCGAGAAACGCACGCTGAAGCGCTCCGCGGGAGTCTGGGGCCTCTGGGGTCTCGCGGTCGCCGCCGTCATCTCGGGCGACTTCTCGGGCTGGAACTTCGGCATCGACTTCGCCGGCTTCGGCGGCATGCTCATCGCCTTCGCCGTGCTCGTGCTCATGTACTACGGCTTGACCTTCTCGATCGGCGAGATGGCCGCCGCCATGCCGCACACCGGCGGCGCCTACTCGTTCTCGCGCTCGGCGATGGGCCCGTGGGGAGGGCTCGCGACAGGCCTCGCCGAGACCATCGAGTACGTCGCGACGACCGCGGTGGTCGTCTACTTCTCGGGCTCGTATGCGAATCAGGCGCTCGAGCTGCTGACCGGGATCAGCCTGCCGGCGTGGCTGTGGTGGGTCGTCCTCTACGTCCTGTTCATCGGCCTGAACGCCGCGGGCGCGGCGGTCTCGTTCCGGTTCGCGATCATCGTGTCGATCATCTCGATCGGCATCATCGTGGTCTTCGGGGTGATGGCCCTCGTCTCCGGCGCCTTCTCCTGGGCGTCGCTGTGGGACATGGCCCCGAACCCCGACGCGTTCGGCGCATCGACGTTCCTGCCCGAGGGCATCGGGGCGATCCTGTTCGCGCTGCCGTTCGCCATGTGGTTCTTCCTCGGCATCGAGGAGCTGCCCCTGGCCGCGGAGGAGTCGCACAACCCGGCCCGCGACATCCCGCGCGCCGGCCTGTGGGCGCGCGGAACCCTCATCGTCACCGGCCTGATCGTGCTGTTCCTCAACACCGGAGTCCTCGGGGCGGAGGCGACCGGCACGTCGGTCGAGCCGCTCCTCGACGGATTCAAGGCGTTCCTGCCGCCGCAGGCCGCCGCGATCCTGTCGCTGCTCGCGCTCATCGGTCTGCTCGCCTCGCTCATGGGCATCATGTTCGCCTACGGCCGCAACATGTACTCGCTGTCGCGAGCGGGCTACTACCCGCGGTGGCTCTCGCTCACCGGAAAGCGCCAGACGCCGTGGGTGGCGCTCACCTTCGGTGCCGTGCTGGGCTTCATCGCGCTCGTCATCCTGCAGGCCGCCGGCGGCGACACCAGCCCGGCCGGTGCGATCGTCCTGAACATCGCCGTGTGGGGCGCGGTGCTCGCGTACTTCCTGCAGATGGTGTCGTTCATCATCCTGCGTCGGAAGTTCCCGAACGCCGAACGTCCGTACAAGAGCCCGTGGGGACTGTTCGGGGCCTATTCGGCCGCTATCATCGCGGCGATCGTGTTCGTCGGTCTGCTGTTCAACCCGACGTTCCTCCTCGCGATCGTCGCGATCATCGTCGTCTACGTCGTGATCTTCATCGGCTTCGCCGTCTATGGCCGAAAGCGCCTCATCCTCTCGCCCGAGGAGGAGTACGCGCTCTCCGGCGGCCTGCATCGCGACCCGCAGCGCGAGGGCTACGACGCCATGGAGAAGGACGTCTTCGGAGACCGCCGCTCCTGAAAGACCGGACGGGCCGGGTGCTGCTGAGGGCGCACCCGGTCCGTTCGCACGTCCGGCCGCGTCCACAGATGCAACAGATCCGACGCGACACGCCGACGACGGGACCGGGGATGCCGGGTGTCGCCCGGCATCCGTTGCATCCGCTGACGCGGGTCAGCGAGCCCCGAAGCCCCGGAGGTACTCAACCGTCCGCGTCAGGTTCTCGTTTAGGGTCCGCATCGAATCGACGGTGATCCGTTCGTCGCTCCATCCGTCGAAGCCCGACGTTCGCGCCCGCACGTCATCCCAGGTTGGCTCGGCGAAGCCCTCGAGGGGGCGTCGTCGGGTCTCGAGGCGGCGGCGGTGCTCGTCCGGATCCGAGCAGACCACCTCGACGAACGCGACCGGAACCTTCTGCTCAGCGGCCAGCGACCGCCACTGGTTCCGGGCGAGTTCGGCATCGTTGACCGCGTCGATGATGACGTCACAGCCGATGCGGAGCTGCTCGCGCGCGAGATCCTCGGCGACGACGTACGCCGCGAGCCCCGTCGGCTGGTCGCGGTCGATGCCGGCACGCCACAGCGCGGACTCGATGGGATCGACCGACAGGATCGCGCAGCTCAACTCGCCGGCGATCCGCTCGGCCAGCGCGCTCTTCCCCGACGCGGGCAACCCTGCCATGACGATGAGCATGGCCCCATCCTCGCTTACGCCCCGGCCGTGTTCGCGGATGCAATGGATCGCGTGCGACACGCCGGTGACGGCGACGCGGATGCCGGGTGTCGCCCGGCATCCATTGCATCCGCTGACGCGGGTCAGCCGGTGAACGCGGGCCACCCCTGGACCCTGCCGAGCCCGGGACTAGGGTGTGGGCATGAGCCACGCCGGAGCGGGGATGCCCCTGCGCGACTATCGGATCCACCGCTACGTGAACGCGTTCTGCCCGACGTGCCACGAGGAGGACCCGGACCGTCCGCTGAGCGAGGTGCGCCGGCTGTCGGGGTGGCTCGCCGACCGAGACGGCACGGTCTGGCTGGAACGCGGATGCCCCGACCACGGCCTCGTGCGTACGCTCTACGACGAGTCGGCCGAGATCCTCACCTATCTCGAGCAGTGGACCGCGCCGACGAAGGTGCACGGTCCCGACACGACCGGCAACTTCAAGCCGGTGCCCTCGGCCTACGAGGACGGTCTGCCGCAGATGCAGACCCAGCACACCTGCATCCTCCTCGAGGATCTACTCGACCACTGCAACCTCAGGTGCCCCACCTGCTTCGCGGAATCGAGCCCCGCGGCCTCTGCCGTTGCGCCGCTGGCCGAGGTGCTCGCGTCGGTCGACGCGCGGCTCGCGAAGGAGAACAATCGCATCGACGTGCTGATGCTGTCGGGCGGTGAGCCGACCCTCTATCCGTGGCTCGAACAGCTCCTCGAGCATCTCGTCGCCCGGCCGATCGTCCGCATCCTGCTGAACTCGAACGGTCTCCGCATCGCGCAGGACGACGCCTTCGTCGAGGTGCTCAAGAAGCACCGTGAGCGGGTCGAGGTCTACCTGCAGTACGACGGCGAGTCGGCCGCGGCATCCGCCTTCCACCGCGGCGCCGACATCCGCCGGTTCAAGGAACGCGCGATCGAACGGCTGTCGGATGCCGGGGTGTTCACCACCCTCACGATGACGGCGACCCTCGGGGTCAACGACGGCGAGATCGGCGCGGTGATCCGCCGCGCGATGGCGACGCCGTTCGTCGGCGGCGTGACGATCCAGCCGGTGTTCGGCTCGGGGCGCTCGTCGGGCGTCGACCCGAACGACCGTCTCACGCACACGGGTGTGCTGAACCGGCTCGGCCCGCAGACGGACGGCGAGGTCACGTGGCGCGACCTCACGGCGCTGCCGTGCAGCCACCCGCACTGCTGCTCGGTCGGCTACCTGCTCAAGGACGATGCCGGCGACTGGAAGTCGCTCGTCGGGCTCATCGGGCACGAGCGGTTGAAGGACTTCCTCGACCTGCAGCCCGACATGATCGCCAACCGCATCGCCGACAGCAACGTCAACAAGGCGATCCGCGAGGTGGTGAAGGGGTCGCTTCTCGACCTGCTGAGCGAGCAGTCGTCGCTGTCGCATCCGTCCATGAGCTCGATCTGGCGGGACATCTGCCAGAACTGCGACCTCGGCATCGGGACGCTCGCCACCCTGGCCGCGTCGAAGCTGCCGGGCCAGCACGCGCGTCTGCGGAAGATGATGGGCGAGCGGGTGCTGCGGATCACCGTGAAGCCGTTCATGGACATCAACACGATGATCGAGGAACGTCTCACGCAGTGCTGCGTGCACGTGGCGACCGTCAACGAGTCGACCGATGCGCACCAGTGCGCTCCGTTCTGCGCTGTGCAGGCGTGGGCGCCCCTGGGCCGCACCCGCCTGTCGACCGCGACGGGCGGTCGACAGCAGATCCCGGTGAGCGTGTCGTGAGCGCGGCCGGCTTCGGGCACCTCAACCAGCGCGACGAGAGCGTCGCCGATCCGGTCGCGCCGTTCGACCCCCTGAGGCTGTGCGTCTTCGCGACGATCGCCGTGATCGCTGCCGTCACGGGGCCTTTCGCGGTTGCGGTCTTCGCCGGTGTCGCGATCGCCGGGTACATGCGCGCCCGGCGCGCAGGACTGCTGCGCTCGCGCTGCAAGCTCGGCGACACCCGGCTCGTCCTGGCCTACCTGTGCGTGCTCGAGGTGCTCGCCCTGGCGGCGATCCCGCTGTGGGTCATGCTCTGGATGCGGCTGCTGGGCTGACCCGTGTTCCCGCTGCTGAGCGACCTCGCACCCTGGCTGCCGCCGATCGACACGCACGCCGTGTTCGTGGGCCTCGGGCTGCTCGCCGCGGGGGTCGTCTTCCTCATCGAGAAGCGCCGCCGCGCGGTGACCGACCCGCGCATCGCCTATCTCGTGCTCGGCGCGCTCGTCGGCGCCGCCGTGCTCTCGCGGCTCGGAACATGGGCGCAGCACCTCGATCCGTCGAAGAACCTGTCCCTCATCGATCAGCTCGCCTACGGCAACGCGTCGATGCTGTCGGCGCTCGTTGGCGCGTGGCTCGGTGTGCACGTCGCCAAGCGGATCGCGCGCTACCCGGACCGGTCCGGCGACCTCTTCGCGCCTGCCGTCGCGCTGGCCATGGCGATCGGACGGATCGGATGCCTCCTCACCGAGCAACCCGGGACCCCGACCGGCGCCGGGTGGGGCATCGTCCTCGACCCGGCCGCGGCCGCGCGCGTCGGGGCGCCCGCGGGCGTGCCGCTGCACCCGAGCTTCGTGTACGAGATCGTCTTCCATGCGGCCGCCTTCGCGGTGCTCTGGTTCTGGCTGCGGCACCGGCCCATCGCTCCGGGCGAGACCCTCACGCTGTACATCGCGGCGTACGCCGTGTTCCGTTTCGCCGTCGAGTTCGTCCGCGGCAATGAGGTCGCGTGGCTCGGGCTCACAAGGCCGCAGCTGTTCCTCGCCGTGACGATCCCCCTGCTGTTCGTCCGCCTCGCCTGGATGGTCTCGCGCGGACGACTCACCCTGCACGACACCCCACCGATCGGAAGGATGGCCGCCGATGTCCCCCGAACCTGATCGTCCCGACGACGCCGACCCGACGCCGCCTACCGACCCGCCGGCGGGTCCGCCCGCGGGCGCGCCGCAGGGTCCGCCGGCCGGCAAGCCCACCGCCGGGCCGCCCTCCTCGACGCCACCGCTGGCCGGCCCGCCCTATCCGACCCCGCCGCACCCCGGCGCACCGGGCATCTCGCCGGAGCCGCCCGGGTACGGGCAGCCCCCGGGACCACGGCGGCTGAGCTTCGGCGCCGGCGTCGGCATCGGCACAGGCATCGGATGCGGCGCCTACGTCCTCGGCGGCCTCCTCGCCATCGCGCTGATCTCCACGGGGCTGGTCGGCTTCCTCGCTCCGTTCGTGATCATCGCCATCGTGGGCGCCGCGCTGATGTTCTCCGCGCGCACCCGCCCGATCGGCACCGGCATCCTCATCGTCACCGCGGCCGCGTGGATCCTCGTCCTCGGCCCGTGCGTGGCGCTCCTCGCTCCCGGCGGTTTCACCTGATCCCGCCCGATCACGGATGCAACAGATCCGACGCGACACCCCGATGACCGTCACGCGGATGCCGGGTGTCGCCCGGCATCCGTTGCATCCGCGGACAGCGGCTCAGAGGGGAAGGCGCAAGCACACGAGCTGTGCGCGCGACTCCCAGGACGGCGCCTCGACGAGACCCTCCCGCGCGTAGAGCGCGAGCGCGTCAGCACGCCAGTTCCACACCGAGAGGCGCAGCCCCGCCGCACCGAGGGCGCGTGCGCGCTCCGCGGCATCTGCCAGCAAGGCCGACCCCGCACCGGACCGACGCCCCGCGGGGGCGACCCACAGACGCTTGAGTTCGACGTCGCTCCCCGAGCGGTGCATCACTGCCATCCCGATGGCCGCTCCGTCGCGCTCGGCGACGAGCACCTCGCCGCCGGCGAAGGAGGCCGCGGGATCGCGCACCTCGACCGCGTAACGCTCGGGCAGAGGTCCGGGCTCGGCGAGCCCGTGCTCGACCTTCTCCCGCTCGGTCTGTGCGTGATACGCCGCCAGCATCGAGGCGACCGCGGCCCGGTCGGGCCCGTCGAGATCTGCCGGGCGGACGGTCACGGAGTCGCGCACCTCCCCATCCTCCCCCGCTCGCGGAGGCGACGGATCCGACGCGACACCCCGATCACGGCGACGCGGATGCCGGGGATCACCCGACATCCGTGGCATCCGCTGACGCACGCCCGCGGTTGAATGGACGGATGCGCTGGACCCTCCGCCCTTCGACGCCCGACGACGCGACCTGGATCGCCGAGCTGCGCGCCGTGGTCCTGCGCCCGGACCTGGATCGCCTCGGCCGATACGATGAGACCCGCGTGCGCCGGCGGTTCCTCGACGCCTTCGATCCGGCTCTCACCCGCGTCATCGTCGTGGATGGAGCGGATGCCGGGTCGGTCGCGGTCCGCGCCACGTCCGACGGCACCTGGCTCGAGCACTTCTACCTCGCCGAACACCTCCAGGGCGCCGGAATCGGCACGGAGATCCTGCAGGCGACGCTTGCCGAGAACCACCCGCTCCCCTGGCGCCTCAACGTCCTGCAGGGCAGCCCCGCCCGCCGCCTGTACGAGCGGCACGATTTCACGCTCGAGACCGAGGACGAGGTCGACGTCTTCCTGGTGCGACGCGCCTGAACGACGAAGGGGTCGGATGCCTCTCGGCATCCGACCCCTGTCGCACTGGTCGCTTACGACCCGGCGATGATGTCCGGGCTCGCGGTGATCTCGCCTGCAGCTCCCACGCCGACCGCTTCGCGGCCTTCCTGGCGCGTCGTCGCGAAGACGAACCGGCCGTTCTCGGTGTCGACCTTCACGTGGTCGCCGGCGTTGAGCTCGCCGCGCAGGATCCGCTCGGAGAGCTGGTCCTCGACCTCGCGCTGCATCGCGCGGCGCAGCGGCCGGGCACCCAGCGTCGGGTCGAAGCCGATCTCGATGAGGCGGTCCTTCGCGGAATCCGTCAGCTCCACCGTCATGTCACGGTCGAGCAGACGCTCGCTGAGGCGCTTGGTGAAGAGCGTCACGATCTGGCGCAGCTCGTCCTTGTTCAGCTGCGGGAAGACGATGACGTCGTCGACACGGTTGAGGAACTCGGGCTTGAAGTGACGCTTCAGCTCCTCGTCGACCTTGCCCTTCATCCGCTCGTAGGTCGTCTGCGAGTTGCCCTCGACCTGGAAGCCGACCGGACCACCGGCGATCGCCGACGAACCGAGGTTCGTCGTCATGATGATCACGGTGTTCTTGAAGTCGACCACACGGCCCTGACCGTCGGTCAGACGGCCCTCTTCGAGGATCTGCAGCAGCGAGTTGAAGATGTCCGGGTGGGCCTTCTCGATCTCGTCGAACAGGACGACGGAGAACGGCTTGCGGCGCACCTTCTCGGTGAGCTGGCCGCCCTCTTCGAACCCGACGAATCCGGGAGGGGCACCGAAAAGTCGCGAGACCGTGTGCTTCTCACCGAACTCCGACATGTCGAGGGAGATCAGGGCGCCCTCGTCGTCGAAGAGGAACTCGGCGAGCGCCTTGGCGAGCTCGGTCTTACCGACACCCGTGGGGCCGGCGAAGATGAACGAGCCCGACGGACGGTTCGGGTCCTTGAGGCCGGCACGCTGACGGCGGATCGTGCGGGAGAGGGCCGCGATGGCCTCTTCCTGACCGATGACGCGCTGGTGCAGGGCCTTCTCCATGAAGACGAGACGGCTCGTCTCCTCCTCGGTGAGCTTGAAGACCGGGATGCCGGTGGCCTGAGCGAGGACCTCGGCGATCAGACCCTCGTCGACGACCGCGTGCGACGCGACGTCACCCGAGCGCCACTGCTTCTCGAGGCGCAGGCGCTCCGCCAGGAGCGACTTCTCCTCGTCGCGCAGGGCGGCGGCCTTCTCGAAGTCCTGCTCCTCGCTGGCGGCTTCCTTGTCCTCGCGGACCTTGGCGATCTTCTCGTCGAACTCGCGCAGCTCCGGCGGGCTCGACAGGATCGACAGGCGCAGGCGGGCGCCGGCCTCGTCGATCAGGTCGATGGCCTTGTCGGGCAGGAAGCGGTCGGAGACGTACCGGTCGGAGAGGTTCGCCGCGGCGACGATGGCGCCGTCGGTGATCTGCACCTTGTGGTGCGCCTCGTAGCGGTCGCGCAGGCCCTTCAGGATGTTGATCGCGTGGGGCAGGCTCGGCTCGGCCACCTGGATCGGCTGGAAGCGGCGCTCCAGCGCGGCATCCTTCTCGAAGTGCTTGCGGTACTCGTCGAGCGTCGTCGCACCGATCGTCTGCAGCTCACCACGGGCGAGCAGCGGCTTCAGGATGCTGGCGGCGTCGATCGCGCCCTCGGCGGCACCCGCACCCACGAGGGTGTGGATCTCGTCGATGAAGACGATGATGTCGCCGCGCGTGCGGATCTCCTTGGTGACCTTCTTCAGGCGCTCCTCGAAGTCACCGCGGTAGCGGGACCCGGCGATGAGCGAGCCGAGGTCGAGCGAGTAGACCTGCTTGTCCTTGAGCGTCTCGGGCACCTCGCCCTTGACGATCGCCTGGGCGAGACCCTCGACGACGGCGGTCTTGCCGACGCCGGGCTCACCGATGAGGACGGGGTTGTTCTTCGAGCGGCGCGACAGGATCTGCATCACGCGCTCGATCTCCTTCTCGCGCCCGATGACGGGGTCGAGCTTGTTGTCGCGCGCGGCCTGGGTCAGGTTGCGGCCGAACTGGTCGAGGACCGCCGAGCCGCCCTGAGCGGTGGCCTGGGCCTGCTCGCCGGCGCCGGTCGCGACACCCGCGGGCTCCTTGCCCTGGTAGCCGCTGAGCAGCTGGATGACCTGCTGGCGCACCTTGTTCAGGTCGGCGCCGAGCTTCACGAGAACCTGCGCGGCGACACCCTCACCCTCGCGGATGAGCCCGAGCAGGATGTGCTCGGTGCCGATGTAGTTGTGGCCCAGCTGCAGCGCTTCGCGCAGCGACAACTCGAGCACCTTCTTGGCGCGCGGCGTGAACGGGATGTGACCCGTCGGCTGCTGCTGCCCCTGTCCGATGATGTCCTGGACCTGCTCGCGCACGGCGTCGAGCGAGATGCCGAGGCTCTCGAGGGCCTTGGCGGCGACACCTTCACCCTCGTGGATCAGGCCGAGGAGGATGTGCTCCGTGCCGATGTAGTTGTGGTTCAGCATCTTCGCCTCTTCCTGGGCGAGCACCACCACACGACGTGCACGGTCTGTGAATCTCTCGAACATCGTCCACCTCCACTCGACGCACTGGCGGCGTCTTACGTAGAGGCTAACGACGGCGGGATGCCGGTATGCCCGTGTTCGCCGTGGGCATACCGAAGCCGAGGCTTGCGGTCGCGGCATCCGTGGGCATAACGTTTCTCGATAACAACGAATGTCGTTATGGGGGGCGGGCGGGCCGGAAGCCGCCCGGCGACCGCAGCGCGAGACAGAAGGGTCGGTGTGACGTGACCGTCAACTTCATCGTCATGGTGACCGTCATCCTCATCGGGGTGCTCATCCTGGGGGCTGCCCTCGCGGCCGTGGAGAAGCGACGGACGTCAAGCGATCCCACGTCGCTGATCCGCGTGACGCAGGTGCTCGCGATCGTGTGGGCAGGGGTGTCCGCCGTGGGCGCTGTCGTCACCCTTCTCGTCGTGCTCCTGTCGCCCACGGTGTCGATCACGATGCCGATCACCCAGTTCTGGCCCGAACTGCCGAGCTACGTCCGGGCCGACCCGGCCGAGGCGACACGCATCGGCGGCGGTTTCGAGTCGGTGACGCTCGACGTCAACGGCCTAAGCGTCGGAGCACGAATCACGTGGGCGATCGGCCAGACCGCCGCCTGGCTCATGCCCGCCTCGATCGCTGTCCTCGTCGCCGTCGCCTGCGGGCACCTGCTCTCCGGACGCGGTTTCGCGCCCGTGATCTCCCGTATGGCTTCGGTGTCGGCCGTCGCCGTCACCGCCGGCGGCGTCCTCTCGCAGGTCTTCGGGGATGTCGCGGGGAGCATGGCGTCGTGGGAGGTGTTCGCACCGACGGGGCGGCATTGGCAGGAGATCCCCGGCATCGAGGACCCCTTCGCGGCGTGGGTGCCGGAGCCTACCGTGCTCGTCACCTTCCCCTTCTGGCCGATCGCGGCCGGCCTCGGCCTCGCTGCTCTGGCCGCGTTCTTCCGCTACGGCTCCCGCCTCCAGCGCGACGTGACGGGACTCGTGTGATGAGCACGACGACACGCACGTCCGGCGCCCTCGACCTCGTCCTTTACGGCGTCGCCGCCTCTACTGCGGCACTGGCCGTCGCGGTCTATCGGATCACCGAGATCGTGAGCCCGGCGGGCCCCGCTGTGACGGTCGGGGCCGACGCGGCATCCGCTGCCCTCCGACTCCCGGCCGGCGCCGCGGTCGATGCGGTCGTCGTCCGCGCACCTGACCTCGGGGTGCGCGGACGGGCGTGGATGATCGCTGCGGTGCTGATCGCCGCCCTCGCGGCAGTGATCGTGGCCGCGGCGCTCATGCGCGTCGCCTTCGCCGTGCGCCGGGGTCGTGTCTTCACGGGCGGCGCGACGCGGGCGCTCGCAGTCATCGCCGGCACCTTGACGGTCGCGGTCTTCGCCTGGCCGATCGTCGACGGGATGGGTCGACAGCACGCCGTGCAATCGCTCGGCATCCGATTCGAGACGCTGTCGATGCTCGATCTGCTGCCCCTGCTGCCGATCCTGCTCGCCGCCGTCGCCGCGGCGGTGCTGGCCGGTGCCTTCGCGCAGGGCGAGCGTCTGCAACGCGACACCGAGGGACTCGTGTGACACCCACCGAGGAGGACGAGCTCACCGGCATCCACTGTCGACTCGACGAGCTGCTCGCGGAGCGGAACATGACGCTGACGCGCCTGTCGGAGATCGTCGGCGTCTCGGTCGTGAACCTGTCGATCCTCAAGAACGACCGCGCCCGCGCGATCAGGTACTCGACCCTGTCGGCGATCTGCCGCGCCCTCGACTGCGAGGTCGGCGAACTGCTCGTGCGCGCGGACTGAAGCCGCGTCAGCGGATCGGCACCGTCTCGGCCGCGTCGAGCACACCGAAGCTCAGCGTCGCATCGCGGTCGACCACCGCGTCGGGATCGAGCTGCACGAGCGTGAGCTGTGGCGCCATGTCCATCGTGCAGACCTGATCAGCGGGCGGGATCTCGAAGCGGACGACGACAGATGCCGGTGACGCGACCCGCGTGTCCTCGACGACGGGCAGGCACGATGACGACCCCCACGTCCGGAGCGCGATCACGCGGTCGCCGATCCACGACGCGGACGGCGCGAACTCCTCGATGGGCCCGCCGCTGTAGGCGGGCAGGTCGATGTCGGTGCGGACGTCCTCGAGTTCGACGCGGACCTGCTGGTCGGTACTCGCATCGACACCCTCGGGCACGGGCACCTCGAGGGCGCGCGCCACCAGGTCGTCCGTGCACGCATCCGCGGCGGGCTCGCGCAGTGCGACGACGATCACCCCGTCCTCCTCCGTCACCTGCGAGACCTCGGGTCGGCAGGACGAACTGCCGTACGTCACGACCCCGATGGTCGCTCCCCCATCGAGCCACCCGCCGTCCACGCGGGGCGCGGGCGCCACCGCATCCGCCCCTCCCCCGGGGGCCGCATCACCCGCGGCGGGCGTCGCACACGCGGCGAGCGCGGCGAGGACGACGAACGATCCGGCGAGCGCGACGATCAGTCGGGTGCGCATGTGGGTCTCCTCCTCGGTTGTGGACACCCGAGAAGTGTCCACAGCCGACGGAACGTCTCACTGCAGCGCGGAGGTCAACCGCGCCAGGTTGTCGAGGATCACGGAGCGGATGGGGCGCTTCTCCCACTCCTCGATCGTCAGTTCGCGCGACATCCCGCGGTAGAGGTCCTCGACGTTGCGGAGCTGGTCGACGAACTCGGCGCCGCGGACGAGCATCGTCACCTCGAGGTTGAGACCGAAGGAGCGCATGTCCATGTTGCTCGACCCGACGACGGCGACCTCGTCGTCGATCGACATCGACTTGGAGTGCAGGATGTAGGGCTTCTTGTACATCCAGATCTTCACGCCGGTGGCGAGCAGCTGCTCGTAGTAGCTGCGCTGCGCGTGATAGACCATGGCCTGGTCGCCCTCTTCCGAGACGAACAGTTCGACCTCGACGCCGCGGTGACACGCGGTCTGGATCGCCAGCAGCAGTCCCTCGTCGGGCACGAAATACGGGCTGACCATGACGATCTTGCGCGTCGCGCCGAAGATCAGACTCAGGAACAGCTTCAGGTTGTTCTCGTACTCGAAGCCGGGCCCGCTCGGGACGATCTGGCAGTCGAGGTCGCCGGTCCCGGCATCCGTCGAGAAGTCGGACTCGACCGCGAACACCTCACCGGTCTCGCCGTACCAGTCCGAGACGAACACCGCCGAGAGGGATGCCACGACCGGGCCGTCGACGCGGACCATCATGTCCACCCACTGCAGGCCGCGACGCAGGTTCGTCTTCAGGTTGTAACTGCGATCGGTGACGTTCTGCGACCCGATGAAGCCGACGACACCGTCGATCACGACGAGCTTGCGGTGGTTGCGCAGGTCGGGGCGCTGGTACTTGCCCTTCAACGGCTGCACCGGCAGCATGAGCCGCCACTGCGCACCCATCCGCTCGAGGCGCGAGATCGTCGCCTTGTAGTTCGGCTTCCAGCGGTTCGCCCAGTGATCGAGCAGCACGCGAACCGTGACCCCGCGAGCGGTCGCCCGCTCGAGAGCCGAGAAGAACTCGTCGGTCGCCCCGTCGGACTGCAGGATGTAGAACTCGACGTGCACGTATCGGCTCGCACGGTCGATCTCCGCCGCCATCGTGTCGAGACTGCCCTGATAGTCCGAGATGATCTGCGCGCCGTTGTCGCCCGCCATCGGCAGGGCGCCGAGCTTGCGGTTGAGGCCCACGAGCTGCTCGAACCAGACCGGCGCGTCGGGACGCAGCGTGCCGAAGTCGAGGTCCTCGCTCGCTTCGCGGAAAGCCCGGTTGATCGCCTCCTGCTGCTTGCGTCGTTTGCGCGGCAGGCGCGGGTTGCCGATGAGCAGGAACAGCAGGATGCCGATGACCGGGATGAAGTAGATCGCCAGCAGCCACGCCATCGCCGCTGTGGGGCGCCGGTTCCGCGGAATGATGAAGACCGCGAGGATACGCACGGAGATGTCGAACGCGAGGACGAGGACGATCCACCACGTCCACGTCCAGTCGACGCTGATGCTGATCACGCGGCCCCCCGGAACTGTGGGCTCAGCCTATCGTTCGGCCCGTCAACCGGCGTTTTCGTCGGGTCGCGGCAGGCCGCGACGGCGGCGCTCCTCGGCCTCGACCTTGGCGTAGACCTTGCGCTCGGTGCGATCCATCCGAAGGATGCTGCGCAGCACGAAGACGAGCAGGCCTGCGACGACGATGGTGGGGATCAGACCCCAGACCACCGCACCCCAGTACTCGTCCACCCCTCCATCGTAATGTCGCGGGCCGAGGCCGGGCGCACGGCCTTCTCCCCAGGCAGCCGGATCCGCGGTCCGTCCCGAATCCGCGCGGGCAGCAGCCACCGGCATCCGCTCGGGTCGGACGCTGGGCCCATGTCCACGATCGTCGCCGCGGCCGATGCCGCACACCTGCTCCGCCTCGTTCCGCGCCTGCTCGACTACACGCCCACGCAGAGCCTCGTCGTGATCCCCCTGCACTCCGGGCGCAGTCTCGGCGTGATGCGCGTCGACCTTCCCCCGGACGACGCGGACCTCGATGCGGTCGCCTCGACCGTCGTCGGGCTCGCCTGCCGCGTCGCCGGCGTGGAGGGCTTCGTCGCCGTCGTCTACACGGACGAGTCCGCCGACCCCGCGCTGCCCGGCGCGGATCTCATCGGAGCGCTGCGGCGGACCGCCCGCGCTTGCGGCCTCGACGTCGTCGATGCGCTCACCGTCGCCGCCGACGGCTGGGGGTCGCACCTCGAACCGACGCCGCCGCGCGGCGGTCATCCGCTCGCGCTGATCGAGCACCGGGCGCCCGCGTCGGACCAGTCGTCGGGTGCCGACCTGCCGCTCGTCGACGCGGCCGAAGTCGCCGGTACGGCGGCCGCGCTGGCATCGCTCGAGTCGGCGCTCACGGTGCTGTGCGGCATCCCGTCGACCCTCGGCGCCGAGGCGCGGGTCGATCCGGCCGCTCTGCAGGCCGCCTGCGCGCTCGACGATCTGCCCGCGCTCTACGAGGAGATGCTCGAGTGGGATGCCGCGGCCCTCGACCCGATGCGCGTCGCCGTCGTGGGGTGGTGCCTGTCGCGGCCGTCGCTGCGCGACGTCGCCATCGTGCAGTGGTCGGGCGATCAGGACCGCGGCGACGACGCTCTCGACGCGCAACGGCGGTGGGAGGACGGCGAGGAGTACCCCGTCGACCTCGCGGAGGTCCTGTGGGGCGAGGGTCCGCGTCCCGATCCTGAGCGCCTGTTGCGAGCGCTCGAGCTCGTGCGTCAGGTCGCCGCGCGCCTTCCGGCCGACGAGCGAGCGGGCGCCTGCGCGACGGCCGGGTGGCTCGCGTGGGCACTCGGCCGCTCGACGCACGCGGGCAGGTACGCGGCTGCCGCTCTCGAGGTCGATCCTCGACTGGGGCTCGCCGAGATCCTCATGAGCTTCGTGCAGTCCTCGCACCTGCCCGACTGGGCGTTCCGCCGCTGAGCGGTCGTCAGCGTTCCACGATCGCGAACCCTCCGGCCGGGAGCGTGACGGTGCCGCCGCCCGGGCGCACCCGCACCTCGCGGCCCCGCGCGTCGTAGACCGACACGTCGCCCGCGCCGACCGAGACCCGCTGCGGCGTGCGCGCGGCGGAGTGCACGAGCAGCATGCCCTCGCCGTCGCCGCCGAGTTCGAGGCGCGAGACGATCGGGCGCACGAGCAGCCCGTCGAGTTGCAGGTCGCCCCGCGACACGTCGACACGCAGCCGGTCCTCGCCCTTCGGGAGCGCGCGGGTGAGCGTGTGCGGGTGCATCGCGCCCGCCGTCGGCGAGATGCCCTGCGCCGGTCCGGTGAGCTGCAGCGAGCCGAGCGGCAGCCGCCCGGCGCGCCACGTCGAGGCAGTGCGCTCGCGCGCCTCCGACCACACGACCGGTTCGACCCACCGGTTGCCGCCGGTCCCGGCGAGGTCGAAGACCGCCGAGTCACCTCGCGACAGCGTCAGCCGATCGCCCGACCAGCTGGACTCGCCGGTCCACGAGTCCGGGGTGTCGATCTCGCCCGTGGTCGAGATCGCATCCTCGGCCTCAACGAACGACAGACCCTCGCGGTCGGTCACCTCGGTCAGGGCGACGGCGCGCTCGCGCACGTCGGGATGGGCGTCGAGCGCGATCGCCGTCAGCAGACCGTGGATCGTCGACTCCGCGCCGCTGTTGCGGTTGACCGTCCCGTCGGGCTGCAGCCCGTCGTGGGTGACCCCCGTCGCGGGGTCGTACATGCGCTGCCCGGCGTGATTGGCGCCGAAGAACCACGCCGCCTGCATCGCGGCGAGCTGCGCGAAACCGTCCGATCCTGTCGCCTCGGCGACGGCGAGCAGCGACTGCACACGCGAGTCCGCGCCGTACGCGATCTGCACCCGGTCGACGGGGCTCGGGTTCCAGCCGTTGTCGGGACCGCCCGCCGTCAGCAGCGTGGGCGTGAAGGTCGCCGCGTCGGCGACGGCGGGACGCACGAGCGACCGATCGCGCAGGACGACGGATGCCTCGGCCAGCGCCGCGGGCATCTGCGAGCCCCACGCGTGCCAGATCGCCGGCGACTCCACCCACGGCAGCACGGCACTGTACGGCCACTCTCGCACCCCGCCGTCGGCCATCGCGGCGATGCCCTTGGCGAGCTGGCGCAGCGCCGTCGCGGACTTGCCGTCGGGGCCGGCCTCGACGCGGGCGGCGAGTCCGAGCGCCGCCTCCGCCGAGGCATCCGCCCCGTTCGCGATGAGCCAGGCGGGCACCCGCTTGCCGTCCGACATCGCCCACCGGCCGTATTTCGAGAGCACCTGACGGTTCAGGGCGTCGAGCGAGAGGTCGAGCCGCTCGTCGAGGAAGTCGGCGAACTCGGGATCCTCGTCCTCGAACGCCGCATACCCCTCGCCGAGCGCCCACAGGGTGCGCGCGAGCCAGTAGCTGGGGCCGCTGTCCGACGGATCGGGAAGTTCGACGGGTTCCGCCGACGGGTTCAGGGTGCCGTCGGGCTGCATCCAGAGGACGACGTTGCCGGCATCCGGTCCCTCCGTCGTCTGGAAGTAGGCGACCGACCGGAGCAGCTCGTAGGCCTTCTCGCGGCTGTCGTCGTCGCCGGTGAGCTCCCAGTGACGCGTGTAGACGACGGCGGCGCGGGTCACGTCGTCGGCGTTGTAGGCGCCTTGGCCCCAGTAGCCGGTCTCGGGGTCGAGCGGACCGCCGCCGACCCGCTCGAACGTGCCGCCGTCCCGGGCGTCGGCATAGGTCCACGGCAGGACGAGGGTCGGCTCCTCGTCCTGGCGGTAGGTGCTGTGCCCCTCGACGTCCGCGGGCGGGGTGGCCTCGTCGAGCAGGAAGTCGAGGTGGTCGAGGTTCGTCACGGCGGTGGATGCCGGGGCCGCGACGGCGGAGGTGGCACCGAGCGGGACGATCAGCGCGGCGGCGGCCAGAGCAGCGAGCCCGAGGGTGCGCGCACGTCGTTGTGCGGAGGTGTTCACGGAGGGTGTTCCTTTCGGGTGCGGTGCCGAGTGCAGGTCAGGAGCCGTGCGGGCCGCCGTCATGACGGCCGATGAGCAGCTGAACCTGCACTCGGCACGCGGTCAGTCGGTGCGTTCGAGCAGGGCGACGCCGATCTTCGAATCGGCCATGCCGTAGAACACGAACAGGCGACCGTCGACCTCTTCGATCGCGGTCGGGAAGACGACGTTCGGCACGATCCCGCTGCGCTCGTCGTCGGTCTCCGGGGCCAACAGGGGCTTCGGAGTGCGGGCGACGACCCTCGACGGGTCGTTCGCGTCGAGGATGATGGCGCCTGCGGCGTAGTTGACCTTCTGCTGCTGCGAGAAGGCGCTGTCGATCGTCCCGGTGACCCCGTGGTGCAGGACGAGCCATCCTTCGGGGATGCGGCGGGGCGGCGGTCCCCCGCCGATCTTCAGCGCCTCGAACGGGAACTCCGGCCCCGCGACGAAGCGGTGCTGCTCCCAGAGGGTGAGCGCTGAGAGGTCCTCGCGGACGGCGTCGAGGGGGATGTAGCTGATCCAGATCGACTGCCGCTCGTCCTCGACCCCGGCCGGGACGCGCACGCCCTGACCGGGCTTCGTCTCGCCGAGGTCCCACATCGGCCGGTGCAGCACGGCGAGAGCCTCGCGTCCGTCCGGCGCCGTGACCGGCTCGGGGAAGAACACCGTGTCCTTGTTGTGGAACAGGTTGAGGTCCATGTCGAGGTCGTCCTGGTAGCGGAAAAGCGCCGGCCCCAGCCGCCGCCACTCCCGCAGGTCGCTCGACACCGCGACGGCGGTGCGCGGACCGAGCGGCCCGTAGGCGACGTAGGTCATGACGTGCAGTCCGAGCGTCTCGACCCAGGTGACACGGGGGTCCTCGACGCCGGCGTTGCCGACCCCGCGCTCCCAGCCGCGGTCGGGTTCGAGCACGACGCCCTGCCGCTCGACCGCGACGGGCACGCCGTCCTCGATCACGACACGGGCGAGGCCCACCCGCGACACGTTGCCGTCGGCGACCAGCCGGGGCAGGAGGTAGAGCTCGCCGTCGGGGCCTCTGCCCGAGGCGGGGTTGAGCACCCCCTCGGCCTCGTTCGGATCGCCGTCCGCGGGGGTCATGATGACCCCCATTCGGGTGAGGCGGTAGGGGACGTGGGTCTCGGCGGGCATGGTCATCCTTTCACTCCGGATCCGAGGTCGTTGGAGGTGAAGTAGCGCTGGAACACGAGGAACAGCGCCACTGCGGGGGCGGCCAGCACGACGGCGCCGGCCATCATCGCCCCGAACGGGTTGGCCGTGGATGCCGCGATGTTCGAGATGAAGTTCGCCAGCGAGACCGCGAGCGGCTGCATCGCGGCATCCTTCGTGATGAGGAACGGCCACAGGAACTCGTTCCACGGTCCGATGAAAGTCAGCAGCACGACCGTCAGCAGCGCCGGTCGGACGAGCGGCAGCGCCACGTTCCACAGCAGACGGAACTCGCCCGCGCCGTCGATGCGCGCCGCGTCGAAGAGTTCCTTCGGCAGCTGCAGGAAGTACTGCCGGAAGATGATCACCGCCGTCGAGTTGATGAAGAACGGCAGGATCATGCCGAGGTAGCTGTCGGCGAGATCGTAGTCGCGCGCGATCATGACGTACAGCGGGATCATCAGCAGCTGGAACGGCACGACCTGCACGAGCAGCGCCAGGGCGAACGTCGCCCCGCGTCCGCGCCACTGCAGCACCGCGAGCGCGTAGCCGGCGAGGACACCGAACACGATCGTGCCGAGGATGACGCCGCCGGTGAAGATGCCCGAGTTCGCGAGCCCCTGCAGCAGGTCGATGCGCCCGTTGATGGCGGCGTAGTTGTCGAGGGTGAGGTTCGCCGGATTCGGGAACGCGCCCGCCGGCGTCGGGTCGACGTTCGTCTGCAGCGATCCGACGATCATGTAGAAGAACGGGAACAGGAACGCGAGTGCGCCGATCGACAGCGCGACGTACATCGCGATCTTCGAGCCGAGCGCCCGCTTCATCGCTCCTCACCGCCCACGAGCTTGCGCTGCAGCGCCGCGATGGCGAGCACGAACACGATGAGGACGACGCCGATCGCGGCGGCGACATCGGGGTTCTGCTGCTCGATGCCACGCTGGTACATGAGCAGCACGGGTGACGTCGAGGCGCCGTTCGGCCCACCGCCACCGGTCAGCAGATAGGGCTCGGTGAAGAGGTTCGCACCGGTGATGGTGGCGAGAAGCACGACGAGGAGCGTCGCCGGCCGCACGCTCGGCACTGTCACCGCGAAGAACTGCCGCAGACGTCCTCCGCCGTCCATGGACACCGACTCGTAGAGCTCGCGCGGCACGTTCTGCAGCGCCGCGAGGTAGAGCAGGATGTAGAACCCGAGGCCCTTCCACGTGACGAAGAACGCGATCGTCGGCATCGCGAGCGCCGAGTTCACGAGCCACGACGGGTCGGGCGCGAGCGGCCCGAGCACGTTGTTGACGAGTCCGCCGCGGGCGAAGAGGAAGAGCCAGACCGCGACGACGGCGACGGATGCCGTGACGTACGGCACGTAGTAGCTCACCCGGAAGAAGGTCCGCGCCTTCGTCACCCGGTCGAGCGCCGTCGCCAGCAGGATCGACAGGATCACCGTCAGCGGCACGTTGATGATCAGGAAGATCCCGACGTTGCCAAACGAGCGCCAGACCTCGGGGTCGGTGAGGGCCGTGACGTAGTTGTCGAACCCCACGAACGGACGGTCGACCTCCGCGCCGGGAGCCGCGAAGAAGTAGTCCTGGAACGACATCCACACCGCGAAGACCACCGGGTACGCGAAGACGACCAGGACGAAGGCGATGTACGGCGCCGAGAAGAGCAGACCGTGCGGTTGTGCGCCGAAGATCCGGTGCAGGATGCCGCGGCGACCCGCGGCATCCTGCCCGTCCTTCTGCGGCGGAGCACCGCGAGTCGCGCCGGGATCGGACCCGGCGCGACCCGGGACGACGGCGGTCATCTCAGCCCGCCGCCAGCTCGTCGACCTCGGCGGCCGTGTCGGAGAGGAACTGGTCGACCGGGGTCTCACCGAAGATGACCGACTTCGAGTACCCGTCGCGGAACGCCTGCCAGATCTCGACGGAGCCGACGACGTTCGGGACCTCGACCGTGCGGGCCGCCTGGTCGCCGAACTGCTGGTACGCGGGGTTGTCGGCGAAGTAGTCCGGGTAGGTGCCGGTCAGGTCCTGACGCAGCGGCATCTGTCCGGTGGCCTCGAGCCAGGCGCCGTCCTGCTCCTCGCTCGTGGCGAACTTCAGGACGTCCCATGCGGTGCCCTTGTTGTCGCACGCCGTGAACATGCCGACGTTCTTCGCGTCGCTGAAGGTCCAGGTGTCCTCGGGAGCGGTGCCGTCCTGGGTGGGGACGGGGACCGAGCCCCAGTTGATCGCGTCGCCGTAGACGCTGATGGCCCACGGGCCGACGATCGCCATCGCGGCGTACCCGTCGGCGAACGCGTCGCCCTGGTACTGCTCGTTGCCGGCCAGCTGCTCCTCGTAGAGCGTGCGCCAGAAATCGGCGACGGCCTTGCCGTTCTCGTCGTCGAACGTGGCCTTGCCGTCTTCGAGCAGCTGGGTGCCGCCGGTCTGCGCGGCGTACAGCGGGTAGAAGTCGAACCACGACTGGAAGAACTCGCTCGTGGGAGCCGGGTTGATCGCGTACTCCGAGACACCCTTCTCCTTGAGGGTGCGGGCCGTGTCGAGGAACTCGTCGTAGCTCGACAGCTTCGGGTTCTCGGGGTCGAGGCCCGCCTTCTCGAAGAGGTCCTTGTTGTAGAAGATCATGACCGGGTTCGACTTCCACGGCATCTGGTAGAAGTCGCCGTCGTCGGAGCGGTACTGCTCGGCGAGGTCGCCGCTTCGCGCGGTGATGTACTCGTCGCCGTCCTCGAACTCGGAGAGGTTGACGAGTCCGCCCTGCCGCTGGAACCCGGGGACCGCCGCGGGCGAGGTGTTGAACACAAGGCACGGGGCGTTGCCCGCCGTGATGGCGGCGCCGATGACCTCTTCGCTCGAGGCGCCGGCAGGGATCTCCTGGGCCTTGATCTGCTCGTCGGGGTGGTCGGCGTTCCAGGCCTCGACCATCGCCTTGCCCCAGCCGATCTCGGCCTCGTTGTTCGAGTACCAGATGGTGATGTCGCCTCGGGATTCGAGGTCGTCACCACCGCCCCCGCCGCCTCCGCCGCTGCAGGCGCTGAGGGCGAGCACACCGGATGCGGCTGCTGCTGCCGTGATGAGGATGCGTCGTCGCATGTCTCTCTCCTTCGTGTCGTGTCTGTCTGTCGTGCTCTCTTGCTGTCGTGCGACGCCGATCAGGCGCCGGCGGGGGGTGCCGTCGAACCCCTGACGGCGAGGGTGGGATCGGGCAGGTCGATGTGCGCGGGCGGGTCGCCGGCGATCGCGGCGAGGAGGGTGCGGGCGGCGGTCACGCCCCAGCCGCGGGCGTCGGTCGCCACGCTCGTGAGGGCCGGGTGCACCCAGCGGCCGATCTCGGTGTCGTCGAAACCGGTGATCGACAGGTCGCCCGGAACCCGCAGTCCCCGCTGGTGGGCGACACCCATCCCGGCGACGGCCATGCTGTCGTTCGAGTAGACGATCGCCGTGGGCGGGGTGGGCTCGTCGAGGAGGGATGCCGTCGCCCGCGCACCGTCGGCGGCGCTGAAATCGGTCTCCACGATGGTGACGTCGAGCGCGGCGGCATCCGCGGCATCCAGGAACGACTGCGTGCGCCGCTGCGCGTGGAGCATGCCCGAGGGACCGGCGACGTGCGCGACCCGGCGGTGACCGAGCGCGGCGAGGTGCAGGGCGGCGAGGCGGACGCCGGCGCCGTCGTCCGTCGAGACGGAGGCGAACGGCGACGCGACGTCGGGGCGACCGAGCGTGACCGCGGGGATCCGGAGCTCGCCGAGCAGCGCGATGCGCGGGTCGGCGACGCGAATGTCGGTGAGGATCACGCCGTCGACCCGCCGGTCGGCGGCGAGGGCGCGGTACGTGTCCGCCTCCTGCCGGCCGGGGGTGGCGACGGCGAGGACGAGCGCCTGGCCGGTGACGGAGAACTCGTCCTCGAGTCCCGCGATGAACGAGGGGAAGAAGGGATCGGCCGCGATCACGTCGGGACTGCGCCCGATGACCAGTCCGCACGCGAATGCGCGCCCGACGCTGAGCGACCGCGCGCTGAGGCTCGGGGTCCAGCCCAGCTCGGCGGCGACGTCCATGATGCGCTGCCGCGTGTCGGCGGAAACACCCGGCCGACCGTTGAGGGCGAAGGAGACGAGGCCCTTGCTCACGCCCGCGACGCGCGCGACATCCGCGATCGTGGGACGGGTCTCCGGCGGCATCGGTCACTCCTTCGTGGCGAACGTGATCTACTAAACCGGTTCAGACGCCGAAAGAGCAAGACCTTGACATGCCCGGGATGCAGGCGTACACGCGCCAGCGGCGCGCCTCCCGGCATCCACATCATGTGTTCCGGACGAGATCACATGACGTGAACCGTGCAGGACGTATGCGGTCGTTGTGAGCACATGATGTGGCCCGGGAGCGGGCAGGGATGCCGTCGGCCGGGTCCGCCCGCGCGGTCGCGGAGGGCGGCGCCCTACTTGACGAGCGGGAAGAGGATCGTCTCGCGGATGCCGAGGCCGGTGATCGCCATCAGCAGGCGGTCGATGCCCATGCCCATGCCGCCGGTCGGCGGCATGCCGTGCTCGAGCGCGCGCAGGAACTCCTCGTCGACGCGCATCGCCTCGTCGTCGCCGCGTGCGGCGAGCTTCGCCTGCTCGACGAAACGCTCGCGCTGGATCACGGGGTCGACGAGCTCGGAGTAGCCGGTCGCAAGCTCGAAGCCGCGGACGTAGAGGTCCCACTTCTCGACGACGCCGGGAATGCTGCGGTGCTCGCGCACGAGCGGAGACGTGTCGAGCGGGAAGTCCATGACGAACGTCGGACGCTCGAGGCCGCCCTTCACGAAGTGCTCCCACAGCTCCTCGACGAGCTTGCCGTGGGTCGCGATCTTTTCGGGCACCTCGACACTCGCCTCGGACGCGAGGGCCTGCAGCTCCTCGAACGACGTCTCGGGAGTGACGCGGCGACCGGCGGCATCCGACAGCGACTCGTACATCGAGATGCGGTCCCACTGACCGCCGAGGTCGTACTCGGTGCCGTCGGCCCAGGTCACCGTCGTCGATCCGGCCACGGCGATCGCCGCGTTCTGGATGAGCTCCTGCGTCAGGTCGGCGATGCCGTTGTAGTCGCTGTACGACTGGTACGCCTCGAGCATGGCGAACTCGGGGCTGTGGGTGGAATCGGCGCCCTCGTTGCGGAAGTTGCGGTTGATCTCGAAGACGCGGTCGATGCCACCGACGACGGCGCGCTTGAGGAAGAGCTCCGGCGCGATGCGCAGGTACAGCTCGGTGTCGAACGCGTTGGAGTGCGTGACGAACGGACGGGCCGCAGCGCCGCCGTGCTGCACCTGCAGCATGGGAGTCTCGACCTCGAGGAATCCGTGCGCCTCGAAGGTGCGACGAAGCGACGCGTTGACCTTCGCTCGGGCGACGACCGTCTCGCGGGCGGTGTCGCGCACGATGAGGTCGAGGAAGCGCGAGCGCACCCGACTCTCCTCGCTCAGCTCGGAGTGCAGGTTCGGCAGCGGCAGCAGCGCCTTGGCCGCGATCGCCCACTCGGTCACCATGATCGACAGTTCGCCGCGCCGGCTCGAGATGACCTGACCGGTCACCGAGACGTGGTCGCCGAGGTCGACGAGCTCCTTCCACGCCTGCAACGACTCCTCGCCCACCTCCGCGAGAGAGACCATCGCCTGAATGCGGCTGCCGTCGCCCGACTGCAGCGCCGCGAAGCAGAGCTTGCCGGTGTTGCGGCTGAAGACGATGCGGCCGGCGACCGAGGCGGTCTCGCCGGTCTCCTCTCCCGCCTCGAGCGATGCGAAGCGGTCCCGCAGCGTAGGGATCGTCGTACTGACGGGGACCGCGACGGGGTAGGCGCCACCGGCGGCATCCGTCCGCTCCGCCAACAGGCGCTCGCGCTTGGCGAGGCGGACCGCCTTCTGCTCGAAGATGTCCTCGTCGGTCGTCTCGGCGGGCGTGGGCGCGGACGCGTCGGTCATGGCAGAAGGCTCCTCGGGGATTCGACCCTTCAGTCTATCGGCGAGGCCCTGTGCGGTTTCCGCGGCGAGAGCGGATGCCGGTGGCCGCCGTCCGCGAACAGCCGAGCGGGTCGACCGGGCTCAGCGGCGAGGGGTCCACCCGGGCGGACGCGGGTCGCCGCCCGCGGCGCGCTTGGCGTCGGCCGCGGCCGACCACCCCTGCGCGGCGTCGACGGCGTCGAAACCGCCCCGCGCGACGCGGAACCCGACGTCGTCGTGCGTCATCCGCGGTCCCCCGCCGCGGCGGGTGCCGGCCCGCACGCTCCAGGCGTCGTCGGCGAACCCGCCGCCGCGGAACACGCGGTAGTCGTCGTAGCGCTCCGTGTCGAGGAAGTCCCAGCACCACTCCCAGACGTTGCCGAGCGTGTCGAACAGCCCGTTGAGGTTCGGCAGCTTGCCGCCGACCGGCTGCGGTGCGCTCACCCCGTCGGCCGCCGTCCACGCGATCTCGGCCAGCGGACCGTAGTGCGGCCCCGTCGACCCGGCGCGGCAGGCGTACTCCCACTCGGCCTCGGTCGGCAGGCGGAATCCGTCGCTGTCGACGTGCCACCGCACCTCTTCGCCGTCGACGGCGTACGCGGGGTCGAGGCCCTCCCACTCCGACAACGCGTTGCAGAACCGCACGGCGCGCAGCCAGCTGACCTCGACAGCGGGACGACGGGGGTGGGATGCCGCGATCCCCAGCACCTCGGAGAGCTGCTCCTCCGTGACGGGATAGACCCCGATCTCGAACGGTTCGAGCTCGACGGTCCAGCGCGTGCGACGGCGCGCGTCGTGGAGCTCCACGCGCCCGGCGGGGATGCGGGCGAGCTCGACGTCGCTCACGGCAGCGCCGTCGGACCGTCGCCGATCGAGGGGGCGGTCTCGGTGAGCGCGCGGTCGATCGTCGTGTGGACGAGGGCGGAGAGGTAGCGCGACGGATCCTCGACACCCGCGGCGCGGAGCAGGTCGGCGGACTGCCGCACGATCGACGAGGAGAACGTCGTGGCGGTGGCGATCGCCTCGCCGTAGGCGGCGCGCTCGGCGTCCGTGACGACGACGGGCTCGCACCCCATCTCGACGGCGAGCGCCTGCGCGATCGGCATCACGGCGGCCGGAGCGGTCACCGCCGCGTAGGCGTCCTTCAGAGCGCGGAGGTCCGTCGACGTGCCGGTGAAGGCGATGGCGGGGTGGATGGCGACGGGGATCGCGCCGCGCGACGCGGCGGGACCGAGCACCTGTATGCCGTGAGCGGCATCGGTGTGCATCACGATCTGCCCGACCTGCCAGGCCCCGACCTCGGCGAGGCCCGCGACGAGGGCGCGCAATTCGTCGTGCGGGACGGCGAGGACGACGAGTTCGCTGCGGCGGACGACCTCCTCCGCGCTCAGCCGGGGGAGGTCGGGGAGGATCGCGTCGACGCGATCGTCGTCCGAACCCGACGTGATACCGGTGAGGGCATGCCCGGCGCCCGCGAGGGCGGCACCGACCACGGGACCAACGCGTCCCGCACCGATCACCCCCACGCCGAGGCGGCCGTCCCGCGTCACGGCCGCTCGTCCTCCGGCCGGGCGGGTGCGACGACGGGCGCGGCGGTGACGGGCGCGGCGGTGTCGGGCGCGGCGCCCGCCGCATCCACCCCCGCGGCATCCTCCTCATCCGCAGCCGGGCTCACCGATTCCGCGGATGCCGCAGCCACGGCCGCCGCGGTGATGTCGTTCCAGAGCGCGTACGCCTCTTCGTGGTCCAGCGAGGCGACGGTGCCCGACACCGGGCCGAGCACGGTGTGGCCGGTGAGCCCGGCGAGGCCCAGCCGGCGGTCGAGGGGACCCTGCGAGATGCGTACGGACTGCAGGCGCGCGAGCGGCAGGATGGTGAGCTTCGGCCAGAGGCGCCCGGTGCGCACGAGCACGGCCTGCGGCAGGACGAGGATGCCGTTGCGTCGCCAGGTGAGCGGGTCGATGACGCGCGCGCGAGCCGGCGACGTCGTGTACCCGTCGCCCGCGGCGGGGCCGTGGAGGCCCGCGTCGAGCAGCGCCGCGTCGATCGGGACCGACGGGAGCAGCAGGCGCAGGACGCGCTCGACGTCCGCCTGCGTCCCGATGGGCAGCACGTCGCCCATCTGCGCCGCCGACGTGTCGCTCGCCGAACGTCCCGAGATCTGGTTGATGCGGATGCGGTACCACCCGCCCCAACGCCACAGCAGCGGCTGACGGACGTCGACGGCGTGGATGCGGCCGGGCGGCAGCGTCTCGGTCACCGTCGTGAGCAGCCCGAAGGTCACCCGGACGCCCGAGGCCGACGGGGCGATCGAGTAGCGGACCGTCCGGACGAAGCGACGCACGGCGTACGCGCCGAAGGCGATCGCCGTGGGGATCGAGGCGCCGAGCGCCGGGACGATCCACACCGGCTGCAGCACGAGCCCGACGATGACGGCGACCACCACGAGGACGAAGCTGATCGTCGATCCCGACAGCAGCCCCGCCAGGATGAGGCGCGACATCGGCACGCGGACGATGGATTCCGCTTCGGTGCCGTCGTCCTCGACGCCGTCGATGATCTCGGAGATCCCGGCCGTCACCCGCGAGGTGAGCGGACCGCCGGCCGCCGTGCGGGCCGCAGCATCCTTCGTCCGGTGTCCGGAGGCGAGGCGCAGGATGTCCCCGCGCACCGTCTCGGCGTTCGCCGTCGACAGGTACTCGAGCTTGACGTTCGCGTCGAGACCCGCGCCGACGACCTCGAGCTTGGCCAGTCCGACGAGCCGGGCGAGGGCGGGCCGCGTGAGGTTCACGCCCTGCACCCGGTCGAGGGGTGCGCGCCGGTGCGTGCGGAACAGCACACCGCTGCGCACCTCGACCTCGTCGCCCGTGATGCGGAAGGTGTGGAAGCGCCACGCCATCCAGAACAGGGCGACCAGCACGATCAGCCCGACGACCACGGCGACGATCGCCTGGACGGCGATGCCGTTCTGCAGCACGAAGTCGACCGGGTCCTCCTCGTCCCACCGGAAGCCCTCCGGCAGGAAGAACGAGATGAGCCGGTCGCGCAGGTTCGCGATCAGGATGCCGATGATGACGAGGAGCGTCAGCCCGCCGCGCAGCAGCGGCGACAGCGGATGCAGCCGGTGCCATTCGCCGTCGCTCATCTCGGACCGCACCGCGGCGGGCGGCGGCGCGGGCACGCCGATGTCCGCCGGAGCGGCCGGCTGCGGGTCGAGGTCGCTCACAGGCCGGTCCGCCGGGTCTCAGCCACCTCGATGAGGGTGTCGCGCAGCGCTTCGGCGTCCTTCTGCGGCAGCCCGGGGATCGTCACACCGGTGGATGCCGCGGCGGTGACGAGCTTCAGCTGGGCGATGCCCAGCATCCGGTCCAGCGGGCCGTGCGTGATGTCGACGAGCTGCAGCCGGCCGTAGGGCACCGACACCATCCGCTGCCACAGGATGCCGCGGCGGAAGACGAGGTCGTCCTCGCGCAACTGGTACCCGATCGAGCGCGCCTGACGCGGCGTGACGATCAACGTCACGAGGACGATGACGAAGAGGATCGAGCCGGGGATCAGAGGCCAGGTCGCCTGGAACATGAGCCAGAGGGTGAGGACCGCCGCGGCGATCAGCACCAGCAGCACCAGGTTGCCGATGACCTGCCCGAGGACGTACTTGCGCGACAACTGCCGCCACGTGCCGTCGCCGAGCGGCAGGCGGTTCGCACCGCGCGGCTCGAGGATCCGCGAGAAGGTCTCGTCGTCAGTCGGAGTGGGAGAGTCCGTAATCGGGTTCGTCGGGTCCGGGCTGGTCGTCATCATCGTCCTTCCGGATGGTGCACAGGTGTTCGGCGACGAGGCCGCCGGCGACGAGGAGCAACCCGCCCCCCAGTGCGGCGATCACCGCACCCGTCGAGCCTAACGAGGGTGACACCGGTCGTGTGAGGACGAAGACGAGGAGGCCGCCCGCGAATCCCGCGACGAGCGCGCCGACGATGCTCGACGCCTTCGCCATCATCGCGATCCGCAAAGCCCGGAACGGATCGACCGGCGCCGCCGCCCCGACGGTCGCACGGCGCACCGGGATCGCCGCCGCGACCACCGCGACGGCGAGCGCGATGAGGAGGATCGGCAGCAGGGGCGACGGGGTGAAACTGGGATGCCCCATCCCCGTCAGCACCTGGTCGACGAAGAAACCGGCGACACCCGACACGACGGCGATGGCCGCGAGCAGGAGGGGGTTCGTGCGCGTCACGACGCACCTCCGGGGAGGGCGGCGCGCAGCTCGGCCACCCGGCCGACACCGGGGAGCACCGCGTCGGGGTCGATGCGCAGCCAGGGGTCGAGGACGAAGTCCCGCTCCGCCGCCCGCGGGTGCGGCAGGACGAGCGCCGGGTCGTCGGAGCGCACGTCGCCGTACGTGATGAGGTCGAGGTCGAGGGTGCGGCTCCCCCACCGCTCCCGCCGTTCGCGTCCGTGCCGCCCCTCGATGGCGTGCAGATAGCCGAGGAGCATCGTCGGGGCGAGGCGGGTGTCGACGATCGCCACCGTGTTGAGGTAGCGGGGGGCGTCGGCATCCGGTCCGCCCAGCGTGATGGCGACGGACTCGATCGGCTCGGCCGCGGCGACCAGTTCGGTCAGCGGCAGTCGGCCGAGGTCGGCGATGGCCTCGGCGATTGTGGCGGCCCGCTCCCCCAGGTTCGCGCCGAGGGCGATGACCGCGCGATGGGCGGGGCCGGCGGCACGCGGCTCGCGCGGCGGTGTCCCCTCGGCCAACCGACGGCTCATGCGCGCGACCGCCGGACGGTCACGGCGACGTCGCCGAACGGGACGGGGATGGGAGCTGCCGGCTTGTGCACGGTGACGGCGACGGCCTGAACGAGCGGCCAGCCGGCGAGCACGGCGGTCGCGATGCGCTCGGCGAGCGTCTCGATGAGGTTCACCGGGTTGCCCGCGAGCAGCGCCGCGACCCGTTCGGCGACCTCGCCGTAGTGCACGGTGTCGACGACGTCGTCACTGGCCGCCGCCGGCGCGAGCGACAGCGACAGCACGAGGTCGGCGACGAACTCCTGACCGTCGCGGCGTTCGTGGTCGTAGACGCCGTGATACCCCGTGGCACGGATGCCGGTGATCGCGATCTCGTCGGTCATCGCTCCCCCTCCCATGCCTCTCGCACCGCGAGCGCGAGACGCGTGGCGGCGACGTCGTGCACGCGCACCGCCCACACCCCCGCCTGCGCGGCGAGGACGCTCGTGACGGCGGTCGCGAGGTCCAGGTCGCCCTCGCCCGCGAGCTCGATGCCCGCGCCGGCGGCGGCGGCCGCCAGCATCCGCTTGCGACTCGTCCCGACGAGCACCCGGTGACCCTCGCCGATCAGGCTGGCGAGGCCGCGCACGACCAACCAATTCTGCTCGGGCGTCTTGCCGAACCCGAAGCCCGGATCGACGACGATGCGGTGATCCGGGATGCCGGCCGCCCGGGCGGCGGCGACGCGCTCACCGAGTTCTCCGACCACCTCGGCGACGATGTCGTTGTAGACGGCGGTGCGGTACATGTCGGCCGAGTGCCCGCGCCAGTGCTGCAGGACCACGTCGGCCTCGGTGGCTGCGACGGCGGGGAGCATGTCGGGATCGGCGAGGCCGCCCGACACGTCGTTGACGATCCGCGCGCCCGCGGCGACGGCGGCGACCGCGGTGCTCGCGTTCATCGTGTCGACGCTGATCGTCGCACCGCCTTCGGCGAGGGCCTCGACGACGGGCAGGATGCGGCCCTGCTCGTCCGCGGGCGCGACGCGCTCGGCGCCCGGTCGCGTCGACTCTCCGCCGACGTCGAGCAGGTCCGCACCGTCGAGACGCAGCGCGCGACCGTGCGCGATCGCCGCGTCGTGCGAGGCGTAGCGGCCGCCGTCGCTGAACGAGTCCGGCGTGACGTTCACGACCCCCATGACGAGGGTCATGTGCGGCCACCCGTGAGCAGGGCGATCGCCTCGGCCCGCGCCGCGGCCTCGGTGAACGCGCCGCGGGCCGCCACGGTGACGGTGGATGCCGCCGTCTGACGCCCGCCCCGCATCGTCACGCACTCGTGCACCGCGTCGAGCACGACGAGCACCCCGCGGGTGTCGATCGAGCCGGCGATCGCGTCGGCGATCTGCTCGCCCAGGCGCTCCTGCACCTGCGGCCGAGCGGCGAGGATGTCGATCACCCGGGGCAGCGCCCCGAGGCCGACCACCTGCTCGCCCGGCAGGTAGGCGACGTGCGCGCGTCCCGCGAACGGCAGCAGATGGTGCTCGCACATCGACTGGAAGCGGATGTCGCGCAGCATGACGGCGCCCGAGGGCAGCGTGTCGGGGGCCGGCCCCCGCGTCACCGAGATCGTGTGCGCGAGGGGGGCCGCGGCATCCTCCCCCACTCCGGAGAAGAACTCCGCGTACGCGTCGGCGACGCGCTGCGGTGTGAGCTTCAGGCCCGGGCGCTCCGGATCCTCACCGATGGCCACGAGCAGTTCTCGGACCAGCTCGGCGACGCGCTCGCGGTCGACCGCCATGCGGGCCGCCTCAGGCCGTCGCGGGTCGAGCCTGCCCCGTCGCGTGGCGCGCGGGAGAGGTCTCGGCGGCCGGCTGCGCGGCCTCGGTGTTCGCCGCGACCGGCGTTTCGGCGCGGCGCGGGACCTCGACGGGAGGCAGCGTCGAGACGGGACGCTCGCTGCTCGAGAGCCACTGCGGGCGCGGCGGGAGCTTCTTGACGTCCTTGAAGATCTCGGCGAGCTCGAGGTGGTCGAGGGTCTCCTTCTCGAGGAGCGCGAGCGCGAGCCGGTCGAGGATCTCGCGGTTGTCGTTGATGACCTGGTAGGCCTCGTTGTGCGCCTGCTCGATGAGTCCGCGCACCTGGGCGTCGACGCGCTCGGCGATCCGCTCGCTGAAGTCGCGGCCGTGGCCCATGTCGCGGCCCATGAAGACCTCACCCGACGACGAGCCGAGCTTGACCGGTCCGACGTCGGTGGTCATGCCGTACTCGGTGACCATCTTGCGGGCGATGCCGGTGGCCTTCTCGATGTCGTTCGAGGCACCGGTGGTCGGGTCGTGGAAGACGATCTCCTCGGCGACACGTCCGCCCATCGCGTAGGTGAGCTGGTCCTGCAGCTCGTTGCGGGTCACGGAGTACTTGTCGTCGAGCGGCAGCACCATCGTGTAGCCGAGCGCCTTGCCGCGGGGCAGGATCGTGACCTTCGTGACGGGGTCGGTGTTGTTCATCGCGGCGGCGGCGAGGGCGTGGCCGCCCTCGTGGTATGCCGTGATGAGCTTCTCCTTGTCCTTCATGACGCGGGTGCGGCGCTGCGGACCGGCGATCACGCGGTCGATGGCCTCGTCGAGGGCACGCATGTCGATGAGCTGCGCGTTCGAGCGGGCCGTCAGCAGGGCTGCCTCGTTGAGGACGTTGGCGAGATCGGCACCCGTGAAGCCGGGGGTTTTGCGCGCGATGACGGCGAGGTCGACCGAGGGCGAGAGCGGCTTGCCGCGACCGTGCACCTCGAGGATCTTCTGGCGCCCCTTCAGATCGGGGGCGTCGACACCGATCTGGCGGTCGAAACGGCCCGGACGCAGCAGAGCCGGGTCGAGGATGTCGGGACGGTTCGTCGCGGCGATGACGAGCACCGACACCTTCGGGTCGAAGCCGTCCATCTCGACGAGCATCTGGTTGAGCGTCTGCTCGCGCTCGTCGTGACCGCCACCCATGCCGGCGCCGCGGTGGCGTCCGACGGCGTCGATCTCGTCGATGAAGATGATGGCGGGCGCGTTCTCCTTCGCCTCCTTGAAGAGGTCGCGCACGCGGCTCGCGCCGACACCCACGAACATCTCGACGAAGTCCGAACCCGAGATGGAGTAGAACGGCACCCCGGCCTCGCCGGCGACGGCGCGCGCGAGGAGGGTCTTACCCGTTCCGGGAGGGCCGTACAGCAGCACGCCCTTGGGGATCCGCGCACCGACGGCCTGGAACTTGGCGGGGTCGCGCAGGAAGTCCTTGATCTCCTGCATCTCCTCGATCGCCTCGTCGGACCCGGCGACGTCGGCGAAGGTGACCGTCGGGGTCTCCTTCGTCACGAGCTTGGCGCGCGACTTGCCGAACTGCATGACCTTGCTGCCGCCGCCCTGGGCGCTCGAGAGCAGCCACCAGAAGAGCAGACCGAGGATGAGGATGGGGAGGAGGATCGAGATGAGGCTGCCGAACCAGCTCGTCTGCGGCACGACGTCGTTGTAGCCGTCCTTCGGAGCGGCCGAGTCCACCGCCTGCACGACCGCATCGGCGCGCTCTGCCACGTAGTAGAACTGCACGTTCGTCGCGCCCTCGAACGGTTCGCTGAGAGTGAGGTCGACCCGCTGGTCACCGTCGGTCAGGGTCGCCTGCGTCACGGTGTCGCCGCCGAGGAGCTTCAGGCCCTCCTGCGTCGTGATGCTGCGGGCACCCGTCAGGTTGGTGATGAGGGTCATCCCGACGATCAAGAGCACGCCGATGAGAACCACGTAGACGAACGGGTTGCGGGAGAGCTTCTTGACGTTCATGGTGCGTTCAGGCTACCCCCGCAGGGCTATGCGGGGTCTGTGCGTTCGTTTTCGGCGTACCGCGCGGAATCAGGCGTAGACGTGGGGTGCGAGGACCGCCACGTCGCGGAGGTTGCGGTACTTCTCCGCGAAGTCGAGTCCGTAGCCGACGACGAACTCCACGGGGATGTCGAAGCCGACGTAGCGGCAGTCGATCTCGACCTTGGCAGCCTCGGGCTTGCGCAGCAGCGCGAGCACCTCGATCGACGCCGCGCCGCGCGACGCGAAGTTCTCGAGCAGCCAGCTGAGGGTGAGGCCCGAGTCGATGATGTCCTCGACGATCAGAACGTGCTTGCCCGAGATGTCGGTGTCGAGGTCCTTCCGGATCTGCACGACACCGCTGGACTTCGTGCTGGCGCCGTACGACGAGACCGCCATCCAGTCCATCTCGATCGGACGCTTGAGCGAGCGCGCGAAGTCGGCCATGACCATGACCGCGCCCTTCAGCACGCCCACGAGCAGCAAATCCTTGCCCTCGTAGTCGGCCTCCACCTGCCGCGCGAGCTGTTCGAGTTTGGCCTGGATCTCCTCCTCGGTGACGAGGACATCGGTGAGCTGGTCGGCGATCTCGGCTGCGCGCATTGCAGAAGTCTAAAGTTCGCGATCGGATGCCGGGAATCGGGCGCCCGTCCCGGCCTCGGCTCCCGTGAACTCGATCATCGCGCCGATGCGGCGGGCGCGGCATCCGGGCAGGTCGATGGGACCCTGCCCGGTCCAGTCCGTCACCAGCCGCGCCACCTCGAGGGTCTGCGTGCGCGTCAGCGAGGCGTGGAACTCGCTCGCGACGACGTGCCGGATGATGCGGTGGCGCAACGCCGGCGGGTTGGCGGCGAGCGCGGCGACCGAGACGGCGATGCCGGCCTCGGCGTGCTCGACGATGTCCTCGATGGTCTCGTCGATCATCTCGTCGAAGGCCTCGGCGTCCTCCCGCAGCTGCGCCGCCGTCCTGGCGAGCGCCTCGGCGATGCCCGGACCGAGCTCAGCCTCGAGCACGGGCAGCACCCGCTCGCGCACGCGCACACGGGTGAAGCGCGCGTCTTCGTTGTGGGGGTCGTCCCAGGGCTCGAGGCCCTGCGCGGCGCAGGCGGCCCGCGTCGTCGCGCGGCGGACGTCGAGTAGGGGCCGCAGCAGCGGGACGCCGTCGAGATCGGATGCCGCCGCCATCCCCTGCAGGCTGCCCGCCCCCGATCCGCGCGCGAGCCCCAGGAGGACGGTCTCGGCCTGGTCGTCGAGGGTGTGGGCGACGAGCAACGCGGCGGCGCGGGCGTCGCGCGCGGCATCCCGGAGCACGCGGTACCGCGCACCGCGTGCGGCGGCCTCAGGTCCGCCGTCGGCACCGACCTCGACGCGCACGACGAGCGGGTCGAGGCCGAGGCGTGCGGCCGCGCGCGCGGCGCGGGCGGCGACCTCGGCCGAGTCCGGCTGCAGACCGTGGTCGACGGTGACCGAGGCTGCCCGCAGCCCGAGCTTCGGCGCCTCGAACCCGACGGCCGCGGCCAGAGCCAGCGAATCGGCGCCGCCCGACAGTCCGACGATGACGACGGCGCCCTCCGGAAGCCCGGTCAGGGCAGCGCGGACGGCACGACGGACCTCGGCGACAGCGGGGTTCAGGGACGGCACGGCTCCACGCTATCCGGCCGGTGTCCCGTACTCAGTCTGCGGCGCCGAGGCCCGTCGGGGCTCGCGCGTGACTCCGCGCCGTGGCGGGCGCCCGCCACGGGCGTGGAGACTGCATACGGTGCACGGCGGCGTGCCGAATGCAGGTGAAACCGCGCCGACAGGGGCCGAAGACGGCTGTTCGCGGCGTTTCTTCCGGAGTTCGGCACACGCAGCGGCGCCAGTAGGCTGGTCGGCGCATCCCACCGGACATTCAAAGGAGCACAGGCATGGGCGCGTACGACGCCGTCATCGAGATCCCGCGCGGCAGCCGCGTGAAGTACGAGGTCGACCACGGCACGGGCCGCGTCTTCCTCGACCGCGTTCTGTTCACCCCCATGGGGTACCCCGCGAACTACGGCTTCTTCGAGAACACGCTCGGCGAGGACGGCGACCCGCTCGACGTGCTGGTCCTGCTCGACCGTGAGATCTTCCCCGGTGTGCTGGCCAAGGTCCGCCCCGTCGCCGTCCTGAAGATGAGCGACGAGGCCGGCGGCGACGACAAGGTCGTCGCGGTCCTCGCGAAGGATCCGCGCTGGGCTCACATCCAGGACGTCGACGACATCGACGAGTGGACCAAGGGCGAGATCGGCCACTTCTTCGAGCGTTACAAGGACCTCGAGCCGGGCAAGTGGGTCAAGGTCGACGAGTGGGCGAACGCCGCCGAGGCCGAGCGCCTGGTCGGCGAGGCGTTCGAGCGCTTCGAGCAGCACGAGGGCGAGACCCGCACGCAGGGTGAGGGCGAGTCGCCGAACACGCTCTGACGTGAAACGAAGAGGGTCGGATGCCGCGCGGCATCCGACCCTCTGCCGTTTCGGCGGGCGTCAGACGCTGATGCCGCGGGCGCGCAGGAAGGGCGCGGGGTCGATGCGGACTCCGCCGCGGTAGACCTCGAAGTGCAGGTGGCAGCCGGTGGAGGCGCCGGTGCTGCCGATGTAGGCGATCGTCTGACCGGCGCGGACGCGGTCGCCGTAGCCGACGTTGTAGCCGCCATTGATGATGTGCGCGTACCCGGTGACGGTGCCGTCGCTGTGGCGGACCTGGATGTAGTTGCCCCAGGCTCCGCTGTAGCCGGCGAAGACCACGGTGCCGGATGCCGCGGCGTAGATCGGCGAGCCGCAGGAGCTGGCGAAGTCGATGCCGCGGTGGCCGCTGGCCGTGCAGCCGCCGGAACCGCAGATGCTGCCGCGCGTGCCGAACCAGGAGCTGATCCAGCCGTGGGCGGGACGCACCCACCCGGACGACTGGACGACGCCGCCGCCCCCGCCGCCCCCGCTGGAGCCGCCACTGCTGGAACCGCCGCCACCTCCGCCGCCGCTCGAACCGCCGCCGCCCTGGTTGTTCTTGGCCTCTTCTTCGCGGCGGCGCTTCTCCTCCGCGATGCGGCGGGCTTCCTCTTCGCGAGCCTTACGGGCGGCTTCCTCACGCGCCTTGCGGGCTGCCTCTTCGCGCGCCTTGCGGGCGGCTTCGACGCCGGCCTTGTACCCGGCCACGGTCTTGGCCGTGGTGTCGCGGAGGGCGTCGAGCTGCGCTTCGAGGACTTCGCGGTGTTCGTTCTGGGCGGCGAGGGCGGCCTGCGCGGCTTGCGCGGCATCCTGCGCAGCCTGCATCTTCTGCTCGGCCTCGACCTTGCGCTTGTCACGCTCGTCGCGGGCGACCTGGGCCTGGGCGGCGAGGCTCTTCGCGCTGTCGCGGGCGCCGACGGCCTCGGCGTAGACGTCGCGGTTGGCGTCGACGAGGCGGTCCATGGTGCCGAGGCGTCCGAGCAGGTCGTCGGCGCTGGCGGACGAGTCGGAGAAGAAGAGCTCGAGGGTCGCGTCGCCCTTGCCAGAGCGGTACTGCTGCGCGGCGAGGACGCCGAGCTTCGCGGCGGACTCCTTCGCACGGGCCTCTTCCGCGTCGGCCTTGGCCTGCAGCGCGTCTGCACGGGCCGCGGCGTCCTCGAACGCGATGAGGGCGTCCTGGTACTCGACGCCGAGGCGCTCGGCTTCGGCCTGCTTGGCGGCGACGTCGTTCTCGAGCGACGAGATGAGGTTCTGGATGCGGGTGATCTCAGAGCCCTTGGCGGCTTCGTTGTTGCGGGCCTTCTCGACGTCGTCCCAGCTCGGGTACGAGGTGGCGGCGAAGGCGGGAAGGGCGAATCCCAGACCGGTGGATGCCGCGGCCACGCCGAGGATGCCGAGTCCCAGGGCGTTGCGCCGACTGATGCGAGAGAACGATCGCATCTCGTCGGCGGTAGGCGCGCAGCCGCAATCGACGTCCGACGCCTCGGAAAGATCGGTCACTGCACACACCCTTCCCTCGGCCAGATGGCGTGCTGATCCGCCCATCACAGTAGCAACACTGTTCACATTCGTCACAAGAGAAGTGCGGACGGGCGTCGCCATCGTGCCTCGGTTTGAGACCCGGGAGAAGGCGGTGCGCCCTCGATTCGCACATTCGTCGGGGATCGCATATGCTTGTCCCTCGGTAAGCGTGAGCCCCCGGGTTCGCTCGGCCCCATCGTTTAGCGGCCTAGGACGCCGCCCTTTCACGGCGGTAGCACGGGTTCGAATCCCGTTGGGGTCACTCCCACAATTTAATAAGCATGGCCCTGTAGCGCAGTTGGTTAGCGTGCCGCCCTGTCACGGCGGAGGTCGCGGGTTCAAGTCCCGTCAGGGTCGCTCCGAGCGACGAGCCCTTTGTTTTCAGAGGGCTCTTCGTCTAGGACATGGCACCTTCGGATGCCATGCGGCTCTGTAGCTCAGTTGGTAGAGCGCACGACTGAAAATCGTGAGGTCACGGGATCGACGCCCGTCGGAGCCACACGGACCGTCGTTACAACGGTCCCAGAAACCCTCGCCTAGCTTCTACATGGCGGGGGTTTTGCTTTGCCCTGGCGTCGGTCCGCGTCATCCGGCCAGTTCGTCGAGCCAGTTCGACCTCAGCCGCAGTGCCCGTTCGGTGCTTGCCGCTGCCAGAACGAGCGTCACGGCGATGTTCGCCTCCGCGGAGAGCCGGATTGGCGACGTGAAGGTGCCGAGGTGCTGCGCGAACAGTTCGATGTGCGAGATCGTCTCGACCAACTGGGGCACGGCGATGCCGACTCCGGCGACGACGAGGACCGATGCGACGACGCCGATCACATGGCTGAGGAACGGATGCCGCCGGTGCAGCGCCGCGCGCCGTCCTTCTGCGGACCGTGGGTGCGGCGTCAACTGTCGTTCCTCCCCTTCCGTCGAGACGAAATGGCATCGTCGGAGCCCGAAGGAGTTCGCGGCGACCTCGATGTGGCCGCCGGGGACGGCGAATCGTGCCGGCAGCCGGGAGACGGCATCCAGCGCGCCGTCTCGGTAGAGCCGCGCCCGCACCTCGCCGTCATCCCGGTCCCCCCACTGGCGAACGTCGACCGTGAAGACGGACGTGGATCCGTTCGCACCGGGGAGCGTGATGGCGAACGTCGACCTGCCGAGCGCCTGCCACCACCGGTAGGGATCGAGGGGACGGCCGTCCCCCGCGCGGACCCGCCGTTCGGCGATGCGCTGCCGCCAGGTCGCCATCAGGCAGCACCACCGAGCAGCCACTGGCTGAGCGGATGGACCAGGTACAGCAGGGAGTACGCCTCCCAGATCGCTCCGACAACCAGGAGGATCAGCGCCGGCACTGCCAAGAGGCCGATGCTCTCGAGTCCCCGGACATACCCATCCCGGTGCCGTTGCACCCCGACACTGCGCGGACGCAGCCAGCTGCGGCCCAGGATCCACGCGCCGAGCAGGAAGAGGACGTAGGCCTGCAGTTCGATCAGGACGGTGAGCGCGTGAGGGATGAGCGCGACCCAGCCGACGGCCGTGGTCTGCACGAGCGTGACCCCCGTCTCCACCGCCCACCACCCGAACAGGGCGAGACCCGCGAAGGGGACCAGCAGCGATGGCAGCACGATGGTGGCGAGGCTGAGGCGGAACAGGTTCACCGCGAAGATCAGCAGGGCGAAGAGGGGAGCCGAGGAGACCACCGACCTCACCAGGTCGGCCGTGCCGTCGGATTCGAGCGCGTCCGCGCGGGCGGTGTTCAGCTCGGGGAAGAGCAGCCCGAGCGCGAAACCGACGAGGACGAGGCTGTATGCGGCGACGTTGAGGAGCACGTAGGCGCGCGCGTTCGTCCGGATGAGGTGGCCCGGCCGGCGCCAGAACGGCAGGGCGGACGAGGCTACGGGGACCATGGATGTGCGAAAAGGCATGCATCCATCCCACGCCGCCGGTGACGATCGCGGCAGTGCCGACGCATCACCGATGAGCGTGACATTTGTCAGTCGGAGCCGGGAAATCCACCGCCCGCAAGGAGCGTGCGCACGAACGCCGGACGGAGACGACTGTTCTCGGCCATCTGATCGGCCGCGAGTCCGGACACGGCGAGTTCGCGGACGATCGCCGACGCCCTGATCTCCAGCTCGGACGCCTCGAGCGGTCCCCTCGGGAGTTTGCCAGCTCGCGCCCGAGTCGATCCAGAAGTGCCTGTTGCCTCTCGGTGAAGCGCCGCCCCTCGGAGCCGGGAATGCGGATCGTCCAGTCGGGCTCGTCGTTGCTCATGCCCGCGCATCCTGACACGTCGGTGTCACTGCGCTGACCCTCACCGCGGCTCCGTCACCCGCACCAGCCCGCAGTTCAGGCACGACCACGCGACCGTGAACCGCTCGTCGTCGAGGATCTCGAAGCGCAGCGGATCGCCGCAGGTGGGGCACCTGACCGCCGGACGCTCGCTCACGGATCGAGCCTAAGCGCGGGGCGACAAGACCAGCCCGGCTACCCTGATCGCATGCCGCCCCTCCTCAGTGCTCAACGGCGGTCGCGCCTGGTCGAGATGCTGGCCGAGTCCGGCAGCATCCGCCTCGAACCCGCCGCCGACGCGCTCGGCGTCTCGGTCATGACGGTGCGCCGCGACCTCGACGACCTCGTCCGCGACGGGCTCGCGCGACGCGTGCGCGGCGGCGCCGTCGCGGCGATCGTGCCGCAGGGCTTCAGCGAGCGCATCGCCGCCCGCGGCGGCGCCAAGGCCGAGATCGCCCGCAAGGCGCACGACCTGCTCCCCCACCGCGGCGCCGCGGCGATGGATGCCTCGTCCACCGTCGGGGCGCTGCTCGCCACCCTCGACGACAGCCACGAACTTCTCGTCGTCACCAATTCGTACGACAACCTCCGCACCGCCCAGGCCCGGCCGGGCATCGACGCGATCCTCCTCGGCGGACGCCTCGAACCGCGCACCGGCAGCTTCGTCGGCGCACAGGCGTGCGAGAGCGCCGCCCGCTTCCACTACGACCGCTTCTTCACGAGCGCCGCCGCCCTCGACCCGTCCTTCGGCACCAGCGAAACGACCCTCGAGGAAGCCGAGGTCAAGCGCGTCCTCTCGGCGAACGCCGACGAGACCGTCGTGCTCGCCGACTCGTCCAAGCTCGAACGCCTCGCCGTCGCGCGCGCCCTCGAATGGAGCGACGTCGACCTGCTCGTCACCGAGCTGGACCCTGCCGACGATCGGCTGTCGCCGTTCCGGGATCTGGTCGACATCCGCTGACTCTGTTAGATTGTGAAAGGTTTCACAAAATCTTTCACGTCTGAGCCTCGCAGGAGAGTCGATGTCTTCCACGCCCACGGCCGCCGCCGAACTCATCGCGCGCAGCAACCGCCTCGGATCCGACCCCAAAGTCACCAACTACGCCGGCGGCAACACCTCCGCCAAGGGCACCGACACCGACCCCGTCACCGGCGAGCCCGTCGAGCTCCTCTGGGTCAAGGGCTCCGGCGGCGACCTCGGCACCCTGAAGCCCGAGGGACTCGCCGTCCTCCGCCTCGACCGGATGCGCGCGCTCGTCGACGTCTACCCGGGCGTCGAGCGCGAAGACGAGATGGTCGCCACCTTCGACTACTGCCTGCACGGCAAGGGCGGCGCCGCCCCCTCGATCGACACCGCCATGCACGGACTAGTGGATGCCGCCCACGTCGACCACCTGCATCCCGACGCCGGCATCGCCATCGCGACCGCCGCGGACGGCGAGAAGCTCACCCGCGAGATCTTCGGCGAGAAGGTCGCGTGGGTCCCGTGGCGCCGCCCCGGCTTCCAGCTCGGTCTCGACATCGCCGCCATCAAGGCCGAGAACCCCGACGCGATCGGCTGCATCCTCGGCGGCCACGGCATCACCGCCTGGGGCGACACGTCCGAGGAGTCGGAGCGCAACAGCCTCTGGATCATCGAGACCGCCCAGGCCTACATCGACGCGCACGGTGCGGCGCAGCCCTTCGGCGGCGTCCGCGCCGGCTTCGACGCACTGCCCGAGACCGACCGCCGCGCGAAGGCCGCAGCCCTCGCGCCCACGATCCGCGGGCTCGCCTCGACCGACAAGCCGGTGGTCGGCCACTACACCGACAGCGACGTCGTGCTCGACTTCCTCGCGTCCGAGAAGGCACCGGCGCTCGCGGAGCTCGGAACGAGCTGCCCCGACCACTTCCTGCGCACGAAGGTCAAGCCGCTCATCCTCGACCTGCCCGCCTCGGCGAGCGTCGAGGACTCGATCGCGCGCCTGCACGAGCTGCACGCGGCCTACCGCGCCGACTACCAGGCGTACTACGACGCGCACGCGACGGCGGACTCTCCCGCCATCCGCGGAGCCGACCCGCTCATCGTCCTCGTCCCGGGCGTCGGCATGTTCAGCTACGGCGCGAACAAGCAGACCGCCCGCGTCGCCGGCGAGTTCTACGTGAACGCGATCAACGTCATGCGCGGCGCCGAGGCGCTCTCGACCTACTCCCCGATCTCGGACGCCGAGAAGTTCCGCATCGAGTATTGGGCCCTCGAAGAGGCGAAGTTGCAGCGGATGCCGAAGCCCAAGACGCATCAGGGGCGCATCGCGTTCGTGACCGGCGCGGCATCCGGCATCGGCAAGGCGATCGCGACGCGCCTCGCGGCCGAGGGCGCGTGCGTCGTCGTCGCCGACCTCGACCTCGAGAAGGCGCAGGCCGCCGCCGCCGAGCTCGGCGGTACGGACGTCGCCATCGGCGTCGCCGCGAACGTGGCGGATGCCGCGGGGGTGCAGGCCGCGATCGACGCGACCGTCCTCGCCTTCGGCGGCATCGACCTCGTCGTGAACAACGCGGGCCTGTCGCTGTCGAAGCCGCTGCTCGAGACCACCGAGAAGGACTGGGATCTGCAGCACGACGTCATGGCGAAGGGCTCGTTCTTCGTCGCGAAGGCGGCGGCGAAGGCGCTCATCGAGCAGAAGATGGGCGGCGACGTCATCTACATCTCGTCGAAGAACTCGGTCTTCGCCGGCCCCAACAACATCGCGTACTCGGCGACGAAGGCCGACCAGGCCCACCAGGTGCGCCTGCTGGCCGTCGAGCTCGGCGAGCACGGTGTGCGCGTCAACGGCATCAACCCCGACGGCGTCGTCCGCGGCTCGGGCATCTTCGCCGCCGGCTGGGGCGCCAACCGCGCCGCGACCTACGGGGTGAAGGAGGAGGACCTCGGCCAGTTCTACGCGAACCGCACGATCCTCAAGCGCGAGGTCGTGCCCGAGAACGTCGCCGACGCGGTCTACGTCCTCACCGGCCCCGAGCTCTCGCGCACCACCGGCCTGCACATCCCCGTGGACTCCGGCGTCGCCGCCGCCTTCCTGCGTTAAACACGGCCCGCGGTCGAATCACTCCAGAGGAAGATGGTCCCCATGGTGCAGCGTCAATTCCCGAAGCCCGTCGAGCTGCTCGAGCTCATGCAGTTCAAGAAGCCCGAGCTCAACGGCACGAAACGCCGACTGGATGCCGCGTACACGATCGCCGACCTGCGGAAGATCGCGAAGCGCCGCACCCCGAAGGCCGCGTTCGACTACACCGACGGCGCCGCCGAGGGCGAGACCTCGCTCGCCCGCGCCCGTCAGGCGTTCGAGGACGTCGAGTTCCACCCCGACGTGCTGCGCCCGGCGGAGAACGTCGACACCTCCGTCGAGATCCTCGGCGGACCGTCCGCGCTCCCCTTCGGCATCGCCCCGACCGGTTTCACCCGTCTCATGCAGACCGAGGGCGAGGTCGCGGGCGCGGGAGCGGCGGGGGCCGCCGGCATCCCGTTCACCCTCTCGACCCTCGGGACCACCTCGATCGAGGGCGTGAAGGCCGCCAACCCGAACGGGCGCAACTGGTTCCAGCTGTACGTCATGCGCGATCGCGAGATCTCGTACGGGCTCGCGAAGCGCGCCGCCGAGGCCGGGTTCGACACGCTGCAGTTCACCGTCGACACCCCCGTCGCCGGCGCGCGCCTGCGCGACAAGCGCAACGGCTTCTCGATCCCGCCGCAGCTCACCCTCGGCACGATCGTCAACGCGATCCCGCGGCCGTGGTGGTGGATCGACTTCCTCACGACCCCCAAGCTCGAGTTCGCCTCGCTGTCGGCGACGGGCGGCACGGTCGGCGACCTGCTCAACGCCGCGATGGACCCGACGATCAGCTACGAGGACCTGAAGGTCGTCCGCGAGATCTGGCCCGGCAAGATCGTCATCAAGGGCGTGCAGAACGTCGAGGACTCGAAGCGCCTCATCGATCACGGCGTCGACGGCATCATCCTCTCGAACCACGGCGGGCGCCAGCTCGACCGGGCACCCATCCCCTTCCACCTGCTGCCCACCGTCGTGCGCGAGGTCGGCAAGGACGCGACGGTCATGGTCGACACCGGCATCATGAACGGCGCCGACATCGTCGCCGCGATGGCGCTCGGCGCGAAGTTCACCCTCATCGGCCGCGCCTACCTGTACGGCCTCATGGCGGGCGGCCGGGCGGGCGTCGACAAGACGATCGAGATCCTCCGCAGCGAGATCGAGCGCACGATGAAGCTCCTCGGCGTCGCCTCGATCGCCGAGCTCGAGCCGCGGCACGTGACGCAGCTCACGCGCCTCGCGCCGATGCCCCGTACCGACGTCTGAGCCCGCGCGCTAGCCTGGCGCGGTGAGCGCAGCGGACGAGACCGGACCCTTCTTCCACGGCACGAAGGCCGATCTGCGGATAGGTGATCTGCTGGTCGTGGGGCGACGCTCGAACTACCGGCCGTCGATCGTGATGAACCACATCTACTTCACGGCGCAGCGCGACGGCGCGGGCCTCGCGGCCGAGCTCGCCGCCGGCGATGGCGAGCCGCGCGTCTACATCGTCGAGCCGACCGGGCCGTTCGAGGACGACCCGAACGTCACCGACAAGAAGTTCCCCGGCAATCCGACCCGCTCGTACCGCAGCACCGAACCGCTGCGCATCGTCGGTGAGATCACCGACTTCCCACGCCTGACGCCCGACGCCCTCGCGGACTGGAAGCGCCGGATCGCCGCGATCGAGGAGTCCGGCGGCGAGATCATCAACTGATGGCCGGCGTCATCCGCTTCTGCCGCAGCCGCAACGCCGGCCGCCGGTGCACCCGCCCGCTCGATCACCCCGGCCTGCACCGGCACCGTGCCATCATGTGGACGGATGCCGCCGCCGACCCCGCCGGATGCCCCGGCTCCGGTCGACCCGGCGAGCCCGCCGCAGCACTCGCGGACGGCTGGCCCTCCGGGCGCGCCCTCTGCCCCGTGTGCCACCGCTTCGTCCCCCTCGAAGACGGCAGGCTCACCGCACACGAGACGTCGGATCCGCAGGAGACGGATGCCGAGACCGCCCACCGCCGGGAGTGGCTCAACACCCACGGCTGGTGACGGCCCCCGTGTCCCGGCTGCATGACATGCTGGCGGGATGCGCATCGCCGTCACAGGGTCCTCCGGCAAGCTCGGCACGGTCGTGGTCCGCGAACTCCGGGCCGCCGGTCACGAGGTCATCGGCTTCGACGTCCACGGCCGGCGCGGACCCGGCTTCGTCCAGGTCGACCTGACCGACTACGGCCAGGTCATCGACGCGCTGACCGGGGTCGGCGACCAGCACGACGGCGTCGACGCGCTCGTGCACCTCGCGGCGATCCCGGCCCCCGGCATCCGCTCGGACGTCGCGACCTTCCACAACAACATCGCGAGCACGTTCAACGTGTTCTGGGCGGCGCTGCGGATCGGCATCACGAAGATCGTCTACGCCTCGAGCGAGACCGTGCAGGGGCTGCCGTTCGACGTCCCGCCGCCCTACATCCCGGTCGACGAGGACTACCCCGCGCGCCCCGAGTCGGTGTACTCGCTCGTGAAGCACCTCGAGGAGCAGATGGCGATCCAGCTGACGCGCTGGTACCCGGCGGCATCCATCACCGCCCTGCGGTTCTCGAACGTGATGGTGCCGGAGGACTACGCGGAATTCCCCTCCTTCGACGCCGACGCCCGCGGCCGCAAGTGGAACCTGTGGAGCTACATCGACGCACGCGACGGTGCGCAGGCGGTCGCGCGGGCCCTCGAGGTCGCGCCCGCCGGGTTCGACCACTTCCTCATCGCCGCCGCCGACACCGTCATGAGCCGCCCGAACGACGAGCTGGTCGCCGAGGTGTTCCCGGATGCCGAGACGCGCGGCGACCTCGGCACGCACGATTCGCTGTTCTCGACCGCGAAGGCGCAGCGCCTGCTCGGCTACCGGCCGCAGCACTCCTGGCGCGACCACGTGAGCTGAGAGGTCAGCCGCCGAACTCGGCGTAGACCGCGATCTCGGTGTGGTTCCACGCGCAGGTCTCGGCGATCGGCCGGTGCACCTCCCAGAACTCCTGCACCTCCGTCATCCCACCCGGGATCGGCGAGCGCTCCGCGAGCACGTCGCGCATGGCGGCGAAGCCGTCGGCGAGCGACGTATCCGACGCGTCGGCGAGCGCGGCGGCCGCCCGTGCCGCGGCATCCACCCGCGTGTTCCATTCGTCGGCTCCGAACGCGGCGTAGAAGCCGTAGCCGTCGTCGGCGTTCGAGACCTGGCTGTACACCTGCGAGTACGCCTCGCACTCCTCGACCAGGTCGGCATCCTGCACGAACGGCTCGGACGAGTAGGTGACGGAGAGGGTCCACCCGACCTCCGGCCCGATCGACAGCCACAGCATCCCCGACGATCCGTACGTCCAGGGCCAGGCCAGGGTGCGGGAACCGTCGCACTCGCCCGACAGCGGCGCCTGGCCGAGCATCATCGCGTCGCCCAGCTCGGCGATGAAGTGCGACGGGGCGTCGCAGGAGAGGTCGACGAGTACGGAACGCGCGGCCGCGGGCACGGCCAGCGGCACCCGCTCCTCGGTCCGAGGGCCGACGCCCGACACGGTCTGCTCGCCGACGATGATCGGCCCGTCGGCGGGGATCACCACGGGGGTCGCCACCGGGGTCGGGTCGGGGCTCGCCTCGGGGGTCGGCTCGCTCGCCGCCTCCGCGACACTCCGGGCCTCCGTCGCGGTCGCGACGCACCCCGTCGTCAGGACCAGCGCCGCGACGGTGAGGACGAGACCGCTCCGCACCCGGCGCGCTCGGGTGTCACCGGCATCCCCCCAGATCATCCCCCCTGTCTAGCAGAGGGGTCAGATCGTGCGCAGCCGCGAGGCCCGGACGATCTGGATGACGCCGAGCAGGATGAGCGAGACGCCCATCCACAGCCAGAGCACGAGCGCGCCCCAGACGGGCGCGAAGAGGATGGCCACCCCCGCGACGAGGCTGAGAACCGCGAACGCGATCGTCCAGCCGCGCGACCGGGTGCCGCGGAGGGTCGTCAACGCGACGACACCCTCGACGATCCACAGGATGCCGACCAACGCACCCAGGAACGTCGCGAGCGTCTCGGCCGCGAGCCCGAGGTTCGAGAAGGCGACGACACCGCCGATCACGAAGATCAGGCCCAGGGCGATGTGGCCCACGCGCGCCCAGGAACCCGCCGTGCGCGACAGCAGCCCGATGGCGACGTTCACGATGCCGGCGACGACCGCCCACGCCGCGATGATCCCGGCGACGACCATCGCGGTCTTGCCCGGCCAGACGAGGATCAGGATGCCGACGACGACCGCCAGCAGCCCGCCGATCAGGAGGGCACCGCGGATGCCGCCCACCACCGCCCGTGCCGATCCCTGCGTGCTCATCGCGCACTCCCCTCGCCGGATGGGGCCAGGCTATCGGCCGTACCCCTCGGCGGGAAGGCACCCGCCCCCAGCCCTCACAGGAGGTTCGCCGGGGACATCCTCAGTCCCCCCCGGGCAGGCGCCATTAGGCTGAGACGTCCCGTGCCCGCCGAGCATCGCGAGCCCCGCCATGGATCTGTCGATCATCGTTCCGACCTTCAACGAGGGTCCGAACGTCGTCGAGCTGCTGCGGCGCATCGGTGACACGCTCGACGGCCGCGTCTTCGAGGTCGTCTTCGTCGACGACTCGACCGACGACACGGCCGACATCATCGCGGCAGCGGCCCGCACGTCGCCCTTCCCCGTCCGCCTGATCCACCGCGAGCAGCCGGTCGCCGGTCTCGGGGGCGCCGTCGTCGCCGGGTTCCAGGCGGCGAGCTCGCGCTGGTGCCTCGTCATGGACGGCGACCTGCAGCATCCCCCCGAGGACATCCCCCGCCTCATCGAGCGCGCCGAACGCGGCGACGTGGACGTCGTCGTCGCTTCGCGGTACGCGTCGGGCGGCACCTCGAAGGGACTCGCCGACGCGACCCGCACCGCCGTCTCGCGCGCCTCGACCGCGCTGACGAAGGCGATGTTCCCGCGCAAGCTCGCGAACTGCACCGACCCGATGACGGGGTTCTTCCTGCTCGACACGCACGCCGTCGACGTCGACGCCTTGCGCCCCCGCGGCTTCAAGATCCTGCTCGAGGTGCTCGCCCGTCGTCAGCTGCGCGTCGACGAGGTGCCCTTCGACTTCGCGCAGCGCCACGCCGGCACCTCGAAGGCGACGTTCACGCAGGGCGTCCGCTTCCTCACCCAGCTCGCGATGCTGCGCTTCGGCCGAATGTCGGCGTTCGCGCTCGTCGGCGGGTTCGGCGCCATCGCGAACCTCGTGATCATGTGGGGCCTCATCCGCCTCGGGATGGACTACGTCCCCGCCGCCGTCGTGGCGAGCGTCGTGACGATCATCACGAACTTCCTGCTGCTCGAGTACCTCGTCTTCGCCGACATGCGCTCCGAATCGGGCCGCATGCTCACCCGGTTCCTGAAGTCGTTCAGCTTCAACGGGCTCGAGGCGATCGTCCGCATCCCGGTGCTGTCGATCCTCGTCGAGGGAGCGCACATCCCGGCGGTCCTCGCCGCCGCCCTCACCCTCGTCGCCGCCTTCGTGCTGCGCTTCGTCTTCCACGCCCTCGTCGTCTACGCCCCCCGCAGATCCGGGCGCCGCGCGGCGCAACCCGACGCCGCGCCCACGGCGGTGGGCGGGCGTACGCTGGAGTGATGACCGACACGTCCGCTCAGATCACGATGTTCGGCGCCGACTGGTGCCGCGACTGCCGCCGCACGAAGGCGCAGCTCGACGGCCTCGGAGTCGACTACCGCTACATCGACCTCGAGGCCGAGCCCGACGCCGCCGATGTCGCCCGCGAGATCTCCGGTCGCACCAACATCCCCGTCGTGGTCTACCCCGACGCGACGCACCACGTCGAGCCGAGCAACGACGACGTCGCCGCGAAGCTCCGCGAACTCTCGCTCATCTGAGCCCACCCGCGCCGCGACGATGACGACGACGTCACCGGCCACGCCCCGGGACCGCTCCCCCGACGCCGACACCCGCGCCGCCCTCGACGCGGCGCTCGCGCGCCTGCGCACCGGCTCCGCGGACTGGCGCGCGCTCCCCGCCGCCGCCCGGCGCGACCTACTCCGCGAGGTCCGCGCGGCCGTCGCCGACGCCGCCGACGACTGGGCGCGCGTCGCCGCCGAGAGCAAGGGCCTCGACCCACGGCATCCGCTCGCCGGCGAGGAGTGGCTCGCCGGTCCCTACGCGGCGCTCGTCGCGCTCGACGCGTACGCCGCCAGCCTCGACGCCCTCGCGCGCGGCCGCAGTCCGCTCGCCGGCGTCCGTCTCGGCACCGGCCCCGGCGGACGCACCGTCGTGCACTCCTCGCCCCTGCGCGCCTCGGACCGCCTGCTGCTGTCGGGGTACACCACCGAGGTATGGCTGCAGCCCGGCGTCACCCCGCACGAGGCGAGGGATGCCGCGGGCCTCGCGTCGCGGCATCCGCACCGCGCCGGCGGCGTCGGTCTCGTCCTCGGGGCTGGCAACGTCACCTCGATCCCGTTCCTCGACGTGTTGTACGAGCTGCTGGCCGAGGGGCGCGTCGCGCTCCTGAAGGTGAACCCCACGCAGGACGCGCTCGTGCCCGTGTTCGAGCGCGCCTTCGCACCGCTGATCCGCGCGGGCCTCGTCGCCGTGGCGAGCGGCGGCGGCGACGTCGGGGCGTACCTCACGCGGCATCCCGGGATCGACCACGTCCACATCACGGGATCCGAGACCACCTTCCGCGCCATCGTCGGAACGGGCGAGGACCGGCTGCGGGTGCCGATCACCGCCGAGCTCGGCGGGGTGTCGCCGATCATCGTCGTGCCGGGGCGCTGGTCGAAGGCCGATTTGCGGTTCCAGGCGGAGCACGTCGCGACGATGCGGCTGCACAACAGCGGCCACAACTGCATCGCCGGGCAGGTCGTGCTTCTCAGCCGCGACTGGGACCAGCGCGAGGAGTTCGTGCGCGAGCTGCACCGGGTCTTCGGGCGGACGCCGCAGCGTCCCGTCTGGTACCCGAACGCCGCCGACCGACTGCAGCGCGTGAGGGACGTGTACCCGGATGCCGCGTGGTTCGCCGGCGACACCCGCGCCATCGCGGCGGGCGGCGGCGAGATCGAGACGACGGAGTACTTCGCGCCCGTGCTCGGCGTCATCGACCTCCCGGGCACCGGGGCCGCGTTCCTCGACGCGGCGGTCGCCCACGCGAACGACCGGCTCACCGGCACCCTCGGCGCCAATGTCCTCGTCGACCCGGCGACCCTGCGGGATCTCGGCGCCGGCTTCGAGGACGCCCTCGCGCGCCTGCGCTTCGGCACCGTGGCCGTGAACGCGTGGACCGCGTTCGGGTTCCTGACCCCGACCGCCACCTGGGGCGCGTACCCGGGCGGCACGATCGGCGACGCGCCCAGCGGGATCGGCGTCGTGCACAACGCGCTACTACTGGACGGGGTCGAGCGGACGGTCGTCCGCGGACCGTTCCGGCCCTTCCCGCGCTCGCTCGGCCGAGGACGGTTCTCGGTCCTGCCGAAACCGCCGTGGTTCGTCACCTCGCGCACCGGACGGGCCGTGTCGGAGGGGTTCACGCGCTTCCGCATGGACGGCCGGGTCGGGCCGCTGCTCCTCACCCTCGTGCGGGCGTTCGGCGCCTGACCCCCGCCGCGTGACCGGCCGCGGCGGGCGGCGACGGCGGGGCGGATGAACATCGGCTGACGCCGAGTTTACGAATCGCACTCGCACGCTCGCCCGGTGCGCGCTACAGTTGCCTCCGAGTGGATCGCGCGGCCGGGGGGTCGCGCGGAGGTCTTTGGGGGACCGCGAAGCTCGCTTGGGGAACATGCAGCCGCCTTGGGGGCGGATGCAGTGACGCACATTGCTTGGGGGCATGATGCGGCAGCTGACCGATGTGTGTGGGGACGCTCGGTGACCGCGGTCGACGGCATCGCGCCGGGTCTCACGCTGCCCGGGCTCGGCCCGAAGACGGCGCCGCGCACCTCGACCGCTGAGGCGCCCCGCGCCTCGGCGGCGCTCGTCGGCCGCCTGCAGTGGGAGCGCCGGTTCCGCACGCGGCTCCGCGTGAACGACGCCGTCGTCGTGGCGGTGTCCTGCACCTTCGCGACCATCGTCTCGCTCACCGCCGCTGCGCCCTCCGACATCGCCGTCCGGAACCGGGTCATCATCGCGGTCGCGACCGCGATGATCTGGCTCATCTCGCTCGGCCTCTTCAACACCCGGTCGACGACGGTCGTCGGGACCGGGCCCACGGAGTACGCGCGCGTCGCCCACGCGACCGGGCTCGCGTTCGGCCTGCTCGCGATCGTCTTCGTGGTGTTCGAGTGGCACGGCATCCGTGCGCAGCTGTTCACCGCGCTGCCGCTCGGCACCCTGGCGCTCCTCGCCTCGCGGTGGGCATGGCGACGATGGCTCATCGCCCAGCGCGCCGAGGGCCGGTACGCCTCGCGCACCGTCGTCGTCGGCTCGCGGGACGACGTGGAGTACGCGATCCGGTCGCTCGGACCGGCCGGCCAGCTGGGATACCTCGTCGTCGGTGTGGCCCTGCTCGACGACGACCGGGACTCGCTCACCGTCGACGACGTCGTGTACCCGGTCACGCGCGGCGACGACGCCGTCCTGCGTGCCGCTGCGATCCACGAGAGCGACACGATCGTGGTCGCGAGCCAGCCCGCCGGCGACCCGGCGTACGTGAAGCGGCTCGCGTGGGCGCTCGAGGGCACCGCGGCCGAGCTCGTGATCTCGAGCCGCCTCACCGACGTCGCCGGGCCGCGCATGTCGCTGCGGCCCGTCGAGGGGATGCCGCTCATCCACGTCAAGATCCCGAGCTTCGAGGGAGCCGCCTACTACGTGAAACGGGCGCTCGACATCCTCGTGTCGCTCGCCGCCCTCGTCCTGTTCGCACCGATCGCGCTCGTGATCGCGATCGCGATCACGGCCGACGACGGCGGTCCCGTCTTCTTCCGCCAGGCGCGCGTCGGGCGCGACGGACGCGAGTTCGCGATGCTCAAGTTCCGCACGATGCGGGTGGATGCCGAGGCCGAGCTCGCGGCACTCCTCGCCCACAACGAGGGCTCGGGGCCCCTCTTCAAGCTCCGGCGCGACCCGCGGGTGACGCGGGTCGGCCGGTTCCTGCGGTCGTTCTCACTCGACGAGGTGCCGCAGTTCTGGAACGTGCTGCGCGGCGACATGAGCGTCGTCGGTCCGCGGCCGCCGCTGCCGTCCGAGGTGATCGCCTACGACGGCACCGTGTCGCGCCGCCTCTACATCAAGCCGGGCATCACCGGCCCCTGGCAGGTCGGCGGACGCAGCGACCTCTCCTGGGAGGAGAGCGTCCGGCTCGATCTCCGCTACGTCGAGAACTGGACCGTCATGACGGACCTGGTCCTGATGTGGCGGACAGCCAAGGTCATGGTCACCACCGAGGGAGCGTACTGATGGTCATCGAAATCCCGCGGCGGCTCGACAGCGAGCCGGTCCGCCTCACCCAGGACGAGCGGCCCCGCGCCACGCGGACGCTCGAGATCGCGATGATCGGCACCCGCGGGGTCCCGGCCTCGTACGGCGGCTTCGAGACCGCCGTCGAGGAGATCGGTCGTCGGCTCGTCGAGCGCGGACACGGCGTCACCGTGTACACGCGGGGCTCCGAGAGCCGCGCCCGCGAGTACCTCGGCATGAAGGTCGTCCACCTGCCCGCCCTCCGGGTGAAGCAGCTCGAGACGCTGAGCCACACCGGGCTCTCGGCCGTGCACGCCGTGTTCGGCCGCCGACCGGATGCCGCCTTCGTCTTCAACGCGGCGAACTCGCCGTTCCTGCCGGCGCTCCGCGCCCGCGGCATCCCGACCGCCCTGCACATGGACGGCCTGGAATGGAAGCGGTCGAAGTGGGGCCGGCGCGGCAAGGCGTACTACCGCTGGGCAGAGGAGTTCGGCGTCCGCACCGCCGACGCGCTCATCGCCGACGCCCCCGGCATCCGCGACTACTACGACCGCGAGTTCGGCGTGCCGACCGAGCTCATCCGCTACGGCGCCCCGATCCTCGAGGACGCCCCGGCCGACGGCATCCGCTCCCTCGGCCTGACACCGGGCGGATACCACCTCGTGGTCGCCCGGTTCGAGCCCGAGAACCACGTGCTCGAGATCGTCGAGGGCTACCGCAGGAGCTCCGCGACCCGGCCCCTCGTCGTCGTCGGCTCCGCGCCCTACGCCGCCGAGTACACGCAGCAGATCCGTGCCGCCGCAGGCAGCGATCCCCGCATCCACTTCCTCGGCGGGGTCTTCGACCAGGACCTGCTGGACGCGCTCTACTTCCACGCGCTCACCTACGTGCACGGGCACTCCGTGGGCGGGACCAACCCGTCGCTCCTGCGGGCGATGGGGGCCGGCACGGCCGTCCTCGCGTACGACGTCGGCTTCAACCACGAGACGCTGGCCGAGCAGGGCCTGTTCTTCGCGGATGCCGCCGAGGCCGGCCGACACTTCGCGACCCTCGAGGGCGACCCCGCCGGCGCGACCGTGATGGGGCGGATCGTCCGCGAGCGCGCCCGCGAGGCGTTCCGTTGGGACGACATCGCGACCGACTACGAGGACCTCGCCGTCCGACTCGCCCGCGGCGAGTCGATGCACCTGCTCGGGCGTCGAGCGCGGCGCCGGCCGGACTCGACCCGCTGACCCGAACCCCCCGGCGTCGGGCCGCGGTGTGCGGCACCGCGGCCCGACGGTTGGAAAGGACACCCCATGCGCATCCTCCTCGCCTGGACGGATGAGACCTCACCGAACCTCGGCGTCCGCGCCCTCGGGCGCGGGTCGAAAGACCTGCTCCGCCGCATCTGGCCGCAGGCGGAGTTCGTGTACATGAACTACGGCTCGAAGCCCGAGGCCGTCACGTGGTCTCCGCGTGGTCTCGTCCGCGAGTGGGTGACCGGCCGCCGCGGCATGCGCGACTGGCTCGACGGGTTCGACCTCTACTGGGACACCCGCTCCGGCGACAGCTTCTCGGACATCTACGGCCTCCCGCGGCACACGACGATGTCGATGATCCACGAGTTCGCGGCGCGTCGACACGTCCCGACGGTCCTGGCGCCGCAGACGATCGGCCCCTTCGGTTCGCGCCGGTCGCGGCTGCTCGCTCGGCGGGACGTGCACCGCTCCCGGCTCGTGCTCGCCCGCGATCCCTTGAGCGCCGCAGCGTCGGCGACGCTCGGGCGACCCGTCGACCTCACGACGACGGACCTCGTGTTCGGCATCGACCAGCCCGTGGCCGAGCGGGGTCACGACGTCCTGCTCAACGCCTCGGGACTGCTCTGGCGGTCGACCCGTCACGGAGACCCCGAGGCGTACCGACGCCAGATCCGCGCGGTGATCGACGGACTTCTCGTCCGCGGCCGCTCCGTCACCCTGTTCCCCCACGTCCTCGACTCCGCCGACCCCGACAACGACGTCCCGGTGGCGACCGAGCTGCACGCGGAGTACGAAGGGCGCCTGGGGCTGGTCGTGCCGCGCGACCTCGAGCACGCCCGGGCGGTCATCGCCGGGGCATCCCTCGTCATCGGGGCGCGCATGCACGCCTGCCTGAACGCCCTGTCGACGGGAACCCCCGCGATCGCGATGGCCTACTCCCGCAAGTTCGCGCCCCTCATGGGTGAGCTCGGCTGGCCACACGTCGTGGACGCGAGCGGCTCCGAGGAGGTCGCCGACCGGATCCTCGCCGCCGTCGACGACCCGTCCCTGGCCGCCCAGGCACGGCAGGCGCAGCAGCGGGGGCAGCGGCTCCTCGCCGACGTACAGCACCTCGTCGAGGCGACCCGATGATGTCGCCCCTCACCTTCGTGACCGTCGTCTTCGAGGCCGAGGTCCCGCTCCTCGAACTACAGGCCCGCTCGATGGCCCGCTATCTCGACCCCGCCAGCGTCGAGGAGATGCTCATTCTCGACAACAGCGTCCTCGGACTGAGCGGGCCCTCCCGTCGCCGCCTCCTGCGGGAGTACGGAGCTCTGCAGGACAGGGTGCGCATCGTGCGCACGCGGGAGCTGATCGACCCCGGCGCCACCGGGGGCTGGCGGAGCCAGCAGGCGGCCAAACTCGCGATCGCCCGGCGGATCCGGACTCCTCATTACGTGGTCCTCGATGCGAAGAACCATTTCACGCGCGCGGCGAGCGCCGCGGAGTTCGTCGACCGCACCGGTCGCGCGTTCGGACGCTCGCACCCGTACACGACGCATCCGCTCCGCGAGTCACTCGTGAGGACCCTCACCTACCTCGGCGCCGATGCGCACCAGACCGAACGGGCGGTCGCCGCGTTCCCGCCCACCGCCACGCCCTTCGTCTTCGACACCGACACCGTCCGCGCTGTCATGGACGACATCGAGCGGCGGTCGGGCCGCACGTTCCCGGAGGAGTTCGAGCGCCGCGAGCTGCTCGAGTTCTTTCTCTACGCGGGCTGGATCGACACGCGGGGTCCGGGCCTGGCCGCGCTGCGCAACAACCGGTCGCTCCCGGCACCCGCCGTGTGGCCGAAGGCGGCATCCGTCGACGGCGTCCGCGCCGCGATCGCGGAGCACCGCCGAGAGGACGCGGCCGTGTTCGCCGTGCACCGCCAGGTGCTCGCCGCGGCAGACCCCGCCACCCTCGCCCGCATCGCCGAGGCGTGGACCACCTTCGGCCTGTTCCCGGATGCCGCCTCCGCAGGCACGTTCATCCGGCGCTTCCGCCGACGGTATCTCCCGGCGATCGTGTGGACCCGCGGAATGGAGCGCGTCCGTCGCGCCGTGGGTCACCGGAAGCGCGCGCCGAGGCTCACCTCGTCCGTCGTCAGGTCGGAGACGCCCGCGATCTGAGCGGGGACGGGTACCGCGATCGAGGTCTGCCGCGAAGCCGTCGCCGATCGCAGCGAGTAGTCGTCGTGAACCGGGGATGCCGCTTGCTCGACCAGCACCGACCGCCTGTCCCGCCCGGTGGCGGACGTGAAGTCGGCGAGCGTCGCGAAGCCTTCGGAGGATCCCGCCGCGCCGCGCGAGTAGATCGCGAACCAGCGGGTCGCCGTGGGCGATGCGCGGTGATAGAAGTTGCCCTCCGCTCGCGTCACCATCTGCCCGCCCACGAGGGCCCGCGAGAAGTCGTCGACGCACACCAGGCACTCGCCCCGCGGTTCCGCCACGATGTTATTGGCGATCACGATGCCCTTGGTCATCCACGGAATGAGACTGTTCGCTGATCGCCGCTTGTTCTGCGTGACCGCGATGTTGCGTTCGTTGCCCACGAGGGTGTTGTTCCAGATCGCCGCATCCCCTGCGTTCGCGATCAGGATTCCGTGCAGCGCGTTGTCGGCCACGAGGTTGTCGGCGAAGACCGCGCGTTCCGACAACTCGAACACCACGCCGCTGCCCGTGTTGCGCAGACTGTCGTTGCCGCTGAAGACGACGCCGTAGTTCGACTCGTCGAACCACGGACCCTGGCCGAGGTTGTCGGCGAAGACGCTGTCGGCGACGACCACGTCCGTTGAACTGTGAATCTTGAGGGCGCCCGACACCGGCGCCCTGTTGAAGCGCTCACGGTTGTTGCCGGTCGAGAGCATGCGGCGGATCTCGAGGCCGTCCGCCTGCGAGGCGCCGGCGCCGAGCAGACCGTTCCCGATGACCGACACGTCCGCGAGCGTGGTGTCCTTCGACCAGGTGTAGAGACCGGTCGTCGAGTTGTCGCGGATCGTGACGTCCGAAAGGGTCACCCGGTCGGCGGCGACGATGACGGTCCCCATCGACGGGACGCTGGTCGCGTACCGCCGGACGCCGATGCCCTTCACCACCGACCCCTCGGAACGCACCGAGAGAGCGCTGATGAGTGTGCTCACCTTGGCCTTCTTGCCGGTGAGGTCCGTACCGACGACGAGTTCATCGGACTTCTCGTCCACGAAGAAGCGTCCGTTCGAGACCTGGGAGCGGGATGCGACCTGCGTGAGCTGCCGCCCGTCGACCCACACCTGATCGGGGTGGGCGGCCATCGGGTACGCGGGATCGACGAAACGCCAGCCGTCCTCGGTGCCGTCCGGCTCCCCCCGCTTGAACGTGGGGCTCGCGTCGAGCGACTGCGTCCAGCCGGAGCGGACCCAGACATTGCCCGACTTCCGCCATCCCGTGACGGTCTCGGCACCGTCCAGCCAGACCGCCTCGGCGCGATACGGCTGAATCGTGACCCGCTTCTGCGGCGGGATGATGACGCTCTCGTGGTACGTCCCACCCCGGAGGGCGATCGTGCCCCCGTTCGACACCTTCTTCAGTGCGGCGGTGATCGTTCGCAGCGGCGACGCCACGGTGCCCGCGGCGGAATCACGTCCGGCGGGAGAGACGATGACCGCGGCCGCGGGAACGGGGTAGTCCCGTGTACCCGGCTCGGCCGCGCCGGCCGTCGCGCGAGCACCTGCGACCCGCTCCGCACCGGGAGCGGGAGCGGGCTCCGCGGGAGTCGGTTTGGGCGTCGGCTTCGGCGCGGGGGAAGGGGCGGCGGGCGTCGCCGTCGCGGCCGAGACCCCGAGGTCGTCGACACCGACACGCAACGCCTTCGTCGCGGCGGAGGTATAGAGAGAGAACTCGACGGCGCCCTTGCCGGCGATGCGTTCCGCCGACGAATCCGTGTGCGTGACGATCCGGGCCGCGGACTCCGACGCCCCCGAGCGCCAGACCTTGCCCGTGAGGGCGACCTTCGTCGTCCCGGTCGCCTGCATTCGGACGTGCAGCGTGCCGCCTGCTCGGACCCTGTCTGTGAGGCGCACACGCTCGAGCGTGGTCACCGAGGTACCCGAGCGCTTCTCCAGAGTGAGGTCGACGTAGCCGCCGACCATGACGCGAACACCGACCTGGTAGGCGCCTTCCGCAGTGGCGCGCACGCCGTGCGAGAGGTACAGGCCGCTTCCGGTCGTGGGGAGGGTGGGCACGGTCACCGTGAAGCGGGAATCCACGTCACGAGCGGAGACGGGGAGCGTGACACGGGAAGTGCGCCCGGGTCGAGGGCTGGTGATCCACCCTTTTCCGCCGCTGACGGAGGCCACCGTCGACGAGAGCTTCGTCCAGCCGCCGCCGGTTTCGGCCTTGCCCCAGCCCGACCCCACGGTTCGCGACATCGGATCGCGCGCGTAGACGGAAGCCGCGGCCGACGCGGGGGCACCGACGCCGACGAGCAGTCCGACGATCAGGACGAACACGAGTGCGAGCGAGACGCCGGCAGCGCGTCTGGGCAGGGAGAAGGAGATCATGGGGGCCTCAATTCGCCGTTGGGGGGGGACCGACGGAATGAGCGACGAAATGCATCGCGAGCGGGGGGAAATTGTCGACGACGGTATCAGAGCGATTGCCGCTCTCCGTTTCGGATGAGAGACCCCTCATGCGCACAGGTGGACCGAACGAGTACGCTGCGCCTCCCGCCCCGAACCTGGGAACCCTGTCGGTGGACGCCCTCGCCCCCGTAGAATGGGAGTCCTTGGGGAGGGGGACCCATGGCGGAATCCACGCCTTGGTCGGGGCATTGGCTGTTGAGCGCGCTGCGCAAATTCTGGTGGGGTGTGGCGCTGTGCGCCCTCCTCGGAGGCGGCGTGGCCTACGGCCTGTCCGCACTCGAGACACCGCGTTATCAGTCGACGGCCTCGCTGTACTTCGCGCTCAACCAGGGGGCGAGCGCGTCGGACCTCAATCAGGGGTCGGCCTACACCCAGAACCAGATGCTCTCGATCGCACAGCTGGCCACCACCTCGCGGGTGCTCGAGCCGGTCATCGAAGAGCTCGGTATCGACACGACCCCCCGCGAACTGGCGCGGTCGATCGATGTCGCGATCCCGCAGGACACCGTCATCCTCCGCATCACCTCCACGACGACCAACGCCGACCGGGCGGCGTCACTCGCGAACGCCGTCGCCGCCGAGCTCGCAGATGTCGTCCTCGAGATCTCCCCGAAGGGGGCGGAGGGGGCGCCGACCATCACCGCGGAGACGATCGACCAGGCGGTGGTGCCGGCATCCCAGTCGTCGCCGAACAAACCGCGGGATGCTCTGCTCGGTCTGCTCCTCGGTGCCATCATCGGCACCGCCGCGGCGTTGATCTTCAGCGCCGCCGACACCCGGGTGCGGAACGAGGACATCCTGGCGCGGGTGAGCGGCACCCCGGTCCTGGGAGTCATCACGCGCGCGCCGCTCCTGGCGCACCGGGCCGCCGGCATCGCCCAGGAGCCGATGGGACGATCCGCGGAGGAGTTCCGACGCCTCCGCTCCGCCCTCACCTACGCGAACGTGGGATCACGGGTATCCACCCTGCTCGTCACGTCGGGCTCCCCCGGCGAGGGCAAGTCGACCGTCGCCGTCAACCTGGCGCTGACTCTCGCCGACCTCAACCACCGCGTCCTGCTGATCGATGCCGACCTGCGGCGGCCGCAGGTGCACGTCTTCTTCGGTATCGAGGATGCCGTCGGCCTCACCTCGGTCCTTCTCAAGATGCATGACTTCGACACGGCGCGATACCCGTTCCGCTCCTCGACGCTCGACGTGCTCCCCTCCGGCGGCACTCCCCCGAACCCCGCAGAGATCCTCGCCTCGCAGGCGATGGCGGACCTGCTCGAGGAGTCGGCGGAGCGCTACGACTTCGTCGTCGTCGACGCTCCGCCCATCCTCAACGTCGCCGACGCGAGCCTGCTCGCCCCGTCGGTCGACGGTGTGCTGTTCGTCGTCGACGCGACCAAGACCCGTCGACCGAACGCGGCGAAGTCGATCAAGCTGCTCGAGGGCGCGGGCGCGCGAGTGCTCGGGAGCATCCTGAACCGAGCCCGCCACGACAAGCGGGCGGGCGACTACTACGGCCCGGTGACCCGCGTCCGGCCCGCCGCCGACGAGCCCTCGGACATCGGAACCACGCCGACGCAGGTGTGAACCCGGCCTCGGAGCCGGTCGCACCGCGGGGTCGGCCGGCGGTGCGGAGACGATCAGCGGGCGCGGGCGCCGCGGCGCTCGGAACGTCCCCCGAAGGCGCGCAGGTGCTCGTGGAGCGCGGTGGTCTCGGTCTGCACGGTCTGCAGCACCCGACGGTGATCCCGCGGACGACGGTGGTGCGCGTCGGGGATGTCGAGGTCATCGGAGTGGTCGCGTCGGTGGAACCACCGCACGCGACTCCTCCGGTCTTCCGAACGGACACTGCCTCGACGCTGATCGAGCGATTCGGCGAAGGCGGTGAGGAGCTCGTCGCCGTCGCGACCCCGACCGGGGGGTGCGACGACCGGTTCGAGCTGCGCGAGGATGACCGCCTCGCGCAGCGTGAACGTGCGGGAACGCATTGCGGGGATGAGGAGGGCCACGTCAGCACGCTCGGCCCGGGTCGCGGTGATCACAAGGCTCGCGCTCTGGAGCAGGTCACGGTCGAGCAGCACGGCGCCGCGGTCGACGGCGAGCGGCGCATCGTCGTCACCTGCCGGCGAGATGAGCGCTTGCACCTCGTCGCACACCGGGCGACCTGCCACCGCTGCGACACCCGCGCTGACGGCGGACCATCGCTCCGAACCGGTGGCACGCTCCGCGGCGCGGAACTCGTGCTCCATCAACCGTGAACGACAGACATTCGCGTGGCAGAGGAAGAGAACACCGTCAGTCATACGAATCCTCCGGTACGGGTGGCGCTCAGCCAGGGATCGATCGCCGCCAGCCGATCGGCGAAGAGGGATCGGACACCGCCTGCGACACCGTTGTCGTGGTCACGGGCCGCGCCGAACGCGGCGCGGGCGACGAGGACGGCATCGCGTTGCCGGGTATCGCCGGTCCATTCCTGTCCGGCTGCCGCCCACAATGCCGTCAACACGTCGTCGAACCCGCCATCGCGGTAGGCGCTCAGGGCATCGGGGCCGGCGGAGATCAGCACTCCGATCGGATAGGCGAAGAAGGGCTGCAGCTGCAGATCCCCCAGATCGATGGGAACGGGGCGACCGTCGCGTCCGACCATGAGGTTCTTCGCCGTCGCCTCGTACGCACTGGGCACCCACGACATCCGATCGAGCAGGTCGCCGAGGTGCGGCGCATCCCACCTCTCGCGGAACGGCGCGTCCTCGAAGAGGTCGTCTGCGACGTGAGCGAGCAGCTGCCGCAGGCCGACGCCATCCACCGCCGCGTGCGACGTCAACCCCGCGTAGTCGGTGATCAGCTGCCGAACGGCGTCGACGCGCGCGGCAGAAGGGACGTCGAGGAGGTGCTCGCCGGCGATCAGATCCTCGATGACGTACGCACCGTGGTCGCCGACGGCGAAAGCGGGAGCACCGACGTGGGCGGTGAAGGCGGTCCGCATCCGCACGTACTCCTCGCTCACGGGTCCGGTGCCGTACCGACGGATGACGTGGTGTGCGGCCGTGTCGAAGAGGACCGTCCCGCCGTCGTGGGCGGCGATCGCGGCATCCGCCGTTCCGCCGCGGCCCAGGACGACGAAGGCGTGACGCAGATCGCTCAGCCACGCGAGCGGGTGGGCCGGCGTCCGCATCGACCCGGTGCCCTTGGTCGACGAAGCATGCCCGGGGACCGGGGCCGCGCCGACGCGACGCCACATGAGCGGGCCGGCCTTCACCCAGAGTCCCGGCGCGAGGTCTCGACGGACGGCGCGCACGCGTTCGCGGCCGCTTTCCACGGAAAGGTCGTCCACGGGTCAGCCCAATGCCGGTCGACGCGGGCCGCCCTGCGAGGCGGCCCTCCCGGAGATCTCGCTGACCTCCTTGAAGTAGTGGTTGTCGTGACGGAGATTCTCGGCAGAGTCGAAACCGGCGATCGTGCCGTCCGCGACGACCATCACGCGATCGCAGATCGCCAACGTCGACAACCGGTGCGCCACGAGGAAGACGACGGCGTCGCCCGCGAGGTCGTGCAGGGTCGCCTGAACGGATTCCTCCGACTTGACGTCGAGCGCACTCGTCGGCTCGTCGAGGATCATGATGGCAGGACGCGCCGCGAGCGCCCGAGCGAGGCAGATGCGCTGGCGCTGGCCACCGGAAACCAGCGATGCGCGCGCTCCGACGATCGTGTCGTAGCCGTCGGGAAGCCGCAGGATGTCCTCATGGATGTGCGCGCGCCGGGCGGCATCCTCGACAGCCGCGTCGTCGATGTCGTCGCGGAAGAACCGGATGTTCTCCCTCACCGATCCGTAGAACAGCTGCGGGGACTGCGGGACGTACGTCACCATCCGACGCCAGTCGGCCCGATCGATGTCGGCCGCGGGCTTACCGTTGACCGAGTAGGTACCGGAGGTCGGCTCCCGCAGGCGCAGCAGCAGCTGGACGAGCGTGGACTTGCCCGCGCCCGACGGACCCACGATGCCGACGATCTCGCCCATCTTCACCGAGAACGACACGTCGTGGAGGACCTCGGAACCCCGGTCGTAGCCGAATCCCACCCCGCTCATCGTGAGGTCGCCGATGTGATCAGCCGCCTCGTGACCAGGGCTCTGGGGCCGCGATTCGTACCGCTCGATCGCGTCGGCGAGGTGGTGGACGAAGGGCAGCTTCTCGTCGACCGAGGTGATCGCCCCCTGCACCCGCTGGCCGTAGGTGACGGCGCGGATCAGGATCAGGACGACGGCGCCGAGGGTCGCGATGTTGCCGGCGCCGAGGAGGGCGACGACGCCGAGCGCGATCACGAGGACGAGCAGCGCGACGCTCTGGTAGAGAGCGGGGACGGCGCCGGAGAGGTAGCGCACGCGCTGGAACGGCTGCTGCACGGCCCGCAGCTGCGCGTAGAAGCGCTCACGATAGGCGGGGGTCGCACCGAAGACCTCGGTCTCCTCGGCGAGGGCGGCGACCTCCTGCGTGGTCTTCGCGTACTCGATGTTCTCGGAGCTGAGGACCGTGGAAGCCCGTCGCAACGAACGCGAGAGCGGGCGCAGCACCGCGAACAGCGCCAACGACACCACGGTGATCACCGCAGCCGCGGGTGGGCTCATGACGACCGCCGACGCGAGCAGGCTGAGGAACATCAGTCCGGAGGAGATGACCCCCGCGATGAGGATGATCGTCTCGGACGTCGCCCGGACCTGGTTCAGCATGACCGACTGGAAGCCGCCGTCGCGCTCCGCGGACTTCGACGGCCAGGCCGCACCCACGAATGCGTCGAAGAGTCGCGTGCGCAGGTCCACCATCGCCTGCCCGCTCATGACGGCGGGGAGGTAGGCGACCCACAGTTGCAGAGCACCCCGCAGGAGTGCGAGGAGGATGCCGAGCCCCAGGGCGAGCGGCAGGTTCAGCGCGACCTGGAGCCCGAGGAGATCCACCTGGACATCGCGGCTTTCGGCGAGCGCGAGTGCGAGCGCCGCGATCAACGTGAGCAGCGCCGCTTCGAAGAGCCCGGCCGCCACCGAGGCGACGGCGATGAGGACGATCTTGCCCCGGGACCTCGTGAAGAACGGCCCGACCCGGCGCCACGCCGCCACCGACGCCTTCAGCGTCGTCAATGCGGATCGCCGCGACTTTCTTTCTCGTCGTAGTGACAACTCATCTCCCCCTTGATGACGTGCCGTGACCGGCTCCGCCGATGATCATGACGTCCGTGCGCGGATGCTCCGCGGCGGCCGCCATCGTGCTTCCGGGCTCCGGCCGTAGCGCGCTCGAGACGGCGACGCCGACGATGAACCAGAGCAGGATGCCGTACTGCGTGATGAACGCGACGGCGAACAGTCCGGGCAGTTGAGCGATGATGGCCACGGATGCCGGCGACATGCGCCCAGCCCGCAGGGCGACCACCACTGCGCCGACGTAGACCGTGAACAGTGCCGCGGTCGGAAGATATCCGTAGCGCAGCAGCAGTGAGATGAACGCGTTGTCCGTCGACGCGGTGAACGAACCGAGGTAGGTGTCGCCGACGACGAGGTCCTCCCAGCCGGATGCGCCGCCGATCAACTGGACCTGGCTGAGCAGGACAGTCAGGCTGCCGCGGTAGTCCGCGCTGCCCCCCGCTTCGCTCCCGGCGTCGAGGAACACGGTGTCGAGGAACGGGACGAGGATGAACAAGCCGACGGCCAGCAGACCCGCCGTCACCCATCGGATCGAGGTTCCGACGCCGCGGAGAACGAGGATCGAGAGGACGACCGTCAGGACGAAGGTGATGATCCCGATCCGGCTGAACGTGAAGACGACGGCGACACCGATGACGACGAGCCCGACGGCCTTGACCCACGTCGACATGCGGGTGGCCAGGACGAACGCGGCCGACATGGCCAGCGCCCCACCCAGTGCGATGGAGTGTCCGAAGGCTCCCTCCGCTCGCAGGAAGCCGGCTCGCGGCTGCAGGGTTCCCCACGTCGCCTGGAGCGGTCCGTAACCGGGGATGCCGATGAAGAAGTTGGACCCGGTCAGGAACTCGATCACGGCGAGGACGCCGACGGCGACGGCGGCACCGGCGATCCAACCCGCGATCGGCCGGGATCCGATGCGTTCGTAGATGATGCGTCCCCAGAAGTACGGGAGGACGAGTTCGAGGACGCCCGACACGAGGTAGGACAGGTCGACCTGCTTCGCCGCGAACAGCAGGACGATCACACCGACGAAGAGCAGCATGAACGCATCCGGGGCGGCAAGCCGGAACCGCCCGCCGTGCAGGACGACGAACCCGAGCGTCGAGAGGGTGACCGCGGACAGGAAGAACCCGAGGTTCACACCGACCCAGATCGGGAGGAAGAAGACCGCGACGACCCAGATCGCGAGGCTCAGCCGCGGCGCCCGAGCAAGGAACATGGCCGCGATACCCGCCGCGAGGAGAGCGGTGAGCGCGGCCATCATCATCAGACCGTCCGTCATCCGCATCCACCTCCCCTCAGCGCGGGTCGGCCCGCGGCATGCGTCGTTGCATGCCGGCGGGCCGACATCATCGTCATTCGATCGGCGCGACCCGGAAGTCGTCGAAGGACACCGTCATCGCGCTCGTCGAGGACGACGCACGGTTGGCGCGCAGACCCACCGCGGCCGCAGCCTGCAGATCGCTCGTCGTGTCACTGGTGACGAGCTGCCATGCCGACGGCTCGGTGGCGCCCTTCTTCCACAGCTTCGCGCGAAGTTCCGTCGTGCCACTCGCTCCGGTGGACTCCACCTTCATCGAGAAGCTGTCGCCGGCGGCGTACGTCAGGCCCGTTGCGCTGAACGTCTGGAGGACGGTCGAGCCGCGCTGCGCGACGAGGTAGACCCTGCCGTCCGTACGGAGCCAGGCATTCACGACGTAGTAGCTGCTGCCGGAGTTGCGCGGAACGATGCCGACATAGCCGGAACCGGTGGACGAGGCGACGTCGATCGTGAAATCGGTCGACGCGGTGAAGTTCCGCAGCGGCGTCTGCGTGAGCAGCGCTGTCCGCGTGCCACCCGCAGCGAGCGCGAATCGCCCCGTCCCGCCGCTGACACTCGCCGCGGATGCCGACCCGCCGCTGATCGTCCACGCGCCACCGACGTCGGCCGTGCCCCAACCGCCTGTCGCGGTGCGCTCGAACGCATCGCGGGCGAGGACGTCGGCGGGCGCCGGAGCGGTGACGGTGACGGCCTTCTTCGCGGAGTGCGTCGCGCCCTTGTCGTCGGCGACCGTGAGGGTCACCTCGTAGTCACCCGCGGCGGCGTAGGTGTGCGATGCGGTCGCGCCCGACGAATCCTGCGACGAGTCGCCCCACTTCCACGAGTACGACGCGATCGACCCGTCGGCATCCGTCGATCCCGAGCCGTTCACCGACAGGGTGAGGTCGGATGCCGCGGTCGTGAAGCTCGCGACGGGCGCCTGGTTCGGTGCGGGTGCGGTCACGGTCACGGTCTTGGTCACGGCGTGCGTGGCGCCGTCGTCGTCGGTGACGGTCAGGGTGACCTGCTTGTCCCCCGCCGACGCGTAGGTGTGCGACGCTGTCGCCCCGCTCGACGCCGGCGAGCCGTCTCCCCAGCTCCAGGAGTACGAGGCGATCGACCCGTCCGCGTCCGTCGACGCCGACCCGTCCACCGAGGCGGCGAGGCCGGATGCCGAGGACGTGAAGCTCGCTACAGGCGCCTGGTTCGGCGCGGGGGCGGCCTGCGTGTCGCGCACCGTGAGGTCGTCGAAGCGGACCGTGCCCGGTGCCGTCGCGGAACCGGCCGTCGCGTAGTGCAGGATCGGCCCACCGGCCGCCTGCAGCCCCGCCGTCGAATCCGTCGTCTCGAGCTGCCAGGCCGTCGGCTCCGTCGTGCCCTGCTTCCACACCTTCGCCTTGATGGACGTCGGGCTGGCGCCCGTGACGTCGACGCGGAGCGAGAAGGAGTCGCCGGCGGCCCACGTGAGCCCGCTCACCGCCTTGGAGGTGATGACGGTGCTGCCCCGCTGCGCGACGAGCCAGACGGCTCCCGTGTCGCGGTGCCAGACGCGCACGTTGTAGAAGTTCGACCCGTTTCGTCGTGCACCCAGCCCCACGTAGCCCGCCGTCGAGGGACCGTTCGTCAGCGTGTAACCGACCCGGCTCTCGGAGTCGCGCAGGGCGGCTCCCAGGGCGAGCGTCCGCGTCTGCCCGGCCGCGATCGTCAGCTGACCCTTGCCGTCCTGCACCGATGCGCCCGAGGTCGAGCTGCTGGCGAAGGTCCACGCGCCCCCGGTGTCGGCGGTGCCCCATCCGGACGCCACCGTGCGACCGAAGGCATCCGCCGCGGCGTACGCCGGCGCGGGCGTGGATGCGACGGTGACCGTCTTGTCCACGGTGGACGTTGATCCGAGGCTGTCGGTCACCGTGAGTGTGATGGTGTACTCGCCGTCCTCCTCGTACTCGTGCGTCGCCGTGGCGCCGCTCGAATGAGCCGAGCCGTCCCCCCAGTTCCAGTCGTAGGACAGGGTGGCGTCGTCGGAGGCCGACGAACCCGCGGCATCCGTCGTCACCGTGCGCTCGTCGGTCTCGGAGGTGAACGCCGCCACGGGTGCCGCGTGGGTCACGGTCACGTTCTCCGTGTGCTCCGTCGAGCCACCGCGACCGTCGGTCACCGTCAGCGTGACGGCGTAGGTCCCGGCCGCTGCGTAGCGGTGCGAGGCGGTCGCCCCGGTCGCCGTGGCGTCGTCACCGAAGTCCCACTCGTAGCTGAGCGTGTCGCCGTCGGGGTCGGTGGCGGTGCCGGTGACGTCGACGCTCAGGCCGCTCGCCTCAGCAGCGATGTCCAGATCGCGCGGTGCCGCATTCGGCGGCTGCTGCCCCGACCCGATGATGAAGTGGTCCGACACCTGGGCCGCAGTGAGCGCGGTCGGGTACACGGCGGCCTCGTCGAGCGAACCCGTCCAGTAGGTCGCACCCTCCCAGCCCGAGTCGCCACCGATGCGCCAGTATCCGCTGTAGTTCTGGGCAGTCGCGATGTCGTTCTGGTCGACCAGCTGGCCGTCCAGGTAGAGACGCATACCGGCGGACGACTGCGTGGCCACGACGTGGTGCCACTTGCCGTCGTTGAACCCCGGACCGCTCTGGATGATGCCGGCCCAGCCGTTCCAGACACCGAAGCGCAGCGCTCCGTCACCGCTCATGTAGACGTGCCGGTCGTAGCTCCCGCTCTGCCCCACGCGGTTATTGCCGAAGCCGATCAGCTTGCCACCGTCGGTGCTCGTCGTCTTGAACCACGTCTCCATCGAGTACGTGGTCGGGTTGAAGACCTGCTTGTCGCCCGTGACGCCTGTCTGCCCGTTGGGGCTCAGCGTGATCGAGGAGCCCACGCCGGTGGCCAGCGCGCTCGGAGCTCCCTTGGTCACCCCACCGAAGTAAGTACCCGGGTAGATGTAACCCGCACCGCTCGAATCCGCCGCGGCGGAACCGGACGTCTCATCGAGGCGCCAGTAGACCGACGGGTTGAGCGAGTAGACGGACTTGCCGTACGTGTCGGACGGTGCCGCAGCGGGTGTCGTCCCGCGGCCGCTCGCGGCGTAGTGGCGAGCCACGGCGTCGAGGCTCAGCGCCGTCGGGTAGACCGCGACGTCGGCGATGGTGCCCGACAGGTAGTTGCTGCTGCCACCGTTGGGCCACCCGCCGGTGTTGTCGCCACCGACCTTCCAGTAGCCGTTGTACCCCTGCGCGGACGTGATGTCCGACCGGCCGCCGACGAGGGCGCCATCGACGTAGAACCGCATCCCGGCGGGCGACAGGCTGGCCACCACGTGGTGCCAGGCGCCGTCGTTGTAGCCGGGCCCGCTCTCGAGCGTCTGGACGCTGTTCGGGTACACGCCGAACGTCAACCGACCATCGTTGCTGAGGTAGACGTGCCGGTCGTAGCTGCCGGAGGTCCCGCCGGCGTTGTCCCCGAATCCGACGATCTTGCCGCCGGACGTACTGGTGGTCTTGAACCAAGCCTCCACGGAGAAGGTGTTCGGGCCCGTCTCGGACGTGGCGGTCGAGGCGAACGAGCCGTCCCCGCCGGCGAACTGCGTCGCCTTCGTGGGCGTGGCCTGGTTCTGTCCCGTGACGCCGCGCGTCGCGCCGTTCACGGTGAGGTCGTCGCTCCCGGCCCAGTCGAAGCCGGCAGTGCCGGAGTCCTCGCCCAGGGGCCAGTAGTGGGTCGCGCTGTCCTCGATGACCGCCGTGGCGTACGTCGACGCGGATGCGGACGTGATCGTGACGGTCGCGGGAGAGCTCTGGACGGTGTTGCCGTTACCGTCGCGAGCCACCACCGTGTAGGTGTAGGTCTGCCCGGCGACGACGTCGGTGTCCTTCATCACGATGCCCGGCCTCTGCCACCACGTCGAGGCGACGGTGGTCGTCGCGACGGGAGTGGAGCGTCCGCTGCGGCGGAGCTCGTAGGTGAGGTTCATGTCGTCGCGGTCCCAGTTCGCCTGGATCTGCACGCGGGCCTCGCCGGCCGCGATCGATCGCGCGCTCGGCGTCCAGCTCGCAGTCGCGATGCGCGGACCCTGCTTGGCGCCCGTCGACGGCTTCGTCGAGAAGCGCACGATGCCCTGGTACCGCTGGTTGTTGACGCTGCCGAACTCACCGGCGACGGAGATGTAGTCGCCGGTTCCCGTGATCGACAGGCCCGCCTGCCCGAGCCCGGAGGTGTTGCCCACGGTGAAGTCGGGGTACCAGGTGTACGCGGACGGGGACGGCGTTCCCGCCCAGTTCTTGTAGATGGAGCTCTCGCTCGGTGTCCGAGGCAGCGTGCCGCGGGCATCGGCGGTGTAGGCCTCGATGTAGCGGTACTGCCGCTTGGGCTGCTCGGGCCAGAGGCCCACCGTGTCGCACTGGTGGGTGTGGCTCGTCGAGTAGACGACCTTGCCCGTCGACCAGACACCGTAGTGGTCACCGTGGCAGTCGGCGAGCCAGCGGAGGTCGCCTGCTCCCGCGTCGACCGCGAAGGTGCCCTCGATGTTGCCGGTCGCCACGTCCGCGTAGGTCCAGCCGGTGCCGTAGACACCACCGGCATCCGTCGCCAGTCCGAAGATGCCGCTGCGGCCGGCGTTGCCGCCCTCGGCCCACCCGTTCTTGATGATGGACGTCACGGCCCACGGGACGGTCGCTCCCGTCGCGGGGTCGAGCGCGCCGATGCCGCGCTGCTCGCCACCGACGCCGTTGACGGTGTAGAAGCGACCGCCGATGATCACCTTCTGGTTGCCCGGCTCCATGACCATCGCGTCGACCTGGAGGTCGGTGGTGGGCGCCCAGGACATCAGTGCGCCGTTGCTCGCGCTGAAGGCGGCGAGGTTGCCGCGCGCGGCGCCGTTGCCCTGCGTGAAGCGGCCGCCGACGTAGACGGTGCTGCCCGTCGCGGCGACGGCGTAGACGCCGGTCCCGCCTACCGACGGAGCGAATCCGGGCACGAGAGCGCCGGTCGTGGCGTCGAGGGCCGCGAAGTTGAAGCGGGTCGAGCCGTTGACGGAGTTGAAGGAACCGCCGATGTAGATCCGGCTGCCGTCGGGCGAGGCGGTGATGGCCTTGATGACACCGTTGACCTGCGGGGCGAACGGCTTCAAGGCGCCCGTGGTGATGTCGTAGGCGAGGATGTTGGACCGCGGCGTCAGGCTCGTGCCGGGAGCGGCGAGCGGTGCCCGGGCGTTCGTGAACGAACCCGCGGCGTAGACCGTGTTGCCGACCATCGTCTGCGCCCACACGTAACCGTCGTCGATCTGCACCGTCGGGAGCGCGTCGGCGGTGGCGACGTCGGCGTCGCGCTGCAGGAGCGGAGCCGGGTCGGGCGAGAGGGGTTCCGCGGCGTGGGCGGCCGGCGACACTGCCAGCATCCCGGTACCGATCAGCACCGCAGCCGCGAGGATGCTCACGGCGCGCGTCAGCTTCGACGGCTTCCGAGTCGTTGCGTTGTGGATCATCAGTCCGTCTTTCCCGAGAATTCGGCGACGGGCTCCCCGGCCGAGTAGTTGACGCTCACGGTCACGGAGCGATCCGCCGCCGGGTCGAGCATGAAGACATACGAACCGGAGGCGGAGTCGCCCGGCTCGAGGTCGCCGGCGAGAGGCGTGTTGGGCCCGGCGGTGGTGCCGATGCCGTACTCGCCGTCGGCGGCGGTGAGGGTGACGACCGCGGAGTCGAGGTCGGCCGTCTCGCGCGAGTCGTTGCGCGCGGTGAGCTTCACGACCACAGCGGGGCCGGACACCTCGCCCGGGGTCGCCGCCGTCACAGTGGTGGCCGAGACCGAGTCCAGTTCGATCACCAGACCCGTCGACAGTTCGATCGGCTCGTCGATCGGGCCGGTCTCGACCTCGGCGGCGGGAGCCTTCGTCGGCGCATCCGCCTCGACGGACGGCGTCGGTGCCGGCGCATCCGGGTCGATCGGCGTGGGAGAAGGACTCTCCGACTCCTGTACGGCGGCCGGCCGTTCCGCCGCCTCTACGGCGCTGCAGCCGACGAGCAGCACCATCCCCGAGAGCGCGAGAAGCGTCCCCCATCGCAGCCGGCGCATGCCACGCCCAGCATCAATCGTCCCCACGCGGATCCGACCCCCAAAGTCGTTTCTCGTTCCCCAACGAGAGATCCCGCCCCCAGCAGGATCGTGCACAACATACGTCCCCCCGCTCTTCAGCGCAAGTGCGATCTTCGCGGGCGCTCCGCGGCGGCCTCGTATGATGACCCCGGGGGGCGACGATGCGAGTCATGTTCGATGCGTTCTGGTGGGGCCGGGGACCCGGGGCGAACCGGACCGTGCAGCGGGAGTTCATCCGCACCTGGGCCGAGGTGTTCCCCGGCGACGAGCTCGTCCTCGCGCTGCGGCAGGATGCCGAGGCCTCGGAAGTCCCCGCGGGCGCCGAGGTCGTGCGCACGAGGCTCTGGCCGCATGCCCTTTCGAACCGCTGGGAGCTCCCGCGGCTGTCCCGCGCCGCGCGCGCCGACGTGAGCGTCGTGCACAACTACGCTCCCCGGTCGGGACGCTCCGTCGTGTTCGTCCACGACGCGATGTTCCACGACAACCCCGAGTGGTTCTCGCGCCGCGAGCGGCTGTACTTCGCCCCCATGCTGCCGTGGGCCCGCCGCGCCGCGGTGGTGTCGACGTCGACAGAGACCGAGGCCCGCCGGATCGCGCGCCTCGCGCCGCGCCTCGCGCCGGTCGCGGTGGGGCTGGGGGTGCCCACGGCTCTGACGGATGCCGCTCCGCGCCGCCCGCGCGCCGTCCCGGAGGGCGCGGAGTTCGCCGTCACGGTCGGGCGCTTGAACGTCCGCAAGAATCTCGCCGCGGTCATCGACGGCGCCCGTCTCGCCGCCTCGGTCACGCCGCGGACGCCGCTGTACATCGTCGGCGGCTCCGCCCACTCCGGGGTGAGCACGGAACTGCCCGAGGGGCTCCGCACCGCCGTCGCCGAGGGACGGGTCGTGTTCCTCGGCTCCCTCGACGACGATGAGGTCGCCTGGCTCTACACGCACGCGGCGCTGGCGATCAGTCTGAGCCTCGACGAGGGGTTCGGGCTTCCCGCCGTGGAGGCGGCGTGGTTCGGTGCGCCGCTCCTCGTCAGCGACATCCCCGTCTTCCGCGAGACCGTCGGCACCTACGCCCGCTTCGTGTCGCCGACGGCGACCGCCGGGGACGTCGCGGCTGCGATCGACGGCGCCTGGGGAGGACGAGCGGATGCCGCGGCCCGCGACGCGGTCGTCGCCCGACACACGTGGCGGTCGGCCGTCGAGCGCCTGCGCGACGCGGCCCGCAGCCGCTAGCCGCGGCCCTTCGCGGGTGCGCCGGCGAGGGCGCGTCGCCCGTCGCGGATGCCGCGTGCCAACGCACGCCACGGCCGGATCGAGCGCAGCTGCGCCCGTCCGCCCTGCATCAGGATCAGCCACGACACCCGCAGGGTCGCCCGCGACCACCTCCGGACCGTCTCCGCGTCGCCGTGCTTGGCGGCGTAGAGGAGTCGGTTCCGGATGTTGAAGTAGTAGTACGTCTCCGACTTCGCACGTCCCCGCACGGCGTCGAGGTGGGTCTGGCCCTCGTCGTGGACCGCGGTGACCGGGAGGGTGCGCAACGAACCGCCGAGATCCAGCACACGCCGCGAGAGGTCGACATCCTCCCAGTACAGGAAGTACTCCTCGTCGAATCCGCCGACCCGCGACCAGAGCTCCGCGGACATCGCGAAGCAGGCGCCGGTCGCCCACTCGTGGCGGGGCCTTCCGGCCCGTTCGGCGCGGCGCCGGGCGCCGGCGATCGATCCGTCGTCGAGGTAGAGGTCGCTGCCGCCGAACCACACGCCGCCCCCTCCGTCGAGGATCGTCGGCGAGACGAGCGCGAGCGGGTCGTCGGCGGCCGCCTGCACGAGTTGCGCCAGGCTCTCGCGGTCGATCGTGGCGTCGGGGTTGAGCGCGACGACGACCTCGGCGCCGCGTTCGAGCGCGAGAGCCGCACCGGCGTTCGTCCCGCCGCCGAACCCGGCGTTGCGTTCGAGCAGCACCGGTACCCAGCCGTGGCGCCGGCAGGCCGCGTCGATGCGCGCGCGTTCGTCCGTCGAACTGAAGCAGTCGACCACGACGACGAATCCGTCCCCGGGCGGCTGCACCGTCGCGGCGTTCGGCTCGAGGATCGCGCTGGCGCCGTAGTTCACGATCACCACCGCCGCGCGGGGTGTCACGGCGCCGGGACCCCAGCGGCCGGAACGGCGGGCTCGTCGGGGGTCGCGACGTCGAGCGCGCGGATCTCGCGGTGCCACTTCACGGCGGCCGCGGCGAGGAAGACCGCGTTCGCGACGAGCAGCAGCGTGTAGGCGGCCAGGAAGAACGGCGGGGCACCCCACAGCACGAACACGAGGCACAGCAGACCGAAGTCGGTCGGCACGAGGACGAGCGAGCGCAGCGCCGTGCCGCCGCCGCGGGCGTGCGTCGACGGGACGCCCTTCTTGCCCTTGAGCAGGTCGTTGAGCAGCATCCCGAAGAAGGTCACGACCGCCACGACGCAGTAGGCCAGTGGCACCACGAGCCACAGGGTGTCGCGTGCGTCGGTGTGCCACCACAGCGCGACGAGGACGCACAGGTGGAGGGATGCCGTCTTGAAGGCGTCCACGAAGTGGTCGAGCCACTCCCCGGCGAGGCTGCCCCCGCCGCGCAGGCGGGCGAGCTGACCGTCGGCCGAATCCCACGCGTAGCCGAGGACCAAGAGCGCCGCGACGAGGCATCCGGTCCACCACTGCGCGGGCGCGACCACCAGCAGGACGAGCGCGCCGAAGGTGTGCAGCGCGCTGATGCCGGTCGCACCGTCGGGAGTGATCCCCCACTGGTGCGCGGCGGCGGCCAGGGCCCTGCCGATGCGCCGGTTGATGTACACCGAGTACGCCGGCGCGCCCCGTGCGTGGCCCTTCTGCGCAGCGGCCAGCCGACCGTACGAGTCCCCGAATGCGCTCATCGCTGTATGCTCCGTCCCCCGACTAGATGCATCGTCCCCGGTCTGAGCATAGGGGATGCGTCAACCTGCCAGACTGTCGGCTATGTCGACCGGTGACCGCCCGCGCGTGATGCAGTCCTTCGGCGCCCCCCGGCCCACATCCAACCCGTACGTCCACATGCTGGACGCCGCCCTGGCCGCCGATGCCGGTCTGGAGCACCTGCGCTTCGACCGGCGGACGGCCCTGTTCGGCCGCTACGACGCCCTGCACTTCCACTGGCCCGAGACGCTCTTCGGCGGCGCGACCCCGCTCAAGCGATTCGTCCGGCGGCTCTTCGGAACCGTGCTGATCGCACGCCTGCGCCTCACGCGGGTGGCGATCGTCCGGACGCTCCACAACGTGGAGTTGCCCGACGTCGACTCGCGATGGGAGCGTCTGTTGCTGCGCTGGGTCGACCGCCGCGCGGACTTCCACATCCGTCTCAACGAGTCCACGCCGGTGCGCGCGGGCGTCCCGTCCGCCGTCATCCCCCACGGGCACTACCGCGACTGGTTCGCCGACGTCGATCCCGTTCCGGCGGAGCCGCGCACGCTTGGGTTCGTAGGGCTGGTCCGCCGGTACAAGGGCGTCGAATCCCTCATCGCCGCCTTCCGCGCGACCGCGGCGGGGCTCGCCGACTGGAGGCTCCGGATCTCCGGCAACCCGTCGAACCGCGAGCTCGCCGACGAGATCCGCACGCTGGCATCCGCCGACGATCGGATCTCGCTCGACCTCCGCTATCTGTCCGAGGAGGACTTCGCGCGCGCGGCCATGTCGAGCGTCGGCATCGTCCTGCCATACCGGTTCATGCACAACTCGGGAACGGCGCTCGCGGCGCTCTCGCTGGGCCGCCCCGTGCTCGTCCCGCGCAACGAGGTCAACACGGCACTCGCCGACGAGGTCGGGCCGGGCTGGGTCTCGATGTTCGACGGCGACCTCACCGCCGACGCCCTTGAGGAGTTCGCGCGGACCGCGGCGACACCGCCCGCAACCGGCCCGGACCTCGACGATCGTGGCTGGTCGCTGGTCGGCATCCGTCATCGCGAGGCCTACCTCCGCGCGATCCGCTCCCGGCGGGGCGGCACGTGAGCGGGACGGCGTCGTTCGTCCTGATCGCGGTGCCGTCCTACCGGCGGCCCGAGCGCCTCGGCAGGCTGCTCACCTCTCTCGCCGGTCACCGCGACGACGTGGCGCCCCTGCGCGTCGAGGTCCTCGTCATCGACAACGACCCCGAGGGCAGCGCGGCCGGTGTCGCGGATGCCGCGAAGGCGGCGTACGTGCCCGAGCCGCGTCCCGGGCTCGCCGCCGTCCGCAACCGTGCGCTCGACGAGGCCCTCGCCCGCGGCGCGGACGCCCTCGTCTTCATCGACGACGACGAGGTCCCCGAGCCGGGCTGGCTGCGGACCCTCGTCGCACCGTGGGCGGCGGGCGAGGCGGACCTGGTGTCGGGCCGCGTGGAATCGACCTTCGACTCCCCGCCGTCCGCGTGGATCACGGCGGGCGGGTTCTTCCGGCGCGTGCGGTTCGCCGATGGTGAGCGGATGCCGGTGGCTCCGACCAACAACCTCCTGATCAGCTGCGCGATCCTCCGGGCCACCGGCATCCGCTTCGATGAGGGCTTCGGTCGTACGGGCGGCGAGGACATCCACTTCACGTCCGCGCTCCACCGTCGCGGCGCGCGGATCCTCGCGGCACCGGACGCCCTCGTCATCGATCACGTCCCCGACGAGCGTGCAACGGCGTCGTGGGTCCTGCGGCGAGCCTTCCGCGTGGGCACGACGACCGCCCGCGGCGACATCGTCCTGACGGGCGGCGCCGCGCGCCGCCTGACCCGCCGCGTCCGGTGGGTCCTCGTCGGCACCGCCCGAGCGCTGGCGGGCGCCGGCCGATGGCTCATCGGCGTCGTCTCCCGATCGGTCTCGCACCGCGCCCGCGGTGCTCGCCTCATCGCCCGCGGGGCGGGGATGGCCGCGGGCGGCGCTGGATTCCGTTACCTCGAGTACCGGCCGCGGAACGAGTCGTGACGCCCCACCCCGCCGTGGTGTAGTCTCCCCCCATCGGGCTTTGGGGGCCCGGTTCGAGTTGGGGCTCGATCTGTCTGCTTGCTGGGGAGCTTGCGATGACTGTGCGTATCGGTTACGCCGCGGGGGCGTTCGACCTGTTCCACGTGGGACACCTGAACATCCTTCGGCATGCCAGGGACAACTGCGATCTGCTCATCGCCGGGGTGGTCAGCGACGAGATGCTGCACCAGGTGAAGGGTGTCGATCCGTTCATCCCGACGTCCGAACGCGCCGACATCGTGCGCGGCATCCGCTTCGTCGACCACGTCCACATCGAGACGGTGCCGAACAAGCTCGACGTGTGGCGGGAGGTCGGGTTCACTCACTTCTTCAAGGGTGACGACTGGCGCGGCACCGAGAAGGGCGACCGCCTCGAGCGCGAGTTCGCGAAGGTCGGCGTCGAGGTCGTCTACTTCCCGTACACCGTCCACACCTCGAGCACGCAGCTGCGTCGTGCGCTCGAGGTCGCCTCTTCCGATCGCGAGCTCGTCCGTTCCGAGTCGGCGTGAGCGTGGCAGCGTCTGACGACGCTGCATCCTCGACGGGTCCCGACGACATCATCGAGCTCTTCGTCGGACAGGTGATCGCTCTGTTCCCGCTCCGGATGAAGAGCGGGCAGATCCCGGGTCGGCCGCAGCCGACCGTGCGGCGGATCTTCCCGCGCTCCCCCGAGCCCGGCACCCCCGTGGACGGCGGTCCGCCGATGCGGGCGCGCACGTACTCGCTGTTCGTCGATGCGCCCGGTCACGGCATCCTGACCGTCGGCGACCATCGCGTCGAGGTCGTCATCCTGCCGCTCGACGTCTCGACGCCGCGCCAGGCGACGGTGTTCCGTATCTCCGCCATCGCCGGTCGGACGATCGACGTCACCGGCGTCGTGATCCAGCCGCCGACGGATGCCGCGGGCTGAGGGACGTCCGACCCGAACGGACGACGAGAGCCACACCCCGGTGGACGGGATGCGGCTCTCGGACGTTCGAGGTCAGCGACCGCCGCGGCGGCCGGCGCCGTTCTGGCGGACGACCGAGCCGACAGTGAGCGACCCGCCCCCGGTGGCGCGACGCCCGGTGCGGCGCGCGCCGCCGGTCGGAGCGGCCTTCGGGGCGCCGTGCGAAGCGGCCTGGCCGTGACCGGCCGTGCGCGCGGGCTGAGCATCGCGACGCGGCGCGTCGGAGGTGCGACGCGACGCCTCCGCGCTGCGACCCTGACCGCGCCCGCGGCCCCCACCCTGGCCCTGGCGACCGCGGTCGCCCTGGCCCTCGCGAGCGGCGCGCTTGCGCTGCGCGTTGGCGCCCTGGCTCTGTCCGCCACCGCGGGTCTGCGGCTGCTCGGGGGCCGGCGCGACGTGGGGGGCGACCTCGCCGACGAGCTCGACGACCGACGCGGATGCCGCGGTCACGGTCTCGGGCGTGACCGAGATCGACGCCTTGCGCAGCAGCTGATCGACGTCGCGACGCTGCTCGGGGAGGACGATCGTGACGACGGCGCCCTCGGCGCCCGCGCGAGCGGTGCGACCCGATCGGTGCAGGTACGCCTTGTGCTCCATGGGCGGGTCGACGTGGACGACGAGCTCGACGTTGTCGACGTGCACACCGCGGGCGGCGACGTCGGTCGCGACGAGCACGCGGGCGGTGCCGGCCGAGAAGGCGGCGAGGTTGCGGTCGCGCTGCGGCTGCGAGAGGTTGCCGTGCAGGTCGACCGAGGGGATCCCCTGCGACGTCAGCTGCTTGGCGAGCTTCTTCGCGGCGTGCTTGGTGCGCAGGAACAGGATGCGGCGGCCCGTGCCCGAGGCGAGGAAGCGCACGAGCTCCTTCTTCTCGTCGGAGCCGGGCACGTGGAAGACGTGGTGGGTCATCGCGGCGACGGGCGAGTGCGCCTCGTCGACGGAGTGCAGCACCTCGTTCTGCAGGAAGCGGTTCACGAGCTTGTCGACGCCGTTGTCCAGCGTCGCGCTGAACAGCATGCGCTGCGCGCCCTGCGGGGTCGCGTTCAGGATGCGGGTGACACCCGGCAGGAAGCCGAGGTCGGCCATGTGGTCGGCCTCGTCGATGACGGTGATCTCGACGGCGTCCAAGCTCACGAGCTTCTGCTGCATGAGGTCCTCGAGGCGGCCGGGGCAGGCCACGACGATGTCAGCGCCGGCGCGGATGGCCTCGACCTGGCGGTTCTGGTTCACACCGCCGAAGACCGTGGCGGTCTTCATGCCGTAGGCCGCGGCGAGCGGCGCGAGGGTGCGGTCGATCTGGGTCGCGAGCTCGCGCGTCGGTGCGAGGACGAGACCGAGGATGCGGCCGCGGCGGCGGGTGCCGCCGGCGAGACCCTGGCCGAGGCGCGCGACCATCGGGATCGAGAACGCGAGCGTCTTGCCCGAGCCGGTGCGGCCGCGGCCGAGCACGTCGCGCCCGGCGAGCGTGTCGGGCAGGGTGTCGACCTGGATGGGGAAGGGGCTGGTCTTGCCCTCCGCGGCGAGCGCGGCGATGAGGGGAGCGGGCACGCCGAGCGTGCCGAACGTGGGTTCAGTCATGAGAGAGCTAACTCGGGCGTGATCGCCCGGATCGGTGTCCCGGGTGCGAGTGCGCAGACGGGTTCGCCGTGAGAAGGAGTCGCCGGCGACGATCGATGGATCGGCAGCGGATGATGCGTTCTACGACGCGAGGGGCACCAGGGAAGGATGCCGCAACCCGCCCAGTCTAGCAGTCGGGGCCCCCGGAGGCCCTCAGAGCTCCCCCGCCGGGACCACGAACGTGTCGCACGCGGTGCTGCCGCCCTCGTACCCCGCCATGAACCACCGCTGTCGCTGCTCGCTCGATCCGTGCGTCCAGCTCTCGGGATTCACCTGCCCGGACTGCTGCTGGATGTGGTCGTCGCCGACGGCGGCGGCCGCGTTGAGCGCATCGTCGATCTGCGCCTGCGTGGGTTCGAGGAGGAACGGCCGACCCTCGGCATCCGTCTGATCGGGAGCGGCGGCGGTCCAGGCGCCCGCGAAGCAGTCTGCCTGCAGCTCGGTGCGCACGGCGTTGCTGTCCTCGCCGGTGCCGTCGCGCGGGTACTCCTCGAAGACGCCGAGGAGGTTCTGCACGTGGTGCCCGTACTCGTGGGCGAGTACGTACAGCTGGGCGAGGTCGCCGCCCTCGGCGCCGAGCTGGCCGCGCAGGATGCTCCAGAACGTCGGATCGATGTAGACGGTGCGATCGGTCGGGCAGTAGAACGGACCGGTCTGATTGGATGCCGTGCCGCACGGCGTCTGCGCCTGCTGTTCCACAAGGACGAGCTTCGGCTTCTCGTAGCCGTCGAGCTCGCTCTGCCAGTACGCGTTGATGACCTCTTCGCCGGCGTCCAGGCGGCAGTCGTCGTTCGCGTTGGCGTCCGCGCCGCTGTCGCAGTTCTCCACGACGCCCTGGTCGGGGGACGTGCCACCCCCGCCGCCCCCGCCGAGAAAGCCGCTGAAGTCCTGCCCCGTGAAAAGCATCAGCAGCAGCACGACGACGGCTCCCGCGCCGCCGGCACCGCCGGCGATCACGGCGCCCCGGCCGCCGCGGCGGGTCGCGCGCGAGCCCCGTACGTCCGCATCCGGGTTGAAGGTCATGCCGGAACGGTACGCCCGCCGATCCCGCGCGCGGAACGGGTTGCGGCGACGGCCTCGACCGTGCTCGGATTCGCGGCACCGCCGTCATCGGACACAATGGGAGCGAGCGAGGAGATCACCGTGGACGCACACGCCGACCAGCCGACACCCGGCGACTACGCCGAGTCGCGCACCATCGCGATCCCCGACGACCCGATGACGGATGCCCCGGGGCTCGCCGCGGTCGATCCGAGCCCCGAGTGGTGGCTCGCCCTGCCCGCCGGATCCCGGCTCGTCGGTCTCGTCGTCTCGCGCCCCGACATGCCGAGCATCGTCGCGCAGCGCGAGGCGCTCGCGAAGTTCGGGGTGCCGATCGCCGGGTTCCGGCATCCCGCCCCCGAGACCGGCGAGACGTGGGAGGACCGGCTCACGCGACTGTTCGGCCGCCTCGGCGCCGGGGACGTCCTCGTCGTCACCGACGTGAAGGCGCTCGGGCGCGACGCGCACGAGGAGACCCGGACGATCGCGGAGCTGCGCCGTCGGTCGGTGATCGTGAAGGTTCTCGACCGGGGCTGATCCGCCCCCTCAGGACGAGGCGCAGAGGCGCGTCGCGTCGCTCGTCGCGCCGTTCTCGCGCCGTACGCTGACGTCGATGCAGACCTGCGTGTCGCCGTCGAGCGGGACGACGACGCTCGTCTTCGCGACGTTCTCGGCGGCCGCCTCGCCGCCGTCGAGCCGCACCCGCTGCCAGACGTAGGTGTCGCCCTCCTGCGGATCGGGGTTGACCCAGCGGAAGATCACCTTGCCGCCTCGCATCGTGTGGTCGCTCTTCTCCGGCGCGGCGATGAAGTCCGCCACCGGGTCCTGCGGCTCGGGGGCGGTCGTCGCCGTCTCCTGCGGGCCCGCCACCTCGGCGGGCGGCGCCAGTGCCGAGGCGACGAGGACCGCACCGACCACGACGACCGCGACGACGGCCGCCGCGATGATGCCGATCCACAGCCCCTTGCGCGAGCGCGCCGGCGGCGCGGTCGTGGCAGTCGCGGGCGCGGGTCCCGTCGCCGCGGGGGTCGCCGCGGGGGTGGCCGCTGTGCGCTGGGGGGCACGCAGCATCGTGCCTTCGTCGACCTCGCTCGTCACCGGAGCGGCCGGCGGGATGGCGGTCGGCGGGCGCAGCACGGTGGCGTCCGCTCTCGTGTCGGCGGGCGCGCCACCGGGCGCCCAACCCGAGGTGTCGCGCTGGACCGTCGCGTCGGGGCCCGTCCCGAAACCGGCGGCGAGAGCCGAACGCTCCCACGTGGGCCCTGCGGCGGGTGCGGTGTGCGGATCGATGCTGACGATGCCCCGCACGCGCGTGAGCTCGCCGTCCTCCTCCTGCTCCTCGACGGGCGGCGCATCGTCGAGGATGTCGATCGGGGTGACCGAGTGCGCGAGCTCGATCTGCACCTTCTGCAGCGCGCGGGCGAAGGCGACGGCCGACTCGAACCGGTCCAGCGGGCGCTTGCTCATCGCCCGCTCGAGCACCTGGAAGAGCGACGCGGGCGCGTCGGGTCGCTCCAGGCGCGCGAGCGGCTCGGATTCGATGCGGCGGATCAGGTCGGCGCCGCCGTTGCGACCGCCGGGCACCTCGAAGGGCGAGCGGCCGGCGAGCAGGTTGTAGACCGTGGCGCCCAGCGCCCACACGTCGGACTGCACCGTGAACTCGGGGGTGTCGGCGAAGGATTCCGGAGGCGACCACGGGATCGACATCCCCGCGGAAGGATCGCGGCCATCGGCGGTCGTCGCGATGCCGAAGTCGGTCAGCGCGGGACGGTTGTACTCGGTGACCAGGATGTTCGCGGGCTTGATGTCGCGGTGCAGGATGCCGGCGCGGTGGGCCGTCTCGACCGCGGCGGCGACCTGGATGCCGACACGGAGCGCCTCGGCGACCGAGATGGGCGCCGAGCGGGCGCGCACCTGCAGGTTCGGCTTGGAGCAGTACTCCATGACGAGGTACGACCGGCCGTCCTCGGCCACCCCGGCCTGGTAGATCGTGACGATGGCGGGATGCGTCGAGAGCATCGCCATGACGTTCGCCTCGGCTTGGAACTGCTCGACGGCGCCGCTGGTCATCTTCTCGGCGAGGAGCACCTTCACCGCCACGCGGCGGCGCGGCAGGGCCTGCTCGTACAGGTACACGTCGGCGAAGCCGCCGGAGCCGAGGACCTGGACGTACGAGAAACCGGGGAGCTGCGGCGGCGCGGCGGGAGCGCGCTTCGCACTCACGGCAGGTCCTCGAAGGTCAGCGTGACACCGTCGCCCAGGTCGAGCACGTCGGCGTCGATGACCATGGTCGGCTCGTTGGGGTGCAGCCGCACGGGGTCGTGTCCGCCGCGCAGCAGGACGGTGCCGTTGGTGCTCGCCAGGTCGACGGCGAGCACGTGCTCACCCTCGGCGCGGATCTCGACGTGGTTGCGCGAGATGTCGTGCTGCGGTCCGTCGACCGCGACGAGCGTGGGCAGCTCGTTCTCGGCGGGGCGGGTCGAGCGCGGGCGTCGACCGACGATGACCGTGCGCTCGAGCTCGATGACCCGCCCGTCGGCGAGGCGGATGCGCCCGCGCGACGGACTGCGCGGCGGGACGTCCTCGATCGAGTCGAAGGCGGATGCCGCGCGCATCGCGCGGGCTTCGGCGACCGACACCGTCGCGCCGTCGTGATCGCCCAGCTCGGCGGCGCCGGGCAGCGGCGGGGCGGGCAGGTGGGGCGGCACGAACGGCGGCAGCGCGGGCACCGGCGCGGTCCCCTGCGCGGCGGTGCGCGGGCTCGCGATGGTCGCTCCGAGCACGGGGTCCTCGTCGATCCCGGCGATGGTCTCGCCCCCGTCGGGCGCGCGGGTCGCCTCGGGGATGCCGGGGGTCGACACCGGCGACCCGCCGAGCGTGTGCACGGGAGGCACCCCGGTCACCAGCCCGGGTACGGCCGGCGGCGCGGGCGGGGAGTCCTTCGCGAGCGTGCGCGAGGAGGCGATCGTCTCGCCGACGTCCTCCGCCACGGCGTCGTGGTCCGGCTCCGCCGGTTCCGGCGTCGCGGGCTCCGGCGTCGCGGGCTCCGGCTCTGCGGCGTGCGGTTCGAGGGCGGCCGATTCTGTGGGCTCCGATTCGGCGGCGGTCGGGTCGGGCTCCGGCTCCGCCGCATCCGACTCCGGCGCTTCCGGCTCCGCGGCATCCGACTCCGCGACGTCGCTCTCGGGTACATCCGCCGCCGACGAGGCCACCTCCGCAGGCTCGGCCACCGGCGACGCGGGGGCCTCGACGGGCGCGGCCGCCGGTGCGGCGTCGCGCGCGACGAGGTCGAAGACGATCTGCGCCGCGGGCACGACCCCGGACTCGATGGGCAGCAGGTCGGCATCCGATCCCGCACCGATGTCGACGCTCACCCGGACGGCGCGCGGCAGGAACCGCTCGGTCCAGGTCGCGACACCCGCTCCCGACACCTCCTCGACGCCGTCCGCCGTCTCGACGACGAGCGAGACGGGGCCGCGCACCGCGACGCGGACGCCGTCACCCTCGGCGACCGCGAGGCCGAACGGCGGGATCGCGGCGAGCGAGGTGCCGAACGCGCCGGTGAGCGAGTCGAGCACGGCGCCGATGCCGCCGCCCTCGAGACGGCGCCACACGCCCTCGACGGCGTGCGGCGTGACCGCGGGGGGCAGCACGGCCAGCGCCGACCCGGTCACCGCCGCACGCCACGCCTCGGCATTGCCGTCGGGCCGATACCGCACTGCGCGCATCAGGCGTCTCCTCCTGCCGCTGCACGCGGCCGTGTGTCCTCATCGGCGTCCGACGACCCGAGGCCGGGCGTCGTGTCCCCCTCATCCTGCCCCGCGACGCGCACGGCATCGACCACGACGGCCGTGATGTTGTCGCGTCCGCCGTGCAGCATCGCCTCGTGGACGAGGCGGGTCGCGGCATCCTGCGGATCGATGACGTCGCGCAGGATGCCGGTGATGCGCTCCTCGGGCACCTCGCCCGAGAGCCCGTCCGAGCACACCAGGATGCGGTCCCCCGCCTCGGCCGCGAGCAGCCAGAAGTCCGCCTCGCCGCCGCTGCCGCCGCCGATCGCGCGCGTGATCTCGTTGCGGCGGGAATCACGACCGGCGGCGTCGCCGGTCAGTTCGCCCGCGTCGATGAGCTCCTGCACGACGGAGTGGTCCACGCTGATCTGCTCGAGCTCGCCGTCCGCGAAGCGGTACGTGCGCGAATCGCCCACGTTGACCGCGAGCCAGTAGCCGTGCCCGCCGACCTCGGTGATCGCGACGCCGCTGAGGGTCGTGCCCGCCGCGCGCCCCGCATACCCGATGCGCTCGACGGCGACGCGGGCACGCGACAGAGCGGCCCGCATCCCCTCGATGCCGACGGAGTCCCGCCCGACGAGGGCGCGGAACGCGGCGACGACCGCCCCGCTCGCGGCGGCGCCGGCGTCGTGGCCGCCCATGCCGTCGGCGACGAGGAACAGGGGGTACTCCGCGAGGTGCGAGTCCTCGTTGACGCGGCGACGCAGCCCCGGGTGGGTCGCCGCTCCGACGCGGACGTCGATCGCCGTCACCGGGCGCTCTCCACCGTGAGCCGCCGGTCGCCGAGTTCGAGGACGTCGCCCGACCACACGCGCGCCCGTCGCCCCGGCATGAGGCGCTGCGGCTGGCCGGCCCGCACGATGACGACCCCGTTGAGGGAATGCCGGTCGACGACCCACGTGCCCTCGTCGTCGGCGCCGATCTCGAAGTGCGTCTTCGACAGCGAGAGCGTCTCGTCGCGCACCGCGGTGCTGCGCCGTCCCGGCTGCTGACCGGGGCCGCGGCCGAACAGGGTGGGCTCGTAGACGGTGTGCCGGGTGCCGTCATCCCACCCGAGGATCGCGATCACCGGGGGCGCGACCCGCTCGGCCGTCGCGGGCCGGCCATCTCGGTGCGGCACGCCGGGAACCGTGGAGATCACGTCGACGGGGAGGGTGCGCGGGATGCGACGGTTCGCAGGGACGGATGCCGGGGCCCACAAGGGCGGCGGCAGAGGGCCCGATGCCGGCACGGCGACGGGCCGGCCGGCACCCGAGGGGGCGGGCGGCGCCGCGGCCGCGAGCACCGCCGGAGCGGGAGCGGGCGCCGGGAGCGGCGCGGGCCGCACGTCCGCCGGGGACTGCTCGACGGGGGCCGACGGGCGCGGGGCGGGTGCCACGTCGACGACGACCGCGCCCGAGGCGAGGTCGTGCCACCCGCGCCGCCAGCGCGAGGAGTCGAACAGCGGCGAGAAGAACCCGACGACGATGCTCGCCGTGAGGCCCCAGAGGAGGTTGCGACCGAGCGCGCGTCCGAATCCGAGTTCGGCGTCGTCGGAGGCGTGGGCCAACCGGACCCCCATGAAGCGCATGCCGAGGGAGCCGCGACCGCCCTGCATCCCGGTGTGCACGAGGAACCAGGCCGTGCTGACGACGCCGAGCACGGGCAGCAGCCAGAGGATCGGGACCGCGGTCACCATCGACAAGGCGACCACGATGCCGACGGCGACCCCGTTCACGGCGGCCGCGATCGCGCAGTCGATGACGACGGCGAGGATGCGGTGACGCATCGTCGCGGGCACGCGGGCGGTCATGGCCGTCGCGCCGTTCGCCGGATCCCACCCCGTCGCAGCGAGCGCAGACTCAGGCGGGCGCGCAGCCGCTGCCAGAACGTGGCACCGCCCGCCATGCCCGCGACGATCTCGTCGACCTCGCGCCAGAACGCGTCGACGTCCGCCGGCGTGGGGTCGCCGGGGCCGTACACCTCGGCGTCGGCGCGCTGAGCGAGGGTCGCGACGCGGGGACCGTCGAAGGTCTCCCCCACGGCGCGGGCACTCTCGGCGCGCGTGGACCCCGGCGGCACCGCGACGCGGTAGTCCACGGCGCGGTCGACGAGCTCGTCCCACCCGCCCGACACCCGGTCGGCGGTGCGCTCGGCGCGCAGGCGGCGGGTGCGGCGGGCGGCCTTCACCCCGCCGATCACGAGGAACGGCGACAGCAGCAGGAGGAGGGTGCCGAGACCGATCCCGGTCCACAGAAGCACCGGTCCGAGCCAGTCGAGCCCCGGAGGCTCCTCCTCGTCCTGGTCGCGCTCCTCGGCGAGCGCCGGCGGCAACTCCGCCGGCTCCTGCGCGGGCGGGGGCGGCTGCAGGACCTGCGGCTTCGGGTTGGCGCGCGGCTTCGTGTTCTGCTGGCTCGGCTCGTTGTCCTCGTCGGGGGTCGGATCGAAGGTCACCCATCCGGCATCCTCGAACGCGATCTCGACCCAGGCGTGCATGTTGTCGCCGGTGGCGGTGAAGACCCCGCTCCCGTCCTGCTCGCCCTCGTCCGGGTACCAGCCCATGACCACCCGCGCCGGCATGCCGAGCTGCAGGGCCATGAGCGCCATCGTCACGGCGTACTGCTCGTCGTCGCCGACCATCTGCTCGTTCGAGACGAGCATCGTGACCCGAGCGGCTCCGTGCCCGGAGGGTGAGTAGACGTCGTCGGCCAGACCGTGGCTGAAGTAGCCCTCGCTCTGCAGGTAGCTCTCGAGCGCGCGCGCCCGTTCGATCGGGGTCTCGGCTTCTTCCGTGGCGTCCGAGGCGAGTTCGCTGAGGGACTGGGGGATGCCGGTCTGCCGCGGCATCTTCAGCGGGGCGAACTGCTGGTCGGCGAGTTGCTCGTCCGTCGGCTCCACAGGCACGGTCGTGTCGATCGTGTACTGGTCGCCGGAGTGGACCCCGGAGGTGACGACGGCGGTGCCGGTGCCGTCGTTGAAGTGCGCGCCACGGCGCAGGTCGTTCGCCCGATCACCGGCGAAGGTGATCTCGTGGGCGGAACCGACCGACGGCAGCCAGACGCCGTCGAGGTTCTCGATGTCGACGCGCACGGTCGCTTCGTCGCCCTTCGCCTGCGGCGACATGTTGGACCGGACGGGGGTGAAGGCGCTCGACGAGCCCGCGCCGTCCTCGGCGACGTTGTAGACGATGCCGTCGTAGGCGTCCATCGTCGCGAGCCGAACGCGAGCGTCGTCGGGGAGGCCGCTCAGGGTGAACAGGGGTTCGCTCTCGAAGTCGCGGACGTACCCGCGCCAGGACTGCAGGGGGCTCGCGTAGTCGTGGATGTCGAAGGGCGGCACGACGAAATCGCGCAGGATGTATCGCTGCGTGGGCGGGGCGGCGGTCGCTGCGACGGCCGCCCCCGCTCCGGTCGCGAGGGCGACGACGACCCCGCCCGAGACGAGGCGGCGCAGGCGTGCGGCACGCGAGGCATCCGCCCCGGGGGTCGCGGCCTCGACCGCGGTGCGCTCCGGGCTCCACAGGGTGCGCAGCGCCAACCAGACGACGGCGACGATGACGAACAGGGCACCCTGCACGATCGGGGCGACGGTCTGCGCCGTGCCGAGCAGGATCTCGCCGGCGATGAAGGCGGACGCCGGGATCAGCGCCCACGCGGGCCGACGCAGCCGCAGCGCGAGCGATGCGGTCAGCACCGACGCCACGAGCGTCATGAGGAACGGGACGATCAGGTGGCCGTCGTCGGGCGCGACGGGGGGCACCGTGGTCAGCAGGTCCTTCCACGCCGTCACGATGCCGAAGGCGAGCTGACGCCACGTCTCGAGGGTCGGGATGACGCCGAGGAACGTCGTGGCGGGCAGGGCCAGCGCGCCCCCGAGCAGGAAGTACACGGCGACGGTCGCGCCCGCGAGGGTCAGCACCCCCCAGCGCCACCTCGCGCCGACCCACGCGAGGGCGATGCCGACGACGAGGGCGCCGACGGCGGCGACGAGGTAGGTCGCGCCCTCGAACGTCGCCGCGAAGCCGACGATGCCGACGGTGATGAGGAGGACGACCGCGCCGACGTCGGCGACGAGGCGACGCCACGTCGACCCGGGGAGCAGGAGGAAGCGCAGCCGGTTCACGACAGGACCTTGCGGATCGCGTTCGGGAGCTGGTCCAGCTCACCCAGGGCCATGACGTCGGCGTCGCCCACGCGGCGCAGTGCCGGGGCGTCGAGGCGGCTGTCGGCGATGATCGCGAGCGTGCGCACACCGAACGGCACGCGCGAGCAGGCGAGCCGGAGCTGCCCCGCGTCGACCGTGGACCCGCAGATGAGGACGGCCACGGCGGCATCCGGGGAATGCGCGGCCAGGATGCCGGCGAGCGCGACGATCCCGCCCTCGCGGGGCTTGCTGGTCTCGATGGCCGCGAGGGAGTCGAGGTAGCGGCGTCCGGACTCGGCGCGGATCTTGCCCGCCGAGGTGCGGACGTCGAGGGTCCGGGAGTCGCGCAGCGCGCGCAGGCCGATCGAGCCGGCGATCGAGATCGCGGTCTCGAACTCCTCCGGGTCGCGGTACTCGCCGGGGTGGGTGGAGAGGGCGACGACGAAGTGGGAGCGCCGGGTCTGCTCGTACTCGCGGACCATCAGGGTGCCGGTGCGCGCCGTCGACTTCCAGTGCACGTGGCGCAGGTCGTCGCCGGGCTGGTAGTCGCGCAGCGCGTGGAACGACACGTCGTCGCGCGCGAGGTGCTGGTCGGGCAGGCCCTCGAGGTCGCGCATCTGGCCGAGCGACAGACCGTCGAGCGGCAGCGTGCGGGGGTGGACGAACAGGTCGACCGCCTGCCGGCGATCGTGGGTGCGCTCGAACAGGCCCAACGGGTCGCCGCGGAGCACGCTGACGGGACCGACCGCGAGCACGCCGCGGGCGGTCGTGGGGATGGCGAACAGCTCCTCGTGCTCGGCGCCCGTGGCCAGGCGCGGGACCTGGAACAGACCGCGGCCGGCGCCGACGGGCAGGACGACCTCCGACGGGAGCAGCGATCGCGAGGTGCGGTTCGCGAGGGTCAGCGCGCCGACGGCACGCTCCCCCACGACGACGCGGGTGCGGGTCAGGTCGAGGTCGACGTCGTAGGCGGTGCGGCCGAAGAGGAAGACGGCGCAGAGCAGCGCGAGGATCGTGGCCACCACCGCGGCGACGAACGCTTCCTGCCATCCGAGGGCGAACGCGGTGATCCACAGGACGACAGCGGCCGCGATGACCACCCAACCGGTGACCTGGATCACATCCGCGATGACCGCGATGCGGGCCCCGGCGCGGCGCGCCCACACCCCGGCATCCTCCCGCACCTTCTCCCAGCGCGTCGCCTGACGCGGGGCGAGCTGGGGCGCGTCGGTGGTCTCGTCCGGGGCGTCTGCGGGCACGCCGGAGGGGCCGGGCGCGTCGGGCGCCGTGGCCACCGTCTCCGGCGTCATCGTCATCAGGCCGACGCCCTCGCGAGGGGTGCCTCGACCTGGCCCAGCGCGCGCTCGATGACCGACTCCGAGGTCGTGCCGGCGAACTCGGCCTCGGGGTCGAGGACGAGACGGTGGGTCCAGACGGGTGCGGCGAGCGCCTTCACGTCGTCGGGGATGACGTAGTGACGTCCCTGGGATGCCGCGACGACGCGCGCGATCCGCATCATCGAGATCGCGCCGCGCACCGAGACGCCGAGCTTCGTGGCATCCGACTCGCGCGTCGCCTCGACGAGCTGGGCGGCGTACCGCGCGACGGCGGGGTCGACGTGGACGGATGCGGCCAGGTCGGCCATGTCGGCGACGGCCTTGGTCGTGATGACGGGGCTCAGCTTGCCGGACGGGTTGCGGTCGACCTCGCCGGCAAGGATCCGCTCGGCGACGGCGAGCGACGGGTAGCCGATCGAGGTCTTGATCATGAAGCGGTCGAGCTGCGCCTCGGGCAGCTTGTAGGTGCCCGCCTGCTCGATCGGGTTCTGCGTCGCGATGACGAGGAACGGGCGGCCGACCTCGTGCGGCACACCGTCGACGGTGACCCGCGACTCCTCCATCACCTCGAGGAGCGCCGACTGGGTCTTCGGCGAGGCGCGGTTGATCTCGTCCGCGAGCACGATCGACGCGAAGACGGGTCCCTTGTGGAACTCGAACTTGTGGTTCTGCTGGTCGTAGATCGTGACACCCGTCACGTCGGAGGGCAGCAGGTCGGGCGTGAACTGGATGCGGGTGGACGTGCCCTGCACGCTGGCAGCGAGCGCCTTCGCGAGGCTGGTCTTGCCCGTACCGGGCGCGTCCTCGAGGAGCACGTGTCCCTCGGCGAGCATCGCCGCGAGGACGAGGCCGACGACCTCGCGCTTACCCATCAGCGCCTGGTCGACGTTGTCGACGAGACGCGTGAACGTGTCGCGGAACCAGGCCGCCTGTTCGGGGGTCATGCTCATTCGTTCAGTCCTTGCTCTCGAAGGGGGTCACCAGCGACTGGTCTCGTATCGCTTGCCGTTGAGGGTCACCCAGACCTCGGCATCCGGGAAGCCCCAGTAGCAGCCGAGTTGCACTTCGCCGTTGGCGGGGAAGTAGCGGCTCTCGTTGGCCGTGTCGAAGCGCGATCCGTTGCCGTAGCAGTCGTACGCGTAGGTGCCCGGGGTGAAGTCGGAGACGGTCACCTTGAAGTAGGCGCACGCCGAACCGCTGCAGCCAGGCTGACCGCTGGCGCTCGAGCCGCGGCTCACGCGCGCCCGCGGGTCCGGCGGCGGCGGAGGTGCGGCCGTCGTCGCGCTGTCCTGCGCCGTCGTGGGCTGGCTGCCCTCGGCGCTCGTGCGCACCTCGATCGTGCGGGTCTCGCTGTAGTTCAGCCCGCTGTAGGTCTCGGAGCCCGACGCGGCGACCTGACGCCACCCGCGCCCGTCACCGGTGCGGATCTCCGTCGTGACGGGACGACCGTTCTCTGCCGGCGAGCTCCATTCCATGGTGATCTGGCGCTCATTGGTCCGGGTCGCCTTGGCCGTCGGGTTGCCGATCTGGCCGTAGGGCCGCACCTGGTTGGATGCCGCCGAAGCCGGCCCCTCGTAGGTGGTGCCGTCGGCCGTGGCCACCGCGCGGATCTGGATCGTGTAAGCGCCGTTGTTGTTCACCGCACCGTTGCCGATCGTGCCGGAGGTCCCCGAGCCGCCGCCGGCGACCCAGTCGGCCCGCCAGCCGTTCCCGTTCACGCTGTACTGGTACTGGATCTCGTTCGCGTTCGCGCCGTTGGACGCGCCGGGCTCCCACTGCACGACGACCTGGTTGTCCCCCTCGCGCGCCGCGACGTTCGTCGGCGCCCCCGGCGGGGTGAACGCGCGTCGCGGCGCGGACTGGGCGCTGCGATCGCCCCATCCCGCCTTGTTCTGCGCGCGGACGTCGTAGGTGTAGTCGGACTGCGACGTGTCGACGACGACGGCCTGGCTGGTCTGCCCGGCGGGCACGGCGATCGTGTCGACGACGTTGCCACCGCGGATCACGCGGAGCTCGTACCCGTCGATCGCGTCGCCGTTGTCGGCGGGCTGGTTCCACGACACGCGCATCTGCGCACGGTTGCCCACCGGCTCGAGCCGGGCCACGCTGGGCGCACCGGCGGCCGCAGGCGGAGCGGCCGGAATCTCACCGGCGGACCACTGCGAGAAGTCCGACGGCTCGGGAGCGCGGTTGTGGGCGCGGACGCGCACCTGGTACTCGGTGCCGTTCTGCAGACCCTCCCAGCGGTGCGTGTTGCCCGTGAGGCCCGTCTTCTGGGCGACGCCCGACGGCGGCGCAGGGGAGATCTCGAGGGTGTAGCTCTCCACCGGAGAACCCTCGGTGCGCGGCGTCTTCCACGCGATATCGAGGCTCCGGTCGCCGAACTTCAGCGTCGGCGGGGCCGGCTGGTCGGGCCGCACGTCGGGCCGCGCGGTCTCCGACGGCACCGACGGGTCGGACTCGCCGACGCTGTTGGTCGCGGTGACGACGAAGTTGTACTCGACGTTGTTCGTCAGCCCATCGAGCGTGCAGGTCGTCGACGGGCACTCGCGGGTGTAGCCGCCCGCCGTCGAGGTGACCGTGTAGCCCTCGATACGGCGGCCGTTGTCGACCGGCGGCGTCCAGCTGAGAACGACCGTTCGGCTCTCCACCGCCGTCACGGTGGGCTTGCCGGGCGCGTCGGGGCGTCCCTGGACCGTGATCCTGATCCGGCCCTCGACGGCACGATCGGCGTCCTCGGTGGCATCCAGCACCCGGTACCGCACCACGACGTTGCCGACGAAGTCCGACGGGGTCGTGACGTCCACGCGGTCACCGTTGACGACAGCGCGACCCTGACCGGTCTCGAGGTTCGCCGACACGAGGCGCAGCGGCGTCTCGGGGAACGGGTTGACGTCGTTGGTGAGCACGTCGACGGGGATCGTCTCGCCCTGGTCGGCCTGCGGGATGACGTCGTCGTTCAGGGAGGCGAGCTCGCGCGTCGAGGCCGTCACCCGCACCTGGATCGTCGCCTCGACGGGATCCGTCTGGTTGTCGGTCACCCGTACGGTCAGCGGGAACGCCGTGCCCTTCGGTGTGTCCGCGGCAGCCCCGACCGAGAGGGTGCTGCCCTCGATCTGCGCGGTCGTGCCGGCCGGCGCGTCGGATGCCAGCGAGAAGGTGAGGTTGTCGAGATCGCCGGGGTCGGGGTCGGTCACCAGCTCGCGCAGACCGAGCGTCGCGGGGTCCTCGCCGGGCGCGACGTTGAGCGACGCACCGACCATCGTCGGCTGCTCGTTGTCGGGGGGCGTCACCGTGATCGGGATCGTCAGCGTCGCCTTGCGCCCGTTCTCGTCGTCGGGCCCGTTGCCGTCGGTGACCTCGAAGGTGAGCGCGTCGGAACCGAAGTAGCGCTCGGCCGAGGTGTAGACGAGCGTGCGCTCGTCCTTCACGAGGTTGGCGCCGTTGCTGTGCGAGGCCGCCACCTTCTCCTGCTCGGTGATGACGACGTCACCGCCGCCGGACGCGCGGACGTACTCCGAGAGCGGCAGCTCGATCGTCTCGCCGCTCTTGACGGTGACCCCTTCCGTCGAGATCAGCGTCGGCGGAAGGTCGGCCAGTGCCGGCACGTGGACGAACGCCGCGGCGACCTGGTCGTCCTCGTCCTGGACGAGGTACGTGATCAGCTGACGCTCGTCGCCCACCGTGAGACTCACGCGCCCGTCCGAGAGGACGCGTGCGTTCTCGCCGCCCTCGCCGAGCGAGACCTCGAGCGCGGAACGGGTGCCGTCGGGGTCGTCGTCGTTCTCGAGGACGTCGACGACGACGGTGCCGTCCTCCCCCACGTCCTCGGCGAGAACGCGGTCGTCCCGCGCGACGGGTCGGGCGAGCGGCACGTCCGGGTCGACGGTGATCTGTACGGCCGTCGTGGCCTTCAGCCCGCGCTCATCGGCGATCGTGTAGAGCACGCTCGTCTGCATCGGCTCGTCAGGGGCGGTGATCAGCAGCTGCTGGCCCGAGACCTCAGCATCCAGCCCGGGGACGTCCGGCACCTCGACGGCGTTCTCGGCGAACCCGAAATCGTCACCGTCGGGATCCGAGTCGTTCTGGAGCACGTCGACCGCGACGGTGCGGCCGGGACGCATCGTGATCGAGTCGCGCACGGCGTACGGCGCCTGGTTCGTCGACTCGGCCGGGGCGATGCCGACCTCGACGAGTCCCGTCGCCTCCTTGCCGAGGTTGTCGCGGACGCGGTAGCGGAAGCGGTCGACGCCCACCGAATCCTCGAAGGCGGTGTACGTGAACGAGTCCGCCTCGATCCCCGTGACCTTGCCCTTCTTCGGCGAGGAGGCGAGGCCGACGAGCTGCACCGAGTCGCCGTCGGCATCGATCCCGTTGAGGTCGATGGGGACCTGCGTGCCCGATCCGCTGAGCGCGCGGACCGTCACGTCGCGCGGACGCGGAGCGGCGTTGGCCTCGTCGTCCCGCGGCAGGATGCGGATGGTGACGTAACCGGCATCTCGCTGCCCGGTCGAGTCCTCGACCTCGTACGTCGCGTTGACCGTCTTGGGCTCGGTGCCGGCACGGAAGCGCAGGGTGTCCTCGGACACGAACAGATCGCCGTCGGCCTCGTCGACCAGGGGCGGCACCAGCTCGGGCGAGACGTGGATCTCGTCGCCGTTCGGGTGGTAGTCGTTGTCCATCACGGGGATCGTGACGACGTCGCCGACCCGAACGACGGCCTCGTCGTCGAGTGCGGTCGGGGGCTTGAGCTTCTCGGGTGCCGGGACGGGGATGACGATGATCTCGCCGTCGGCCGACTGCGAGCCGTTGGAGATCCGGTACCGGATGCGGACCTGCTGGTCGAGCGCGGACTGGTCGCTCACCCGGATCGTCTCGTGACCGAGGACGGCGGCGGTGAGGCCGCTGTCCGGCTCGACCGAGACGGACTGGACGACCAGGATGCCGCCCGCCGGGTCCGTGTCGTTGCCCAGGACGTTGACGAGCACGTCCCCGCCGGTGGGGAGCAGCGCGACGTCGCGCACCGCGATGGGTGCGACGTCGGCATCCTCTTCGGGGAGCACATCGATGCGCACGATCCCCGGAGCGGAGTTCGCGCCTGCAGAGGCCAGGTAGGTGGCGTAGTACGTTCCGGTCCGCGAGGCCTGGAACGTGAACGACTTGTCCGGGTAGTCGCGGGTCACGGTGCCGTTCTCGACGTCGTCGACGCGCGTGAGCCGCAGCTGCTCGCTCCCTGTGCTCGTGTCGTTGCTGAGCGGGCGGACGGTGACGGGGCGGTCGGGACGGGTGACGACGTGGTCGGCGTTCGTGACCGGAAGCGTCGTGCCGAGGGGACGGATGTCGTACCGCGCGACGCCGGCGCCGTCCTCGTTGCCGTCGGAGACCTTGATCGGAACGTCCTTGCGCCCCTGGACTCCGCCGATCGCGCGATAGGTGATCTGGCCGTCCGAGGTGAACTCGGCTTCGTCGCCGCCGTCGGGCGTGACGCTCTGGAGGAAGATGTCGTCGCCGTCGGGGTCGACCCAGTCGCTGAGGACGTTGTACGAGACGACCCCGTTGGTCTCGACGGTGATCGCCGTCTTGCGCTTCTGGACCGGCGGGGAGTTCTCGCTCAGGGGCCGGACGGTGAGGGACACGCGGGCCGTGTCCTTGCCCTTGCGGCCGTCGTCGACCTCGTAGGTGAACGTCGTCGTGCCGCTCGCGTCCTCGGGCAGCTCGATCTGCAGCGCCGTCCCGTTGTAGATCGGGGTGACCTCACCGATCGACGGCTTGGCCGTGACCTTCGCGACGAGCACATCGCCGTCGGCGTCGAGGTCGTTCTCGAGCACGGGGAGCACCGTGGTGCGGCCCGGGCGCACACCGTAGCGGTCGTTCTCGGCGACCGGAGGGGTGTTCTTCTCGGTCCGCTCGGGGAGCGTCGACTGGATCGTCTCCTCCGTCGTCTCCTCCTCTTCCTCACCCTCGCCCTCGGGCGGCGTGAGGTCCTCCCAGTTGTCGACCTGCTGGAGGGCGTCGCTGGCCATCCAGGCGGACCCGCCGAAGATGTCGTTGAGGACCACGACGTCGCGGTTCACGCGGAAGCGGAGCTGGCTCGAGCGGTCGATCCCCTCGACCGTCTTGGTGAGGTCGTCCTCGTCGCCGACGCAGTCGCGGACGAAGGAGCCGGAGCCCGACCAGGCCCCGTACGCGCACCCCGCGACGTAGACCGGCTGCGCGGGAGCACCGCCGTCACCGGCATCCGTCGTGACCGGATCGCCGCCCGCGAGCGGGACGCGCACCAGCTGGGTGGGAGTCGCGAGCGTGACGGTGTCGGTCACGTTCGAGGGCTGCTGCAGGATCGCCTCGTCGGGCACCTGGGTGACGAGGCCGTCGCTCGTGTACAGCGTCGAGGACGTGCGGTCGAGGACGACGCTCACGCCGCCGACGGACGTGATCGCCAGCTCGTCGCTCTTCTCGATGCCCTCGAGCTCGCGCTCGGCGGTCTGGACGAACACGCCCTGCGCGTCGGGCGCATAGGCGTACAGCACACCCTTCTCGGCGGAGACGGCGTAGACGAGGCCCGCCGTGCTGACCGTGACCGCGGCGCCCCGGCCGAGCTCGGCGATCGGATCACCGGCTTCCTTGCCGACGGCGGCGAGCGAGGTGAACGGTGCGGCACGCAGCGCACCGCCTTCGTCCATCGTCGCGACGGTCGGGCCGCCCAGCACGACCTGGGCGTTCGAGGGCAGGTCGGCCTTGTCGGAGAGCACGACACGAGCCGGGTCGATCGCCGTGGCGGTGTTCTCGGTCTGGTCGGTGACCAGGACGCGGTTGCCCGCCTGCTGGATGTCGTACTCCTGCGACAGCGTGCGGAGGCCGCCGTCGAGGAGGCGCGACTCGTTGTTGAAATGCCCGACCAGCAGGCTCGTCTGCTTCGTCAGCCAGACGCCGCCGTCGTTCAGTTCGACCTCGGTCGTCGGCTCGCCGTCGTAGGTGAGCGCGAGGACACCGACGGCGACCACGGCGGCGGTCACGGCGCCGATCGATGCCATCGTGCGGGGCCGTGAACGGAGCCAGGCGAAGGACTTCATGAGCGTTCTGACTCCCCCCGGGCAGACGAGTTCGCAGGACCGACGGCCTCCGATCGATCGACCGGAAGGCACGGCGTGGTGGACGGCATAAAGCCTAAGCGAGGGACCAATTTCGGGCGAGCGCGTGACGTGGGGAGTTCTCCCCTCTTATGCTCTTCGGTTCGGTCGACTCAGTCCGCGCTGACGTAGCGGGCCAGGTGCTCGCCCGTCAGCGTGCTGCGGTCGGCAACGAGCGCCGCCGGCGTCCCCTCGAACACGATGCGACCGCCGTCGCGACCTGCGCCCGGACCCAGGTCGATGATGTGGTCGGCGTGGGCCATGACGGCCTGGTGGTGCTCGATGACGATGACGGAGTTGCCGGCATCCACCAATCGGTCGAGCAGGGCGAGCAGGTTGTCGACGTCCGCGAGGTGCAGACCCGTCGTGGGCTCGTCGAGGACGTAGACCGCCCCCTTCTTCGCCATCGCGATCGCCAGCTTCAACCGCTGCCGCTCGCCGCCCGAGAGCGTGTTGAGCGCCTGACCGAGGGTGATGTAGCCCAGCCCCACGTCGATCATGCGAGCCAGCGTCGTCTTCGCGGGGCCGGAGGTGAAACCGTGCGCCTCCTCGGCGGACATCGCGAGCACCTCGGCGATGTTCCTGCCGTCGAGCGTGTACTCGAGCACCGCTTCGCTGAAGCCGGAACCCTCGCAGACCTCGCAGCGCGTCTTGACGCTCTGCGTGTAGCCGAGGTTCGTGATGATGACCCCGAGCCCCTTGCAGGCCGGGCACGCACCCTCGGAGTTCGCGCTGAACAGGGAGGCCTTCACCCCGTTCGCCTTCGCGAACGCCGTGCGGATAGCATCGAGCACCCCGGTGTACGTCGCGGGGCTGGAGCGGCGCGACCCCTTGATCGGCGACTGGTCGACGACGACGACGTCGTCGAACGACGGGACGTTGCCGTGGACGAGGGAGGACTTGCCCGACCCGGCCACGCCGGTCACGACCGTCAAGACACCGAGCGGGATGTCGACGTCCACCCCCGTGAGGTTGTGCTGGGTGGCGCCGCGGATCTGCAGCGCACCGGTCGCCGGGCGGGTCGAGGTCTTCAGCGCTGCTCGGTGATCGAGGTGCCGTCCCGTGAGGGTGTCGGATGCCCGGAGGCCGGCGACGTCCCCCTCGTACATGATCCGCCCGCCGCGCGATCCCGCATGCGGGCCGAGGTCGACGACGTGGTCGGCGATCGCGATGACCTCGGGCTTGTGCTCGACGACGAGGACGGTGTTGCCCTTGTCCCGCAGCAGGAGGAGCAGGTCGTTCATGCGCTGGATGTCGTGGGGATGGAGTCCCGCGGTGGGCTCATCGAACACGTAGGTGACATCGGTCAGCGCGGAGCCGAGGTGACGGATCATCTTCGTCCGCTGCGCCTCGCCGCCGGACAGGGTCCCCGACGAGCGGTCGAGCGACAGGTACCCGAGCCCGATGTCGACGAACGACGCGATGACCTTGCGCAGCCCGGACAGGAGCGGCCCGACGGCCGTCGCATCGATCGTGTCGAGCCACACGGCGAGGTCGGTGATCTGCATCGCGGCGGCGTCGGCGATGTTCACGCCGCCGATCCGGCAGGAGCGGGCGCCGTCGTTCAGTCGGCTGCCGCCGCACTCGGGGCAGGGGAGGAACTTGACGGCGCGATCCACGAACGCACGGATGTGGGGTTGCAGCGCCTCCCGATCTTTCTGCAGGAACGACTTCGTGATCTTCGGGACCAGACCCTCGTAAGTCATGTTCATGTTCTGGAGCTTGACCTTGGTCGGCTCCTTGTAGAGGAAGTCGGCGCGCTCCTGCTCGGTGTACTGCGCGATGGGCTTGGCCGCGTCGAGGAACCCCGACTCGGTGAAGATCCGCACCATCCAGCCGTCCACGTTGTAGCCCGGGACGGTGATCGCGCCTTCGGCGAGCGCCTTCGAGCTGTCGAAGAGCTCGTCGAGGTCGACGTCGCTCACCTCGCCGAGCCCCTCGCACCGGGGGCACATGCCGCCCGTGACGACGTCGGACCCCGGCACGGTCGGGATGTTGAACGAGAACGCCTGCGGCGACCCCACCCGCGGCTCTCCGAGGCGGCTGAAGAGCAGCCGCAGCATCGCGTACGCGTCGGTCGCGGTGCCGACGGTCGAGCGCGCGTTGGCCCCCATCCGCTCCTGATCGACGATGATCGCGGGGCTGATGTTCTCGAGGCCGTCGACCTCGGGACGGGACAGCTGCGCCATGAACTGCTGGACGAACGTCGGGTACGTCTCGTTGATGAGGCGCTGCGACTCCGTCGCGATGGTGCCGAACACGAGCGAGGACTTGCCCGACCCGCTCACCCCGGTGAAGACGGTGAGGCGGCGCTTGGGGATCTCGACGTCGACGCCCTTGAGGTTGTTCTCCCGCGCCCCGATGACGCGGATGACGTCGTGCGCGTCGGCGACGGGAGGATCGGATGCCACGGCTCAGCCCTGCGCCCACGGCATGGGCCGGGGAGTCTCTTCGTCACGGGTGGCGTCGTTCGGCAGGTGCGGCAGCTCGCCGCCGCCCGCGCGGATGCAGAGCCACCGCAACTGGCCGGGGCTCTCAGGGTGCGCCCGCCAGGTGCGCCACACGCCCTGCCCGACACGGACGACCGACCCCGGGCCCACGTCCACCAGGTCGTCGTCGAGGCCCGTCTGACCGCGACCCTCCAGGAAGACGTAGAGCTCTTCGACCTCCGAATGCGTGTGCCAGTAACCGGCCTCTTCGCCCGGCTCGAGCGCGTTGGCCGTCAGCCCGATGTACTGCATCGCGAGTTCGTGGTCGACGACACGACGCCCGTCCCGAGAGCGAGCGGCTGCGAACCCCCCGAAGTGATCCCGCCAGTGGTCCAGCGCACCGATCTCGGTGATCTCGTAGCCCGCCATGTCCGCCTCTCCGCCCGCCGTCACCACATGATCCTCGCGGATCGTGTCATCCGGCAAGGCGGCGATCCTCCGACGCGAAGGCCGCGGTCGCGGCGATCGAGTCGAACAGGTGCAGCATCGGATCGCGCAGGTGCGCGAGCGGGGTCGCGAAGCTTGCGAGGACGACACGCTTCGCGCCGGGGACCGGGTACCAGTAGTCGGCCGCCAGCCGCTCCACGGGCGCGTCCGCCGAGACGCCGTCGTCGACGACACGGTGCAGGCGCAGCGCGCCGCCGCCCGCCGGCGCACTCACCCGCGTCGCGGTGTCGGCGCCCGGCGCTCCGACCGCGCGCAGACTGCGATCGAGGGTCGCGAGCACCGCGTCGGCGGAGGTCCCGACAGCAGGGGTCATCGTCATCCCGCTCGGCGCGTGCACCGTCAGCGTCGCCGGTAGCCGCACCCCGGCAGCGATCTCGAGGCACAGGAACACCCCGTGCGCACTCGAGACGCGAGCCGCATCGACGACGGCGCGTAGCCGGTCCCGCAGGTGTCGCCGGGTGAGCGCGGCGTCGTCCGCGGCTCCCACGATGTCGCGGACCGCGGCATCCACTCGTCCGGCGGACGCCGCCTCGTCACGCGGGTCGATCGCGAGCCACTCCCCCGGCAGCGCGAACGCGAGACGGGCCGTCATGCTCACTCCGCCGCGGCGAGCGCCCGCAGGTCGGCAGGGCTGACCTGCAGCTGTCGCTTGCCGGTCTCGGCCACGCCCAGCTCTCGCGCGATGTCGGGGGTGACCGCGATGACGTCGCGGGTCGCCTCGCCGCGCACGCTGTAGTCGGCGCGCTGCCCGTCGACGAAGGTGAGGCCGACGGCATCGGCGGATGCCGCGGCGTCATCGGCGGCGAGCACGGGAGCCGCAGCGCGCACGGCATCGACCACCCCTGTCTCGGACGGATCGTCGAGGAAGAGCATCACCTGCACGTGCGTGACCCAGGGGGCGTTGGGATGCGTCGTCCAGACGAACGCGCCGTTGACGCCGTCGACGGCGCCGAGTTCCGCCTCGAGCCCCGCCGTGTCGGGGTCGGCGGCGCAGCCGGTGAGCGCGAGCCCTCCGGTGCAGAGGGTGAGGGCGACCGCCAAGGCGGTCAGGGCACGACGGCGTCGGGGCATGGACGACCTCACGATCCTCGGACGAACTCGGCGACGTAGACCTCTTCGCTGCCCGAGTCTCCCCCACCGGCGAAGAAGATGTCGTCCCCGGGACGGGGTTCGGGCAGGTACCGCTCGGCGACCGTCCCGTACATGGTCGCATCGTGCATCGGCCAGGTGAGCGGCCGGTAGGTCTGCCAGTCCTGGTCGAATCGCAGGTAGTCGCCGACGTCGAGCCCGACGAACTCGAGCGTGTGGACCGGATCGATGCCGTTGTTGAACTGGGTGACGCGGACACCGTCGGGCATGTCGCCGTGGTGCTTGTCGATCGCGGATCCCGCCGTGACGACAGACTCGACGCGGTCGGCGACCCGCGGATCGGTCGCCATCTCACCGGCCATCATGCCGCCGAGCGACCATCCCGTGAACATGATCGGCGCGTCGCTGTCGAAGACACCGGCATCCGTCATCGCCTGCCAGGCCGCCTGCTCGTACTGCGTCTCGAGCTCGGGGAACATCGAGAGCATGACGTCGGTGCGGGCGTCGTTGAGCGCGCCGTCGGTGTTGAGCGGCGACCACTCCTGCGTGCTCGGCAACTGCACCCGCCACGCGACGACCTCGCCGTCGGCGTCCCGCACGGCGACGACGCGGATCTCGGTGTGGTCCGCGCCGCCGGCGGCGTCCTGCGCGGCCAGCTCACCGAAGAGGTCCCGGTAGTCGCGCGGTTCGAGCTCGTCCGAGACCTCGAACCGATCGGTGCGCTGCACGACCGGCGGAGCCATCAGCTCGCTGAGCGCCATCCGCATGAGGGATGCCGAGACGAGCGCCACGAGCAGCATGACCCCCGCGGGGCCGAGCACGGTGAACACCGTCCCGAGCACGAGCGCCCCCACGAGCACGAGAGCGGCGACGACAGCGGCCGACACCAGCGCGCTGACCGTCTCCGCCAGCGCGAAGACGATCCCCGCGAGGACGTCCTCCGCCCAGTCCAGGACGACGGCGAACACCCCGCCGACACCCTCCCAGAATTGATTCCAGTTGTCGCCGAATGAGTCGGCGCCCTCCTCGATCGCCGTGGAGATCCGGTCGCCGGCACGGTCCGCCGCCTCCCACAGTCGCTGCCGCGCCGACGCGAGCGTCCGGCGCGCCTCATCCGCCCCGGCCATGGCCGCGCTGAGCGCCTCCCGCGCCTCCCACAGGTCGTCCTCGAACACCCCCGTCGGCTCGCCTTTCGCGATCGCGAGGGCGAGCGCGTTCTCCCGGTCGTGGACGTCGGCCTCGAGCACCGGGATCCGAGCCAGGTGGGCATCGCCTTCCTCGACGGCCGTCCGCGCGTCGCCCTGGATCTCGCCGAGTTCGACCGCGTACGTCACGAGTGCGGTCGAGGTCCCCGTGTACCGCTCCGTCGCCCGGTGCAGGCCGGCGGCCGCCTCGCCTGCGGCGGTGCCCGCGGCATCCGTCGACAGACTGTGCTGCTGCGCCACGAGATCCTGCAGCGCCAGCGCCGCGGATTCGATCGCCTCGGCCGTGCGGGCGAGATCGTGGGCACGGATCTCCAGGTCATCGGGGCGCCCCTCGAAGAGGTCCTCGAACTCGACCGACAGCACGCTCACGGCCGCCCCGTCGCGTCGAGTTCGGTGAACGCGTCGACGATGGCGGTCAGCAGGTCGCGCACGGTGACGAGCTGGTCCTCGAGCTTTCCGCGGTTGTAGTCCCAGTTGGCGGCGAAGTCGCGCACCTTGCCCGCCAGACGGGGCTCACCGGTGGCGGCGGCGAGATCCTCGCTGACCGCGTCGGCCGAGGAGAACGTGTCGAACGCCGCCACCGCACGGTCGCGGGCGGCCGCCAGGGCGGTCAGGTCCAGGTCCACGTCACTCACCGCGTCACCTCCGTTCGCGGCCGACGCTACCGACGACCGCGCGTCGTGCCCATGGGGACTCCTCCCCACCTGCCGGTCAGCCGCCGGCCCGGTGACACCCGTTCACGTGGTCGTCGACCATGCCCGTCGACTGCATGAGGGCGTACATCGTCGTCGACCCCACGAAGCGGAACCCGCGCCCCCGCAGCGCTTTCGACATCGCGTCGGACTCCGCCGTCGTGGCGGGGACCTCGGCGAAGGTCTCCGGTCGCCGATGGGATGCCGGGGCGAACGACCACATGAACGCGTCGAGCTCGCCCGGGGCCATCTCTGTGACGAGCCGCGCGTTGCCGATCGTCGCGAGGATCTTCGCGCGATTGCGGATGATGCCCGCGTCGGCCATGAGCCGGTCGACGTCGGCCTCGTCGAACGCGGCGACGGTGACCGGGTCGAACTCCGCGAACACCTCACGGAACCTCGGGCGCTTGCGGAGGATCGTGATCCACGAGAGGCCCGCCTGGAACCCCTCGAGGCTCATCTTCTCGAACAGCGCCCGGTCGCCGTGCAGCGGACGCCCCCACTCCTCGTCGTGGTAGCGGCGGTACTCGGCGTCGTCGCCGACCCAGCCGCAACGAAGGAGGCCGTCGGGCCCGACACGCAGTTCCACGCGTGTCAGGTTACCGACGGCCTCCGACGCTCACTTCTTCTTGAGCGACTTCTCCGGCACGGGAGCCTCACCACGAGCCGCGAGGTCCGCGTAGTGCGCCCGCGCCTCGTCCTGCCGCTGCCGCTCGATGCCGGAGGCGATCGGTGCGCGCACGTGCTCGGGGGCGAATCCGAACGCGTCGACGAGGTCCTGCGCGTGCGGACGCAGCCGCGCGCAGAGGCGGTCGATGTACTTCGACACCGCAGCGGCGCGCTGCGTCGACAGACGTCCATTGATGAGGTGCCAGGCCAGGTGCTTCTCGATGAGGTGCAGACCGAAGAGGTCGCGCAACCAGGTGAGGACCTGCCGCGTGCCGTCATCCTCGGTGGCCTTCACCGCATCCGAGAACGCCTCCCACTGCAGCAGCTCGCCGTGCGCCCGCGCGGCTTCGATGAGCTCGGCCTGGTGCGTGTTGAACAGCGCCGCCGCCTCGGCCGCAGGGAGCTTGGATGCCGGGCGCAGCGCGCCGGCGATGTCGGCGACCATCTGCTCGACGCGTCCCGCGAGCAGTTCGTGCTGCTGCTCGGCCCGGAGCCCCAGCTCGACCGAGCGTGCAGTCGAGCCGAAGTCGGCGACCGTCTGCCCGAGGCTGCGGAGCCCTGCGCCGTGGAAGACCTTGCCCGCCGTCTGGCCGACGGCGAACTTCGCGAGGGTCGCGGCATCCGCCCCCTTGAACTGCTTCGCGAAGTCGGCGAGCAGGCGCTTGCCGACCAGCTGGAGCAGCACGTTGTTGTCACCCTCGAAGGTCACGTAGACGTCGAGGTCGGAGCGCAGCCCCACGAGACGGTTCTCGGCCATGAAGCCCGACCCGCCGCAGGCCTCGCGCGCCTCCTGGATGGTCTGCAGCGCGTTCCAGGTGCTGAGCGGCTTGAGCGCGGCCGCCAGGGTCTCGAGGTTCTCGCGCTCGGCGGGGGTGTCGGACGTGCCGCCGAAGACGCCGTCGAAGGTGCGCAGCAGTTCGTCGTGCGCGAAGTACTGGGCGACGTTCTGCGCGAGGAGCGGGAGGAGGCGGCGCTGGTGCTTGCCGTAGTCGAGGAGGACGACCTCATCGGTGCCGGCGCCGGAGTCGAACTGCCGGCGCTGGTTGCCGTAGGTGACGGCGATGTAGAGCGCGAGCGACGAGGCGATCGTGGCGGCGCCGTCGAGGGAGACGCGGCCCTGGACGAGGGCGCCGAGCATCGTGAAGAAGCGGCGGCCCGTGCTCTCGATGGGGCTCGAGTAGGTGCCGTCGGGAGCGACGTCGCCGTAGCGGTTGAGGAGGTTCGTCCGCGGCACGCGGACGTGGTCGAACGCGAGCCGGCCGTTGTCGATGCCGTTGAGCCCGCCCTTGACCCCGTCGTCCTCGCTCTGGACGCCCGGGAGCAGTTCGCCGTCGGGCGTGCGGATCGGCACGAAGAAGCAGTGCACGCCGTGGTTCACGCCCTTCGTGATGAGCTGTGCGAAGACGGTCGCCGCCTGTCCGTGCTTCGCGGCGTTGCCCAGGTAGTCCTTCCACGCCGCGCGGAACGGCGTGTGGATGACGAACTCCTCGGTCTCGGGGTCGTAGGTCGCCGTCGTTCCGATCGCGGCGACATCCGATCCGTGGCCGATCTCGGTCATGGCGAAGGCGCCGGGGAGCTCCGCGTCGCGGATCGCCGGAATCCAGGTGTCGTGGTGCTCCTTCGTGCCGAGCTGCAGCACGGCCGAACCGAACAGCCCCCACTGCACGCCGGACTTGATCTGCATGCTCGGGTCCGCGAGCACGAGCTCCTCGAACCCGGCGAGGTTGGCCCCGTTGTCCTCCTCGCCGCCGTACTCCTTGGGCAGGGCGCGCGTCGAGCCGCCGTTCTTCGCGAGCAGACGCACCTGCCCCATGACGCGCTCACGGTGCTCGGCGACGCTCTGGCCGTCGATGCGCCAGTAGGCCGGGTCCTTGATGAGCTCGCGCACCGTGAGGCGGGTGTCTCCCCACGTGCCGCGGAGCATCGCGCCGACGGCGTCGATGTCGATGCGAGGCTCGTGCGCTTCGTCGGCGGTGTGGGGCGCGGTGGGGGCGCCGCCAGCGGGGGTGCGCTTGTCGGCGGCGGGGGTGGAGGAGCGGACGACGGTGTCGGTCATCACTGGCCTTTCTGAGGACGCCGGATCGGCGACGGGACAGGGAAGTTCGACCACAACGGTAGGAGTCCTCCAACATTGGACCAACTGCGTTGTCCCTCTCGCACAACGTCGTCGGCGGACGTGATGACGCGCCGTTGTGCCGCGCCTACATCGGGCGATGTCGGAGCGCCACGGCAGCCGGCATCCGCGCCAGGCCGCGGGCGCCGCGGGAGGCTCCGGGAAGGCGTCTCGGAGAAGAACGTCTGTGCACGTTCCCAGGGCCTGCCAGACTGTGATCATGCGCGTCATCCCCGCCGACGAGACCGTCCTCCACCTCCGCTCCGGCGGCACCAGCGTCGTCCTCGACCTGCAGCCCGGGGCGATCCCCGCGATCGTCCACTGGGGTGATGATCTCGGCGATGCACCCCACGCGACACTCGTCTCACTCGCGACGGCGTCGCGGCTGCAGCGCATCTCGGGCGGGCTCGACCACACGGTGCGACTCGGTGTCGTCGCGACCGCGGCGTCGGGGTGGGCGGGCACGCCGACGTTCGAGGGGCATCGCGACGGCGAGGGCGTGAGCGCGGTCTTCACCGTGGTCGGTACCCGCGCCTCGGACGATGCACTCGAGCTGGATCTCGCCGACGCCGAGGCGGCCCTGTCGGCGCGGTACGAGCTGCGGGTGACGGCGTCGGGTCTGGTGCGGGCGCGGACGACGGTGCGTAACGACGGGGAGGGCGTGTACACGGTGCAGGCGCTGCACGTGACGCTCCCGTTGCCGTGGGAGGCGACGGAGCTCCTCGACACGACGGGCCGTCATTTGCGGGAGCGGTCGGCGCAGCGGCACGAGTTGACCTTCGGCACGCATCTGCGGGAGTCGCGGCGGGGCCGCCCGGGTGCCGATGCGACCCCGTTGCTCGCGGCCGGCATCCCGGGGTTCGGGTTCGAGCGGGGGCGTGTGCACGGGGTGCACCTGGCGTGGAGCGGCAACTCGCGGATCTTCGCGGAGCGGGTCCCGACGGGTGAGTCCTTCCTCGGTGCCGGTGAGCTGTATCTGCCGGGTGAGATCCGTCTCGCGCCGGGTGAGGAGATCTCCTCGCCCGAACTGCTCGGGTCGTGGGGCGACGGCCTCGACGAGCTCGCGGCGCGCTTCCATGACGAGTGGCGTTCGCGGCCGCAGCATCCGACCCGTCCTCGGCCGATCACGCTCAACACGTGGGAGGCGGTGTACTTCGACCACCGGCTGCCGAAGCTGATCGCCCTCGCCGACGCGGCGGCGGAGCTGGGTGTGGAGCGGTACGTGCTCGACGACGGCTGGTTCCGGCACCGCCGCGACGACACGGCGGGGCTCGGCGACTGGTACGTGGACGAGACGGTGTGGCCCGACGGGCTGCACCCGATCGCCGATCACGTGGTCGCGAAGGGGATGGAGTTCGGGCTGTGGTTCGAACCCGAGATGGTCAACCCCGACAGCGACCTCGCCCGCTCCCACCCCGACTGGATCCTCCGCGGCCGCACCGACCTGCCCCCGTCGGCCCGGCAGCAGCAGGTGCTGAACCTGGCCCACCCCGACGCGTACGCGTACATGTTCCGGGTGATCAGCGACATCCTCACCGCGTACCCGATCGCGTACGTGAAGTGGGATCACAACCGCGACCTCGTCGACGCGGCCGCCGGGCCCGGCGGAGCCGCAAAGGTGCATGCGCAGACCCTCGCCGTGTACCGCCTCATCGACGACCTCAAAGCCGCCCACCCGGGCCTGGAGATCGAGAGCTGCGCCTCCGGCGGCGCCCGCGTCGACCTCGGCATCCTGGACCGCACCGACCGGATCTGGACCAGCGACTGCCTCGACCCGATCGAGCGCCTCGAGAACCAGCGGTACACGGCCCTGGTCGTCCCGCCCGAGATGATGGGAATGCACCTGACCACCCCGCACGTGCACTCCACCGGCCGCACCGTCTCCCTCACCCTCAGCGGAGCCGTCGCCCTGTTCGGTCACTTCGGCATCGAATGGGACGTCACGACCCTCACCGAAACGGATGCCGCGGCCGTCGGCGCGTGGGTGACGCTCGCCAAACGGGTCCGCCCCCTCGTCGCGACCGGCCGCCTCGTCAACGCGGACGTCGCCGACCCCGGACTCGACGTCCGCGGCGTCGTCGCCGACGACCAGGCGTCCGCCTTCTTCACCATCACCCAGACGCAGACCCTCATCTCTTCCCCGGCCGGGCGCGTGCGGTTCCCGGGGCTCGACCCCGACCGGACCTACCGGATCGAGATCGTCACCCCCGGCGGGATCGTGCAGACCCCCGCGCAGTCCCCGCTCGAATGGGCGCACCACGACACCGTGCTGACCGGGCGTCAGCTCGCCGTCGTCGGTCTGCGACCGCCGGTGCAGAACCCGCAGCAGGCCGTCGTCGTCGAGGTCACCGCGGTCTGAGGTCCGTCAGATCCGTTCGAGCTGGTCGAGGAACTCGTCGGCCATCTCGACCTGCCGACGGAGCTTCTCGCGACGCGCGGCAGCCTCGGCGCGCACGGCGTCGAGGCGAGCACGCACGCTCGGGTCGTCGGCATCCCCCGCCATCGCATCGACCACGTCGAGCAGCTCCCGCATCTCGTCGAGCGTGAAACCCAGCGGCTTCATCCGGCGGATGAGGAGGATGCGGGCGACGTCGCCCTCGGTGTAGAGCCGGAAGCCGCCGTCGGTGCGCGCCGACGGGGTGACGAGACCGATCTCGTCGTAGTGACGGAGGGTGCGGAACGACAGCTCGGTCCGCTCGGCGACCTCGCCGATACGCATCGTGCCGTCTGTCACTGGTTTCCTCCCGAGTGGACGCAAACCTCACGTTACGTTAGGTTTGCTCGTGCGCGTCCGCGCGCCCCCATTCTTCCGCGTCGCCGATGAGAGCGCGCACTCCCCCGATCACCGGAGTCTCCATGACGACCCCCACCTCTGCGCGCCCGCGCACGTCACCCACCGTGCTGCAGGCCCTCCGCAGCCCGCGCCTGCTCACCCGGGAAGTGCTCGCCGGGTTGGTCGTCGCGGTCGCCCTCATCCCCGAGGCGATCGCGTTCTCGATCATCGCGGGCGTCGACCCGCGGCTCGGACTGTTCTCGTCGTTCATCATGGCGGTCGCGATCGCGTTCCTCGGCGGGCGCCCGGCCATGATCACGGCCGCGACGGGGGCGGTCGCCCTCGTCATCGCCCCGGTCGCCCGCGAGCACGGGATGGACTACTTCATCGCGACCGTCCTGCTCGGCGGCGCCATCCAGGTCGCGCTCGGCGCCCTCGGCGTCGCGAAGCTCATGCGGTTCATCCCGCGCAGCGTCATGGTCGGCTTCGTGAACGCGCTCGCGATCCTCATCTTCCTCGCGCAGCTTCCGCAGCTGATCGGCGACGGCATCCCCTGGCTCGTGTGGCCGCTCGTGGCCGCGGGTCTCGTGATCCTGTACGCCTTCCCGCGACTGACGAAGGCCGTGCCCGCGCCCCTCGTCACGATCGTCGTGCTCACCGCCGCCGTCGCGGCGTTCGCGTGGAACGTCCCGACCGTGGGCGACCAGGGCGAGCTGCCCGAGAGCCTCCCGACGCTGTTCGTACCGAACGTGCCGCCGACCCTCGAGACCCTGCAGATCATCGGCCCGTTCGCCCTGGCCATGGCCGTCGTCGGACTGCTCGAATCGCTCATGACCGCCAAGCTCGTCGACGACATCACCGACACGCCCTCCTCCAAGACCCGTGAGGCACTCGGCCAGGGAGCCGCGAACATCCTTTCCGGGGCCTTCGGCGGCATGGGCGGCTGCGCGATGATCGGCCAGACGATGATCAACGTGAAGGCGTCGGGTGCACGCACGCGCATCTCGACGTTCCTCGCCGGCGTGTTCCTGCTGATCCTCGTCCTCGCGCTCGGCGACGTCGTCGCGATCATCCCCATGGCCGCCCTCGTCGCCGTCATGATCGTCGTCTGCATCGGCACGTTCGACTGGCACAGCGTGCGCCCGGCGACGCTGCGACGGATGCCGAAGAGCGAGACGCTCGTCATGCTCATCACCGTCGTCGCCACCGTCTGGACCCACAACCTCGCGATCGGCGTGATCCTCGGCGTCCTCGCCGCGATGGTCGTGTTCGCGCGCCGGGTCGCGCACCTGGTGACCGTCACCCGGACCGTCGACGACGCGGCATCCGCGGCGCACTACACGGTCGACGGCGAGCTGTTCTTCGCCTCGAGCAACGACCTCACGAGGCAGTTCGCGTACACCGACGACCCCGCGACAGTCGTGATCGACATGTCGCGTTCGCACGTGTGGGATGCCTCGACCGTCGCCGCCCTGGACGCGATCGTCGACAAGTACGAGCGGCAGGGCACGACCGTCACGATCGCGGGTCTGAACGACGCGGCATCCGCCTTCCACAGCCGACTCAGCGGACAGCTCGGCGCCGAGCACTGACGCGAGGGGGGTTGACCCCGCCTGCGGCGGCCTGGAGGATGCCGGGGGCGACCGCATCGGGACGCCGCGACGAAGGGGTCTCATGACGCAGCCGGCACGATTCGCGATCATCGGCACGGGCTGGCGGGCGGAGTTCTTCCTGCGCCTCGCCGCGGCGGCACCGGACCGCCTGCAGGTGACGGGGGTGCTCGCCCGGTCGGACGCGTCGGCGGCGCGCATCGCCCCCTGGGGCGTGCCGGTGCACCGGTCGATGGACGACCTGCTTGCAGCGCGGCCCGACGTCGTGATCGCGTCGGTGTCGTGGGACGCCATGCCCGGCGTCATCACGGAGCTCGTCGACCGCGGGGTGCGCGTGCTCGCCGAGACGCCGCCCGCACCCGATGCCGACGGCTTGCGGAGGCTGTGGCACGACGTCGGCGCAAGCGGCCTCGTGCAGGTGGCCGAGCAGTACATGCTCATGCCGGGCCACGCCGCCCGGCATGAGGTCGTGCGCTCGGGCGCCCTCGGCACGATCGGCGGCGTGCAGGTATCGTCGACCCACCTGTATCACGCGACCTCGATGATCCGGACGTTCCTGGATGCCGGGATGGCCGAGGCCACGGTGTCGGCACGGACCTTCACCGCACCGCTCGTCGACCCGCTCTCGCCCGCAGGCTGGTCGGACGACGTCTCGCCGCAGCCGCGGACGACGACCATCGCGACACTCGACTTCGGCGACGGCCGCATGGGCCTCTACGACTTCGTCGACAACCAGTGGTGGAACCCGATCCTGTCGCGACGGATCGTCCTCCGCGGCTCGCACGGCGAACTCGAGGGCGACACCGTGCGGCGGTTCGAGGGTTCCGAGGTGGTCGTCTCGCCGATCACCTACCGCCGCACGGGCGTCGACCTGAACCTCGAGGGGAACGACGTCGTGTCGGCCTTCTTCGAGGGACGGATCGTCTACCGCAACCCGTGGGCCGGCACGCGGCTGTCGGAGGACGACATCGCCGTCGCGTCGCTGCTCGAGACCACCGGACGGTGGGCCCGGGGCGACGGCCCCGAGCCCTATCCGCTCGCCGAGGCGTGCCAGGACCACCTGCTCGGTCTCGCGATCGGCGAATCCGCGCGGACGGGCGCCGACGTCCGGGTCGCGCGCCAGCCCTGGGCCTGACGGTCAGCGGGCCGCGGGCACCTCGGGTTCGCCGAGCGACAGCATGAGGCGGTTGGCCCAGTTGAAGAACGCGGCTCCCCCGATGACGTCGACGATCGACGCGTCGTCGAGCCCGGCATCCCGCAGCCGGTCGACGTCGTCGGGACCGAAACCCAGCGGTGTCGCGGTGAGCGAGACGGATGCCGCGACGACGGCGTTCCAGCGCTCGTCACCGAGGTCGGCGTCGGTGCCCTCGTCGAGCAGCCGCTGGACGTCGTCGCGCCGGCCGGACTCCCGCGTGGCGGCGGCCGAGTGCACGGAGGCGCAGAACACGCAGCCGTTCACCCGACTGGCCGCGGTCGCCGCGAGTTCCCGCTCGGCGCGGCCGATGCCGCCGTCGACGTTGAAGAAGATGTCGAGGTCGGTGAGCGTCCGCGCCTCAAGGGCGTCGGGGTCGCGGGCCAGCAGCCGGAAGTAGGGCATCTTCGTGCGGGCCGGCTCGACGAGGGCCTCGCGCTGACGCTCGGTGAGCTCCGCCTCGGGGACGGGCGCGAGCCAGGGCACCCATCCGAGACCCAGCTGCGTGAAGCGGTCGGGGCGGGCGAGGTCGGGGTACTCGGCGACGGTCATCGCGCGGCTCCTTCGAGGGTGTGGGCGGTGGTGTGAGCGGATGCGGACGCGCCGAGCACGCGCAGGCCCCACGCCAGCCGCAGCTGGAATGCGAGGAAGGCGACGAGCTGCGACAGGCTCACGATCGCGTCGGCGGACCACCCGGCATCCGTCAGCGCGCGCAGCGCCTGCGGCGACGCCTCGCGCGGACGGAACACCAGCAGGTGCGTGTGAGCGAGGGCCGCGGGGAGCCGGTCCCCGACGGCAGCGGATGCCGGGTGCCAGGCGACGGCCGGGGTGCTCTCGCCGGCGAGTCCGGGCTCGCGGTAGGCGCCGACGGGTCCGCGCTGCGCGGCGTCGGCGGCGAGGTCCGCGATGGCGTCGGCGAGGGCGGCATCCTCCTCGCGGAGCAGATCGTCGTAGAACGCCGTCGCCGCGTCGAACCGGTGGATCCGCGCGGTGAAGGCGGCGATCGCGTAACGCTCGGCGAGGGGGAAATCCCCCGGCTGCGCGGGCTCGAGGAGCGCCTCGAAACTGCGCTGCGCGTTCGCGCGCGCCTGCGGTCGCAGCGCGCGGGTCTCGGCGAGCGGACTGCCGGGCGTGATGCCGGCGAGCAGGTCGATGATGTCGGCGGTCATGCGTACTCCTTCCGGGCCGCGGCCCGATGGTGGTCTCGGAGGTCGTCGGCGGCGTCGGGGCCCGTCGCCCAGCCGAGCCGAGGGGCCACCTGCGTGCCCAGAAGCTCGATGGAACGGAGGGTGAGCTCGTGGGTCGCGGCGACCGAGTGGACCTGGAAGGTGACGTCGGTCGCCTGCGCGATGATCGGGTCGGCGGCGAGCGAGGCGACGACCTCGTCGACGGTGCCGATGTGGGTGTCGGAGAGCCGGATCAGCTCGGCGAGCGGCAGGTCGGCCGCGTACGCACCGATCAACTGCGCGGCGACGGCGCGCAGCCCGCGCTCAGCCAGCGCGAAGGCCTCGTCGCGCCGGTCGGGGTCGACGACGAACGCGGTGCGCGAGGCGAGGATGCGGGGCGCCGCCCCCTCGGGCAGCGCGTCGAGGTAGGCGTCGACGATGGGCTGCTGGATGTCGCCGATGGTCGCGTCGGGCGCCTCGGGCGTCCGCGGCTGCGTGCGCGAGAGCAGGAGGCCGTCGCCCGCGGCACCCGCCCGAGCACCCCCGGCGGGCGAGAACGTCGCCTGCCAGATACGGTCGGCGAGATCGCCGGCGGGCGGGTAGGCGACCGACTCCGTGCCGCGGACGCCGTCACCGCGCAGCGTCGAGCGGAACACGTCGAGGTGTTCCGCGTGCAGGGCGGCGCGGTCGGCGGCATCCTTCCCGAAAGCGGCGAACGAGCCGGGCGTCCCCCCGGAGGCGACGCCGAGCTGCAGGCGACCGCCGCTCAGGGCGTCGAGCACGGCGGCGTCCTCGGCCGCGCGGACCGGGTCCTCGATGGGGAGGGTCAGGACGGCGGTGCCGAGGCCGACGCGACTCGTGCGCTCGGCGGCCGCGGCGAGGAAGACGAGCGGCGAGGGCAGCCCGCCCTCGTGCGCGCCGAAGTGGTGCTGGGCGACCCAGGCCGAGGCGAAACCGGACCGCTCGGCGTGCTGGATCTGCTCCAGCCCGAACCGGTACCGGTCGGCGGCGGGGGCGTCCTCGAGCAGGCGGCTGAAGAAGCCCAGTCGGGGCGTCGTCATGTGGTGTCCTTCCGGAGGGCGGAGCCGGGGACGGCGTCGAGCAGCCCCCGGGTGTACTCGTGCTGCGGCGAGCCGAAGACGTCGTCGACGGTGCCGTGCTCGACCTGGACGCCGCGGCGGAGGACCGAGACGGTGTCGGAAATCTGCCGGACGACGGCGAGGTCGTGCGAGATGAAGACGTAGGTGAGACCGAGCTCCTCCTGCAGGCTCGCGAGGAGACGGAGGATCTGCGCCTGCACCGTCACGTCGAGGGCCGAGACCGCCTCGTCGAGGACGACCAGCCGCGGCTCGAGGATGAGTGCTCGCGCGATCGCGACGCGCTGGCGCTGACCGCCTGACAGTTCCCGGGGCCGGCGGGCGGCGATCTCGGGCGCGAGGGCGACCTGTGCGAGGGCGTGCGCGGCGCGGCTGCGGTGCTCGGCGGCCGAGCCCAGGCCGAAGTTCCGCAGCGGCTCCTCGAGGATCGTGCCGATGCGCTGGCGCGGATCGAGCGACGCGTACGGGTTCTGGTACACGAGCTGCGCGGTGCGGCGGTACCCCCGGCGGTGCCGCCCGGGGCGGAGCGCGGTCACCTCGACGCCGTCGACGGTGATCGTGCCGCGCTGGGGCGCACCGAACCCGGCGAGCGCGCGGCCGATCGTGGTCTTGCCCGACCCCGACTCCCCGACGATCGCGTGGGTGGTCCCCGGCGCGACCGTGAACGAGACGTCGTCGACGGCGACGAGCGGCGGCTGCCCGGCGCCGCGGCCGAACTCCTGCCGCAGTCCCGAGACGGTCACGAGCGGCGCGGCGGAGACGGATGCCGGGGCCCGGCGCTCGACGACGTGTCCGAGCGACGGGGCGTCGGCCAGCAGGCGACGCGTGTAGTCGGACTCCGGCGCCGCGAGGACGGAGCGTGCGGGCCCGGATTCCTGCACGGCGCCGTCCTTCATGACCACGATCGTGTCGGCGCGGTCCGCCGCGACGGCGAGGTCGTGTGTGATGAAGAGCACGCCGGTGCCGGTGTCGGCGCGCAGCCGGTCGAGCAGATCGAGGACCGTGCGCTGGACGGTGACGTCGAGCGCGCTCGTCGGCTCGTCAGCGATGATCAGTTCGGGATCGAGGGCGAGCGCCGCGGCGATGAGCACCCGCTGGCGCATGCCGCCGGAGAGCTCGTGCGGGTACTGGCGGTACCGCGTCGCGGGGTCGTCGATCTCGACGCGCTCGAGCAGGTCGATGACGCGCGCGCGGATCTCCGCGGCATCCCGCCAGCCGTGAATGCGCAGCACCTCGCCGATGCTCGCGCCGATCGTGGCGACGGGGTTGAGCGAGTTGCCCGGGTCCTGCGGGACGAGCGCGACGCGCGTGCCGCGGAGGGCGCGCCAGCGGCGGTCGGAGAGGCCGACGAGCTCGGTGTCGTCCTGAGCGCCGTGGAGCGTGATCGTCCCGCCGTCGATGCGTCCGTTGCCGGCGAGCAGCCCGATCGCCGCCTGCGCGACGGTCGACTTGCCCGAGCCGGACTCGCCGACGAGCGCGGTGACCTGTCCGCGGGCGACGTCGAGCGAGACGCCGCGGACGGCGTCGACGTCGCCGCGTTCGGTGCGGTAGCGGACGACGAGGTCGCGGATGCCGAGCAGTGCACCGGTCATGGGCGTTCCCCTCCCCGGAGGGCCTGACTGAGACGGTTGGTGGCGAGGACGACGGCCACGACGACGAGGCCCGGCAGCACGGTGAGCCACCACGCGGTGGCGACGTAGTTGCGCCCCTCGGAGATGAGCAGCCCCCATTCCGGGGTGGGCGGGGGCGCCCCGTAGCCGAGGAACCCGAGGGTCGAGATCTGCAGGATCGCCGACCCCAACTGCAGGGCGGCAAGCGCGAGGACGGGCGTGAGCGAGTTCGGCAGGATGTGGCGCCAGAGGACGGATGCCGCGGTTCCCCCCGACCCGTACGCCGCCTCGACGAAGTCCGCCACCCGCACACTGACGACCTGCGCGCGCGCCAGCCGGGCGAAGACGGCGACGGAGGTGACCCCGACCGCGAGCGCCGCGTTGGTGGTGCCGAACCCCAGGAGGATGACGACGCTGAGCGACAGCAGGAGCGCGGGGATCGCGAGCAGCACGTCGACGATCCGCATGAGCACCTCGTCCACGGCGCCGCCCGCCGCGCCCGCCGTGACCCCGATCGCCGTCCCGGCGACGAGTCCGACGAGGACGGCGGCGAGGGCGCCCGTGACCGAGTGCGAGGCGCCGTGGATGACACGGGCGAAGACGTCACGGCCCGTGGCATCCGTCCCGAACCAGTGGGCGGGGCTCGGGCCCAGCAACGCCGCCGCCACCGTCTCGGTCGGGCTCGCGGCGGTGAACAGTCCCGGGACGAGCGCCCACGCGACCGCGATCAGGAGGACGAGGGCGGGGACCACGGTGCCGGGGCGGAGCACGCGGCGCGGGACCGCCGTGCGGGTGCCGGGCCGGGCGAGCGTGAGGGTCATCGCGCGATCCCTTCGGTGAGCGGGGTGGGCGTCGGGACGGCCCCGGCGACGCGGCTGCGTGAGACGGCGAGCGGGCGTCCGCCGCGGCGCAGACGCGGATCGAGCAGGGGGTATAGGAGGTCGACGACGAGGTTGATGACGACGAAGGCGACGGACGAGATGACGACGATCGCGAGCAGGACGGGGGTGTCGCGGTTCGCGACCGCCTGCGCCGTGAGCTGACCGATACCCGGGCGGCCGAAGACCGCCTCGGTGACGACGGCGCCGCCGACGAGCTCGCCGAAGAGGACGCCCGCCATCGTGAGGGCGGGGAGGAGGGCGTTGCGCACCACGTTGCGCCACAGCAGCCACGACGTGCTCGCGCCGCGCGAGCGCACGACCGCGACGAACGGCTGCTCGGACACCTCGTCGATGCTGCGGGTCAGCACCTGCGCGAGCGGCGCCGCGATGGGTACGGCGAGGGTGAGCACCGGCAGGATGAGCGCCTCGACCGGGTCGGCACCGATGAGCGGCACCCAGCCGAGCTGGAAGGAGAAGACCTGGATGAGGATGATGCCGATCCAGAAGACGGGCATCGAGACGAACAGCGGCGGCAGCTGGCGGAAGACCGCGCGCAGCGGCCGGAACGCGCCGTAGGTGGCGGTGAACGCGATGACGACCGCGAGGAACACGGCGACCGCGAGTCCCAGCACGGCGAGGGTGAGGGTGGACGGCAGCGCGACGGCGACGAGGTCGGCGACGGCCGCGCCGCTCTGGACCGAGTAGCCGAGGTCGCCGCGCAGGAAGGAAGCGACGGTGTCGGCGTACCGCTCGAACAGGGGCCGGTCGGCGCCGTAGGCGGCCCGGATCTCGTCGAGCTGCGCGGGTGTGAGGCCGAGCTCGGGGCTGCCGTACCGCGCGAGCACGCCGTCGCCCGGGAGGGCCGCGAGCAGCAAATACGCGGCGGTGAACGCGAGCAGCAGGACCAGGAGGGCGCCGCCGGCGCGTCGCAGGGCGAAGAGCATGGTCACCTCTCGAGTCGGAACGGGGTGGATGCGGGGAGGGGTCGCCTCCCCGCATCCGGGTCGGTCGTACTTCTTACTGGGCGAGCCAGGTGTTGTAGAACGACGGGCGGCCGATCGACTCGGTCGCGAAGCCGTGGACGGCGTCGACGTAGCCGTAGACCTGCGGTTCCTCGAAGAAGGGCAGGATGTAGGCCTGCGCGGCGAGGCGCTGCTGGGCCGCGGCGGATGCCTCCTGGCGGCCCTCCTCGGTGGGGCTCGAGGCGATCGCCAGCAGCAGCGCGTCGATCTCCTCATCGGCGACCGACCCGTCGGGGTACCCGTTCAGCAGCGCGTTGCGGTTGCCGGAGTAGTACTGCGACTTCAGGACGTCGTAATCGGCGCGGCCGACCATGGAGTGGTACACCTGCAGCTCGCCGGGGACGCCGCGCGCGGCATCCTGCGCCGCCTGGTCACCGGGAAGCAGGGTGATCTCGACGCCGATGTCCTTCAGCTGGTCCTGGATGAGGGTGATCACCTCGCGGGAGCGCGGCTGCGGCAGCGCCTCGTTGACCGTGAGGGAGAGGCGGGTGCCGTCCTTCTCGCGGATCCCGTCGGAACCGGGCACCCAGCCCGCGTCGTCGAGGAGCTTCGTCGCCTGGTCGGGGTCGTACACGTAGAACTCCGACGTGTCGGTGTACCCGCGCGCCGTGGTCGCGAGGGCGCCGGTGGCGAGGGGGTAGCTGTCGCTGAAGAGGGTGTCGACGATCGCCTGACGATCGATGCCGGCGATGAGCGCCTGGCGAACGGCGAGCTCGGAGGTGATCGGATCGCGCAGGCGGAAGCTCAGCCCGTTGTTGACGCCGTTCGTCGCCGAGGCGAGCAGGTGCAGGCCGTCGGCGGAGAACTGCGCCTCGTCGGGCGCTTCGATGCCGCGGGCGATGTGCGCCTGACGCGAGACGACGGTGCCGACCCGCACGCTGTCCTCGGCGGCCACGACGTAGTCGATGCCGTCGAGGTAGGCGCGTCCCTGGTGCTCGAGAGAGGGGGGTGCCCAGTCGTAGTCATCGCGCGCCGTAAGGCTGATCTTGGTGCCGATCTCCTCGGACGCGACGACGAAGGGGCCGCTCCCGATGATCTCGGTCGCGTTGCCCGGGCCGAACTCCTCGCTCGTGCGGTCGAGCGTCTCGTCGGAGAGGAGGCCCGCGTTGATCGCCGAGGTCGCCTGCGCGAAACCGGGTGCGGGGGCGCTGAAGTGGAAGCGCACCGTGTGCTCGTCGAGGACCTCGCTGCTCTCGTAGTTGGTCACCTGCTCCGAGACGGTGAACTTCCGGTCGGGGTCGCCGAGGCCGAGCAGGTCGAAGTTCTTCGCGACGTTCTCGGCATCGAGCGGCGTGCCGTCGGAGTAGGTGACGTCATCGCGGAGCGTGAACGTGTACTCGGTGGCATCCGCGTTCACCTCGGGCAGCTCGGCGGCGATCCACGGCTCGAGCTCGAGGGTTTCGGGGTCCTGGTAGAGCAGGCGGTCGGTGATGTTGTTGATGACACCGCCGTTCGGGTAGAAACCGCCCGACCCCGGGTACAGCGTGTTCCAGGTCTGCGGTTCGAGGTAGGTCAGGGTGCCACCGGTCTGCGGTTCGCCCGCGGCGGCGTTGGAGCTGGGGGTGGTGCCGGCGCCGGCGCAGCCGGCGAGCGCCGCGACGAGCGCGGCGCCGACTGCGGCGGCGAGGGTGGCGCGGAGGGGACGGGTCATGAGGACTCCAGGACGGATGAGGACGGGTGCAGACCTCATCCGAGCACGCCCGCTCCACGGCCGCACGCCGCGTGGTCACGGGAGGTAAGAGTGTTACGTCACATGGGGATCACGCCTTGTCGTGGAGGGTGATCCGGTAGCCGTCCGGGTCGGCGAAGGTGAACGTGCGGCCGAACGGGCCGTCGATCGGCGCGGCGACGATCGTGTGGCCGTCGGCGACCAGGGTGTCGTGGATCGCCTGCACGTCGGTGGCTCGCATCCAGATGGCAGCTCCGACTCCGGGATGGTCGATCGCCGCAAGGTCGGTTCCGGGCACGAGGTCGCGGAGGGCGAAGGCGATCGGGGCGGTGTCGAACACCACTGCGTGCGGGGGTCCGGCGGGTGAGCGCACGAGTCCGAGGTACTGCTCGTAGAACCGCTGCGAGCCGTCGAGGTCGGTGACCTGCAGGGAGACGAAATCGGGTCCGATGGTGGGCATGAGGCATCCTTTCTTTGTGTCAGTTTTCTGACACCGACCACTGTATGTCAGACTTCTGACATGGTCCAGTCGGAAGAGATCGACCTCCCCACATCGCTCGGCTATCTGCTCAAGGAGGCCTCGAGCGCGCTGCGGATCGCAATGGAGGACGTGCTCCGGCCGCTCGGGATGACCGTCACGTCGTACTCCTGCCTGGAGCTGCTGGCGCAGCGACCCGGTCTCTCGAACTCCGAGCTCGCACGGGGAGCCTTCGTCACGCGGCAGAGCATGAACGTGCTGCTGCAGTCCCTCGAGCGCGAAGGCTGGGTGACCCGCGCGACGACCGCGTCCGAGGGGCGGGCGCTGCCGGTGACGTTGACGGATGCCGGGCGGCGGCAGCGCGCGCAGGCGAGTGCCGCGGTCAAGACGGTCGAGGACCGGATGCTCGCCGAGCTGTCCGCGCCGGAGCGTCGCCAGGCGTTCGAGCTGCTGACCCGGATGACGCGCGCCCTCCGCGACGGCTGATCAGGCGTTCGCGGCTCAGGCGTTCGCGGCTCAGGCGTTCGCGGCTCAGGCGTTCGCGGCTCAGGCGTTCGCGGCTCAGGCGTTCGCGGCGATGACGGCGACGACGGCCTCGCCGTAGGCCTCGCGCTTCTTGGCGCCGATGCCGGTGATGCCGTCGAGGTCGCCGACCGAGCGCGGGCGGTGCTCGGCGAGGGCGCGGAGCGTCGCGTCGCCGAACACGATGTACGCGGGGACGCCCTGCTCGCGGGCCTGCTCGGCCCGCCATGCCCGGAGCGCCTCGAACAGGTCGCGGTCGCCCTCGGGCAACGAGTCGGCCGTCGACGACTTCTTCGCGCGGGTCGCTCCCCCACCGGTGCGGCCGAGGACGTCGCGCCGCAGCGGCACCGGCTCCTCACCGCGCAGCACGGCGGCCCCGGTCTCGCCGACCGTCAGCACCCCGTACTCACCCTGCGCGACGAGGATGCCGCGGGCCAGCAGCTGGCGGACGACGGAGCGCCAGTCCTGCTCGGACAGATCGTTCCCGATCCCGTACGTCGAGAGCTTGTCGTGGCCCTGCTGGCGGATGCGCTCGGTCGAGGCGCCGCGGAGGATGTCGATGAGGTGCCCGGCGCCAAACGCCTGGTTGCGCTCCCGCTGCAGGCGGACGATCGTCGACAGGAGCTTCTGCGCCGCGATGAGGCCGTCCCACGTATCGGGCTGGGTGAGGCAGGTGTCGCAGTTGCCACAGGCATCCGAGGACTGGCCGAAGTAGTTCAGCAGGTTCTGGCGCCGACATGAGACGGTCTCGCAGAGGGCGAGCATCGCGTCGAGGTGCTGCCCCATCCGCATCTTGTAGGTGCGGTCGCCGGGCGACTGGTCGATGAGGCGCCGCTGCTGCACGACGTCGCCGAGCCCGTACGCCATCCACGCGACCGCGGGTTCGCCGTCGCGGCCGGCGCGACCGGTCTCCTGGTAGTAGCCCTCGACGGACTTGGGCAGGTCGATGTGGGCGACGAAACGGACGTCGGGCTTGTCGATGCCCATGCCGAACGCGATCGTGGCGACCATGACGACACCGTCTTCACGGAGGAACCTCGACTGGTGCCGGGCGCGGATCGAGGCATCCAATCCCGCGTGGTACGGCAGCGCGTCGACGCCCTGCGTGCGCAGGTACTCGGCCGTCTGCTCCACCGACTTGCGGCTGAGCGCGTAGACGATGCCGGCGGCGCCCTCGGGCTGCGAGCGCACGAACTGCACGAGCTGGCGACGCATGTCGACCTTGGGCTCGATGCGGTACTGGATGTTCGGGCGGTCGAAGCTCGCGACGAAATGCCGTGCGCCCTGCAGGTGCAGGCGCTCGGTGAGCTCGGTGTGCGTCGCGCGGGTCGCCGTCGCGGTGAGCGCCATGCGCGGAACGCCGGGGAACCGCTCGGCCAGGTCGCCGAGCGCGAGGTAGTCGGGGCGGAAGTCGTGGCCCCACTGCGACACGCAGTGGGCCTCGTCGATCGCGATGACGCTGAGCTGCGCGCGCTGCAGGAGCGCGGTCGTCGCGGGGACCGACAGCCGCTCGGGTGCGACGTAGATGAGGTCGAGTTCGCCGTCGAGGAGCGCCTGCTCGACACCCGCGCGCTCGGCCGGGGTCTGCGTCGAGTTCAGGAACGCCGCGCGCACACCGTTGGCGATGAGCGCGTCGACCTGGTCGTGCATGAGCGCGATCAGCGGGCTGACGACGAGTCCCGTGCCGGGGCGGACGAGCGCGGGCACCTGGTACGTGATCGACTTGCCGCCGCCGGTCGGCATGAGGACGACCGCGTCGCCGCCCGCGATGACGTGCGAGACGATGTCGCCCTGGTCGCCGCGGAACGCCGTGTAGCCGAAGACCTCGGTGAGGACCTTGACCGGATCGTCGCCGACGTGGTCACGCCGCTCGAGACGCAGGACGGATGCCGGGGGTGCGGCGGGGCGTGCGGGCTGGGTTCGCGCGGGCTGGGGGCGTGCCGGTTCGGCGCGCGTCGCGCGGGCGACGGACGCGGCGTAGTCGTCGAACCGCGGGTCGGGCGGAGGCGGCGAGTCGAAGTCGTCCGGTGGCGGAACGTCGTCGGGATCCCACACGAGATCGGCGTAGGGGTCGTTCTGCCATCCGCCGTCACTCACCCGGTCAACCCTAGCCGCGGCATCCGACACGGTCTGCGGATGTGGACGGCGCCCGCGCCCTTGCGAGGATGGGGAGACCGACTCGCGAGACTGCACCCGGGCGACGAGGATGCGGCGCCGAACGCAGTCTCGACTCGCTCGTGCAGTCTCGACGCGGGGGCGCGCCGCGGGAACGGGGAGGAGCGGGGATGGAACTGAGCAGGTGCATGACGGCGGATGCCGGTGAGGTCGAGGCGTTCCTGCGCGAGGTCGACCTGACGGTGACCGGGCTGGACGAGCCGTCGGTGCGGCTGTGGGTCGAGCGGGACGAGTCGGGTCGGATCGTCGGTAGCACGGGCTACGAGCTGAGCCGCGACGGACACCACGCGCTGATCCGGAGCGTGGCGGTGGTGTCTTCTTCACGGGCGCGCGGTCGCGGGACCGATCTGGCGAGATTCGCACTCGATCGCGCCGCGGAAGAAGGTGCGACGACCGCGTGGCTGTTCAGCCGCCGATCGGGCGGGTTCTGGCAGTCGCTCGGGTTCGCCGGCGCGGATCTGTCGGAGCTCGCGCGGGTCCTGGCGGAAACGCACCAGGTGCGGAGGTTCATCGCGACGGGGCAGATTACGCGCGAAGTGGCGTGGATGCGGGGGCTCGGCGGGGTGTGAATGAGGCGCCCGGGTGGGGCGCCGAGAGCGGGCGGCGTGCCCGAGGCTGCGGCGGGATGACGGTGCCGGAGGGGATGTCGGAACCCCGTCCTAGTCTGGGACTATGTCCAGTTCGCCCGCTCCTCGCGACGAGGTCCCGGAGGGGATCCCGACCGCGCTGGACTGGGTGGTGATGTGTGCCGACATGGCGACGGTGCATGCGGCGCAGCGGTATGCGTGCATCGTCGAGTTGTGGGATGACGCGATCGCCGATGCGCGGCGGCGGGAGGAACCGGTCGCGTTCGTGGAACGATCGGTGCGGCTCGAGGTCGCAGCCGCATTGCGGATCACTGAGCACGCCGCGGGACGGTTGATGGGTGTCGGGCATGCGCTGCTGCGTCGGTACCCGCAGGTGTGGGAGGCGATGAGCCGCGCGGACATCACCGAAACGCACGCGACGATCATCGTCGACGAGCTCGACCAGGTCGAGACCGTGACCACCGGACTCGTCCACGAGGTGCTGAGCCTCGCGGAGGAGTTGCCGACTGGGCCGTTCCGGCGCGCGATGAAACGGATCGTCGACCGCGAGCAGGAAGCCAGCCTCGCCGAGCAGCACGCCGCCGCGGTCGCGCACCGGCACGTACGGGTGGATGCGGGGGTGGATGGGATGGCGTGGCTGACCGCGCACCTGCCCGCGGTGGAAGCGCACGCGATCGCCGGGCGTCTCACCGCGATCGCGAAGACTCTCGATTCCGCCGACGATGAGCGCACCCTGGATCAGAAACGCGCCGATGTGTTCGGGGATCTGCTCCTCGACGGCGAAACCGACGCGCTGCCCGAGACCGCGCGCGGGATCCGTCCGACTGTGGCGGTCACCGTCCCCGCCCTCACGCTCCTCACCGGCGACGGCCCGGCCGCGCAGGTCGACGGTGTCGGCCCGATCCCCCTCGACCGCGCCCGGGAGCTGTGCGGGGCAGCATCCGGGTGGATGCGGGTGCTCACCCACCCCGAGACGGGAGTCGTCCTTTCTGTCGGACGCGAGCAGTACCGGCCCCCGGCCGACCTTCGACGGCTGGTCGCCTGGCGGGCCGCCCGGTGTATGGCACCCGGCTGCGGGATCCCCGCCGACCGGTGCGACCTCGACCACACCGTCGACTGGCATCACGGCGGGACCACCGCCGCCGACAACCTCGCACCGCTGTGCCGCGGGCATCACACCCTCAAACACCACTCCGACTGGCAGGTCAGAGCGAAACCCGGCGGCGCACTCGAATGGACCTCACCCGCAGGCCGGGTCTACCTCGTGAGGCCCGAACGCCGCATCCCGCAATTCACCGTCGACCCACCCGGACCACCACCGTTCTAACGCTGCGTCAGGTCGTTCAGGCGTGCGACGAATTCCGTGACGGCGTCCCGGCCGATCACGCCGGTCAGCGGCTCGTTGAACCAGCGTTGCCAGATCCGATCGACATCGTCCACCGTCGCCCTCCCGCGCCTCGTCAGGACCCCCGCGAACGCCGAGGCCTCCGGGGCGTACTCGTCGACCGGGCAGCCGTCCTTCCCGCCGGGCTCGAGACCGTACGGATCCACCTCGTTCAGAACCGCCATCACGGCAGCGGTAAGCGGATGCCTCACCGCACCATCCGCGCCTCGACGATGCCCGGCGTGCCGGGATCCGTCTGCTCCGCGCCGTCGAAGGCGAAACCGTTGCGGCGGTAGAAGGCGATCGCGCGGGGATTCTCCTTCGCGACCCACAGGCCCGCCGGACCCGCGGGGATGACGGCGTCGAACAGTCCCTGCCCGATCCCGCTGCCGTGCTGCGCCGCCACGACTTAGAGCATGTAGAGCTGCGGCATCCCCTCATCGGAGATCCCCGACATCGCGAAACCGATCAGCTCACCGTCCGACTCGGCCACCCGCACGACATGCTCCGGTCGCGGCTCGGCGAGAATCCGGGTCCACATCCGCCGACGCCGCTCCAGGACCTCGTCGGTGAAGAAGTCCTCCGGCAGCAGATGCGCGTACGTCTCCCGCCACGTCGCGACGTGCAGCGCGGCGATCGCCTCGGCATCCGCCGCGACCGGCTCGCGGATCACGGCGCTCACGCGCCGCACCACTTCTCGGCGAGCGTCCCGATGACGTTCGCGTTGCGGTTCGTCGCGACCCCCAGCAACGACGCGGCGCCCAGCGGATCGACCGCACCGTCCTGGTACCCGGGCTGCAGCAGCGCGTGCGCCGCGCGCCCCCGCACCACCATCCCACCGCGCTCGTCCGCACGACCCTCGATCTCCGCGATCTGCGCTGCCGAGAGCTCGTCCTTCAGCAGGTAGACGTAATGGCGCGCGAGCCCGGGGTTCGCATCATCCAGCTCACGCGTCTGCCGTGCGACCTCGCGGAATTCCGCGGTCGAGAACACGATCGTCGGCACCTCGAACCCGCGATTCGCGGCGAAGGCCGCCTCCAATGTCCGCTCGATCCGCTGGCGCGACCGCATCCGCGACTCGAAACGGACGTTGCCCGTGTTGATGTGGGTCGCGACCTCCTCGAACCCGACACTCTCGACGACGCGCCGGATGTCTTCCTTCGGGAACACCCGCTTCGCCCCCAGGTTGATCGCACGCAGGAATGCCAGGTAGGTCGCCACGGGGTCAGTCTGCCCGCCCGCACCGACATCGTGACACCTCGGAGCAGGATGGGAGCATGAACGAGCTCACCCGGTGGCTCCGAGCCCAGCCGTCCCTCACCGGATCTCCGCCGCCGCTCGACCCCTCCGACCTCCCGGCCGACCCCATCACCCTCTTCGAGACGTGGATCCGCCACGCCGCCGACGCCGGTGTCGCCGAACCGCGCGCGACGACCCTCGCCACAGCGGATGCCGGTGGTCGCCCCGACGCGCGCACCCTCATCCTCAAAGGGGTCGATGCGGACGGCTGGCAGTTCGCCGGTCCGCGCTCGTCGGCCAAAGGCGCGCAGCTCGCCGAGAACCCCGCCGCCGCGCTGAGCTTCTGGTGGCAGCCCGTCACGCGCGCCGTGCGCGTCCGCGGCGCCGTGCGCGAGGCCGCACCCGACGAGAGCGCGGCCGACATCGCCGGCAGTCCGGCCGGTGCGCTCCTCGCGCCCGGCGACTGGGTGCTCTGGCGCCTCGTCCCCGAGCGCATCGAGTTCTGGCAGGGCTCCCCCGACCGACGTCACACCCGCATCGTCTTCACACGCGACGGCGAGGATTGGACCCGCGAGCTCTAAAGCCGCACGACCTCGGTCACCCGCACGACCGCAGCGCCCTCTTCGACGGATGCCTCGAGGTCGACCTCCGCGCGGATCCGCCAATCGTGGTCGCCCGCCGGGTCGTCGATGATCTGCTCCACCCGCCACACCCCGTCGGACGCCGACGACTCGTCGATGACGCACAACGCGGGGCTGCGGGCCGCCCCGCCGGTGAGGATCTCGTCGTGATCGTCGAAGTACCGGTCGAGGACGTCGGGCCAGGCGGCATCCGGATCCAACTCGACCAGCGCATCGTCGTCCTGCAGCGCGGCCAACTGCACCCGGCGGAACATCTCGTTGCGCACCAGCACGACGAACGCTCGACGGTTTGTCAGCACCGACGGGGGCGCGGGCGGCACGACGGGAGCCTCGGGGTCGTCCGCCGGGTTCACGAGCGCGTTCCACTCGTCAACGAGGCTCGAATCGACCTGCCGCACCAGCTCGCCGAGCCACTCGATGAGATCGAGCAGGTCGTCGGTGCGGGCCTCGGCCGGCACCGTCTGCCGGATCGCGCGGTACGCGTCGGACAGGTACCGCAGCACCAGCCCCTCGCTGCGCCCCAATTGGTAGAACGAGACGAACTCACCGAACGACATCGCCCGCTCGAACATGTCGCGCACGACCGACTTCGGCGAGAGCTCGAAATCGCGCACCCACGGCTGACTCGACGCGAACGTCTCGTACGCCTGCGCCAGCAGCTCGGCCAGCGGCTTCGGCCACGTCACCGCCTCGAGCAGCTCCATGCGCTCGTCGTACTCGATGCCGTCGCGCTTCATCGCCGCGACCGCCTCGCCGCGCGCCTTGTACTCCTGCTGCGACAGGATCGCGCGCGGATCGTCGAGCGTCGCCTCGATGACGCTCACCACGTCGAGCGCGTAATGCCCCGTCCCTGTCTCGCCGTCCTCCGGCGACAGCAGGTCGATCGCGGCAAGGGCGAACGGCGACAGCGGCTGGTTGAGCGCAAAGTTCGGCTGCAGATCGACGGTGAGACGGATGCCGTCGCTATCCGCCACGACGATGTCCGCCGCCACGAGAGTCCGGAACAACGCAATCGCCCGGCGGGCCAGCTCGTACTTCCGCGCGCGCGGTTCGTGGTTGTCGAAGACGAGCGACCGCACGTTCGCGAACACGTCGCCGCCGCGGCCGATCACGTTGATGAGCATCGCCGAGGTCAGCTTCAACTGCGGCGACAGCGGCTCTGGTTCGGCCGCCACCAACCGCTCGAACGACCCCTCGCCCCAGTTGACGACCCCCGTCGGCGCCTTCTTGCGCACGATCTTCTTGCGCTTCGCCGCATCGTCGCCCGCCTTCGCGAGCGCGACGGCGTTCTCGATCTCCCACTCGGGCGCCATCACCACGACACTGCCGTGGGTGTCGAAGCCCGCACGCCCCGCACGCCCGGCGATCTGGTGGAACTCCCGCGCCGACAGCTGCCGCATCTTCGTGCCGTCGTACTTCGACAGCGCCGTGATCATCACCGTCCGAATCGGCACGTTGATGCCGACGCCGAGCGTGTCGGTGCCGCAGATGACGCGGAGCAGCCCGCGCTGCGCGAGCGTCTCGACGAGCCGCCGGTAGCGCGGCAGCATCCCGGCGTGATGCACCCCGATGCCCGCGCGGACGAGCCGCGACAGCGTTTTGCCGAACCCGGTCGTGAAGCGGAAGCCGCCGATCGTCTCGGCGATCGCGTCACGCTGCTCGCGCGTCGTGATCTTCACGCTCGACAGCGCCTGCGCGCGCTCGAGGGCGGCGGCCTGCGAGAAGTGCACGATGTAGACCGGGGCCTCGCCGTTCTCGAGCAGCCCCTCGAGCACCTCGTGCACGGGGCGGCGCGCGTACGAGAAGTCGAGCGGCACCGGGCGCTCCGCGCCGGCGATGTGCGCGACCGGTCGACCCGTGCGCCGCTCGAGGTCGGCCGAGATCGCCGACACGTCGCCGAGCGTCGCCGACATCAGCAGGAACTGCGCCTTCGGCAGGAGCAGCAGCGGCACCTGCCACGCCCAGCCGCGGTCAGGATCGCCGTAGTAGTGGAATTCGTCCATCACGACCTGGTCGATCTCTGCCTCGGGACCGAGCCGCAGCGCGCTGTTCGCCAGGATCTCGGCCGTGCAACAGATGATCGGCGCGTCGGGGTTCACCGACGAGTCGCCCGTGACCATGCCCACGGCATCCGGTCCGAAGATGTCGACGAGGGCGAAGAACTTCTCGCTGACGAGGGCTTTGATGGGAGCCGTGTAGTACGTGCGGCCGCCGCGGGCGAGGGATGCCGCGTGTGCCGCGACCGCGACGAGCGACTTGCCCGTGCCGGTCGGCGTCGCGAGGATCACGTGCGACCCGGACGCGAGTTCGAGGACCGCCTCGTCCTGTGCGGGGTAGAGCTCGATGCCGCGCTCGATCGTCCATTCGAGGAAACCCTCGTACACCGCGTCGGGGGTCGACCCGACGGGGATGCGGTCCCGGAGCGTCGAGGTCATCCCTCGAGTCTGCCTCACGGGCGGCGGGACGGTGTGCCCGGTGCAGGTCGGATCGACTCCGCCGGCCGCCGATCGGCCACGACGAGGTGTTTCGCCCTGCATCCGGCACGCGACGCGCGGGTCAGGGCATGTCGGCCTTCGCGGCGAGCACCCGCGCGGCCGCGGCATCCACCTGCGCCGCGAACTGCGGGTCGCTCTGCGCCTTCGCCAGCACGGCGTCGTACATGGCGGGGAAGACCGACGGTTTCGCCGACACGAGCACCACGTCGACGCCCGCCGAGATCGCATCGACGGCGCGCTCGGCCGGTGACCACGCCGACACCGCCACGGCGGCGGACAGGTCGTCCGAGAACAGCACGCCGTCGAACCCGATCTCGTCGCGCAGGACGCTCACCACCGTGGGCGAGAAGACCGCCGGCCTCGATCCGTCGATGCGGCCGTAGATCGCCGACGAGACCATGACGGCGCTCGGCCCCGCCTCGGTCAGCGGCCGGTACACGGCGACGTCGGGACCGTCCGGGCTCACCGTCGTGTCGACGACATCCGCCGCGGTGTCGGTGTTCGCCGCGACGTGGCCGAGGCCCGGGAAGTGCTTGAAGGTGGGCAGGATGCCGGCATCCCGCATCCCCTCGGCGAACGCACCCGCCTTCGCCGCCACCGTTTCGGCGTCGTACCCGTACTGCCGGCCGTACCCGCCGATGGGCGGGTTGTCGAAGCGGGTCGCCTTGCTCGTGACGATGTCGGCGACGGGGGCGAGATCGAGGTTGATGCCCGCGGCGGCGAGCTCGCGGCCCCATTCCTCGGCGGATGCGCGCAGCTGCGCGTCGCTGAGGTCGGCCTGACGGATGCCGTAGGGCATCGCGTCGAACCCGGGACCCTGCAGCACCTGCACCTCGCCGCCCTCCTGATCCGTCGCGACCCACAGCGGCGCGCCGTCGGGGTGGCCGAGCGCGGTGAACCTCGCGACGACGTCCGCGGTGGCGGCGATCCCGGCGCGCGACCGGCCGCTGAGGAAGATCCCGCCCGCATGGCGGTCGGCGACGGCGGCGAGGGTCGCCGGCGATGCCGTCGTCGCGTTCGTGCCGACCATGAAGAGCTGACCGACGCGCTGTTCGAGCGTGAGGGCGGCGACCGGGTCGGGGGACGGGTTTGCGGGCGGGGTCGGCGTGGGGCTCGCGGACGGGGACGGCGTGGCGGCCGCGGACGGGGACGACGGAGACGGCGACGAGGACGCGGCGCACCCGCTGAGCAGAGACACGACCACGGCCGCACCGAGGACGGACCACCTCCGAGACCGACGCATGCGCACATTCTGCTCTCCCACAACCGGGACGTGGCCGGTCGGAGCGATCGTTCCGGCGGATCTGCGGGGCCGGGGGCCGACGCGGACACGGAAACCGCGGCGAGCCGTTCTCCGGAGAAAATGGGGCATCCAGCGCGTCGGCAGCCCTGACCCCGCAGAATCTCCGGAGAACGGCCAGCGGCCCGCTCAGCCGCGGCCGGGGGTGTGCAGCCGGGCGAGGTAGGCGCCCGCCCGCACGGGCGCGCCGGCGCGGTCGGTGAGCGACACGACGATCGTGACGGCCGTCGCGAGCGGGATGGTCCAGGCCGCCGGTTGCGCGAGCAGCGGCGCCGCGAGCCCGATCCCGCCGACGGCGGCGTGCACGGCGAACGCGACGGCGCACGCGACGCCGCCGGTCACCATGCCCGCCACGGCGCCGCGCGCCGTCAACCGTGACCACCAGATCGACAGCAGCAACACGGGAGACAGAGCGGATGCCGCGAACACGAACACGACTCCGACCGAAGCGACCAGCCCCGCCGGCGCCGTGAGCAGGGCGATCGCGAGCGGCACGACGGCGACGACGACGGCCGACAGGCGGAACGAGCGGACCGAGCCCGAGAACACGTCCTGGCTGATGACCCCCGCGAGCGAGACCGTGAGCCCGGCCGAGGTCGCGAGGAACGCGGCGAACGCGCCGGCGACCACGAGCGCCGTCAGCAGCTCCCCTACGACGCCGGGGAACACCCGCGCGGGCAGCAGGAGCGCGACCGTGTCGGCCACTCCGGGCTGCGCGAGCTCGGGCGCCACCACCCGCGCGAGAAGCCCGATGACGCTCGAGACGGCGTAGAAGACGCTGACCATGACGATGACGAGCACGGTCGTCCGCCGCGCCGACCCACCCGTCGGGCTCGTGTAGAACCGCACCAGCACGTGCGGCAGGCCCATCGTGCCGAGCAGGAGCGCGAGCAGCAGCGACCCGGCGGCATACGCGTCGATGCCCGCGGGTCCCGCCTCGGCGGGAAAGACCACGAGGGGGTCGATCTCGCGCGCCCCGCCGTTCACGGCGAAGACGATGAGCACGGCCGGCACGAGCAGCGCGGTCAGCTTCAGCCAGTACTGGAACGCCTGCACGTAGGTGATCGCCCGCATCCCCCCGGCCGCCGCCGCGGCGGCGACGAGCACCGCGACGAGTACGGCGCCGACCCACGGCGGGATGTCGGCGACGACCTGCAGCGTGATCCCCGCCCCGTGCAGCTGCGGCACGATGTACAGCCACCCGATGAGCAGGCAGGCGGCGCTCGTCACCCGCCGCGCGAGGCGCGAGTCCAGCCGCGCCTCGATGAAGTCGGGGATCGTGTACGCGCCGCTCCGCCGCAGCGGGGCCGCCACGAACAGCAGCACCAGCAGGTACCCCGCCGCGTACCCGATCGGGAACCAGAATCCCTCCGCCCCGCTCAGCAGCACGAGGCCCGAGAGCCCGAGGAACGTCCCCGCCGAGAGGTACTCGCCGCTGATCGCCGACGCGTTCCACACGGGCCGGACGGTGCGGGATGCCACGAAGAAGTCGCTCGTCGTGCGCGAGACCCGCAGCCCGTAGGCCCCGATCAGGACGGTCGCGCCCACGACGGCCGCGACGGCGAGCAGGTCGAGCACCGCGTTCATGCGCCCTCGTCGCGGAGCGCGCGCCAGCGGCGCTCGTTGCGGTTCGCCCCGCGCAGGTAGAGGACCGCGAACCCCGCGATCACGGGGTAGAACCCGAAGGCGTGCAGCAGCCACGACAGCGGCACCCCCAGCACGACGATCTCGTCGAGTTCGGGGATGAGGGTGATGGCCAGCAGCAGCGCGACGGTCACCGTCACGAACCCGAGCAGCGTCCCGAGCGCGAGCCGCAGCTGCGAGCGCCGCAGGGCGCGTGCGTACGCCGCCTCGGCGTCGTCGACGGGCGCGCCCGGCAGCGCGATGCCGCGCGTGGGAACTCCGGGCCGCCCCGACCCTGCGGTGACGCGCACCCGCTCGCGGGTCACGACCCCGCCCGCCCGACGAGCGCCTCGCGGACGGCGGGCAGCAGCCGCCGGCTCACCGGCAGCGCGGTCCCGTCGACCCAGACCGTCGGTTCGGCACCCGCGAGCCGGACCTCGGTGACGGATGCCGCCCGCACGAGGAACGAGCGATGGATGCGGACGAAACCGGCATCCGCCCACCTCGTCTCGAGCTCGGAGATCGGGATGCGGACGAGGTGCCCGGAGGCGGCGTCGGTGTGGAGGCGCGTGTAGTCGCCCTCGGCCCGCACCCAGCGGACGTCGCGGCGGTGCACGAACCGCACCGCCGAGCCGACGGTCACGGGCAGCACCTCGTCGCTCTCGGCGGGGCGATCGCTCTCGGTGATGCGGTCGACGGCGCGATGCAGCCGCTCGACCCGGACGGGCTTGAGCAGATAGTCGAGCGCCTGCAGTTCGAACGCGTCGACGGCGTGCGCGTCGTCGGCGGTGACGAACACGACCGCCGGCGGGGACGCGAGCCCGCGGAGGGCCGTCGCGAGCTCGAGTCCCGACAGCCCCGGCATGTGGATGTCGAGGAACGCGGCGGCGACCGGCCGCTCGGTGAGCAGTCGCAGCGCCTCGGCGCCCGACGACGCCGTCAGCACCTCGCCGATCCGGTCGTCGGCGCGCAGCAGGAAGGCCAGTTCGTCGAGCGCCGGCTTCTCGTCGTCGGCGACGAGGACGTCGATTACGGCGCTCATGCCTCTTCCCGGGTGAGGTGGTGCGGCTGCGACTTCGGGATCCGCATGCGCACGAGGGTACCCGCGCCCGGCGCCGTCTCGACGACGAGTCCGCCCTCGGCGCCGTACAGCTGGCGCAGCCGCGTGTCGACGTTGCGCAGGCCGACGTTGCGACCGTCGGCGGCGCTCGTGAGCAGCGCGTGCAGCTCGTCGGGATCCATGCCCGCACCGTCGTCCTCGACGGTGATCTCGGTGTGGGTCGCGGCGTCCTCCGACGCGATCAGGATCGTGCCGCCGCCCTCCCCCGGCTCGAGCCCGTGCCGGACGGCGTTCTCGACGAGCGGCTGCACCGACAGGAACGGGATGACGGTGGCGAGCGTCTCGGGCGAGATCCGCAGCGTCACCGACAGCCGTCCGCCGAAGCGCGCGTGCTCGAGTTCGAGGTAGGAGTGGATGCTGCGCAGCTCCTCGGCGAGCGTCGTGAACTCCCCCTGGCGCCGGAACGAGTACCGCGTGAAGTCGGCGAACTCGAGCACCAGTTCGCGGGCGCGCGGCGGGTCGGTGGAGATGAACGAGGCGATCGCGGTCAGCGCGTTGTAGATGAAGTGCGGCGAGATCTGGGCGCGGAGCGAGCGTAGCTCGGCCTCGGCGAGCGCCGCCCGCGAGGCGTCGAGCTCACCGAGCGTGGCCTGCGCCGCGCACCAGTCCGCCACCTCCCCCGCCGCGCGCACGAGCGCCGCCCGGACGGGCGCGGCGAACGCGACGAGCACGCCCGAGACCCGCCCGTCCACGCGGATCGGCGCGCCGACCGCCTCGAGCCCGTCGCCGCCGTCGGCGCGGGGGAAGATGCGGCGCTTGCCCGTCTCGGTCACCTGCGCCGCGATGCGGCGGGCCGCGGCATCCAATCCCTCGGTCTGACCGTCGCGCGCGACGATCACGTCGCCGACGACGAGCACGACGGCGCGGCTGCCGAGCACCGCCCGCAGGTGCTTCGCCGCGCGGGCGACGTCGGGGGTGTCGAGCCCGCCGCGCAGGTAGGGCGCGGCGAGGCTCGCCTGGTGCAGCGCGCGGTAGGTGGCCTCCTCCGCCTCGCTGCCGAGCCCGCCCGCGCCGCGCGCGTAGCGTCGCGCGAGCAGCAGTACGGCCGACAGCACGATGCCGCCGACCACGCCGAGCAGGGCGGCGAGGACGACGGCATCGGTCATGCGACGAGCCTAGATCGCGGGCGTCAGCAGCAGCGGGCGCCCGGGTTGCGGTCCTGGTCGTCCATCTTCTGACGCCAGAACTGCCGCTCGGTCATCGGTTCCTCCCCGGGGTGCACGCGCCGGTGGTGCGCGACGTAGGTCGCGTAGGCCGTGTCGCCCATGAGGGTGGTCATGTACCAGCGGATGCCGCGGCCCGCCCGCACGATCAGGTCGAGCATCGCTCGCATCGGCGAGACCGCGGCATCCGTCCGAGTACTCATTTCCGGGGCCCTCTCAGTGCCGGTTCGCCGCGCGCTCGTCGGCGAGGATCGGCTCCCACTGCTTGTCGAGCTCGCGCTCGGAGGGGGTGGCGATGAAGCCGGCCGGGGCGAAGCGGCGCGAGGGCACCGGCTCGTCCTCGTGGTTCTCGCCGCCGCCGCGGCGGATCGCGATGATCGTGACCGCCACCGCGGCGATGATCACGATGATCGCGAGCGTCACGAACACGATCGACAGGGTGCCCTGCACGAAGGTGTTGCGGATGACGGCGCCCATGACCTCGGGGGTGCCGAGGGTCGTGTCGCCGGCGGCGAGCGCGTCGCGGTAGCGGAAGTGGTTCGACCAGTATCCGATCGCCGGGTTGGGCGAGAAGATCTTGTAGGCCGACGCGGTGATCGTCACGACCGCGGCGAACGCGAGCGGCAGGGCGACGATCCACAGCCACTTCACGAACGACGGGCCGCGCTTGGCGATGATCGCGAGGACCACGGCGAGCGCGATCGCGGCGAGCAGCTGGTTGGCGATGCCGAACAGCGGGAAGAACGTGTTGATGCCGCCGAGCGGGTCGGTGACGCCGAGGATGAGGATCGCTCCCCAGCCGGCGACCATGATCGCCGTCGTGATCCACACGCCCGGACGCCACGAGACGTCGCGGAACTTGGGGACCCAGTGGCCGATCGAGTCCTGCAGCATGAAGCGCGCGACGCGGGTACCGGCATCCACCGCCGTGAGGATGAACAGAGCCTCGAACATGATCGCGAAGTGATACCAGAACGCCATCATCGCGGGGCCGCCGAGGGCCTGCTGCATGATGTGCGCGAGGCCGAGCGCGAGGGTCGGCGCACCACCGGTGCGCGAGACGATCGACTCCTCGCCGACCGCGGCCGCCGTGCTCGTGAGCATCTCGGGGGTGAGGTTGACCCCGGTGATGCCGAGCGAGTTCACGAACGCGACCGCACCCTCCACGGTGCCCTGCGTGGCCGCGGCCGACGCGTTCATCGCGTAGTAGATGCCCTGGTCGATCGAGATCGCGGCGACGAGGGCCATGATCGCGACGAACGACTCCATGATCATCCCGCCGTAGCCGATGAAGCGCGTCTGGCGCTCCTTCTCGACGAGCTTCGGCGTCGTGCCCGACGAGATCAGCGCATGGAAGCCCGAGAGAGCACCGCACGCGATGGTCACGAAGAGGAAGGGGAAGAGCGGACCTGCGAACACCGGCCCGGTGCCCTCGAGAGCGAAGTCGGTGACGGCCGGGACGGTGATCTCGGGGCGCACGAGCACGATGGCGCCGGCGAGCATCACGATGACGCCGATCTTCATGAAGGTCGACAGGTAGTCGCGCGGGGCGAGCAGCAGCCACACCGGGAGGACCGCGGCGATGAAGCCGTAGATGATGATGCCCCAGGCGATCACGGTGCGGTCGAGGTGCAGGAACTCCTGTCCCCACGCGGTCTCGGCGACCCAGCCACCGGCGACGATGGCGGCGATCAGGAGGACGAAGCCGATGATCGAGACCTCGGTAACCTTGCCGGGGCGGAGGTACCGCAGGTACAGCCCCATGAACAGGGCGATCGGGATCGTCATCGAGACGGAGAAGACACCCCACGGGCTCTCGCCGAGCGCGTTGACGACGACGAGGGCGAGGATCGCGACGATGATCAGCATGATCAGCAGCGACGCGATGATCGCGGCGGTGCCGCCGATGCGGCCGAGCTCCTGACGGGCCATCTGGCCGATGGTGCGACCGCCGCGGCGCATCGAGAAGAAGAGCACGGTGTAGTCCTGCACGGCGCCGGCGAGGACGACACCCACGATGATCCAGATCGTGCCGGGGAGGAAGCCCATCTGCGCCGCGAGGACGGGACCGACGAGCGGGCCCGCGCCGGCGATGGCGGCGAAGTGGTGGCCGTAGAGCACCCGACGGTCGGTCGGGACGTAGTCCTTGCCGTCCTGCTTGACCTCGGCGGGCGTGGCGCGACGGTCGTCGGGCCGCAGCAGGTGCTTCTCGATGACCTTCGAGTAGAAGCGGTAGCCGATGAGGTAGGTGGCGACGGCCGCGAAAACGAACCAGATCGCGTTGACGGTCTCACCGCGGACGATCGCGAGCATCGTCCAGCCGAGACCGCCGGCGAGGGCGATGAGCGCCCAGACGACGATCTTCAGCGGCGTCCAGCGGCCGTCCTTGGTCTTCTGCTCCTCGGTGAGGGCGACGGGGGGAAGGGAGGGATCGGGTTCGAGCGTGGCGGCCTTGCCACGGCGCGACGGTGCTGACATGGGCGACTCCTTCAGGGCGCGTCTTTGCGTACACGACAGGGTAAGAAGAGGGATACCGCGCCTCCCCGCTCGGACGGGTGCCGCTGCGACGAGCGGCGCGACCGGCGCGACGAACGGCACGGGCGGAGACGCGGGGTCCTGGCGGGAAGACGCACGGGCCGCATACGGTTGACCCACACGACAGAGGGGGTCAACGTGGCACACGACGCCGCACCGACGGTCACGCGCAACGACGAGAAGAACCGCTACGAGATCCACGTCGACGGCGCGGTCGCCGGGTACACGCTCATCACGACCGACGACGCCGGTCGCACGGTCATGCCCCACACCAAGGTCGACCCCGCCTACAAGGGCCAGGGTCTCGGCAAGATCCTCGTCTCCGAGGCGCTCGCCGACCTCGCGCGACGCGACGCCGAGGTCGTCCCGACGTGCCCGTTCGTCGCCGGGTACCTCGAGAGCAACGACGTTCGCGGCCTCACCGTCGTCTCACCCGACGCGGAGTGACCGGATGACCCGCCTCGACGCCGATCCCACCGAGACCGTCGACGCCCCGGCATCCTGCGACGGCCCGCGTTCCGTCCTGCTGACCTCGCGCGAGGTGCCGCTCGGCGGGGTGCGGGGCATGCAGGTGCACCGCGCGCTGCCGCAGCGCGAGCTGCTGATGGTGGGCGCCTGGTGCTTCCTCGACCGGTTCGGGCCGCAGGTCACGACGATGCGGGTCGAGCCGCACCCGCACATCGGGCTGCAGACGGTGACGTGGCCCTTCGCGGGCGAGACGCGGCACCGCGACACGATCGGCTCCGACGTCGTCATCAAGCGCGGACAGCTGAACATCATGACGAGCGGCGCCGGCATCGCGCACTCCGAGTACTCGATGGGCGACGAGCCGTCCGTCACCGACGCGCTCCAGCTCTGGGTGGCCCTGCCCGAGGCGCGCCGGCACGGCGGGCCGGACTTCGAGCGGCACACCGATCTGCCGATCGTCGAACTCGGCGAGGGCGCGGCGGCCGTCGTCGTGGTCGGCGAGCTCGCCGGCATCCGCTCTCCCGCCACCATGTACACGCCCATCGTCGGCGCGGAGGTCTTCATCCCGGCCGGTGCTCGCATACGGATCCCGCTGAACCCCGCGTGGGAGCACGCGATCGTTGGGGTCGACGGTGCGCCGCTCGTGCACTCCGCCGACGAGCCCGTCGCCCTCGGCGACAACGACCTGCTCTACCTCGGCGTCGGGCGCGAGCGGATCGAGATCGGCGCGCCCACCGACGTCACGGTGTTCCTGCTCGGCGGCGAGCCGTTCGAGAGCGACATCGTCATGTGGTGGAACTTCGTCGGGCGCAGCCACGAGGAGATCGTCGCCGCGCGCGACGAGTGGGAGGCGGACACCCCCCGCTTCGGGCACGTCGTCACCCACGGCGACGAGCGCATCCCGGCCCCGCCGCTGCCCACCGTCCGACTGACGAAGCGGCGTCGTCGCGCCTGATTTTGCACGGCCGGGGCCCTCTCGGGCGCGGATAGCCTTGAATCCGTGACCCGCACACTCCTCTCGACGCGCGTGCTGCTCGTCTGCGCCGCGCTCGGAGTGGCGACGGGCCTGCTCGGCGGCGTCGCCGGAGCCATCACCCCGGTCGTCATCGCCGCAGCCCCCTGGGCCTACGGCCTCGTGCTCGGGTCGCACGTGCTGCCGGGGATCATCGCGCAGCAGGTGTTCCGTCTGCCGCTGGTCGCCCTGACGACGCACGTGCTCGCGGCGCTCGTCGCGAGCGCCGTCAACCCGGCGTGGATCGGGCGGTTCCTCGGCACGGCGCTGCTGTTCGGCGCGATCCAGGAGGGCGTCGCCGCCCTCACGCGGTACCGCTCGTGGGGCGCGTGGCGCTTCTTCGCCGCCGCTCTCGTCATCGGGGTCCTCGTCGCCGTCGTCGTGTTCTTCGCGGCGAACCTCGGAAAGCTCCCGGCGTGGGCGCAGATCGCCTACCTCGTCATCGCGCTCGCCGGTCCGGTCGTGTGGACGGCGGCCGGCCTCGGCGTGGGCGAGAGCCTGCGCCGCGCGGGCGTGGCGCGAGGAGTTAGGGCAGGCTAAGCTAAGGCCGACCCGCCCTCCTCGTTTGGACCGTTCGTGAGCCCTGCCGCCTCCGACCCCACCACGGCGCAGGCGCCCCGCGACGACCGGCCGCCCACGCCGCTGCTGCGCGTGCGTGGAGTCGCGATCACCCACGAGGGAGCGGATGCCGCGATCCCGGCATCCGTCACGTTCGACATCGCCCCCGGCGAGGTCGTCCTGCTGCTGGGACCCAGCGGTTCGGGCAAGTCCACCCTCGCCCTCGCGACCAACGGCCTGATCCCGCAGGCGGTGCCGGCGACCCTCACCGGCGAGGTCGCCGTGCGGGGGCGCGCCGCGGCCACGACGCCCGTCGCACAGCTCGCGGCGCACGTCGGCATGGTGTTCCAGGACCCGGACGCGCAGCTGATCACCGGCACGGTCTTCGACGACGTCGCCTTCGGCCCCGAGAACCTGCGGATGCCGGTGGCCGACGTCCTCGCGCGCACCGAAGCCGCACTGCGCCAGGTCGGACTGTGGGAGCGCCGCGGCGAGAACCCGGACCGGCTGTCCGGCGGCGGCAAGCAGCGCTTGGCGATCGCGTGCGCGCTGGCGATGGGGTCGGAGCTGCTGGTCCTCGACGAACCCACCGCGAACCTCGACCCGGCCGGCATCGAGGACGTCTACGACGCGCTGCGCGCGGTCGCCGCCGAGGGTCGCTCGATCCTGCTGGTCGAGCACAACCTCGACGCCGCCGTCGGCCTCACCGACCGCGTCGTCGTGCTCGACGCGGAGGGCCGCACGGTCGCCGACGGCACCGTCGACACGGTGCTGCGCGGGCGCGCCGAGGAGCTCGAGGCGATCGGCGTCTGGCTGCCGGTCTCGACGATGGCCGCCCTCGCCCTACGGCGAGCCGGGTGGGACCTCCCCCGCACGCCGCTGACCCCTGCGGAGCTGACGCAGGCGCTCGAGGCGGCGGAGGCGCCGGTTCCGAGTGCAGGTGATTCGGCACCCGGGAGGGTCGAACGACGCCCTCAACCGCGTCCTGACCTGCATTCGGCACACCCGGCGGTCGAGGTGCGCGGGCTCACCCTCCGGCGCGGGCGGCGCACCGTGCTGCACGGCGTCGATCTGACGGTGCGGGCAGGCGAGTTCGTCGGCGTCGTGGGAGCGAACGGCGCGGGCAAGACGACGCTCGTGCAGGCGATGGCGGGGGTCATCCCACCGCCGCGCGGCACGGTGCGGGTCGACGGGGTCGACGCGTCGCGCACCGGCCTGCGCGAGTTGTCGCGCCGGATCGGCTTCGTCTTCCAGAACCCCGAGCACCAGTTCATCGCGCACACGGTCTTCGACGAGCTCGCTCACGGCCTGCGCGGACGCAGGCTCGACGAGGCCGAGATCCACGCGCGCACCACCGCGATGCTCGAGCGCTTCGGCCTCGAGGGCAAGGCCGACGTGCACCCGTTCCTGCTGTCGGGCGGCCAGAAGCGGCGCCTCTCGGTCGGGACGGCGCTCATCGCGGGAGCCCCGATCCTCGCCCTCGACGAGCCGACGTTCGGGCAGGACCGCGCCCGCGCCGACGAACTGCTGCGGCTGCTGCGCGACCTCAACGAGGCGGGTACGACGATCGTCGTCGTCACGCACGACATGCAGCTGGTCGCCGAGTACGCGCATCGCACGGTCGTCGTCCACGACGGCCGGATCCGAGCGGATGCCGCCACCGCCGACGTGTTCGCCGACGAGACGCTGCTGCGCGAGAGCGGTCTGCGCCGCCCGGCGCTGCAGGAGGCGCTGAGGGGCGTGACGCGGCATCCCGGACTCGCCGGCGTGACCTCACTGCGCGCCCTGAGCGGAGGCGCGTCGTGACCGCCGTCGCCGATCCGTACACCGGCGCCCCCGCCCGGGGCGTGCTCGGCCGCATCGGCCCGCTCGCCAAGCTCGCAGCTCCCCTGCCGGCGATGGTGGCCCTCGTCTTCTCGCGCGATCTGGTCACCCCGCTCGTCTTCCTCGCGATCGCGTACCTCGTGATCCTCACCGGCACCCGCGTGTCGGTGCGGGTCGCGGCGCTGCTGCTTCTCGGCATCCCGATCGGAGCGTCCGTGGTCGGTCTGTCGCTGGGACTGTGGGTCGACCGGGATCTCGTCGACGGCACCGCGCCGATCCTCTCGGTCGGATCCTGGACCCTCCACTCGGGCGCCGTCGAGGTCGGGCTCGCGACGGGGGCGCGCCTCGCGGCGATCCTCGCGCTCGGGCTCATCGCGGGGCTCACGACCACGGGCCCCGACCTCGTCCGCGCGACCGTGCAGCAGCTGCGGGTGCCGTACCGCATCGGGTACGCCGCGCTCGCGGCGATCCGGTTCGTGCCGCGGTTCGGGTACGAGCTCGAAGTGATCCGGCAGGCGCACCGGGTGCGCGGCGCGCACGGCGGGCGCGGACCGTTCGCCGCGATCGCCCGCTGGGCGGGTTACGTCGTGCCGCTGCTGGCCGGCGCGATCCGGCACGCCGAGCGGGTGGCGCTCGCGATGGACGCCCGCGCGTTCGGCGCCCACCGCGACCGCACCGAGCGGTACCTGCTGCCGTGGCGGGCGCGCGACACCGTGTTCGTCCTCGTCTTCTGGGTCGCGTCCGCCGCCATCCTGACCGTGCTGTTCCCCTGGGGCATGTGACCCCGCGATGGAAGGATGCCGATGGCCCGCGCCAGTGCTCTCATGAAGCCCGCACACCAGGAACTGCTGCACCTGCGCGTGCTGCGCACCGAGCGGCTCGCGCCGCACTGGATGCGCGTCACGCTCGGCGGCGGCGACGTCGACCGGTTCACCGCGCGCGGCTTCGACCAGTGGTTCCGCCTCTTCCTGCCCATCGGCGGCGAGGCGGGCCTCGAGCGCATCCCCGCGAAGGCGAACACCCTCATCGGCTACCTGCGCTACCTCCGGATCCCTGAGGGGGAGCGGCCCGTCATGCGCAACTACACCGTGCGCGCATACCGGGCCGCGACGGCGGAGGCCGGTGCCGAGATCGACGTCGACTTCGTGCTGCACGGGCACGGCGACGACGCGGGCCCCGCCTCGGGCTGGGCGGAGCGGGCGCAGCCCGGCGAGAGCGTCGTGATCCTCGACGAAGGGCTCGGGTTCGACCCCGAGCGCGGTGTCGACCAGGTGGTGCTCGTGGCCGACGAGACCGGCGTGCCCGCCGTCGCGGGGGTCCTCGCGTCGCTGCCCTCGACCGCGACGGGCGTCGCGATCCTCGAGGCCCCGACCGCCGACGACGTCCTCCCCCTGGACGCACCGGCGGGCGTCGAGGTGTCCTGGCTCGTGCGCGACGCCGACGCGGCGCCCGGCACGGTCGCCCTCGCAGAGCTCGTGCGGCGGCCGACGGCATCCGGCGCACATCACTTCATCGTGGGCGAGCAGAACCTGCCGACGTCCGCGCGGCGCCACCTCGTCGCGCTGGGGGTCGACAAGTCCGCGATCAGTTTCATCGGCTACTGGCGCAGGACGCCGGCGAAGGAGAAGGTGGGGCGCTGACATGGGCAAGGTGTCGACCGCGTACCTGATGACATGTGCGGCGATCGGGGTTGCGGGCGGGGTGATGCTGGCGTTCGCCTGGTGGCTCTCGACGGCGCTGTTCGCGACCGTGCCGTTCGCCTCGGTCGCGATCGCCGGGCTGTGGATGATGCCGGCGGTCATCGCGCTCCGCCTCATCCGCCGGCCGTTCGCGGGTCTGCTCGTGGGGCTGGTGTTGGGGCTCGTGCTCACGCCCTTCTACACCGCCGGCGCGATCGCGACGACGCTGTTCTGGGCCTTCTTCCCGGAGCTGCCCTTCCTCGTGACGATCTACCGCCGCTGGTCGCGGTGGCTGCACTACGCCGGCGCCGTCGTCGCGGGTGTCGCCTACCCGATCCTCGCGGCGCAGTCGTTCGACCTGTGGGCCATGGCGTTCCCGGTGCTGGTCGCCTTCTTCGTCCTGTGCGCGCTGAGCTGCCTCGTCGCCACGTGGGGCGGGATCGTCATCGCCGACCGGCTGGCGGCCGCCGGTGTCGCCCGTCTGGCCCGGCGCTCGGCGCCGCGCGCGGCCTGACACCGGGTCTCGTGCGGCGTGGAACGCCGGTGCTAGGGTGAGGCCACTTCCCGCTCAGGACGGCGACGGCGCCGCCCGGGTACCCGACCGCGGGAAGGCGGATCGCTTTCCCTGAGGAGGTCGGCGTGACCACGACGCCTGTGCATCTGACCCGTCCGGACGGCAAGGGCCTCGCACGCGGCACCCTGGGCCTGTGGGGCTCGACCGTCATCGGCCTCGCCTCGACCGCGCCGGTGTATTCGCTCGTCGCGACGCTCGGCTACGTCGTCCTCGCCGTCGGGGGGCAGGCGCCGATCGCGTTCGTGATCGCCTTCATCCCGATGCTGCTCATCGCCTTCGCCTACCGCGAGCTCAACAACGACGTGCCCGACTGCGGCACGACGTTCACGTGGGGGACGAAGGCGTTCGGCCCGTGGGTGGGATGGATGGGCGGCTGGGGCGTCGCGATCGCGGGCATGATCGTGCTGGCGAACCTCGCGCAGGTCGCCTCGATCTACTTCTGGGCCCTCCTCGGTCAGGAGTTCGAGGAACCGAACGACTGGCGGATCGTCCTCGTCGCGGTCGCCTTCATCGCCGCGATGACGTACGTGTCGTGGCGCGGCGTCGAGATCGGCGAGCGCATCCAGAACGTGCTGCTCGGCATCCAGTACCTCGCCCTCATCGTCTTCGTGATCGCCGCGCTCACGCAGTTCTTCTCGGGCTCGGCCCCGAACCCGACGGCGTTCGACTGGCAGTGGCTGAACCCGTTCGCCTTCGGCGAGTGGGGCGGGTTCATCGAGGCGATCCTGCTCGCGATCTTCATCTACTGGGGGTGGGACACCTGCCTCGCCCTCAACGAGGAGACGAAGGACCCCAAGCGCATCCCGGGCCTCGCCGCCCTCCTCACCTGCGTGCTGCTGCTGGTCACCTACGTCTCGGTCACGATCGCGGCGATGATGTACGCCGGCATCGGCGAGGACGGCACGGGCCTCGGCAACGTCGACAACGCCGACGACTTCTTCCTCGCGATCAAGGACGGGCTGCTCGGCCCGTGGGGCTGGCTGCTCGTCGTCGCCGTCCTCATCTCGGCCGTCTCGTCGACGCAGACGACGATCCTCCCGACCGCGCGCGGCACCCTCGCGATGGGTGTCTACCGCGCCCTCCCGGCGAAGTTCAAGGACGTCCACCCCCGCTACAAGACACCGTCGTTCTCGACGCTCGTCATGGGCATCGTCGCGAGCGTCTACTACGTCGTGATGACGTCGCTCAGCGACGCGATCCTGCAGGACACGATCCTCTCGCTCGGCCTCGCGATCGCGTTCTACTACGCCATCACCGGGTACGCCTGCGTCTGGTACTTCCGCAAGGACCTGTTCCGCTCCGCGCGCGACACCTGGTTCAAGGGCGTGTTCCCCCTCGTCGGCGCCCTCATGCTGACCTATGCCTTCATCCAGTCGGCGATCGACATGCTGAACCCCGATTACGGCTACTCGGGCACGCTGCTCGGCGTGGGGTCGACCTTCGTCGTCGGCATCGGCGCGCTCGGCCTCGGCGTCGTGCTCATGCTCGCGTGGTTCCTCTTCCCGCGCTCGAAGCGGTTCTTCCGCGGCGAGAGCCTCAACCGCGAGACCCCCGTGCTCGTCCCCGACGACACGAGCACCCTCCCCCGCTCCATCGACGGCGGCATCTGACCGCCCGGAAGGACCCCGCATGCGCATCCTCATCATCGGCGCCGGCGGCGTCGGCAGTGCCGCCGCCCGCATCCTCCGCCGCCGCGACTTCTTCGAGGCCGTCATCATCGCCGACTACGACCCGGCCCGCCCCGAGGCGCTCGTGGCGGAACTCGGCGACGAGCGGTTCGCCGCGGCGCAGGTGGATGCCTCGAGCGCCGAGTCCGTGGCATCCCTGATCCGCGAGCACTCCGCCACCCATGTGCTGAACGCGGTCGACCCGCGCTTCGTCATGCCGATCTTCGACGGCGCGTTCGCGGCCGGGGCGACGTACCTCGACATGGCGATGAGCCTGTCGCAGCGGCATCCGGAACGCCCCTACGAAGAGGTGGGCGTCAAACTCGGCGACGCACAGTTCGCCAAGGAGCAGGAGTGGAAGGATGCCGGACGCCTGGCGCTCGTCGGCATCGGGGTGGAGCCGGGCCTGTCGGACGTGTTCGCCCGCTACGCGGAGGACGAGCTGTTCGACGAGATCGACGAGCTGGGGGTGCGCGACGGGGCGAACCTGGTCGTCGCCGGGTACGACTTCGCGCCGTCGTTCTCGATCTGGACGACGATCGAGGAGTGCCTGAACCCGCCGGTCGTCTACGAGGAGGGCAAGGGCTGGTACGTCACCGAGCCGTTCAGCGAGCCCGAGGTGTTCGACTTCCCCGACGGCATCGGTCCGGTCGAGTGCGTCAACGTCGAGCACGAGGAAGTGCTCCTCATGCCGCGGTGGACCAAAGCAAAGCGCGTCACGTTCAAGTACGGCCTCGGTGACGAGTTCATCGAGGTGCTGCGGGTGCTGAACAAGCTCGGCCTCGACAAGACCGAGCCGCTGTCGGTGAAGGGCGTGCAGGTCTCGCCGCGCGACGTCGTGGCGGCGGCCCTGCCCGACCCCGCCACGATCGGCGACAAGATGAGCGGCAAGACGTGCGCCGGCGTGTGGGTGACGGGAACCGGCAAGGACGGGCAGCCGCGCTCGACGTACCTGTACCACGTGGCCGACAACGAGCAGACGATGCGCGAGGACAACTCGCAGGCCGTCGTCTGGCAGACCGCGATCAACCCCGTCATCGCCCTCGAGCTGCTCGCCCGCGGCACCTGGTCGGGCACGGGCGTGCTCGGCCCCGAGGCGTTCGACGCGAAGCCGTTCCTCGAGCTGCTCGCGGCGCCGAAGCCCGAGGGTTACGGCTCGCCGTGGGGCATGCGGGAGCAGCCGCACCCCGTCGCGTCCGAGGCCTGAGCCGCGGGTCGCACGGCGAGGTCCCGATCCGGCCGGGAAAGATCGGCGGATCACCGGCGCGATCGGGACCTCGACGCGGGTCAGGTGAGGTCGACCTCGACGGTGACGCCCTCGGTCGCCGAGCGCTGCGCGGCATCCGCGAGCAGCAGCGCTGCGCGGCCGTCGTCGAACGTCGGGCTGGCCGACTCCTCACCGCGCACGAGCTTCAGGAACTCCGCCAGTTCGGCGCGGTACGAGGGGGTGTAGCGGGTGACCATGGATGCCTCGAACGGCGCACCTGCGGCGACGCCGTTCGCGTTCGAGAGGCTCACGAGGCTCGTGCCCTGGTTCGCGACGGTGAGGTCGCCCTCGCTGCCGTAGGCCTCGATGCGCTGGTCGTAGCCGGTCGTGCTGTGCCGCGAGTTGATGATCGTGACGAGCGCGCCGGATGCCGACTTGAGGATCGCCGTGGTCGTGTCGAAGTCGCCATGCTGCCGTGCGCCCTCGTCGAAGGTCGTCGTGCCGAACGCGGTGACCGCGACGATGTCGGGCAGGAAGAAGCGCGCCATGTCGAAGTCGTGGATCGTCATGTCGCGGAAGATGCCGCCCGACACCGCCACGTACGCCGCGGGCGGGGCGGCGGGGTCGCGGCTGATGATCGTGAGCTGCTCGAGGCGGCCGATCTCGCCGGCCGCGACCCGCGTGCGGGCGGTATGGAAGCCGGGGTCGAAGCGGCGGTTGAATCCGAGCGCGACGGGCACGCCGGCGGCGGCCACGACGGGCCGGAGCTCTTCGACGCGGCTGATATCGAGGTCGATCGGCTTCTCGCAGAGGACCGGGATGCCGGCCTCCACCGCCGCGCGGATGAGATCGACGTGCGTCGGGGTCGGCGAGGCGACGAGCACGGCGTCGACCTCGCCCGAGGCGAAGACCTCGGCCGGGTCGGTCGTGGTCTTGCCGCCGTACTGCGCCGCGAGGCGCTCGGCCCCGTCGATGAACGGGTCGGCGATCCACGCCAGTTCGGCGTCGGGGGATGCGGCGATGCTCGCGGCGTGCACCTGGCCGATGCGTCCGGAGCCGAAGAGTCCGAAGCGGACGGGGGTGGCGGTCATGTCGTTCCTGTTCTCGGAGGGGGAAGGCGGGTCACACCCACGCGCGGAGCGCGTCGCGGTTGGTGGCCTGGTCGGCGGAGCGGGCCGTGACGAACGCGTCGAGGGCGACGTCGGGGCCGTTGAGCACGTCCTGCTCGACGACGACCCAGCCCTCGTAGCCGCGCGCGTCGAGGGCGGTCATCACCGAGGCGAGGTCGATGTCGCCCTCGCCGAAGGCGACGAACGAGCCGCCCGACCAGACCTCCGGCATCCCTCCGCCGGCGGCGAGCACGCGGCGGAGCGTGGTCAGGTCGACGTCCTTCAGGTGCAGGTGGTTGATCCGGTCGCCCCAGCGCTCGACGGCGGCGAGCGGATCGCCGCCCGCGATGAACAGGTGCCCGGTGTCGAGGGTCAGGTCGACGTCGGTGTCGGCGAGGAACCGGTCGATCTCGTCGGGCGACTCGACGAACGTCCCCGCATGGTGGTGGAACGTCGGCTCGAACCCGGCCTCGCGGACGACGGCCGCGGCGCGGGCGACGTTGTCGGTGAGGCGACCCCAGGCATCCGGGTCGAGCCGGTCGACCTCGGCGCCGCGACCCGGGGCACCGCGGCGGAGCGCGGACCCGTCGTCGGCGAGGGTCGGCAACGGCAGCGCACCCGTGCCGGCCTCGGCGCCGACCGAGAACTGCCGGAGCGCGGCGCGCAGGTCGGGGAGGGCCGCCGCGAAAGCCTCGTCGTCCGAGAACGGCAGCTGCACCCAGCCGCCGGCCAGCGCCATGCCGAAGCGGTCGAGGCGGGCGCGCAGGGCCGCGTCCTCGCCCAGGAAGCCGAGCGGCCCGAGGTCGATGCCCGTGTAGTCGGCGGCGGCGAGGGCCTCCATCATCGCGTCGGGCGAGATCGTCTCCGCGCCCTCGGGCGTCAGCTCGAACACGCCGAAGCTGACCGGTGCGCCGGCGACCGTCGCCTTCATCGGGCACCCCCGCCGAGGAGCGGGCGCTGCGCGGCGCGTTCGCCGACGTAAGCCTCGCGGGCTTGCTGCGTGGACTCGATGGTCGACACCTCCGGGACGGGCACGTCCCACCACCCGGCGTTGTCGGGCGCGTAGACGAGCGGATCGCTGTTGATGTGGATGAACGTCGACCGGTCGGATGCCTTCGCGGCGGCGACGGCCGCGGTCAGGTCCGCCGCGGCATCCGGTCCCTCCGCGATCTCGACGACGTCCATGCCGTAGCTGCGGGCGTTCATGGCGAGGTCGACGGGGAGGACGGCGCCGTTCTGGAAGTTCTTCGCGGCGGGGTCGTACGTGCGGTACTGCGTGCCGAAGCGCTGCGACCCGACCGTCTCGGACAGGTGGCCGATCGAGGCGAAGCCGTGGTTCTGGATGAGGACGACGATGATCTTGATGCCCTCGGCGACCGCCGTCACGAGCTCGCTGTTGAGCATCAGGTACGACCCGTCGCCGACCATGACGATGACGTCGCGGTCGTCGCCCGCCGCTTCGAGGCCGCGCTTCGCGCCGAGGCCGCCGGCGATCTCGTACCCCATGCACGAGAAGGCGTACTCGACGTGATACCCGAGCGGGTCGCGGACGCGCCACAGCTTGTGCAGGTCGCCGGGGAGCGACCCCGCTGCCTGCACGATGACGTCGCGCGGGTCGGTCGCGGCGTGCACGGCGTGGATGATCTCGGGCTGGCCGGGGCGGTCGGCGCCCGAGGGCGCGAACGCACGGTCGACGATCTCGTCCCACTCGACCTTCTGCCGGGCGATCCGCTCCGCGTGGTCGGCCGTCACGCGGAAGCCCTCGAGCTCGCGGCTCAGCGCGACGAGCGCTTCGCGGGCGTCGGCGATCACCGGCAGCTCGGACCCGTGCTTGTAGGCGTCGAAGGCGGCGACGTTGATGTTGACGAAGACGACGTCGGGGTTCTGGAACGCGGTCCGCGAGGCGGTCGTGAAGTCGCTGTAGCGCGTGCCGATCCCGATGACGACGTCGGTCTCCGCGGCGAGCCGGTTGGCCGCGAGCGAGCCGGTCGCGCCGACGCCGCCGAGGTACTGCGGGTGGTCCCAGGCGAGGGAGCCGCCGCCGGCCTGCGTCGTGCCGACGGGGATGCCGGTGGCCTCGACGAACGCGCGGAGCTGCTCCTCGGCCTCGGAGTAGATCACCCCGCCGCCCGCGACGATGAACGGCTTCCGCGCCGAGCGGATCGCGGCGACCGCGCGTGCGAGCGGGCCGCGCTCGGGGAGCGGGCGACGGATGTGCCACTCGCGGTCCTGCAGGAACTCGATCGGCACGTCGAGCGCCTCGGCCTGCACGTCCTCGGGGAGGGCGATCGTGACCGCGCCGGTCTCGGCGGGGTCGGTGAGCACCCGCATCGCGGCGAGCGCGATGGAGTACAGCTGCTCGGGCCGCTGCACGCGGTCGAAGAACTTCGACAGCGGGCGGAACGCGTCGTTGACGGTGAGCCCGATGTCCCACGGCTGCTCGAGCTGCTGCAGCACCGGGTCGGCGACGCGCGTCGCGAACGTGTCGCTGGGCAGCAGCAGGGCGGGCAGGCGATTGGTCGTGGCGAGGGCGGCGCCGGTGAGCATGTTGGCCGCACCCGGACCGACGGATGCCGCGGCCGCATACGTGCCGCGGCGGCGGTGCATCCGCGCGTAGCCGACGGCCTGGTGCACCATCGCCTGCTCGTTGCGGGCCTGGTGGTACGGCATGAGGTCGGGGTCGTGCACGTTCAGTTGCGTGAGCGCCTGCCCGATGCCGGCGACGTTGCCATGACCGAAGATGCCGAAGACCCCGGGGATCGTGCGCTCGCGCACGTCGCCGTCGACGGTCCACTGGTGGGCCAGGAACTCGATGAGCGCCTGGCTGACCGTCATCCGCTTCGTCTCTGCCATCAGGATCGGCCTTCCTCGGTCGGGTACGGGAGTCGCGGATCGATGCCCTGATCCGCCCAGGTGTCGCGGACCCACGCGTGCGCGGGGTCGTCGCTGATGAGCCACGCGCGGTCGGGGTCGGGCCCGGCCATCACGTTGAGGTAGTAGAGGTCGTACCCGGGCGCGGCGACGGCCGGACCGTGGTACCCGTAGGGCACGAGGGCGATGTCGCCCGTGCGGACTATCGCGTTTATGTCGATCTCGCCGGCGGGCGACGAGTAGGTGCTGAACATCCCGAAGGCGGTGTCGGCGGATGCCGCGGACCCTGCCGCCGGCGCGGACTCGAAGTAGTAGATCTCCTCGAGGCGCGACTCGTGGCCGGGGACCTGCTCGTCGTGCTTGTGCGGCGGGTACGACGACCAGTTGCCCTCGGGGGTCACCACTTCGCAGACGATCAGACGGTCGGCATCCAGCGCCTGCGGCGTTCCGAAGTTGTGCACCTGGCGGCTCGACGCACCCGCGCCGCGGAGTTCGACCGGGGTCTCGGCGGCGGCGATGTGCCGCCAGGGACGACGGACGGATGCCGGGGCCTCCGCGACGGCGACGCGACCGCGGCCCGTGAGGGTCGCCGTCCGCCCGACGGGCAGGTACAGGACGTCGGTCGGCCCGTCGAAGACCGACCGCCGGCCCCGCAGCCGCGTGTGCTCGCGGTCATCGCCCTCGGCGTGAGCGACCTCGAACGAGCCCGCGAGCGGCACGACGATGCGCTCGACGTCGGTCTCGAAGAGTTCCACGCGGTCGCCCTCGCCGAGGTCGGCGACACGGATGCCGGTGTGCTGCCAGCCGGGGGTGTCCCGTCCGACGACGCTCTCCCAGCCGCCCGCGGCGAGGTCGCCGCGGCGATGGAACCAGGTGTTCTCGATGCTCATCTTCGCGCTCTCGGGATGCCGCCGCCGGGCGGCGTGCGATCAGGTGTTCTGGGGGAAGCCGAGGTTGATGCCACCGTGAGTGGCGGGGTCGAGCCACCGGCTGGTGATCGCCTTCTCACGGGTGAAGAAGTCGAACCCGTGGACACCGTACGCTTTCGCGTCGCCGAACAGCGACTTCTTCCACCCGCCGAACGAGTGGTACGCGACGGGGACGGGGATGGGCACGTTGATGCCGATCATCCCGACCTGCACCTCGGACTGGAACCGGCGCGCGGCACCGCCGTCGTTGGTGAAGATCGCGGTCCCGTTGCCGAACTCGCCGGAGTTGATGAGCGCGAGACCCTCGTCGTAGCTGGCGACGCGGACGACCGACAGGACGGGCCCGAAGATCTCCTCCGTGTACGCCTTCGACGACGTCGGGACGTGGTCGAGCAGGGTCGGGCCGAAGAAGAAGCCGTCCTCGTGCCCCGGGACGGTGAACCCGCGGCCGTCGACGACGACCGTCGCACCGTCGGCCTCGGCGATGTCGACGTAGGACGACACCTTGTCGCGGTGCACATCGGTGATGAGCGGGCCCATGTCGGGCTCGACGCCGTCCTGGCCCGCGCCGTTGCCGATCCGCAGCTTCGCGATGCGCTCGGTGACCTTCGCGATCAGCTCGTCGGCGACCGGCTCCACCGCGAGGACGACGCTGATCGCCATGCACCGCTCCCCCGCCGCGCCGAAACCGGCGTTGACGGCCTGGTCGGCGACGAGGTCGAGGTCGGCGTCGGGGAGGACAAGCATGTGGTTCTTCGCACCACCGAGGGCCTGCACGCGCTTGCCGTTCCGCGACGCGGTCTCGTAGATGTACTGGGCGATCGGGGTCGATCCGACGAACGAGATCGACTGCACGACGGGGCTGTGGAGCAGCCCGTCGACGGCGAGCTTGTCGCCCTGGAGCACCGTGAACACGCCGGCCGGGAGTCCGGCCTCCTGCCACAACTCGGCGAGCCACAGTGCGGCCGACGGGTCCTTCTCGCTCGGCTTCAGCACGACGGCGTTCCCCGCCGCGATCGCGATCGGCGCGAACCACAGGGGCACCATGACGGGGAAGTTGAACGGCGAGATGACACCGACCACACCGAGCGGCTGCTTGATCGAGTAGACGTCGATCCCCGTCGATGCGTTCTCGGAGTAGGCGCCCTTGATGAGGTGCGGGAACCCGGTCGCGAGCTCGACGACCTCCTGACCGCGGAGGATCTCGCCCATCGCATCCGAGACGACCTTGCCGTGCTCGGCCGTGATGATGTGCGCCAGTTCCTGCTTACGCGCGTTCAGCAGCTCGCGGAACGCGAACAGCACCGTCTGACGCTTCGCGATCGAGAAGCCCGACCACACCCGGAAGCCCGCCTCGGCGGCGGCGATGGCCTCATCGATCTCGGCCTGGTCGGCGAGCGCGACCTCGGCCTGCACCGACCCGGTCGCCGGGTTGTAGACCGGCGCGGTCCGCCCGCTCGTCGAGGCGCGGTGCGCCCCCGCGATCCAGTGGCCGATGACGCGGTTCTCGGAAGAGGTGCTCATGACTGTTCCTTCGTGAGGAGGGAGGAGTGGACGAGACCGGCGGCGATGTCGACCGCTGCTGCGGTGTCGCCGTCGGGCGGGTAGAGGAGGGTGCGTCCGACGGTGAGTCCGCGGACGCCGGGCAGCGCGAGCGCGTCCTGCCACGATGCGAACGTCTCGTCGGGGTCGTCGCCCGAGTCGCCGCCGAGCAGCAGGGTCGGCAGGGTCGTGGCCGCCATGACGCGTTCCATCTCGGGCACGACCGGCAGCTTCATCCAGGTGTACGCGCTGGACCCGCCGAGGCCCGCCGCGATCGCGACCGAGAGGATGACGGCGTCGGTCGACAGGTCGTTGACGATGCGCCCGTCGTTCCGCGTGCTCATGAACGGCTCGAGCATGATCGGGATGCCGGCCCCCGCCGCCGCGGTGACGGCACGGGCCGTCGCCTCGAGGGTCGACGCGGTGGCCGGATCGGCGAGGTTGATGCGGACGAGGGCCTTCGCGAAGTCGAGGTTCGCCGCGACCATCGACGGCACGTCGTAGGCGCCGTAGCGGTCGTCCATCTCGAAGTCCGCGCCGCGGAGTCCGCCGCGGTTCATCGACCCGACGACGATCTTGTCGTCGAGGAGTCCGAGCGCGGCGAGGTCGTCGATGATGTCGGGCGTGCCCAGCACCCCGTCGACGCCCGGTCGGCTGAGCGCGATGGCGAGGCGCTCGAGCAGTTCGTGGCGGTCGGCCATGGCCGTGGCATCCGCTCCGACCGCGAGGGCGCCGCGGGCCGGGTGATCGGCCGCGACGATGAACAGCCGGCCGTCGCCGGAGTCGAGGTGACGGCGCGTGCGGGTCGCGACGGCGTGGCGGATCGCCTCGGGGTCGAACGCGCGCAGTTCGCGCAGTCGCGCGAACGCCTCCTCGGTGATGACTCGATCGCTCACGCCGCGCCCCCCGCGTCCAAGATCGCCTCGACCTCTGCGGCCGTCGGCATCGCCGTCGAACATTCCAGCCGCGACGCGACGATCGCGCCGGCCACGTTGGCGAAGCGCAGGATGCGCTCCAGGCTCCACCCGCTCAGCAGACCGTGGCAGAGCGCACCGCCGAACGCGTCGCCCGCTCCCAGCCCGTTGACGACGTCGACGAGGTACGGCGGAGCCACCACGGTCTCGTCGCGGGTCTTCGCGAGGACACCGTCGGGGCCCTGCTTGACGATCGCGAGCTCGACACCGCGTTCGAGCAGAGCGTCGGCCGCGCGCATCGGTTCGGTCTCGCCGACGGCGACCTCGCACTCCTCGCGGTTGCCCACGGCGATCGTGACGTGCTCGAGCGCGGCGGACACCTGCGCGCTCGCCTCGGCGGGGTCGGGCCAGAACATCGGCCGGTAGTCGAGGTCGAGGATCGTGTGGCGCGCACGGCCGCGGCGCCGCAGGGCGTCGAGCTGGGTCGACCGGCTGGGCTCCTGGCTGAGACCCGTGACCGTGGACCAGAAGATGGATGCCCCGGTCAGCACGTCGCTCGGCAGCTGATCCGGCGTCACCTCGAGGTCGGGGGCCTTGGGCTCGCGGTAGAAGTACAGCGGGAAGTCGTCGGGCGGGAAGATCTCGCAGAGGGTGATCGGCGTCTTGTACGTGCCGTCGACGGCGACGAGGGCGGGGTCGACGTCGAGCCGGTCGAGTTCGGCGCGCAGATAGCGACCGAACGGGTCGTCACCGACCCGCGAGACGAGAGCGACGTCGTGTCCGTAGCGGGCGGCGGCGACGGCGACGTTGGCCGCGCTCCCCCCGAGGAACTTGCCGAACGTCGAGACCTCTTCGAGTCCGACACCCGTCTGCAGCGGGTAGATGTCGACGCCGAGTCGTCCGAGGGAGAGGACGTCGGGAGCAGCGGCGCGAGCAGTCATCCGGCAGCGTGGCCTCGGGTCGCAAACATGTCCTAACAATATCACATAGAGAAATCCGTGACGAGGGCCGGTGAGCCGTTAGCCTGACACGTGATGTTGTCGGTACAAAGGCCGGCGACACCCGTCATCCATCAGAAGGAGCGTGAGGGCTGTGGTCGATGCCGACACCTACTGGCCCGCCGAACTCTTCGCCGATCTCGATCGCACCGGCCCCGTCCCGCTCTACTTCCAAGTGTCCAGCCGGCTCGAGGCCGCCATCCACTCCGGAGCCATCCCCCCGGGCGGACGGCTCGAGAACGAGATCGCGATCGGCCAGCGGCTGGGGCTGTCGCGCCCGACCATCCGTCGCGCGATCCAAGAGCTCGTCGACAAGGGGCTGCTCGTGCGCCGGCGCGGCATCGGCACGCAGGTCGTGCAGGGTCAGGTCACCCGCGCCGTCGAACTGACGAGCCTCTACGAGGACCTCAAGAACACCTCGCACGTCCCCGCGACGCGTGTGCTGGGGCACGAGGTCGTCCCGGCCTCCGAGATCGTCGCGAAGAGTCTCGGCCTCACCCCGGGCGACGACGTCGTCTTCGTGCGCCGGCAGCGCAGCACCGACGGCGTCCCCGTCGCGGTGCTCGAGAACTACCTGCCGTCGGAGTTCGCCGACATCACCCGTGAGCAGCTCGAAGAGCACGGCCTCTACGAGATCCTGCGCGCGCGGGGCGTCACCATCCGCGTCGCGAAGCAGAAGATCGGTGCGCGCAGCGCCCGCGGCGACGAGGGCGAACTGCTCGACATCGACTCCGACGGCCCGGTCCTCACGATGGAACGTGTCGCCTTCGACGACTCCGGCCGGGCGTTCGAGTACGGCCACCACTGCTACCGCCCCGACCTCTACAGCTTCGAGACGACGCTCGTCGCCAAGTAGGCCCGCCTCACGCCGCCGAGGTCAGTCCGCGAGTCGTTCGAAGGATGCCGTCAGGTCCGCGGCATCCGCGGCGATGACGTCGGCGTCGACCAGGTCGCCGGCACCGGCCACGAGCGCATCCGACCAGGTCTGGAGGATGTCCTCTGCGGCGCCCGAGCCGTAGAAGAGATCCTCCAGCTCCTCGAGCTCGCTCTCGTAGAGCGCGTGGAAGTCCTCGTCGGCGAGAAAACGCGAGGCCAGGGTGTTCGAGCCGCCGCGACCCCCGCCGCCGCCCATCTGCGCGCCCTCGTCGTCACCCGGCAGGGTGGGCCGATCCGCACGGGCGTCGCCCTCGGGCGCTCCCACATCACCGCGGTCGGGTGCCACCGCGTCGCCACGGTCGGGCATCGCCATCCCGTCCCCGCCGGCACCGCCCGCTCCGGCACCGCCCGGCGACGCGCCGAAGGCGAGATTGAGATCCCAGTTGACGACGGTCATCAGGCCGGTGTCGGCGTCGTAGGCGAGGTAGGAGTTGTTCCCCGGCCCGTCGATGTCGTCGAAGTTGTCGACGACATCCTGGAACGCGAGGTAGGTCGCGAATTCCGTGACGTCGAGGTGCTGCGACAGTTCGGCGCTGAACGTCTCGTCGTCGGAGTCGTTGATGAACTTCAGGAAGGAGATCAGCGGGGCGAGGTCGTCGTCGCCCGCTTCCTGATCGAAGACGTCCGTGTACGACTCCGGGTCATCGCCGCGGTAGGAGTAGTCCCCGCCCGACTCGGCCTTGTACAGCGCGGTCGCGCCGAGAGTGGAGTCGTTCCAGCTGTCGCCCGGGTTCTCGACGACCAGGCGCAGCGCGGTCGACCCCGCGATCGTGAACCGTGTGGCGGCGGCCTGTTCGCTGGCGAGGCCGGCCAGGTCGAGCAGGTCGAGCGCGACGGCTTCGTTCAAGGAGGTCTCGGAACTGTTCCCCCGGACGACGAAATCGGTGATGCCCTCGTGGTTCTGGCCGTCGACGAACTTGTCGAGCCGGATGATCCACGGGATGCCGCTCGGGTCGTCGTCGCTCGTGACGCTCTTCAGCGACGAATTGCCCTTCAGCTTCAGCCCCGCGCCCTCGTAGACCTCGCCGTCGATCGTGACGGTGACCTCGATCCATTCTTTGTCCCCGGTGCTCTCGTACGTCTCGAGCAGCTCGGCGAGGGTGTCGTCGTCCACGTCGACCGAGATCGAGTGGACGGTGGAGGAGTCCCAGAAGCTGGCCGTCGAGGTCGAGAGACGCGCGGCATCCGTTTCCCCCTCCCTCTCGTCGGTGGCGGGGGCGACGCACCCGGCGAGAACGACGGCACCCGCCGAGACGAGAGCGAGCGAAAGAGCGAGGCGGAGGTGTCGAATGCGCATGCGCCGATCCCACCCCGCCGTCCTTAACCGCGCCTAAGACGCGGCTAACGACAGCATTCGGGTTCGTCGCCCCGCGCCGCCGAGGTCCCGATCGGGCCGGGTAACCGCGCGGGTTTTCCGTCCCGATCGGGACCTCGGTCGTCGGGTCAGCGCTTACCGGCGATCCGGCGCGACACGATGTCGCGCATGATCTCGTTCGTGCCGCCGTAGATGCGGTGGACGCGGGCGTCGAGGAAGGCGCGGGCGATCGGGTACTCCATGATGTAGCCGTAGCCGCCGTGCAACTGGACGCAGGCGTCGAGCACCTCCCACTCGCGCTCGGTGGCCCAGAACTTGACCTGAGCGGCATCCTCGGCGGACAGCTTGTTCTCGCCGTAGAGGGTGATCGCGCGGTCGACGTAGGCCCACAGCGCGTCGACGGTCGTCACGAGGTCGGCGAGGGTGAAGCGCGTGTTCTGGAAGTCGATGATCCGCTGACCGAACGCCTCGCGGTCCTTCGTGTACGCGACCGTCCACTCGACGCCCGCCTGCGCGGCCGCGGCGCCCGCGACACCGATCGACAGGCGCTCCAGCGGCAGGTTCATCATGAGCTGGATGAAGCCCTTGCCCTCTTCGCCGCCGATGAGGTTCTCGTCCGGGACGAAGACGTCCGTGAAGCTGAGCTCGGCCGTGTCGTGGCCGTGGAAGCCCATCTTGTGCAGCTTCTTGCCGTGGTCGAAGCCCGCCATGTCGGCCTCGAGCAGCAGCAGCGAGAAGGCGTCGGGCCGGTTGCCCTCGCCCGTCTTCACGAACACGACGAAGATGTCGGCGGTGGCGCCCGACGAGATGAAGGTCTTCGCGCCGTTGACGATGTAGCCTCCGTCGGTCTTCTTCGCGGTCGTCGAGATGCCGCGCAGGTCCGATCCCGCGCCGGGCTCGGTCATCGCGAGCGCACCGATGATCTCACCGGTCGCCATGCGGGGGAGCCAGGTCTCCTTCTGCTCCTGCGTGCCCATGTGCACGAGGTAGGGCACGGCCAGGTCGTCCTGGATGCCGAAGGCGCCGGCGAGCGATCCCGCACCGGCCCGGATGACCTCTTCATTGACGATCGTGCGGAAGCGGTAGTCCTGCAGCATCCCCGCGCCGCCGAACTCCTCCGGCACGCTGAGCCCGATCACACCGGCCTCGCCGGCCGCGCGCATCGTCGCCCGGTCGATCTCGCCGGCGGCATCCCACTGTTCGCGCTTCTCGTTCGTGACGTAGCGCTTGATGAACTCCTTGATAACGTCGCGGAACGCTTCGTGGTCCTCGTCGTAGATGTTCCGCTCCATGTGCGGACCCCCTTCGTGTCGGCGCGACGCTGCGCTCGTGGGCGGCGTCGCCACCCTCCACTGTACGCGCGCCGTGGGATCGGATGCCAGGGTGAGCGCGACTGAGTTCCGCGGCGTGCCTCAGCCGTAGTCGGGGGCGGGCTCGAGCCCGAAGAACTCCTCGAGGGTGTGGAAGCCCCCGTCGGCGTAGGCGCCGGCCAACTCCTGACCGATGAACCGCAGGTGCCACGGCTCGGCGGAGTAGCCCGTCGTCGCGGTGCGTCCCTCCTCGTAGCGGACGATGAAGCCGTACCGCCAGGCGTTCTCGGCGATCCAGTCCGACTGCGGGGTGCCGCCGAAGCCGTCATGGTCGCCGCATCCGGAGTCGCATGCCACGACGTCCACGGCGAGTCCCGTCTGGTGCTCGCTGTGGCCGGGGCGTGCGCTCCGGAGGTCGGCGGCCGCCTTGCCGCGCATCGAGACGTAGCGGTTGTACGTGTCGACCTGGAAGTCGTAGGGGCGGAACCCGCTGCTCACCCCGATCGTGCCCGCCGCGGCCCGCACGTCGGCCGAGAGCTCGTCGAGCGCCGCCGCCGTCTCGTCGAGCAGCCACCCGCCCGCCACGATCCGGGTGTCCTGCGGACGCGCCTGCGGTGTGGGCCAGTAGTCGATCGGATCGAGGGGATGCCGCTTGTTCGCGACCACCCAGAGGCGCCCCGCCTCGTGCAGGTCGACGCAGGGGGCCGCGCCGTCGGCGATCGCCGCGCGGAACGGTTCGGCGCCGCCGAACGCGGCGATCACGTCGCGGTCGGAACCGTTCTCGAGCGCCACGGTCACGGCATCCGTCTCGCACAAGGCCGGTTCGGCCTCGGGTGTCTCCGGCGTCGGCGTCGGTGTGCTCGCCGGCGCGGACGAGGGCGGAGCGGGGGTGGATGCCGGTTCGGCGACGGCGTCGTCGGGGGCGAGGGCGCGCGGGAGGACGACGACGAGGGCGATGATGAGCGTCGCGACGAGGGCGAGCAGGACGACCGCGCGGCGCTGGCGTCGCCGACGGAGCACCCGCCGCCTCGCGGCGCTCCTCGACTCTGACACGTGACCATTGTCCCAGGCCGGGGAGTGCGTCCTCGATGTTCTACTCTCCCGGGCGCGGCATTGACTCCTTACTCGTATATGTGTTCGACTGGGGAGATGCGGTGGCAGGGGCAGGACATCTCGACGGTCGATGAGGCCGCCCTGCCCGGGCTCGAGTCGATGGGCGGTCTCGTCCGCTCCGTGACGACGCCGGAGTTCGCCGGGATGACGTTCCACGAGGTGGTCGCGAAGTCCGCGCTGAACCACGTGCCGAGCGGTTCCGCGATGCCGTTCTCGTGGACCGTGAACCCCTATCGGGGCTGCTCACATCGTTGCGTCTACTGCTTCGCTCGGCAGACGCACACCTACCTCGACCTCGACGCCGGGGCCGACTTCGACTCGCAGATCGTCGTGAAGGTCAATGTGGCGGAGGTGCTCGCGCGGGAGCTCGCCAAGCCGTCGTGGCGGCACGAACCGGTCGCCCTTGGTACGAACACCGATCCGTACCAGCGGGCCGAGGGCCGCTATCGGCTGATGCCGGGCATCATCGACGCCCTCGCCTCGAGCGGCACGCCGTTCTCGATCCTCACGAAGGGCACGCTGCTGCGCCGCGACCTGCCGCAGCTGACGGATGCCGCGACCCGCGTCCCGATCCACATCGCCATGTCGATCGCGATCCCCCACGAACCGTTGCGCCAACTCCTCGAGCCGGGGGCACCGTCGTTCCAGGCACGGCTCGACACCGTGAAGGCCGCGACGGATGCCGGCTTCTCGGTGACCGTGTTCCTCATGCCGATCGTGCCGCACCTGACCGACGGGGTCGACGTGCTCGACGACGCGATCGCGCGGATCGCGGCATCCGGTGCGCGCCGGGTCGTCTTCGGCGCCCTGCACCTGCGGCCGGGCGCGAAGGAGTGGTTCTGGCAGTGGCTGGAACGCGAGTGCCCGGACCTCGTGCCGGCCTACCGCGGCCTGTACCCGGGCGTCTCGGTCTCGGCGCCGAAGGGGTACCGCTCCTGGCTGTCCGCGCGGGTGCGTCCGCTGCTGCGGAAGCACGGACTGCACGGCAGGCTCGAGGAGGAGGACGCTCCCCCGCGCGGGCTCGGCCCGGTGCGGACCACGGGTCCGGTCATGAAGACGGCGACGCGCGAGCAGGCGGCAGCGATGCTCTTCTGAGTCAGTCGTCGGGGATGAGGCGCTTGCCGAGGACGGAGGTCGCGTCGCGGGCGTAGCCGATGCCGTCGTAGAACTCCGCGACCGCGTCGTTGCCCTCGCGGACCATGAGCATCACCTTCGGGCAGCCGAGCGCTTCGAGCCGTCGCTCCGCCTCGGCCACCAGCATCCGCCCGATCCCCTCGCCGCGCCGGTCGGAAGCCGATGCGAGGTAATACAACCAGCCGCGGTGTCCGTCGTACCCGGCCATGACCGAGCCGACGACGCGGTCGCCGTCCGCCGCGACCAGAAGGAGGTCGGGCCAGACGGCGCGGGCACGCGCGATGTCGCGGTGCGGGTCGTTCCACGGGCGGGTCAGGCCGGCGTCGTGCCACAGGGACACGACCGCGTCGACGTCGGGATCACCGAGCGGGCGGATGACGAGCGGCATCCGCCCACCCTAGTGACACTGCTCAGGCGTCGACGTTCGCGGCCTGACGACCCGTGATCTCCTCGAGCACGTCATCGCCGATGCGCGCCTCGTCGAAAGGCGCATCGATCTCGGCGCGCTCGAGCATCTCGGTCATGCGCCGACGACGCTGACGCGTGATCAGCGTGACGACCGTGCCCGCGCGGCCCGCGCGACCGGTGCGGCCCGAGCGGTGCGTGTACGTCTTGTACTCGTCGGGAGCGTCGGCCTGGACGACCAGGTCGATGTCGTCGACGTGGATGCCGCGCGCCGCCACATCCGTCGCGACCAGCACGTTGACCTTGCCGTCGGTCAGGCGCTGCAGGTTGCGGGTCCGCTTGGCCTGGTTGAGGTCGCCGTGCAGGGCGACGGCGGCGATCCCGGCATCCTCGAACTGCTCGACGAGCATCTCGGAGTACGCACGGGTCCGCGTGAAGACGAGCGTCTTGCCGTCGCGGTCGACGAGCGAGGTGAGGATCTCGGCCTTGTCGCGGTGGTCGATCACGAGGACGCGGTGATCGATCGTGCTGGTCTCCTGCGTCTCGCCCGCAACCTCGTAGACGGCCGGGTCCACGAGGAACTCGTCGACCAGAGCAGCGACCTCGCGGTCGAGCGTGGCGGAGAAGAGCAGCTTCTGCGCGTCGTCCTGCACGAGGCGGAGGATCCGCTGCATCGGCTCGAGGAAGCCCAGCTCGCTCATGTGGTCGGCCTCGTCGAGGACGACGATCCCGACCTCGGACAGGTCGAGCTTGCCCTGCTTCTCGAGGTCCTCGATGCGGCCCGGGGTGCCGATGACGATGTCGACGCCCTTCTTCAGCGCGCCGACCTGGCGGCCCTGCGGGACGCCGCCGTAGACCTGCGTCGTGAAGAGGCCGACGCTCTGCGCGAGCTCCTGCACGGTGCGGTCGATCTGCAGCGCGAGCTCGCGCGTCGGCGCGAGGATCAGCGCCTGCGGCGAACGGCCCCACGCGCGGCGCTTGCCGGCCTGGCCCCGCAGCACACGTTCGACGAGCGGAGCGCCGAAGGCGATCGTCTTGCCCGAGCCGGTGCGGCCACGGGCGAGGACGTCACGGCCCTCGAGGATCGGACGGACGGTGGCCGCCTGGATCGGGAACGGGCTCGTGGCGCCGAGACCTTCGAGGGTGCGCACGATGTTCTGGCCGAGCCCGAGGTCGGCGAACGACGCCTGCTCGACGGATGCGGCATCCACCGCTTCGGCCTGGAGACGCTCGTGCACGACGTCGACGTGTTCCTGGTGCGCCTTCGACTTCTCGGCGGCGTTCCAGTCCGACCGGTTCGCGCGTTCGTCGCGACGGGGCCGGTCGTCCCGGCGGGGGCGGTCGTCGAACGAGCGCGCGGTGCGGTCGGCGCGGTCGAAGCGCGGGCGCTCGGTCCGGCCAGTACCGCGGAATTCGCGTGCGTCACGGCCGTTTCCGGCGTCACGGGGGGCGCGGCGGTCAGAATCTCCGCGGTCGTTGCCACGGTCGGCGCGGTCGAAGCGGGGGCGCTCGGTCCGGTCGAACCGCGCACGATCGTCGCGCTCGGGGCGGCCGTAACCGCGGACATCCTGCCCATCCCGACGCGAATCGGCCCCACGGGGGCCCCGACGATCGAAATCTCCGCGGTCGTTGCCACGCGCGCGGTCGAAGCGCGGGCGCTCGCCACCGGCGCGGTCGAAACGCGGGCGCTCGCCACCGGCGCGGTCGAAACGCGGGCGCTCCGCCCCACCAGCACGGTCGAAGCGCGGGCGCTCGCCACCGGCGGCGCGGTCGCCGCGGGCGTGCGAGCGGATGCCGCGGGCCTCGGCCCGGCCGGCGCGGTCCTGCTCGGTCCAGCGGCCCTTCGCGGGTGCCGAATCCTCGGCGGCGCGGAAGCCGCGGTGCTTGGGGCTCTTGCTGCCGGCGGTTCCGGCGGAGGCCTGGCCGGGGCGGCGCTTGGCGTCCTGGTAGGAGGTCTTCTTGCCGTAGCGGGGCTCGAAGTTCTGCGCGCGGCCGCCGGCCGGCTTCTTGTTCTTGGGCATGCGTGTGCTTTCTGGGTTCTCGCACGAAACAGCGCCGTGCGCGCACGCACGGTGAGACCCGGACTTCCGTCGGCCGGGGGCCATTCCAGTTACTGGTTCCGAAACCGCGGATCGGGTTTCGAGATCGGCCCCGAGGACTACACAGGATGCCCGCGCACAGCGCGGTGTCCTCCGCCGACGGGTCCACGATACCCGGCCCACCTGGGAACCCGCCGCGCCGATACGCTGACCGCATGGCCGCCGATCCCACCGGAACCCGCTTCGCCCTCCGCGCCGCCGACGTCTCGGCCGAGATCACCGAGGTCGGTGCCGCGCTGCGGGCGCTGCGCGTCGGCGGCGTCGACCTCGTCCCTGACTACCCCGACGACGCGCCGACACCCGCGGCATCCGGCATCGTCCTGGTCCCCTGGCCCAACCGCATCCGCGACGGCCGCTGGGAGGACGACGGCGAACTCCGCCAGCTCGCGATCACCGAGCCGAAGCTCGGCAACGCGTCGCACGGGCTGCTGCGGTTCGCGTCGTACCGGGTGGAGGAGCAGACGGATGCCGCGCTCACCCTGCGGGCCGACGTCGTGCCGCAGACGGGGTACCCGTACCACCTCGCCACCCGCGTGACCTATCGCCTCGGCGAGCGCGGCATCCGGGTGACCCACGAGATCACGAACATCGGCGACGGCGACGCCCCGGTCGCCCTCGGGACGCACCCGTACTTCCGGATCTCCGACGTCGACACCGCCGACCTGTCGCTGCAAGTCGAGGCGCAGACCTGGTTCCGCCTCGACGATCAGAGCATCCCGGTCGCCGAGGAGCCGCTCGACGACGAGCACGACCTCCGCACGCCCCGACGCGTCGGCGACCTGTCGCTCGACGTCGCCTTCGCGGGACTCCCCCGCCGCGACGGACGGATCCATGCGCACCTGATCGCCCCGGACGGGCGCCGCCTCACGGTGTGGGCGGGCGAGGGATTCGAGTACGTGCAGGTCTTCACGACCGACCGCTTCCCTGGGCACGACCTGGCCGTCGCGATCGAGCCGATGACGGCGCCGGCCGACGCATTCAACTCCGGCCGGAGCCTGCGACGTCTCGCCCCCGGCGAGAGCTGGACGCTCGAGTGGGGCGCCGACCTCGTCGGCTGACCCTCACTCCTCGCGCCGCGGCTCCTCGTCGGACGCCTCCGGCTCCTCGACCGCCGGCGCCTCGACCGCCGGGATCTCGATGTCCGGGGCCTCCTCGATCACGAGCGCCGTGTCGACGGCGGCCGCGCCGGTGACGACTCCCGCCGAAGCCGCGGCATCCCGACGCGCGCGTCGCGTGAGCGGCGCCTCGGTCGCGGTCGCGGCGGGAACGACGTCGCCGCGCTTGGCGGCGCGACGCTCCTTGGCGCCCTCGACGAGGTTGTAGAGCGCGGGCAGCACGAGCAGGGTCAGCACGGTCGACGACACGAGTCCGCCGATGACGACGATCGCGAGCGGCTGCGAGATGAACCCGCCGTGCCCCGTGATCCCGAGCGCCATCGGCGTGAGCGCGAAGATCGTCGCGAGAGCCGTCATGAGGATCGGCCGCAGTCGGCGCGCACCGCCGGCGAGCACCGCCTCGGGCGTGGACAGACCCTTCTCGCGGTACTGGTTCACGAGGTCGATGAGGACGATCGCGTTCGTGACGACGATGCCGACGAGCATCAGGACGCCGATGAGCGACGCGACGCCCAGCGGCACACCCGAGACGATCTGCAGCAGGATGGCGCCGGTCGCCGCGAACGGCACCGAGACGAGCAGCAGCACCGGCTGCCGCAGCGACTTGAAGGTCGCGACCATGACGATGTAGACGATGAGGATCGCCGCGAGGATCGCGAGTCCCAGCTGCGCGAAGGCGTCCTGCTGCTGCGTCACGACCCCGCCGATCTCGGCGTCGGCGCCCTGCGGCAGGTCGACGTCGGCGAGGGCGGTGGTGACGGCCGCGTTCGAGGCGTTCAGGTCGTCGGTGGCGGGGGTGACGGTGACGGATGCCGTGCGCTGACCGCGCTCGCTGGTGATCGACGACGGTCCCTCGGACTGCTCGACGGTCGCCACCTCGTCGAGGCGTACGAGGCCCGACGCGCTCGCGATCTCGAGCGAACGGAGTTCGTCGATCGTCTGCGGGATGTCGGCCGCCTTCAGGTACACGGTGAGCGACGCGTCGTCGATCTCGACGGTGCCGATCTGTCGCGGCTGCATGGTGTTCGACACGAGCCCGCCGACGGCGACCTCCGACAGGCCCAGCTCGGCCGCCTTGTCGCGGTCGACGGCGACCGAGACGAAGGGGAGGGATGCCGAGAGGTTCGAGTCGACCTGCTCGATGCCCTTCGCGTCCCGCAGTGCGGCGACCACCGCGTCGGTCGCGTCGCGCAGCACGCCGGCGTCCGGCGCGGTGACGTCGACCTCGATGTCGGTCGAGCCGAAGCCGCCCTGCGCCGCCGAGACGACGACCTCACCGGCATCCGGCAGGTCGGCGACGGCCTGCTGCACGTCGGTGCGGATCTGCTCCTGGTCGGCGTCGGGGTCGGTCGTGATCGAGTAGGTGATGCCGGTGCCGCCGCCCGAGAACGCGTCGCGGAGCGCCGAACCGCTCGAGCCGATCGAGGTCTGCACCGTCTCGATGCCGTCGATGTCGAGCAGGACCTCCTCGACGCGCTTCGCGGCGGCGTCCTGGGTCTCGAGGCTCGCGGTGTCGCCGACGTTCTGCGTCACGGTGAAGGTGTTCTGCCCCGAATCGCCGAGGAAGTTGACCTTCATGAGCGGGGCGGCCAGGACGGTGCCGCCGAGCACGAGGACGGCGAGCAGCAGCGTCACCACCGAGTGCTTCAGCGTCCAGCGCAGCACCGGCAGGTACGACGTCTGCAGGCGGCTCGGCGGCGCGGCCGGATCCTCGGGGTCGATCGCTCGACCCGCGGCATCCGTCACCGGCTTGCCCGGTCGCAGGAACCAGTACGCGAGCACGGGCACGATGGTCAGCGCGACGAAGAGCGACGCGAGCATCGCGATGGTGACCGTCAGCGCGAAGGGGCGGAAGAGCTCGCCGGTCAGGTCGCCGACGAAGGCGATCGGCAGGAAGACGGCGACGGTCGTGAGGGTGGAGGCCGTGATGGCGGCCGCGACCTCGCGGACGGCGAGGAGGATCGCCTGCAGCTTGTCGGCGCCGCCGACGTAGTGCCGCTTGATGTTCTCGATGACGACGATGGAGTCGTCGACCACACGGCCGATCGCGATCGTGAGGGCGCCGAGGGTCAGGATGTTGAGCGAGTACCCGAAGGCCTGGATGCCGATGAACGTGATGAGCACGCTCGTCGGGATCGAGATGGCGGTGACGAGGGTCGAGCGCACCGACAGCAGGAAGATCAGGATGACGACGACCGCGAACGCGAGCCCGAGGAGCCCCTCCTGCGCGAGCGCCTCGATCGACTGCTCGATGTAGGGCGCCTGGTCGAAGACGACCGTGATCGTCGCGCCGCTGCCGATGTCGTCCTGCAGCGCGCCGATCGCGTCGCGGACGAGGTGCGAGACGTCGACCGTGTTGGCCGCGGGGAGCTTCGTGATCGACACCGTGAGCGCGGGCTTGCCGTCGACGCGCGAGATCGAGGTCACCGGGTCGGTGTCGAGGACGACGTCGGCGACGTCCCCGACGGTGACCTTGCCGGCGGCGAACTGGTCGGCGTCCGTGGGGACGAGCGGGAGCGCGGCGATCTCGTCGATGGAGTCGAGCTTCGTGCCGGTCTGCACGGTGAGGGTCTGGTCACCCTCGTCGATCGTGCCGCCGGGGAACAGGACGCCGTTCTGGTCGAGCGCGTCGGTGATCGCGGTCTGCGTGTACCCGTCGGCGGCGAGCGCGGCCTGGTCGGGGGTGATCGTCACCCGCGAGGTCTGCCCGCCGACGATCTGCGCGGCGGCGACTCCGTCGAGGTCCTCGATGTCGGGGACGACGGCGTTCTCGAGCCGTGTCTGCACCTCGGTCGCGTTGTCGTATCCCGTGACGGCGAGCGCGATGACGGGGAGGTCGTCGGTCGAGAAGGCGAGGACGCTCGTGTCGAGACCGTCGGGCAGCGTGTCGTCGATGCGGTTGATGGCCTGCAGGATCTTCTGCTCGGCGGTCGCGAGGTCGGTGCCGTAGGCGAAGGATGCCCGGATGATCGACGCGTTCGTCGTGCTCGTCGACGACGTGGACTCGAGGTCGGGGACGGCCTGGATCGCCTGCTCGATCGGCGTCGAGACGTCGTTGTTGACGACGTCGGGGGATGCGCCGGGGTACGTGGTCAGGATCGACAGCTGCGGCAGCTGGATCGGCGGGATCAGCTCCTGCTTGAGGCTCGTGAGGGCCAGTCCGCCGAAGATCGCCGCGACGATCGTGATGAGGGCGATGAGCGCGCGGTTCTTGAGGCTCAGGACAGCGAGGTTCGACAACGGAGGCCCATTTCCACGGTGCAGGTGAGGGATGCGGGGGTGCGCGTCAGTATTTCACGGCACCCCACCCGCGGGGGTGGGAGGGGTCAGGTGAGGATGAGCGTCCGGATGGCGGATTCGGGCGACACGGTGGTGTCGAGCAGGATGCCGCGACGGTAGCGGTCGAACACGCGCGGGTCGATGTACGAGCTGCGCGCGACCGACGGGGTGTTGCCGAGCGTCTTGGCGGTCACCTTGACCGCGAGGACCTCGGCGCGTTTGAGGTCGGACTTCTTCGTCGAAGGCCCGATGCGGGCGAGGGCGTCGGCGGCGGTGATCGTGCCCCGCAGGGTGCGGAAGTCCTTCGCCGTGAACGTCCCCCCGGTCATCGACCGGACGTAGAGGTTGACGTCCCGGGGCGTGAGGGCGACGCGGCGACGCCCGCGGAGGTAGGCGAGCAGCGGCGAGCTCGGCCTGCCCGCGACGAGCAGCTCCACGGCCGCGGCGAGGTCGGGGTCCTCGACCTCCATCTCCTGGCGCTGGCCGCTCTTGCCCGGGAAGCGCAGCGCGACGACGGTGCCGTCGACGACGGCGTCCCGGCGCAGCAGCGTGGTGAGGCCGCGGCTGCCGTGCTTGACGAGGTAGCGTTCGGCTCCCACGCGCGGCGCGGCGAGGTCGAGCAGCCGGAAGGCGGCCGCGAGCACGCGTTCCTGGTCGATGTCCTCGCGACGGATCGACGTCGTGACGCGTCCGCGCGCCCGCGGCAGCGCCTCGGCGAGCTGCAGCGCCCGGGCGTACTTGCCCTTGTCGCGTCCCGCCGTCCACTGCGGGTGGTAGCGGTACTGCACCCGCCCCGCCTCGTCGACGCCGGTCGCCTGGATGTGCCCGTTCGGGTCCGAGCAGATCCACACGTCCTGCCACGCGGGCGGCAGGACGAGGGCGCGCACGCGGTCGGCCTCCGCCTTGGGGAGGGGGTCGCCGTCGGCATCCACGTACCGGAAGCCGGTCCCGGAGCGCAGCCGGCGGTACCCGACATCGGTGCCGGGTCGCACCCGCTTGAGCCGTGGCACGTCAGTGCGATCGGAGCATGTCGATGAGGTCGGCCTTGCGGGCGTGGGAGTACCCGCGGATGCCGAGCTCCTTCGCGCGGCCGCGGAGGTCCGCCACGGTCCAGTCCTCGTAGTCTCCGGACGCGCCGCCCCGGCGGCCCACGGCGCTGCGGCCGTCGCGCGCGGCGGCGTTGGAGATGCGGGCCGCCTTCTCCTTCGAAGCGCCGTCCTTGCGGAGCTCTTCGTAGAGGTCGGGGTCCTTCAGGCTGTTCGAGCCGCGTCCTGCCGGCATGGTGCATCCGCCTCACGTCATCCGTGCGGACAGGGATCGCCCGCGTCCGGCCACGTTATGTCACCGCCCGCAGCGCCTGTCAAGGGCCTGATCCGCCTGGGAGAACGCTGATAGCAATGGGTACGACGCACACCCGCGTCACCCCCGCTCCGGCGGACAACGGAGACAAACAGAGGGAGCCTCCAATGAACCTTGCACTCATCATCATCATCGTGATCGCCATCGTGCTGGCGATCGTGGGTGGCATCACGGAAGGTCTCCAGTTCCTGCTCTGGGTGGCCATCATCGTGGGTGTCATCGCGCTGATCGCCTTCTTGCTGCGGGTCCTGCGCAAGAACACCTGATCGTCTGACGCGCACCCCCAGGCGCGTCAGCGGCGCTCGCCCCCACGAGCGCATCGAGGCCCCCTCCCGATCTCGGTCGAGGGGGCCTCGTCACGTCCGCTCACGACCGGTCGAGGTGGTGGCGCAGCGCGTCCCGGACGAACGTCGCGCCCGCCGTCCCGCCGTAATTCGCACCGAAGCGGTCGTCGGCCACGTACATGTCGGCGAGGCCGAGCACATATCCGCGGAGGTCGCCGCCGTCGGCGGCGGGCGTTCCGGGGATGCTCTCGAGCCACGCGATGTGCCGCGCGGCGAGCTCCTGCGCCTTTTCGGAATCGGGACGGATGCCGCGGCCCGCCGCGTCGCTCCAGTCGGAGGTCAGCTGCGCGCTGCGCTCCATCCAGCCCTTCTTCTCGTCGGCCGACATCCCGCGCCACCAGGCGTCGGAGCGCGCGTACGCGTCGGCGCCCCAGCGTTCGGTGACCTCCTCGCGGTGCACGGTGTGGTCGAAGCCGTCGAACATGTTCTCGGCCATGGGTTCCTCTCCTCTTCTCCTCGCGTCGAGGGTCGATGCGACGGCGGCGATCTGCCGGTCGATGCGCGCGCGTTCGGTCTCGAGCCAGCCCAGGTGGGTGGCCAGCGCCGCGGTCTCGTCGACGTCTTCGGCGAGGACCTCGGCGATGCGGGGCAGACCCAGCCCGAGCTCGCGCAGCAGCAGGATGTGCTGCAGGCGGCGCAGGGCGGCGGCGTCGTAGAACCGGTAGCCCCCGGTGCCCGTCCGCGTCGGCGACAGGAGTCCGACCTGGCCGTAGTGGCGCAGGGTGCGGCTCGTCGTCCCCGCCAGGCGGGCGAGTTCCTGGATCGACCATTCACGCGTCATGACGACCACGCTAGAAGTTGACGCAGCGTCAAGGTCAAGCTCTCGTTGCACATCGGTGTCGACAATTCGAGATATATCGTGTTACCGTACCTGCAACGCGATATATCTTGATTCGCGATCGACCGCAGGAGACAACATGACTCTCGAGAAGTGGCTGGTCCAGCCCGGGGAGACCCGCGTCATCGACCTCGACGGCATCCGTCGGCTCAAGGTGGGACTCGTCGGCGGACAGATCGACGTCGTCGCCCACGACGAGCCCGGCGTCCGCATCGAAGTGCACTCCGTCACGCAGAAAGAACTGCGCATCGAAGCCCGTGACGGTGCAGTGGAGATCGACCACGCACAGCTGCGCTGGGACAACTTCCTGTCGTCGTTCCGCAACTTCGGCAGCGGCGGACCGCAGGCGGAGGTGAGCATCGCGGTTCCGCGCGAGATCGCCCTCACCCTCGGCGTCGTCAGCGCGAGCGCGCTCGTGGCGGGGCTCGTCACCGACGCGAAGCTCAACACCGTGTCGGGTGACATCATCGTCGACGGCCTGACGGGCGACGTGACGGTGAACTCGGTCTCGGGCGACGTGCAGATGCGCGACCTCACCGGCACGCTCAACGCCAACGCGGTCTCGGGCGCGATCACCGCGGCCGGCACGATCCGCACCGCGTACGCCGACACCGTCAGCGGCGCCGTCCTCATCGACTCGGTCGGACCGACCCAGAACGTCTCGTTCAACACGGTCAGCGGCGCCGCGACCCTGCGCCTCGATGAGGCCGTGGCGGCGAAGTACACCCTGCGCACGGTCAGCGGGAAGCTGAGCGTCGACGGGATCGACCGGTCCCAGAGCGGGATCGGCTCGACCTACTCCGGATCGGTGGGCGAGCTCAGCGGCTCGTTCGCGGAGGTCCGCGCCAACACCGTTTCGGGCGACGTCTCCGTCATCCGACGCGTCGCCTCGGCGATCACCGACCCGACCCCCGCGGCAGAGGAGTACTGAGATGCCCCCCGTCTTCTCCCACGGCGACCTGCGCCTCTACCTGCTGAGTCTGCTCGACGAGGCGCCGCGCCACGGGTACGACCTCATGCAGGCGCTGTCCGACCGCACCGGCGGCACGTACACCCCCAGCGCCGGCACGATCTACCCCCGCCTCTCGAAGCTCGAGGAGGAGGGTCTCGTCACCAAGACCGTCGACGGCCGCAAGACCGTCTACGAGATCACGGATGCCGGTCGCGCCGAAGTGGCGTCGCGCTCGGGCGACCTCGCGGGCATCGAGGCCGGCCTCGCGGACAGCGTCCGTCTCATCGCCGACGAGGTGCGCGCGGGCGTGCGGGAGGCCATGCGCAGCCTGCAGGCCGACCTGGCCGCGGCATCCGCTGCGCCGAGCCGACCCGCGGCACCCTCATCTGCCGACCCACGCGCGGCGGCACGCGAGCAGGTGCGACGGGCCGACGAGCTGCTCGCCGAGTTCCGTGCCGGTCTGCGAGCCGACCTGCGCGGTCACGTCGCCCGCGGCGGCGACCTCGCGGCATCCGTCGTCGACGACCTGAAGACCGCGCTCGACGAGACGGCCGAGGCCGTCCGGAGCGCGATGCGCAACTGACTCAGCTGCCGGGCCAGAGCTCCTCGGGCCATTCCTGCCGGTCGCGCCACGGGTCCTCGTCGTCCTTCACGGGCTCCCCCAGGGGGACGACGAGGACGGGGCGCGGCTGCCGGTGCGCGAGGCGTGCCGCGACCGACCCCGTGAAGAACTCCCGGATCGAGTCGCCGATGCCGCGCTTGCGCGTGCCGACGACGATGAGACGGGCCTCGGTGCGCTCGGCGAGGTCCTTCATCGCCAGCGCCGGGTCGCCCGCCAGCATCTCGAGCGACCACGCGACGTCGATGCCCGACAGCGCCGCGGTGGCCTGGTCGCGCAGCTGGGCCTCGAGCGCTTCGCTCGGGATCGCGTCGAGGTTGATCGGCGCCGTGTGGACGTAGCCGTCGGGATCCTCGTACGAGACGAACCGGGTGATGTCGACGTGGGCGATCAGTAGGGCGGCGCCGTGGAGCCGGGCATACTGCGCGGCTTCGCGGAGCACGCGGGCCGGCTGCCCGGGCACGATCCCCGCGATCACGGGGCGATGCGGACGGCGGGTCTGCGGCTGCGATACGGCATCGGACATATCGGATCACCCTTCCTGGATCCCCGCCGCGAGGGCGGTGGGAACGCTCCGTGGTACCCTGAATGCTACTCTTCCCGGCCATTGCCGGACTGTGACTCGTCGGGCTGCCGGACCAAGCCCGCACTCGTGAAATGAGGGGGTTACGCATGGGGCGTGGCCGTCAAAAGGCGAAGAACACCAAGATCGCCCGTGAGCTGAAGTACGACACGTACAGCTTGAACATCAACGCGCTCGAGCGTGAGCTCGGCGCGCCCGGTGACGAGCAGTACGAGGACAAGTGGGCCGACCAGTACGCCGACGAGGACGACGAAGAAGACCCGTCGGCCGCGGCCCCGGCATCCTTCGAGAAGGCCTGACCTCTCGCTCGTCCGCTCACCACGAACCGTGGCGCTGTTCCCACTCCTGTTCGACCGTCTTCCGTCGCGCGATCACGACGCCCGCCGGCACGGCGAGCAGTGAGATCGCGAGGAGCATGACCAGCGGCACCGTCCACGATCCCGTCGCATCGTGGATGAGGCCGACCCCGATCGGCATCAGCATCGTCACGCCGTAACCCAGGCTCTGCGCGAACGAGCTCAGCGCGACCGTCGCGTCGTGCGTGCGCGTGCGCAGCCCGACGGACGTCAGGACGAGCGGGAACAGCAGTGGCAGGATGCCCAGCAGCGTGACCCAGAGCCAGGGGGCGGATGCCGGGGCCACCAGCAGCCCGCCGGCGCCGAGCACCCCCGAGGCCGAGGCGACAATGAACAGCGGCAGAACGACGCCCCGCCGGGCGACGAGCACCGGCACGACGAGCGACGCGGGCAGCCCGATCAGCGCGAAGAGCGACAGCAGCGTGCCGGCGACCTGCGGCGTCACGCCCGCCGTGTCGACGAGGATCTTCGGCAGCCACGCGAACGACGTGTAGGCGACGGCGCTCGAGACGAAGAAGGTGACGGCGAGCGCCCAGGCGGTGGGCAACCGCCACATCCGCCCGAACACCCGTGTGCTCACGGGTTCGAGGTCCACCTCGGCGAGGGCGGCGCGGCGGGCTCGCAGCGCGAGCACGATCCAGGGGGCGAGCCCGGCCAGGGCGAAGACCGCCCAGAGCCCCAGCGACGTGCGCCACCCCGCGGCATCCGCCACGGGCACCGCGACAAGCGGAGGCACGAAGGTCGAGATCGCCATCATCGTCGAGTAGACCGTGGTCATCAGGCCGATGCGGTCGGGGAAGTACTTCTTGACCAGCGCGGGCAGGAGCACGTTGCCGACCCCGACCCCGGCGAACACGAGCGCCGAGCCGAGCAGCAGCCCGTATGCATCGCTGGCTGCCGCGCGTGCCACCAAGCCGAGGGCGACGGCGCCGAGTGCGACGAGCGTGGTCCGCTCGAGCCCGAAGCGACGCTCGAACCCCGAGGCGAGGAGGCCGAACACCGCGAAGCACAGCGGCGGCACGGTCCCGATCAGGCCGAGCACCGCGGCGGGAAGGACGAAGTCCTCGCCGATCGCATCGAACAGCGGCGAGAGCGACGCGACCGCCGAGCGCAGCGAGAACGCGAGCAGGACGATGCCGACGACGGCGAGGATCCGACCACGACGCACGGCGAGGGGATCGGGGGACGTCACCGATTCAGCCTAGGCGGCTCAGGACTCCTGGGTGCCCTCGACCCAGGCGAGGTACTCGTCGCTCACCGTGCCGGTGACGTACCGACCGTCGAAGCAGCTCATGTCGAGGTCCTCGACGTCGGGCGCACCCTCGAGGATCGCGGCCTTCAGGTCGGCGATCTCCTGGTACACGAGGTAGTCGCAGCCGAGCTCCTCGGCGATCTCGGGGATCGTCCGGTTGTATGCGACGAGCTCGTGACGCGACGGCATATTGATGCCGTACACGTGGGGGAAGCGGATGGGCGGGGCGGCCGAGGCGAAGGTCACCGAGGTGGCCCCGGCATCCCGTGCCATCTGGATGATCTCGCGCGAGGTGGTCCCGCGCACGATCGAGTCGTCGATGAGGAGGACGTTCTTGCCCTTGAACTCGGTCGACATCGCGTTGAGCTTCTGGCGCACGCTCTTCTTGCGGATCGCCTGGCCCGGCATGATGAACGTCCGGCCGATGTAGCGGTTCTTGTAGAAGCCCTCGCGGTACTCGATGCCGAGCTTGCGCGCGACCTGCATCGCGGCGGGACGCGAGGAGTCCGGGATCGGCATGACGACGTCGATCGAGCCCTCGGGGGTGTACTTCGCGATCGTGTCGGCGAGGCGCTCGCCCATGCGGAGGCGGGCCTCGTAGACCGAGATGCCGTTCATGACCGAGTCGGGACGGGCGAGGTAGACGTACTCGAACGAGCAGGGCACGAGCTTGGGGTTCGGCGCGCACTGCTTCGTGAAGAGGTTGCCGTCGAGATCGATGAAGACCGCCTCGCCGGGCTCGACGTCGCGGACGACCTCGAAGCCGCCGTTCTCGAGGACGAGCGACTCGGAGGCCACGGTCCACTCGTACCGGCCGTTCTCGGCCCGGCGGGTGCCGAGGATCAGCGGACGGATGCCGAAGGGGTCGCGGAAGGCGAGCAGACCGTACCCGGCGATCAGGGCGATGGCGGCGTACGAGCCCTCCACGCGCTGGTGCACGCGCGTGACGGCCTCGAAGATCTGCTCGTGGTCGAGCTCGAGCCCCGAGATGACGGCCTGCAGCTCGTTCGCGAGGACGTTGACGAGCAGCTCGGTGTCGGAGCTCGTGTTGAGGTGCCGGCGGTCGGTGCGGAAGAGCTCCTCGGTGAGCTCGCGCGTGTTCGTGAGGTTGCCGTTGTGGACGAGGACGATGCCGTACGGGGCGTTCACGTAGAACGGCTGCGCCTCCTCCTCGTTCGAGGCGGTCCCCTTCGTCGCGTACCGCACGTGACCGAGGCCGATCGTGCCGAGGAGCGAGCGCATGTCACGGGTGCGGAACGCCTCGCGCACCATCCCGCGGTTCTTCGCGATGTGGAAGATGCCACTCGACTCCGCTGTCGCGATGCCGGTCGAGTCCTGTCCGCGGTGCTGCAGCAGCAGCAGTGCGTCGTAGACCTCCTGGTTGGCGGGTCCCTGTCCGACGACGCCGACGATTCCGCACATGGGTGTAGCTCAGTCCGTTTCTGCGTAGGAGCCGACGAGACGGACCGCGCCGCCGTCGACGCCCTTCGCGCCCTGCTCGTAGTCGCCGGCCGGCAGTGCCGCATCCGACACCGTCCCGACCTGCCAGGTGTGGATGCCCTCCGCGGAGAGGGTGGATGCCGCGGCGTCGGCGGCCTCGGCCGACACGACGGCGAGGAAGCCGATGCCGAGGTTCCAGGTGCCCTCGGTCTGCTCGAGCGACAACCCGCCGATGTCGGCGAGGACGCGGAACACGGGCGGGGGCGACCACGTGGCGCGGTCCACGTCGACCCACGTGCCGACGGGCAGCACGCGGGCGAGGTTGGCCGCGATGCCGCCGCCGGTGACGTGGCTGAGGGAGTGGATGGCGCCCGGGTGCGCGTCGATCGCGCGCAGCAGCGGCGACGTGTAGAGGCGCGTCGGCTCGAGGAGCTCCTCGCCCCACGTGCGACCGAAGTCGGCGGCGTTGTCGCCGTACCCGATGCCGGCGTTCGCGATGATGTGGCGGATCAGCGAATAGCCGTTGGAGTGGGGACCGCTCGAGGCGAGCGCCAGCACGACATCGCCCGAACGCACCCGGTCGGCGCCGAGGACGGCATCCGCTTCGACCACTCCCGTCGCCGCTCCCGCGACGTCGTAGTCGTTGACGCCGAGCAGGCCCGGGTGCTCGGCCGTCTCGCCGCCGACGAGCGCCGTGCCGGTCGCGGCGCAGCCGTCGGCGATACCGCGGACGATGTCGGCGATGCGCTCGGGGAAGACCTTGCCCGTCGCGATGTAGTCCGTCATGAAGAGCGGCTTCGCGCCGACCACGACGATGTCGTCGACGACCATGCCGACGAGGTCCTGGCCGATCGTGTCGTGCTTGTCGAGGGCCTGCGCGATGGCGACCTTCGTGCCGACGCCGTCTGTCGAGGTCGCGAGCAGGGGCTTCGTGTACCCGAGGAGGGCCGAGGCGTCGAAGAGGCCGGCGAAACCGCCGACGCCGCCGAGGACTTCGGGGCCCTGGGTGCGACGGACGGCCGATTTCATCAACTCGACGGCGAGGTCCCCCGCCGCGGTGTCGACGCCGGCAGCGGAGTAGGGATCGGTGGGAGTCGAGGCCACCCGCACAGCCTACCGGCCCCCGGACGCCGCCTGCTTCCGCCGCGGAGGCGACGCGGAGCGGACGGGGACCACAGGCGAGCCATAGGATGGCGCCATGAGCGGGGCTGAGCGGCCCGAATGGGTGGTGCGGGAGGACGCGAGTACGACGGTGCTCGTCGCCTTGTTCGTGCGCCAGGCACTCGGCATCCGTGCCCCCGAAGAGCTGCCCCACCTGCGGGGAGCCCCCGCGGCACCGCCCGCCGGCGATGACGACGACGCCCGCCTGCTGCAGCGGCAGTGGCTCGCGTACTGGGCGATGGCGGTCGAACCGCAGGCGCACCCCTCGCCCGTGCCTCTCGATCTCGTCGACGGTTACGAGACGCTCGCCGTGCTCCCCGTCGACGGTTTCGACGAGCTGCGCGCCGCCATGGCGCCGCTCGCCGACGATGCCGTCGCCTTCGCGCGGTGGGCCGCCGATCGCTACACGATGCAGGCGCGGGCCGGATCGGCGAGCAGCTACCGGGCCTACGCGAGCGCGATCGCCGAGCACGAGCGCCGCGTCGGCCGCCGGGCGCACTCGTTCGAGCTGAACGTGCAGGTGCTGCCGCTCACGCAGCGCGGCGTCTGGTGGATCGGCTCACTGACGATCGCCGTCACCGACGGCCTGCGCGGCGACGTCGCGGCGTTCGATCCGGCGATCCAGCCGATCATCGCCGAGCTCGCCTGAGGCGGGCTCAGTCCTCGGAGCCCTCGACGCGCTCGCGCTCGATGCGCACGGTGCGGTGCTTCTTGCCGAGTACTCGGTCGAAGACGAGCGCGACGACCGCGCCGACCGCGATCCCGGCGGGCACGCACCACAGCAGCAGGAAGCCGAATACCTGGCTCTGCGAGTAGCGCGCTCCCGTGCTCTCGCTGATCGCTCCGTCGCCGAACGCGAACGTCAGGATGAGGGCGACGAGGATGCCGAGGGCCGCCCCGACGGCGAAGAAGGCCGCGAACCGCGGGGTGCGCCGCAGCTCGGCGGACTCGACGTGCGTTTCGGAGTGCTCGGCCATGCTTCCATTGTCCACCCCCGCCTCAGGGGAGCGGGTCGCCGACGGTCTCCGGCTGGGCGGCGCGGGCGCTGTTGCGCTTGCGCCGCTGGACCGATCCGACGGCGAGGACGACCGTCACGGTCGCGGCGATCCCGACGACGATGAGCGGGACGAGGATGCCGGGGGCCGCGGCATCCTGCTCCTCCTCCTCGACGACCGCCGTGTCGGCGATCGTGGTGCAGTCCGCGGTCACGGTGAGATCGAGGTCCCCGAGGGTGCCCGCCCAGAGCAGGTCGGAACCGTCGGCGGTCGCGTCGGTCTGCGCGTCGACGCCGTCGAGGTTCATGGTGTCGCCCGATTCCGAGACGGCGACGGCGCGGAGGTCGACCTCGGCGAGCGCCGCTTGAGGGATCAGTTCCGTCCCCTCGGGCTGCACGTCGAACAAGAGGGTGCCCGAGCCGCCGTCGATCACGAGGGTTGGGGCGGACAGCGTCGTCTCGACGCCCGCGGCGCTCGTGTAGGCGACGGTCCCGTCGAAGCTGAGGCTGCCGGAGGGGCGGACCGGCTCGAGCACGCCGGCGCCGCCGTCGAACGTGAGGATGCCGCCCTCCGCCGAGATCGCACCGTCGGTCCGCAGCTCATCGGCGCCGGAATCCCAGACGGCCGTCGCCTCGGAGACGACGCACGAGGGCGCCGCGGCGTTCGCGGGTCCCGTGGGAACGAGGACGACCGCGGCCGCACCGATCAACCCGGTGACGAGGGGACGTGTGACGCTCCGGGGGTGCCGTGCCTGCATGGGGATCCTCTCCGCAGGCGATGGTACCGGGACAGGTCAGGGCCGGAGCGGCAGCAGCCCGTCGAGGTTCGCCCGGACGCCCGACGCCCGGACGGTGCCGGCGGTGACGGCGTCGGCCCAGGCGACCTGTCCGGTTGCGAGAGCGATCCAGGTCGCGGCATCCGTCTCGATCACGTTCGGCGGGGTGCCGCGCGTGTGACGCGGTCCCTCGACGACCTGCACCGCGCCGAACGGCGGCACACGGACCTCGACGGAGTTGCCCGGCGCCTTCTCGACCAGCAGCTGCAGCAGGTAGCGGACCGCCATCGCCGTCTCGGGACGTGTCGCGGTGCCGGCGGCGACGGCCGCGAGGGCGTCGCGTCCGTCGCCGGTGCTGATCATGCGGGCCATGGCAGCCACCGTAACGCGCGCAGGCCGGTCGGTAGGCTGGCGGGGTGAAGATCCTGGTCCTCGGCTCGGGCGCGCGCGAGCACGCCATCATCCTCGCCCTCGCCGCCGAAGGCGCCGGGCACGAGATCTTCGCGGCCCCCGGCAACGCCGGCATCGCCGCCGACGCGAGGATCGTCCCCGGGCTCGATCAGAACGACCCCGCGGCCGTCACCGGCTACGCGAACGAGGCGGCGATCGACCTCGTCGTCATCGGCCCCGAAGCCCCCCTCGTCGCCGGCGTCGCCGACGCGCTGCGCGAGCGCGGCATCCCCGTCTTCGGTCCCGGCAAGGCCGCCGCGCAGCTCGAGGGCTCGAAGGCGTTCGCGAAGCGGATCATGGATGCCGCGGGCGTCCCGACCGGTCGCGCGGCGCGCGCGCACACCCGCGACGAGGTCGCCGCGGCGATCGACGAGTTCGGCGCCCCCTACGTCGTGAAGGCCGACGGACTCGCCGCCGGCAAGGGCGTCATCGTCACGTCCGACCGCGACGCGGCGCTCGCGCACGCCGACACCTACTTGCCGAGCGGTCCCGTCCTGGTGGAGGAGTTTCTCGCCGGCCCCGAGGTCTCGCTCTTCTTCGTCTCCGACGGCGACAGCGTGCGGGCGCTCAGCCCTGCGCAGGACTTCAAGCGCGCGTACGACGGCGACGAGGGCCCGAACACAGGCGGGATGGGCGCCTACTCGCCGCTCCCCTGGCTCGGCGAGCGGTTCGGCGGCGAAGACGCGTTCGTCGCGCAGGTGACCGCCGAGGTGGCCGAGCCCGTCATCCGGCAGCTGGATGCCGAGGGCACCCCTTTCATCGGGCTGCTCTACGCGGGCCTCATCCTCACCGAGTCCGGCGTCAAGGTGATCGAGTTCAACGCCCGCTTCGGCGACCCCGAGACGCAGGTCGTCCTGGCGCGTCTGCGCAGCCCGCTGTCACGCCTGCTGCTGGCGGCGGCCAGCGGCACGCTCGAGTCCGAGCCGGCCCCCGAGTTCTCCCTCGAGGCCGCCGTCACCGTCGTCCTCGCGAGTGAGGGCTACCCGGAGGCGCCGCAGACCGGCCGCGCGATAGAGGGGACGGATGCCGCGGCATCCGTCGACGGCGTGCACCTGGCCCACGCCGCGACCGCCACCGCCGACAGTGCGCTCGTCGCCACCGGCGGGCGCGTGCTCAATGTCGTCGCGGTGGGCGCCGACCTCGCCGACGCGCGCGAGCGGGCGTACACCGCCCTCGAGCGCATCACCCTCGAGGGCGGGCACTACCGCCGCGACATCGCCGCCCGCGCCGCGGGCTGAACCCCGCGCGCGCCACCGAGCGCTGCGCTCAGCGCTGCGCGAGGTGCGCGGGGCGGCGCAGGAACAACACGAGCACGACGCCGAGCGCGATCACGGCAGCGGGCAGGAGCATCGCCTGAGCCATCGCGGCGGAGAACCCCTCGGCGACGACGGGAGGCATCCCGCCACCGCCGCCGAAGTCCCCGCCCGTCGCGTCGCCGGCACCCGGCAGGTTCGCCTCGAGGCGCGACTGCATGACGGAGGCGATGGCCGCGGAACCGATGACCGACCCGATCGTCCGGGTCGTGTTGTAGATGCCGGACCCGGCACCCGCCTGCTGCGGCGGCAGGTTGCGCGTAGCGGTCGTCGCGAGCGGTCCCCACATACCCGCGTTGGCGACACCGATGACCGCCGACGGGATCAGCAGCAGGAGGATCGGCGCCTCGGTGTTCATGAGCAGGGAGTACCCGACGAGCCCCGCAGCCATCAGCGTCAGTCCGGGGACCAGCAGCACGCGGGGGTCGACGCGGTCGAGGATGCGGCCCGCGAAGGGGGCGAGCACACCCGAGAGCACCGCCATCGGAATGAGGAGCAGTGCCGACTCGGTCGGCGTCAGCCCGCGGGCGAGCTGGGTGAAGAACGCCATCGGCAGCGCCATGCTCGTCACGGTGAAGCCGACGGCGGCGATCGCGAGGTTGGAGATCGCGAAATTGCGGTCGCGGAAGAGCTGGAGTGGCACGAGCGGCTCGCTCTTCGTACGGCCCTGCGTCCAGATGAAGACCGCGAGGACGACGACGCCGGCGGCGATCATCGCCCACACCCACGCGGCCCAGTCGTAGTGCTCGCCCTCCTGCAGGCCGAAGACGATGAGGAAGAGGGCGACCGCACTCAGCACGACGCCGAGGACGTCGAACCGGTGCGGGTGCGTCTCGAGCTGCGGCACGAGCCGCCACGCGAGCACGAAAGCGACGACGCCCACGGGGATGTTCACGAAGAAGATCCACTCCCACCCGAAGCCGTCGACGAGCAGGCCGCCCGCGAGCGGACCGACGAGGGTGGCGACACCGGCGGTCGCGCCCCACAGGCCCATCGCGGCGCCGCGGCGCTCGGCGGGGAAGGTCCGGGTGATGACCGCCATCGTCTGCGGCGTCATCAACGCGGCGCCGAGGCCCTGCGCGGCGCGCGCGATGATCAGGGCCATGAGCGAGCCCGACAGTCCGCACGCGAGCGACGCGAGAGTGAAGATCGCGAGGCCGATCAGGTACATGTTCTTGGGGCCGAACCGGTCGCCGAGACGGCCGGTGACCAGCAGCGGCACGGCGTAGGTCAGCAGGTAGGCGGACGTGACCCACACGACGTTGTCGAGGTTGCTCGTGGTCGGGTCGAGGGCCGCCTTGATGGCGGGGTTCGCGACCGAGACGATCGTCGTGTCGACGAGGATCATGAAGAACCCGATGACGAGCGCCCAGAGGGCAGGCCAGGGGTTCGTGGGGGCGGCGGGTGCGCCCGGGGCGCGGACGGTGGACGTGCTCTCGCTCATGCGCGTGCGGCTTCTCTCTGTGCCAGATAGCGGTCGGTGGCGGGGATGTCGACGACACCCCAGACGGTGTCGGGACGACGGATGAACTCGACCGCTTCGTCGAGCCAGGCGATGTCGGCGTCGAGGAGCGCCGCCTGGCGGTGCACCTCGATGAGGAACTGGGGGTGCGATCCGTGCGCGATCGCGCGATCGCGGGCGGTCCGATGGGCGTCCAGGGATGCCACGAGCAGCTCCCGACGCTGGGCGAGGAGCGCGAGCACCTCGTCGCGGGGCAGGTTGTGCGCTTCGGTCAGGGCGATGCGGAAGCGGCCCGGGTCGTCGACCGACACGAGCTCGCGGCGGATCCATGCGAGGAGGTCGGCGGCACCGGCATCCGTCAACGCATACGTCGTGCGCTCGGGACGGTTGCCGTCGCGGTCGCTGCCGACCTCGACGATGCGACCCTGCCGTTCGAGGCGGGCCACCGTGTGGTAGATCGTGCCGTGGGTGAGGGCGATCAGCCGGTCGGCGCGGCGCTCGCGCAGCAGGCGCACCATCTCGTACGCGTGCATATCGTCCTCGTGCAGCAGCGCGAGGAGCATGACGGCGGTCGGCGTGAGCGTCGCCGTCCCGTGCGCCATGGAGCCTCCCGGTGAATTAGTCCATGTGGACTATACGCCGGTCCGACGACACCGGGATCACTGGTTGGGACGCAGCACCGCCCACGCGCGCGACACCTCGTCGCCCGTCATCGAGATCTGCACGCCGACCATCCGGTCGACACGGATCCCGGTCGTCCGTCCCGGCCCGCTGCATCCCTGCGTGAGAGCGATGGGCCCGGAGAAGTTCACGGGAGGGTCGTCCTCGCCCACGGCGGGCGACAGGGACAGCGTGATGGTGGCGTCCCGCGGGATGCAGTCGAAGTCGAGCACGTAGTCCTGGTCCCTCACCGCACTGCTCGACACGCTCACGACCGTCACGGGGTCGACGCCGACGGCATCGCTCTCGAACACCAGGCGCGAGGCCTCGAGCGGGTCCTGCTCGGGGACGACGTACGAGGGGTCCACCGATTCCTCGGGTTCGGGCATCGAAGTGGGGGTCGGGGTCGGCGCGGCCTCGGCCGACCTGGTCGGGGATGACGACGGCGTCGGCGCGGCGTCATCGACCGCGGCGGTCGAGACGCAGCCGCTCAGTCCGAACGACACCGCGAGGGCGGTCAGGGCGAGCAGGGGGCGACGCATCCCGCCACGGTACGCGCTCCGCGCGCCCGACATAATGGGCTGGTGACGGATGCCGCGACCCCCCTGCCCGGATGGACCCACGTGTACTCGGGCAAGGTCCGCGACCTCTACCGATCCTCCGACGGAGCCGATGACGGCCGACTGCTCGTGGTCGCCAGCGACCGTGTCAGCGCGTTCGACCACGTGCTCGAGCCGGCGATCCCCGGCAAGGGCGCCCTCCTCACCTCGCTGTCGCTGTGGTGGTTCGAGCAGCTCGCCGGTGCCGACGGCGGCCGCGCGATCGCCAACCACCTCCTCCCCGGCCAGACGCCGCCGGCCGCGACCGACGGGCGCGGCATGGTCGTCCGTTCGCTCGACATGCTGCCGGTCGAGTGCGTCGTCCGCGGCTACCTGACCGGCTCGGGATGGGTCGAGTACCAGGCCGACGGCACGGTCTGCGGCATCCCCCTCCCCACCGGCCTCGGCAACGGCGACCGCCTGCCGGAACCGATCTTCACCCCGGCCTACAAGGCCCCGCTCGGCGAGCACGACGAGAACATCTCCTTCGAGCGCACCGTCGAGCTCGTCGGACCGGAGCGCGCGGCGGAGCTGCGCGACGCGTCGCTCGAGATCTACCGCCGCGCCGCCGCCCTCGCCGAGGCGAAGGGTCTGATCCTCGCCGACACGAAGTTCGAGTTCGGCCTCGACGCCGACGGCGTCCTCACCCTCGCCGACGAGGTGCTCACAAGCGACTCGTCGCGGTACTGGGATGCCGAGACCTGGCGCACCGCCGAGACCCCCGCCGCGCGCATGGCGAGCTTCGACAAGCAGATCGTGCGCGATTGGCTGGCGGCGCATTGGGACAAGCAGGGCACGCCGCCCGTCGTCCCCGACGAGATCGTCGCCCAGACGGCGGCGAAGTACCGCGAGCTGCTCGAACGCCTCACGTCCTGACGGCGTCGCTCCCACGCACTCAGCCGACTCCCAGGTAGCCTGACGCCAGGCATCCCCCCATCACCCGAGGAGTACGCGCATGCCCATCTGGACCCTCCACGGCGACGGCCGTCGCGTCGCCCCCGGTGCCGTCGTCACCCCCCGCGAGCGCCTCGGCTGGGGCAGCACGATCGCCATCGGCGCCCAGCACGTCGTCGCGATGTTCGGCGCCACCTTCCTCGTGCCCCTGCTCACCGGGTTCCCCGTCAGCACGACGCTGCTCTTCTCGGGCCTCGGCACCCTCCTCTTCCTGCTCCTCACCCGGAACCGCCTCCCCAGCTACCTCGGGTCGTCGTTCGCGTTCATCGCGCCGATCACCGCCTTCGGGCCGGGCGAGGGCAAGCCGCTCGACAGCCCCGAGCAGATCGGGCAGGCGCTCGTCGGCGTGTTCGTCGCCGGCCTCCTGCTCGCCGGCATCGGCTTCCTCGTGCAGGCGACGGGAACGCGCTGGCTCGAGAAGCTCATGCCGCCGGTCGTGTCGGGCGCGATCGTCGCTCTCATCGGCCTGAACCTGGCACCCGCCGCCTGGAACAACTTCACGACCGACGCCGTGCTCGCGACGATCACGCTCGTCGCGTGCATCCTGTTCGCGGTGCTGTTCCGCGGCATCCTCGGGCGCGTCTCGATCTTCCTCGGTGTCGTCGTCGGCTACATCGCGGCGCTGATCATGGGCCGCGTCGACTTCACCGGTGTGGCGAAGCTCATCGAGGACCGCGCGTGGTTCGGGTTGCCCGCCTTCCACCTGCCGTCCTTCGGCGACCCGATCGCGTGGGGCCTGCTCCCGATGTTCCTGCCGGTGGTGCTGGTACTCGTGGCCGAGAACGTCGGACACGTCCGCGGCGTCGCGACCATGACCGGCGACCCCACCGTCAACACGCGGACCGGTCGCGCCCTCGTCGCCGACGGACTCGCGACGACCCTCGCCGGCGCGTTCGGCGGCTCGGGCACGACGACCTACGGCGAGAACATCGGCGTCATGGCGGCCACCCGCATCTACTCCACGGCCGCGTACTGGGTGGCGGGCATCATCGCGGTGCTGCTGTCGTTCTCACCCGTCGTGGGCGCCGTGCTCTTCACGATCCCGAGCGGCGTGATCGGCGGCGTGACGACCGCCCTCTACGGCCTCATCGGCGTCATCGGCATCAAGATCTGGGTCGACAACCAGGTCGACTTCTCCCGCCCCGTCAACCAGTACACGGTCGCGGTCGCCTTCGTCATCGCGATCGCCAACTTCACGATGGACCTCGGCCAACTGCAGTTCGGCGGCATCGTCCTCGGCACCCTCGCCGCGCTCGCGATCTACCACGGCGGCAACGCCATCGCCCGGGCGCGCAAGACGGGGGCGGATGACGGGGGCCCGATCGTCCCGATCGGTCAGCTGGGCGGCGACCCGGACTGAGTTCCGGCGCCGCGGGCGTGGGAACAAACGGGAAGCGGCGGCGTTACCGATTCATGTGAATACGCCTACGCCGGACCGTCTCGCGCCCGCGACCTCGATGGGCGCGGTGACGCTCCTGGTTGGAGACCTCGACGGGATGACCCGGTTCTACCGCGACGTCCTCACACTGCAGGTGCTCGATGCGGAGGGCGACACGGTGAAGCTCGGTCGCGCGAACCGCCCGATCGTCGTGCTCCGAGCCGAACCGTCGCTGCGCCACGCCCCCGCAGGTTCCGCGGGACTGTTCCACACCGCGATCCTCTTCGAATCGCAGACGGCTCTGGCGGCGGCACTGTACTCGCTCGCGCGCCACGCGCCCCAGACCTTCACGGGCAGCGCCGACCACCTCGTCAGTCAGGCCTTCTATGCCACCGACCCCGAGGGCAACGGCATCGAGCTCTACTGGGACCGCGACCGGAGCGCCTGGTCGTGGACGCACGGACGGGTGGAGATGGCGACGCTCTTCCTCGACCCGAACGCCTTCATCCGCGAGCACCTGACCGATGCCGCCGCAGCGGGCGCGACCGCCGACGACGCGGCATCCGTCGGTCACGTCCACCTGTCGGTGGGGGATGTCGGGACCGCCCGCTCCTTCTACGTCGACACCCTCGGGTTCGACGTCACGGCGGAGCTCAGCGGTTCCGCCCTGTTCGTGAGTGCGGGCGGCTACCACCACCACATGGCGATGAACGTCTGGAACTCGCGCGGTGCGGGGCCGCGCATGCCGGCGCTCGGTCTCGGCCGCGTCGACCTCGCCCTGCCCGACCGCGACGGTCTCGGCGAACTGAGCGAACGCCTGCGGCACCACGGCGTGCAGGCGGCCGACGACGGTCGGACGGTGACCTTCACCGACCCGTGGCGCAACACGCTGCACGCGACCGCCGTCGCGTGAGCCGCGTCAGGCGGACTCGCGGACGATCAGCTGGGTGTCGAGCAGGGTCTCGCGCGGCGGGTATCCGCCCGACAAGAGGGTGAGGAGGATGTCCGCCATCACCTCGCCCTGCTCGAGCGACGGCTGACGCACCGTCGTCAACGCGGGCGAGACCGACGTGGCGACGGGGGAATCGTCGTAGCCGACGATCGCGACGTCCTCGGGGACGCCGATGCCGGCGCGCGTCAGCTCGGTCAGGACGGCCCCCGCCATCAGGTCGCTCGCGACGAATAGTCCGTCGAACTCGGCACCCGACCGGAGGATCCGCGTGACCGCGGCAGCACCGCCCGCGGCGGTGAAGTCCCCGTCCTCGACCGCGACGGGCGACAGGCCCGCGGCGTCCAGCGCCTCGTGGAATCCTGTCAGGCGGTCGATGCCGCCCGGCATCGTCGTCGGGCCGGTGATCATGGCGAGCCTGCGCCGACCGCGGTCGAGCAGGTGCTGCGTCGCGACACGACCGCCCTCGACGTTGTCCACGTCGACGTAGAAGTCGCGCTCGCGCTCGCGGACGGGCCGACCGCCGTAGACGACGGGCATCGCGGCGGCGATGCGGTCGATGAACGCGTCGCTCGTGTGGTGCGACACGATGATCGCACCGTCGACCGCTCCGCTGCGCAGGTACTCCGTCGCCTTGTCGTTCGGATCGTCGCTGGCGATGATCAGGTTCAGGACGTAGTCGGACTTCGAGATCCGCTTGTTGATGCCGCTGACGATCGCCGCGAAGAACGGGTCGCCGAAGAACCGTGTCGTGTCCTCGGGGACGACGAGCGCGACGGCCATCGTGGCGCGGCTGGCGAGCGAGCGCGCAGCCCGGTTGGGCACGTAGTTGAGCTCATCGATCGCGCGGCGGACGGCGGCGAGCGCGGCGGGGCTGACGGCCGTCGAACCGTTCACGACGCGCGAGACCGTGGAGCGGGACACCCCCGCCGCCGAGGCGACCTCTTCGATCGTCACCGGGGGGTGGAGGACATCGGACACGGTCACCTCGCGGAGTGCAGTCATTCCATCGCTCGGGCGGCGATGACCCGACGATACTCCAGGGCGCTGTCTTTGAACGTCCGTTCCTGAGTGGCGTAGTCGACGCGGATGAGACCGAACCGCTTGTCGTACCCCCACGCCCATTCGAAGTTGTCCATGAGCGACCAGTAGAAGTAGCCGCGGACGTCGACGCCGGCGTCGGCGGCATCCAGGATCGCCGCGAGGTGACCGCGCAGGAATTCGACACGGTCCGCGTCGTGCACCCGCACGGCGCCATCGTCCACGACCGCCTCGTCGTCGTAGGCCGCGCCGTTCTCGGTCACGAACAGCGCTGTCCCGGCATCCTTCGCGTACTCGTCCCAGACCCGCTCGAGCAGGACGGTCAGCGCCTCGGGCTGCACCTCCCAGTGCATCGCCGTGCGGGGCAGACCGCGCTCGTACCAGTGGATGCCGTCGCCCGCCGGCCACGGCGACCCCACCGCGCGGTCGGTCGGGGCATCGCCGGGCAGCGGCGGGTCCGCGGGGGCCGTGCCGCCGACGAACTCGCCGTGGTAGTAGTTGACGCCCAGCACGTCGAGCCGCCGGGAGATGGTGTCGAGGTCGCCGGGCAGCACCGCCGCCTCGAAGCGCGCGACCGCGTCCGCGTCGACGGCGCGGATGTCGGCGACGATGTCCTCCGGGTAGCCGCCGCGGAAGATCGGGTCGAGGAACCAGCGGTTGAACTGCCCGTCGATCCGGCGCGCGGCATCCACGTCCTCGGGTCTGGCGGGGTCCGCCGCCTCGGCGACCGTCAGGTTCAGGGTGATGCCGAGGTTCAGCGCGGGGTCGCGGCGGCGCAGCTCTTCGACGACGAGACCGTGTCCGCGCAGCAGGTGGTGGGAGGCCAGCATCCCGTCGGCGATGCTGAACCGGCCGGGCGCGTGGATGCCGCCGGTGTAGCTGAGGAACGACGAGCACCAGGGCTCGTTGAGCGTCGTCCAGTCCGTCACGCGGTCGCCGAGCGCGTCGTGGACCGACAGGGCGTACTCGGCGAACCTCTCGCTGGTCTCCCGCGCCGTCCACCCGCCCCGCTCCTCGAGCGCCTGCGGCAGGTCCCAGTGGTACAGCGTGAGCCAGGGACGGATGCCGGCACCCAGAAGCTCGTCGACGAGACGCTCGTAGAAGTCGATCCCCTTCGCGTTCACCGGCCCGCCGTCGGGGCGCACACGCGACCACGAGGTGGAGAACCGGTAGGTGTCGAGGCCGAGCTCCTTCATGAGCGCGACGTCGCCGCGGTACCGGTGGTAGTGATCGCACGCGACGTCGCCGTTGTCGGCGTTGATCACGGCGCCGGGCACGCGGCTGAAGGCGTCCCAGATCGACGCGGTGCGACCGTCCTCGAAGGCGGCGCCCTCGATCTGGTAGGCGGCGGTCGCGGCGCCGAAGAGGAAGCCGGTCGGGAAGGGGCGGATGCGGGGGGCGGGCACGGGGGCAGAGTACTCCTGCGCGAGGACGTTCACCGGATGACCGTCAGCCCTTGACCGCGCCGGCCATGATGCCGCTGATGAGCTGCTTGCCCGCGACCACGAAGAGCACCAGGAGCGGGAGCGTTGCCAGGATCGCGCCCGTCAGGACGATCGAGTAGTCGACGTAGTAGCCCGACTGCAGCTGGCTGAGCGCCGTCTGCAGCGTCGGGCTCTGCGGCTTGAGCACCAGCAGGGGCCACAGGAAGTCGGTCCATGCCGTCATGAACGTGAACAGGCCGAGGATCGCCATGGCCGGTCGCGCCGCCGGCACACCCACCGTGAGGAAGGTGCGGAACTGCCCCGCGCCGTCGACGCGGGCGGCCTCGATGAGCTCGTCGGGGATGACGTCCACGAGGTACTGCCGCATGAAGAAGACACCGAACGCCGTGACGAGGGTCGGGATGATGACGGCCCCGATGCTGCCGGTCCAGCCCAGCTCGCGCATGAGCATGAACAGCGGGATGATGCCGAGCTGCGTGGGGATCGCCATCGTCGCGACGACGAAGACCATGAGGCCGTCGCGGCCCTTGAACCGCAGCTTCGCGAACGCGTAGCCCGCGAGGGTGGAGAACGACACGACCGAGACCGTGATGATCGACGAGATGAGGACCGAGTTACCCAGGGCGACCCAGAACGGGATGGCGTCGAGGACCTTCATGGCGTTCGCCAGGAAGTTGCCGCCCGGGATGAGCGGAAGCGTCTCCGCCCGCGTGGCGTTGGTGCCGCTGCCGACGACGAACGACCACCACATCGGGTAAACGCTGCCGATGACGAACGCGGTCAGCAGTCCGTAGGTCAGGAAGCCGGGGCGGCTGCCGATGCCGGCCGGCCCGCTCTCGCGGGGACGTCGACGGCCGCCACGGCGCGGACGCTCGGGCTCGACGACGTCGACCTGCTGGACGGGCAGCCGTGCCGGGATCGCGGTGGTCATCGGGTGCCTTTCGTGGAGTCGGAACGACGCGCGCGGCGCGCCTTGCGGTCGGCACGCTCCGCGCCGCCGGCGATGCCGCGCGAGACGAGGAAGTTGATGAGGCCGATCCCGACGATGAGGACGAACAGGAGGATGGCGACGGCCGAGCCTTCGCCGAGATCGCGGCGGAAGAACGCCAGCTCCCAGAGGTAGAGAACCGTCGTCTGGAACTGCCGGTCGCTGCCGCCGGTGCCGCCGGCCGTCGACACGTCGAACAGCCGGGGCTCCGCGAAGATCTGCAGACCGCCGATCGTCGCGGTGATGATGACGAAGATGAGCGTCGGTCGGATCGAGGGGATCGTGATCGAGAAGAACCGGCGCGCAGGGCCTGCACCGTCGATGGCGGCCGACTCGTAGAGGTCGCGCGGCACCGCCTGCATGGCCGCGAGGAGGATGAGGGCGTTGTATCCCGTCCACCGGAAGTTGACCATCGTGGCGATCGCGATATGGCTGAGGAACGTGTCGTGCTTCCACTCCTGGTCGGGGATGCCGACGAGGTTCAGCACGTTGTTGACGAGGCCGTCGGCCTCGTTGAAGGCGCTGGAGAAGATCAGCGCGGTGGCGACGGGGGTGACCACGAAGGGGATGAGGACGCTCATCCGCCAGAAGGTCGGTGCACGCAGGCCGCGGTCCAGGAGGTAGGCCACGAGAAGCGCCACGGACAGCTGCGGGATCGCCGAGAGCAGGAAGATGCTCAGGGTGTTGCCGATGGACTTCCAGAACGAGTCGTCCTGGAGCACGCTCACGAAGTTGCCCGCACCGACGAACTCGTCCTGACCGCTCAGCAGATCCCAGTCGAACAACGAGACGTTGACCGTGTACAGCAGCGGGAAAAGACCGACGAGGGCGAAGAGGAGGAAGAACGGGGCGATGTAGGCGTACGGCGAACCGCGGTACGCGAATCGCGAAAGGCGCTGGCGTGCGCTGAGGCGCGGCGGTCGAGCTGCGGCATCGGTCGGGGCCTCCGGGCGCACGCGAGGCGGCGGCGAAGCGGTAGTGGTCATGGTGTCCTCTCGTGTGCGCCGGGATGGTGCACGGGTCACCGGCGATGCCGGTGACCCGTGCGGGAGGTCCTAGTCGGACTCGACCTGCTTGGCCAGCTCCGCGAGGGCCTTGTCCCACGCGCCGGCGGTGTCGACCTCGCCCCGGTCCAGCGCGCTCAGCGCGGGGCCGAAGACGTTCTCCTGGATCACCGAGTCGTCCGGTCCCTTGTACTGGGCGACGACACCCTTCGCGCGCTCGGCGAGGATCGCGCCGGTCGGGGCGTCGTTGAAGAACTCGTTGGGCGTCGCGTCGCTCGCGAGGCTCTCCTGCGCCTCGATGGTCGACGGGAAGTTGCCCGCAGCCGCCGACTGCTTGACCTGCTGCTCGGGCTGCGTCAGCCAGTCGGCGAGCTTCGCCGCGGCTTCCTTGTGCTCCGAGGTCTCGGAGACCGACAGCCACGCGCCGCCCCAGTTGGCTGCGCCGCCGGGGAAGACATCCGCGAAGTCCCACCCGGTGGAGGCGTCCCCGCCCGCGCTCTCGACGCGCTCCTTGACGATGCCCAGCATCCATCCCGGGCAGACGAAGGTCGCGAACGTCCCGTCGACGAACGACTTGTTGCCGTTCCAGTCCCACGCCGCCTGCGCGGCGGACTGGCCACCCTCGGTGGCGGCGCCGAGGAGCTCGAAGCGCCGCTTGAGCTCGGCGTTGCCTTCGACGTTCAGCGTCCCGTCGGCGGTGTAGTAACCCTCGTCGAGCTGGTTGACCATGGCGTTCCAGACGAAGCCGGAGTGGTCGTACCACCCCTTGCCGGTGTCGTCGGTGTACTTCTGGCCGATCTCGAAGTAGTTCTCCCAGTCGCCGTCGAGCAGCTCGGCGACGCTCTCGCGGTCGGTCGGCAGGCCGGCCGCCTCGAACGCCGGGGCGTTGTAGCAGATGCCGCTCGGGCCGATGTCGGTGCCGTAGCCGATGACACGACCGTCGGGTGCCGTGGCGGTCTCGTACTTCCAATCGACCCAGTCGGCCTTGCGGTCCTCGATGCCGTAGTCGCGCAGGTCGGCGAAGTTCTCGACGACGCCCTCCTCCATGATCGCGCCGAGCCAGCCCTCCTCGATCGCCACGATGTCGGAGAGCCCGCCGGCGCCGATCTTGGTGAAGAGGTCGGTGCGCGCGTTGCCGCCGGTGTCGATGTTGGTGGCTTCGATCTTCACGCCCGGGTTGGCCTCTTCGTACTCCTTGTAGAGGTCCTCGTAGCCGAAGGTGCCGAAGGTCGTGATGGTCAGGGTGACGTCGTCGCCGCCACCGCCGCTGCCGGTGCCGCCGGTACCGCCGGCCGAGCAGCCGGCCAGGACGAGAGCGGACGATGCGGCCGCGCCGGCGATGATTCCGACGCGTCGCAGAACGCGTGAGTTCACAGGACACTCCTTTGTGGTGTGGACGAGAGCCAGGTGCCGTACTCCGTCTTTGGGAGCGCTCTCATCGGGTTGTGGGAGACGCTATGGGATCGCTCCCACGACTGTCAAGGGAGCGCTCCCACGGCGGGAGTCACGGTTTGGTCACGGACGGCCGCGGTGGAGCGCAACGGCGGCGCGGCGCGGGCTCTAGACTGGTCGCGCACCCTGCCCGCGACATCCCGGAGCTTTCTGATGCCCACCATCGTCGTCGACGTCATGCCCAAGGCCGAGCTCCTGGACCCGCAGGGGAAGGCCGTCGCCGGCGCCCTGCAGCGCCTCGGTCACGCCGGATTCGGCGACGTCCGCATCGGCAAGCGGTTCGAGCTCACGGTCGACAGCGCCGACGAGCAGACCCTCGCCGCCGTCAAGACCATCGCCGACGAGATCCTGTCGAACTCGGTCATCGAGGACGTCGTGGGCATCGAGGTCGTCGAGTGACCGTCCGCGTCGGGGTCATCACCTTCCCCGGCTCGCTCGACGACGGCGACGCGCGCCGCGCCGTGCGTCTCGCCGGCGCCGAGCCCGTCGCCCTCTGGCACGGCTCGCACGATCTCGACGGCGTCGACGCCCTCGTCCTGCCGGGCGGGTTCAGCTACGGCGACTACCTGCGCGCCGGCGCGATCGCCGCGCTCGCGCCGATCATGTCCGAGGTGAAGGATGCCGCGGCGAAGGGTATGCCCGTCCTCGGCATCTGCAACGGCTTCCAGATGCTCGTCGAGGCGCACCTGCTGCCGGGCGGACTGATCCGCAACGCCCACCAGCAGTTCATCCGCCGCGACCAGCGGCTCGTCGTCGAGAACGCCGACACCGCGTGGACGAACGAGTTCCGCCGCGGGCAGGAGATCGTCATCCCGCTCAAGAACGCCGACGGCGGCTACATCGCCTCCGACGAGACGCTCAAGCGGATCCAGGGCGAGAACCTCGTCGCGTTCCGCTACGCCGGCGTCAACCCGAACGGGTCGATCGACGACATCGCGGGCCTGACGAACGAGCGAGGCAACGTCGTGGGTCTCATGCCCCACCCCGAGCACGCGATCGAGCCGGGCTTCGGCCCCGACACCCCCGCCGCCATGCGATCGGGCGTCGACGGTCTGCGCTTCTTCACCGCGGCGGTCTCCGCGGTCGTGCACTCCGCCGCCTGAGCCGTCAGACGGTCCCCGCCGGGGGCCAGACGCCGATGATCACGGCCATGACGAGGACCGTGACGAGCTCGTGCCCGATGTTCATCACCGTGAGCGAGGACGGCCGCCCCTCGAAGGCGTCATGCGTGATGAACCGGGATGCCGTGAACCCCGCCCACAGCAGGATGCCGGTCACGATCGCCGCCCACAGGTACGACCCCTCGTAGAAGTGCCAGGCGATGCTCGTCGCCCCCGCGAGGACCCACGCCGACGCGAAACTGACGAACACCGTCACGACGATGGCGACGGTGGCCGTGGCGGCCGGGCGGTCCATGTCGACACCGGCCAGACGGGCCCATCGCGTGCCGAAGACCTTGGGGGCGTACCAGATCGATCCGACGATCATCGTCGAGAGGGTCGCGAGGATGACGGTCCAGTAGTTGATCTCAGGGATCACGGCGACCTCCGGGTCGGAACGAGGGCGGACGGGCTGTTGGGGCGACAGTAGCGCCACCCCGCCGGAATGCCGCGGAGATCCGCCGTCGGGCTACGGCGGTAGCCTCGGGGCATGGCTTCGATCAGCGTCAGCGTGCCCACCGACCGCCTCGCCGAGGAACTCGCCGACATCGACGGCGCGGACGTGTTCGTGTGGAAGATGGATGCCGCCGCCCCCCGCCCGCGCATCGACATCGTCGTCCCGCCGTACATGGCCGCGGGAAGTCCGCTGCCGTGGCTCGAGGGTGTCGAGGTCGGGCTCGTGCAGGGACAGTCGATCGGCTACGAGGGCATCGCGGAGCGTCTGCCCGACGGCGTGCTGTTCGCCAACGCGACGACGGTGCACGAGGCATCCACGGCGGAGCTCGCCGTCGCACTGACCCTCACGGCGCAGCGCGGCATCGACCGCTTCGTCCGTGCACAGGACGCCCGCGAGTGGCGCCCGTTCCAGGCGACGGGCCTCGCCGACCGCCGCGTGATGGTGCTCGGCTACGGCGGGGTCGGCAAGGCCGTCGCCGCCCGACTCGCGCCGTTCGAGGTGGACCTCGTCGCGGTCGCCTCGACCGCGCGCGACGAGGACGGCGTGCACGTCCACGCCGTCGACGAGCTGCCCGAGCTGCTGCCCGGCGTGGACATCGTCGTCGTCACGCTCCCCGGCGGCGAGAAGACCCGGCACATCGTCGACGACGCGTTCCTGTCGGCGCTGCCCGAGGGCGCACTGGTGGTGAACGTCGGCCGCGGGTCGCTCATCGACACGGATGCTCTCGTCGCACACGCGCGCACTCGCGGCATCCGTGCGGCCCTCGACGTCACCGACCCCGAACCGCTCCCCGCCGACCACCCACTCTGGACGCTCGACGGCGTCGTCATCGCCCCGCACGTCGGGGGCGCGACCGACGCGATGCACCCGCGGGTGGTGCGTCTGCTGCGCCGGCAGATCAGCCACCTGCTGGCGGGCGAGGAGCCCGAGAACGTGGTGATCCGGACCTGAGCGCTCCGCTCAGACGGTGAAGACGCTGTGCACGTCGCCGCAGACGGTGCGGCCCCGCAGGGCGGTGAGCTCCATCAGGACCGAGGTGCCCGCGAGCGTGTAGCCGAGCTGCGCGAGAAGCTGCTGCCCGGCGCGCAGCGTCCCCCCGGTGGCGAGCACGTCGTCGACGAGCAGGACGCGCGCACCGGAGACGAGGTCGTCGGTCATCTCGATCGTGGCGCTGCCGTACTCGAGGTCGTAGCTGACCGACCCCGCCGGACGCGGCAGCTTGCCCGCCTTGCGGATCGGTGCGAGGCCGGTGCCCGAGGCGACCGCGATCGCCCCGGCGAGCAGGAACCCGCGCGCCTCGACGCCGGCGACGACGTCGAACGAGCCGACGTACGGCTCGGCCATGGCCATCGCGATCGTGCGGAGGGCCGCGGCATCCGCCAACAGCGGCGAGATGTCACGGAAGAGGATGCCGGGTTCGGGGAAGTCGGGGATCGTCGCGATGAGCGATTCGGCTCGGGCGAGGGCGTCGGGATTCACTGGGTCGAGGTTACTCGCCTCGCCTGACGACAGCGGATGCCGGGTGCGCAAGCGCTTGCGCTAGGCTGGCGCGCATGACTTCGACCCCCGTCTCGACCGTCACCTCGACGCTGGCCCCGATCGGCGAGAGCCGCCCCGGCGCCGAGTGGTGGCGCACCGCCGTGATCTACCAGATCTACCCCCGCTCCTTCGCGGACGCCTCGGGCGACGGCATCGGCGATCTGCCCGGCATCACCGCGCACCTCGACGACCTCGCTTCGCTCGGCGTCGACGCGGTCTGGCTGAGCCCGTTCTTCACCTCTCCGCAGAAGGATGCCGGCTACGACGTCGCCGACTACCGTGACGTCGACCCGCTCTTCGGTACCCTCGGCGACTTCGACGACATGCTCGAGGCGGCGCACGCCCGCGGCATCCGCGTCATCATCGACCTCGTCCCCAACCACTCGTCCGACAAGCACGTCTGGTTCCAGGAGGCTCTCGCCGCTGCGCCCGGCAGCCCCGAGCGCGCGCGCTACATGTTCCGCGACGGCACCGGCGAGAACGGCGAACTGCCCCCCAACAACTGGGAGTCCGTCTTCGGCGGGCCGGCCTGGACCCGGATCCCCGACGGCCAGTGGTACCTGCACCTGTTCGACAGCTCGCAGCCCGACTTCGACTGGAACAGCCCCGAGGTGCGCGCCGAGTTCGAGACGACGCTGCGCTTCTGGCTCGACCGCGGCGTCGACGGCTTCCGCGTCGACGTGGCGCACGGTCTGATCAAGGCCGACGGCCTGCCCGACTACACGCCCCCGGCCGAGGCCGACTCGATGGGCGGCGCCGAGCCGGTCCCCTACTGGGGTCAGGACGGTGTGCACGAGGTGTGGCGCGAATGGCACCGCGTGCTCGACGAGTACGAGGGCGACCGCGCGCTGTGCGCCGAGGCGTGGCTGCCGACGGTCGACGAGACGGCGAAGTGGGTGCGCCCGGACGAGATGCACCAGGCGTTCAACTTCCCCTACGCGATGAGCGAGTGGGATGCCGCGCAGTTGCGCGTCGTCATCAGCGAGTCGCTGCGGGCCTTCCCCGCCGTGGGCGCGCCGGCCACCTGGGTCCTCTCGAACCACGACGTCATCCGCCACGCGACCCGCCTCGCGATGCCGGGTCACCCGCAGGGGCACGGCGTCGGACCGGCGACCCCCGGCAAGCCCGACCCCGCCGCGGGCCTCCGTCGCGCCCGCGCGGCGACCGCGCTGATGCTCGCCCTGCCGGGCTCGGCCTATCTCTACCAGGGCGAGGAGCTCGGCCTCCCCGAGGCGATGGAGCTGCCCGACGACGTCCGTCAGGACCCGACCTGGTTCCGCACCGACGGCGAGCGCTACGGCCGTGACGGATGCCGCGTCCCGCTGCCCTGGACCGCGGACGACGGCGCCTTCGGGTTCAGCCCGACCGGCGAGAGCTGGCTGCCGCAGCCGGCCGAGTGGAACGCGCTCGCCCGCGACGTGCAGGAGGACCAGCCCGAGTCGACGCTGTGGCTGTACCGCACGCTGCTCGCCACCCGTCGCGCGCACGACCTCGGCTCGGGCGCGCTCGAGTGGCTCGACGGCTACGGCGACGACGTCATCGCGTTCCGCAACGGCGACGTCACCGTCGTCGCGAACGTCGGGTCGACGCCGGTCGCCCTGCCGAAGGGCACGCTGCTCGTCGAGAGCGACGCGTTCCTCGGTCGCGAGCTGCCCGCCGACACCACCGTGTGGATCGCCGCGGACTGACGTGACCGGGATCGACGACGTCGCCCGCGCCGCCGGCGTGTCGGCGGCGACCGTCTCCCGCGCACTCAGCGGGCGCGGGCGCATCTCGGATGCGACCCGCGCCCGCGTGCGCGCCGCCGCCGCCGACCTCGGCTACGTCGTCTCGGCCGCGGCATCCGCTCTCGCGACGGGACGCGCGGCGAACATCGGCGTCGTGGTGCCGCTGCTGGACCGCTGGTTCTTCGCGAACGTGCTCGACGGGATCGCCAGCCGGCTCACCCCGCGCGGGTACGACATGACGCTGTACAGCATGAGCATGGACCGCGCGCAGCGCGACGGGGTGCTCGACGTGTCGTTGCGCCGCGGGCGCGTGGACGGGCTGATCGTGCTGTCGCTCACGCTCGCCGACGACGAGGTCGACCGTCTGCTGGCCCTGGACCTGCCGGTCGTGGGGCTCGGCTCCACGAACCGCCGGCTGCCCGCGCTGCGGATCGACGACGTCGCCGTCGCGCGCCTCGCGACCGAACACCTCCTGGCTCTCGGTCACCGCCGGATCGCGCACCTCGGCGCCGGGTACCCGGGGGACCCGGGCCTCGACATCCCGTCCCTGCGCCGCCACGGGTTCGATGCGGCGATGGCGGATGCCGGCATCCGCGACTCGCGCTTCGTCGCCACCGACTTCACGATCGACGGCGGCTACCGCGCCGCGCGCGCTCTGCTGCGGGAGGCGGAGCCGCCGACGGCGATCTTCGCGGCATCCGACGAACTGGCGTTCGGTGCGCTCTTCGCGGCGCGGGACGAGGGCCGGGACGTCCCGCGGGACCTCTCGGTGATCGGCGTCGACGGCCACGAGATGAGCGACTTCTTCGGCCTCACGACGATCGCGCAGTTCCCGCACGAGCAGGGCGAACGGGCAGCGGACGCGGTCCTGGCGGCCGTGGACGGACGCACCGAACTGGGGGAGCTCTCGTTCCGGCTCGTCGAACGCACCTCGACGAGCGCCCCGCATGGAGGACTTGCTGAGAAATCGGGGGCTCCCGCGCCGTAGGCTCGAAGGTATGCCCCTCGACCTCGAAGCGATCTACACCGATCTGCACCGGCATCCGGAACTCTCGTTCCAGGAGACCCGGACGGCCGGCGTCATCACGCGCGAGCTCGCGGCGCTCGGCCTCGAGTACGAGGAGGGCGTCGGCCGCACGGGTGTCGTCACGGTCGTCCGCAGCGGCGACGGCCCCGTCGTCTGGCTGCGCGCCGACATGGACGGCCTCCCCGTCGCCGAGCAGACCGGACTCCCCTACGCCAGCACCGCCCGCGGCGTCGACCCGGCGGGGCAGGACGTGCCCGTCATGCACGCGTGCGGACACGACATGCACGTGACCGCGCTGCTGGGTGCACTCGAGAAGCTGCAGGCGACCCGCGGCGAATGGTCGGGCACCGTCGTCGCCGTCTTCCAGCCCGCCGAGGAGTACGGCGCCGGCGCGCAGGCGATGATCGCCGACGGCGTCTTCGACCGGTACCCGAAGCCCGACATCGTCCTCGGTCAGCACCTGACCCCGCTGCCGGCGGGAACGATCGGTGTGCGTCCGGGCACGCAGATGGCGGCATCCGACGGCATCACCGTCACCCTGCACGGCCGCGGCGGACACGGCTCGCGCCCGCACGCCACGATCGACCCCGTCGTCATGGCGGCGGCCACCGTCATGCGCCTGCAGACGATCGTCTCCCGCGAGGTCGACCCGCGCGAGATGGCGGTCGTCACCGTCGGCTCGATCCACGCGGGCCTGAAGAACAACATCATCCCCGCCGAGGCGACCCTCGAGCTCAGCCTGCGCTACCCCAACGACGAGGCGCGCGCCGACATCCTCGCGCGCGTCGAACGCGTCGTCCGCGCCGAGGCGGCGGCATCCGGTGCCGAGCAGGAACCCACGATCTCAACCCTCCATTCCCTCCCGCCGACGATCAACGACGCAGACGCGACCGCGCGTCTGACCGCCGCGCTCGACCGCGCGTTCGGCGAGGGCACGGTCGTCGACCCCGGCATGTTCACCGGCAGCGAGGATGTCTCGTGGTTCGCCCGCGAGTCCGGCGCCCCGCTCGTCTACTGGTTCTGGGGCGGTGTCGACCCGCAGCAGTACGCGGATGCCGCCGCTGCCGGCACGATCTCGCGCGACATCCCGACGAACCACTCCCCCTTCTTCGCCCCCGTGCTGCACCCGACCATCGAGCGCGGCGTCGACGCCCTGACCGTCGCCGCGCGGGAGTTCCTCTCGTGAGCAACGACGACTGGCTGCCTTTCGCCCCCCTCGATCCGCAGGAGCACCGCGAGCCGGAGCGCCCCGAGAACCCGAACCGCGTGCCGATGATCCTCGGCGCCATCGCCGGTGTGCTGCTCGTGGCGGTGATCGTCGTGGTCAGCGCCTACCTGCTGCGCGCGACCGAGCCGACGACGGCGGCACCGCCCGCGGCGAGTTCCCCGGCCGCGCCGCAGCCCGCGCCCTCGACGCCGCAGGAGCAGCCGCAGCCGTCCGAGACGCCCACGCCCGAGCCGCCGGCGGCGGCCTCGACGATCGCGCTGAACGGATCGGGCTTCACGATCACGTCCGAGGACGGCGAGTTCACGCACCGATGGGCGGATGACGCGGCCCCCGCGATCGCCGCGCTCACCGAAGCGTTCGGCACGGCGCCGGAGGAGGACTTCGTCAACGGCGACGCCGAGAACTGGGCGTACGACATCTACGTGTGGCCCGGCTTCCGCCTCTACGACGTGTTCCTCGGTGACGGCGGGCGCTCGCGCAGCGAGGTGCCGGCGCCGACCTGGGTCACCGTCGGTGCCGGTCTGCCGGCCGACGTGCAGGTCACGAACGAGTTCGGCGTCGCGGTGGGCGACACCATCGACCAGGCCCGCAGCAAGGGGCCGTTCGACGAGTTCGCCCTCACGAACGGACGCCTGCGCCTGACCTACGGCGAGGGCCGCGGCACGTTCTACAGCAACGGCGAGCGCGTGTTCAGCGCCTTCGTCGAGTCGGACGAGTCCGCGCAGAAGGTCGCGACGATCACGTACACGTTCCGCGCCCGCGGTCAGTGACCGTCGACGCGGGCGGACTCTGACCGCGCGTCGACGAGGTCGCGGCCCGTCGCGAGCCCCGGCAGGCCGCGTCCGGCGCGCGTCGTGAACAGCAGCACGAACGACACGAGCGCGAAGAGGCCGACGAGAAGACTCGTGTCGCCGAGGAGCTGCCCGAGCAGCAGGTATCCGCCGATGCCGGCCGCGAACCGCAGCAGGCGGGCCGCCCATTCGGGCAGCCGTCCGCCGTCGTAACGCAGCTCGACGGCGAGGTCGCCGACCGTGCGGCCGGTCACGAGGACCACGATGAGCCACAGCAGGATCGGGACCCAGCCGGCGGCGAGATCACCGAGGACGGCGTCGGCGACCAGGTCCTCCCGCCGGAGCGCGAACTGCAGGAAGAGCTGGACGACGGTGCCGGCCGCGCCGCCGACGATCGAGGCGCCGAGCAGGTCGCAGAGCACGGCGAGCAGCCGGCGCCCCCGCGTGACGGGGCGGGGCGCCCCGGCATCCGCTGCCTTCTCGAGTCCCCGCAGCCGCGTCGGGACGATGAGGGCGATCAGCGAGCCGACGAGCGAACCCATCGTGTTGGTCGTCAGGTCGCCCACGTCGAAGAGACGGTAGCCGCAGGGGAAGACGCCCCAGACGCCGGTCAGCTGGGTCAGCTCGATGAGCAGCGAGACCGCGAGCCCGGCGACGAGGGCGACGACGAGGCCGCGGCGCAGGGCGACCCGCAGGAGGAACCCGAGCGGCACGAACAGCAGCACGTTGAAGACGACCTGCAGCAGGCGGACGTCGGTGAGGGCCGCGCCGTCCGCGACCGCGCCGACGACATCGTCGACGGTCGGCGCGAGGCTGAGCACCGCGCCCGCGCAGCGATAGTCGTCCGAGGTCGGAAGCGGCAGCAGGGTGTACGTCCACAGCGCCATGAAGTAGACGAGGGATGCCGCCCAGAAGGCCAGCCTGCCGAGGGTCAGGCGCCCGCGGCGCCGGTAGCTGACGGCCACGAGGGGCACGAAGAGCAGCAGGCCTACGACGGCACCGAACAGGACCGCGACGACCGCGGGGAAGAGCTGTCCGGTCATGCCTGGAGTCTAGGGACAGCGCGGCATCCGCTTCGCGTTGCACTGCGTTCGCGGGAGGCGTAATGTCGCCCGCCGTGACCAGTGACAGCCGCGATCCGAACGCGGCCCCCTCCCCCGCCGTGAAGCGCATGCTGATCGGCGAACCCCTCGATACCGAGAAGCTCGACGGACAGCTCCTGCCCAAGAAGCGGGCGCTGCCGATCTTCGCCTCCGACGCGCTCTCGTCGGTGGCCTACGCGCCGCAGGAACTGCTCATGATCCTGCTGCTCGGCGGCACGGCGTTCATGGCCTTCGCGCCGCCGGTGGCGGCGGCCGTCGTGGTGCTGCTGGTCGTCGTGGTCCTCAGCTACCGCCAGCTCATCAAGGCCTACCCCTCCGGCGGCGGCGACTACGAGGTGGCCCGCACGAACCTCGGCGAGAAGGCCGGTGTCGTCGTGGCATCCGCTCTGCTCGTCGACTACGTGCTGACCGTCGCCGTGTCGGTCTCCTCCGGCGTCGACAACATCATCTCGGCGCTGCCGGCCCTCGACCCCTGGCGCGTCGAACTGGCGGTGGGCTTCGTCATCCTGCTGGTCATCGTCAACCTGCGCGGCGTGCGCGAAGCGTCGCAGGCGTTCGCGATCCCCACGTACGTCTTCATCGGGTCGGTCGCCCTCATGATCGTGACCGGTCTGTTCCGGTGGGCGATGGGCGACGCCCCCGTCGCCTCGAGCGCCGACTTCACCGTCGAGGCCGACAGCCTGTCGCAGGTCGCCTTCATCCTGCTCCTGCTGCGCGCCTTCTCGAGCGGGTGCTCCGCCCTCACCGGTGTCGAGGCGGTCAGCAACGGCGTCCCCGCCTTCCGCACGCCGAAGATCAAGAACGCGCAGACGACCCTCGTCCTCATGGGCGGCATCGCCATCGCGCTGTTCGCCGGGCTCACCGCCCTCGCCCTCATCGCGGGGGTGCACTACGCCGAGAACCCCTGCAAGCTGATCGGATTCGACTGCGAGGCGGGACCCCAGCCGAGCCTCATGGCCCAGGTGGCCGCGGCCACGTTCGGCGGCGACTCGATCTTCTTCTTCGTCATCCAGGCCGCGACCGCGTGCGTCCTGCTGCTGGCGGCCAACACCGCCTTCAACGGGTTCCCGCTGCTCGGATCGGTGCTCGCGCGCGACAGCTACGCGCCGAAGGCGCTGAACTCCCGCGGCGACCGCCTCGTCTTCTCGAACGGGATGCTGATCCTCGGCGGCGCGGCGATCGCGATCCTCGTGGTCTTCCAGGCCAACCTGACCACCCTCATCCAGCTCTACATCATCGGTGTGTTCGTGTCGTTCTCGCTCGGACAGATCGGCATGGTGCGCCATTGGCGGCGCGAGCTGCGGCTGCTCAAGACCCGGCCCGCCGCGGCGCGACGCGAGGCGACGGCGGGACTCGTGATCAACTCGGTCGGGGCGGCGTTCACCGTGGCCGTGCTCGCGATCGTGACGATCACGAAGTTCACCCACGGCGCGTGGCTCGTCTTCCTGGCTATGCCGGTGCTCGCGTTCCTCATGATCGGCGTGAACCGCTACTACCGCGACGTCGAGCACGAGATCGAGATGGACGACTCCGTGAAGTTCGGCTCGTCGGGCGACCTCGCCATCATCCTCGTGGGCAAGCTGCAGAAGCCCGTCGCCAAGGCGATCGACTACGCCCTCGCCGCCAAGCACGAGAAGACGCTCGCCGTCCACGTGGCCGTCACGACCGACGACATCGCCGAGCTGAAAGCCGATTGGGAGTACCACCGGATGCCGGTGCCCCTCGTCGTCGTCGACTCGCCCTACCGCCACTACGCCGGGCCGCTCATCGGCTTCATCGAGAAGTACCGCGAGAAGCACGGACCCTCGGTCGTGACCGTCTACCTGCCGCAGTACATCGTCGGGCATTGGTGGGAGACACCCCTCCACAACCGCCGGGCCCGCCGCATCGCGCAGCAGCTGATGATGGTGCACGGCGTCACGGTGACGCTCGTGCCGTGGCTGCTCGACTCGTCGGAGATCGTCTACGGACGGCGTTCGCGCCCCCTCCCCGGCGACGACCGCGGCGGCCGCGTCGAGCAGCGTCATTACGGTTTGGTAGAGCATTCCGAAAACTGATGGATGAAACTCGCCGGGCTGCCATGATGTGCCCATGGCAGAGTCTCGCCGTCCCCGCAACCTCATCCCGCTCCTGACGTTCGCGGGTGTGCTCGCGATCGCGGCCGTCATCGCGATCGTGCTCCTGCTGAACCGCGCGCCGGCCCCCGCCGCCGCGCCGGGAGCAGGCTCGCCGACGCCCGAGGCATCCACTCCGTCCCCGGCGGCGCCCACGCCCGCGCCCTCGGAGACGCCCTCACCCTCGGCCGACGCCTCCGTGCGGCAGATCACGTTGACGGCCGAAGGGTTCGACGCGGTCGACCGTGGCGGGAACCCAGTCTTCTCCTTCGCGTGGAGCGACGAGCCCGAGACCGCGGTGGCAGCGCTCAGCGAGGCGTTCGGTTCCGAGCCGACGAAGGGTCTCCAAGACGGCGACGGCTCGCACTTCCCCGACTACACGCTGTGGCAGTGGTCCGGCTTCGAACTGGGCACGATGGTCGAGACTCCCGATGGCAAGACCCGCACCGAGTACGACGCTCCCGCCTTCGCGACATTCACCGCGAATGCGGTCGGCGATGTCGAGATCGTCGCGGAATTCGGGCTGCGCATCGGCGACCCCCTCGACGAGGCCCGCGCAGCGGGGCCGCACGAGGAGTTCCCCTCGCCGTTCACCGACGGCCAGCGTCTCATCCTCGAGCAGGACCGCTCGGTCACCACGGACCCCCCGACGACGCCTCGCGTGAGCATCATCATCGACGGTGACAAGGCGGATCGGATCTCGTCGATCGCGTATGAATTCGCGTCGAAGCTCTGAGGCCGTCGCCGTCGCACTCGGCCGCAGGCTTCACCACCGGCGTAGCCTAGAAGGGTGACTTCTCCCGCCCTGTCCGAGACCGCGACGCTCGACGCTGCCCGGCTGCGCGAAGACTTCCCGATCCTCCAGCAGGAGGTGAACGGCCACCCGCTGGTCTACCTCGACTCCGGCGCGACGAGCCAGAAGCCGCGTCAGGTGCTGCAGGCCGAGTACGACTTCCTCACCCGCAGCAACGCGGCCGTGCACCGAGGCGCCCACACCCTCGCCGCCGAGGCGACGGACCTGTTCGAGGATGCCCGGGCCACGGTCGCGCGCTTCGTCGGCGCCCGCGACGAGCAGCTCGTGTGGACGAGCGGCGCGACGATGGGACTGAACCTCGTGGCGTACGCGATCGGCAACGCGACGCTCGGGCGGGGGGCACCGGCATCCGCTCGGTTCGCGCTGCAGCCTGGAGACGAGATCGTCGCGACCGAGGCGGAGCACCACGCGAACCTCATCCCGTGGCAGGAGCTCGCCGCGCGCACCGGCGCGGTGCTGCGCCACATCCCCGTGCACGACGACGGCCGCCTCGACCTGGATGCCGCCGCGCAGATCATCGGCGAGCGCACCCGGATCGTGGCGTTCTTGCATGTGTCGAACGTGCTCGGGATCGTGAACCCCGTCGCCGAGCTCGTCGCGCTCGCGCGGGAGGTCGGCGCACTGACGGTGCTCGACGCGTGCCAGTCCGCTCCGCACATGCGGCTCGACCTGCCCGCGCTCGGGGTGGACCTCGCGGTCTTCAGCGGGCACAAGATGCTCGGCCCCTACGGCGTCGGCGGTCTCTACGGCCGCAGCGAGGTGCTCGAGGCGCTGCCCCCGTTCCTGACCGGCGGGTCGATGATCACGACCGTCACGCTGGACGAGGCGGGGTACCTGCCACCGCCGCAGCGGTTCGAGGCGGGGACCCAGCCGATCGGCCCCGCGATCGGACTCGCCGCCGCGGTGTCGTACCTCGAGGATGCGGGCATGGCCGCCGTGCACGCGCACGAGGTGCGCCTGGCCGCGCGGATGCGCGAGGGGCTCGTCGACATCCCCGGCATCCGCCTGCTCGGAGACGCCGAGGGCGCCGAGCGCGTGGGCCTGTGGAGTTTCACGGTCGACGGCGTGCACGCGCACGACGCCGGTCAGTACCTCGACGCGCAGGGGATCGCCGTGCGCGTCGGGCACCATTGCGCCGCGCCGCTGCACAAGCGGTTCGGGGTGACGGCGTCCGTCCGGGCGTCGGCCTCGCTGTACAACACCGACGACGACGTCGATGCGCTGGTGGATGCCGTGAGCGGCATCCGTTCCTACTTCGGAGTGGACGCATGAACGGTCTGGACTCGCTGTACCAGGAGCTCATCCTGGATCACTCGAAGCACCCGCACGGGCGCGGTCTGTCGCCCGAGGAGGGGCGGACGGCGAGCTCGCACCAGCACAACCCGATGTGCGGCGACGACATCACGCTGCGCGTGCGCGTCGACGACGCGGGCGAGCGCATCACCGACCTGTCCTGGGAGGGGTCGGGCTGCTCGATCTCGCAGGCGTCCGCCTCGATGCTCGCGGCGCTGATCGAGGAGGACGGCGGCGACGACGGACTGCCACGGGAGGATGCCGTGAAGCTGATCGACGGCTTCCGCGAGGCGCTGCGCTCACGCGGCGCGATCCCGCTCGACGAGGAGACCTTCGCGGACGCGGCGGCGCTCTCGGGGGTCTCGAAGTTCTCGGCGCGCGTGAAGTGCGCGATGCTCGCGTGGGTCGCGCTCGAGGACGCCCTCGCCCGCGCCTGAGCCTGACGATGCCGGGGCCCGCCCCGCGGCGCGCCGTTGCGCACCCGGTCAGGCCGCCTGCAGCACCTCGCTCTCGAGGCGGGCATAGGAGGTCTCCATGCCGTCGGCCATGCCGGTGGCGAGGATCATGTCGCGGGTCTCGCGGTCGGGGTACTCGATGAGGAGCGTCAGCAGGGTGGCGCCGTCCTCCTCGTAGAACTGCAGGTCGTTGGTCGTCGACGGGCCGTCCATGCCGATCATCTTCTCCGTGCTGACCGAGCGGCGGGGTTCGTCGTCGAGGAGGGTCTCGCCCTCGAAGCCGAAGCGGCTCTCGGGGTTTCCGCCCTCCTCCCACACGTACCGGTAGGTGTCGCCGACGACGCACTCGACCATCGACCACCCGTCGGGGCCCAGCATCCACTTCGTCAGGAGTTCCGGATCGTGGTGGGCACGCCACACGAGATCGCGGGGTCCCTCGACGAGGCGCGTGATGCGCACGTGGGTGTCGTCGAGCAGCTCGACGTTCGTGCCCTTGCCCTGGAACCACTCGCGCAGGCCGTGGAGCACCGTGTCGAGCTGATCCATCGCCATGCGGGACCCTTCGACGGCGCCCATCGCGACGACCTGTTCGAGGGCCTCGGCGGAGGTGAAGTACGTGACGTTCGAGAGGCGCGAACCGCCGGCGGTCTCAGCGAACGAGAAGACCATCCGCATCGACGGGAACTCGGCGATCGGCTGTCCGTCCTCGTCGGCGAACGCGTCGAGCACCTCGAAGCTGCGACCCTCGTCGATGGCGAGGAACTCCCACGTGCCCCGGGACTTCTCGCCCTGCGGGCTCGTCATCGCGTACCGGGCGTGACCGCCGACCGTGAAGTCGAAGTCGGTGAAGGTCGCCGGCCAGCCGGGAGGGCCCCAGAACCGCTCGAGCTGACGCGGCTGGGTGAACGCGCGCCACAGCCGGTCGACGGGGACGTCGACGTCGGCGGTGAGCGTCATCGTGAGGTTCTCGGTGTCGGTGGTGATGTCGGTGACGGGCATGTCCTTCTCCTTCGGTGGACGGTCGGTCAGTTCTCGGGTTCGGCGAGCAACGCATCGAGGCGGTCGATGCGTGCGCGCCAGAGGTCTTCGTACTGCGCGAGCAGCGCGCGGGCGCGGGCGATCATCGCGGGATCCGCCCGGACGAGTCGCTCGCGGCCCTCCGCGCGCTTGACGACCAGCTCGGCCGCCTCGAGCACCGCGATGTGCTTCTGGACCGCCGCGAACGACATGTCGTAATCGGCGGCGAGCGCCGAGATGGACTGCTCGCGCTCGAGAGTGCGGCGCAGGATGTCGCGCCGCGTCGCGGTCGCGAGCGCGTGGAAGACGCGGTCGATCCGATCATCGCTGAGCTCCGTTTGTGCAACCATTTGGTTGTACGTTAGGGCAGCGGATGCCGGGCGTCAAGGGGCGGCGGCGACGGAGCCGAGGATTATCGCCATCAGGGCGAGGATCCGTCCTGCCGGGAGTGGTTCCGTCAGGAATCGATGTCGGTGGTCCGTGGCAGAGTGCAGGTATGACGGATGCGGCGGAAACCCCCGGTGGCGAGGACTATCTCGCCACCCTGGCGGGGGTCGTCGCGAATGCTGGTGACGTGGCCGTCGAGCTTGCGAGGGCGCAGGTCCGGGAGCTGCGGATGCTGGCTGCCGCCGGGCGTCTCGCCGAAGCGCAGATCGCGCAGCGCAACGCGCGCGTGCAGGTCCACGACATGGCGTTGCGGTCGATCGCGGCCGAGGTCGGCGGGGTGATGCGCGTGACGGATCGGACCGTCCAACGCCGGATCGGTGAGGCGCGGACGTTGATCGAAGGGTTCCCGGCGACGGTCGAGGCGTGGGAGCAGGGGCGGATTATCCGCGGGCACGCGATCGCGATCGTCGAGACCGGGACGAGTCTGCCGGCCGAGTTGTGGCCGGAGTTCGAGCAGGTCGCGATCACCCGATGCGAACGGGACACCCCCAACCGTGTGCGGGGAGAGTTGGAGATCCTCGCGCACCGGATGCATCCTCGCTCGTTCGCGGAACGGCACGAGGAAGCTGCGGCTGGGCGGTGCGTGCGATTGGTGCCGGGGCGGGACGGGATGTCCGACGTGATCGCAACCGTCCCGACGGTGATCGCCGAGGGCATCCACGACCGACTCACGCAGCAAGCGCGCGCGATCATCGACACCCGCGACGAACGCATCGCTGCGCGCGGAGGTATCGGTGTCGCGTTCGGGGACGCCGCCGCGACAAGCGGCGACAGCGACAGCGACAGCGACGATGCCGCCTCGATCGTTGCGACCGACCAGCGTTCCACCGACCAGGTCCGCGCAGACGTGTTCGCCGACCTTCTGCTCGCCGGCACTCCCACGCTCGACGACACCCGCGACACCACCGCCGGACCCCTCGGTGCGATCCGCGCACGCGTGCAAATCCTCGTCCCCGCCGCCACCCTCACCGGTCAAGATGACGGGCCGTGCGACCTCGCCGGACGTTCCCCGATCGACCCCGCCACCGCACGGACGCTCGCCGGCGGCACCCACATCTGGGAGCGGCTGTTCCACGACCCGACCACCGGGGTCACCGTCGCAACCGACTCCTACCGTGTCCCCTCCGGGATGCGACGGTTCCTGCAAGCCCGCGACCAGCACTGCAGGTTCCCCGGATGCCGCATCGCCGCCATCCGCTGCGAAGTCGACCACACCCACGACCATGCCCTCGGCGGACGAACAGAACTCACCAACCTGGCGCACCTGTGCCAGCGGCATCACTCGATGAAGCAGTTCACCGCCTGGCGGGTCCGACAACTGGGGGGTGGCGTCCTCGAATGGACGTCACCCCTCGGCAGGACCTACCGCGAAGACGCACCCACCCCGGCCGTCGCCTTCACCCCTGCCGCACCACCACCAGCCCCGCCGACCACACCAGCGGAACCCGCACCCTTCTGACGTCACCCGCGGCCCGCGTCGTGTTGCGGCAGCAGCATCCACACCGACGCATCGCAGTCAGTCCGGCGCACGCGCGATGCCCCGCAAGCGTTCGCCGAACGCCACGAAGCGTCGACCGGGGAGCGCCCCTCGTCAGCCGATCGACGCGCACGCGACGCACATCGTCGCCTGCGGGCGCACCTCGAGTCGCGCCTCGGGGATCGGTCGTCCGCACCGTTCGCAGACGCCGTAGGTCCCGGCATCCACCCGCGCCAACGCCGTCGCCACCTGCGTCAACTCGTCCCGCGTCGAGGCCCGCAAGGCGTCGACACGCTGCCACTCACCCGACAGCGTCGAGCCCTCGGGGTCGTGCTCGTCATCCGCCGTCGCGTCCGACCGGTCGACCCGCAGCGCCGCATCATCCGCCTCGAGCCGGGCGAGCTGCGCGCGCAACTCACGCTCACGTTCCCGCAGACGCCCGATCGGATCCATCCGGTCAGCGTAGGCCTACCCACCGACACGAGGGCCGTCAAGACCGTCGCGACCGCGGCATCCCACCCGCACAGTAGGACCAACGGAAGGAGCCGCCATGGCTGACAACGAAGGCACCGAGAACGAAGGCACCGATCAGGAAGGCGCCGAGCACGCCGACCCCGAGGAGATGCCCGACACCGACGAGCTCGAAGAGCCCAGCGTCGCCAAGGAGCCCGGCGAAGAGCCGAAGGCACCGCCGCAGCAGGACGAGGAACCCAGCCACCACGCCGTCGGCATCGGCGTCATCGACTCCGACCCGAGCGAGACGGACGAGCCCGGCGCTGAGGACTAGGACGACTCCGCCCCGCTGCCCTCGGCGCTGCCGGTGAGCATCCCGTCCTCGTCGAAGACGACGCAGAGCACCCGACGATCGTCGTACTTCCACGACGCCTCGGTCGGGATGTACGACCAGAATTCGAGGAACGAGTCCTCGTAGGCCTCGCCGACGTAATCCTCGAACGCCGAGTAGCAGACCGAGTCGGCAGCGTCCCAGACCGCCTCATCGCCGGGGTACTCACCCGCGGGCAACAGCGACTCCGGGATGTCGGTGTCGGCGTACAGCTCGAACATGTGCGGGTCATCGCACGGCACCGGGTAGACCGCTGAGCTCCACTCGGGGGTCGAGTCGTCCGGTTCGGGCTCGTCGAAGCAATCCCCCACCTCGAGCCCGCTCACGCTGACCTGCAGGTGCGACGCCGGGTCATCGTCCTCCGGCGCCGCCGTCGGGCCCTTCTCCGCCTGCACCATCCCGCGGGCGACCGCGAACACCACCTCCGAGCATCCCGCGAGCATCGGTGTCGCCGCGAGCAGGATGACGCCGACGCCGGCCGTCGTGATGAGGCGCCCACGACGCGGTGCTGTCGACATGTGTTCCCCCAGGAGTGCGCCGAGCTGACGGCGTCAGCGTATCGCTACGGGCCCGACCCGTACACGACGGGATGCGGGTGCCCCGCCGATAGGATGGGGGCGTCCCCCGGCATCCCGAGTCTTGGAGCCCAGCCGCGTGAGCACCCCCGTCGCAGACACTGTCCAGAACGCCGTCGCCACGCCGGAGAAGGAGCAGCCGTACGCGGCGCTCGGCCTCAAGCCTGACGAGTACGACAAGATCCGCGAGATCCTCGGCCGCCGCCCCACCTCGGGCGAGCTGGCGATGTACTCCGTCATGTGGAGCGAGCACTGCTCCTACAAGTCCTCCAAGATCTACCTGCGCCGCTTCGGCCAGAAGGTCTCGGACGAGATGAAGGAACGGCTCATGGTCGGCATGGGCCAGAACGCCGGCGTCGTGGACGTCGGTGAGGGCTGGGCCGTCACCTTCAAGGTCGAGTCCCACAACCACCCGAGCTACATCGAGCCGTTCCAGGGCGCCGCGACGGGCGTCGGCGGCATCGTCCGCGACATCATCTCGATGGGCGCGCGCCCCGTCGCCGTCATGGACCAGCTGCGCTTCGGCGACATCGACGACCCCGACACCGCCCGCGTCGTGCACGGCGTCGTCAGCGGCATCAGCTTCTACGCCAACTGCCTCGGCCTGCCCAACATCGGCGGCGAGACCGTCTTCGACAAGGTCTACCAGGGCAACCCGCTCGTCAACGCGCTCGCGGTCGGCGTCCTCCGCCACGAGGACATCAAGCTCGCCAACGCCACCGGCGCCGGCAACAAGGTCGTCCTGTTCGGCGCCCGCACGGGCGGCGACGGCATCGGCGGCGCGTCGATCCTGGCATCCGACACGTTCGCCGACGGCGGCCCCACCAAGCGTCCCGCCGTGCAGGTCGGCGACCCGTTCGCCGAGAAGGTGCTCATCGAGTGCTGCCTCGAGCTGTACCAGGGCGAGCTGGTCGAGGCGATCCAGGACCTCGGCGCCGCCGGCATCTCGTGCGCGACGAGCGAGCTCGCCGCCAACGGCGGTTCAGGCATGCGCGTCGACCTCGAGAAGGTCCTGCTGCGCGACCCCTCGCTCACGCCCGAGGAGATCCTCATGAGCGAGAGCCAGGAGCGCATGATGGCGATCGTCGCTCCCGAGAAGCTCGACGCGTTCCTCGCCGTCGTGCAGAAGTGGGATGTCGAGACGAGCGTCCTCGGCGAGGTCACCGGTGACGGCCGCCTGCAGATCTTCTGGCACGGCGAGCAGATCGTCGACGTCGACCCCTCGACCGTCGCGGTCGACGGCCCCGTCTACGAGCGCCCGGTCGCCTACCCGACGTGGATCGACGCGCTGCACGACGACTCGGCCGCTGCGCTCGAGCGCAGCGACGACCCCGAGGTCCTGCGCACGCAGTTCCTGCAGCTGCTCGGCAGCCCCAACCTCGCCGACACGTCGTGGGTCACCAACCAGTACGACTACTACGTCATGGGCAACACGGCCCTCAGCTTCCCCGACGACGCCGGCATGATCCGCGTCGACGAGGAGTCCGGCCTCGGCTTCGCGATCGCGACCGACTGCAACGGCCGCTACTGCCAGCTCGACCCGTACGCGGGTGCGCAGCTCGCCCTCGCCGAGGCGTACCGCAACGTCGCCGTCACGGGCGCCCAGCCCACCGCGGTCACCGACTGCCTCAACTTCGGCAGCCCCGAGAATCCCGAGGTCATGTGGCAGTTCGGGCAGGCCGTCGACGGTCTCGCCGACGCCTGCTTCGAGCTCGGCGTCCCGGTCACGGGCGGCAACGTCAGCTTCTACAACCAGACCGGCGACCAGCCCATCTTCCCGACCCCCGTGGTCGGCGTGCTGGGCATCATCGACGACGTCGCCCGCCGCATCCCGAGCGGCTGGCAGGATGCCGGCGAGAACATCTACCTGCTCGGCACGACCTCCACCGAGCTCGACGGCTCGGCCTGGGCCGACACCGTCCACGGTCACCTCGGCGGTCGTCCGCCGAAGGTCGACCTCGCCGGCGAGAAGACGCTCGCGGGCCTGCTGCAGGCCGCGCGCGACGAGATGCTCGTCTCGAGCGCGCACGACCTCTCGGCCGGCGGTCTGGCGCAGGCCCTCGCCGAGGCGACGACCCGGTTCGGCGTCGGCGCCCGCGTCTGGCTGCGCGAGATCATGGAGCGCGACGGGGTGGATGCCGCGACCGCCCTCTTCAGCGAGTCGACCGGCCGTGTCATCGTCTCGGTTCCGCGCGAGGAGGACGTGAAGTTCCGCGGCCTGTGCGAGGGTCGCGGTTACCCCGTGCTGCGCATCGGCGTCACCGACTCGGCCCCCGAGGGCGAGCAGTCGTCCCTCGAGATCCAGGACGTCTTCTCGATCCCGGTGCCCGAGCTGCGACGCGTCGCGAAGGCGACGCTGCCCGCCGCCTTCGGCCCGATCGTCGACGAGGTCTCCGCGTGAGCGACGACCCGGAGTACGCCGATTTCGTCGGGCGCAGGCGCGCCCGCTCGAAGGTGATCGCGTGGACCGTGATCATCTCGATGGTGCTCGTGGGCGGCGGCGCGACCGTGCTCACGCTCCTGTTCGGCTGACCCGGGTCATGGACGCCACCGCTCCTGCTCTTCCCGGGCGTGCGGTGCTGCAGCAGCGCTGGAGCGGGGCGTGTTTCCTGCATTGGCGCGTCGACCCGTCGCAGGTCGCGCCGCTGCTGCCGCCGGGCACCGAACCCGACGTGTTCGACGGGTCGGCGTGGGTGGGCCTCATCCCGTTCGTCCTCAGCGAGTTCCGGTTCCTGCCGCTGCCCCCGGTCCCGTTCGTGGGGCGGTTCGTCGAGATCAACGTCCGGACGTACGCGCGGGATGCCGACGGTCGCCGCGGCGTCGTCTTCCAGACGCTCGAGGCCGAACACCTCCTGCCGGTCCTCGGAGCGCGCGCCGTGTTCGGACTCCCCTACCGCTGGGCAAAGGCGGCGACGCGCACGGACGGCGACGCGATCGAGTACGCGTCGCGGCGGCATCCGGGCTTCGGGGATCGGGTGCGCACCCGCATCCGCGTCACCCCCGGGACCGAGGCCGTCGACGACGAGCTGAGCCGGTTCCTCACGGCGCGCTGGGGCTTCCACGAACGGCACCTCGGCCGGACGATCTGGGCCGCGAATGAGCACGAGCCGTGGCCGCTCGTCCGCGCGACGGTCGACCGTCTCGACGACGGCCTGCTGGTGGATGCGGGCTTCCCCGGCCTCGCGGACCGCGCACCCGACTCGGTGCTCGCGATGCCGGCCCGGCACCCCGGGGTGGTCACCCGGTTCTCGGGCGCACGCCGCGTGCGCTGAGCGCGACCTGGGAGCGCGCCCACCGGTCGCGGCTAGCATGGCGGCATGCAGCTCTGGGTCGTCGCTATCGGAGCCGCGGTGGCGGAGTTCTGGTGGGTCGCACCCGCCGCGGTCGGCGCCGGCGCGGTCAGCGTCCTCGGCGTGCGACGCGGCCGGACCACGCGCGCGCGACGGCTCGGCCTGACCGCCGCGCAGCGCGAACTGCAGCAGGCGCGCTCCGAGGCGGTCGGTGCGCGTGCCGCAGCGCGCGTCGCGCAGGCCGAGCTCGTCCGCGCCGAAGCCGAGCGTGCCGCCGGCCGCGCCCGCCCCGAGGACGTCCGGGCCGCGCGCCGCGCGCTCGAAACCGCCCAGCGCGCGAAGGCCGCGGCGACCGCGACGATCCGTGTCGCCCGCGCCCGCGTGGGCGCCGAGCGCGCCGCCGTCCCCGCCCGCGGCACCGACCCGAAGCACCTCCCGCTCGCGCGCCTCATGGCCGCCCACGACGCGATCGCCGCGCGCTGGATGGAGTACGAGACGGATGCCGCCCGCCGCCTCGCCTTCCCCGCGATGAGCGACGTGCGGGTCCCCGCGACGGCCGAGTTCCTGCGCCTCGAGGGCGCCGCCCGTGAGCTGCGCCCGGCATCCCCCACCGCGAAGCTCACCCCCGAGCAGTTCACCGCCTACCGGTCCGCCGTCGACGAGGTGGGCCGTGCCTTCGCCGCCGCCGAGCAGGAGGCGTGGCGCCGCGCCGGGCACCGCCCCGACGACGCCCCGGCGGACGGACCCGCGGCGCCCGTGTGGACGGTCATCGCCGGTGAGGCGATCGCCCGCTCGGTCGACGGCATCACGCGCGCGGCGGAGGGCGCGGCATCCGCTCTCGACGCCTACCGGTCGCGCCGCGGCGGTCGTGACGATCGTCCCCGCACGTAAGGTGTAGCGGGTGGACGGATTCTGGGCCTTCGCCGGCAACTACTGGTGGCTCGTGTTCCCGCTCTTCGGACTCGCCTCGGCCGCCAGCGGCTCGTGGGCGTCCGCCTCGAAGCGTCGGCACAAGCAGCGCCTGGAGATCATGAAGGCGAAAGCCGAGCTCACCGCCGCCCGTGCCGCCGCCAAGCGCGGCATCGGCTCGGCCTCCGCAGCCGAGGTCGAGGCGCCGTCGCAGTCCCTCGCCGATCAGCTCGACGACCTGCGCGCCGTGCACGACGAGGTCACGCATCGCTGGCTGGACTACGAGCTCGACGTCGCCAAGCTCATCGCCTTCCCGTCGATGAGCGACGGCCGCGACCCGCTCACCGCCGGGTTCCTGCGCGCCAAGAAGGTCGCCGACCGCGCGCGACCGGCCGACGGGTCGAAGCCGTCCGCCGACCAGGTGCGCGAGTACCGCAAGGCCGTCACCGACTTCGAGGTCGCCTTCGACCTCGCCGAGCGCGAGGCCCGTCGGGTGCGCGACTCCGGATTGACCGACGCCGAGCGCAAGCGCCTCGCGACGGCATCGCGCATGCTCGCCGTCGCGACCGACGAGGCCGCCACCCCCGCCGAGCGCCACCTCGCCTACCAGCGCGTGCGCGAGGAGATCGACGGGCTCATCGCCCTGTCGGACGAGGCGGTCGAGGTGCTGGAGAAGAAGGTCGCCCAGCCGCTGACGCAGCGTCCGAACGACGAAGGGGACCCGGCCGCAGCCGGATCCCCCTGACGTCGCCGACGGTCAGTCGGTGACGATCGTGTCGTAGGCGTCGGGGTTCTCCTCGAGCCACGCGTCGATCGCCTCGGCCTCCTTGCCCTCGCCGTACTCGTTCACAACCATGTCCTCGAGCGAGGCGTACTGCTCGTCGTCGAGGGTGATGCCCTTGATGAGCTCCGCCGCCTCGGGGTACTCCTCGGCGAAGCCGTCCGTGCCGAGGAAGTGCAGCGCCTCGGCCTCTCCCATTGCACCCTTCGGGTCCTCGAGGTCCTTCAGGCCGTACCGGTCGTTGGCCCAGAACGGCCGCCACGACGTCACGACGATGTCGCGCTGTGCCGCCTCGGCACTGTCGAGCTCGGTGAGCATCGCCGCGGTCGACGAGGTCACGAGCTGGTAGCTGTCGTCGAGACCGTACGCGGGGATCATCGACTCCTGCGTCTGCTTCGTCAGACCGGCACCGGGCTCGATGCCGTAGATCTTGCCACCGAAGCGGTCGGCGTTCGCCTCGAGGTCCTCGATCGAGTCGATGTCAACGTACTCGGGGACGGCGATCGTCAGCTTCGCGCCGCCGTAGTACTCGCCGAGGTCCTCGATCTTGTCGCCGTACTGGTCCATGTAGGACTTGTGGGTCAGCTCGGGCCAGGCCGACGGGTAGATGTCGACGTCGCCCTGCGCGAGACCCGCGTAGAGGGGACCCGCCTCGGTGAGCTCCTGCATCTCGACCGTGTAGCCGATCTTCTCGAGCTGGTCCTCGAGCAGGTACGCCGTGCTGAGGCCGTCGGTCCACGAGGGCAGGAAGCCGAGGGTGATCGTGCCGAGGCTCTCCTCGCCGCTGTTCGAGCCTCCGGCGCTGGTGCCGCCGGCGACGTCGTTGCCGGTCGCGCAGCCGGCGAGGGTGAGGGATGCCGCGGCTCCGATCGCGAGGATGCCGGTCAGGTGTCGCTTGTTCATGAGTGCCTTCCGTATGTGATTACTGGTTCCGTATCGTGCAGGTCGGGGTGGGGTCAAACGGCGACGGGCTCCTGGGCCGGGGCGGGGGTCGCGACGCGCGCGTCCTTCGGGGCGCGACGGCGGGCGAGGGCGCCGAGCAGTGAGCCGCGCTGGCTCTTCAGGTCGCCGAGCGCGCCGGTGAGGCGGTCGAGGTAGACGGCGAGGATCACGACGCTGAGGCCGGCCTCGACGCCCTTCGCGATGTCGACGGTCGACATGGCCTGGACGATCTCCTTGCCGAGTCCGTCGGCGCCGGCGATCCCGGCGATGACCGCCATCGACAGCGCCAGCATGATCAGCTGGTTGACGCCCGCCATGATGCTCGGCATCGCAAGCGGCAGCTGCACGCCGCGGAGGATCTGCCCCGGCGTCGCGCCGAAGGCGTGGCCCGCCTCGACCGTCTCGCTGTCGACGCCGCGGATCCCGAGCTCGGTGAGGCGCACACCCGGAGGCAGCGCGAAGATGACCGTCGCGACGACACCCGGCACGACGCCGATGCTGAAGAACACGATCGCCGGGATCAGGTAGACGAACGCCGGCATGCTCTGCATGAGGTCGAGCACGGGGCGGAGCACCGCACTGAAGGTGTCGTTGCGCGCAGCCGCGATGCCGAGGGGCACCGCGATGACGACGGCGATGATCGCGGCGACGAGGACGAGCGCGAGCGTCTGCATCGAGGTCACCCACTGGCCGACACCCAGGATGATGACGAAGCCGATCACGGTGACCAGGGCGAAGCGCCATGAGCGCAGCAGCCAGGCGAGCGCCGCGAACAGAGCGATCACGACCACGATCGGGAGCGACAGCAGTCCGTTCGCGAGCGTGTCGACGAACCAGCCGACGATCGCCGAGACGCCCGACAGCAGCCACCCGAGGGTGTCGCGGATCCAGGCGACGCCGGCCTCGGCCCACTCGCCGAGGGGGATGCGGAACCCGCCCATCAGCGCACCTCCTCCTTCTCGACGGCCAGGTCTTCGTCGGCGAGGGCCTCGTCGATGACCGAGCCCGGGACCGGGTCGAGGATGACGGGGATCTCGGTGGTCTCGGTCGTCGAGGGGCCGAGGGCGGTGAGCAGCGTGATGCGCGGGATGACGCCGACGAGGCGACCCTCGGCATCCGTCACCGCCAGCGGCAGCGGCGACTCGGCGGCGGGGACGAACAGGTCCATGAGGACGTCGTCGCGGCCGACGGCCTGCGGCACGGGGCGCAGCAGCGACGAGATGGTCGTCTCGCCGCGGCGGACGAGCTTGAGCGCGTCGCGGTCGGTGATCATGCCGAGGAGCTTGCGGCTGCGGTCGGTCACGTAGACGGCCGCCATGCGCGCGTCGCGCATGGTGCGCAGCGCCGTGCGGGGACCGGCGGCCACGGTCACCGAGACCGAGCCGGGACGCTCCATGACGTTCGCCGCCGTGAGCACGCGCGCACGGTCGACGTCCTGCACGAACTGCTCGACGTAGTCGTTGGCGGGGTCGGTGAGGATGTCCTCGGGGGTGCCGATCTGCACGATGCGCCCGTCGCGCATGACCGCGATCCGGTCACCGAGGAACATCGCCTCGTTCAGGTCGTGCGTGATGAAGATGATCGTCTTCTGCAGGGTCTGCTGCAGTTCGAGCAGCTGCTCCTGCATCTCGCGGCGGATCAGCGGGTCGAGCGCGCTGAACGCCTCATCCATCAGCAGGATGTCGGTGTCGGCGGCGAGCGCGCGGGCGATGCCGACGCGCTGCTGCATGCCGCCCGACAGCGCCGACGGCAGCTTGTCGCCCCAGCCCTCGAGGCCGACGAGAGCGAGGATCTCCTCGGCCTTCGCGAGGCGCTCGGCCTTGCCGACGCCCTGCAGCTCGAGCGGGTAGGCGACGTTGGCGGCGACGGTGCGGTGCGGCAGCAGGGCGAAGTGCTGGAACACCATTGCGATGCGCTCGCGACGGATGCCGCGCAGCTTCGCGGCCGGGATGCCGGTGATCGGCTCGCCGTGGACCAGGACCTCCCCGCCGGTCGCGTCGTGCAGGCCGTTGAGCATGCGGATGATGGTGGACTTGCCCGACCCCGACAGGCCCATGATCACGAAGATCTCGCCCTTCTCGACGCGGAAGCTCGCGTCGATCACGGCGGCGGTACCCGCATCGCGGACGGCGTCCCGGCGCTCTCCCGCCTGCAGGCGCTTGACGGCCTGGGCGGGATTGCGTCCGAAGACTTTGAACAGGTTCTTCGCTTCGACAGCGGCAGTTGTCACGTGCTTCCCTCGGCGGGCGCGCACGCGTCCGCATAGGTAGCGCCCGGGTGGCGATCACCGGCATCCGCACGAGCGAAAACGTCACTCGAGTGCAGCGCTCCGACGACGAACATCGGGCTCGTCGTCCAGACCGCCGACCATACGCCCGCCCGTCGCCGACACCACGGGATGTCGGTTCGAGCGGCCGCGGACTGGTCGTCGAGGGCACAGGGCCCACCTCGACGCTAACGAAGATCGTTGACCGGGATCAAATCGATCCATCGGGTTGCATGAATCGCCGACGGTCGGTATCACGCGCGCGCCGGGGCGACGACACGGCGTCGGGGATCCGCCAGAATCAGGAGAGCCCGAGAAGAGGAGCGCCATGAGCGAGTTCGCACGACGGATCGACGGCACGACGATCGAGCAGTTGCGCTCGACGGGGGCCACCAAGTGGTCGGCGGATGACGGGACGCTCGGCGCGTTCGTCGCCGAGATGGACTTCGGGATCGACCCGACGATCACGGCCGCCCTGCACCGCGCGGTGGATGCCGGATCGTTCGGGTACATGCCGCGGGGGATCTCGGCGGATCTCTCGGCGGCGACCGCCGAATTCGTCGCGCGTCGGTACGGGTGGCAGGTGGCGGCATCCGACGTGCAGCCGATCCCCGACGTCATCATGGGTCTCGAGCTCGCGATGGAGCACTGCTCCGCCGCCGGGTCGAAGATCATCGTGCCGACGCCGTCGTATATGCCGTTCCTCTTCGTGCCGCCGATGCGCGGGCGGGAGGTCATCGAGGTGCCGCTCGCCGTCCGCGACGGTCGGTACGAGTTCGACCTCGACGCGCTGCAGCGCGCCTTCGACGACGGCGGTGGCCTCCTTCTGCTCTGCAACCCTTACAACCCGGTGGGGCGCGTGTTCTCGCGGGACGAGCTCGTCGCGATCTCAGAGGTCGTCGAGCGCAATGGCGGCCGCGTGTTCTCGGACGAGATCTGGGCGCCCCTCGTCTACGGCGGCGCCACCCACACCCCCTATGCGACGGTCTCCCCCGCCGCGGCGCAGCACACGATCACGGCGATGAGTGCGTCGAAGGCGTGGAACCTGCCGGGGCTCAAGTGCGCGCAGCTCGTGCTCACGAGCGACGCCGACCGCGAGACATGGGAGAAGCTGGGCCCCTTCGCCGGTCACGGCACCAGCAACCTCGGCGCCATCGCGAACGCGACGGCCTACCGCGAGGGCGACCCGTGGCTCGCCGACCTCGTGCCCTACCTCGAACAGAACCGCGACACCCTCCTCGACCTGCTCGCCGAGGAGATCCCCGGCGCCTGGATGCCGAAGCCCGAGGGGACGTACGTCGGCTGGATCGACTTCCGCGCCGTCGGGCTCGGCGACCGCCCCGCGGACTTCTTCACCCGCGAGGCCGGCGTCACCCTCACCGAGGGGTCGATGTGCGGCGTGGCCGGCACGGGCTTCACCCGCCTGATCTTCGCGACGCCGAGGCCGATCCTCGAGCAGATCGTCCGCCGCCTCGGGCAGGCGGTCCGCTCCGTCTGATTCCGGCCGCACGACCCTCTTGACACTCCTCGGGTTCAATGGTTACCTACTCATGTAACTAACCAACGAACAACGCGGAGTCGGAATGGTCGATGAAGGACGCCCGCTCTTCCTGCAGATCGCGGAGAGCATCGAGGACTCGATCATCGACGGCAGCCTGTCCGAACAGGACCAGGCCCCGTCGACGAACGAGCTCGCCGCCTTCCATCGCATCAACCCGGCCACCGCGGCGAAGGGGATCACGATGCTCACGGACAAGGGTGTGCTGGTCAAGCGACGCGGCATCGGCATGTTCGTCGCCGACGGTGCGCGCGAACTCCTGCTCACCGAGCGACGCTCGGCCTTCGCCGACCGCTACCTCGACCCGCTGATCGCCGAAGCCCGCAAGCTCGGCCTCGGCCCCGACGACCTCGCGCGCCTGCTGACGGAGCGCGCCACCGCCTCCGGAACGAAAGGAACCGCACGATGACCGCCGTCATCGAGGTGAAGAACCTCACCAAGCGTTACCGCGACACCACCGCCGTGGACGACATCTCGTTCACCATCGAACGCGACTCGATCTACGGGCTCCTCGGCCGCAACGGCGCCGGCAAGACCACCGTCATGTCGATCCTCACGGCGCAGAACTTCCCGACCGCGGGCGAGGTCCGCGTGTTCGGCGAGTCGCCCTACGAGAACGCCGCCGTGCTCAGCCGCATGTGCTTCGTGCGGGAGAGCCAGAAGTACCCCGACGACGCGACGCCGCTGCACGCGTTCCGCATCGCGCGGCTGTTCTACCCGCACTGGGACCAGGCGCTCGCGGACAAGCTCATCCGCGAGTTCCGGCTGCCCGTGAAGACGCGCATCAAGAAGCTGTCCCGCGGTCAGCTCTCGGCCGTCGGCGTCATCATCGGCATCGCGGCCCGCGCCGAGGTCACCTTCTTCGACGAGCCGTACCTGGGGTTGGATGCCGTCGCCCGCCAGATCTTCTACGACCGGCTGCTCGAGGACTACGCGGAGCACCCGCGCACCATCATCCTGTCGAGCCACCTGATCGACGAGGTCTCGAACCTGCTCGAGAAGGTCATCGTGATCGACGGCGGCCGGATCGTGATGGACGAGGACACCGAGTCCGTGCGCGGCCGGGCCGCCACGGTCGTCGGCGATTCGGCGGCCGTCGAGGCGTTCGTCGCCGGCCGCGAGGTGATCCACCGCGAGACCCTCGGCCGCGTCACGAGCGCCACGGTGATCGGCGAGCTGACCGCTGCGGACCGCGCCGAACTGGCGGCATCCGGTCTCGACGTCACCCCCGTCTCACTGCAGCAGCTCATCGTGCGGCAGACCCAGAACGCCGCCACCACCGACGAAGGAGCACTCCGATGAACCGCACCCTCAACGTCGTGCGCATGCAGCTCGTCAACCGCGCCACCTACATCTGGGTGCCGTTGATCATCCTCGGCGGCACGCTCCTCATCAGTCTCGCGATCTTCGGGCTCATCTCGAGCAGCGGCGCCGACGCGCAGATGTTCGGCGGCGGCGCGCAGGCACCGCTGTGGTACTTCGGCGTCGTCGGCGTGCAGGCCCTCACCCTGACGTTCCCGTTCTCGCAGGCCATGAGCGTCACTCGGCGCGAGTTCTACCTCGGCACCCTGCTCACCGCTGCACTGACGTCGTTCGTGCTCGCCGCCCTCTTCATCGTGGGCGGGCTCATCGAGCAGGCGACGGACGGCTGGGGCCTCGGCGGCTACATGTTCTACCTGCCGTGGGTCTGGTCGCAGGGCCCCGTCGTCGCGGGACTGTTCTTCTTCGGGCTCGCGATGCTGTTCTTCGTCGTCGGGTTCTGCGCGGCCACCGTCTACAAGCGGTGGGGCAACCTCGCCCTCACGGTCGTGCTCGTCTCGCTGGGCTTCGTGCTCATCGGTGCGATGTGGCTCGTGGGGCAGCTGCGGGCGTGGGGTGATCTGTTCGCCTTCTTCGGCTCGCTCACGCCCATCGCGGTGACCGGTGGGATGGTGCTGGTCGGCGCCCTGCTGGCCGCCCTCTCGTACGGGATGCTGCGACGCGCCATCGCGTGACGGAGCCCTCGTGACCGGCGCGGCCGGGGATCGCACTCGCGGTCCCCGGCCGCGCTACGATGCGGAACACCGACCCGACGCTGGGAGCACCATGGCACGTCTGAGCCCCGATCCGACGACCGACTTCGAGGCCGCGAGGGCTGCGGTCAGGGCCGAACTCGGCGGACCGGATGCGGCGTTCGACGCCCGTCTGCAGGAGTCCCTGCCCGTGCTGCACGACCTGTTCCGGCAGCTCTACGGCGAGCGCGAGGACGGCCGCGAGGCGCTGGCCGCCGTCGTCGCGTCGGCCGCCGCGAGCTGGCGCGACCGGCCCGACGACCTGAAGGCGCTCGACCGTCGGCGCACGGCCGACCCGGAGTGGTACCTGTCGGAGCGGATGCTGGGCGGTGTCTGCTACGTCGACCGGTACGCGGGGTCGCTCCGCGGCATCCGGGATCGCATCCCCTACTTCCGCGAACTCGGGCTCACCTATCTGCACCTCATGCCGCTGTTCGCCTCGCCCGAAGGCAACAACGACGGCGGGTACGCGGTGTCGAGCTACCGCGCCGTCGACGAGAAGCTCGGCACGATGGACGACCTCGCCGAGCTCGCCGCCGACCTGCGCGAGGCCGGGATCTCGCTCGTCGTCGACTTCATCTTCAACCACACGAGCAACGAGCACGAGTGGGCGCGGAAGGCGGTCGCGGGTGAGCCGGGGTACGAGGACTTCTACCTGATCTTCCCCGACCGGACGATGCCCGACCGGTACGAGGAGACCGTCCGCGAGATTTTCCCCGACGACCACCCGGGCGCGTTCGTGCAGCTGGATGACGGCCGCTGGATCTGGGCGACGTTCTACCACTTCCAGTGGGACCTCAACTATGCGAACCCCGCGGTGTTCCGCGCGATGGCGGGCGAGATGCTGTTCCTCGCGAACCAGGGCGTCGAGGTGCTGCGGATGGATGCCGTCGCCTTCATCTGGAAGCGGCTCGGCACGACGTGCGAATCGCTGCCCGAGGCGCACCTGCTGCTGCGCGCCTTCAACCAGGTGCTGTCGCTGGGGGCCCCGTCGGTGCTCTTCAAGTCCGAGGCGATCGTGCACCCCGACGAGGTCATCACCTACATCTCGACCGACGAGTGCCAGCTCTCGTACAACCCGCTGCAGATGGCGCTCGGGTGGGAGGCTCTTGCGACCCGCGACGGACGCCTCCTGCAGAAGGCGCTCGACGAGCGTCACGCCCTGCCCGCCGGCACTGCGTGGGTCAACTACGTCCGCAGTCACGACGACATCGGCTGGACCTTCGCCGACGAGGATGCCGCGGCCCTCGGCATCGACGGCTACTCCCACCGCCGGTTCCTCAACGACTTCTACGTGGGCCGCTTCCCCGGCACGTTCTCGCGCGGGGTGCCCTTCCAGGAGAACCCGAAGACCGGCGACGCCCGGGTGACCGGGACGACGGCGTCGCTCGCCGGCGTCGAGGCGGGCGACCCCGGCGGCGAGGATCGCGTCATCCTCGCGCATGCGCTCGCGCTGTCGACCGGCGGCATCCCCCTGCTCTACCTCGGTGACGAGCTGGGGCAGCTCAACGATTACGGCTACCGCGACGACCCGGCCCACGCGGGCGACAGCCGGTGGGTGCACCGACCGGCGGCCGACTCGGCCGCGTTCGCGGCGCGCCACGATCCGTCGACGGTGGCGGGGCGCATCCACTCCCGACTGACCAAGCTGATCCACACGCGGCAGCGGACGCCGGAGTTCGCCGACATCCCGCTGACCCCGTTCCATACGTCGCATCCGTCCGTCGTCGGGTTCCAGCGCATCGGCGGGGGCGTCGTGCTCGTGCTCGCGAACGTCGGCGACGACGCGGTCGTCGTCGAGGCCGACACCCTCTCGGGGTTCCGGGCCGACACGACCGACGTCGTCACCGGCGAGGGCGTCGACCTGTCGGGCGGGCTCGAGCTGCCGGCGCACGGGTTCCGCTGGTTGCGGGTGCGGCCGGTCTGACGCGCGCTGTCACGGGATGCAACGGATGCCGGGCGGCGCGCCGCGGCATCCGTTCCTCCCCCGGCGTGTCGCCCCGGATCCATTGCATCCGTGAACGCCGGCGGCGCAGCTGGGGTTCAGCGCTCCTCGGCGGCCTCGGTGTGGTGGCGGATGACCTCGGCGACGACGAAGTTGAACCACTTCTCGGCGAACTCGGGGTCGAGGTCGGCTTCGAGGGCGAGGCGGCGCAGGCGCGCGGTCTGCTGCTCCTCACGGGAGGGATCGGACGCCGGCATCCCGTGCTCCGCCTTGAGGACGCCGACCTGCTTCGTGCAGCGGAATCGCTCGGCGAGCATGAAGACGAGGGCCGCATCGATGTTGTCGATGCTGGATCGCAGGGTCTGCAGCTGGGCGTTCGGGTCGGTCATCATTCCTCCGGCGTCGAGCGTATCGCGGGCGGCGCAGCGGCTCAGCCGTGCAGGAAGTCCTTGCGCGCCGGGACGTGCTCGGGCTCGAGCCACACCTTCACGACCGCACCGACCTCGGACGTCGGCGTCCCGGGCAGGGTGACCCGCAGCGCGTCGACGTCCTGCGACCACTCGGCCGCACCGGAGCCGAGCACCGTCAGCTCGCGGATGCGCCGACCCAGCAGGCCGCTCCCCCGACCCCACGAGCGGATCGTCGCGACGCCGCCCTCGGGCCACCGCAGCACGATGGCGTAGACGTAGTCGCCGGTGACGTCGGTGCGCGTCGTGAAGCGCACGTCCTCCGACGTGTAGGGCGCGAAGCCGTCGTCGATCATCGATCCGGCGACCACCTCGGTCGGCCCCTCGCCGGGGATCAGCCACGGACGCGACCCGAAGATCGCCTCGCCGTTGACCGTCAGCCAGTCGCCGATGCCCTCGAGCAGCGCCCGCTCGGGACTGGCGATCGTCCCATCGGCCTTCGGCCCGATGTTCAGCAGCAGGTTGCCGTTCTTCGCGACGACGTCGACGAGTTCGCCGACCAGGTCGTCGAGACTCTTGTAGTCGTGGTCCTCGATCCACCCCCACGACGTCTTGCCGACCGAGCTGTCGTTCTGCCACACGTCGGGACGGATGCCGCCCATCGCGCCGCGCTCGATGTCGTAGACCGCGGTCCCCTCGGCGAACGCGGTCCACTTGTAGTTGATGACGACGCCGCGACCCCATTCGTGACCGCGGTTGTAGTAGTACGCCGCGAGCTGCCGGATGTACGGCTCGAACGCGGGCTGCTCGAGCCACCAGTCGAACCACAGCACCTGCGGCCGGTACCGGTCGATGATCTCGACCGTCCGCAGCAGCCAGTCCTCGAGGAACAGCTCGTTCGGGGCGGTCTCCTCGCGCTGCGCAGGACCGTAGAAATCCGAGAACCGCGCATCGCGGACGTCGGAGTCGAACCGCATCCCGCCGTTCATGAAGAACCAGTGCTCGGCCCGGTGCGACGAGGCGCCGCGCACCATCCAGGTGTCGTCGACCGCCGTCATCAGGTCGCCGAAGATGTCGCGGCGCGGACCCATCTGCGCCGCGCTCCACCGCGAACGAGCGGTGTCGTACATCGCGAAGCCGTCGTGGTGCTCGGCGACGGGCACGACGAACTGCGCACCCGCGCGGCGGAACAGCTCCGCCCATTCGGCCGGGTCGAAGCGGTCCATCGTGAACGACGGGATGAAGTCCTTGTACCCGAACTCGCGGTGCGGGCCGTAGGTCTCACGGTGATGTGCGAACGCCCGGTCGGCCTCGAGGTACATCGTCCGCGAGTACCACTCGCCCTGCGCGGGCACCGAGGGGATGCCCCAGTGGATGAAGATCCCGAACTTCGCGTCGCGGTACCAGAGCGGCGGCTCGTAGCCCCGCAACGAATCCCACGTCGCGTCGTACGGGCCGGCGTCGATGACCGCCTGCACGGCGGCGAGGGCGGCGGAGTTGTCGCTCACGTCGACGCGCGGCGGAAGGGATGCCGGGTCGAGCGGCTCGAGGGGGGATGCGGCCATTGCCCGATCCTCCCGCCCTCGCCCGCCGGAATGCAACGTTGTATTCCGGCGATCAGAGGTCTACGCGTCGACCGAAGCGACGCTCTCCCCGCGGCCTCGGCGAGCACGTCGCCGCCGACCGCAGCCGGACGATCTCATGCGGCTGCAGTCCCGCCGCCTCGCCGAACTGCTCGACCGACACGAACCCGCCCTGCTTCGTCCGCGCCCGCACGGCCCGTCGCGCCTTGCTCCGGTTCATCCCGGGCAGCTCGGCGATCTCGTCCGCGGACGCGGTCTGCACATCCACCGGCTCGACCGGCTCCCGCGGCTGCAGCAGATCCGCCGACGTCGCCCCGACGGACTCCGCCACACGGGTCGTCTCGCGCTCGGGCGCGGGCTTCGACGCCCGCTTCGAGCCCCGGCGACTTCTCCGCGACGGACGAGCGGATGCCGCCGCGGCAGGCTCCGCCGCGCGCCGCCACACGGCGGGTCGGTTCTTGTCCTTCCCGGCGACGCGACGCTCCCACAGAGTCCGCAGCCACGCCGGGTTGAGCGCAAGTGCGACCACGATGCCGGCGAGGTGCACGATCGCGGCGACGATGTCGGTGAACCCGCCCCAGACCTCGACGCCGATCGTGAACCCCAGGACGCCGCTCGCGAGGGCGGCGACGTACGCGGCGCCGCGCTGCGAGACGGCACCGACGATGAGGAAGCCGATCCACGCGAACCCCGGCCCGAAGAACACCGGCACGAGCCAGGTGCTGACCCCCAGCATCCAGCCCCACCCGGGCACCGCCTCGCGGGTCGGACTGCTCACGCGTTCTCCCGCACGTTCAGCACCATCGTGACGGTGTCGTCCTCGTCGCGGGTCTCGGAGACGAGCTCGAACCCGGCCTGATCGGCGCGGGCGCGGATGCGCGCGGCGACCGCCTGCTGCACGTGCCGCGCGTAGGCGGCATCCAGTCGCGTCATGAGCTCGGCCGCGTCCGCCTCGGTCACCTCGTGCCCGTCGAGGCGCGACAGGTGCGCGCCCCAGACGTCGCCCTCGGTGCGGGACATCACGAGCTCGAGCCCGTCGATCGTGGCGGTCAGCTCGCCGTCGACCAGCGACGTGCCGGTCGCGCCGAGGTCGGCGAGGGCCGCCGCGAGCAGGTTCGCATCCTTCATCCGCGTCTGCACCGCGATCGGCACGGCCGCGGGCGGCGCCCCCGGCTCGGTCGTCGCGTCCCGGTTCTGCGCGACCGCCCCGAGCACACCGGTGCCGCCGAGGGCGGCCGCGGCGGCGAGGGCGGCGGGGACGAGGATCAACGAGATGCTCATCGGGAGGGTTCCTTCCTGAGGGATGCCGCGCGGTCGCCGCGCACACCCAGATCGTCCAGCAGGGCGGCGAGCGCCGCATCCGTCGCCCACCCGTTCACGGCGACGGTGCCGTCGGCGGCGATGCGCACTTCGAGGGCGTCGCCGCCGCCGTCGCGCGCGATCCGCTCGACCTCGGCCGCGTACCGCGGGGTGAGGGCGCGGATCGCCTGATTGCGCGACCCGATCCACGGCCGCCGCGTGTCCGGGAGGTCGGCGAGGTAGGGCCCGTCGCACAGCAGGTCTGTCGCCGCGAGCAGGCGCGCGATGTCCGGGCGGTCCCGGCTCCACTCCTGCAGCCGGTCGAACGTGTACCCCGAGAACGCCATGACGCCGAGGCCGGCGCCGCGGAACGCCTCGGCGACGATGGCGAGCGCGTCGGCCTGGTCGAAGGGCTCGCCGCCGAGGAGCGTGATCCCGTCCGCGCCGGCCGCGACGGCGGCATCCACCCACTCCGCGGCCCGTTCGGCCGGCTCGTCCAGGCGGGCGCCGCGTGTCGCCCAGAGGTGCGGGTTGAAGCAGCCGGGGCACCGCACGGCGCAGCCCTGCACCCAGACCGCCGCCCGCACACCCGGACCCTCCGCCGCCGTCGCGGGCACGAACCGCGACCAGCGCAGCTCCGGCTGCCCGGGCGGGGGCGGCGTCGTGCCGAGCAGGCTCGCCCGCCCGCCGACACCGCGCGATTCGACGAGGGTCATCGGCCCCGGTCCTCCTGCCGCAGCTCGTCCTCGGCCGTGGCGGCGACCCGCGTGTAGTCCTCGGTGAACTGCGACGAGGCCGTCTCGGCGTCGAGCAGCGCCTCGAGCTGCTCGATGTAGTCGAGGCACTCGGGCCCCGTCATACCGAACGTCTCGGCCGCGACCGATCCGTCGGCCCGCAGCTGCACGACGAGCTTCTTCATCCCGGTCCTCCTCAGTAGTCCACGGTCCGGCCGCCGCGACGCGACGACAGGATGCCGTCGGCATCCTCCCCGCCCGCGGGGGTGTCGTGCGCGTCGAGGTCTTCGGCCCCGGTCGCGCGGACGGCGCGCTGCGCGGCCCAGGCGCGGATGCGCTGGACCTCTTCGGCCTGGGTCACCGCGAGGGGGATCATCGTCTCGACGACCCGGTTCACGACGTCCGCCGTGATCGCCTGGCGGCCGCCGAACCCCTCGTACAGGGCGGCGACGACGGCCTGCTCGATCTCGGCGCCCGAGTGGTTCTCGCTCGCCGCGACGAGCGACGAGACGGCACCCCGGTCCTCGGCGACCGCGCGCAGGCCGTTCGCGGGCGTCGCGTGGGCGGCGAGCTGCAGCGACCAGATCGCCTCGCGCTCGACGGCCGTGGGCAGGTCGACGAAGAAGATCTCGTCGAACCGTCCCTTTCGCATGAACTCCGGCGGCAGGGCGTCGATGTTGTTGGCCGTCGCGACGACGAAGACCGGATGCCGCTTCTCCTGCATCCAGGTCAGGAAGGTCCCGAACACGCGGGCCGTCGTCCCGGAGTCGCCCTGCCCCGTCGTGTTCGAGAAGCCCTTCTCGATCTCGTCGACCCACAGGATGCAGGGCGCCACCGCCTCGGCGGTCGCGATCGCGGTGCGGAGGTTCTGCTCGCTGGAGCCGACGAGACCCGAGAAGATGCGTCCGATGTCGAGGCGCAGCAGCGGCAGCCCCCAGGAGGCCGCCGTCGCCTTCGCCGTCAGCGACTTGCCGCAGCCCGGCACACCCGTGATGAGCACGCCCTTCGGAGCCGGCAGGCCGTACTCGTGGGCGCTCGGCAACCATGATCCGTTGCGGCGCTCGAGCCAGCGCTTGAGGTTGTTCAGGCCGCCGACGTCGTCGAGGTCGATGTTCGCGGTGACGAACTCCAACACCCCGGACTTGCGCACCACCTGACGCTTCTCGTCGAGGACGACCCCGATGTCGTCTGCGCTGAGGCGTCCGTCGTTGACCATCGCGCGCGCGAAGGCGTTCTCGGCTTCGGCCATCGTGAGTCCGAGCGCCGCCTGGACGAGAGCCTCGCGGGCCGCGTCATCGGCGGCGACGCGGATCTCGCGGGCGTTGTTGTCGATCATCGTGTCGAGCAGATCGCGGATCTCGTCGGCCGTCGGCAGGGGGAAGTCGAACAGGTGCGTCAGCTCGTCGAGCTCGGGCGGGATCACCCGCACGGGCGCCGTGATGACGAGCGTGCGCGAGACGTCGCCGTGGCGGAACTCGAGGGCGGTCTCGCGCACCGTGCGCACGATCGCCGGATCGCCCTGCCGGTGCTCGCCGCCGAAGTAGGCGTGCAGGTCGCAGAAGATGAACACGCTCGGGTCGGTCACGCCGGCGGCGTGCTGCAGCGCGCGGGCGGGGTTCGTCGTGTTCGAGACGCTCTTGCCGTCGGGGCCGATGAGCCCGAGCGCCGAGGTCCACGTCCACACCGCGCGGCGGTTACGCTGCGCGTGGGCGGCGTCGGTGATCGCGGCGATCGCGCGGACCTCTTCGCCGGTCTCGAGGTACAGCAGCGGCAATCGCGCCTTGAAGGCGGCGTCCAGCGTGGCGTCGAAGGTCACGTCCGTCCCTTTCGTTCGGTGGTCATGGTGTGTCGGATGCCGGTTCGTCCAGCGTGATCGTCCATCGCCCGGCGCCCTCGTCGGTGTCGACCCGCAGGATCACGCGCCCCTGCGCGGGCCAGGATGCGCGGGTGTCGACGTCGTCGACGCCCTTCACGAGGTCGATGACCTCGCCCGGGAAGGCGGCATCCACGGTGAAGAAGCCGTCCCCCTCGAAGGCGAAGCGGGCACTCAGCGCGTCGCCGTCGTACGACAGCAACGCCGGACCGTCGCCCGTCGCGGACCCGCCCTCGATGGGTGTCGGCGTCTCTCGACTCACGCTCGCGGTCCAGTCCGTGAGGCGCGGCGCGAACCAGAGCCGGCCGCCCGTCGCGGCCGACACGACGGCGATCTTCCGGCTCTCGCTCACCAGCCCGATGTAGTCGGGGCGTTCGTCGTCGAGACCCACGGCGGCGTCGACCTGCTGGTAGACGTTCAGGTAGTCGTCCGTGCCGCTCGTGAGCGGGCCCACGACCCAGACGTCGTCGCCCGGCGGCAGCTCGATGAAGCCGCTCGCGGCCGTGCCGCTCAGCTCGTCGCCCTCGAGCCGCGCCTCCTGCGCGTCGGGGTCGTCCCACGGTTCGTACTCGTAGCGGTTCGGGTCGGTGAGGACGAGGTCCCCCGTCCGCGGGTTGACCCCGACGAAGGGCACGAGGACGAAGGCGAGCACGACCGCGACGGCCGACCCGGCCAGCCAGGTGATGGTCGAGAAGCGCCGGATCCGGGCATCCGCGGTACTCACGGCGTCGCCCCGGGTGACGGTGACGGTGACAGCGTCGGTGTCGGTGTCGGTGTCGGCGGGAACTCGAGCTTCCAGCCCACGTCGTCCCAGGATTCGACCGAGAAGACGACGAGCGGCGCGTCGGGCCACGCGATCGACTGGTCGAGGGGCGCCTCGCCGTCGAAGGTCCTCTCACTGCCGTGGGGCGTCACGATCTGGATCGCGATGCTCCCCTCGCCGCGCGCGCTCAGCCGGGCGGTCGACGCCTCGCCGGCGTGGGTGAAGACGGCCGACTCGAACCCGGAAGCGACGTCGTTCGTCCACCCGAGCCCGCCCGTGGTCACCCGCGCGCGCCACGTCTCATCGCTGAAACCGTCGACCCACAGCTCGACGTCGGGCTGCTCGACGAGCACGACGACGCGGCCGTCGGCGAGGGAGGAGAAGCGCGGCGGCTCGCCGTACTCACCCTCGGTCACGATCCGGCCGCCGGGGCCTGTGACCCGCACACCGCCGAGGTAGGTCGAGTCCTCGGGCGTCAGGACGACGGCAGCGTCGACGTCGAGACCGCTGAGACGGATGACCGCACCGTCGGAACCCTCGTACACCCCGCCGCCGCGGTCGTCCGCGACGATCGGGTCCGGGCTCGTCCACGGCTCGCTCGCGTAGTCCTCGTCGACACCGACCGCACCCACGTCGAAGCCGCCCTCGTCCGCGTAGACGAGGGCGACGATGCCCGCCACGACCAGGCCCGCGATCCAGACGAAAGCGGTGAAACCGCCCAGTCGCGCGATCGCCGTCCGGCTCGCGCCCGTCTGCCCGCCCGCGCTCATGTTCCCCTCCGCCCCGACACGTTACCGGGCACGGAGGTCAGGACGAGAAGGCTAGGAGCGCCGTCGGCGACGGTGCTATTGTCCGGTGCCGGACGCGGCCAGGGACCCCCGTGCGATCCTCGATCGCGAGCGAGACGACCTCGTCGGCCCGCTCGCCCGCGACGAGCAGCGTGTCGCGCGCGACCACGTGGTGACGCGGCCAGACCGTGCCCGCCTCGGCGAGCGCGATCGGCTGCAGGGCCTCGCCGCCGCCGCGCACCTTGACGGTCGCGATCGTGTCGCTGCCGCGCAGCCCCGCGTAGAGGAAGACACCGTCGGCGGACATCGCGAGCTCCGCGCCCCTGTCGCCCGGGAAGGCGCCGAGCTGCGCCCCGCCCACCAGGCGCCATTCGCCGGCGGCATCCGCCGCGAGCGCGAACACCTCGCCCGAGTACTCCGTCACGACGTACACGTGCCCACTCGGGTGCGCCCGCAGGTGACGCGGGCCGGTGCCGGTCGGCAGGGCGAGGCGCTGCACCTCGCGGCCGCCGCGCCAGAAGCGCACGAGATCGAGGCCGAGGTCGGTCGTCGCGATCACTCCGCCGGGCAGCGCGGCCGCCTGGTGCGCGTGCGACGGCCGGCCCGGCGCGGGTCTGGCCGCATCCGTCTCGTCGTCGGCGTGCGGGATGAGGTGGGCGTACTCCGCGCCGGCGGCGGCACGCAGCGCGCGGGCCGCAGCGGTGAGATCGGATGCCGGTCCGCCCTCGGCGGCGGCCGTCCACGCGCGGGCGGACCCGGGCCGCCCGTCGGGAGCGAGCGCGACGCGCACCACCGCACCGTCGCCGTAGCAGGAGACGATCAGCGCGTCCTCGAGCGCGAGCACGTGGCAGGGGCTCTCGCCCACGGCCACCTCGGGTCCGAGCGGAGCGAACGAGCGCTCCCCCGTCTGACGGTAGGCGCGGACGGTGCCGCGGCCCTCGAGCGTCGCGTAGACGACGTCGAGGGACGGGTGCCGCGCGATCCACGATGGCGACTCGGCCGCGACGACGTCGCCGCCGCCGAAGCCGAGGGGGCCGCTCGCCAACGGGGATGCGGCGCTCCCGGCATCCAGCAGTCCGATGCCCGTCGCCGACCCGCCCATGTCGGCGGAGTACCCGCCGAGCAGGAACCGCACGGGTCAGTCGAGCAGGTCGTGGCGCACGATGACCGCGTCGCGCGCGGGCCCGACGCCGATGACCGAGATGCGCGTGCCGCTCATCTTCTCGAGGGCGAGCACGTAGTCCTGCGCAGTCTGCGGCAGGTCCTCGAAGGTGCGGGCGGTCGAGATGTCCTCGCTCCAGCCGGGGAAGTTCTCGAGGATCGGCGTCGCGTGGTGGAAGTCGGTCTGATTGACCGGCACCTCGTCGAAACGCTGTCCGTCGACGTCGTAGGCGACGCAGACGGGGATCTCCTTCAGGCCCGTGAGGATGTCGAGCTTGGTGAGCACGAGGTCCGTGATGCCGTTGATCCGCGTCGCGTAGCGCGTGATCGGGGCGTCGTACCAGCCGACGCGGCGCGGCCGGCCGGTCGTCGTGCCGAACTCGAACCCGCGCGAGCGCAGGAAGTCGCCGTCCTCGTCGAACAGCTCGGTCGGGAACGGACCCGAGCCGACACGCGTCGTATACGCCTTCACGATGCCGACGATGCGGTCGAGGCGGTTCGGCCCGACGCCCGATCCGGTCGAGGCGCCGCCCGCGGTCGCGGAGGACGACGTGACGAACGGGTAGGTGCCGTGGTCGATGTCGAGCATCGTCGCCTGGCCACCCTCGAAGACGACGACATCGCCGGCATCGAGCGCGTCGCTCAGCAGCAGACCGGTGTCGCACACCATGGGCCGCACGCGCTCGGCGTACGAGAGCAGGTCGTCGACGACCTCGTCGACGGTGATGGCGCGGCGGTTGAAGACCTTCACCAGCAGGTGGTTCTTCTGGTCGAGGGCGCCCTCGACCTTCTGGCGCAGGATGTTCTCGTCGAACAGGTCCTGCACGCGGATGCCGGTGCGGTTGATCTTGTCGGCGTAGGTGGGGCCGATGCCGCGACCGGTCGTGCCGATCATGCGCTTGCCGAGGAAGCGCTCGGTGACCTTGTCGAGCGTGCGGTGGTATTGCGTGATGATGTGCGCGTTGGCGCTCACCTTCAGCCGCGAGACGTCGACGCCGCGGGCCTGCAGGGCGCCGAGCTCGGCGAAGAGCACCTCGAGGTCGATGACGACACCGTTGCCGATGACGGCGTTGACGCCCGGCGACAGGATGCCGCTGGGCAGCAGGTGCAGGGCGTACTTCTCGTCGCCGATCACCACGGTGTGGCCGGCGTTGTTGCCGCCGTTGAACTTGACGACCCAGTCGGTGCGCTCACCCAGGAGGTCGGTGGCTTTGCCCTTGCCCTCGTCTCCCCATTGAACGCCGACGATCACGATGCCTGGCATGGGCTCTCCCCCGTTATCGGACGGTTACACCCCATCCTATCGGGCCGGGTCCGCGGCCCGAGCCGCGGCATCCGCTCCGCAACGCGGCGTCACACGATTTGTCGTCGTCGGCACGGATTGGGTTGCATCGAGGGGACTGCGCGCGGAAACCGCGCCGTCGTTCCCCCACCCCCACCATCCGAGAGGACGGCCGTTGATCGCGCTCGATCGGGTCTCGAAGCACTACGGCGGTGTCCCCGCCGTAGATGACGTCTCGCTGACCATCCCCACCGGCGAGGTGTTCGGCATCGTCGGTCAGAGCGGCGCCGGCAAGAGCACCCTCGCCCGCATCGTCAACCTCCTCGAACGGCCCGACCACGGCACCGTGACCGTGGACGACGTCGAGCTCACGGCACTGGGCGAGACGGAGCTGCGTGCGGCCCGCCGCCGGATCGGCATGGTCTTCCAGCGGTTCAACCTGCTCAGCAGCCGCACCGTGCGCGGCAACGTCGAGCTCGCCCTCGAGCTCGACGGCGGCTCCCGCGCCGCCCGTCGCGACCGCGCGCAGGAGATGCTCGACCTCGTCGGCCTCGGCCACCGCGGCGACGCGTCGATCCACGAGCTCTCGGGCGGTCAGCAGCAACGCGTCGGCATCGCCCGCGCCCTCGCCACGCGGCCGAGCGTGCTCCTCTCGGACGAGGCGACGAGCGCCCTCGACCCCGAGACGACCGAGTCGATCCTCGACCTCTACCGCCGCATCAACGAGGAGCTCGGGCTCACCGTCCTGCTCATCACGCACGAGATGGACGTCGTGAAGTCCAGCTGCCACTCGGCCGCCCTGCTCGAACAGGGCCGCGTCGTGGAACAGGGACGCCTGGTCGACGTCATCCGCACACCCGGCTCGCGCCTCACCTCGCAGCTGTTCCCCCTCGGCCCCGTACCCGACGGCGTACCGGCCGACGCGACGGTCATCGACATCACCTTCGCGGGCGGCACCGCCGATCGTCCGGTCATCGCACGTCTCGCCCGCGACCACGACGCCGATGTCTCGATCCTCGGCGCGGTCGTCGAGCGCATCGCGGGGACGCAGGCCGGCCGCACACGGCTCGAGGTCCCCGGCCACGTCGCAGCAGCCGTCATCGCCGACCTGCGCGCACAGGGCCTGCTCATCGAGGTCCTCCAGGGGGTGGCCGCATGAACCAGCAGCTGATCGACGTCCTCCTCAAGGCGACCGGCGAGACGCTCTACATGGTCGGCGTCGCCCTGCTCGTGACGATCGTCGTCGGGCTCCCTCTCGGTGTCGTCCTCGTCGGCACCGAGGCGGGGCGCTTCCTCGAGCGCCCGTTCGGATCGCGCGCCGCCGGTGTCGCGATCAACCGCACCCTCGACTTCATCGTCAACTTCGGCCGCTCGGTGCCGTTCATCATCCTGATGGTCGCCCTGATCCCCGTCACCCGGGCCATTGTCGGCACCTTCATCGGATCGACCGCGGCCATCGTGCCCTTGTCGGCCGTCGCGATCCCCTTCTTCGCCCGCATGGTCGAGATCGCGGTCAAAGAGGTCGACCCGGGTCTGCTCGAGGTCGCCTCGTCCCTGGGCGCGAGCCGGTGGCAGCTGGTGACCAAGGTGCTGCTGCCCGAGGCCGCCCCCGCCGCCCTCCTCGGCCTGTCGACCACCGTGACCTCGATCATCAACTTCTCGGCGATGGTCGGCACGGTCGCCGGCGGCGGACTCGGCGACGTCGCGATCCGCTACGGCTATCAGCAGTACAGCTGGATCCACATCGTCGCGGTCATCGTCATCATCTTCGCGATCGTGATGGTGCTGCAGAGCCTCGCCGCCTGGGGCGCCCGGCGCCTCGGCCGACGCAGCACCCGCCGCAGCGCGCGCGTCGCCGCGGCATCCACCGTCTGATCCGCCCCTCCCTCCTCCGGCCGTCCCGACGCCGGTCCCCCGCACCACCGACGAAAGGCATCACGATGTCCCGCACCCTCCGTTCCGCCCTCCTGGCCACCGCCGCCGCCACCGCGCTCCTGCTCAGCGGCTGCGCCTCGTCGCCCTCCGCCGGTGGTGAGGGCGACGGCGACGGCCTCGGCACGCTCAAGGTCGGCGCGCTGCAGACGCCGGCCGGCGACATCCTCAACCACATCGCCGAGACGAGCGCGAAGGAGGCGGGACTCACCATCGAGTTCGTGCCCTTCACCGACTACAACACGCCCAACACCGCGCTGGCCGACGGGTCGATCGACGCGAACCTGTTCCAGAACGCGACCTTCCTCGAGACCTTCAACGAGCAGGCCGGCGGCGAACTGGTCAGCGTCGGCGAGGCATACCTGCCGAGCGCAGCGTTCTACTCCGACAAGGTGTCGAGCCTCGACGACCTCGCCGACGGCGCGAGCATCGCGATCCCCAACGACCCGACCAACGAGGGACGCGCGCTGAAGCTGCTGGCATCCGAGGGGCTCATCGAGGTCACCGACGGCGTCGTCGACCTGAGCGGCATCACCGCCAACCCCAAGAACTTCGAGTTCCGCGAGATCGAGAACGCGACGCTGCCGCAGGCGCTGCCCGATGTGGATGCCGCCTTCGTCACCATCTCGTTCGCCCTGCCCGCCGGCCTCACGAGCGACAAGGCGATCCTGCTCGAAGGCGAGGACAGCCCGTACTACAACGTCCTCGCGACGCGCCCCGAGCTGAAGGACGACGCCCGCGTGCAGAAGCTCTACGAGCTGCTGACCTCGCAGGAGACCGCGGACTTCGAGAACGAGACCTGGGGCGGCCTCGTCGTCCCCGTCGTCAAGGGCTGACCTCTCCCGTTGCGCGCGGCCCGCACCGCCGGGCCGCGCGCTAGGGTTCGGTCATGCGTACCCGAACGTGGCCGACGGTGTGGTCGGTCGTCAGGCTGCTCGCCGCCGCGGTCCTCATGACCGCCGTCGTCGGGCAGTTCGTCACCACGATCCGCTTGGCGATCGCAGACGACCGCGACGTGACGACCACGATCGCGAACTTCTTCAGCTTCTTCACGATCCTGTCGAACCTCGTCGGGGCCATCGCCCTGCTGGCGGCGGTCATCTGGTTCTTCATGCGACCGCCGCACGAAGACCGCGAACCCCGGGGGATCGCCGTCGCCCTGGCCGCAGCCACGACCTACCTCACGATCACCGGCGTGGTCTACAACCTGCTGCTGCGTGGGCTGCCCACGGCCGACGACCACGTCGCCTGGGCCAACGAGATCCTCCACGTCGTCGCGCCGCTGTTCCTCGTGATCGACCTGCTCGTCGCGCCCACCCAGCGCGCTTTGCGGTGGCGGTCGGTCCTCGTCATCCTCGCCGTCCCGATCCTCTGGATCGTCTACACCCTGATCCGCGGACCGTTCGTGACCGACCCGGTGCGCGGCGTCGCGTTCTGGTACCCGTACCCGTTCCTGAACCCGAACGGGGTCGCCGGGTGGGGCGGTGTCTGGGCGTACGTCGCCGGGATCGCCGTCACCTTCGTCGTCGTCGGCACGATCGTCGTCGCCGTCGGGCGCCTGCGCACCCGCGGGGCGCGTTCCGCCCTCACGGTCTGAACCCCGGATCATTCCGAGGGCGGTCGCGCGCGTCAGCTGCGCCAGGCGGCGAGCTTGCGGCGCAGCGGAGTCACCTGCCGCAGCTTGAACAGGACGTACCCGAGAGCTGCGGATTCCGTGTCGAAGGTCTGCAGCGTGCGTCCCATGACACCGCCGCGCTCGTCCGACACCCACGCCTGCCACTGCGCATCCGTGCGCGTGAGCAGCACCGCGTTCATGTGGACGTCGCCCACACCGTACAGGACGGGCGCATCGAGGGACTCCTCGCGGACGATCACCATCAGTTCCTCGACGCTCATCCGTGGACCTCCGGGATCACTCCGCGGGGCGCGAGGACTCGCGCACGATCAGGTGGGTCGGGAGCGGGGTGTCCTCGGTGAGTCCGTCGGGCTCCTCGACGGCGAGGAGCACCTTCTGCATCATGAGCTCGCCGAGGGCACGGAAGTCCTGCCGCACGGTCGTGAGCGGCGGCGACAGGTAGGCGGCCTCGGGCACGTCGTCGAACCCCACGACGGCGACGTCCTCGGGGACGCGCAGCCCACGGGCGCGCAGCGCCGAGAGCAGACCGATCGCCATGTGGTCGTTGCCCGCGAAGACCGCGTCGCCCGGGGAGAGGTCGAGCGACCGTCCGATCTCGGCCCCGCTGGCCGCGGTCCAGTCGCCGTGGCGCGGCTCCACCACCGCCAGCTGGCGGGCCGCGAGCTCGTCGCGCCAGCCGCGGATGCGCTCGACGGCATCCGGATTCCGCACCGGACCGGCGATGTGGAGGATGCGGCGGTGCCCCAGCTCGGCGAGGTGACGCACGGCCGACCGCGCGCCGCGGTACTGATCGATCGACACGAGCTGCGGATGCCGGCGCTGCGTCGCGGCGGCGGCGACCATCGGCACACCGAGGTCGAGCCCGCGCACGACCTCGAGGACGCCGAGGTCGGTCACGACGAGGACGATCGCGTCGACGCGCTGCCGGAGGAGCCCTTCGACGACCGAGCGGATGCTGGCGGCATCCGTGTCGGGCGCGGTCACCGAGTCGACGGAGTACCGCTCTACACGCGCCGCGACGTTGAAGTGCATCGCGATCGAGGTGGGCCCGAAGTCCGCCGTCCCCGGCGTGATCAGACCGATCGTGCGGGTGCGCTTCGTGACGAGGGCACGGGCGGCCGGCGACGGGCTGTAGCGCAGCTGCGCCATCGCCTGCTCGACCCGCGCGCGGGTGGCGGGCCGGACGTTCGGCAGGTCGTTGAGCACCCGCGAGACGGTCTGGTGCGAGACGCCGGCGAGGCGCGCGACGTCGAAGATGTTCGCGGACTTCGCACCGCGCTCGTCGCTCACGACTCGTCCTCGGGTCGGGCCACGAGCGCCAGCAGCGAGTCGACGGTGAGCGAGTCCGCCGGAATGGTGTCGACGAGTCGACCCCCCCGCATGATCGCGATGCGGTTCGAGACCCGCAGCACCTCTTCGAGCTCGGCCGAGATGAACAGCACCGACAGGCCGTTGTCGGCGAGGTCGGCGACGAGCCGCTGGATCTCGACCTTCGCGCCGACGTCGATGCCGCGGGTCGGCTCGTCGAGCACGAGCACCCGGGGCGAGAGTGCGAGCAGCCGCGCGAGCAGCACCTTCTGCTGGTTGCCGCCCGACAGGGTCCCCGCCGGCCGGTCCGGATCGGCGGGACGGATGTCGAGCGCCTCGATCCAGCTCACTGCGAGCTCGCGCCGGCGGGCGCGGGTGAGTCGGTGCAGGATGCCGCGATCGGCCTGCAGCGCGAGGGTGATGTTGTCCTGCACGCTGAGCTCGCCGATGATCCCCTCGGTGCGCCGGTTCTCGGACGAGTAGACGATCCCCTGCCCGATCGCCCGTCGCGGCGTCGCGAGCACGGCGGGCGCACCGCGGACCTCGATCTCACCGGCATCCGGTCGATCCACCCCGGTCAGCGCGCGCGCCAGTTCGGACCGTCCCGAACCGAGCAGCCCCGCGAGACCCACGACCTCGCCCTCGCCGATCGCCAGGGTGGCCGAGGTCAGCCCCGTCCCCGAGGCGAGGCCGCGTCCGGCGAGGGCGACGGGAGAGGATGCCGCGGCATCCTCCCGCTGGTGGACGTCGAGCTCGTCGGCCCCGCGTCCGAGCATCTTCTCGACGAGGTCGATGCGCAGCAGCTCGGTCGGCACGTACTCGCCGATGCGGCGGCCGCCGCGCAGCACCGTGATGCGGTCGCAGATCTCGTAGACCTGGTCGAGGAAGTGCGAGACGAACAGCACCGCGACACCGCGGGAGGTCAGTTCGCGGATGACGCGGAAGAGCTCGGCGACCTCGTCGAGGTCGAGGCTCGAGGTCGGCTCGTCGAGCACGACGACACGGGCGTCGACCGAGATGGCCCGCGCGATCGCGACGAGCTGCTGGATCGCCAGGGAGTGCCGCGACAGTCGCGTGCGGGGGTCGATGTCGAGCCCCAGGCCCTCGAGGATCTCGCCCGCGCGGCGGTGCGTCTCGCGCCAGTCGATCGCCCCGAAGCGCCTGCTCTCGCGTCCCAGCAGCACGTTCTCGCCGACCGAGAGGTTCGGCAGCAGATCGATCTCCTGGTAGACGGCGCTGATCCCGGCGGCGAGCGCATCGGCGGGCGAGCCGAAGTGCACCGGCTCACCGCCGACGCGGATCGTCCCGGCATCCGGTCGCAGCGCACCCGTGATCGCCTTGATGAGCGTCGACTTGCCGGCGCCGTTCTCGCCCATCAGCGAGTGGACCTCGCCGGGCAGCAGACGGAAGTCGACGGCGTCGAGCACCGTCTCGGAGCCGAAGCGAACGGTCGCGCCGGTCACCTCGACGACCGGCGCGACCGCTGCTTCGCGCGCATCCATACGGACCATCATGCCCGCGGTGAGCTCCCCCCGAGCGTCACCGCGACGTTCGCGCGGTCCGCGCCACGAGCAGGCGCTGCACGACGACGAAGACGAGCAGCAGTGCTCCGATCGTGATGCGGGTCCACGACTGGTCGACTCCGAGGAAGGAGATGACCGTCTTGATGGTGCCGTAGACGAACACGCCGATCATCGATCCGAGCACGAACCCGCTGCCGCCCGTGAGCAGCGTGCCGCCGATCACCACCGCGGCGATGGTGTCGAGCTCGGTACCGATGCCGTTCAACGGGTAGGAGGCCCCGGTGTACGCCGTGAAGACGACACCCGCGAGTCCCGCGCACACACCGCTGATGACGTACGCGAGCAGCTTCGTCCGCACGACCGGCAGACCCATGAGGCGCGCGGACTGCTCGTTGCCGCCGATCGCGTAGATCGTGCGTCCGAAGCGGGTGAACTGCAGGATCAGGATGCCGGCGAGCACGACCAGCAGCGCCAGGATGCCGGTCGGGGTCAGGTAGAAGCTGCCCGGCCCGCCCTGCATGCGGGTCGACTGCAGCCACAGGATGGCGGGCTCCTCGACGCGGATCGACGACAGGCTCACCATGAACGCGAGGCCGCGCGCCGCGAACATGGCCGCGAGCGAGGCGATGAACGGCTGCACCCCGAAGTACTGCACGAGCACGCCGACGAACAGACCCATGAGGGCGCCGAGGACCAGCATGACCGGGATGACGAGGGCCACCGGCATCCCCTGGCTCAGCATGCTGGCACCGAGCATCCCGGTGAAGGCCATCACGGCGCCGACGGAGAGGTCGATGCCGCCGGTGAGGATGACGAAGGTCATGCCGACGGCGAGGATCAGCAGGTACGCGTTGTCGAGCAGCAGCGCCGACAGCACGCGCGGGGTGACGAAGTTGCCGAAGTAGGCCTGCGCCCCGAGGAGCATCGCGACGAGGATGACGACGGCGGCGAAGACGGGCACCCACGAGGCGTGCCGGCTGCGGAAGCGCTGGACCGTGTCGGCGAAGCCGCCGGTGCGTCCGAGGTCTGCGGTGATCGCGCTCACGAGGCCACCTCCACAGTGCGACGGGTGCCGCCCCGGACGGCATCGGCTCCCTTGGCGAAGAGGGACCGCGTGCGCGGGGACTGCACGAGGACGACGATCACGACCACGATGGCGAGGAACAGCGGGCTGACCGCCGGCGGCACCCCGAGGAAGGTGATCGTCGACTTGAGGGTCTGGATCGTGAAGACGCCGACGACGGTGCCGGCGATCGTGAACTTGCCGCCCATGAGGCTCGTGCCGCCGAGGACCACCGCGAGGATCGCGTCGAGCTCGATGTAGAGGCCCGCGGCGTTGGCGTCGGCCGCCATGATGTTGGACGAGTAGAGGATGCCGGCGAACCCGGCGAGCAGCCCGCTCGCCGCGTACGCGCCCCAGACGATGCCGCGCGAGCGGACACCGGCGAGGCGGCTGGCCTCGGGGTTGATGCCGACGGCCTCGGTGAGGACGCCGAGCGCGGTGCGCCGCTGCAGGACGGCGACGATCACGATCGCGACCACCGAGACGTAGAACGCGAACGGCAGACCGACGAGATACCCCTGCGCCATGAAGCGGTACGGCGCGCTCGTGATCGTCGTGATGAAGCCGCCCGTGATGAGGAGGGCGACACCGCGGCCGGCGAGCATGAGCACGAGGGTCGCGATGATCGGCTGCACCCCGACGACGGCGACGAGGAAGCCGTTCCAAACACCCAGCACGAGGGCGACACCGACGGCGAGCGCGATCGCGATGAGCACCGTCGAGAGGTCCTCGGGTGCCGGCGACGACGAGATGAAGGTGAGGGCCACCGCGCCCGAGACCGCCATGATCGCGCCGACCGAGAGGTCGATGCCGCGCGTCGCGATGACGAGCGTCATGCCGAGCGCGACGAGCATGAGCGGTGCGCTGTTGCGCAGGATGTCGATGAGCGGCCCGTAGAGCTGACCGTTCTGCACCGTGATCGAGATGAACGAGGGCCGCGCGATCGTGTTGATGATCACGAGCACGAGCAGTGCCGCGATCGGCCAGACGAGGCGGTGCGCCAGGAAGCGCTTGAGTGTCGGGTTCATGCCGCTGTCTCCGGGTTGAGGCGGGACGTCGTCGTCTCGCCGGACTCTTGCGCGATGAGGGCGACCAGGTCGTCGACGGTCACGTCGGTGGCGTCCAGTTCGCCGATCTTAGAACGGTCGCGCAGCACCACGATGCGCTGCGCGATGCGGACGACCTCCTCGAGCTCCGAGGAGATGAAGACGACCGAGAGGCCCTCCGCCGAGAGCTCGGCGACCTTGCGCTGGATGTCGGCCTTCGCGCCGACGTCGATGCCGCGGGTCGGCTCGTCGAGGATGATGAGCTGCGGCGCGGTGGCGAGCCAGCGCGCGAGCAGCACCTTCTGCTGGTTTCCGCCCGAGAGGTTGCGCACGAGTGCGTTCGGGTCGGCGGGGCGGACCCCGAGTGCCGAGATGTACTCCGACACGATCGCATCGCGCTCGGCGCGGCCGATCGGGCGCATCGCTCCGCGCTTGGCCTGGATGCCGAGGACGATGTTCTCGGCGACGGTCAGGTCGGCGATGATGCCCTCGGCGCGACGGTCCTCGCTCGAGAACGCGATGCGATTGTCGATCGCGTTCCGCGGGTTGGTGATGCGTGCGGCATCCCCCCGCACTTCGTGGGTGCCCGCGTCGGCGCGGTCGGCGCCGTAGACGAGGCGGACGAGTTCGCTGCGTCCCGAGCCGAGCAGACCCGCGATGCCGACGACCTCGCCCTCGTAGACCTCCATGTCGACGGGTTCGATGACGTTCTTGCGGCCGAGGCCCGCGACACGCAGGACGGGCGTTGCGGTGCGGTCGATCTCGCGCTCGGCCGAGCGCGAGAGGGCCTCGAGCTCGTCGAGCTGCCGGCCGATCATCTTGGCGATGAGTTCGCCGCGGGGAAGCTCGGCGGGCAGGTACTCGCCCACCAGCTGGCCGTTGCGCAGCACCGTGAGCCGGTCGGAGATCTCGTAGACCTGGTCGAGGAAGTGCGTGACGAAGAGGATGGCGACGCCGCGGTCGCGGAGACCGCGGACGACGGCGAACAACTGCTCGACCTCGCTGCGGTCGAGGCTCGAGGTGGGCTCGTCGAGGACGAGCACCCGGGCATCGGCGACCGTCGCTCGGCTGATCGCGACGAGCTGCTGCACCGCGATGGAGTGCGACGCGAGCGCCGAGCGCGGGTCGATGTCGAGGCCGAGGGCGGCGAGGTACCGCGTCGCCTCGCGGTGGGTGGCCCGCCAGTCGATGAAGCCCGCCCGGCGCACCTCGCGGCCGAGCATGACGTTCTCGCCGACCGAGAGGTTGGTGCAGAGGTTGACCTCCTGGTACACCGTGGAGATCCCGGATGCCTCGGCGTCGGCCGTCGAGCGGAAGACCCGCTGCTCGCCGGCCACCTCGATCGTCCCGCCGTCGATGGCGTACACGCCCGTCAGCGCCTTGATGAGCGTCGACTTGCCGGCGCCGTTCTCACCCATGAGGGTGTGGACCTCGCCGGCGCGCAGCGTCAGGTCGACCCGGTCCAGGGCGAGCACCCCGGGGAACCGGATGGTGACATCCCGCATCCGCACGACCTCGTCGTGCTGCGGGGCGGTGGCCGGGGACTCCGGCGTGGCTGCGACATCGACCATGAGGCGCGCCTTTCCGTGATGACCGCCGGGGACCGGAATCCGGTCCCCGGCGGTGGTTCGGTGATCCGTACGGACCGTGGGGGTTCCGTCGATCAGTAGGGGCGGGAGTCGAGGACCTCGGCGGCCTGCTCCTGCGTGAACGACTGGTCCTCGACGATCGTGCGCTTCTCGACCTCATCGCCGGCGACGACGGCCTTGACGAGCTCGGCGGCCTTGTCACCGAGGAGCGGGTTGCACTCGACGATGAAGTTGAACTCGCCGTTCGCGAGGGCGGTCATGCCGTCCTTCACCGCGTCGATGGTGACGATCTGGATGTCCTTGCCCGGGGTCAGACCGGCCGCCTTGATGGCGTCGAGCGCACCCAGGCCCATGTCGTCGTTGTGCGCGAACAGGACGTTGATGTCCTTGCCGTACTTCTGGAGGTAGCCCTCCATGACCTTCTTGCCGCCGTCACGGGTGAAGTCGCCGGTCTGCGAGTCGAGCACGTTGACGTCGGTGCCTTCGATCGCCTCGTTGAAGCCCGTCGCCCGGTCGAGCGCGGCCGACGAACCGGTCGTGCCCTCCAGGACGACGAGGTTCGCGCCCTTGCCGTCGAAGTTCTCCTTGACCCACTCGCCGGCGGTGCGGCCCTCCTGCTCGAAGTCGAGGCCGACCCACGAGGCGTAGAGGTCGTCGCTGGCCGAGACGGTGCGGTCCTCGAGGATGACCGGGATCCCGGCATCCTTGGCTTCCTTCAGGACGTCGTCCCAGCCGTCGACCGTGATCGGCGCGATCACGATGGCGTCGACACCCTGGTTGATGAAGTTGCGGACGGCGGAGATCTGCGCCTCCTGCTTGTTGTCGGCCGCGTTGAAGATCAGCTCGAAGCCGTTCTCCGTCGAGAAGGCCTTCTTCATCGACTCGGTGTTGGCGGCACGCCAGCCCGACTCCGACCCGGTCTGCGCGAAGCCGACCTTGATGACGTCGTCACCGCCGCCACCCCCGTTGCCACCGGCTCCGGGAGCCGCGCCGCCGGCGCAGCCTGTTGCGACCAGCGCGAATGCCCCCAGCATGGCTGCAGCCGCGAAAACGCTCTTCTTCATCCCAAAACCTCCTTGTTCGGGTCCGGCTCACCGCCGGTGTTCCGGGCCGCCCTGGCCTTCGGATGCTCGAATGTTAGCCTTCACATTTCTCGCAGCGCTAGATTGTGAGCGATAACATTCCGGTAACGCGGCGGGCGGGCAGGGCTGCACCTGCGCGGGCGCCAAGCGGCCCGGTCCAGGCGATGTGAGCATTCACATCCCGGCGCACCGACCCGCCGAGCGGAGATTCTCGCCGACACACCGGCCCCGCATCCGCTCCCCGCGTGTCGCCCGGATCTCCGCCGCACCGCCCGCGCGTAACCGCGCCGGGGGCCGGACCGCCCGCTCGATAGGATGGAGGCCATGTCGAAGGTCCTCCAGTCCCTGCCCGTCGGCGAGCGCGTCGGCATCGCCTTCTCGGGGGGTCTCGACACCTCGGTCGCGGTCGCCTGGATGCGCGACAAGGGCGCCGTCCCGTTCACCTACACCGGCGACCTCGGCCAGTACGACGAGGACGACATCGCATCGATCCCCGGCCGTGCCCTGCAGTACGGCGCCGAGGGTTCCCGCCTCATCGACTGCAAGCCGATGATGGTCGAAGAGGGCCTCGTCGCCCTCTCGTGCGGCGCGTTCCACATCCGCTCCGGCGGGCGCACCTACTTCAACACGACGCCGATCGGCCGCGCCGTGACGGGCACGATGCTCGTCCGCGCCATGAAGGAGGACGGCGTCGACATCTGGGGCGACGGCTCCACCTACAAGGGCAACGACATCGAGCGGTTCTACCGCTACGGCCTGCTGGCGAACCCGGCCCTGCGCATCTACAAGCCGTGGCTGGATGCCGACTTCGTCACCGAACTCGGCGGCCGCACCGAGATGAGCGAGTGGCTCGTCGCGCACGGGTTCCCCTACCGCGACTCCGTCGAGAAGGCATACTCCACCGACGCGAACATCTGGGGCGCGACCCACGAGGCGAAGACGCTCGAGCACCTCGACGTGTCGCTCGAGATCGTCCAGCCCATCATGGGCGTCCGCTTCTGGGACCCCGAGGTCGAGATCAAAACCGAGGACGTGTCGATCACGTTCGAGGCGGGACGCCCCGTCGCGATCAACGGTGTCGAGTACGCGGATGCCGTAGCCCTGGTCATGGAGGCGAACGCGATCGGCGGGCGCCACGGCCTCGGAATGAGCGACCAGATCGAGAACCGCATCATCGAGGCGAAGTCCCGCGGCGTCTATGAAGCCCCGGGCATGGCGCTGCTGTTCATCGCGTATGAGCGCCTGATCAACGGCATCCTGAACGAGGACACCCTCGCCACCTACCACGAGCAGGGCCGGCGTCTCGGCCGGCTCATGTACGAGGGCCGCTGGCTCGAGCCGCAGTCGTTCATGCTGCGCGAGTCGATCCAGCGCTGGGTGGGGTCCGCGATCAGCGGCACCGTGACCCTGCGTCTGCGTCGCGGCGAGGACTACACGATCCTGAACACCGAGAGCCGCAACCTGTCGTACTCGCCCGAGAAGCTCTCGATGGAGCGCGTCGGCGACGCCGCCTTCGGCCCGACCGACCGCATCGGCCAGCTGACGATGCGCAACCTCGACATCGCCGACTCGCGTGCCCGCCTCGAGCACTTCGTGTCGCTCGGCCTCATCGGCGGCGCGACCGGCGAGCTCGTGGGCGACCTCGAGCGCGGCGGCGCGGCGGCGATCACGGGTCACGCGCAGCCCTTCGACGAGCAGCGCGAGGGTCTCGCCGAGGCCTTCGACGAGGCCGGCGAGTCCGCCTCGTTCGACTTCGGCGCGGACTGAGCCTCAGCCCCGCGGCGGGCGGTACGCGACCCGGGCACGGGTCTCGCCCGAGCGGCGGACGAGCCACGTCCCGCTGCGTCGCGCGAGCGCGATCGGCTCGTCCGTCACCGGCCGGCCGTCCCGTTCGAGCGCCACGGCGGTGTCCCACGGCGACACGTTGATGACGTGCACGACCTCGACGTCGTCCGGAGTGCGGCACGGCACCACGACGACGCCGCGACTGTCGGACGTGATCCGGATGCGAGGATGCGCCCCGAGTCGTGCGAGGAGCGCATCCCAGATCTGCGGCAGGCACGGCAGGTCCGCCGCCGCCACGACGACGCGTCCCGCCCCGAGCCCGATGTCGAGGACGCAGGGCTCGCCGGTGCGGGCGAGGTGCGCGAGCGGTGCGGTACCGGCATCCGCTCGTCGCGTGGTCAGAGGCTGCGCGAAGCCGACTGCCACCTCGGCGCCCTGCCACGCCGGGCCGTCGGGGGTGATCGACGGGGCGACGAACGGCGTGCGGCCGGGGGTCGCCGCGTGAGTCGGGCCGACGTCCAGCCCGAGCGCGTCGATCAGGGCGGTGGCCGGGCGACCCTCCATGTCGTGCTGGGGCACGGGTCCGCTCAGCAGCAGCCGCCCCCCGCGACGGACCCAGTCGGCGAGCGCGCGCTGCAGGTCGTCGTCGAGGGACGGCGTCGGCGCGAGGGCGAGCACCCGGTCGGTCGGCAGGTCGGCGAGCGCGTCCGGCCCGTCGAGCAGTGTCGCGTCGGGCGCGTACCCGCCCACGACGAGGGCACGCGTCATGATCTCGCGCGGTCCCGATCCGCGGAAGCGCTCGAGCTCGGCGACGAACTCCGCCTCCCGCGTCGAGCCCGGGTAGCGGTACTCGGTCATGTAGTGGTCGACGACGAACCCGATGGTGACCGGCGGGCGTTCGGGCCGTGCCGCGCGCAGCAGCTCGGCGGCATCCGTCACCGCCTCGGTCAGGTGCACCGTCTCGGCGAACCACGTCGCGAGGTCGCCCTCGGGCCGGATGGGCGCCGCGAACCCGTGGCGCTCCCCCGTGAACGCGATGCGATCGTTGCCGTCGCCGACCGGCTCGAACAGCTCGGGGTTCCGTCCTCCGGCGAGCAGGTAGTAGTTGACGAGCGAGCCGCCCTGCGCGATGGCGAGCTGCAGCTTGAGCCCCGCGGCCTCCGGCCCGGTCGTCACGTCGAGGGCCTCGCCGTAGTCGCCCGAGCCCACCTCGAACTCGAGCACCCCGTACGGCTGGTCGGCCCGACAGGTGGCCGCGAGGAACGCCGTCGAGGTCCACAGCCCCGGCAGGGTGTCGAGGTCGAGATCCCCGATGTAGATGTCGGTGCCGGGGATCGTGTCGCCGTCCGCCCACGTGCGGTGCAGCTGCGAGATCCCGAGCGGGAACATCGTCGCGCGCTCCCCCCAGCACCCGTGGATGTTCACGAGCAGCGCCACGTCTTCGCCGACGCCCCGGGCGCGGACCCCGGCGCGCAGGTGCTGCACGTACCGTGCGTAGCGGTCGCGCGTGAAGCGGCCGAGGTCGCGGTGCAGGGCGAGCACCTGCTCGTCGACGGGTGAGCGCAGCGCCGGACCCCACGTCGCCGGGTCGGTCACGTCGAAGGACGTCGCCCCGACGCCGTACCGCGCCTGGACGGCCTCGCGCGACGTCGTCGCGACGAGCCCCTCGACGAACTCGGCGACGGTCCGGTCCGAGAGGTCGGGTCTGTTCGTCACCCAGGGCAGCATCCCGATCTCGTTGTCGAGTTGGATGCCGACGATCGGCCCACCTCGGTCGACCGCGTGCGCCGCGAGCAGCGGGATGACGGCGTCGAACCACGTGTCGACGGCGGCGAGGAAGGCGGGATGCAGGTAGTCGACGATCGTCTCGGGTCGCCGCTCCCCGTCCCAGCCGGCCGCACGGATCTCGGGGTTTCGTCGCAGCACCGAGTACCCGAGCCCCTCGTTCTTCAGCTCCGCCATCACGAACGGGCCGGGCCGGGCGATCACCGACAGGCCGCGCTCGGCGCACAGGTCGAGGAAGCGGACCAGGTCGAGGTGAGGATGCCGCTGCCCGAAGTCGAACGTCCCGTCGGGCAGCTCGTGGACGAGCCACGGGACGTAGGTCGCGACGGCGGTCACCCCGGTGCGCACGGCGGTGTCGAGCCGGTCGGCCCACTCCGCCGGATCGAGACGGAAGTAGTGGATCTCACCCGAGACGACGAGATCGCGGCGGAGGTCGGCGGGACGATCGGCGGCGCGCATCGGGCGACCGTACCGCCGGTAAATGGTTACATCAAACGCCCGCTGTGGGTTCGCTGGATTATCTTGCACACATGTGTGCAAGATAATTACACTGGCTTCGTGACCGACTCCTCCGTTCCCCGCCGCATCCGCCGTGACGCCGTCGCCAACCGCGCCGGCCTGCTCACGGCTGCGGCACAGACCCTGGCGGCCGACCCGAACGCCTCCGTCGACACGATCGCGCGTGCCGCGGGCCTCAGCCGCCGCGCCCTCTACAGCCACTTCGACGACCGCGACGCGCTCATCCGCGAGATGATCCACGCCGGCGCCGAGCGCTTCAACGCCATCGCCGACACGGTCGACGACGACGGCCCCGCGCCGCTCGCCCTCGCCCGGCTGGCCCTCGCCCTCTGGGAAGGCGCCGCGCACGTGCAGTTCGCCGCCGCCGTCGCCCTCGACGACTCCCACGTCGGCGAGACCGCCGCCATCCTCACGCCGGTCCGCCGCCGCGTGCTCGAGATCGTCGACCGCGGCCGCTGCGAGGGCACCCTCCGCGGCGACCTGCACGTCACGACGGTCGCGCGCCTCGTCGAAGAGGCGGCACGCACCGTCATCACGCGGCTGGATTCGAGTCGGCCGGATGCCGCCGGTGTGGCCGTCCGCGCGATCCTCGGTGTCGCGGGGCTCGGGTGGCGCGAGGCCGACGCCGTGCTCGCGGAGGCTCGCGCATGAGGATCGCCCTCGACGCCGTCGCGAAGGGCAAGGACGGCGGCATCCTGCCCCCCACCTCGCTCGTCCTCGAGACGGGACGTGTCACCCTCGCCACCGCCGAGACGGAGCAGCGCCCCTCGGTGCTCGGTCTCATCGCGACGGGACGGATGCGTCCGGATGCCGGCACGGTGACCCTCGGCGGACACCGCGGCGCCCGTCGGCTCCGCCGCGTCGCCGCGCTCGTCGACGCCCCCGAGGTCAACGACCCGGCCCCCGATGTCGCCGTCGTCGGTGTCGTCGAGGAGGAGCTCATGTTCGCGGGGCGTCGCGCCGATCCCCTGTCGGCCCGGCACTGGCTCGACGACCACGGCTGGCGCCACCTCGCCCGCACACCGTTCGGCCAGGTCCCGGCGGACGACCGCATACGCATGCTGCTCGAACTCGCGGCGCTCCGCCGCGGCATCGAGGCTCTCGTCCTCGTCTCGCCCGACCGCCACGGCGGCGATCCCGTGCACTGGCAGCGGATCGCCGAGGAGTTCGCCGCCCGCGGCTTCGCCGTGCTCGTCATCGCCGGGACGGCCGCGGCGAGCGCGCTCACCCCGAGCGAGCCCGCGGCGCCCGCGCACGTCGGTCGGCCGCGGATCCGCGCCGGCGCCGCGCTGCGCCGCGCGCGCCGCCGGCCGGCATCCGTCACCGCTCGCCCTTCGACCGGAGGCATCCGTCCGTGAAGATCCCCGCCCTGTTCGCCGCCGAGCTGCGGCGGCTCACCTCCACCCGCATGCGGGTGATCGCCCTCATCGCCCTGATCCTCGTGCCCGTCCTCTACGGCGGGCTGTACCTATGGGCGAACCAGGACCCGTACGGCAACCTGTCGCAGGTGCCGGTCGCCCTGGTCGTCAGCGACGAGGGCGCGACGCTCAACGGCAGCGCCCGAAACCTCGGCGACGAGGTCGCCGACTCGCTGCTCGAGGACGGCAGCTTCGACTGGCACGAAGTGGATGCCGCCGGTGCCCGCCGCGGCCTCGATGACGGCGCGTTCGACTTCGCCGTCACCCTGCCCGCCGACTTCACCGCGGCCGTCGCCTCGATCTCGTCGGCGGACCCGCGTCAGGCCGAGATCGACCTGACGACGAACGACGCGAACAACTACCTCGCCTCGACGATCGGCACGCAGGCGGTCGAACGCATCCGCACGACCGTGAGCGAGAAGGTCGTCCGCGAAGCCGGCCTGACGATGCTCGACGCGCTGAACACCGTGCGCGTGAAGCTCCTCGACGCCGCCGACGGCGCGGGCACCCTGACCGACGGCCTCACGACGGCCGGCGACGGTGCCGACACCCTCGCGGACGGCGCGGGCACCCTGGCCGCGGGCACGACGAAGCTCGAGGGCGGGGCGACGAAACTCGCGTCGGGTGTCGACACGCTCGCCGACGGACTGCGCTCGCTCTCCTCCGGCGCCGCGCAGGTCTCGGGCGGCACCGCGAAACTCCGCAGCGTCGCCGACCGCGTCGGATCGGCCGCCGACCGGGTGAGTTCCGCCGTCCCCACCCTCCGCAGCGACCTCACGAGCGCGCTGACCGACCAGGGACTCGACGACGCGCAGATCGCGAAGGTGCTGGACGTGCTCGACCCCATCGGCACCCGCGTCGACGACCTCGACACCAGGGTGCAGCAGGCCGTCTCGCAGATCGACACGCTCGACGACGGCGCGTCCCAGGTGGCGGCCGGCAGCTCCACGCTCGCAAAGGGGGCGGCGACGGCCTCGACGGGGGCGCACACCCTCGCCGACGGCATCGCGACGGCGGATGCCGGGGCCCACGAACTCGACACCGGCGCGCACTCGCTGGCCACCGGCATCCACCGACTCGAGGACGGTGCGGGCACGCTCCGCGACGCCCTGCAGGCGGGCGCCGAGAAGCTGCCCGACGACAGCGCGAAGACCCGCGCCGCGCAGGCAGCTACCCTCGCCGACCCGGTGGGTGTCGCCGAGGACTCGCTCACCCAGGCGCAGAACTACGGCGCCGGACTCGCCCCGTTCTTCGCCGCCCTCGCCGGGTGGATCGGCATCTACGCGCTGTTCCTCATCGTGAAGCCCGTGTCCCGTCGCGCGGTGACCGCGCTCCGCTCCCCCGTCCGCGTCGCGATCGCGGGTTGGCTGACGCCGGCCGCCCTCGGCGCGGTGCAGATGGTGACGCTGTTCGGCGTGCTGTCGATCGCGCTCGGCTTCTCGTTCACGCATCCGCTGCCGACCCTCGGCATCCTGCTGCTCGCGTCGGCCACCTTCGCGGCCATCATCCTCGCGCTGAACGTGTGGCTGGGGTCGGTCGGGCAGTTCCTGGGCCTCGTGCTGATGGTGCTGCAGCTCGTGACCGCCGGCGGTACGTTCCCGTGGCAGACGCTGCCGGCGCCCCTTGCGGCCCTGCACCACGTGCTGCCGATGGGGTACGTCGTCGACGCGATGCGGCAGGTCATGTACGGCGGTGTCGCCGGCCGCGCCTGGGCGGATGCCGCGGTGCTCGCGACGTGGCTCGTCGGCGCCCTGCTGCTCGCCGTCGCCGGCGTCACGCGCATGACGTTCCGGCGCACGATGCGCGACCTGCAGCCGAGCCTGATCGGCTGAGGCTCAGCCGCCCGCGCCGGGCGGGGTCTCCTTCGCGTCGGCGAGCTCGTCGACGTGCAGGGTCCGCCGGTCGATGGTGCCGTTGCGGTACGCCTGGCGCCCGACCATGTGGGCCGACAGCGGCGCCGTCGCGAACTGGATGACGAGCACGGGCACGAGGAAGGCGACGACCGCCCACGACTGCAGCTCGATCCCCACCGCGATGGCGATCAACAGAAGCCCGAGCACCTGCGGCTTGGTCGCCGCGTGCAGGCGGGTCGGCACGTCGCGGAAGCGCAGCAGTCCGATCGCGGCCGTCAGGCACAGGAGCGCCCCCCCGAGGATGAGGACGAGCGACACGACGTGCACGATCTCGGTCATCGCTCGGCTCCGTCCCGGCGGGCGACGAACCGCGCGATCGAGACCGACCCGAACACGCCGACGGCCGCGACGATCAGCAGCACGGGAAGCGTCCGCGTGTGATGGTTAATCGCCATCTCGGCGCCGAGCGCGCAGATGAGGAGCGTCAGCAGGACGTCGGAGGCGACGGCGCGGTCGAGGATCGAGGGCCCGACGATGATCCGCCAGACCGTGAGCAGGGCGGCGACGCCGAAGACGGCGCAGATGACGACGATGAGGGCGGTGGTCACGGGCGCTCCTCCTTCACGCGGGTGCGGATCTCGGCGCCGCCGGCGCCCGACGCGCGGATCGCCTCGAGCTGGGCGGGCGAGCCGACGGCCCGCACGATCCGCGCCTCCCAGCGCTGCACCATCCGCCGCTGCGCGTCGACCTCGGCATCCGTCGCGGCCCCGAGGACGTGCAGGTAGAGGATGCGGCGGTCGCGGTCGGTCTCGAGGACGAGGGAACCGGGGATGAGGGATGCCGTGACCCCGACGTGCGCCATGATCAGGTCGTCGTCGGTCACGAGGGGCACCGCGACGACCGAGACGCCGGGCTGCCGGCCGGGCCGGACGACCTGCCACGCCACGACGAGTGAGCCCTTCACGACGGCGCCCAGGAACTGCACGAGGAAGACGAGCAGCCACCACGGGTTGAGGCGGCCGGACAGCTCGACGGGCGGCAGACGGAAGACGCTCGTCACGAACACGGCGACGACGGTCCCGGTGAGGAAGGCGAGCACCGTGAACTGACCCCACAGCAGCATCCAGAGTGCGATGAGCCAGAGGAAGAACGGCAGCTGCCGCCAGATCCCGGTCAGCGCGCTGCGCTTGACGTCAGTTCCCATCGTTCACCTCGTCCTGCAGCTGGGTGAGGGTCACGGGGTTGAGCAGCGACGCACCCATGCTCGCGCACAGGTGGTAGATCGGACCGGCGAAGACGGTGAGGGCTATCGTGACGGCCACCATGCCCGTCGTGGACGCCGTCATGATCCGCGGGATCACGCGACGCTCCGTCTGCACGCCCGCGGCGGGCGCGTCGCCCAGGTACGAGATGCGGTCGATGACGCCGGACTCCTCGGTGTGGTCCTCCTCCTCGCGCCAGAATGCGAGGTTCCACGCGCGCATCAGCGCCAGGAGGGTCAGGAGCGAGGTCACGATACCCGCGACGATGAGGGCGTACATGATCGGCGTGCCGACCTCGGCGGCCGCGTTGAACAGCGCGTACTTGCCGATGAAGCCCGAGAACGGCGGCAGACCGCCGAGGTTGATGGCGGGGATGAAGTAGAGGACGGCGAGCACCGGCGCCGCCTTCATAAGCCCCTTCACCTTCAGGATCGACGTGGAGCCGGCCCGGCGCTCGACGAGTCCGACCGCGAGGAACAGGGTCGTCTGCACGACGATGTGGTGGACCATGTAGTAGACGGTCGCGCCGAGGGATTCCGGGGTCGCGATCGCGAGTCCGAAGACCATGTATCCGATGTGACTGACGAGCGTGAACGACAGGATACGTTTGAGCTCGGCCTGCGCGACGGCGCCGAGGATGCCGACCACCATCGTGGCGAGCGCCACGATCAGCAGCAGCTGGTTGACGTCGTTGTCGCGGAAGATCTGCGTCTCGGTGCGGATCATCGCGTAGACGCCGACCTTCGTCAGCAGGCCCGCGAACACCGCCGTGACCGGCGCCGGCGCGGTCGGGTACGAGTCGGGCAGCCAGAACGACAGCGGGAAGACCGCCGCCTTGATGCTGAAGGCGAGCAACAGCATCAGGTGGAGGACGAGCTGCACCTCGTCGGGGAGCTCTCCCATCCGGTCGGCCAGCTGGGCCATGTTCACGGTGCCGAGCGCGCCGTAGATGGCGGCGATCGCGGCGAGGAAGAGGATCGACGAGACGAGCGACACGACGATGTAGACGACGCCGGTGCGGATGCGGGACTCGGTGGATCCGAGCGTGATGAGCACGTACGACGCGACCAGCAGGATCTCGAACCCGACGTAGAGGTTGAAGAGGTCGCCCGCGATGAACGCGTTGAAGATGCCAGCCGCGAGGATCAGGTACGACGGGTGGAAGATCGAGACCGGCGTCTCCTCGTCGCCGTCGGCCGCACCCTGGCCGACCGAGAAGAGCAGGACCGCGAGCAGCACGATGCTCGAGACGAGCACCAGCAGCGCCGCGAGGCGGTCGACGTACAGCACGATGCCGAACGGGATCGGCCATCCGCCGACCGACACCGCCAGCGGCATCCCGCTGACATCCACGTAGTACAGCAGCACGGCCGCGACGGCGGCGGCGACCGTGAGGGTCACGATCGAGACGCCCACCTGCACGCGGCGGCGGCGGCCGAAGATCAGCGCGATCCCCGCGCCGAGCAGCGGCAGGGTGACCAGGAGGGGGACGAGCGCGGTCATCGCGGGCCTCCCGGGGTGTCCGTCGGGGCGTCGTCGCGCAGTTCGGCGATGTCCTGCGCGTGGAGGATCACGATGGGCGAGGTCTCCGTCCCGATGAAGTCGGTCGTGGCGTCGTCGTCCTCGTCCGTGATCTCGTCGTCCATCGTCTCCTCGTCGCGGGCGCCGCGCTCGCGCACCTCGCGGTCGGCCTCGTCGTCGGTGACGGTGTCGGCCTGACCGAGCTGCCAGGAGCGGTAGATGAGGGCGAGCAGGAAGGACGAGATCGCGAACGTGATGACGATGGCGGTCAACGAGAGCGCCTGCGGCAGCGGGTCGCTGAAGGACTCCCCCTCGCCGGCGCTGCCGTAGAAGGGTGCGACTCCCGGGGCGCCCATGACGACGAGCAGGAAGAGGTTGGCGGCGTTGCCGAGCAGCAGGAAGCCGATGAGGACGCGCGTGAGGCTGCGCTCGAGCATCGCGTACACCCCGGCGGCGAACAGCACCCCCATGATGATGACGAGGACGAGCGAAACGGTCATGCGGTCACCCGCTCCCGCTGCGCCTGCGTCTGCCGGTCGACCTCGGCGCCGAGCGACCGCAGCACGTCGAGGACGAGTCCGATGACGACGAGGTAGACGCCGACGTCGAAGATCGTCGAGGTCACGAACTCGACCTCGCCGAGGAGCGGCAGTTCGGCCTCCCAGTAGGTGCTGGTCAGCGGTGCGGCGCCGAAGAACAGGGGCACGATCGCGCACGAGAGCGCGAGGACCATGCCCGCACCGAGCAGGCGACCGGCATCGGTGGGCGCGGCGGCACCGAGCTCCCACCGTCCGCCCGCCACGTAGCGCATCACGAGGGCCATGCCCGCGACGAGGCCGCCCGCGAAGCCGCCGCCGGGCAGGTTGTGACCGGCGAAGAGCAGGTAGACCGACACGACGATGATCGAGTGGAAGAGGATGCGGACGATCACCTCGAGCAGCAGCGATCGGTTCTCGGGCTTGACCTTCAGCCCGCCGACGAGCCAGGCCTGCCGGGTCGAGCCGGGCGCCGTCGAGCGCGGGCGCGGGCCATCGGCCGTCTCGACGAGCGGACGGCGGCTGCGACCCGTGCTGGTCGGCATCGACGGCAGGACGCGGCTGTCGGAGCGGTTCGTGACGAAGACGAGCGAGGCGACACCCGTCGCGGCGAGGATGAGCACCGAGAGCTCCCCCATCGTGTCCCAGCCGCGGAGGTCGACGAGGGTGACGTTGACCACGTTCTTGCCGTGTCCGATCTCGTAGGCCAGGTCGGGGAACGGACCCGAGACGGGGTCGGCGACGCGGGCCCCCGTGGCGATGAGGGCGATCGCCGCCATCGTGACGCCGACACCGATGCCGATGACGGCCCGGACCACCGGCAGCACCGAGGCGTTGTGGTCGCCGAGACGGGCGGGGATGCGGCGCAGCACCAGGGCGAAGGCGATGAGGGTCACGGTCTCGACCAGGATCTGCGTGAGCGCGAGGTCGGGGGCACCGCTCGTCGCGAACAGCAGCACCATGCCGAGCCCCGTCACCGAGACGAGCACGACCCCGGTGTAGCGCTTACGGGCGCGGATCGCGACGAAACCGGCGAGGATCATGACCGGTGCCGCCAGCAGCTGGGCCGGGCTCTGCCACGCGTCGACCGCGATGCGCCATTCCGTACCGGCGAGTAGCGCCGTGGCCTCCGCCGCGACGAACACGACGAAGATCGTGCCCACGTAGAACGGCAGCGAGCCGCGCTGGGTGAGCGAGGTGGTCCAGACCGAGACGCGGGCGATGCCGCGCAGGGACAGGTTGTAGACGTCGTTCGCCGTGAACGGCATGACACGCGCCTTCAGCGGGCGCCGCTGGGTGAACCAGAACAGCAGCGCTCCGAGCGCGATCGAGCCGAGCGACAGGAACAGCGCCGGCTCCCACCCGTGCCAGAGGGCCAGGTGGTACTCCTTGCCGCCCTCTTCGAGCGGGATGCCGTCGGCGTACCCGGCGATCGCCGCGTCGACCAGCGGCGCCGCGACGCCGGCGACCATCGTGAGACCGCTCAGCACGACGGGGGCCACGAGGAAGCCGATCGGCGGGTCGGGCCACTCGGTGCGCTCGAGCGGGGCGCCGGCGGCATCCTTCTTCGTCCAGAACGCACCCCACACGAAACGGATGCCGTACGCCGCCGTCAGCGCCGAACCGAGGAGGATGCCGATGAGCGGGATGAGGGCCGCCGTCTCGGTGCCGCCCTCGAGGAACGAGGTGAGCGCCGCCTCTTTCGCGACGAAGCCGACGGTCGGGGCGACCCCCGCCATCGAGGCGATCGCGATGATCGAGAAGGTCGCGAGGGTGGGCGCCTGCCGACCGACGCCCGAGAGCTCCGCGATGTCACGGGTGCTGAGCTGGCGGTCGATGACGCCGACGACGAGGAACAGTGCCGACTTGAAGAGGGCGTGCCCCACGAGCAGCGCGAGACCGGCGAGCGCGCTGTTGCGTTCGCCGTACCCGAGGACGACCGTCAGCATGCCGAGCTGGCTGACGGTGCCGAAGGCGAGGATGCGCTTGAGGTCGGACTCCCGCAGCGCCTGGAAGCCGCCGAGCAGCATCGTGAAGACACCGAGTCCGATGACGATGGGACGCCACGGGTCGGTGTCGGCGAAGGCAGGTGCGAAGCGGGCGATGAGGTAGATGCCCGCCTTCACCATGGCGGCGGCGTGCAGGTAGGCGCTCACCGGGGTCGGCGCGGCCATGGCGCCGGGCAGCCAGAAGTGGAACGGGAAGATGGCCGACTTGCTGAGCGCGCCCACGAGCAGCATCACGATCGCGGCATTCAAGGCGACGGCCTGGCCGCCCTCGAAGACCGGGCCGGTCTCGAGCATCGTCGCGATACTCGTCGTGCCGTAGAGGACGACGAGCATGACGACGCCGATGAGCATGACGAGCCCGCCGAGAGTCGTCACCAGCAGGGCCTGCAGCGCGGCACGACGGCTCGCGCCGCGCCGGTGGTAGAAGCCGATGAGCAGGTACGAGAGGACGCTCGTGACCTCCCAGAGCATGATGAGCACGACGATGTCGTCGGTCAGCACGAGCCCGTACATCGCCCCGGCGAAGGCGAGCAGCACCGCCGAGAACGTCGCGAGGCCCTCGGTCTTGCCGGCGAAGTACCAGCGGCAGTAGATCATCACGAGGGCGCCGACGCCGGTGACGATGAGGGACATCACCCACGACAGGACGTCCATCCGCATCGACACCTGCACCGCGAGATCCGGGATCCAGGTGTATGTCTCGAACGGGATATCCCCGGCGAGCACGGCGGGCGTCTGCCAGGCCGTGTGCACGAAGGCGGCGATCGGCACGATGGCCGCGACGAGGAAGGTGCGTGACCCGAGGCGCGCGACGAGTGCCGGAAGGAGGAGGGGCACGAGCGCGAACGCCGCGAGGAGGATCAGCAACCTGGCCTCCTCTGTGCACTCGCGGGGGTCGAGGACTCCAGTCTACCGGCTGACGACCAGCCGGCGCCCGGCGGGTTCCCAGGTCAGGCGGGTACCGGACCGGTCGTGTTCCCGCGTCGGAATGTGCAGGTGAGGGTGAGGGATGCCGGGTCCCGCCCCTCGAGCATCGCGACGACGGCCTCGCCCGCGGCGCGCCCCTTCGCGATCGCGTCCTGCACGAGCGTCGTCAGGGCGTACGGCGCGAGCCCGTCGACCGTGATGCCGTCGAAACCCGTCACGCTGAGGTCCTCGGGGACACGCAAACCTGCCTCCTCGGCCGCGCGGATGACGCCGGCGGCAAGCAGGTCGCTCTGCGCGATGATCGCCGTGGGCCGCTCCCCCTGCAGCAGGACGCGACCGGCTGCGAGTCCCTCGTCGATCGAGCTCGCCCCGACGGCGTAGGCGGGCGCGTCGGGGTAGACCTGCCGCGCGCCGCGCAGGCGGTCGCGGGTGACCTCGACGGCGATTCGACTGGGGTCGTCGATGAAGCCGCGGGGGCGCGTGGCATCCTTCGTCAGCGTGACGAGGGCCACCCGCTCGTGTCCGAGCGAGCGCACGTGCTCGGCGGCGGTGCGCTGGGCTTCGACGTTGTCGAGCAGGATCTGCGGCACGTCGGGTCCGGCGTCGCCCTCGATGACGACGACGGGGATGCCGCGTCGCCCCAGGACGTCGACCGAGGACTGCAGGATCTCGTTGCACCCGAGCAGGATCGCGGCGTCGACTGGAGCCGTCGTGAGCGTGGGCGCCGACTCGACGGGTCCCTCGTCGTGGAGGAGCAGGACGCCGGCGCCGATGGGCGCGAGCGCATCGGTGAGACCGTCCATCATCGCCGCGGTGACGGGGTCGCGGAACGCGGACGCGAGGCGCTCGCGGAAGAGCACGGCGACGACGCCGGCACGTCCGGTGCGCAGGGACGCGGCCCGCGGATCGGGGCCCGTGTACCCGAGGGCCTCGGCCGCCGCGAGCACCTTGGCGCGGGTGGCGTCCGACACGGACACCTTGCCGCTGAAGACGACGGATGCCGTCGACGCCGACACCCCGGCTTCACGCGCGACGTCGGAGATCGTCGCTCGGCGGCTGCTCATCTTTCGATCGTAGCCGCACGTATCCGATTCTCGAATCGATTCGGAGATCCCGCTAGAGTGACGCCATGACGTTGCACCTCACCGCCTCCCGCCTGTGGACCTGGCGCCTCGCCGTGTTCGCGATCTTCACCGCGAGCGGTCTGAGCATCGCGACGTGGGCGTCGCGGGTGCCCTCGATCAAGGCTGCCCTCGGCATCGAGAACTCGACGATCGGTCTGCTCCTGCTCGGGATGGGCGTCGCGTCGATCCTCGGCCTGTCGGTCTCCTCCGTCATCGCCGCCCGCATGGGGACGCGTCGCGGGATGCTGACGGTCATGCTGGTCCTCGCCGTGGGGCTGTTCCTCATCGGCCTCGGCACCGACGTCATGCCCTCGCTTCTGCTCGTCCTCATCGGGCTCGCCCTCTTCGGGTTCGGCAACGGCGCGCTCGACGTGCTCATGAACGTCGACGGCGCGGCGATCGAGGTCGAGGTGGGCAAGACGATCCTGCCGCTGTTCCACGCCTTCTTCAGCCTCGGCACCGTCATCGGCGCCGGCATCGGCGCGCTGGTGGCCGGGGCGCGGATCGGTGTCTTCCCGCACACCGCTGTGATCGCCGTCGCGATCGTCGTCCTCGCCGTCGTCGCCTTCGCCTACGTGCCGCAGCGCGACTTCGGCGCACCCGACGCGGCTCCCAGCGGATGGCGCTCCCGCCTCTCGGCTGCTCTGTCGGCGTGGCGCGAACCCCGCACCTACGTTCTGGGCGTCGTCATGCTCGGCATGGCGTTCGCCGAGGGCGGCGCGAACGACTGGATGGCCCTCGGCGTGAGCGAGGACCACGAGGGCGGGGTCGCGCTCGGCGCCGCGGCGCTCACGGTCTTCTCCGTGGCGATGACCGTCGTGCGCGTCTTCGGCGGGCCGCTCGTCGACCGCTTCGGCCGCGTCGCGACGCTGCGGGTGCTGGCGGTCACGGCCGTGGTCGGCATCCTGCTGTTCATCCTGGCGCCGAACCTGCCACTCGTCTTCGTCGGCGCGGCCCTCTGGGGCGTGGGCGCCTCGCTCGGCTTCCCGCTCGGGATGTCGGCTGCCGCCGACGACCCCGAGCACGCGGCCGCGCGGGTGAGCGCCGCCGCGACCATCGGCTACGTCGCGTTCCTGTGCGGGCCGCCGATCCTGGGTGTCATCAGCACGCACATCGGCCTGCTCAACACGCTGTTCATCATCGCCGCGCTGGTCGCCGCGTCGGGGTTCGCCTCGGGCGCCGCCAAGCCCCTGCCGGGCACCCGCGGCACTAGCCATTGAGGGGCGTCAGAACAGACGCGGAGCTCCCGACTCGATGCCCTTCATCTCGTCGTAGTCGAGGGTGACACAACGGATGCCGCGGTCCGCCGCCAGGACCTTCGCCTGCGGCTTGATCTCCTGAGCGGCGAAGACGCCGGTGACCGGCGCGAGGTGCGGGTCGCGCCCCAGCAGTTCGAGGTAGCGCGTGAGCTGCTCGACGCCGTCGATGTCGCCCCGACGCTTGACCTCCACCGCCACGGTGCCGCCCTCGGGATTGCGCAGCAGCAGGTCGACCGGTCCGATGGCGGTGGGGAACTCCCGGCGCACGAGCGTCAGGTTCTCGCCGATGACGCCGACCTGCTCCGCGAGGAGCCGCTGCAGATCGGCCTCGACACCGTCCTTGACGAGGCCCGGGTCGGTGCCGAGCTCGTGCGACGAATCGTGCAGCACCTCGTAGATCCGGATGGTCAGCTCATCGCCCGACTTGGCGTGCGCCACGCGCCACTTCTCGACGACGTCAACGTCGTCCTCGCCGGGCTCGATGACCGTCAGCGTGCACGGCGGGCTCATCCAGTTGAGCGGTTGGTGCTGGATGTCGCGGTGGAACGCGACCGTGCCGTCGGCCTTCACCATGATGAGGCGGGTGGCGGGCGGCAGATGGGTGTTGAGGCGACCGGTGTAGTCGACGGAGCAGCGGGCGATGACGAGACGCACGGCGACGAGCCTACCCGCGGGTCCGTACGGGATCGTCCGGGAATGGGTTCCGACGCCGCGTTCCCGGGTGGCGGCTCGTACCGTGGACGGCGAGCAGGTGCGCCGGTGGCGGTCCGTCTCCGGGGGGAGCACGAGATCACCACGTCACCGGGCGCCGTCGCCGCACGCGGATTCGGGCTCGCGTGCCGCTCACCGCGGTGGTGCCGTGTCGGTGACCCGGGGTCCGACTCGGCGCCTCCGCGGCTCTACGATGACGGTGTGGGGGGCACGAGCGACACGAGTGCGGCGCGCATCGACGAGCTGGTCTCGGAGCTCCGCACCCTGCGCGACGCGAGGGGCGTCTCGTACCGCGAACTGGCCGCCCGGATCACCGAACGGCGCATCGCCGCCGGCGCGAATCCCGCGGCGGCGCGCGTCGCCCACACCACGATCTCGGATGCGTTCCGGCTCGGTCGGCGTCGGCTCAACGCCGGCCTCGTCGCCGAAATAGTGGAGGCGCTCGGCGAGGACGCCACTGCGGTGTCCTCCTGGCAGGCGCGGGTGGCGCAGGCCGTCGCCACCGATCCGGTCCACTCTCCGGCGCCGGTCACGGAGACACCGCCCCCTCCCGCGGTGGGGCGCACCCCGGGACGCGTGATCGCCGTCATCGTCGCGGGCGTCCTCCTGAACTCGACCGGCAAGTTCGTGAACCCCCTGCTCGGCGACGTGTTCTTCTTCGACATGGCGGGGACGGCTCTCGTGGCCATCCTCGCGGGCCCCTGGGCGGCCGCCTCCGTCGGCGTCCTCTTCATCGCCGTCGAACTCCTCAAGGGTCAACTCGTCGACGCGGTGTTCTCGGTGACGATGGTGTCCGCCGGACTCGTCTGGGGATTCGGGGCGTCCCGATTCCGCCTCGCCGCCTCGCTCCCCCGCTTCCTGGGGTTGAGTGCCGTCGTGGCAGCGGTCACCTCGACGATCGCGGTTCCCATCACGGTGTTCTACTTGGGTGGCTCCACCGATCGTGGACTCGACGGCCTGCGCGACGTCGTGAGCGGGATGAGCGGGGTGAACCCCGAGGTCGCGATCGGCATCGTGAACATCACCATCTCGCTCGTCGACAAGGTGATCGTCGGTGCACTCGCGTACGCGGTCGCCACCCTCGTCCGTCAGACGCTCCGACCCGCCCGTAGGCTGGACGCATGACGACACGCTCCCCCTGGTCCTGCATCCTCTGGGACGTGGACGGCACCATCGTCGATGCATCGGACGGCATCCTCAGCCGACTCGACCGCTGCCTCAGTCATTTCGGGTACCCCGCCCCGACCCGCGCGGAACTGGTCCACTGGATCGGACCGCCCATGTACGACTCGTTCCAGAAGAACGTGGGGATGACCCCGGCGCAGGCGTCCGAGGCGGTCACCTACTACCGCGCACTCGGCAAGCAGGACGGGTACACGGCCCGCACGCGGCTCTACCCGGGTGTCGGGGAGCTCATCGCGGACATCTCGGCCGCCGGCATCCCGCAGGCGACGGCGAGCTCGAAGCCGGAGGTCCAGGTCGTCGCGCTGATGGAGCACTACGGTCTGGCCGAGCACATGCAAGCGATGGCGGGCGCGACCCCGGACGAGAAGACCCTCGCCTCGAAGGCGGACATCGTGGCGGAGTCACTGCGGCGGCTGCGCTCGATGGGGGTCGACACGAGCCGACCGATCCTCATCGGGGACCGCCATCACGACATCGACGGGGGCGCGGCGAACGGCGTGCCCGTGATCTTCGTGCGGTGGGGCTTCAGTTGGCCCCACGAGTCAGAAGGAGCGCAGGCGGCGGTCGACACGATGGTCGAGCTCCGCCGCCTGCTCCTCACTGAAGAGGTGTGAAACCTCAGAGGGGACGGATGTTCTCCGCCTGAAGACCCTTGGGGCCCTGTGCGATGTCGAACTCAACTCGCTGGTTCTCTTCCAGCGAGCGGTAGCCCGACGATTCGATGGCCGAGTAGTGGGCGAAGACGTCGGCGCCGCCTTCATCGGGAGCGATGAACCCGAAGCCCTTCTCCGAGTTGAACCACTTGACGGTACCGCTGACGCTCATGAACTGCCTTACTGATTGTTGCCGGCGACACGTCCGCCGGTCGTTCCCCAACCTAGCCCTCGCAGCCTGTGCAGTCACCCCCCACGTGCGAAGGTGACACAAACGTTGCCGGACGTACACCCGGTGTCCGCCCATGCGGCGACCGCAGCGATACCCCCGGGGGTATCATCAGGACATGCGGACCATCATCATCGGAGGTGTCGCGGCAGGGATGTCGGCGGCCACGCGCCTGCGCCGTCTCGACGAACAGCGGGAGATCGTCGTCTTCGAGCGCGGCGCGCACGTTTCCTTCGCGAACTGCGGACTCCCTTATTACGTCGGCGGCGTGATCGCCGACCGGTCGTCGTTGCTGCTGCAGACCCCCGCATCGCTCGCCGCGCGCTTCGCGCTGCGCGTGCACGTGCGGCACGAGGTGACGGCGATCGACGCCGCGTCCAAGGTCGTCACGGTGCGCGACCTCGATGCCGGCACCGAACGGGACGAGCCGTTCGACGACCTCGTGCTCGCCATGGGAGCGGCGGCGACCAGCGGCATCCCGGGCGAGGGCGTTCCGGTCGCGACCCTGCGCAGCGTCGACGACGTCGATGCGATCACCGAGGTCCTCGCGGGGCTGCGGACGCCGCGGACGGTCGTCGCCGGTGGCGGGTTCATCGGCGTGGAAGCCGTCGAGAACCTCGCGCACCGCGGCGCGCAGGTCACCCTCGTGCAGCGCGGGGCGCAGGTGCTGAGCGCCCTCGACCCCGAGATGGCCTCGCCCGTCCACCGTGCGCTGTCGACCGCCGGAGTGGACGTCCGCACCCGGACCACGATCGAGCGCCTCGAGGCCGGCGCCGTCGTCCTGTCCGACGGCAGCCGCGTGCCCGCCGATCTCGTCGTCGACGCGCGCGGGGTGCGTCCCGACGTCCGGATCGCCGAGGCCGCGGGCATCGCACTCGGCCCGACCGGCGGCATCGCCGTCGACGACTGGCACCGCACGAACATCCCGGGCGTGTGGGCCGTGGGCGATGCGGTCGAGAAGACCGACCACCTCGACGGCGCCGCGACCCTCGTCACCATGGCGGGCCTCGCCAACCGGCACGGCCGAGCGGCGGCCGACGACATCGCCGGCGTCGCCACCGCACCCGCGACCCCCGCGCTCGGGACGACGATCGTCGGCATCCTCGGCCTCACGGTCGGGCTCGTCGGCTGGAGCGAGCGCCGGCTCGTCGCGGCGGGCCGGGCGCACCGCGTCGTGCACACCCACCCGTTCTCGCATGCGACGTACTACCCGGGTGCCGAGCAGATGGCGATGAAGCTGCTCGTCGACCCCGAGACCGATCTGATCCTGGGGGCGCAGATCGTCGGCGGAGCCGGCGTCGACAAGCGGCTCGACGTCCTCGCCGTCGCCATGACGGCCGGGCTCACGGCATCCGCTCTGTCCCAGCTCGAACTCGCGTACGCACCGCAGTACGGATCGGCGAAGGACGCGATCAACATGGCGGGGTACGTCGCCGAGAACCTCGCGACGGGAGCCGACCGCACGATCCAGTGGCACGAAGTGGATGCCGCCCGCGCGGCCGGCGCCGTCGTGGTCGACGTCCGCACAGCCGAGGAGAACGAGGCCGGCGCGATCCCCGGCGCCGTCCTCCTGCCGCTCGACGAGATCCGCGAGCGTCATTCGGAGCTGCCCGACGCGCCCCTCATCGTGCACTGCAGGGTCGGACAGCGCGGGCACACCGCGAGCCGACTGCTGCAGCAGCTGGGCCACGATGTCCGCAACCTCGACGGCGGCTGGCTCACGTGGACCGACGGCCTCGAGGCCGCGGCGCGCGAGGAGGTCTGACGGTGTCGACGGCGCTCCGGGACGAGGAGGCCGTTCGCCGCATCGCGAACCGCCTCAAGCGCGCGCAGGGTCAGCTCGCCGCCGTGATCGCCGCCGTGGAGGACGGCGGCGACTGCCGCGCGGTGGTCACACAGCTCTCTGCCGTGTCGAGCGCGATCGATCGGGCCGGGTTCGCGGTCATCGCCGCCGCCATGCAGCAGTGCCTCGGCGAGGACGACGCCGAGCTGCAGATGGCGGACCTCGAGAAGCTCTTCCTCTCCCTCAGCTGAGAGGCGGGGCGAGGCCGAGGGGCGGGCACCGGCATCCGCTCTGGTCACGCGGGTGACGGCGGTCTACGGTGAGCGGATGACCGGACTCACCCCGTATCTGACGTTCCCCGGCACGGCGGGCGATGCGCTGACCTTCTATCAGGCGGTGTTCGGCGGCGACCTCGTGCTGAACACGTTCGCCGAGTTCGAGCGCGTCGACGGTCCCGGCGATTTCATCGCCCACGGGATGCTGACCGGCCCGGTCGCGCTCTTCGCTTCGGACGGCGGGCCCGGGGACGAGGCGCTGCAGCTGCGCGGAGCGATGTTCGCGCTGCTGGGGGCTGCGGAGCCGGCCGTCCTCGAGACGTGGTTCGCCCGGCTGGCCGACGGAGGCCGGATCGTCGACGATCTGCAGCTGCGCGCCTGGGGCGACCACGACGGAACGGTCACCGACCGCTTCGGGGTCACCTGGCTCATCGGCTACCAGGGCTGATCCGGACTCAGGCCCGCCGGCGGCGCCCGCGGATGAGCGCAGAGCCCACGGCGACGGCGGTCCCCGCGACGATCCCCACGACGGTCTCCCACAGTCGGTCCGTCAGCAGAACGCCGACCGTGGTGGGCGCGGCGAGCTGGACCATGAGGAGGGCGAGCGGCGTGATGAAGACCATCGCGATCGCGTAGTTGCGCCCGACGAAGAGCTCGGCGCCCGCCTGCAAGGCTACGGCGATGAGGATGACGGCGAGCGGCGGCATCCCCAGGGCGAGGATGCCCGCCGCGACGAGCACGCCGAGCAGGGTGCCGATGAGCCGCTGCAGCCCGCGGATGACGCGGGCCTTCACGTGCGGGCCGCTCACCGCGGCGACCGCGCCCACCATCGCCCAGTACCAGTGGGCGTGGAAGAGGAGCAGCCCGGCTGCGCCGGCGAGCACCGTCGCGACCGCGACCGTGAGGGCCATCTCCGCGGCGACGGCGCCCACCGGCATCCGGTTCTTCGTCCGCGTGAGACGCGGGATCCGGCGGCCGGTCACAATCTCTGAGACGAGGGTCACCGTGAGGGAGAAGAAGACGGCGGCCAGACCCACGACGAGGACGTCGCCGAAACGCGCGCCTTCTGCAGGGATGGATGCCGTGGCCCCGGCCGCGAACACGATGAACAGCGCGCCGGGCGGGTGCCACCGCGTCGCATACGCGAGCAGGGTCGCCACGGAGGCGACCGCAGCCACGACCACGATCGCGAGCAGAGCCGGCGCGTCGGCGACCGAGAGCGCGGTGCCGATGAGCATCGCGGCGACCACGACCGCCCCGGCCGCCACCTGCATCCGGACGCGGTCGCCGATGCGATCGGTGCGGCCGTAGAGCGAGGCGAAGGCTCCGAAGCTCGCATAGATGCTGAGGTCCAGCCGACCGATCGACCACAGCACGATCAGCGGGACGCCGACGCTGATCGCGGCCCGGATAGCGACGGTGTGGTCGCGATCGTAGGGTGCGACACGGATGACGCCGGTCCAGATCCGGCCGCGCGACGTGTTCACCGTCCGAGCCTAGAAGCCCGGCTGCATCGTCGGAAACGACGAAGCCGGTCGGGGTTCTCACCACCGACCGGCTTCGTTCGCACTGTCTGTGCGCGAGGGGGGAGTTGAACCCCCACGCCCTTTCGGGCACTGGCACCTGAAGCCAGCGCGTCTGCCTATTCCGCCACTCGCGCGAACCCGTGTCGCCACGGGATCAACTTTCCGAGGATATCATGGCGCGAGCCCGCCGGAGAAACGGCCGCAGCTGTGTTCCCCAGACCCTGCCAGGGTCGACAACTAGCATGTGAGCACCGGTCCAGACTGCCTGAGGAGCCCCGTGGGACTACTTGACAGCTTCGAGAAGGGAATCGAGCGCGCCGTGAACGGCGCGTTCGCGAAGACCTTCCGCAGCGGTGTGCAGCCTGTCGAGATCGCCTCCGCACTGCGTGCCGAACTCGATGCGAAGGCCGCCGTCGTCTCGCGCGACCGCATCCTCGTGCCGAACACGCTCGTCGTCCGGCTCGCCCCCGCCGACCACGAACGCATGGGCGCCCTCGGCCGCACCCTGCACGACGAACTCGTACAGCTGGTCGAGGGCCACGCCAAGGCGCAGAAGTACAGCTTCGCGGGCCCCGTCTCGCTCGCGATCAACCCCGACGAGTCCCTGACGACCGGCACCGTCCGCGTCGACTCGCGCTCCGCCTCGGCCGAGGAGGTCTCGTGGCACGGCGTCGTCGAGATCGACGGCACGCAGCACCGCCTCACCGGCAGCCGCACCGTGATCGGCCGAGGGACGGATGCCGACATCACGATCCCCGACGCCGGCACCAGCCGTCGCCACGTCGAGATCCTGTGGGACGGTCGACGCGCGATGGTCCGCGACCTCGGCTCGACCAACGGCACCCAGCTGAACGGGCAGAAGGTCTCGGAGGCCGCCCTCGAGCCGGACTCCGTGGTCACGATCGGCCGCACGCGCATCACGTTCCGCGTCGTCGCGCAGGCGGCATCCCGCATCCCCCCGCGGCCGCAGGATCCCGCGACCCGCTTGTTCGACCTCGGAGGCCAGGCATGAGCGAACTGACACTCCTGCTGCTGCAGATCGGATTTCTGATCCTGCTGTGGTTCTTCGTCTTCGCAGTGGTCTACTCGCTGCGCGCCGACCTGTTCGGCGTCAAGGTGCGCAAGATGCCCGAGCCGGCACCTGCCGCCGCGGGCCCCGTCGCGACGGCCCCGGCCAACGCCGAGACCTCCATCGTCTCGCCGGTCATGACGCGCCCGGCGGCACCCTCCGGCCCCCAGAAGGCGACGGTCAACACCGTGTCCCGCATCGTCATCACGAGCGGACCGAAGGCCGGGCTCGAACTGCCCCTCGGTGACGAGCCCCTGACGATCGGCCGCTCCAGCGAGTCGGGCCTCGTCATCCGCGACGACTACACCTCGAGCCACCACGCCCGCCTCGTCCTCTGGGGTGAGCAGTGGATGGTGCAGGACCTGGACTCGACGAACGGCACCTGGCACGACGGCGAGCGCGTGGCATCCCCCGTCCCCGTCATCGTCGGCGCTCCGATCAAGGTCGGCGCCACGACGTTCGAGCTGCGGAAGTAACGGCCCGCACCGATGGTCTTCGAGGGCTCGAGCGCCGCCATCTCGCACACCGGGAAGGTCCGCTCCAACAACCAGGACTCGGGCTTCTCGGGCTCGAACCTGTTCGTCGTCGCCGACGGCATGGGCGGGCACGCCGGCGGTGACATCGCCTCGAGCATCGCCGTCCACCACCTCGAGGGCCTCGACCACGCATTCCCGACGCCGGCCGAAGCCGAGCGCGAGCTCCGTGAAGCGATCGTCGACGCCGCCCACGTCCTCGTCGACACGGTCACCGAGCGCCCCGAGCTGGCCGGCATGGGCACGACGGTCAGCGCCGTGCTCATGGTCGACGACTACGCCGTCATCGCCCACATCGGCGACTCCCGCGTCTACCTCTTCCGCGACGGCGTGCTGACGCAGATCACGACCGACCACACCTTCGTCCAGCGCCTCGTCGACTCGGGCCGGATCACCCCCGAAGAGGCGCGCTACCACCCGCGCCGGTCCGTCCTCATGCGCGTGCTCGGCGACATGGGCACCGACCCCGAGGTCGACGCGTTCATCATGCAGACCCAGCCGGGCGACCGGTGGCTCATCTGCTCCGACGGACTGTGCGGCGTCGTCGACGACGCGCAGACCGCCAAGGTCCTGCGCCAGGACCTCGCCCCGGGTCGGACCGCCGACATGCTCCTGAAGCTGGCGCTGGATGCCGGTGCCCCCGACAACGTCACGATCGTCCTCGTCGACGTGGGCGGGCGGCATCCGATGTTCAGCGGAACCGCGACCATCGTCGGGTCCGCGGCCACCCCGAAGGGCATCGAGGTCCCCGTGGCGCGCCCCGCCCGCACGGGCTGGTTCCAGACCGGACGCCAGGCGGCGAACGAGCCCAGCCACTTCGAGCCCGCGGCCGAGTACCTCGAGGAGCTCATCGAAGAGGACCGTCGCCGCGCGCGCCGCCGCCGCGTCTGGTGGTTCGTCGGCTTCATCGCGATCGTCGCGGTGCTCGCCGCGGGCGTCTTCGCCGGCTACGCCTGGACGCAGACGCGCTACTTCGTCGGCCCCGACGACGACAGCGTCGTGATCTACCGCGGCATCCAGCAGGACATCGGTCCGATCTCGCTGTCCACGCCGTACGAGGACACCGACATCCTCCTCGCGGACCTGCCCGCGTATCAGCGGCTGTCCGTGGAGCAGACCATCTCCGCCCGATCCCTCGCCGACGCCGAGGCGATCGTCGACAACCTCCGCCAGGGGACCCCATGACAGCCGCGGTAGAAACCGACACGACGGTCATCAAGGCACTCCGGAAACTCCGGATGCCGGCGACCCAGCGCAACCGCGAGCTCGGCCTGCTCGTGTTCGCCATCATCGTCTCGACGGTCGCCGTGCTGCTCGTCCAGCTGGGCACCCGCGACGAGATCGACCCGACGTTCCTCTCGTACTGCGGATGGCTGGCGGGGCTGTCGCTCGCGCTGCACATCGTGACGCGCATCTGCGCCCGCGACGCCGACCCGTTCGTCCTGCCGATCGCGACGCTCCTCACGGGCATCGGCGTCGCGATGATCTACCGCCTCGACATCGCCGAGGACCGCGTCGGCTGGTCCTCGCTCGGGTTCCGCCAGCTCGTCTGGGCGGCGATCGCGATCGCCGGCGCCATCCTCATCGTCATCTTCCTCCGCAACTACCGGGTGCTCTTCCGGTACACGTACGTCTTCGGCCTCAGCGGCATCCTGCTGCTCCTGCTCCCCTTCGTCCCGGGACTCGGCATCGAGGCGGGCGCCGACGTCTGGGTGTCGGTCGCCGGTGTCTTCTCGTTCCAGCCCGGTGAGCTCGCGAAGATCTGCCTCGCGATCTTCTTCGCCGGCTACCTCGTCCGCACCCGCGAGGCCCTCACCTCGGTCGGCACGCGCTTCCTCGGGATCACCTGGCCGCACGCCCGCCAGCTCGGGCCGCTGCTGATCGTGTGGGGTGTCTCGCTCGGGATCATCGTCCTTCAGCGCGACCTGGGTACCGGCATCCTCATCTTCGGCATGTTCATCGCGATGCTCTACGTCGCGACGGGCAAGGCGAGCTGGGCGATCCTCGGCGTCCTCCTGGCCGTCGCGGGCGCCCTGGCCGCCTCGCAGGTCCTGCCCTACGTCGCCTCCCGGTTCTCGAACTGGCTCGACGCCTTCAACCCGGACTACATCAACGGCAGCAGCTTCCAGCTCGTCTCGGGCATCTTCGGCCTCGCCCACGGCGGACTCATCGGCACCGGCTGGGGCTTGGGCCGACCCGACCTGACGCCGCTCGCCCACAACGACTACATCCTCCCGAGCCTCGGTGAGGAACTCGGCCTGGTCGGCGTCTTCGCGATCCTGGCCCTTTACATGGTCTTCGTCAGCCGCGGCATCCGGATCGGCATCGCGGGTCAGGACGACTTCGGAAAGCTGCTCGCGACGGGGCTGTCGTTCACCCTCGCGCTGCAGGTGTTCATCATGGTCGGCGGCGTCACCCGTCTCATCCCGTTGACGGGTCTGACGATGCCGTTCCTCGCGGCCGGCGGTTCGTCCCTCATCGCGAACTTCCTCATCATCGCGATCCTGTTGAGGATCTCGGATGCCGTCCGCTCCAGGCCCCGGGTGGTGATCGGATGACCAAACAACTCCGTCGACTGAGCGTCGTGGTGCTCCTCATGTTCCTCAGCCTGTTCGCGGCGACGAGCGTGATCCAGGTGGCCCTCGCCGGTCAGCTGAACGAGAACCCCGACAACCGGCGCACGCTGTACGACTCGTACGCGGTGCAGCGCGGCACGATCTTCGCCGGCAGCACGGCGATCGCGTCGTCCGAGCCGAGCGACGACGTCTACAGCTGGATCCGCACGTATCCGGATGCCGAGATGTGGGCGCCCGTGACCGGGTTCATCAACCCCGTCCTGCGCTCCTCGACCGGGCTCGAGTACGCGATGAACGCGGCCCTCGCCGGCACCGGCAGCCAGCAGTTCCTGACCCGTCTCGACCAGATCGTGAGCGGCCAGCCGCCGCGCGGGTCGAACGTGCTCCTCTCGCTCGACCCCGCCGTGCAGAAGGTCGCGTACGACGCGCTGGACGGACTCGAGGGAGCGGTCGTCGCCATGGAGCCCGACACGGGCCGCATCCTCGCGATGGCCACCAGCCCCAGCTTCGACACGAACAAGCTCGCCTCGCACAACAGCTCGGCGGTCAACGCCGCCGATCAGGAGCTGCAGGCGGATCCGCTGCGGCCGCTCACCAACCGGGTGACCCGCGAGACGGAGCCCCCCGGATCGACCTTCAAGCTCGTCGTCGCGTCGGCCGCCCTCGCCTCGGGGAAGTACACCCCTGACTCCGAGTTCGACAACCCGGCGACCTTCACGCTCCCGGGAACGAGCAACGTCCTGCACAACTTCGACCGCGGCACGTGCGGACCGGGAGAGAAGACCACGCTCGAGACCGCGCTGCGGCTCAGCTGCAACATCCCCATGGCCGAGCTCGCGCTCGAGCTGGGCACCGACGCCATCCGTGAGCAGGCGCAGAAGTTCGGCTTCAACTCGGCCTTTGAGATCCCCCTCGACGTCGCGGCGTCGAGCTATCCCGAGGGCTTCGACGAGCCGCAGACCGCGCTCAGCGGCATCGGTCAGACCGACGTGCGCGCCACCCCGCTGCAGATGGCGATGGTCGCCGCCGGCATCGCGAACGACGGCGTCGTCATGAACCCGCGGATGGTCGACCGCGTCGTCGCGGCCGATCTGACGGTGCAGGACGAGCCCGCGAACACGCAGTTCGGCGAAGCGCTGACCCCCGAGGTGGCCGAGACGATGACGACCCTGATGATCGGCAATGTCCAAAACGGCGCCGCGTCGGGTGCGAGAATAGACGGCGTCGACGTCGCCGGGAAGACCGGAACGGCGGAGCACAATCCGGGGGACCCGTACACGCTCTGGTTCACCGGTTTCGCGCCCGCAGAGGACCCGCAAGTGGTCGTCACGGTGATGGTGGAGAACGGTGGTGGGCTCGGCCAGAACGGCACGAGCAACGGGATCGCGGCCCCGATCGCGAAGAAAGTGATTGAGGCGGTGCTGAGCGAATGAGACCGACGCAGGGTGTGAGCTTCGGCGGACGGTACGAACTGGACTCGCGGATCGCGATCGGCGGCATGGGCGAGGTCTGGGAGGCCACCGACCATGTCATCGGCCGCACGGTCGCCATCAAGATCCTCAAAGACGAGTACATGGGCGACCCGGGCTTCCTCGAGCGCTTCCGCGCCGAGGCCCGTCACGCCGCGCTCGTGAACCACGAGGGCATCGCGAGCGTCTTCGACTACGGCGAGGAGAACGGCTCCGCCTTCCTCGTCATGGAGCTCGTCCCCGGCGAGGCGCTGTCGACGATCCTCGAGCGCGAGGGCGCCCTCTCGACCGACAAGACGCTCGACATCGTGGCGCAGACCGCGTCGGCGCTGCAAGCGGCCCACGCCGCGGGGCTCGTCCACCGCGACATCAAGCCCGGCAACCTGCTGATCACCCCCGACGGCCGCGTCAAGATCACCGACTTCGGCATCGCCCGCATCGCCGATCAGGTGCCGCTGACCGCGACCGGCCAGGTCATGGGAACCGTTCAGTACCTCTCGCCCGAGCAGGCGTCGGGGCACGCGGCATCCCCCTCCACCGACATCTATTCGCTCGGCATCGTCGCCTACGAACTGCTCGCGGGTCGTCGTCCGTTCACGGGTGAGTCGCAGGTCGCCATCGCGATGGCGCAGATCAACGACACCCCGCCGCCGCTGCCCGACACGGTCGCCGAGCCCGTGCAGCGCTTCGTGATGAGCATGATCGCGAAGAAGCCCGAGGAACGTCCCGCCTCGACCTCCGCCGTCGCGCGTGCCGCCGGCGCGCTGCGTCGTGGGGACGTCGCCGGTGCCGCGGCCATCGTCCCCGCGATCGGCGGCGCCGCCGACGCGGACGCGTTCACTCAGCTGCTGACCCCGACCACGGGATCGGATGCCACGACCCGCCTCCTGCCCGCCGGCGCCGCCGCTGCGGCCGGGGTCGGGGCGGCTGCCGCCGTCGGCACGGGCACGGCCGCGCTGTCGACCGACCAGGCCTCGCCCGCGGGGACGCAGCGCAAGAAGAAGCGCAGCCCGTGGACGTGGCCGCTCGTCGCGCTCATCGTGCTGCTCACCATCGTCCTCGTGGGCTTCCTGATCACGCTGTTCATGCCGCAGGGCAACACCGCGGCTCCGAGCAACACGCCCTCGAACCCGCCGTCGAGCGCCAGCGTCCCGCCCTCCTCACCCGCACCGACCCCCAGCGAGACCGAGCCGACGACCGCCAACCCCGCGACCCTGGGGCTCGAGGGGAAGACGTGCGATGAGGCGACCCAGATCCTCAACGACAACGGATACCCGAACGTGGTGTGTCAGGACGGCGACGCGGCGAACTCCGATGCCGAGGTGGGTCTGGTCTACCGCGTGAACCCCACCGGCAACCCCGACCCCACCGAGCGCATCACGCTCACGCTGTACACCGAGGCGGCCCCGATGGACGCCCCCGCAGCCCCGCGCATCGAGGGTGGCAACGGAGACGGCACCGTCACGGCCGGATCGACGGTCCAGGTCATGTGGGACAGCTACACCTGTCCCGCGGGCGCTCCCACCGCGTCGAGCTACACGATGACGCTCTCGGGCGGCATCTTCGACACGAACGGCGAGTCGACGGCGAGCTTCGACATCGACCAGCGCCCGGCGAAGATCGTCGTCGACGAGAACAGCCAGGCCCTCTCGGTGACCTACACCGTCACGTGCACGGGTGAGAGCACCGAGCGTGTGTCGGGGAGCTCTCCCGAGGCGTCGGCGTCGATCGTGCCCGCGCCCGAGGAGACCCCGCCGGCCGACGGCGAGGGCGACGGCTGACCACGACCGCTTTCAGCGGGCTTTCGAGCGGGGTCGGATAGGCTGTCCGGGTTCCATTCCGGGGAGTGATGTGTCCGTACAGCAACGCGTGCTTTCGGGCCGCTACCGCGTCGATGACCTCATCGGCCGAGGCGGCATGGCTTCGGTGTACCGCGGGCAGGACCTCACGCTCGGGCGCGACGTCGCCATCAAGATCCTCGAGCCGGATCTCGCCGCCGACGGGGCGTTCCGCACGCGGTTCCGCCTCGAGGCGCAGTCCGCGTCGCGCATGTCGCACCCTGCGATCGTCCGTGTCTTCGATGCCGGTGAGGAGACGAGGACGGATGCCGCGGGGCAGCCGCATCCCGAACCGTACATCGTCATGGAGCTCGTCTCGGGGCGCCTGCTGAAGGACATCATCAGCGAGGGTCCCGTCCCGATCGAGGACGCCCTGCGCTACACCGACGGCATCCTCGAAGCCCTCGAGTACTCTCACCGGGCCGGCGTCGTCCACCGCGACATCAAGCCCGGCAACGTCATGGTGACGGATGCCGGTCAGGTGAAGGTCATGGACTTCGGCATCGCGCGTGCCGTGTCGGACTCGTCGTCGACGGTCGCCGAGACCACCGCGATCATCGGAACCGCGTCGTACTTCTCGCCCGAGATGGCCAAGGGCGACCCTGTGGACGCCCGCGCCGACATCTACTCGGCCGGCATCGTCCTCTACGAACTTCTGACGGGGCAGCCGCCGTTCCGCGGCGAGAACCCGATCGCGGTCGCCTATCAGCACGTGTCCGAGGCGCCCGTCCCGCCGTCCGAGGTGGTCGAGACCGTGCCGCGGTCGCTCGACGCCCTCGTGCTGCGCGCGCTCGCGAAGGACCCGTTCCAGCGGCCGCAGACCGCCGTCGCCTTCCGCGACGCCCTCGCCGCCGCGACCGGCCGCAAGGCGCCGAGCAAGCGACGCGTCGAGCACCTCAGCAACGAGCTGTACGGACCCGACCCCAAGCAGGCGGCCGAGACGGCGCGGTCGCTGCGCCAACTGACGAGCGACGACACGATGCGCCGCACGCAGGCCGGGCCACCCGTCGCGTGGGTGTGGGCCGGCATCGCGATGCTCGCCGTGCTGCTCGTGTCGGTCTTCATCTGGGTGAACACGATCCGCCCGGAGGAGGGGACCGTCACCCCGAACGCGCTCACCGTCCCCGACGTCGTGACGATGACCTGGGACCGCGCGCAGGAGGTCCTCGGCAAGGACCAGCTCGAGCCGCTGCAGGTCGGCGAGACGAGCGCCGACGTCCCCGAGGGCGCCGTGGTGCGCACCGACCCCGCGGCCGGCACCACCGTCGCACCGGGAGACCAGGTCACCGTGTACGTCTCGGAGGGTGTCGAGATGTCCGCCATCCCCACCCTCGCCAACCTGACGGTCGACGAGGTGATGACCGCCCTCGAGCAGGAGGGCCTCACGCTCGGTTCGATCACGCGACGCAACGACCCCGCCCTGGCGGCCGATGTCGTGATCAGCGGATCGGTGGACGGCGCGCCCGTGACCGCCGGCGAAGAGGTCCCCCTCGACACCGCCGTCGACCTCGTCGTCGCCACCGGCACCGTCACCGTCGAGGACTTCGCGCTGAACTACACGGTCGACAAGGCCGCCGAGATCCTCAGCTCGGACGAGTACGGCCTCGAGCCCGTCATCCAGGAGGATCCCTCCTGCCCGGCCACCGACCCGCGCATGGTGAAGGTGCAGTCGGCGATCGGCGAGGTCCCCGTGGGGTCGGAGATCGTCCTCACGACCTGCAGCGGCTGACTCCCGCGGTCACGTCACGGTGCGATGCGGTGACAGCCGGGCGCCGCGCGCTGCGGCATCCATCACTCCGATGCCCTCCAGCCACGTGCCCAGCAGCAGGTAACCGCCCTCGGTGAGCACGCTCTCGGGGTGGAACTGCACCCCGACCAGCGGCAGCGAACGGTGCGCGAGCCCCATGACCGTGCCGGACTCCGTCCACGCCGTGACGCGCAGGTCGGCCGGAACGCGGTCGCGCTCGACGGCGAGCGAGTGGTAGCGCGTGGCCGTGAACGGCGACGGCAGTCCCGCGAACACCCCGGTGCCGTCGTGGTGCACGGGCGAGGTGCGTCCGTGCATGAGGTCGGCAGCGTGCGAGACGACCCCGCCGAACGCGACCGCGAGCGCCTGATGCCCGAGGCACACGCCGAGCATGGGGGTGGCGGTGGCGGCGCACCGCCGGACGATCTGAATCGACGCACCCGCATCCTCGGGCGTGCCGGGGCCGGGAGAGATCACGACGCCGTCGGCCGCGTCCACGCGCGAGAGCGCATCCGCGGCATCCGATTCGACCATCTCGACGTCGGCGCCCACCTCGACGAGGTACCCGATCAGGGTGTGGACGAAACTGTCGTGGTTGTCGACGACGAGGACACGGATGCCGCTGGTCACCCGCCGCCGCCGACGGTGGACTCCTCGTTCGGCCACAGCGTGTGGAACACCCACGGGAACGCGTAGTAGAAGAGCAGGTACAGGATGATCGCGGCCAGCACGATCAGGATGAGGACCCGCACCCACCACGGGCCGGGAAGCACACGCCAGAGCGCCGCGTACATCAGGCGTCCACCCCTGCGGTCAGCGACGCCGGCGGGCCGTCGGCGGTCGGGGTGAACTCGTCGAACACGGCGTAGGCGATGATGCGCTCCAGGGAGTTCAGTTTCGGCGCACAGCTCGTGAGCGTCAGGTAGCGGCCGTCGGCTTCGACGCCGGGCTGGTTGGGGACGGGGAGCAGCACCTGCACCTGCGTCTCCTGGACGTACTCGAGCGAGCGGAACCGGTAGGTGTACCAGCCCGCCTTCGTCTGGACGACGATGGCGTCACCGATGACGAGGCGGTCGATCGGGTCGAACGGGGCGCCCGAGGTCCACCGGTGCGCGGCGTAGGCGGTGTTGCCCACCGCACCGGGCATCGCGGTGTCGGGGTAATGGCCGATCTCGCCGCGGTCGAGGATGTCGGGGCGGGTGATCCCGGAGGCGATCTTGAACTGCCAGTTGGAGCCGAAGCGCGGCACCTTCATGATCCCGAACACGTCGCCGTGCGACTGCTCGCCGAGGACCGGGATCGCCGCGGGGCCCTCCGGCTCCGCGGTCGCATCGGGCGCGGGGGTCTCGGACGGGCCCGGGGTCTCGGGCGCTTCGTTCGCCCACTCCTCCGCGAGCGCCTGCGCGGCAGCGTGCTGCTCGCTCTGCACGATCGCGTCCCCGATCCAGGTGTGCCAGGACACGTAGAGCAGGGTCAGCACACCGACCGTGAGCAGGATCTCGCCGAACACGCTCGCGATCGTCGCGCGACGACGAGGGCGCGGACGACGGGAACGTCGGGTGGGGTGCTCCGTGGGCGAGGAGTCGGTCACGATCGGAGTTTAGCCAGCGAAGGCTGGATCCGGGCTGGCAGGTAGACTTCCCCCCATGGCACGTGGAGACAAGGACGACGACCGACTCGTCCAGACCGAGGGCGACGCCGCCCCCAACCCCGTCTGGTTCAAGCCGATCATGCTCGGGCTGATGCTCATCGGTATGATCTGGATCATCGTCTTCTACCTGAGCGGCCAAGCCTTCCCGATCCCCGACATCGGGCCGTGGAACCTCGCGATCGGCTTCGGCATCGCGTTCATCGGGTTCCTGATGACGACGCGCTGGCGCTGAGCCCGCGGCATCCCAAGTCCTCGACAGGAATTACACCGGTGTGATTCATCCCCATCTGTGGATGAACCTGTGGATAACTCAGAGGTAGAGCAGACCCGGCACGGTCACGGCGATGGCGATGAGACCGATCCCGACGGCGACGAGCAGCAGCGCCTGCAGGCCCTGACGGTTCTGCGCGCGCGTCCGCGCGAAGACGAAGCCGGCCAGCAGACCCACGAGACCGCCACCGATGTGCGACTGCCAAGACACTCCGGCGCCGACGAACGAGAACACCAGGTTGATCCCGAGCAGGATCGCGATCGGGAGGATGTTCGCGCCGACGTGGCGCCCGATGATGAGCATCGCCGTCAGCAGACCCCAGACCGCGCCGGACGCACCGACGACGGCGGACCCCGGCGCGATGAGCGCGACGAGGACCGATCCGCCGATCGCGCTCAGCGCGTAGAGGGCCAGGAACCGCGCCTTGCCGAGGAGGGGTTCGAGGCTGCGGCCCAGAGCCCACAGCGCCAGCATGTTCAGAGCGACGTGGAACGGCAGCGGGGTCGAGTGCACGAGGGCGACCGTCAGCATCCGCCACGGCTCGAAGGGCGCCCCGCTGCCCGGGACGACGTACGGCGGAGCGAAAGCGAGCGCGCCCGTGACCGCGCCGCCCACGACGGGGATGAGCTGCACGAGGTAGATCGCGAGCGTGACGATCATGATCGCGTACGTGACGACGGGGCGGTCGCTGCGCAGCTTGCGGGCGAACCGCCCCGGCATCCGCCTCACCTCGGCCGACCGCGCACCCTTCTGCTGTTCCGCGAGGCACTCCGGGCAGATGACGCCCACGGGCAGCGGCGTCTGGCACTCGGGGCAGATGGTGCGGAGGCACCGCTGGCAGAGCACGAAGCTCTGACGGTCGGGATGCCGGTAGCAGAAGTTGTCCGGATTGGTCCGGGGGTCGGCCGAGGTCACGAAGGGATCAGGCCTCGGCGATGTCGATCGAGGAGATGACGACGGGCTCGAGCGGGCGGTCCTGCGCACCGGTCGCGACGGCGCTGATGGCGTCGACGACCTTGCGGGAGGCGTCATCGGCGACCTCGCCGAAGATCGTGTGCTTGCCGTTGAGCCACGGGGTCGGGTCGGTCGTGATGAAGAACTGCGACCCGTTGGTGCCCTCGGCCTTGCCCGTGATGGCGTTGCGGCGCAGGCCCGCGTTCGCCATGGCGAGAAGGTACGGCTTGCTGAAGGTCAGCTCGGGGCTGATCTCGTCGTCGAAGTTGTAGCCCGGTCCGCCGATGCCCTGACCGAGCGGGTCGCCGCCCTGGATCATGAAGCCCGGGATGATGCGGTGGAAGATGACGTCGGTGTAGAGGGGACCCTCGCCCGGCTTGCCGGTGGCGGGGTGCGTCCACGCCTGGGATCCGTCGGCGAGGCCGATGAAGTTCTTGACGGTGCGCGGCGCCTGGTCGCCGAACAGGTTGACGACGATGTCGCCGTGGGTGGTGTGCAGGGTTGCGACAGCGGAGTGAATCGGCATACCCATCATCCTCTCACTTGCAACCCCCCTCACAGCCTGAATGCGTCTGGCAGTATGGACCCACTACGTCCCCGGATGAACCCCGAAAAGGGAGGGCCCCGTGAGCCTCAACCGCAAGACCAAGAAGGAACTCCGCAAGCTGCAGAAGCAGGCTGCGAACCTCTGGGAGTCCCAGCAGGTGCTGGTCGGCCAGGCCGGTGAGGTCGCCCGCGAGGCGGGTCGCCAGCTCGGCAAGTACAACCACGACCACGTGGTGCCCGCCGCCAAGCACTCCTACGAGCGGTACGCCGCTCCCTACGTCGACCGCGGTGTCGAGACCGGACGCAAGGTGCTCAACGGCGCCGTCGTCCCCGCCGCGGGAGCCGTCGTCGGTACCGCCCTGTCGGTGTGGGACGTCGCCAACGACAAGCGTCACCGTCTGGCGAAGGGCAAGGGGCTCGGCGGCTTCGACGCCGACGACTTCCGCAAGAAGGCGAAGAAGGCCGGCAAGAAGGCGACGAAGAAGCTCAGCGTCCCCGAGAAGAAGAGCGGACCGAGCGCCGGCGGCGTCCTCGCCCTCATCTTCGGCATCGCTGCGGCCGCCGGTGTGCTCTACGCCGCGTGGCAGACGCTGCGTGCCGACGACGAGCTGTGGGTGGCGGACGACCCGCTGCGTGCACCGGATGCCTGAATCCAGGCCCGTACCGTCGGAGCGCGTCGCTGAAGCGGCGCGCTCCCGGTCTTTTTCGGTGGAGTTCGTCGCCCGGGCGGCCGCGGGGAGTCTCGAGGAAGCCGCACGGATGCTGGGTCTCGCGGCATCCGACATCGTGAAGACCCTCGTCGTCAAGCGCAGCGACGACACCTACCTGTTCGCCCTCATCCCGGGCGATAGCGCCATCTCGTGGCCGAAGCTGCGGGCCGTGGTCGGCGTGAACAAACTGCGGCTGCCCGAACCGGAGCTGGCGCTCGCGGCGACAGGGTTCGAGCGCGGCACGATCACACCGATCGGCAGCACGACGGACTGGCCCGTCTACGCGGACGAGACCATCACGGGTCGACGGATCGCGATGGGGGCCGGCGCCCACGGCTTCAGCCTCTTCGTCGACGCCGACGACCTCATCCGTGCCTACGGCGCGACGGTCGCCGACATCTCGCAGGCGATGGGCGAGCGTCAGGCCTGAGGCAGCAGCCCCGCCATCCGCAGGGCGGTGTCCACGAGACCGACCCGGGTCAGCGCCGGGACGTCGCTGAGCGGGAACCACGCCGCCTCGTCGGTCGATCCGTCCTCCTCATTGCGGAGGTCGCCGCCGACGATGTGCGCGCGGTAGAGGATGCGGAGCGCCTGGATCGGCCCTTCGCCGTGCAGCCGGTCCTTGGCGGCGATCACCTGCGAGTCGGTGCCGAGGATACCGTCGAGTTCCACGTGGAACCCCGTCTCCTCGAAGACCTCGCGCACCGCGGCATCCTTCGGATCCTCACCGGGATAGATGCCCCCGCCGGGCATGGTCCACGCGGGTCTCGTGGGGCTGTTCCAGTGAGCGAGCAGGATGCGGTCCCCGTCGGTGATGACGGCGTACGCGGCGACGCGGATGTCCACGCGTTCACCCTACGCGCCACCTCGACGCGGGGGGACTGCCTGGGGTGCGAGCTCCCCAGCCACGCACCCCAGGCCCTGTCGCGCAGAGCCCCCAGAAACTCCACGTCCCCCAGCGGAGTTGCTGCTCACGATGGATCCGATCTTCGGGTGGTCGTCTCCAACGGCGACACCATTCATGGTGTCGGGTACGGCGCAAGCGAAGCGCAACATCACCTCAAGATCAGCGCAAGATTCCTCACACGTCGGCGTGGTGACGCTGCGCAACCCCCGTCTGAGCCTCGAGTTCGCGCACCAGAGGGATGACCTTCTCGCCGAACTGCTCGAGCTCGTCCTGGAAGTGCAGGAAGCCGAGGAGGAGGAGGTCGACCCCGCGCCGGCGGTACTCGACGATGCGTCGGGCGACCTGCTCGGGTGTGCCGATGAGCTGCGTGCGGAACCCGTCGTTGTACTGGACGAGGTCCTCAAAGCTCGAGTCCGCCCACATCCCCTTGCGGTCGGCGGTCGCGGGACCCGCCTGCTGGACGGACGTGCGGAAGCCCTCGACGGCCTCGGTGTCGGCCTTGGCGATGATCTCGCGCAACTGCTCGCGCGCCTCGGCCTCGGTGTCGCGCACGATCGCGAAGCCGTTCAGGCCGAACCGTACGCGGCGTCCGTGCTCCGCCGCGATGCGGGTGACCTCGTCGTACTGCTCGGTGAAGCCGTCGAAGTCCTTGCCGTTGGAGAAGTACCAGTCCGCGTAAGCGCCGCCGTTGAAACGCGCCGCCGTCGAGTTGCCGCCCTGAAAGATCTCCGGATGCGGTCGCCCGGGCACCGGGTACGGTCCGGGCCGCAGGGTGAAGTCGTTGACGCGGTAGAAGTCGCCCGCGAACCGGACATTCTCCTCGGTCAGCAGTTTGCGCAGGACCTGCAGGAACTCGCCCGACCGCCGGTAGCGCTCGTCGTGGTCGAGCCAGGGGAGTCCGAGCTTGGTGAACTCGTCCTTGAACCAGCCCGACACGACGTTGACGGCCGCGCGACCCTTCGAGAAGTTGTCGGCCGTGAGCAGGAACTTCGCGAGGACCGCAGGCTCCCACAGGCCCGGGTGCACCGCCGCGATGACCTTCAGCTTCTCGGTCGCCAGGAGCAGGGCGAGGCTCGTCGACGTCGACTCGTGCTGCTGCGCCGCGCCGTAGCTCGACAGGTACCGCACCTGACTGAGCGCGTACTCGAAGCCGACGCGCTCGGCCGTGCGGGCCAGTTCGATGTTGTAGTCCAGGTCGAACGAGGTCCGCTGCTCGATCGAGGACACCACCAGTCCGCCCGATACGTTGGGCACCCAGTAGGCGAACTTCGTGGGCTCGAGGCCCGCCGTCGTCTCCGTCATCATCCGCTCCGTTCCGCCTCGCTCCGAGGACTGTGCGAACGAATCTCCGCCATGGCCGTAGGGGTGTCAAAGAAGACGACGATCGGTGTCGCGGCGTGACGGGATATGACGACCGGGGATGCGCGAAACGCCGGACCCTGTGGGGAACCGGCGTTTCTGGAATGTGGAGCCTAGGAGATTCGAACTCCTGACATCCTGCTTGCAAAGCAGGCGCTCTACCAACTGAGCTAAGGCCCCCGGTGCGGTGACGGTGGGGCTACCAGGACTTGAACCTGGGACCTCTTCATTATCAGTGAAGCGCTCTAACCGCCTGAGCTATAGCCCCGTCGTTGCCGGCTCACGCCTGCAACCTCCAAGACTTTACCCGAAGAGGGCGCCGTTTGACGAATCCGCGGCGGCGGCGGCCCGCGGCATCCGTTCGTTCTGATTCACTGGCCTCATGAGCACGACCATCCCCCGTGAGCCCGGCCACCGCGAACCGCAGGGCGCCGGCCTCGGCCAGCGCTTGAACTGGCTGCGCGCCGGTGTCCTCGGCGCGAACGACGGCATCGTCAGCGTCGCCGCCGTCGCGGTCGGCGTCGCCGGTGCGACGAGCGACCTCGGACCGATCCTCACGGCATCGTCCGCCGCTCTCGTGGGTGGGGCGATCTCGATGGCGCTCGGCGAGTACGTCTCGGTGAGCAGCCAGCGCGACACCGAGCGCGCGCTCATCGAGAAGGAGACGCGGGAGCTCGCCGAGATGCCCGACGAGGAACTCGGCGAGCTCGCCGAACTCTACGAGGCGAAGGGGCTCAGTGCGGAGACCGCGCGGAAGGTAGCCGAGGAGCTGACCGCGCACGACGCCCTGCGCGCGCACCTCGACATCGAGCTCGGCATCGACCCCGACGAGCTGACCAGCCCGTGGCAGGCCGCCCTGTCGTCGGCGATCGCCTTCACGCTCGGCGCGCTGCTGCCGTTCCTCGCGATCCTGCTGCCACCGGCGGAATGGCGGGTGCCGACGACGTTCGTCGCCGTCCTCATCGCGCTGGGTCTGACCGGCACCATCTCGGCGACCCTCGGCGGCGCCGGCAAGCGGCGGGCCGTCGTGCGTCTCGTCGTCGGCGGGGCACTCGCCCTCGCTGTCACCTGGGCGCTGGGTCTGCTGCTCGGGACATCCGTCGCGTGAGCGGATGCCGCGGCATCCGACTCAGTTCGAGGTGAAGCCGACGAGCAGACCGCCGGTGACCTTGACCATGAGGTTGTAGATCCCCGCGAGGACCGCACCCAGCACCGTCACGACGATGAGGTTCAGGATCGCGACGACCGCGGCGAACGCCATCACCTGGGGCAGGTTGAGGATCGAGGCGAGCGTGAAGGTGTTCTCGCCGTTGACCGCACCCAGCAGGGCGTCGACCTGGCCCACGAGACCGGTCGAGCTGATCACGAGGTAGACGAGCAGCGTCGAGACGACCGTGACGATCGCGAGGGCGACGGCCGCCAGGAAGGACAGCTTCACGGCCGACCAGAAGTCGACGTAGACGAGACGGAGGCGGACCTGCTTCGCGGTCGTCCGGCTCGAGGACTTCTTGGCCAGCTTGTCGGCTACGGAGCTCATGCGTCACTCTCTTCGGTGGTCTCGGGAGCTGCGGCGGCCTCCTCGGCCCCCGCACTCTCAGCCAGACCCCGCTCGCCGTTGCGGGCGATCGCGAGGATCCGGTCGTCGTCATCGGGGCGAGCGAAGACGACACCCATCGTGTCGCGACCCTTCGCAGGCACCTCAGCAACGGCCGAGCGTACCACCTTGCCGCTGGCAAGAACCACGAGGACCTCGTCGTCCGCGCTGACGATCAGACCGCCCGCGAGCTCGCCGCGGTCGTCGTGCAGCTTGGCGACCTTGATGCCGAGACCGCCGCGGCCCTGCACGCGGTACTGGTCCACCGAGGTGCGCTTGGCATACCCGCCCTGGGTGACGACGAAGACGAATCCCTCGTCACGCACGACGGATGCCGAGAGCAGGCTGTCGCCGTCGCGGAAGGACATGCCCTTCACACCCTCGGTCGAGCGGCCCATCGGACGCAGCGATTCGTCGTTCGCCGTGAACCGCAGCGACATGCCGAGGCGCGAGACCAGCAGGAGGTCGTCGGTCGAGTCGACGAGCATCGCGCTGACGAGTTCGTCGCCGTCCTCCTCGTCCTGACCGCGCAGGCGGATCGCGATGATGCCGCCCTGCCGGTTCGTGTCGTACTCGGTGAGCGCCGTCTTCTTGATCTTGCCGTCGCGCGTCGCGAGGACGAGGTACTCGGCCGCGGCGTAGTCGCGGATGTCGAGGATCTGCGCGACGTCCTCGCCGGGCTGCAGGGCGAGCAGGTTCGCGACGTGCTGCCCCTTCGCATCCCGTCCGCCCTCGGGGAGCTCGTAGCCCTTCGCGCGGTAGACGCGCCCCTTGGTCGTGAAGAACAGGAGCCAGTGGTGCGTCGTCGAGACGAAGAAGTGCTCGACCACGTCGTCGGCGCGCAGCTGCGCACCCTTCACACCCTTGCCGCCGCGGTGCTGCGAGCGGTAGTTGTCGCTGCGTGTGCGCTTGACGTAGCCGTTGCGCGTGACGGTGACGACGATCTCCTCTTCGGGGATCAGGTCCTCCATCGACATGTCGCCGTCGTAGCCGTGCAGGATGTGCGTGCGACGCTCGTCGCCGAACTTCGCGACGATCTCCCCGAGCTCCTCGGCGATGATCCCGCTCTGGCGGTCGCGCGAGACGAGGATGTCGTTCAGGTCCGCGATCTTGAGCTCGAGCTCGGTCGCCTCGTCGACGATCTTCTGGCGCTCGAGGGCGGCCAGGCGGCGCAGCTGCATCGTCAGGATCGCGTCGGCCTGCGCGTCGTCGACGTCGAGGAGCGACTTCAGCCCTTCGCGCGCCTCGTCGACCGTGGGGGAGCGGCGGATGAGGGCGATGACCTCGTCGAGCGCGTCGAGCGCCTTGAGGTAGCCGCGCAGGATGTGCATGCGCTTCTCGGCCTCGCGCAGCCGGTAGCGGGTGCGGCGGACGATGACCTCGAACTGGTGCGCGAGCCAGTAGCTGATGAAGCCGTCGATCGGCAGCGTGCGCGGCACACCGTCGACGATGGCGAGCATGTTCGCGCCGAAGTTCTCCTGCAGCTGCGTGTGCTTGTACAGGTTGTTGAGGACGACCTTCGCGACGGCGTCGCGCTTCAGGACCACGACGAGTCGCTGACCGGTGCGGTCGCTCGTCTCGTCGCGGATGTCGGCGATGCCGCTGAGCTTGCCCTCGCGCACGAGCGAGGTGATCTTGGCGGCGACGTTGTCGGGGTTGACCTGGTACGGGAGTTCCGTGATGACCAGGCAGGTGCGGTTCTGGATCTCCTCGACGTTCACGACGGCGCGCATCGTGATCGAGCCGCGACCCGTGCGGTACGCCTCACGGATGCCCTTCGTGCCGAGGATCTGCGCGCCGGTGGGGAAGTCGGGTCCCGGGATGCGCTCGATCAGCGCATCGAGGAGCTCCTCGCGGGAGGCATCCGGGTTCTGCAGGGCCCACATGACACCGTCGGCCACCTCGCGGAGGTTGTGCGGCGGGATATTGGTGGCCATGCCGACGGCGATACCGACCGAGCCGTTGACCAGGAGGTTCGGGAAGCGCGAGGGCAGGACGACGGGCTCGCGGGTGCGGCCGTCGTAGTTGTCCTCGAAGTCGACGGTGTCCTCGTCGATGTCGCGCACCATCTCGAGGGCGAGCTGGGCCATCTTGGTCTCGGTGTACCGGGGGGCCGCGGCGCCCATGTTGCCGGGGGAGCCGAAGTTGCCCTGACCGTCGGCCAGCGGGTAGCGCAGCGACCACGGCTGCACGAGACGGACGAGTGCGTCGTAGATCGCGCTGTCACCGTGCGGGTGGTACTGACCCATGACCTCGCCGACGACGCGGGCGCACTTCGAGTAGCTCTTGTCGGGACGGTACCCGCCGTCGTACATGCCGTAGATGACGCGGCGGTGCACGGGCTTGAGGCCGTCTTCGACGCGCGGCAGCGCGCGACCCACGATCACGCTCATCGCGTAGTCGAGGTAGCTCCGCTGCATCTCGACCTGGAGGTCGACCTGGTCGATGTTGCCGTGCTGGTAGCCGGCGTTCGGGTCGGGACGCTCTTCGTCAGCCATGTTCTCTCAGTCTTCGTTCGTCGTCGGAGTGCCGGGGCGGATGCGGTGGACTCAGATGTCCAGGAACCGCACGTCCTTGGCGTTGCGCTGGATGAACCCGCGCCGCGCCTCGACGTCTTCGCCCATCAGCACGGAGAAGATCTCATCGGCCGCGGCCGCGTCGTCGATGGTCACCTGACGCAGCGTGCGCGTCTCGGGGTCCATCGTCGTCTCCCACAGCTCCTTGGCGTTCATCTCGCCGAGACCCTTGTAGCGCTGCACGCCGTTGTCCTTCGGGATGCGGCGCCCCGCCGCTGCCCCTTCGCGCAGCAGCGCGTCGCGCTCGGCGTCGCTGTAGACGTACTCGTGCGGCGCGTTGGACCACTTGAGCCGGTACAGCGGCGGCTGCGCGAGGTAGACGTAGCCCGCCTCGACGAGCCCGCGCATGTAGCGGAACAGCAGGGTGAGCAGGAGGGTCGTGATGTGCTGGCCGTCGACGTCGGCATCCGCCATCAGGACGACCTTGTGGTACCGGGCCTTCTCGATGTCGAAGTCCGGCCCGATGCCGGCGCCGAACGCCTGGATCATCGCCTGGATCTCGGCGTTGCCCAGGGCACGGTCGAGCCGCGCCTTCTCGACGTTGAGGATCTTGCCGCGCAGCGACAGGATCGCCTGACGCTCGGGATCGCGGCCGGACACGGCCGAGCCGCCGGCCGAGTCGCCCTCGACGAGGAAGATCTCGCTGATCGACGGGTCCTTGCTCGTGCAGTCCTTGAGTTTCTCGGGCATGGATGCCGACTCGAAGACGCTCTTGCGACGCGCCGTCTCGCGCGCCTTGCGCGCCGCCATGCGCGCGGTCGCCGCTTCGATGGCCTTCGTGATGATGAGCTTCGCCTGCTGCGGGTTGCGGTCGAGCCAGTCCATGAGCTGGTCGCCGACGACCTTCTGCACGAAGGCCTTCGCCTCGGTGTTGCCGAGCTTGGTCTTCGTCTGGCCCTCGAACTGCGGTTCGGAGAGCTTCACCGATATGACGGCGGTCAGGCCCTCACGGATGTCCTCGCCGGCGAGGTTCTCGTCCTTGTCCTTGAGGAGGCCCTTCTCCTTGGCGTAGCGGTTGATGTACATCGTCATCGCCGCACGGAAACCCTCTTCGTGCGTGCCGCCCTCGTGCGTGTTGATCGTGTTCGCGAAGGTGAAGACGTTCTCGGTGTAGCCCGAGGTCCACTGCATCGCGAGCTCGAGCGAGATGTGACGGACCGTGTCCTCCGACTCGATCTCGATGATCTCCTCGTTGATGACCTCGGCCTTGCGGACCTTGTTGAGGTACTCGACGTAGTCGACGAGGCCGCGCTCGTACAGGAAGTCGTCGTGGCGCTGCGTGGTCTCGGAACCGCCCTCGGGCAGATCCACGACGTCGAGGGCCTCGGGTCGCTCGTCGGTCAGGGTGATGCGGAGACCCTTGTTGAGGAACGCCGTCTGCTGGAAGCGGGTGCGAAGCGTGTTGTAGTCGAAGTCGGTGGTCTCGAAGATCGCCGCGTCGGGCCAGAACGTGATGGTGGTGCCGGTCTTGTCGCTCTCCTCGCCCTTGGCGAGCGGGCCTTCGGGCTTGCCGCCGCCCGAGAACGTCTGACGCCAGATGTGTCCCTGACGAGCGATCTCGACCTCGAACCGCGTCGACAGCGCGTTCACGACGGACGATCCGACACCGTGCAGACCACCCGAGACCGCGTACCCGCCGCCGCCGAACTTGCCGCCCGCGTGGAGGACGGTCAGGACGACCTCCACCGTCGACTTGCTGGGGTCGGAGGAGTGCGGGTCGACCGGGATGCCGCGGCCGTTGTCGACGACGCGCAGGCCGCCGTCGGCCAGGATCGTGACGTGGATCGTGTCGCAGTAGCCGGCGAGGGCCTCGTCGACGGAGTTGTCGACGATCTCGTAGACCAGGTGGTGCAGACCGCGCTCACCGGTCGAACCGATGTACATGCCGGGGCGCTTGCGGACGGCCTCGAGGCCCTCGAGGACCTGGATCTCGTCCGCCCCGTACTCCGCGGGGATCCGGGGTGCGGCGGGCGGGTCGAGATCCTCGGGAGTGTTGTCTGGGGTATCTGACGTCATCGGTTTCGCGCGCTCCACATCCATCGTCTGGGCTTGATCCCAGTCTAGTGCCTCACGCCTTCGTCACGCGGCTGAACGCCGCTGTGGCGGCACGAAACCTTTCCGAAGCCTCCGGGACGTCGGTCAACCGTAGGTATCGCGTGGACCCCGCCCTGGAACGGCTCTGGGGCCCCATTTCCAGGAGGGGACGTCCGGCCCCACGAAACGCACGGACTCGACGCCGGCCTCCGGGAACCGCCGGATGAGCTCGGTGACGATCGTCGCGCGCATGAGGTGGAGGTTCTTCGCCCACGCCGTCGAATCGCACTGGACGGTGAGCACACCGTCGCTCAGGGCCACGGGATCCGCGTGACGCGCGGTCTCCTCGCCGGCGACCTCGGCCCACTGGAGCACGAGGTCCTCCTTCGCGAGCTGCGCGTCCCATCCCGACTGCCGGGTGAGGTCGGCCAGCAGGTCGCCGACGCCCTTGGGATCGCGACCCGGCGTGAACGGCTGATTCTCGTCGTCGTCGTTGCGCCGCTTGCGGCGGCGCTTCTTCGCGGCCGACGGCTCGAGTCCGCGCAGCCGGAGGTAGGTCGCGACCGTTTCGGGGATGCCGGCGGCGTCAGACATCGGCATCCGTCACGATCGTGCCCGCCTCGACACGGACGGTCCGGACCCGGAGCGACGCCGGGACGTCGCCCTCGACGGCCGCCGTGACGATGACCTGCTCGAAATCGGCGACAACGCCCGCCAGACGGGCGCGACGGTCGGCGTCGAGCTCGGCGAAGACGTCGTCGAGGATGACGATCGGGTCGCCGAGGCGCAACTGGTCGCGGAGCAGCTGCGCCGACGACAACCGCAGCGACAGCGCCGTCGACCAGGACTCGCCGTGCGAGGCGTACCCCTTCACGGGGAGTCCGCGCAGGCGCAGGAGGAGGTCGTCGCGGTGCGGTCCGACGAGGGTCACCCCGCGCTCGAGTTCCTGGGATCGCTTCGCCGCCAGTCCGGCGCGGAAGGATGCCGCGACCGCGTCGGCCCCGACGGCGGAACCGGTCTTCGCGACGGGTGCGGCGTCGTCCTCCGGGTCTGACCCCTCGACCGTGAGCACCCATTCGAGCTGCGGGTCGTGGTCGGCGCCGGCGATGGCCTCGTACGCGTCGCGCATCGGCTGCGCGAGATCCTCCGCCAGGCGCAGGCGGGCCAGGATGATCTCGGTGCCGAGCGAGATGAGTTTGTCGTCCCAGACGTCGAGCGTCGTGAGCTGCTCCGCCTTCAGTCCCCGAGCCCGCGCCGACTTCAGCAGCGCCGTGCGCTGCTTGAGCACGCGATCGTAGTCGCCGAGCACGCCCGACATGCGGGGCGCGCGCTGCACGAGGAGCTGATCGGCGAACCGGCGTCGCGCGGACGGGTCGCCGCGCACGATCTGCAGGTCCTCGGGGGCGAAGAGCACGACCTGCGCGTAGCGCGGCAGCTCCGAGGTGCGCACCGGCGACCCGTTGACGCGCGCCTTGTTCGAGCCGGACCGGTTCAGCTGCGCTTCGAGTTGGATGCGGCGGTCGCCGTACCCGAGCCGGGCGCGGACGAAGGCGGCATCCGCCCCGTACCGGACCATCGGCGCATCCTGCGACACCCGGTGCGAACCCAGCGTCGCGAAATAGCCGATCGCCTCGGCGAGATTGGTCTTGCCCTGGCCGTTGCGGCCGACGAACACGTTCGGACCGGCGGCCAGACTCACGTCGGCCGCCGCGTAGTTGCGGAAGTCGACGAGACTCAGGTGCTCCACGATCACCAGATCACCCTCCCTCGAGGCTCCGACACGCCTCGATGTGGACGGACGCCGGGGGTCAGCGCAGCAGGAGGTTCGGCTGCAGCAGGTACTTGAAGCTCTCGGGCGTGCCCGAGGTCTGCGGCGTGATGAGGACCGGGCTCAGCTTGTTGGCGTTCTCGCTCGAGGTGAACGTGATGCGCGTGAACTCGCTCTTCACGGCGCCGAGCGCCTCGAGCAGGTACTGCGGGTTGAGTCCGAGGGTCACCTCGTCGCCGGCGAGCGTCGCGTCGACCGACTCGGTGGCGCGGGCCTGCTCGGTGCCCGCGGCATCCATCGATACACCCTCGTCCGAGAACGTGAACCGCAGCGGCGCCGACCGGTCGAGCACGAGCGAGACGCGGCGGACGGCCTCGGCGAGCTCCGCCGTGTTGACGACCGCATAGTGCTCGGTCTGCGCGGGGAAGAGCCGCCGGACCGGGGGGAAGTTGCCCTTGATGAGCAGGGAGGTCACGGTCTTGTTGCCCGCCGTGAACGCGATGATCTCGCGGTCGCCCGAGCCGGAGAACGAGATCTGGATGTCGCCGGAGTGCGCGAAGGTCTTCCCGACCTCGGTCAGCGTGCGCGCGGGGACGAGCGCGGTCGTCGCCTCTTCGCGGGCGACGGCGCCGCTGTCGAAGTTGATCTCGCGCAGCGCGACGCGGTAGCGGTCGGTGGCGACGAGGCTGAGTTCGTTGCCGGTCACCTCGAGCTGCACACCCGTCAGGACCGGGGTGACGTCATCGCGGGAGGCCGCGAAGGCGACCTGCGCGATCGCGGTCGAGAAGTCGTCGCCCGGGACGAGGCCGGAGTCGCCCGAGACCTCGGGGATCGCGGGGTACTCGGCGACGGGCATCGCCGCGAGGGTGAACCGCGCCGAACCGCACGTCAGGAGGATCTCACCGTCGGCATCCTGCGTGATCTGGATCGGTGCGTTCGGCAGACGGCTCGCGATCTCGGACAGCAGTCGGCCGTGGACGAGGATCGTGCCCGGCTCGTCGACCGTCGCCTCGATGCGGGTACGGGCGGATGCCTCGTAGTCGAACGCGGCGAGCGACAGACCGTCGTCGCCGGCTTCGATGAGCACACCCGCGAGGATCGGCTGGGGGTTCCGCTGCGGGAGCAGTTTCACGACGAACGACACGGCTTCGCTGAATACATCGCGGTTGACGTGGAACTTCACTGATGCTCCCTTGACGGCGAGATGGGCCCTCTCATGCTAGTGCCCACGACAGGACGCTCCGGAAGCCGCTCTGCCGAGCTCGCCGCGACGAGCCCGCACCCCGTGGGTGTGATCGGATCGGGCTTCCATTAGATAGTTCTCTGTCTTCTTGTTAACAGCTGTGGAAACTGTGGATAAGTCGGTGGATCCCTGTCGTCGAGCCGGAACCACATCCGTGTAACTTGTGCACGGGCTGCGGAAAGTCGCGTGAGTCCGGCGACGAGGAATCGATGCGTGTCATCCGTTCATCCACAGGCTGTCGCCGTTCGTTCACATCCGACGGCCCGTGGCGCACAGTTATCCACAGGCTTTCCACACTGTGGGAAACGGCATTTTGGTGGTCCGGGCGCGCACGTGTCAAGTACGGCCGCACACCCGGGCGTGTGGGGCCGTCAGCGCGAGGAACGGCCGAGCTGCGAGGTGATCTCGGACACCTGGTTGTAGATCGAGCGACGCTCCTTCATGAGCTCGCTGATCTTCTTGTACGCGTACATCACCGTCGTGTGGTCGCGGTTGCCGAACAGCTGACCGATCTTCGGCAGCGACAGGCTCGTGCGCTCGCGGCACAGATACATGGCGATCTGCCGAGCCGTCGCGACGGACTGCGAACGGCTCGAGCCGTACAGGTCGTCGACCGTGAGGCGGAAGTACTGGGCCGTGGCCGAGATGATGTCGGTCGGCGAGATGACGTTCGCGTCGTCCTGGTCGACGATGTCGCGGAGCACCGTCTGCGCGAGCGAGATGTCGAGGTTCGAGCGGTTCAGGCTCGCGAACGCGGACACCCGGATGAGGGCGCCCTCGAGTTCGCGGATGTTGCTCGACACCTTGGTGGCGATGTACTCCAGCACGTCGTCGGGCACCTGCAGGCGCTCGGACTGCGCTTTCTTGCGCAGGATCGCGATACGCGTCTCGAGGTCGGGGGCCTGCACGTCCGTGATGAGACCCCACTCGAAGCGGCTCCGCATCCGGTCCTCGAACCCGGTGAGGTGACGCGGCGGCACGTCGCTCGTGATCACGACCTGCTTGTCGTGGTCGTGCAGCTGATTGAAGGTGTGGAAGAACGCCTCCTGCGTCTCGGCGCGACCCTGCAGGAACTGGATGTCGTCGATGAGGAGGATGTCGACGTCGCGGTACCGGGCCTGGAACGCCGACGCGCGGTTGTTCACGATCGAGTTGATGAAGTCGTTCGTGAACTCCTCACTCGAGACGTACCGGACCTTGATGCCGGTGTAGAGGTTGATCGCGTAGTCGCCGATCGCGTGCAGGAGGTGGGTCTTCCCCAGTCCCGAGTCCCCGTAGATGAACAGCGGGTTGTACGCCTTGGCCGGCGCCTCGGCGACGGCGACCGCCGCCGCGTGCGCGAACCGGTTGGACTGGCCGATGACGAAGTTGTCGAACGTGTACTTCGGGTTGAGGCGGGTGTCGTTGCGGGATGCCGGTGCCGCCTGCTCCCTGTAGTCCTCGGCGTTCGGCCGGGTCGGTGCCGACGGGGTCGGTGCGAGGGCCGACTGGACCGGGACCGGCGCGGTGAGGTGGGTGTCGCCGAGTTCGGGGTTCACGACCACGCGGAAGGTGCTCGCCGACGGCTCGGCGTCGACCTGCGCGAGGGCCTCCATGATGGGTCCGCGCAGGCGCTTGTTGAACTGGCCGGCGGTGAGGTCGTTCGGGACGTCGAGGTAGAGCGTCCCGCTCATCACCCCCTGGGCGACGGCGAGGTTCACGAAGCCGTGCAGCTGCGGCGTGACGCGGTCGTCGTTCGCCAGCACGTCGAGCACGGCGCTCCAGACGGGGACATCTGGAAGTTCGTGCTCGGACATGACCCTCCCGGGGTGTGGACAATGGTGTGCACGGTACTGTGCACAACCTGTGGATAAGTATCCGGATCACGCTAGTCATCGGCGCTCCGCAAGGCAAAACCCACTGTAGAACCGGCCCGCGTGTCGTCGCCAGCAGCGTTCAGGCGTCGGTGGATAATGGCCGGTCGGCGTCCCGGTTTGGGATCTCAGGAATCTCGACGTATCCTAGGTCGGTTGACTTGTGCCTCTCGGCGCGAGTCCCCCATGTACCTGTGTCCCCGGTCTCGAGCGTTCGGGTGACCCCGCCCATCCGGAGTGATCTTCATGAGCAAGCGCACGTTCCAGCCCAACAACCGCCGCCGCGCCAAGAAGCACGGCTTCCGCGCCCGTATGCGCACCCGCGCCGGCCGCGCCATCCTCTCGGCTCGCCGCTCCAAGGGGCGCACCGAGCTCTCGGCCTGACACCACGCGGTGCTGGCGCGCGGGAACCGCATCACCCGCGGGGCGGACTACCGTTCCGTCGTCCGCGGAGGTTCCCGCTGTCCGGCGGCACACACCGTGACCCACGTGGTCAGCACGTCTGAACAGCGCCCCCCACGCTTCGGCTTCATCGTGAGCAAGCAGGTGGGGGGCGCTGTCGTGCGCAACACGGTGCGTCGTCGGCTCAAGGCGATCTGCGCAGAGGCCCTCCCGGAGGTCCGGCCCGGGGCCGATGTGGTCATCCGCGCGTTGCCCGCTGCGGCATCCGTCGATTTCGCGACCCTGCGCACCGAGGTCATCCGCTGCCTCGAACGGAAGGCGGCCGCATGAGCTCGGCGCCTCTTCCCTCGTACACCCGCGGGACGGCGGTGATGGATGCCGCGACCCTGCCGGCGACGATCACGCTGCTCCCCCGCAACGCGGTGATCGCGCTGCTGCACGGCTACCGGGCGACCGTCTCCCAGCTGTACGGCGACGTGTGCAAGTACTATCCCTCGTGTTCGGCCTATGCGCTGGGCGCCGTGCAGCAGCACGGGGTCCTGAAGGGCTCGGCGCTCGCGGCGGCCCGTCTCGCGAGATGCCACCCGTGGGCCGCGGGCGGCATCGACGACGTCCCCGCTCACACGCACTTCCGGCACGACCTGACTTCGCACGGCTTCGTCGTGCCCCTCAGAAAGGATTGATCCGTGATGGATCTCTTCGCCTCGGCGACCCTCCCGCCGCTCCCGAACCCGACGACACCCGAACCCGGTGATCCTGACTTCTTCAGCATCATCCTGTGGCCGTTCAAGTTCGTCGTCGAGGCGATCCTCGTCTTCTGGCACTGGATCTTCACATCGATCGGACTGGCACCGGATGCCGGCCTGACCTGGGTTTTGTCCATCATCGGGCTCGTCATCGTCGTGCGCGCCGCGCTCATCCCGCTGTTCGTGCGGCAGATCAAGAGCCAGCGCAAGATGATGGAACTCGCGCCCGAGATGCGCAAGATCCAGGAGCGGTACAAGGGCAAGCGCGACCAGCTGTCGCGCGAGGCCATGAGTCGCGAGACCATGGCGATGTACAAGAAGCACGGTACGACGCCGCTGTCGAGCTGTCTGCCACTGCTGGTGCAGATGCCGATCCTCCTCGGCATGTTCTACACGCTCAGCGAGGTGAAGCGTCACGCGGAGTGGGGTGTGGGTGGCACCGGCCTGCTGAACGCGACCCTGACGCGCGAGTTCTACAACGCCGAGCTGTTCGGCGTCGCGCCGCTGCACGTCAACATGATCGACGCGATCAACACGAATCAGACGGCGACCGTCGTGATCCTGGTGATCCTCGTGATCCTCATGATCCTGTCGCAGTTCTTCACGCAGCTGCAGATCATCTCGAAGAACCTCTCCCCCGAGGCCAAGACCGGCCAGGCCTATCAGATGCAGCGGATCATGCTGTACGTCCTGCCGCTGGCCTTCATCTTCTCGGGTGTGTTCTTCCCGCTCGGCGTCGTCATGTACTGGTTCACCTCGAACATCTGGACCATGGTTCAGCAGTTCGTCGTCATCCGGAACCTCCCGACCCCCGGGTCGGAGGCGGCCAAGGCGCGCGAGGAGCGGCTCGCGAAGAAGGGTAAGGCTCTCGACGCGAGCGGCAAGGTCATCCCCCTCGCCAAGTACGAGGCCGAGCAGCAGCGCCTGTTCGAGGAGGCCGAGCGCGCGAAGGCGCAGGCCCCCAAGCGCCAGCAGCCGGTGAGCAAGCAGCGCGCGAAGAAGCAGGCTCAGAAAGGCAAGCAGGACGGCACGTCCTGACGAGGACCGAAGGATCGATCATGACGACCACTGACCAGACCCCCGGCGCTCGCGCTGTGCCGACCGTCGACGAGCTCGAGCAGGAAGGCGACATCGCCGCCGACTTCGTCGAGGGCATCCTCGACATCGCGGACATCGACGGCGACCTGACGCTCGACGTGCGCGCCGGCCGCGCGTACGTGTCCGTCGAGAACGAGCAGCCCGACGCACTCTCGCTCCTGTCCGACCCCGAGACGGTGCAGGCGCTGCAGGAGCTGACCCGCATCGCGGTGCAGACCAAGACCGGTCGGTTCTCGCGCCTCATCCTGGATGTGGGCGGATCCCGCGACGCGCGCCGCGCGCAGCTGCAGAAGCTCGTGGAGCGCGCGCTGGAGCGCCTCGACGACGGTGCCTCGCAGGCATCCCTGCCGCCGATGTCCAGCTACGAGCGCAAGCTCGTGCACGACATCGCGGCGGAGCATGGCCTGGTGTCGGAGTCCTACGGTGAGGGCGCCGATCGCCACACCGTTCTGCGCCGTGGCTGACGTTTCACGTGAAACACCCGAGCACGAACCGGATGCCGCGGTACCCGTCTTCGGCGATCGGATCGATCTCGCTCGTCGCTTCACCGACGCGCTGATCGCGCAGGGAGAGGAGCGCGGTCTCATCGGACCGCTCGAACTCCCCCGCATCTGGACCCGGCACATCCTCAACAGTGCGGTCGCCGCGCCGCTCTTCACGGCCGGGTCGCGCGTCGGTGACATCGGGTCCGGCGCCGGCCTGCCGGGACTCGTGCTCGCGATCGCACGTCCCGACGTCCGTTGGGTGCTCATCGAGCCGATGGAGCGTCGCATCGCGTGGCTGACGGAGCAGACCGACGAGCTCGGGCTCGACAACGTCGAGATCGTCCGCGCACGCGGCGAGGATTGGACCGAGGGTCCGGTGTTGGATGCGGTGACCGCCCGCGCCGTGAGCGCGTTCCGCACCCTCATCCCGATCACTGCGCCGTTGGTGCGGGACGGCGGTGAGCTGATCCTGCTCAAGGGTGCCAATGCGGCGAACGAGATCTCCGCCGCGGAGAAGGCGATCCGGAAGTTCCGGCTGTCGGATGTCCGGGTCGAACCCGTCGGCGACGGTGTCGTCGCGGAGCCGACGCGCGTCATCCGCGCCACCGTGCGCTGACAACGACGGCGATGTTTCACGTGGAACATCGAGTGGGCTGACGGTCGCCAGGGATGTGTGTTTCACGTGAAACGCGGGAAGCGGAAGAGCTCTGTTTCACGTGAAACGACGATCGGCGCCGGAGGCTGACGGAGGCCTCGACTACAGTGGGAACGTCCTCGACACGACAGGAGTAACAGGTGCCGGATTCGGAGAACACCACCTCTCCCGCACCCTTCTCTTTCGACGACAGTCCGATCGCCCGCGAATTGGCGGATCTGACGTCGCGCAGGAAGGTCCTCGCGGAGGTGAAGGTCGAGTTCGACGGCTCCACCCGCGTCTTCACGGTGTCGAACCAGAAGGGCGGCGTGGGGAAGACCACGACGACCGTCAACCTGGCGGCGGGGCTCGCCTCCGTCGGTGCGCGCGTGCTCGTCATCGATCTCGACCCGCAGGGGAACTCGTCGACGGCGCTCGGCATCCCGCACAGCGCCGACGTCGCGAGCATCTACGACGTCCTCATCGATGAGGAGCCGCTCGCGGACGTGATCCAGACGAGCCCGGAGTCGCCGAATCTGCTCTGTGCGCCGTCGACCATCCATCTCGCCGGCGCGGAGATCGAGCTCGTCTCCCAGGTCGCGCGGGAGCATCGTCTGCGGACGGCCCTGGAGACCTATCTGGCGGACAACCACGTCGATTTCGTGTTCATCGATTGCCCGCCGTCGCTCGGGCTCCTCACGATTAACGCTTTCACGGCTGCGACCGAGGTCCTCATCCCGATTCAGTGCGAGTATTACGCGCTCGAGGGGCTGAGCCAGCTGCTGGGGAGTGTCTCGATGATCCAGAAGCACCTGAACCCCGCCCTGCACCTGTCGACCATCCTGCTGACGATGTACGACGGGCGGACCCGACTCGCGCAGCAGGTCGCCGACGAGGTGCGCACGCACTTCCCCGACCGGGTGCTGACCACCGTCATCCCGCGGTCGGTCCGTGTCTCCGAGGCCCCGAGCTTCGGACAGACGGTCATCGCCTACGACGGACAGTCCGCGGGCGCCGTGGCCTACCGCGAGGCGGCGGTCGAGATCGCGCGGCGCGGTCTCGCACAGAACTCAGAAGAAGGAGCCCACTGATGGCCAAGCGAACCGGACTGGGCCGGGGCATCGGAGCCCTCATCCCGACGCAGGACTCGTCGGAGGCACGTCCCGTCGACGTGTTCTTCCCCGGAGCGTCGCTGCCCGCAGCCGACGCCGACGGATCGAACCAGGATGCCGCACCCGCGGAGACTCCGGCGGGGGAGGACGAGCTCGTCGCCGTTCCCGGAACGCGTCTGATCGAGGTCGACCCGAACGAGATCGTCCCCAACCCGCGCCAGCCGCGCACGAACTTCGACGCGGACGACCTCGCCGAGCTCGTGCACAGCGTCCGCGAGTTCGGTGTGCTGCAGCCGGTCGTCGTGCGGCGCAACGAGGACGGCGCGTACGAGCTCATCATGGGCGAGCGCCGCACGCGCGCTGCCCGCGAAGCCGGCCTGACCGCGATCCCGGCGGTCCTGCGGGAGACCGAGGACGAGCACCTGCTGCGAGACGCGCTGCTCGAGAACCTGCACCGTTCGCAGCTGAACCCGCTCGAAGAGGCGTCCGCCTACCAGCAGCTCCTCGAGGACTTCGGGATCACCCAGGAGGAGCTGGCGACGCGTATCGGGCGATCGCGTCCGCAGATCAGCAACACGATCCGGCTGCTCAAGCTCCCCGTGCCCGTGCAGCAGCGCGTCGCGGCCGGCGTGCTCAGCGCCGGCCACGCCCGCGCCATCCTCTCGGTCGACGACGCCGACCACATGCAGCGCCTGGCCGACAAGATCGTGAACGAGGATCTCTCGGTGCGCGCCGCGGAGGCAGCCGCCAAGACGATCGGCAATCGGGTGCGTCCGCTCCCCAAGGCCGGCACGCGCCGTGCGCACCTCGACGACGTCGCGGAGCGGCTGGGGGACCGGCTCAACACGAAGGTGAAGATCTCGCTGACGGCAAGGAAAGGCCAGATCAGCATCGATTTCGCGACGATCCAGGATCTCAACCGCATCCTCGGTGAGCTCGGCGAGACGGAGTTCGGCGGGTCCTGATCGGGGCCGGACGTCGGGAGGCGAGCGTAGGCTGGAGGGGTGAGCGATCGCCCCAACCTCCCCCGACGCGCGAGCCTCGAGGTACTGCGCGCGGAGGCGTCCGACGAGTTGTCGGTGCTGGTCGAGGAGCGACTGCGCGACGGTGAGGACCCCTGGGCCTTCATGGAGGATCTTCCCTCGGTCGACGAGCTGGTCGTGCTCACCCTGCGGGCGGAGACCATCGCGGCCGACGGCGGACAGCGTCCGACCCAGGCGCGGAACTACCGTGTGCTGCGGCAGATCGCCCTGGACTACCCCGCGCTGAGCGCGGCGGTTTGGCGCTTGCTCGGCAGCGAGCCGCACCGGACGTGGAACGTCTCGGTCCGAGCCTCCTGACCGTTCCACGTGAAACGTCGCCGATGGACGAACTGACGATCGCGACGATCGACATCGCCCCGTCTCAGACAGTCGTCACCATCGATGCGGTGCGCGCCGCGCTCCGACAACGGGGGATCCCCGCCGTCGTCGGCGACGAGGACGGCACCGTGGTCGCACGCGTGGCCCTCACGCCCGACGGCCAGCTGGTCATCGCGTCCGACGGCACGGTCACGAGCACCGCCCCGGAGCCGGTGCTGGACTCCATCGCGGCGGAATGGTCGGCCGACGTGCTGCTCGAATCCGACGGCCTCTTCCTCGTCGGGCGCGGGCGGGATGCCGCAGACCCGCCGCCGTCGACGCCACCGGTCCGAGAACTCCCGTTCCGGGTCTACGTGCTGCTGGGCGAGCGTGTGACCGGTCTCACCTCGCTCGCGCAGCAGCTCGAGGCATCCGTCACCGTCGCCGAGGTGGACGGAGCGGCCATCGTCGTGGCGCACGGGCACGTCCGGGACTCCTGGCCGCCGGCGCAGCGCCCCGTGGTCGCGCTCACCCGCACGCGGACGGGCCTCACGGTGGAGGTGTTCAGCGCCGCCGGACTCGCGGCGCTGCCGGAGATGGAGCGGATGCGGGGGCGCGGCATCCCGGATCTGACGCTGTCGTGGCCGGCAGGATGGGTGCCGGTGCTGCCGGAGGAGGGGTGGACGGGGGAGGTGCAGCGGATGCTGCGCACGGCAGCCATCGAGCGGATGTCGGAACTCGTCGACGACCGGCCCGTCCTCGACGAGCTGCGGGTGACACCCGCCGACCTTGAGCGACTTCGCAGCCGCGACAACGATGACGACCTCCCCGGTCACCTCACCCGGGCCCTGCGTCTGCCGGCGGTCGTCGAGGACCTCGTCCGGGGCCGTGCCGACGTCGCGGATCTGCCGGGTGCGCGTCGGAACGAACGCACCGATGAGGGTCGACGCGCGTGGGAACTCGCGTCCCGTCCGTCGTGGTGGTCGCGGCTGTTGCGGCGGAGCGGAAACGACGAAGGACCCGGCGACCGAGGTCGCGCGGGTCCTTCGTGACGTGGGGTGCTCAGCCGATGTAGTCGGCGAGGTCCTGCTCGAGGGCGAACTTCGGCTTCGCGCCGATGATCGTCTTCTCGACCTGGCCCTTGTGGAAGACCTTCATCGCCGGGATCGACGTGATCTGGTACTCCATGGCGAGCTGCGGGTTCTCGTCGACGTTGAGCTTCAGCACCGTGATCTTCTCGGGGTTCTCGGTCTGGATCTCGTCGAGGATGGGGCCGACCATGCGACAGGGTCCGCACCACGCCGCCCAGAAGTCCACCAGAACGGGGCCTTCGGCGTCGATGACGTCCTGCTGCCAGGTGCTCTCACTCGTGGCCTTGGCGGTCATATGTCTGTCTCCTTAGGAATCGACACGTGGGTGTCAGAGGGGAAAACGCAGCGGATGCCGCAATTGTTCCGCGCTCAGGCGGCGTCGGCCTCGGCGTCGGGGCGATCGTCGATGACGGCGGCGTCCTGCGCGGGGGCACCCGCGTCGCCGCGCGCGGCGAGGTAGTGCTCGAGGTCGAGGGCGGCGACCGTGCCGCTGCCGGCCGCGGTGACGGCCTGGCGGTAGGTCGGGTCGATGACGTCGCCGGCGGCGAAGACACCGGGGACGGAGGTCTTCGAGGTGCGGCCGTCGACCCACACGGTGCCGTGCTCGGTGATGTCGAGGACGTTGTGCACGAGGTGCGTACGGGGGTCGTAGCCGATCGCGACGAACACGCCGTCGAGGGCGAGGTCGCGCTCGGACCCGTCGACGGTGTCGCGCAGACGCACGCCGGTCACGGCATCCTCACCCAGGACGTCGATGACCTCGGCGTTCCAGACGAACTCGATCTTCTCGTTGGCCTTGGCGCGGTCCTGCATGATCTTCGAGGCGCGCAGCTCGTCGCGACGGTGGATCACGTAGACCTTCGAGGCGAACTTCGTGAGGAACGTCGCCTCCTCCATCGCGGAGTCGCCGCCGCCGACGACGGCGATGACCTTCTCGCGGAAGAAGAAGCCGTCGCACGTGGCGCAGTACGAGACGCCACGGCCTGACAGGCGGGTCTCGCCCTCGATGCCGATCTTGCGGGGCGCGGAACCGGTGGCGAACACGATCGCCTCGGCCTCGTGCGTCTCGCCGCGGCCGAGCGTGACGGTCTTGATGTCGCCCGAGACGTCGAGCGACACGACGTCGTCGTAGACGACCTCGGCGCCGAACTTCTCGGCCTGCTCCTGCATCTTGGTCATGAGGTCGGGGCCCATGATGCCCTCGGGGAACCCGGGGAAGTTCTCGACCTCGGTCGTGTTCATCAGCTCTCCGCCGGCCTCGACCGAGCTGGCGACGACGAGGGGCGACAGGTTCGCGCGCGCCGCGTAGATCGCCGCGGTGTAGCCCGCCGGACCCGAGCCGATGATGATGACCTTGCGCACGATGAATCCTCTCTTCGTCTGGGCGATGTTCGCGCCCGGACAGTTCAACCCATGGTAGCCGCGTGGCATTCCACGGACCGGGGGCTCACCGGCCCGGCAGGAAGCGGCGGACGGCACGGAACGCGACGCCCAGCTCGGGAGTGCGGAACAGGGCCAGGATGCCGCCGTAGACCAGGAGCGTGGCACCGCCGATGATCGCGGCGCCGACGAAGCCGAGGAGACGTTCGGAGACGGCCCAGCCGTCGACTCCACCGAACACCTGGAACACGCCCCAGCCGGCCGCGGCAGCGGGGATCGCGGCGAGGAGGAAGCGCAGGATGCCGCGGAACGCGTCTCCGAGTCCGAGAGGACCGATCTTGCGCCGCAGCAGCAGGAGCGCGAGGGCGAACTGCACGATGTTGGCGACCGACTGGCCGAGCGCGATGGCGACGGCGAGCCAGGTGAGGGGCAGAAGGCCGGTGCTCACAAGGGCGGAGGCGGCCAGAGCGGTCGCGATGACCAGCACGGCCTGCACGAGCGTGTACACGAACGGCGTGCGCGTGTCCTTCAATGCGTAGAACGTGCGCTGGAGACCGAACTGGAGCGACAGCGGCAGCAGGGCGACGAGATAGGCCCCGAGGACGAAAGCGAAGGCGACCGCCTTCTCGAGCGTCGGGGTGAACAGTCGCGCCAACGGCACCGCGGCCACCGCCATCGCAGCGAGGATCCCGACCATGAAGATCCCGACGGTCCGGGTGAGGGAGGACAGGTCGGCGGTGACGGCATCCGTCCGTCCCTCAGCGACGTGCTCGCTGAGTCTCGTGTAGTACGGCGTTCCGAGCGAGAGCACGATCACGGAGAACGGGAGCATGAACAGCAGCCAGGCGTTCTGCAGCGTCGCCCCGGCCGCCGCGGGACCCGAGGCGGCGCCCACGATGTTGATCTGGAAGGCGCCGGCGATCTGCCCGACGACGACCATGAGGAACGTCCAGCCGGCGAGGCGGCCGATCTGACGGAGGCCGATGCCCCGCCAGCCGAAGTCGGGCCGCACGTGCAATCCCGCTCGCCGCCAGAACAGGAACAGGATGCCGGCCTGCACGACGATCCCGAAGGTCGCGGTGCCGCCCATCAGCGCGATCATGCCCGCCGTCCAGCCCGAGGCCGACTCGTAGGTGCCGAACAGCACGATGAAGACGCCGAAGCCCGCGATCGAGATCAGGTTGTTCACGATCGGCGACCAGGCGAACGGCCCGAAGATGCGGTTCGCGTTGAGGATCTCGCCCACGAGCGCGTACAGCCCGTAGAAGAGCAGCTGCGGCAGACACCAGTAGGCGAGGGCGAGGGTGAGCGTCTTCGCCGCCGGGTCGGTGAACCTCCCCGCGTAGATCTCCACGAGCACGGGCGCCGCCACGACGGCGACGATCGTGACGACCAGCAGGGCGAGGACGCCCAGGGTCAGCAGTTTCGACACGAAGGCGCTGCCGCGGTCGTCGTGCGTCTTCACGGCCTTGACGATCTGCGGGACGATCACGCCGGCGAGGAGCCCCGAGGAGATGAGCGCGAACACCGAGTTCGGCAACTGGTTCGCGATCGCGAACGAGTCCGCCGCCTTCGCGCCGACGGTGCCGACGGCGACCGTGAGCACGATGTTGCGGATGAGTCCCGTGATGCGGGACGCCATGGTGCCGGCGGCGACGGTGGCGCTCGCGCGTCCGAGGCCGGCCATCAGGGGGCCACCGGCATCCGCTTGCGCCGTCGGACCGTCCGGACGACACCGAAGACGAGGAGGGCGGACACGAGGACGATGAGGATGACGAGGGCCACCGACTCCCATTCGGCGCGCACCGACACCTCGACGGTCTCGCTCCGCCCGATCTCGACGCCGGACGGGGTGCGCAGCTGCAGGTCGACGGAGGATTCGCCGCTGCCCACGAGGGCGGAGACGGGGATCGCGACGCGGCTGGTCTGCTGGGCGCCGATCTCGACCTCGGTCGTCGACTCGATCACCAGGCGCGCGTCACCGGGCGAGGCGAGCAGGTCGACACGGGCCGGCCACGGCAGGTCGTTGCGGACGGTGAAGACGAGGGGCGCGGAGGTCCCGGCGAGGGTGATGGGGCCGCCGAGGACGAGGGCGACGCCGTCGGTCCAGGTGGCGATGCGCTCGCGCTGCGCCTGGATCGCGGCATCCCATCCCTCGCGGTCGTCGAGCCACGCGTTTCCGAGCAGCTGCAGCTCGGTCGCCCGCACCGACGAGGTGAGCAGCGTCGGGTCGTCGAGCACACCCGAGATGCGCTGCAGACCGCCCTGCGCGGCGCGGAACCCGTCGATCACCGCGACGCGGTCCTGGTCGGCGGGGACGGAGTCGACGTCGACCGCGGTGGCGGGAGCCGCGAGGAGGCCGTCGAGATCGGTCGCCGTCCAGCCGGGGAGCCCGGTCGCCGCGTCGATCGCGCCGCGCAGGGCGGCCTGGGACCGACCGTTCGAGCGGTCGACCGTGACGAGCAGGGGGTCGGCGAGGTCGCCCACGGCCGCCCGCGCCGTGAACTCCGCCAGGAGCGCGCCGCGGGCGGTGTCGGCATCGGTCGCGGAGGCGTCCTCGAGCAGGCGCGAGAGGCCGGCGTCGTAGAGGAGCAGGTCCGTGTCGGCCGAGACCGCGTGCGCCCCGGCATCCGATCGCACCACCGAGCTCGGCAGGAGCGTGACGGGCGCGTCATCGCCGCCCGTCACGGCACCCAGGGCGGCGACGGTCTCGGCGCCGGCCGTTCCGGTCGCGGGCCAGAAGACGCTGTCGCGGTCGGCGCCGACGTCGAACAGCTCCTCGAGCGTGGGGAGGGTCGGTTCCTCGGGGGTCGGCGTCGGGGTCGGGGTCGCCTCGCCGTCGACCACGGGAGCGCCGAAGTTGGTGGGGTCGAGATAGGCCGCGAACGAGACCGGCCGGAGGGGGGATGCCTCGCCCGCGCCGATCTGCGCGGCGAGATCGGCGTCGCCGTACTGCAGCGCGAACCGGTCGTTCGGGAGCGCGATCAGGTCGTCGAGCCACGCGACCGCGTCGGCCGGCGCCGCGGAGCCCAGGGCGCGGATCGAGGCGGTGATCGCGGGATCCACGGCGAGGATCGCCGGCGTGCCCGTCACGGCATCCACCTGCTCGCGCAGGTCGCCCCCCTCGGCGGTGAGTTCCGACAGTTGTTCGGAGCTGAGGACGCCGGTGGACTGCGGCCCCGCGGTGATGGGCACGACGACACCGATCTGACGAGCCGGTGCGCCGGTGTCGGGGACGACGAGGACGGTCCGCGCGCGGAGACTGTCCTCGCCGGTGCCGTAGACAGCCCGGACCGGGTACACCCCCGGGTCGAGGTCGTCGATGGGGGCATCGCCCGCGTCGATCGTGAGCGCGGCGGATGCCGACTGCTCGGACGCGACCTCGGGCATCGCGATCTCGCCCACGTCGTCGAACGACGCGCCCGTGGAGCCGCTGTCGAGCCAGGACGCGATCGCCGCGGTCGACACGAGGGGATCGGAGCCGATCCCCACGGTCGCCGCGCCGGCGGGGACGGCGTCCGGGCCCGGGTTGTCGGCCGTGAGGGTCAGGGTCAGATCACCGGATGCGGGGACCACTCCGCCCGCGCCCGGCGCGAGGGTGGCGGTGACGGTCTCGTCGGGTGCGTCGTCGACCGCGGCGAAGGCCGCCGGGGCCGGGGCGGCGAGGGCGATCACGGCCGTCGCTGCCGCCGCCGTACGCAGCCACCGGGATCGGCGAGGCGGACGTCGGCCCGGAGCAGGCGAGATGAAGGTCATGAAGAGGTCGATTCCCGTGCGATCGATGACCGCACCATCGGGAGTGATTCTAGGGTCCCCGTCCTGCGGAGCCCCTGATTGGGCCCCGAGGCCGGTTGAATGGGACGGTGAGCGACATCCGGCATCCCGACCCGTCCACGACCGCCGTGCTCCGCGCCGACCTCGCCGCCGCCGGGTACACGGCCGACGCCGTCCGCGCCGCGTGGGGACCGCGTGCCGACGACGCGATCGGCCGCGGCCTGCTCGCGCCCGCCCGGCGCGCGCTCGCGGGCCGCAGCGACGCGCTCCCGGTGCTGTGCCGGACGCTCTTCCTCGGTGATGCCGCCCACGCCGCGGACCTCGACCGCGCGCTGCCGACCGCCGGGGTCGCGGGACTCGTCCGCCTCGGGATCGTGCGGGTCGAGGGCGGCACCGCGACCCCGCTCGTGCTGCTGCGCCCGCAGGACTACACGGATGCCGCCGGCTCGGGGTGGTGGTGGATCGTGAGCGACCTCGACGAGGCGGCGCTGGGCGGCGCGCTGCCGACCGGGCACGTCCTGGGCGTCGGCGGCGCCTCGCTCACGCTCGCCGGTCTGCAACTCGACACCCCCGCGCGGCGCGTACTCGACGTCGGGACGGGATGCGGCATCCAGGCCCTGCGGGCGCGGCGGAGCGCGTCGAGCGTCGTCGCGACCGACGTGTCGGAGCGGGCGCTGCGGTTCACGCTGCTGAACGCCGCGCTCAACGACGTCGACGGGATCGAGGTGCGCCACGGCAGCCTGTTCGAGCCCGTCGCGGGCGAGGAGTTCGACCGCGTCGTCTCGAATCCTCCGTTCGTCATCACGCCGCGCGTCGCCGGGGTGCCCGAGTACGAGTACCGGGATGCCGGTTTCGCGGGCGACGACCTCGTCGCGGCGTTCGTGTCGGGCGTCGGCGAGGTGCTCGCCCCCGGCGGGACGGCGCAGCTGCTCGGCAACTGGGAGTACCGCGAGGGGCAGGACGGTCTCGACCGCGTGCGCGAGTGGGTCGCGGCATCCGCTCACCCGCTCGACGCGTGGATCGTGGAACGCGAGCAGCTCGACCCGCTCGCCTACGCCGAGCTGTGGGTGCGCGACGGCGGCACGGCGCCGGGGAGCCCCGACTACGCCCGGCTCATCGACGCGTGGCTCGCCGACTTCGCCGCGCGCGGGGTGACGGCGGTCGGCTTCGGGTACCTGCTGCTGCGACGGACGCCGATCGGGATGCCGCCCCTCGCCCGCTACGAGCGCGTCACCCAGCCGGTGCCCGGCGCCCTGGGGCCGCACCTGGGGGCCGCGCTCGCGGCGTGGGACCGCCTCGGGCTGCTCGACGACGACGGACTGGCCGAGGCGACCGCGGTCGTCGCGTCGGACGTCACCGAGGCCCGCCACCACCGCCCGGGCGCCGAGGAACCCTCGGTGATCGAGCTGCGTCAGGGCGCTGGGTTCGGGCGCGTGCTGAACGTCGACCCCGCGCTGGCCGCCCTCGTCGGGGCGTGCGACGGCGACCTGCCGCTCGGCGTGCTCATCGACGCGATCGCCGACCTGCTCGAGGTGGATGCCGCCGCGCTCCGCGCCGACCTGCTGCCGCGCGTGCGCGAGCTGGCGTTCACGGGGTTCCTGCGCGTGGTGTGATGCCTTCTCGGTGAGGCGGGAGGGGAGGATGCCGTCGGTAGGCTCGTAGGCATGCTGAACATGGCCGAGGGTCTCGCGCGCCTGGGTGCGCTCGCCGAGGCTCCCGTGTCGGCCACGCTCGCCCGCGCCTTCGCGGAGGCCGGGTTCGAGCTCGCCGTCGTCGGCGGGCCCGTCCGCGACGCGTTGCTCGGCCGCACGGTCAACGACCTCGACTACACGACGAACGCGCGACCCGACGACATCCTGCGCATCGTGAAACCGCTCGCGACGGCGACGTGGGACATCGGCCGCGCCTTCGGCACGATCGGCGCGAAGATCCGGGGCGAGCAGGTCGAGATCACGACCTACCGCGCCGACAGCTACGACGGCGCGACCCGTAAACCCACCGTCGAGTTCGGCGACACCCTCGAGCAGGACCTCGTCCGCCGCGACTTCACGGTCAACGCGATGGCGCTCCGCATCCCGGGACCGTCGCTCGTCGACCCGACCGGCGGCGTCGAGGACCTCGTCGGCGGGTCGCTGCGCACCCCCACCGACCCGGACGTCAGCTTCGGCGACGACCCGCTCCGGATGCTGCGCGCCGCCCGCTTCGCGAGCCAGCTCGGCATGGACGTGCACCCTGCGACCCTCGAGGCGATGAGCCGGCTCGCGCCGAGCCTGTCGATCGTGAGCCCCGAGCGTATCCAGGGGGAGCTCGTGAAGCTCCTGTCGACGGAGGCGCCGGACCGCGGCATCCGTCTGCTCGTCGACACCGGCCTCATGGCGCTCTTCCTGCCCGAGGTCCCGGCCCTGCGGCTCGAGGTCGACGAGCACCACCACCATAAGGACGTCTACGAGCACTCGCTCACGGTGCTCGCGCAGGCGATCGACCTCGAGAAGCAGCGGCATCCGGGTCAGGCGCCCGACGTGACCCTGCGCCTCGCCGCGCTCCTGCACGACATCGGCAAGCCCGCGACCCGCAAGCTCGAGCCGGGTGGCGCGGTCAGCTTCCACCACCACGACGTCAAGGGCGCGCGGATGGCGCGCAAGCGGCTGCAGGCGCTGCGGTTCGACGGTGCGACGACGGATGCCGTGTGTCAGCTCATCGAGCAGCACCTGCGCTTCTTCGGGTACGCCGAGGGCGCGTGGACCGACTCGGCGGTGCGGCGGTACGTCCGCGACGCGGGCGATCAGCTCGAGCGGCTGCACATCCTCACGCGCGCCGACGTGACGACCCGCAACAAGCGCAAGGCGGCGCGGCTGCGAACCGCGTACGACGACATCGAGTCGCGCATCGCGGCGCTCGCCGAGGAGGAGGAGCTCAACGCGATGCGTCCCGAGCTCGACGGCAACCGGATCCAGGAGGTCCTCGGCATCCGTCCCGGTCGCGAGGTCGGCGAGGCGTACCGGTTCCTGCTCGACATCCGCCTCGACGAGGGGGTCATCGGAGCGGATGCCGCCGAGCAGCGCCTGCGCGACTGGTGGGCCGCGCGGAGCTGAGCCCGTGCACGCGGCTCAGCGCAGACGCCGGGCCGCGGTGAGGTCGATGACGAACAGCGCGGCGCCCTGGATGATCACGGCGAGGCCGTGTCCCCGGGCCTCGGCAGGGCTCAGCCGGCCATTGAGGGACGGGGTGCGGACGGCGAGGTGTGCGCCCGTCGCGACGTACCCCACGTCGAGGGCGGTGTTGACGAGAAGGATGCGGCGCAGCATCCGTTTCTTCGGAACGCCGCCCTGTCGTCGGGTGAACTCCGCGAGGGCGACGTCGATCGCCCCCCACATCAGGTTCTGCAGACCGAACGCGCGGGTGCGCGGGAACAGCGCGAGCGCGCCGCCGAGGACGACGGATGCCGTGCCCCACCGCGTCAGGCGGCGGACGACGGTGGCGGCGACGGTCTTCGCGGAGCTCATGGGTTCATCATCGTGCAGCGGGGGAAGCCGCGGGCCGTTCGCCCGTCACGATCTGCGGCCCCCCGCGGCGCGTCGTGACGGACGAACGACGGATGGTCACGCTGCGCGCGAGGCTGCCAGCGCGCGGCCGGCGTCGACCGCGGCCTGCTCGGCACCGGCCTTGAGCTCTGCGGCGGCGTCGGTGAAGGCGTCGAGGGCGGGGTTGACACCGACGAGCGTGAAGGGGCGGTGGACGACGGTGAGGTCGAGTCCCCAGACGTCCTCGAAGACGCGGCGGAGCCAGCCGGTCGAGTGGTCCCAGCCCTCCTTCGGGCTGCCCGGCTCGTAGTTGCCGCCGAGCACTGTCACGAGGGTGGCCGGTTTGCCGTGCAGGGCGGTGCCCTGCGGGTCGATGCGCGGGTCGGTGTAGGCGAGGTCGAACCACGTCTTCACATGCTGCGAGACGCCGTAGTTGTAGAGCGGCACGGTGAACAGCAGTGCGTCCGCGGCGATGAGTTCGTCGGCCAGCTCGGTGCGGAGGGCGATCGCCGCGCGTTGACCCTCGGTGTGCTGGTCGGCGGGGGTGAAGCCCGAGGTCACCGAGTCGCGCCACGCGGTCGCGGGGATCGGGTCGGCGGCGACGTCGCGCCGGACGACGTCGCTCGAGGGGTGGGCGGTACGCCACTCGGCCTCGACGAGGTCGCCGAGCTCACGGCTCGCGGACGTGGCGGGCAGGATGCTGGCATCCAGGCGGAACAGGGTCATGTGCTTCTCCGATCAGAGTCACTATGAAAAAGAAAGCGGCTCCGGGAACGCTAGCACACGTACGATGGAGGCATGGCCGACGGACACGAGGCGCGACAGTGCGACGCCGCCGTCTCGCACGCGTTCTCGGTGCTCGGCAAGCGCTGGAACGGAATGATCCTCGACGTCCTCGGGCAGGGTGAGCTCTCGTTCTCGGGCGTCCGACGCGCCGTCGCCGGGATCAGCGACGCCGTCCTGTCCGACCGCCTGACCGAACTGGCGGATGCCGGACTCATCGCTCGTCACGTCGATGCCGGCCCGCCGGTCGCCGTCTCCTATGCGCTCACCGAGGCCGGCTGCCGCCTCATGCCGATCCTGAGCCAGCTCGGCGAGTGGGCCGACGGCAACCTTCAGCGACGCTGAACTGCACGCGTCGGCGGCTCCCGGCAGTCGTTCGCCTGTCACGATCTGCGGCCGGCGACGGCGTGTCGTGACAGGGGAAAGCGGGGCGATCGCGGTGCGGGGTATCGATGCCCTGTCGCTCTCGGACGGGTCGACCTAGACTGACCGGCACCGCTCCTTCGACGATGATCGGAGCCCCATGAGCTCGCCGTGGTCCGCCCGGGTTGAGGTCGCGCCCGCCACCTCGCGCCTGCTGATCGAGCGCGCGCACGAGGAACTCCTCGCCGGCAACGCCGGGGATCCGCGGCTCGAGGATGTCCGGCCGCTGGTCCGGGAATCGTGGCGCCGGTCGCTGGCCTCGGATGCCGCCGCCGAAGGGCTCCCGCGGCTCGACATGACCGCCGACGAGCTCGAGGCCTACCGGCGGGCGCATCCGCTCGCCGGGGTCATGGAGATGGTGCGATCGCTCCTGCTGCCCGGTTCCGCCGAGGACTCAGGTGTCATCGTCGCGGTCGGGGATGCCTCGGGTCGCCTCCTGTGGGTCGAGGGGGATCGCGGGGTGCGGACGCTCACCGGCGATATGGGATTCGTCGCCGGCGCGGACTGGGCGGAGGCATCCGTCGGCACGTCGGCGCCCGGCACGGCGCTCGCGCTCGACCGGGCGGTGCAGATCCGGCAGGCCGAGCATTTCAACCGCTTCGTGCAGCCGTGGTCGTGCACCGCGGCGCCGGTCCACGACCCCGAGACCCGGCGCCTGCTCGGGGTGATCGACGTGACGGGCGGCAGCGAGGCCGTGACGCCGCAGGCGCAGCTGCTCGTCGACGCGACGGCGCGCGCCATCGAGAGCGAGCTGCTCGTCGGACGGCTGCGCTCCCGCGCCGAGGCGCCCCGGCGCCGAGCCCCCCGCGCCGCGACCGTGCAGCACGCGACCCTGCGAGTGCTGGGGCGCGACCGGGCGCTGCTCGAGACGGAGGGGGATGCCGCGGCATCCGTCGTCGAGCTCAGCGCACGTCACGCGGAGATCCTGCTCATGCTCGCCAGCCACCGGGAAGGCCTGTCAGCCGAGGCGCTCGCCGACCTCGTCTACGGCGAGCCCGCGGTCGAGACCCTGCGTCCCGAGATGGTGCGCCTGCGCAGAGTGCTCGAGAAGCAGGCCCCGCAGCTCGTGCCGCTCTCGCGTCCGTACCGGCTGCCGGCGGAGCTCGAGACCGACGTGCAGCACGTCGTGTCGCTGCTCGACCGCGGGGCGCACCGCGTCGCGCTCGCCGCGTACACCGGGCCGGTGCTGCCGGACTCGGTCGCGCCGGGTGTGGAGGAGCTGCGCACGTCGGTGCGGGCCACCCTGCGCGAGACGATGATCGGCGAGGCCGGTGTCGAAGCGCTGCTCGCCTACGCCGACAGCGCCGACGGGCGGGAGGATGCCGAGGTGCTCCGCCTGTGCCTGCGCATGCTGCCGCCGCGCTCGCCGCGTCGCCCCGGGCTCGTCGCCCGGCTCGAGGCCCTCACCGCCTGACCCGTCGTTCCCCTGTCGCAAACGGCAGGGCGCCGCGGCGTGTTGCGACAGGGGAAGGCGGGGACGGGCAGATGCCGGGGCGCAACCGGATGCAACGTTGCGCGGCGTAGCGTGCCCGGCATCCGATCCGCGGCGCTGACGCCGCATCCATGTCCGTCGAAGGAGACAGCATGACCATCGTCGAAGAGGGCGTCTCGAGCGTCTACGCCGCACCCGGCCAGCGGGGCGCGGTCGCGGAGTACCGGGCGCGCTACGGCCACTACATCGGCGGCGAGTTCGTCGACCCGATCAAGGGCCAGTACTTCGAGAACATCACCCCCGTCACCGGCAAGCCGTTCTGCGAGGTCGGCCGCGGCACCGTCGAGGACATCGACCGCGCGGTCGACGTCGCGTGGAAGGCGTTCGCGTCGTGGAAGAAGACCACGCCCGCCGAGCGCGCCGTCATCCTCAACAAGATCGCCGACCGCATCGAGGAGAACCTCGAGAAGATCGCCGTCGCCGAGACGTGGGAGAACGGCAAGCCGGTCCGCGAGACGCTCGCCGCCGACATCCCGCTCGCCGTCGACCACTTCCGCTACTTCGCGGGCGTCCTCCGCGCACAGGAGGGCACGCTCAGCCAGCTCGACGATGACACCGTGGCGTACCACTTCCACGAGCCGCTGGGTGTGGTCGGCCAGATCATCCCGTGGAACTTCCCGATCCTCATGGCGACGTGGAAGCTCGCCCCCGCCCTGGCGGCCGGTAACTGCGTCGTGCTCAAGCCCGCCGAGCAGACCCCGGCATCCATCCTGTTCCTGTTCGAGATCATCGGCGACCTGCTGCCCGCCGGCGTCGTGAACATCGTCAACGGGTTCGGCATCGAGGCGGGAGCCCCGCTGGCCTCGCACAAGCGCATCCGCAAGATCGCGTTCACCGGCGAGACCACGACCGGGCGCCTCATCATGCAGTACGCGTCGCAGAACCTCATCCCCGTCACCCTTGAGCTCGGAGGCAAGAGCCCGAACCTGTTCTTCGAGGACGTCGCCCGCTCGACCGACGACGCCTACTATGACAAAGCACTCGAAGGGTTCACGCTGTTCGCCCTCAACCAGGGCGAGGTCTGCACGTGTCCGTCGCGCTCGCTCATCCAGCGCTCGATCTACGACTCGTTCCTCGCCGACGGGCTCGAGCGGGTGTCGAAGGTCGTGCAGGGCAACCCGCTCGACCCGGCCACGATGATCGGGGCCCAGGCATCCAACGACCAGCTGGAGAAGATCCTCAGCTACATCGACATCGGCAAGCAGGGCGGCGCGAAGCTGCTCACCGGCGGCGAGCGGGTCGACCTCGGCGGTGACCTGAGCGGCGGCTACTACGTCGCCCCGACGGTGTTCGAGGGCACGAACGACATGCGCATCTTCCAGGAGGAGATCTTCGGCCCGGTGCTGTCGGTGACGAGCTTCGACGACTTCGACGACGCGATCTCGATGGCCAACGACACGCTCTACGGCCTCGGCGCCGGCGTGTGGAGCCGCTCGGGCGACATCGCCTACCGCGCCGGTCGCGCGATCGAGGCGGGCCGGGTGTGGACGAACACGTACCACCAGTACCCCGCCCACGCCGCGTTCGGCGGATACAAGCAGTCCGGCATCGGGCGCGAGAACCACCTGCGCATGCTCGACCACTACCAGCAGACGAAGAACCTCCTCGTGTCGTACGCCGAAGGCGCGATGGGCTTCTTCTGAGCCGACCCCCATGACCGACACCACCTACAGCAGGGTCGCCGTCTCGGACGAGGCGGCGGCCCTGCTGCGCACCCTCACCGCGCAGCACGGTCCGCTGATGTTCCATCAGTCGGGCGGATGCTGCGACGGCAGCAGTCCCATGTGCTACCCCGTGGGCATGTTCCTCACCGGCCCCGGAGACGTGAAGCTCGGCGAGATCGACGCGGGCCTCGACGATCCGATCGAGGTGTACATGTCGGCATCCCAGTTCGAGTACTGGAAGTACACGCACCTCACGATCGACGTCGTTCCGGGACGCGGGGCGGGGTTCTCGGTCGAAGGGCCGACCGGGATGCGGTTCCTCATCCGGTCCCGGATGCTGACCGACGAGGAGCTCGCCGCCTTCGGGCTCTCCTGAGCGCCCGACCACGACCGTTCACCCGGAGGCCACCTTCCGGTCACGCCCGCTTGTTTGGATCGCGGCGTGTCCTCACCGATCGTGACCGTCATCCTGCCGGCGAAAGACGCCGGCCCGTACATCGGCACGACCGTCACGACTCTCGGACGCCAGTTCGAGGACCCGGGCCGCCTGCGCCTCGTGGTCATCGACGACGGCTCGACGGACGACACCCGCGCGCAGGTGCAGCACTTCGCGCGCGACATGCCCCACGTCGAGATCATCTCCAACCCGCAGCCCATTGGCCTCGCGGCCGCGCGCAACCAGGGACTCGACCTCGTCGACACCGACTTCTTCTGCTTCGTCGACGGCGACGACTGGATGCACCCCGAGCGCCTCGAGAGCCTCGTCGAGTCGATGCGCCGGCTGGAATGCGACTTCGTCCGCACCGATCACGTCACCGACACCGACGGGCGTCGACGCCTCATGCGAGCGCCGCACGGCCGCCGCGGACGGGTCGTGTCGCCGCGCGACGCCATCATGCCCGCCGACGAGACGACGATGGTCGACTACCCCTATGCCTGGGCGGGCATGTTCCACCGCCGGGTGCTCGACCGTGGCCTCGCGCACTTCGAGCCGGGCCTGTTCACGGCCGAGGACCGCCCGTGGATCTGGCGCCTGCACCTGCGCGCGGAATCGTTCGCGGTCGTGGACGCCCCCGCGATCCTGTACCGCCGCGGCGTCACCACCTCGCTCACTCAGGTGCTCGACCGTCGCCAGCTCGACTTCCTCCCGGCGTTCGCCGAGGCGATCCGCGTCGTCGAGGAGGACGACGATGCGGACCGCTTCCTCCCGAAGATCGCGACGACGACGATGTCCGTGTGCGCCTACCACCTGTTCCGCGCGCGGGCGATGTCGACCGCCGACCGCACGGCGCTGCGCACCGGCATCCGTGACCTGTTGCGCGCCATCCCGGCCGAGCAGATCGACCCGGCGCTGTCGCGGCTGTCGGACCGCCGTCGCCGCATCCTTGCGCGCCTCGTGCGCGAGGTGCGCACCGCATGACCCAGATCTTCGTCCTCAACTCCGCGTACGGTCTCATGACCGCTGTCGCGGCGATGGATGCCGGGGCGATCCCGGCATCCCCGTCGGGGCGCATCCTCGTCGCCGTCAACGCGGCGATCGTCCCCGAAGCCGCCCCGGGCATCGGGGACGCCGCGCACCTGGCCACCCTCCGCGCGCGGTTCGACCGCGTCGTCGACCTGAACGAGCTGCTCGCCCCCGAACGCCCGCCGCATTGGCGCGTGACCGCGAATGCGGCTCCGGCACTCGAGCGCCTACTGCGCGAGGCCTGGGGGATCGGCGACGCGGACGTCGAGCTGTTCCTGCAGAGCCCGCAGGTCGCGCCGTCGCGGGTGTTCATCGACGTGTTCGCCGGTGCCGACGTGTCGATCGTCGGAGACGGCCTCATGACGTACTCGCCGATCCGCAATCGCTGGCCGCACACCGTCGCGAGCCGGGTCACCGCCGTCGTCTACGCCGACACCGTGCCGGGCGTCGAGCCGCTGCTGTTCCCCGTTGCCGCTCGAGTGCCCGTGCCACCCGCCGCCCTCCGGGCGGTCGTCGACGAGGTCGCCGCCGCGACGGACGACCCCGAGATCGATGCGCTCGTGCAGCTCGATCGCCCGGCCCTCGTGCTCGGGCAGTACCTCTCGGCGCTGAAGCTCATCTCGGCCGACGAAGAGCTGCGGATGCAGTGCGACATGATCGACCGTGCGCTCGAGTGGCGCCCGGGCTCGATCGTGTTCAAGCCGCATCCGTCGTCGGCCCCCGCCCTCATCGACGACCTCGCGGCGCACGCCGCCGCGCGCGGGGTGGGCTTCACCGTTTTCCGCGGCGGCACCCCCGCCGAGGTCCTCGCCGTGCGGCTGCCGTTCGTCGGCGCGGTCGCCGGCTTCTCGACGGCCCTGCCCACGCTGCAGGCGCTGACCGGCCTGCCCATCGGCGCCGTCGGCACCGATCTGCTGCTGCAGCGACTTACCCCGTTCGAGAACGGCAACCGCATCCCGGTCACGATCATCGACGCGCTCACCCGTCCGGACTCGCCCTACCCGGGAGAGCGGATGCAGCTGCTCGTCGATGCCGTCGGGTACGCCATGCAGCCGGTCATCGCCGCGCACCTGCGGCCGCGCGCCGAGGAGTTCCTCGCATCGGCGCCCGCCGCCGAGCGTTCCCGGTACTTCGCCCGCACGCGCCTGACCTCGCTCGCGCTGCCCGGCGGCGGCACGCCCGGCCTGTTCTCGCGTGCGCTCGGGCAGCGCGACGGCGCGAGTCGCATCACAGAGGTGCAGCTCGCGCTCCGCGGCGCGCGGCGCCGGGGGAAGCGGGCCTGGAAGGCCCTGCGAGGAGGATGACGTGACACCGAGCACCGCCCAGACGATCGCGATCATCCCCGCCCGCGGCGGGTCGAAAGGCGTGCCGGGCAAGAACGTCGCCCGCGTCGGCGGCATCCCGCTCGTCGCGCGCGCCGTCCATGCCGCGGTGACCTCCGGCGCGATCGACCTCGTCGTCGTCTCGACCGACGACGCCGCTATCGCCGACGCCGCGCGCGCCGCCGGGGCGCGCGTCGTCGACCGTCCCGCCGACATCTCCGGCGACCAGGCCAGCTCCGAGAGTGCGCTGCTGCACGCCCTCGACACCCTCGCGGCCGAGGGGATCACCCCGCGGGTGACGGCGTTCCTGCAGGCGACGAGCCCCTTCATCCCCGCCGCCGCCCTCGGCGAGGCGGTCGCGCTCGTGCGGGGAGGCCGCGCCGACAGCGTGTTCTCGGCGCGGGAGAGCTACGAGTTCGTCTGGCGGAGGGATGCCGCCGGCGCGGCATCCGCTCTCGGTCACGACGCCGCACACCGACCGCGCCGGCAGGACCGCGACCCGCACTACGTCGAGACGGGCGCGTTCTACGTCTTCACGACCGACGGGTTCCGGGAGGCCCGGCACCGCTTCTTCGGCCGGACCGAGATCGTCGAGGTCCCCGAGGAGTCCGCGATCGAGATCGATGACCCGGCGCAACTGCGCACGGCGCAGACCCTCGCGCACCTGCTCGAGCCCGCCGAACCCCTCGCCGCGCGGGTCGTCGTGACCGACTTCGACGGCGTCCACACCGACGACTCCGCCTGGGTGGATGCCGCCGGCACCGAGCACGTGCGCGTCAGCCGCTCCGACGGCATGGGGGTCGCGCTGCTGCGGCGAGCCGGGGTGCCGGTGCTCATCCTGTCGACCGAGCAGAACGCGGTCGTCCGCGCCCGCGCCGAGAAGCTGCAGGTCGAGGTCATCCACGGCGTCGACGACAAGGCGAGCGTGGTGCGGCAGTGGGCAGCGGAGCGCGGTGTCGACCTCGCCGAGACGGCCTACCTCGGCAACGACGTCAACGACCTGCCGGCGATGGCTCTCGTCGGCTGGCCCGTCGCCGTCGCCGACGCCCGGCCCGAGGTCGTCGCCGCCGCGCGCGTCGTGCTGACGCGCCCCGGCGGCGCCGGAGCGGTGCGCGAACTGGCCGACCGCGTCCTCGCCGCACGCTGACGCACCCACCCGACAGCCAGTCGTCCGGTCTTCGCCACCCGGGATTCATCCGTCATTCACGGTCGGAACCGACGCTGAGGGGAGTAACGATGAAAGGACTCGCCATGACGGTGACCATCGGAAACCACGTACTCGGCGGCGGACACCCCGTGTACGTCATCGCCGAGATCGGCCTCAACCACAATGGCGACGTCGAGCTCGCCAAGCGCCTGATCGACGTCGCCGCCGACGCCGGCGCGAACGCGGTCAAGTTCCAGAAGCGCACCCCCGAGATCGCGACGCCCGCACACATGCGCGACACGCTCCGCGAGACCCCGTGGGGCACGATGACCTACCTCGAGTACCGCTACCGCGTCGAGTTCGACCGCGACCAGTACATCGAGATCGGCGACCACGCCACGATGCGCGGCCTCGACTGGTTCGCCTCGCCGTGGGACGTCCCGAGCGTCGAGTTCCTCGAGGACCTCGGCGTCGTCGCCCACAAGGTCGCCTCGGCGAGCCTCACCGACATCGAGCTGCTCGAGGCGCTGCGCGCCACCGGCAAGCCGGTCATCCTCTCGACGGGCATGTCCACGATCGAGCAGATCGACCGCGCGCTCGAGGTGCTCGGCACCGACCGCACGGTGCTCATGCACGCGACGTCGACCTATCCGATGGAGCCCGAGGAGGCGAACATCAAGATGATCGCCTCGCTCCGCGACCGCTACGCCGGCATCCCCGTCGGGTACTCCGGTCACGAGCGCGGCTTGCAGATCTCCCTCGCCGCCGTCGCCCTCGGCGCGGTCGCCGTCGAGCGCCACATCACCCTCGACCGCACGATGTGGGGCTCCGACCACGCCGCCTCGCTCGAGCCGACCGGTCTCGAGCACCTCGTCCGCGACATCCGCGTCATCGAGACGGCTCTCGGCGACGGGGTGAAGCGCATCTACGAGGGTGAGCTCGCCCCCATGGCGAAGCTGCGCCGCGTCCCGGCATGACCATGCGCGGTGACCGTCCGGGACGCCTGCGCGTCGTCGCGATCGCCGACGCCGACTCCTTCGTGAAGTGGTCGGCGGCGCTCATCGACTCCGCGCCGTCGGTGGACCCCCACCTGCTGCTCGTGAAGACGCCGCTCACGGTGAGCGTGGCGCAGGAGCATGCGGCGTTGGCGGGCACCGGCATCCGTCCCGAGGCGGTCACCCGCCTGGCCTGCGACGACATCGCGGCCTGGCTCGCGAAGGACCGGCCCGACGTCGTCGTCATCGGCGGCCGCGGCCCGTTCGTGCGGCTCGTGATGCGGCAGATCGACCGCGTCGCGCCGCGGCCCGTCGTGGTGTCGGGGCTGCCCGGCATCTCGATCCCCGCCCAGCGCGGCGCCGCGATGTACCGCAAGCACTGCGACCTCATGATCGTGCACTCGCAGCGCGAGCGACGGGCGTTCCGGCACCTGGCCCAGCGCCTCGGCCTCGAGCTGCGCCTGGGGCTCGCGACCCTGCCGTTCGCGCGTCCGACGCGTCCGTCCGGGGGCGGTACCGACCTGGTCTTCGCGGCGCAGGCGATCGTCCCGCGCGAGCCCGCCGACCGGGTCGCCATCGCGGGCATCCTGCGGGCCGCGGCCCTCGCCGACCCGTCGCGGCGTGTCGTCGTGAAACTGCGCTCCCGCCCCGAGCTCGGCGAGACCGAGACGCACTACGAACGCACCGAGCTGACCGAACTGCTGCGGGACCGGCCCGACAACCTCGTCTTCTCGCACGAGCCGATGGCCCAGGCGCTCGCGAACGCCGAGGGACTCGTCACGGTCAGCTCGACGGCGGCGATCGAGGCCATGGCGATGGGGGTCCCCGTCATCGCCCTCGACACGTTCGGCGTCTCGAAGACGCACCTCAACACCGTGTTCAACGGCAGCGGCGTGCAGGGCAGTGCCGAGGACGTGATCGCCCGCCGGTTCCGCCACCCGAACGCGCAGTGGCTTGTCGACAACTACTTCCACGCCCCCGAGCAGTCGACCTGGTGGTCCGACGTCGAGCAGCTCGTCTCGCTGCGCCGGCGCGGCCTGCTGCCGCCGCGGTTCGTCCCGACGGCCCGCGGGGGCGCGCTGCACGAGGCGTGGCAGCGCAAGGCCGTGCTCGGCCGCGAGGACCGCTCGCTCACGGGGGCCGTCGCGCTCGCCGTCGGCGCACCGCTCGTCTGGGGCATCCTCACCGCGCGCAAGGTGCTCGGCCGTCGCGGCGCGGGCAGCTGGTTCGACGACCAGACCGACATCACCGTCACCCCGGCCCGGTACCAGGACCCGATCGTCCGGCCCCGCCGCGCGGCGCTCGTCGCGATCGACTGACGGGGCGCCCGGGCTTCCCCTGTCGCAACACGCCGCGCGGGGCTGCCGTTCGTGACAGGGGAAGTGGGATGCCGCTGCGCCGGGGGGCTTCGCCTGTCGCAACACGCCGCGTGCGGCTGCCGTTCGTGACAGGAAAAGGGGGATGCGGCTGGGCGCCGGGGCTTCCTCTGTCGCAACACGCCGCGCGGGGCTGCCGTTCGTGACAGGGGAAGTGGGATGCCGCTGCGCCGGGGGGCTTCGCCTGTCGCAACACGCCGCGTGCGGCCGCCGTTCGTGACAGGGGAGGAGAACGCCGCACGTCAGCGGCGGCCGGCGAGCATCGCAGCGGCGGCCGCGGTCTCGTCGCGCAGGGCGTCCGCGAGGGCGGCGACCGCCGGGATCCGCAGCGACTCGGGCCGCACGATCATCCAGTACGGCAGCCGCTCGTCGAACTGATCGGGCAGCAGCCGCACGAGGTCGTCGTGCCGGTCGGCGACGAAGCACGGCAGCAGCCCGATCCCCGCCCCCGCCCGCGTCGCCTCGACGTGCACGAACACGTTCGTCGAGCTCAGTCCGTCGCGCATCTCGGGCACGAGGCGCCGCGGCAGGTCGAGGGCGTCGACCTGCAGGATCGCGTCGACGAAGTAGACGAGCGGATGCCGCATGAGCTCGGCGGCGTCGCGCGGCATCCCCTCCCGTTCCAGATAGGCGCGCGAGGCGTACATCCCGAGCGTGTACGCGCCGAGCTGGACGCCCTGCGCGCGCCGGGACTGCGGGGCGCCGACGACGACCTCGATGTCGAGGCCCGGACGGTGCGCGGCGGCCCGCCGGGTCGCGGTGACGATCTCGACGGTCAGGCGCGGGTGCTGCCGGCGCAGCCGCGCGACGGCGGGGGCGGCGATGAAGGCGCTGAACCCGTCCGTCGCCGACATGCGCACGACACCAGCGATCGGGTCGTGGTCCTCGCCGGCGTCGGAGAGCTGCGTCAGCGCGGACTCGATCCGTCCCGCGGTGTCGACCGCTTGGCGGCCGAGCGCCGTGAGCTCCCAGCCCCCGCCCGACTGCGCGACGAGGCGCCCGCCGACCGCGTCCTCGAGCGCGGCGATGCGACGCGCGACCGTCGTGTGGTCGATGCCCAGGGCGTTCGCCGCCGTCGTGTAGCGACCCGACCGGGCGACGGCGAGCAGCACGAGCAGGTCATCGGCGCGGAGGCGACCACGGGCATCCATGTGTGCAATTCTGCACACGACGGGTGCAGGACTGGGCATTGATCCGCATGGCGCGCGATGCGCAGACTGTGGGGCGGACGCCACCGCGTCCCGAGTCAGAGCAGACCACCCCGGATGTCATCGACGACATCGATCGGAGAGACCATGTCAGCCCCCACCCGCGCCGCCGACCCCGCGGCATCCGCCACCCCGTCCGGCCTGCGCCGCGTCGTCGCCGCCTCGATGGCCGGCACCGTCGTCGAGTGGTACGAGTTCTTCCTCTACGCCACCGCCGCGAGCCTCGTGTTCGGCACCTACTTCTTCCCGCAGACCGGATCGTCGCTCGACGGGATCATCGCCGCCTTCGTCACCTACGCCGTCGGCTTCATCGCGCGGCCGCTCGGCGGCGTCGTGTTCGGCCAGATCGGCGACCGCTTCGGTCGCAAGCCCACCCTGCAGGCGACGATCATCATCGTCGGGGTCGCCACCTTCCTGATGGGATGCCTGCCCGGCTTCGTCGAGATCGGCTACTGGGCCCCCGCGCTGCTGGTCGCGCTGCGCTTCCTGCAGGGCTTCGCGGTCGGCGGCGAGTGGGGCGGTGCCGTGCTCCTCGTCGCCGAGCAGAGCCCGAACCGGTCGCGCGCGTTCTGGTCGAGCTGGCCGCAGGCCGCCGTGCCCGTCGGCAACCTGCTCGCGACGCTCGTGCTGCTCATCACCTCGTGGGTGCTGAGCTCCGAGGACTTCCTCGGCTGGGGATGGCGCATCGCCTTCTGGCTGTCGGCCGTCATCGTCCTCGTCGGCTTCTACATCCGCCGTCACGTCGAGGAGGCGCCGATCTTCCTCGAGGCCAAGGCGCAGGTCGAGGCCGAAAAGGCGGTCTCGTACGGCGTCGTCGAGGTGCTGCGTCGCTACCCGGTCGGCGTGCTGCAGGCCATGGGCGTGCGGTTCGCGGAGAACATCGTCTACTACATCGTCGTCAGCTTCTCGATCGTCTACCTGAAGACCGTCCACGAGTACGACACCAGCCAGCTGCTGCTCGCCCTGCTCATCGCGCACGTCGTGCACTTCCTCGTGATTCCGCAGGTGGGGCGCCTCGCCGACCGGTTCGGCCGCCGGCCCGTCGCCCTGACGGGCGCGATCCTCAGCGCGACGTGGGCGTTCTTCGCCTTCCCGCTGTTCGACACCCTGAACCCCGTCCTCATCGTGCTCGCGGTGACCGTCGGACTCACGTTCCACGCGTTCCTGTACGCACCGCAGCCCGCGATCATGGCCGAGCTGTTCCCCACCCGCATGCGGTACTCGGGCGTCTCGCTGGGCGCTCAGGTCACGGCGATCGCGGCCGGCTCGCTCGCCCCGATCCTCGCGACGCAGTGGCTGCGCGACTTCGGCTCGTGGACCCCGGTCTCGATCTACATCGCGATCGCCTGCCTCATCACCGGGACCACGATCGTCCTCATGCGCGAGACGAAGGGCGCCTCCCTGCACGCGATCGACGACGCGGATGCCGCCCGTACAGCCGAACTGCTCCGCGAGAAGGAGCGGGCATGACCGACCTCACCGGCCGGACCGCCCTGGTCACGGGTGGCGCGAGCGGCATCGGCGCGGCGTGCGCCTCGGCGCTCGCCGCCGCCGGTGCTCGGGTGACGGTCGCGGACGTCGACGCCGACGGCGCGCAGCGGGTCGCTGCCGCCGTCGGCGGCGAGGCGTGGGCCGTGGACCTGAGCGACACGGCGGCCCTCGCCGACCTGCGGCTGGACGTCGACATCCTCGTGAACAACGCCGGCATCCAGCACGTCCGCCCCATCGAGCAGTTCGAGCCCGAGCGATTCTCGTTCATGATGCGCCTCATGCTCGAGGCGCCGTTCCTGCTCATCCGCGCGGCGCTGCCCGCCATGTACGAGCGCGGGTTCGGCCGCATCCTGAACATGTCGAGCGTGCACGGACTCGTGGCATCCCCCTACAAGTCGGCCTACGTCGCCGCGAAGCACGGTCTCGAGGGACTGTCGAAGGCGACCGCTCTCGAGGGCGGCGCCCACGGGGTGACGAGCAACTGCATCAACCCCGGGTACGTGCGCTCGCCGTTGGTCGAGAAGCAGATCGCCGATCAGGCGAAGCTCCACGGTATCGGCGAGGACGAGGTGCTGTCGAAGGTGCTGCTCGCCGAGGCCGCGGTCAAGCGTCTCGTCGAGCCGGAGGAGGTCGCCGCCCTCGCGGTGTGGCTGGCGGGGCCGGATGCCGGCATGGTCAGCGGCGCGAGCTACACGATGGACGGCGGCTGGTCCGCGCGCTGACCCCCCGGCCTTCCCCTGTCGCAACACGCCGCGCGCGGCTGCAGGTTGTGACAGGGGAAGGGGGGATGCCGCGGCCCGGCGCGCCGGGTCAGCGGAAGATCGCGTCGAGCAGGCCGCTCTGCATCGCGAAGACGCCGAGGACGAAGAGCCCGCCGATGATGATGGCGGGCCACGAGACGCCGCCCTTCAGGCGTCGGCCCTGCGCGGCGACCCCCGGCGGCGGGCGCAGCGTCCCGAGCGGCGGGGCGAACGGCAGCGAGTCGGCCGTCGCGCCCGGCACGGCCGCGGTCTGCGTGAGCCGGTCGTCGCGCCAGCGCTCCCACTGGGCGAGCTTGTCGAGCAGGGCGCCGACCGCGGAGAACAGCCACGCCCACGTGTTCGGGTCGAGGGTCGACAGGTCGCGCTTCGCGTAGAGGAACAGCCAGTCGTCCACGATCTCGACGTCGAGCTGCGCGGCGTGGTCGATGAAGCGCGCCATGATGTCGGGCGTGAAGAGGTAGAGCGCGTCCTGCTCGTACCCCTGCGGGCAGTAGAGCGCGAAGTGCTCGTCGAAGTCGCCTTCGAGGCTGAGTCGCTGGTCCTTGTCGAACGCCTGCGGCAGGTTCGAGCCGAAGAGCCCGTTGTTGCCGGTCGCGTCGAGCACGATGTGCGGCAGCGGCGTCGCCAGCCGGGTCGCGACGTACCCCCAGCGGTGGGTCGTCTGGTTCTTGCCCGACCCGGTCGTGTAGCGGTAGTTCGCGAACTCCACGAACCGCGGCCGCTCGCCCCGCAGGATGTCGGTCGACTTGCGGGAGTGCCCGTGCGAGAAGATCATGCCCGGCAGGGGCGGAGCGGATGCCTGGGCGTACCAGGTCAGCCCGTTCGCCCGCGCGAACCGCTCGAGTCGGTAGATCCGCTCGTGCGATCCCTTGAACCCGCGGATGATGAGCGCCACGATCCCGACCGCGAAGACCGCGACGACCACGACGAACCCGATCGCGAGCGGGTTGTCGTTCGACCCGCGGAGGAACGCGCCGAACACCGCGATGAACACGTTGACCATGAAGAAGCCGACGAAGAGGAACACCGCGACGGCGATGACGATGCCCCACACGTTGCCGCCCGAGGGCAGCCGCCCGGCGGCGAGCAGGTCCTTCCGATGCGCGGCGACGGCCGCACGGTCGACCGGCTGGGTGAGCGGGGTCGGGTCGAAGGTCGATGTGCTCATCGGTTCACCTCGTCGGAGTCGGACGTCAGGGCGGCGCCCTCGCGGATCTCGAGTGCTTCGAGCCCGGATGCCGCGATCAGGGCGGCGATCAGTTCGCGGGACCCGCCGATCACCGTCGAGTCGAAGTCGACCTCGGACACGAGCACCCAGGCACGATCGTCCGGCCAGACGATGCTCGGGCTGAGCGCCGACGGCTCGAAGCCGTGCTCCTCTGCCGGCCGGTCGCGCCAGGGCACGTCGAGGAACCAGTCCGGTCGGGCGAGCTCGCTGACGCCGCCACGGAAGAGGACATGTCCCCGGCCCGGCAGTTCGAGACGCCGACCCTCGGAGACCTCGCGCGGGAGGATGCCCTCCTGCCAGCTCTCCTTGCGGAACACGTTGTTCCACGCGTCCTTCACGCTCGTGCCGAGCATCTGATTGTGGTGAGCGAGGACGGGGTCGGCCGGATCGCCCATCTGGAAGAACGCGCGTGACGGGCCGGCGCCCATGTGTCCGAGCAGCGCGCCGTGACCCTCCCAGAGCGCGACGACGCCGTCGTCCGGAGTGGTCGTGTGCTGCGCGAGGATCGACGCGAGCGCTGCGAGCAGATCGGAGGCCAGCTCACCTTCTAGCGGCGGGTCGACCCAGCGCCCGTCCGAGGTCGCGATGGTGTTGCCGGTGTTCGTCGCCCGGGTGAGCGCCGCCCACTGCGCCAGCGGATGGAACACCGTGCCGAAGATCCCCGCCGCCTCGCTCCACGTCAGGCGGCGATCCACCAAGCGATCTACCAGCCGAGCCGTCTCGTCCGGGTCGGACGCGTTCCACTCCTCGATCGAGGGCAGCCGTTCACCCGGGAGCTCGGTGATGGATGCCGGGTGGAACACCCGCGCGTACGCCTCGAACCCGCGCGGCACGACGTCGTGCATCGTCCAGGTCCACGGGTCGTCGATGCGCTCGCGCAGCCAGTCGCCGGCCGAGACGTCCGCGGTCCACTCCATGACGGCCACGGTACCGGCCGGCCGCTCCCGGGAGCGGGACGGATGCGGCGGGGCACCGGCATCCGTCCCGTCCGTCGTCAGGCGACCCGGCTCACGCGGTGCGCACGTCGACGACCCAGGTCACGCCGAAGCGGTCGGTGAGCATGCCGAACCCCGCGCTCCACGCCGACGCGGCGAGCGGTTCGACGATGGTCGCGCCCTCGGCGAGGGCGTCCCAGCGTGCGGAGACCTCGTCGAAGGTGTCGCCCTGCAGCGAGACGAAGAAGGTGCGGTCGGTGAGCGTCATCCCGTTCTCGCGGTGCGTCGTGCCCGCAACCGCCTCGGCGCCGGCGGCGGGCCCCGGCACGTCGTACGCCATGAGACGGCATCCGTCCGCCGCGACGAGGATGCCGAAGACGACCGTGTCGGCGCCGGGTGCGTCGGCGGGCATCCCGAGGTCGGCGTAGGTGGTCACCATCGCCTGGCCGTCGAAGACGCGGGCGTAGAACTCGAGGGCCTCCCGTGCGGTGCCGCGGAAGTTGAGGTGGGTCGTGGTGGTGAGGGTCATGATCGTCCTTTGCTGAGTGGCTGTCTGCCTGCAGCGACTCTCCTTCGCGTAGAGGACCGTTCCTGTCCGCTTCTCGACGAGGATGGGGATATGTCGTCGCCCTCGCACCGGATGCTGAACCTGCTGTCGGTCCTGCAGTCCCGGCGCGACTGGGCGGGGCAGGAGCTCGCCGACCGCCTCGGGGTGACCGTGCGCACCGTGCGACGCGACGTCGATCGGCTGCGCGAACTCGGTTACGCGATCACGGCGGTCAAGGGCCCGTACGGCGGGTACCGCCTCGCGCCCGGCGAGGAGCTGCCGCCGCTCCTGTTCGACGACGAGCAGGCGGTGGCGATCGCGGTCGCGTTGCAGTCGGCATCCGGAGTCGACATCGCGGATGCCGCGGCCCGGGCCCTCGCCACGATGCGGCAGGTCATGCCATCGCACCTGCGCCACCGCATCGACGGCATCCGGTTCGAGGCGGACGCGGCGGGCGCGCAAGCGGCGCCTACGGTCGTGGCGGCGGTGAGCGCCGCGGCCCGCGATCACCTCACCCTCCGCATCGAGTACCGCGACGACGGCCGCGCCCGGCGGATCGAGCCGCACGCCGTCGTCGTGCGCGACGGCCGCTGGTACGTCGTCGCGTGGGAGGGGGATGCCGCGGACTGGCGCATCCTGCGGCTCGACCGCGTGCGGGTCCGGCAGGGCGGCGGCGTGCCGTTCGAGCCGCGCGAGATCCCCACGGGCGATGCGCGCACCTATCTCTCCGCGAGGTTCAAGGGTTCCGACGAGCAGGACCGCTGGCCTGTGACCGCCGACCTGATCCTGTCGACGCCCGCGCAGCGGGTCGTGCCGTTCCTCGGCGACGCGGAGCTCGAGGACCTCGGCGACGGCCGCAGTCGCGTGCGTGTCGGATCCTGGTCGTGGGCGGGAGCGCTCGCGTGGGCGCTGCGCTTCGACGTCCCGTTCGAGGTCGTGGGGCCACCGGAGCTCGCCGACGCCGCCGGGACGCTGGGGCGTCGACTGAGCGATTCCGCGGCGGGGCCGGGCATCCGCTAGACTGTTGTGGTTGTCCGTCTGCGCTCATGCGCGGAATCACCGGACACGTGCATCAACCCTCCTGATGCCGGGAAACGCCCGGCATCCGTTCTAGTCCGAAGGAGGTGGGTTAGTGACGCACATCCACCAGTACGAACTCATGGTGATTCTCGACCCCGAGGTCGACGAGCGCCAGGTTGCTCCCAAGCTCGACGGGTTCCTGAAGGTCATCACCGCTGATGGTGGCTCGATCGACAACGTCGACGTGTGGGGCAAGCGCCGTCTCGCCTACGAGATCCAGAAGAAGACCGAGGGCATCTACGCCGTCGTCAACTTCACCGCCACGAGCGAGGCCACGCAGGAGCTCGACCGTCAGCTCAAGCTGAACGAGCAGATCATGCGCACCAAGGTCCTCCGCGCCGAGGAGGCGATCGCTCAGGTCGCCGCCGAGAAGGAGCGCGCTGAGGCCAAGGCCGCCCGCAAGGCAGCGAAGGCCTAAGGCTCATGGCCGGCGAGACCATCATCACGGTCGTGGGTAACCTCACGGCGGACCCCGAGCTGCGCTACACGCAGAACGGCCTGCCCGTCGCGAACTTCACGATCGCATCGACGCCGCGCAGCTTCGACCGTCAAGCCAACGAGTGGAAGGACGGCGAAGCGCTGTTCATGCGCGCGTCGGTCTGGCGCGAGTTCGCTGAGCACGTCGCAGGCTCGCTCACCAAGGGCATGCGGGTCGTCGCGACCGGCCGCCTGAAGCAGCGCTCCTACCAGGACCGCGAAGGCAACAACCGCACGGCGATCGAGCTGGAGGTCGACGAGATCGGCCCCTCGCTCCGCTACGCCACGGCTCAGGTCACCCGCGCCGCCTCCAACGGCGGCGGTAACGGTGGCGGCGGCTTCGGCGGCGGTCAGCAGCAGTCGCGTCCGCAGGTGCAGCAGGACGAGCCCTGGGCCACGCCCGGGTCCTCGGCTCCCGACGCCTGGAGCGCGCCCGGGACGAGCTACGGCGACGACACCCCGTTCTGATTCGAATTGCGGATGCCGCGGGTCGCGGCATCCATCTCTCTTAAGGAAGACACATGGCTGGAAAGGCAACCGGCGATCGCCGTAAGCCGCGGAAGGGCGCGAAGAACGCTGCTCCCGCGAAGGCGATCCGCGTCGGCGTCATCGACTACAAGGACGTCGCGACGCTTCGCAAGTTCATCTCGGAGCGTGGGAAGATCCGCGCCCGTCGTATCACCGGAGTCTCGGTGCAGGAGCAGCGTCTGATCGCCAAGGCGATCAAGAACGCCCGTGAAATGGCGCTCCTGCCCTACGCCGGCGCTGGCCGGTAAGGAGTACCGACATGGCAAAGCTGATTCTCACGAACGAGGTCGCCGGGCTCGGTAGCGCCGGCGACGTCATCGAGGTCAAGAACGGGTACGCCCGCAACTACCTAATCCCCCAGGGCTTCGCTGTGGCCTGGACCCGCGGTGGCGAGAAGCAGGTGGCGTCGATCCGCGCCGCTCGCGAGTCCCGCGCGATCCACGACCACGAAGAGGCCGTGGCGCTCAAGAACACGCTCGAGTCGAACACGGTCAAGCTGACCGTCAAGGCCGGCGCTGAGGGCCGCCTGTTCGGTTCGGTCAAGACCGCCGACGTGGCCGACGCCGTCAAGGCCGCCGGTCTGGGCGACCTCGACAAGCGCAAGATCCACATCACCTCGCCGATCAAGGCCGTGGGCGAGCACGAGGCGACCGTTCGCCTCGGCGACGAGCTCACCGCCGTGATCACCCTGCAGGTGGTCGCCGCCAAGTAATCCTGGCGCGCGGTTCGGATGCCGCGGTCCCTTCCCTCACGGGTCGGGACCGCGGCATCCGTCGTTTCCGGGGGCCGTGCGATGTGTTCGCGGATGCAATGGATCTCGGCCGACACGCCGGTGGTGGGGGTGGGGACCCGGCGTGTCACGCAGGATCCATTGCATCCGCGAGGGGTTGACGGATGCCGCGGGTGGGGGCCCGTGGCATCCGCCCTTCTGGGGGGAGTCGGTCAGACGGTGCGGCGACGCAGCATGAGCAGCGCACCGCCGGCGATCAGGGTGATCGCGGCCAGGGGCAGCCACGGGGTCGCGACGCCTCCCGTCTGAGCCAGCGCCTGCGGCGCCTCGCCACCGCTGGCCCGGGGGACCATCGGGGCGGGGCTGCCGCCGGGGATCTGACCGTCCGTGCCGTCACCGGGGACCGTGGGCTCGACCGGCGTGGTCGGGTCCGTCGGGTTCACCGGCGTGGTCGGGTCCGTCGGGTCGACCGGGGTGGTCGGGCCCGTGGGATCCGTCGGGTCGACCGGGTCCGTGGGATCCGTCGGGTCCGTGGGGTCGACCGGGTCCGTGGGGTCCGTGGGGTCGGTCGGGTCGGTCGGGTCCGTGGGGTCCGTGGGGTCGACCGGGTCCGTGGGGTCCGTCGGGTCGACCGGGTCCGTGGGATCCGTGGGGTCGGTCGGGTCCGTGGGGTCGGTCGGGTCCGTCGGGGTGCCTGGGTCGGTCACCTCGCTGCCGCCGATGACCGAGACGGCGGTGTCACCGATGGTGATCGGGATGCCGATGGGCAGCACGACCTGCGTACCGCTTCCGACGCCGCCCTCACCGGAGGTGACGGGGCCCGTCGACGTGCCGGTTCCCGGCGTCCCGGTGGAGCCGCCGCCGATGACCGAGCTGTCGCCGATCACCGACACCGCGGTGTCGTCGACCGTCACCGGGATGCCGATCGGGGCGACCACCTGGGTGCCCGACCCGACACCGTCGGTGCCGTCCGTGGACGGGCCGCCGGTCGTGCCGGGTGCGGGCGCTGCGGGGGCCGCGGCATCCGTACCCTCCGTCGTGCTGTCACCGATGACCGAGACCGCGCTGTCGCCGACGGTCACGGGGATCGTGATGGGCGCGACGACCTGGGTGCCCGAGCCGATACCGTCCGAACCGCCCGTGGTGGGCGCTCCGGTCGCGCCGTCCGAGACCGGCGCCGCCGGACCCGACGAGCTCTCGCTCGTGCTGTCACCGATGACCGAGACCGCGGCGTCGTCCACGGTCACGGGGACCGTGATGGGGGCCACGACCTGCGTGCCGGAGCCGATGCCGTCGGTGCCGTCGGTCGAGGGCGCGCCGGTGGTTCCGGTGGCCGGTGCGGTGGGCGCGGCGACGTCGGTGCTGTCACTCGTGCTGTCACCGATGACCGAGACCGCGGTGTCGCCGATGGTGACCGGCACCGTGATCGGCGCGACCACCTGCGAGCCCGAGAGGATGCCGTCCGAACCACCCGTGGTCGGCGCTGCGGTCGAACCGCTCGGCGCCGGGGCGGCCGGGGTGGCGGCATCCGTCGACTCGGTGGTGCTGTCGCCGATGACCGAGACCGCGGTGTCGTCCACGGTCACGGGGACTGTGATGGGGGCGACGACCTGGGTGCCCGAGCCGACGCCGTCGGTTCCGTCGGTGGACGGGGCCTCGGCCGGCTCGGCGGGTGCGGGTGCCGGCGCGGCATCCGTCGACTCGGTGGTGCTGTCGCCGACGACCGAGATCGCGGTGTCCTTCACCGTGATCGGGACGTTGACGTCGACCAGCGCCTGCGACCCTGAGGCGGCGCCGCCGGCGCCACTCGTGGACCCGGACGAGGTCTCGCGCGGCTGAGCCGGCTCGGCCTCGTCGTCGGACGAGCTGGACGAGTCGCCGATGACCGAGACGGCGGTGTCGCCGACGGTGATCGGGATGTCGACGTTCAGCAGGGCCTGGGTGCCCGAAAGCAGCCCGTCCTCGCCGGACGTCGTCGGTTCTGCGGCCTGTGCGGCCGCCGCGCCGAAGAGCGTGATGCCCCCGGCCACGAGCGTGCCCAGCAGGACACGCGACAACGTGGAGTTCATTTCATCTCTCCTCAAAGATCGACAGGGAATAGGCGCCGGAGCGCCGGCACGCAGAGCGTGCGGATGCATGCCGCGAGAAAGCGCGGCGCGATCCCCGTCAGTCGGGAGAGACGTCGGTGTCGAAGAAGGGCGCGGGAAGGCCCTGCTCATCGGTCGGGCGACCCCGTCGTGCCCAGGCACGGTGCGCGACGGGGAACCCGAGCGGGAGCAGGGCGAACAGCCCGGCAGGCCCCCCGGAGGATGCGGAAGACAGAGAACCCGACTCGCTCAGCGGCGCCGAGGGCGCGGGTGCAGGGGGGCCTGCGAGATCGAGCGGATGGGGCGCCGCGACAGCCGCGCCGGAGTCGGCGGGAGCCTGCGCGACGGCGCGGGAGAAGAGCTGCGCGACCTGCGTCGGGGTGCCCGACGACGTTTCCGTCGGAGCGATCGCGGGCCGGTTCATGAGCGCACCGGTGGGAGCGTCGACGACCGGCATCGACACGGCCGGCTCGACGACGGGCACGGTGGACGCGGCCGGAACCGGAAGGCCGGGCACAGGGACCGTGGAGGGCACGTCGACGGGGAGGCTCGGAGGCTCGATGTCGGGTGTCACGGCATCCACCACGGGCGGGACGACCTCGACGATCGGCGGGATCACGGGGGAGACGGCGTCGACGACGGGGTCGGTCACCGGGCTGACCGCGTCGACGATGGGCGGGACGACGGCCTCGACGATGGGGGCGACGACCTCGTCCGTGACGGGGGTCACCACCTCGACGACGGGTTCGAGGACAGCGTCGGTGACGGGCTTCACAGCCTCGGTGACGGGCTTGATGACCTTGTCCGTGACGGGCTTGATGACCTTGTCGGTGACCGGCTTGACAACCTTGTCGGTGACCGGCGCGACGACCTTGTCGGTGACCGGCGCGACGACCTTGTCGGTGACCGGCTTGACGACCTTGTCCGTGACGGGCTTCGCGACCTTCTCCACGACCGGCGCGACGACCTTTTCGGCGGTCGGCTTGACCGCCTTCTCGGTCACGGGCTTCGCGACCTTCTCCGTGACGGGGGTCACCACCTTGTCGACGACAGGCTCGGTGACGTCTTCGACGATCTTGGTCACCCCGCTGAGGAGTCCCTCGTCCATGCGGTCGGACGCGCGGGCATCCGGTGCGATCAGGACGGTGACGATCGCGGCCCAGATCACGGCGATCCCGAGCCCGATCGCACAGAGGAGGCCGAGGCGGGTGAACGCGCGTAGCGTCGTCTGCACAGGTCACCTCCACGATGGAAACATCGGGACGCATGCCGAGAAGGCCGCGTCTGCGGGGTGCCTGGACCCCATAAAGTACGCCGTTCCTATGAGTTTGGCAAGAGGTTTCGAGTGTGCGGGAAGACCGCCGGGAAGGCCCGACTTTCTCATTTGACAAACGGGCGATTCTGCACATGGGGTGGGGATAACGCTGAACCTTCAAGCGCCACTTGAGGTCGGTTATCCATCCACAGCCTGTGGGAAGCACAACCCCAGATCAAAACAACATTCGGCGGTGTGGAGCGATGTGTTTCCGCAGGTTCTCCACAGGCACTCTGCACAGGGTGGTCGGCGTTTCCCGCACGTTCTCCACACAGTTATCCACAGGCTGGTTTGCGTGTGTCGGAGCCCCTCCCTAGCGTGTGCGAGGGCCTTCCAGCGGGCCCGGAAGAGGGGCATGGATGTCGATCGCGGATCTGTCGGACGACCGAATCGGCGGCTCCCGCGGCCCCGAGCGGACTCCGCCGCACGACATGCTCGCGGAGCAGAGCACCCTCGGCGGAATGCTGCTCTCGGGTGACGCGGTCGCCGACGTCATCGAGGCGCTCCGCGGAACCGACTTCTACGTCCCGAAGCACGAGCTGATCTTCGAGGCCGTCCTCTCCCTCTACTCGCACGGCGAGCCGACCGATGTCGTCGCGGTCACCGACGAGCTCATCAAAACAGGCGATCTGCAGCGTGCCGGCGGGGCGGACTACCTGCACTCGCTGACGTCCATCGTCCCGACGGCGGCGAACGCCGCCTACTACGCGTCGATCGTCCGCGAGCGGGCGCTGCTGCGTCGGCTCGTCGAGGCCGGCACCCGCATCGTGCAGATGGGCTACAACGGGCAGGGCGAGGCGCTCGACCTCGTCAACAACGCCCAGGCCGAGATCTACTCGGTCACCGGTGCCGAGCAGTCCGAGGACTACGTCCCCCTGCAGGTCGCTGTCGACGCCGCCGTCGAGGAGATCGAGGCCGCTCGCGGTCGCGACGGTCAGATGACCGGCATCCCGACCGGGTTCGCCGGGCTCGACCAGCTCACCAACGGTCTGCACGGCGGACAGATGATCGTCGTCGCGGCGCGTCCCGCAATGGGTAAGTCGACGCTCGCGCTCGACTTCGCCCGCGCCGCCGCCATCAAGCACAACCGCCCGACCGTGTTCTTCTCGCTCGAGATGGGGCGCAGCGAGATCGCGATGCGCCTCATGAGCGCCGAGGGCTCGGTGCCGCTGCAGAGCATGCGTAAGGGCATGCTCGACAGCCGCGACTGGACGACGATCGCCTCGACCCGCGGCCGCATCAACGACGCGCCCCTCTACATCGACGACAGCCCGAACATGACGCTCGTCGAGATCCGCGCGAAGTGCCGCAAGCTCAAGCAGCGCGTCGGGCTCGAGATGGTCGTCATCGACTACCTGCAGCTCATGACGAGCGGTAAGCGCGTCGAGTCGCGTCAGCAGGAGGTCTCGGAGTTCTCGCGTGCGCTGAAGCTCCTCGCGAAGGAGTTGCAGGTCCCGGTCATCGCCCTGTCGCAGCTGAACCGTGGTCCCGAGCAGCGTGCCGACAAGAAGCCCGCGATCAGCGACCTGCGTGAGTCGGGCTCGATCGAGCAGGATGCCGACATGGTGATCCTCCTGCACCGCGAGGCCGCCTACGAGAAGGACAGCCCCCGCGCCGGCGAAGCCGACCTCATCGTCGCGAAGCACCGTAACGGCCCGACCGACACCGTCGTCGTCGCCTTCCAGGGACACTTCTCGCGCTTCACCGACATGGCCGTCGGGATGGACTGAGGGCCGGGTCGTCCCCCGTCCTGCTCGGATCAGCGCGGCATCCGTCGTTCCAGGATCAGGTCGCGCGGCTCGCTGAAACCGAGTCGCCGGTAGAGCGCCTCGCCGTCCGCCGTCGCAGCGAGGCGCACGACGTGGACGGCCGTCTCGGCGTCGAACCACTGCAGCAGCGCTTCCACGCAGGTGCGGGCGAGCCCGCAGCGGCGGAACGCGGGGAACGTCACGACGTTCGCGATCTCGCCCCGCAGTCCGCTCGGGTTGCGGGGCGATGGCGCGTGGTCGTCGACCGTGCCCACGGCGCACGCGACGACGCCGTCGCCGGGGACCTCGGCGATGATCGCGGCGCACCGCATCGGCTCGGCGAGACGGGCGCGGTACCAGGCCGCGGCATCCGCTCGCCAGGACTCGTCGCCCGTGTCCGCACCCATGTCGCGCATCATCTGCGCGCGCAGGTCGACGAGCGCGGGAACGTCGGCGGCGCGGGCAGGGCGGATCACAGCGTCGGTCGTCACACGCCGATGCTACGGGCGAGCGTTCCGGGGACGCGTTCGGTCGCTCCCGCGCGCGGCGGGCGACGAATCGCGTCCCCGGAGCCGCCGCGGCCCGCGCCCCAGGGGGCGCATCCGGTCGCTCACCGCCCGCGCACGCGACGAACCGCGTCCCCGGAACCCGACTCCGATCAGACCGGATGCCGCTGCAACAGCTTCGCGGCGACCATCATCGCTCCGCCGAGCACGGCGGGGATCCCGCCGCCCGGGTGGACCGAGGCGCCGACGCGCCACAGCCAGGGTGTCCGCGGGTCGTGGTGCGCGGGGCGGTGCAGCGGGCCGCTCATCCACAGCGGTCGCGCGGCGCCGTACAGCGCGCCGTGGCGCTCGCCGAACGTGCCGAAGTAGCGCGGGTCGAGGACCGCGGCATCCGTCATCGTGTCGGTCAGCAGTTCATCGAGACCCAGCGTCCGCGAGATCCGTTCGACCTCGCGGCGCACGAACGGATGCTCGAGGCTGTACCCCGACCCGTCGGCCGGAGCGGTCAGCAGCAGCGCGAGCGTGCCGCGGTCGTTCGGGTAGATCTCGCCCGCCCGGTACAGGTTCACGAACGCCATCGTGTCGGCGGGCTCGTCGCCCGCGGCGAGGCTGCGGAACAGCGCGTCGGGCTTGGTCGGGAGGATGACGCTGTGCGCCGCGATCTGCTCGGGCAGCGGCTCGCGCAGCGCCCCGTAGATCGCGACAGCCGAGCACGACAGCGCGCGCGCCCGTCGCGGTCGCCGGCCGAGCAGCGCCTCGACGCGGTCGGCGTCGAGGGCGCTCACGACGACGTCGGCGGCGAACGATCCGCTGGCCGTCGTGACGCGGCCGCGCTCGAGGCGCGTCACGGTCTCGCCGGTGCGGATGTCGACACCGGCGGCATCCGCCATCCGTTCCAGCGCGAGCGGGATCTCGAACACGCCGCCGCGCGGAACCCACACGCCGGATGCCGCCATGATCGCCGGCATGCTCGCGTAGAGCGCGGGCGTCTGCGACGGCGACACCCCGGCGTTGAGGGTGTGGATCGCGATGATCTCGCGCAGCCCGTCGGGCATCCATGTGAGGCTGTCGAGGTAGGCCCGGGTGCTGAGCCGCGGGCCGTAGACGGCGAGCAGCCGGCGCAGGGCCGGCAGCGACCGCCGCTCGAGCGGGTCGGCGACGAGCAGCGCGGTCACGTCGTCGGCGAGCGGCGCGTGCAGGTCGCTGAACCGCTTCCACGCGGGGTACCAGCGGTGCTCCGGCGGCACGGGGAGGGTGACCTCCTCGCCGTCGTAGTAGTACCGGCCGACCTCGGGCAGCCGTTCGAGCTGGAGGGCTCCCGCGTCGGTGCCGAGGCGGCGGCACAACTCCTCCCACACACCGGGGAAGGTCACGAGCGACGGCCCCGAGTCGATGCGCTCGCCGTCGACCTCGAGCCTGCGGCTCTTGCCGCCGACCCGGTCCGCCGCCTCGAGCAGAGTCACCTCGTGACCGGCACGGGCGAGAAGAGCGGATGCCGCCAGCCCCCCGAGTCCGGCACCGACCACCACGATGCGACTCATCCGTACGCCTCGAAGAACATCTTCGTCAGCTGCAACCCGCTCGCCACCGACCCGGCGACGTACGGGAAGGCGATCGAGACCGGGTAGAGGCGGCGACCGGTCGCGGGAGTGGGGCGCACCAGCATCCACACGACGAGGACACCGGCGATGACGGCGTTGAGCGCGGCGACCGGGATGCTGACGAACGCGAACAGCACGCTCGACACGAGCCACCAGAAGCCGCTCCACAGCGCCGTGCCGCGCGGCCCGAGGAGGACGGCGGTCGTCCGGATGCCGGCCTCGCGGTCCTCGTCGATGTCCTGGACGGCGTCGTAGGCGTGCTTCGCGATGCTCCACACCAGCAGCCCGGCCACGGCGGGCCACAGCGGCGACGCGCCGAGCGCGACGGGGACGATCAGCAGCGGGAGTCCGTAGGCCGCGTTGCTGAGCGAGTCGAGGAACGGTCGCTGCTTGAACCGCAGCGGCGGCGCGGAGTAGAACACGAACACCGCCGTGTAGAGCAGGATCAGCGCGTTCGCGGCGAGCGGGTAGGCGATCAGGAACCACGCGAGGAACGGCACGTTCGTGATCGCGACGGCCCAGACGATCGTCCGCACCTCGCGCGGCTCGATCCGGGCGCCCTCGATCGACCCCTTGCGCGGGTTCAGGGCGTCGGTCTCCTGGTCGAAGATGTCGTTCACGCCGTAGATCAGCAGGTTGAACGGCAGCGTCAGCCAGACGAGGAGCGGGATCGCTGCGGAATCCAGCAGCGCGCCGGTGAGCCACATCCCGAGCACGCCGGTGCCGATCGTGTTGATCCAGAGCACGGGGCGTGAGATGTGGACGAGGCGCCCGAGGGTTGTCCGCCAGGTGACGGGCCGGGTCGGCGCAGGGTGGTCGATGGCGGTTCTCCTCGGATGCGGCGGCGCGGACGGCCGTCTTCCGCGATTGTATGCGGGGCGATCGACCGGCATCCCGCCCTTGCGCTCGGCGCCGCGCTCGGGTCGCGGCGCGGCGCTCGCCTGTCGCAACGTGCGGACGCGCGCGGCGTGTTGTGACAGGGGAGCGCGGGCGGAGCCTCAGTCGGCCTGGTCGAGCGCGATGCGCGCGCGGCGCGCCACATCGAGGATGCGGCCGACGTTCTCGACCGCGACGCCCGGCTCGTCCTCGCCGAGGTGTTCGAGGGTCGCGAGCTGCGAGGCGAGGAGCGCCGGCGGCATGAAGTGCTGCCGCGACCGCATCCGACGATCCAGCTCCTCGGGTGAGACGACCAGCTCGACGAAGCGGACGTCGGGGGCCGCGGCTCGGATCCGGTCGCGGTAGCGGCGTGCCAGCGCGGAGCACGCGACGACCAGGCCGGGTGCGTCGGCGAGGGTCTGTCCGACGATGTCGAGCCAGGGGGCGCGATCGTGGTCGTCGAGGGGGTGGCCGGCCTCCATCTTCGCCACGTTCGCTGCCGGGTGTAGATCGTCGGCGTCGACGAAGTCCACGCCGAGATCCACGGCGAGGGCGGCTCCGACGGCGGTCTTGCCCGACCCGCTCGGTCCCATGACGACGATGCGGGGTGCGGTCCTCACGATGCCACCTTCGCAGAGTTCATCGCGACGACGACCTTGCTGCTGTCGGCGGGTCGGCGGGCCGTCTCGAAGGCCTCGACCGCGTCGCCCGGAGCGAACTCGTGGGTGATGACGGACTCGATCTCCGGGCGGCGGCCCAGCACATCGATCGCACGGTCGATCTCGTCGAGGAAACGGAAGGCACCGGTGAGGGTCGCCTCCTTGGAGATCAGCGGGGCGATGTTCACGCCGACCGGCTGGTTCGGCAGCATCCCGATCTGCACGACGGTGCCACGGCGGCGGACGGCGGCGATCGCCGACGAGACGGCGGGCGCGGCACCGGAGCACTCGAGGACGACGTCGTAGGCGTCGGAGGGGATCTCATCCTCGCCCACGCGCCAGACGCCGTCGGCGCCGAGCGCGCGGGCCCGGTCCAGCGGCCCGGGCAGCAGGTCGGTGATCTCGACACGTGCTGCGCCGGCCTCCTGCGCGGCGACGACGGCAAGCAGTCCGATGGGACCGGCGCCGCAGACGAGCACGCGCGCTCCGTCGAGGGAGCCCGCCCGACCCGCACCGTGCAGGGCGACGGCCAGGGGCTCGGCGAGGGCGGCGCGACGCACGGGCAGCTCCGCGGGCAGAGTCCGGATCATGCCGGCATCCACCAGCAGGTACTCGCTCATCGCGCCCTGCGTGTGCGGGGTGGTCGCGGCACTGCCGAGGTAACTGCCGCCGGGGCGCAGATGGGGCTCGACCGGAGTCGACCCTTCGGGACCGAAGCGGGCGGGATGCACCGTCACCGGCGTGCCGGGCGCGAAGCGCCCGTCGGGGTCGAGGTCGACCCACCCCGACAGCTCGTGCCCGGGAACGAGGGGCTCGGTGACGACGAACGCTCCGTTCGCTCCCTCGCCGTAGTAGTGCAGGTCCGACCCGCAGATCCCCACGTACCCGACGCGGATTCGCACCTCGCCCGCGCCGGGGATCGGCACCGGCTGCGCGGTCACAGTGAGGTCGAGCTTTCCGTTGATGACGACGGCATCCATGTCTTGCTCCTCTTGTCAGACGACGGCGGTCATGCCGCCGTCGACGAACAGGTTCTGTCCGTTCACGAAGTCGCTCGCTGCCGAGGCGAGGAACACGAGCGGGCCGCGCAGTTCCGCGACATCGCCCCAGCGACCGGCCGGGGTGCGCTGGGTGACCCAGTCCGAGAAGTCCGCGTCGGCGACGAGCGCCGCGTTCATCTCGGTGGCGAAGTAGCCGGGCGAGAGCGTGTTGACCTGGATGCCGTGGCGCGCCAGATCCGCCGCCATCCCCCGACTGAGCTGGGCGATGCCGCCCTTGCTCGCCGCGTACGGCGCGATCGTCTGGCGCCCGAGCAGCGACTGCACCGAGGCGATGTTGATGATCTTTCCCGAGCCCCGCGCGATCATGCCGGGAGCGACGAAGCGCGACACGTAGAACGCGCTCGACAGATTGCTCGAGATCACCGCATCCCAGTCCGCGACGGGGAACTCCGCGAAGGGTGCCCGCCGCTGGATCCCGGCGTTGTTCACGAGGATGTCGGGGGTGCCGACCCGCTCGATGAGCTCACCGATCGCGGCCTCGACAGCCGCGGCATCCGTCACGTCGAACAGGGTCGTCTCGGGACGGATGCCGGTGCGCCCGGCGATCGCGTTGGCGCTGCGCTCCGTCGCCTCGGCGTCGCGGCCGTGGACGATGACGCGTGCCCCGGCATCCGCCAAGCCGAAGGCCAGGCTCTGCCCGAGCCCCCGCGACGAGCCCGTCACGAGGGCCAGGCGGCCGGTCAGGTCGAAGACGTCAGACAAGGGACACCAGACCGAAGATGCCGAGCACGATGAGGAAGCCGACGAGCGACTCGATGGCCTGCTGCACCGTCCAGGTCTTGAGCGTGGTCTTGACGTCCATACCCATGAGGCGGCCGACGAGCCAGAAGCCCGAGTCGTTCACGTGCCCGGCGAAGACGGAGCCCGCCGCGGTGGCGAGGACGATACAGGCGACCTGCAGCGGGTTGAAGCCGCCCGACACGACGGCCGGTGCGACGAGCCCCGCCGCGGTGACGAGGGCGACGGTCGCCGACCCCTGCGCCACGCGGAGGAGAACGGCGATGATGTAGGCGGCGAAGATGACCGGGACGCCGATCGAGGCCAGCGAGTCCGAGAGCGCGTCGCCGATGCCCGACGCCCGCAGGACGCCGCCGAACATGCCGCCGGCGCCGGTGATGAGCACGACCGAGCAGATCGGTCCGAGAGCGGACTCGACGATCTTGTCCAGCGCGCTGCCTCCGACGCCGCGGCGGGTGCCGAGGACGAACAGGGCGACGAGGACGGCGATGAGCAGCGCGACCTGGCTCGTGCCGATGAGGCCGAGCACCTGCACCCAGACGGCGGTGCCGTCGACGGCTCCCGACGAGACGAGCGCGGCGGACCCGGTGTTCAGGAGGATCAGGACGAGCGGGATGGCGATGACGCCGATGACGGTGCCGGCCTTGGGCGGGTTCGTGGGCTCGACGTCCTCGCCGAACAGGCGCGGGATGGCGAGCGGGATGCGGCGGTCGATGAAGCGCGCCCAGAGGTAACCGCTGAGGTACCACGTCGGGATCGCCACGACGAGACCGATGAGAAGCACGAGCCCGAGGTTGGCGCCATAGGTCTCGCTTGCCGTGATGGGACCGGGGTGCGGTGGGACGAAGACGTGCATGACCGAGAACGCGGCGGCGGCCGAGATGCCGTAGAGCAGCATGTGCTTGCCGCCGATGCGGCGGGCGACGGCGAAGATGATCGGCAGCATGACGACGAGCCCGGCGTCGAAGAACATCGGGAAGCCCATGAGGAGCGACGCGACGCTCAGGGCGATGGCAGCGCGCTTCTCACCGAAGACGGAGACCATCTTCTCGGCCAGCACGCGGGCACCGCCCGAGCTCTCGATGAGGGCGCCGAGCATCGCTCCGAAGCCGACGAGGAGCGCGACCGTGCCCACGGTCGAACTGAAGCTGTCGATCAGCACCTTTCCGATGCTGCCGACCGGGATGCCGGTGGCCAGTGCCGTCAGCAGCGAGACCAGCACGAGCACGATGAACGCGTGCAGGCGGACCTTGATGATGAGCAGCAGGATCAGGGCGACCGCTCCGGCCGCGATCAGAAGCAGGGGCCCTGCTCCGAGTGTTTGCGTCCACTCGTCCATGGGTGTGTTCTCCAGTGAATCGTCCCGACGCCGGGGCCTTTCCCGGCAGCGAGCCCACGGTGTCACATAAGTAGTACCTTTCGCAAGCGATTGGTAGTACTTTTCGGATGCCGCGACTGTTCCCCCGGTAACCGCGGGGTAACGTGAGGGTCGCAACGAAGGACACCGATGCCCACGCCCGTCACCACCGCGTCCCACGCCCACATCGTCGAGACCCTCGGTCGCCGCATCGTCGGCGGCGAGCTCGCACCGGGGACGGGTCTGACCCTCGCCGGGCTCGAGGAGTCGTTCGCGGCGTCGCGGACCGTCGTGCGCGAGGCGGTGCGCGTCCTCGAAGCCCATGGACTGTTGACGTCGCGCCGCCGCGTGGGAATCGTCGTCCGCCCGCGCGAGGAGTGGGACATCCTGGGCGCCGACATCATCGAATGGTCGCTCGACAGCTCGAGTCGTCGGGCCGTGCTGATCGAGCTCACCGAGCTGCGCATCGCCGTCGAGCCGGTCGCCGCCCGCCTCGCCGCGGAACGCGCGACGGCGTCTGACCGCGAGGAACTCCTTCGATGGGCGACTGTGCTGAGTGATCTCGGCGGGCAGGGCCTCGGGGATTCGGACGAGTACCTCGAGGCCGACATCGCGTACCACCGGCTCCTGCTGCGCGCGTCGGGGAACCCGCTGTTCCTGAAGCTGAGCGAGCCCATCGCTGAGATCCTTCGCGGTCGGTCGGTGCGGGGACTGACGCCGGGGATGCCGCGGGTCGGCACGCTCGAAGCGCACCTCGCGACGGCGCAAGCGATCCACGACGGGCGCGGCGCGGATGCCGAGGCGTCGGCGCGCGAGCACCTGACGCTCGTGTCGGACGAGGTCGAAGGGGCCTGACCCGGACTGGGCGCGGCAGCGGCATCCGCTCGCCCGTCGCAAAGTGCGGCTCCGCGCGGCGCGTCGTGACAGGGGAAGGGATGCCGTGACCCCAGACGCCTTGACGCGCATACCCTAGGGGGGTACCGTATCCGGCGTGAACGGTTACGACGCGAACAAGGACGACCTGCAGAAGCGGCTGCGCCGCGTCGAGGGACAGGTGCGCGGCATCGCCCGCATGGTCGACGAGGACAAGTACTGCATCGACATCCTCACGCAGGTGTCCGCGGCGACGAAGGCGCTCGAAACCGTCGCGCTCTCGCTGCTCGCCGACCACCTCAGCCACTGCGTCGCCGAGGCGAGCGCCGAAGGCGGGCAGGTCGCTGCCGACAAGATCCGCGAGGCGAACGACGCGATCGCCCGTCTCGTCCGCTCCTGAACTCGCTCCTGAACCTGGAGGAAACACCATGACCGAACGCATCCAGCTGGGCCTCACCGACGTCTCCGCATCCGCGACGCCTGCCGCCCCGGCATCCGCTGTCACCGAGGAACTGCTCGTCACCGGTATGACCTGCGGCCACTGCGCCGCGAGCGTCCGCGAGGAGCTCTCCGAGATCGACGGCGTCGAGGCCGTGACCGTCGACCTCGTCGCCGGCGGCACCTCGCACGTCACCGTGCACAGCGCGACCCCCCTCGACGACGACGCCCTGACCGCCGCCATCGAGGAGGCCGGATACATCCGGGTGTCGGCGTGAGCACCACCGACGTCGAACTAGACATCTCCGGGATGACGTGCGCCTCGTGCGCCACCCGGATCGAGCGGAAACTCAACAAGCTCCCGGGCGTCGAGGCATCCGTCAACTACGCCACCGAGAAGGCGCGCGTGCGTGCCGAGGGTATCGACACGGCGCAGCTCATCGCGACCGTCGAGGCCGCCGGGTACGCGGCGGCGGTGCCCGCACCGGAGCCCGAGACGACGGAGGCGGATGACGAGACGAGGCCGCTCCGTCAGCGTCTGCTGATCAGCGCGGCGCTGTCGCTGCCGGTGGCGCTGATGTCGATGATCCCGGCGCTGCAGTTCGAGTACTGGCAGTGGCTCGCGCTGACCCTCGCGGCTCCCGTCGCGGTGTGGGGCGCGTGGCCGTTCCACCGGGCCGCGGCCGTCAACCTGCGCCACGGCGCCGCGACGATGGACACCCTCATCAGCCTCGGCGTCATCGCCTCGTTCGGCTGGTCGCTGTACGCGCTGTTCCTCGGCGGCGCGGGCATGCCGGGCATGACGATGTCCTTCACGCTCGTCGGCGCGCCGCGGGCGGGCGGGCACGAGATCTACCTCGAGGTCGCCGCGCTCGTCACCGTCTTCATCCTCGCCGGGCGCTACATCGAGGCCCGCGCGAAGCGCGCGTCGTCCGAGGCGCTGCGCGCGCTGCTCGAACTCGGGGCGACGGATGCCGCGAAGCTGCAGAACGGTGTCGAGACGCGCGTGCCGGTCTCGCAGCTCGCCGTCGGCGACACGGTCGTCGTGCGTCCGGGCGAGAAGATCCCGTCGGACGGTCTCGTCACCGCGGGGATGAGCAGCGTCGACGCGAGCATGCTGACGGGTGAATCGATGCCCGTCGAGGTCGCGGAGGGTTCGCGGGTCGTCGGCGCGACGATCAACGTCGGCGGACGCCTCGAGGTGCAGATCACCCGGGTGGGTGCCGACACCGAGTTGGCGCGGATGCGGCGGCTCATGGAAGAGGCGCAGACCGGCAAGGCCGAGGTGCAGCGCCTCGCCGACCGGGTCTCGGCCGTCTTCGTCCCCGTCGTGATCGGCCTCGCGCTCGTCGCCCTCGCCGGCTGGACGGTCGCCGGTGCGCCATGGGAGCTCGCGTTCACCGCCGCCGTCGCGACGCTCATCATCGCGTGCCCGTGCGCGCTGGGTCTCGCGACCCCGACCGCGCTGCTGGTGGGGACCGGGCGCGGGTCGCAGCTCGGCATCCTGATCCGTGGACCTCAGGTGCTCGAGCAGACCCGCACCGTCGACACGATCGTGCTCGACAAGACCGGCACCGTCACGACCGGACGCATGAGCGTGACCGAGGTACTGCCCTCGGGCGTCTCGCGCGAGGAGCTGCTCGCCGTCGCGGCGGCGGTGGAGTCGGGGTCGGAGCACCCCGTCGCCCGCGCGATCGTCGCGACGTCGGCTTCGGGGAGTGTCGAGTCGTTCCAGTCGCACGCCGGGTTCGGGGTGCAGGGTGTCGTGGACGGAGCGGCGGTCGTCGCCGGGCGTCCGTCGTGGCTCGCGGAGCAGTGGGCAGTCGCCGTACCTGCGGATCTGCCCGAGGGCACGGTCGTCGCCGTCGCCCGGGACGGGGAGTACCTCGGTGCGATCGTCGTCGCCGACACGGTGAAGCCCACGAGCGCCGCGGCGATCGCCCGCTTCCGCGAGCTCGGGCTAGAGCCGATCCTGCTGACCGGCGACACCGCCTCCTCGGCAGCGCGGGTCGCCGCCGAGGTCGGGATCTCCCGCGTCGAGGCCGGGGTGACTCCGGCGGGCAAGCTCGACGCGATCCGCCGGCTGCAGGGCGAGGGCCGGGTCGTGGCGATGGTCGGCGACGGTGTCAATGACGCCGCGGCGCTCGCCGCCGCCGACCTCGGGATCGCGATGGGTGGCGGGACGGATGCGGCGATCGCGGCATCCGACATCACCGTCGTCTCGGGCGATCCCCTCGTCGTCGCCGATGCGGTGCGGCTCGCGCGGCGGACCCTCGGGATCATCAAGGGCAACCTGTTCTGGGCGTTCGCGTACAACGTCGCCGCGATCCCGCTGGCGATGGCGGCGCTGCTCAACCCGCTCGTGGCCGCCGCCGCGATGGCGCTGTCGTCGGTGTTCGTGGTGACGAACAGCCTGCGCCTGCGCGGGTTTCAGGGGGTCGCGCGGGGCTGAGGCCGGCGGTCGCGTGCGTCCGTGTGTTCGCGGATGCAATGGATGCCGCGCGACACGTCGCGCCGCGGCATCCCTCCCCGGCGTGTCGCGGCCGATCCGTTGCATCGGATGACGGCAGCCGCGCCCTTCGGTGTGCCACGGTGGAGGGATGGCGATCACCGATCTCTCCTGGCCGCACCCGGATGCGACCAGGTCGCGCATCCGGCTCGATGCCGTACCGGCCGAGCTCATTCACGCGCTGGCGCGGGGCGAGGCGCACGATCCTCGCGCGACGCCCTACCTGGCCGGCCCCGACTTCGAAGGGCTGTGGCGCATCCGCAGCGCGCAGATCGCCGCGACGCCGGCGGACATCCCCTGGGTGACCCGGTTCCTCGTCGACCCCGACCTCCCCACGCCTGTCGGCGTCGCCGGTTTCCACGGCGGACCGGACGAGTCCGGCATGGTCGAGGTCGGCTACAGCGTCGATCCCGCCTGGCGACGCCGCGGCTACGCGCGGAGCGCTCTGGAGATCCTCATCGCCCAGGCGCAGAGCCACCCTTCGGTCCGGACCATCCGCGCGACGATCGGCCCCGACAATCTGGCGTCCATCGCGCTCGTCACGGCCTACGGGTTCACCGAGAACGGCGAGCAGTGGGACGACGAGGACGGGCGCGAGATCATCTACGAGATCGCGGCGGGCTGAGGCAGGTCGACGCGCTGTGCGCGGATGCAACGGATGCCGCGCGACACGCCGCGCTCCGGCATCCGCTCCCGGCGTGGCGCGGCAGATCCATCGCATCGGTCCACACCGGCGGCGCCCTCTGTCCCCGCATCCGACCTAGGGTGAGGGGATGTTCACCGTCGCCGAGTCCGTCACGATCGATCGCTCGGTGGACGAGGTGTTCGCCTTCTTCACCGAGGGCCGCGCGCAATGGGACGAATCGGTCGTCTCAGAAGAGCTCACGTCGCCTCCGCCCGTCGGCGTCGGTTCGACGCTGCACACGCGGATGCGGGCGGTCGGGCGCGAGTTCTCCTTCGAATGGCGCGTCACGGCCTACGAACCCGGTTCCCGCATGGCCGTGACCAGTACGAGCGGGATCATGCCGACCTCATCCGAGCTGATGTTCGCCGACGCGAACGGAGCCACGCTCGTCAAGGTTCGCATCGAGGCGGAACCGACCGGGATGATGCGCCTTGCGCAGGGGATGATCGCCGGCGAGGTCCGATCGACGCTCGAGACGTCGCTCGCGAAGGCGAAGCGGATCCTCGAGCAGGGCTGACTCAGGTCAACGACTTCCGCGGAGCGGCGCGAGAGGGTCGCTCTCCTCTTCGTCGCCACCCAGTGCCTGACCCACTCGGTTCTTCGCGCTCGCGAGATGTGAACGGAACAGGGCGGCAAGAGCGTCGTCGTCCCCGTTCCGGAGGGCGGCGATCATCTCGCGATGCTCCTCATCGGCCTGGCCGCGCCCGCCGAGCTGATCGATGTTCTCGTGCGAGTACGGCTGCACCGCGGCGAGCAGGCTGCGCAGGATCTCCGCCGTCCGCGGTCGGCGAGCAGCGTCGTACAGCCGCGTGTGGAACTCGAAGTTCGCACGCATCCAGCGGGAGATCTCCTGCGTCGACGCCATCTCCTCCGCCCGCTTCTCGAGGGCATCGACCTCCGCGCGCGTGATGTGCGTGACGATGTCCGCAGCGATCGTCGGCTCGATCATGATCCGCAGGTCGTAGAGCTCGTCGAGCTCATCCCGATCAAGGGTGCGCACGAAGGTGCCCCCGCCGGGGGTCATCTCCACCACGCCCTCGGTGGCGAGGATCCGCAGTGCCTCCCGCACCGGGCTGCGGCTCACGTCGAAGCGTCGCGCGAGATCCTCCTGCACGAGGGCTGCGCCCGGCGGGATGACCTTCTCGCGAATGGCCAGAGCGATCCGCGAGGCGATCACCTCGGGGCTCATCGATGCCGCCATCACGTCTCCTCGCGTTGCTCGCGCCTGTTCCGAGGATAGGACCCCGCTCCTTGCGCATCCATTGGATGCACTGTATACAGTGTATGCGGGTCTCGCCGACACCGCGACTCGAACCCCGACGATGGAGTTTCTGCAATGACGCACACCTTCCGCCCCACCCGGCACCTGCGCCGGGCGTTGCCCGTGGCTGCGCTGGCGATGACATCCGCGCTCGTCCTCGGCGCCTGCGCTGCAGGAGAGGCGCCGAACGCCGGCCCCTCCTCGAACAGCGAGCCCCAGATGGGCGGCACGCTGACGGTGGCCCTGTCCGCCACGCCGTCGATCATCGACCCGTTCGCGACGAGTCTGCAGGCCGACTGGGTTATCGCCCGTCAGGTCTGCGAGCCGCTGTTCGACGTCTCGACCTCGTACCAGATCGGCCCGGTTCTCGCGAAGGACCTCGTCGACAACGGCGACGGCACGTACACGCTCACGCTGCGCGACGGCCTCACGTTCCAGAGCGGCGCACCGTTCACCGCCGACGACGTCCTCGCGAGTCTCAACCGGTACTTCCAGACGCCGGGCAACGGTTCCATCCTGGCGTCGCTGGTCTCGTCGATCGACGTGGTAAACGAGACCACACTGACGATCTCGTTGAACACCCCCAGCCCGCTGCTCCCGACACTGCTCACGACGGCGTACATGATGCCGGCGAGCGTCGTGAAGGACAGGCCGATCACCGACCCGGTCACCGAGCTCGACTGCACCGGTCCGTACACGCTGAAGAGCTACACACCCGACGGTGATGTCGTCCTCGAGCGCTGGGACGACTACCAGAAGCTGGACGAGCCCGGCGATGGGGGCCTCGGCGCGAAGAACGCGTACGCCGACGAGATCGTCTTCACGCCCATGCCGGAGCCGTCCACGCGACGCCAGGCGACCGAGGCGGGCCAGGTCGACATCGGCGGTTCGCTCTCGTACGACGACTACGACTCGGTGAGCACCGGCGGCGCGGCACAGGCCCTGCTCCTCAGCCCGACCTCGGGATCGACCGTCGTGTTCAACAAGGCCGAGGGCATCATGGCTGACGTCCGGATGCGGCAAGCGTTCCTCTCCGCGCTGAACATGGACGACATCATGCTCGCCGCCTTCGGCAACCCGGACTTCTATTCGGTCGACGGCAGCTTCATCCCCGCCGTGAACGAGGTGTGGGCGACGGATGCCGGCACCGAGAACTTCAACAAGCCGGACATGGACCGCGTGAAGGAACTCCTCGACGAGGCCGGATACAACGGCGAGCCGATCCGCTGGCTGACAACCAAGGAAGACCCGTCCTGGTACGGACCCTCGCTCCCGGCGCAGCAGCAGCTGAAGGAAGCCGGGATCAACATCGACCTTCAGGTGATCGATCGTGCCAGCGTCATCGAGCGGCGCACCGATCCGACGGCGTTCGACCTGTTCTCCTCCGGCATCCCCACCTACGCAGACCCCGTCCTGCTCCCTTACCTGCAGGAGACGTTCCCGGGAACGTGGGTGTCGCCGGAACGCGATGAACTGATCGGCAAGCTGTCGACGGAGGCCGATGCGTCTGCTCGCCGCGCGACCTGGGAGCAGCTCCAGACGGTCGTGTACGACCAGCTGCCGTTCCTGAAGTTCGGCACGTCCCGCCCGCTGCTGATCGCGTCCAACCGTGTGCACAGCGAGCACCCGGACGAACTCGCGGGCTGGTACTACAACACCTGGCTTGACCAGTCCTGACGGACCTGACGACGGAGCGTGACAGAGGAGTCCGATGTCCGAGATGACCGCACCCACGACCGCGTCGATCCAGGAGGCGGTGTCGCGCACCACACGGCCGCGCGTGTGGCGCCGCCTCCTGCGGCGTCCCCTCGCGGTGGCGGCGCTCGCGATCCTCGCTGTGATGGCGGGAGCATCCCTGCTCGCTCCCGCCATCGCCGGCGATCCGAACTCCTTCGTCGCCGTCGAACGCCTGCTCGCCCCGTCGGGCACCCACATCTTCGGAACCGACAACCTCGGCCGCGATGTGTACGCCCGGACGGTCTTCGGCGCACAGGCGTCGCTGACGGTCGGCATCGTCACCGCGACCATCACCACGGCCGCGGGCGTCGTGATCGGGATCATGGCGGGGATGTTCCGCTGGTTCGACGCTGTCGTGATGCGCGTCGTCGACGGCGTCATGTCCTTCCCGATCATCGTGCTCGCCCTGGCGATGACCGCGATCCTCGGCCCGGGTCTCGGTACCGTCATCCTCGCGCTCACCATCGTCTTCGTCCCGGGGATGACACGTGTGGTCCGCAGCTCGGCGCTCATCGCCAGCGAGCTGCCGATGGTCGAATCTGCACGTGCGATCGGGGCGGGCGGCATCCGCATCTTCTGGCGCTACATCCTGCCGCAGTGCACCACCCCCGTCCTGGTGCAGGCCGCCATCACCTTCACCACTGCCGTCCTCGTCGAGTCGGCTCTGAGCTTCATCGGCGCAGGACTCCCCCCGAACGTCCCCAGCTGGGGCGCCTCGCTGTCCGAGGCTCGGAGCTACCTGACCACCGCGCCGTGGATGTGGGGATTCCCCGGGCTGGCCCTCATCCTCACCGTCCTCGCGATGAACATCCTGATCGACAACGTGCGCGACATCCTCGACCCGCGAGCCGGAGGCCGCTGACATGCTCCGCTATCTCGGACAGCGTCTGCTGGCGCTCCTGCCCACCGTGGCCGTCCCCCTGATCCTCGTCTTCCTGCTGCTTCGGCTCGCGCCCGGCGACCCCGCCGCCATCCTCCTCGGTGACTCCGCGACGCCGGAACAGGTCGCAGAACTGCGGGAACAGCTCGGTCTGAACGCACCGATCTGGGCGCAGTTCGGCCGGTTCGTGCTCGACGTGGTCACCTTCCAGCTGGGCGACAGCATCTTCCTCGCCAAGCCCGTCGTCGATGTGATCCCGGCCTATGCGATCGTCACGCTCGAGATCAGCCTCATCGCCCTCGTCGTCGCCCTCGTCCTCGGTGTCGGCTTCGGTGCCCTCGCCGCCTTCCGCGACGGTCGCCCCGCGGGGCGCATAGCGACCGCCACGGGAATCATCGGCATCTCCGTGCCCCAGTTCGTCGTCGCGCTGATCCTGATCGTGGTCTTCGCCGCCGGTCTGCGCTGGTTCAACGTCGGCGGCTTCGTCCCCCTGTCTCAGGGATTCCTGCCGCACCTGCGATCGATCACCCTCCCCGCCCTCGCGCTGGGGATCGCGGAATCGGCTTTCGTCGCCCGCATCACCCGAGGTGCGATCCTCGACGTCATCCGCGAACCGTTCGTCACCACGGCGCGCTCGCTGGGCGTCGCCCCGGCGCGGATCGGTGCAGTGCACGTCGTGCGCGTCGCGGCTCTGCCCATCATCACCGTCGCCGGTCTCCTGGTCGCGAGTCTGCTGTCGGGGAGCGCCGTCATCGAGACGATCTTCGGTGTCCCGGGCATGGGCCGTCTCCTCCTGGATGCCGTCGGTCGCCGTGATTACTCGCTCGTCCAGGGCATCGTCCTGTTCACCGGTGTCTTCGTCATCCTCGTGAACCTCCTGGTCGATCTCTATTACGCGGTCGTCGATCCCCGCGTCCGCCTCGGAAGGAAGAGCGCATGACCGCCCCCCTCCTCGAGGTCTCGGACCTCTCCATCACCGCTGAGACCGCGAACGGGACCTACGACGCGGTGCGATCCGTCGACATCACTCTGCCGCGGGGCGAGGCGCTCGCCGTGGTGGGGGAGTCCGGAAGCGGCAAGTCCCTCACAGCGCTCGCCGTCGCCGGACTCCTGGGCGAGAAGCTGACGCCGACCGGCTCCGTCCGCTTCGACGGGCGGGAGCTCCTCGGGATGAAGCCCGCGGAACGGCGTGCGATGGCGGGACGACGCATCGGGTTCGTCTTCCAGGAGCCGATGTCGTCTCTGCATCCGATCCTCACCGTCGGACAGCAGCTGGAGGAGGGCCTGCGGGCTCACTACGACATGAACCGCCGGCAACGGGCCGACCGGGTGCGCGAGCTCCTCGACATCGTCGGTCTCGGGAAGTCGCGCGACATCGCGGGTGACCGTATCGGTCAGCTCTCGGGCGGGATGCGGCAGCGCGTCATGATCGCGATGGCGATCTCGTGCGAGCCGGAGCTGGTCATCGCCGACGAGCCGACGACGGCGCTGGACGTCACCCTGCAGCGTCAGGTGATCGATCTCCTCGCCACGCTGCGCGAACGCCTCGGTCTCTCACTCCTTCTCATCACGCACGACCTGGGTGTGGTCGCCGAGACGTGCGACCGCGCGGTGGTCATGTACGGCGGCCAGGTGGTCGAGACCGGCCCGACGGCCACCCTGCTGCACGACCCCGCGCATGACTACACGCGGGCGCTGCTCATGTCGATCCCCGTCCTCGGCGACGAGCGGCCGCGACTGCCGACGGTCGCGTCCATTGCGCCGTGGTTGCGCGACACACGCCTCGACCCGCGGGAACGACGCCCGCTCAGCCGACTCGTCGAGCTCGCACCGGGTCATCAGGTGCGCCAGGACGCCGAAGGAGCCGCCGCATGACCGCCTTGCTCGAGGTCGAGGACCTCACGAAGACCTTCACCGTCTCGCGACGCCGTTCGGTCGCGGCTGTGAAGGGAGTGTCGTTCCGCATCGAAGAAGGGCAGACGTACGGCCTCGTCGGTGAATCCGGCAGCGGTAAGTCGACGGTCGCCCGCATGGTCGCGCGTCTCACGGAGCCGACGTCGGGAACGGTGCGCTTCGCGGGGCGCGATGTCACGAGACTCGATCGCGCGTCGAGGCAGCAGTACCGGCGCGACGTCCAGATCGTCTTCCAAGACCCGTTCGGAGCCTTGAACCCGCGGATGACCGTAGGCGATCTGATCATGGAGCCTCTTCAGGTGCACCGACGGGGGACCGGTCGCGATCAACGTGCGAGAGCGCGCGAGCTCGTCGACCACGTGGGACTCGGCGTGGCCGCGCTCGAGAAGAAGCCGGTCGACTTCTCGGGCGGTCAGCGTCAACGCATCATGATCGCGAGGGCCCTCGCGTTGCAGCCGCGGCTCATCGTCGCGGATGAGCCCGTGTCGGCGCTCGACGTCTCCGTGCAGGCGCAGGTCCTCAATCTGCTGAAGGACCTGCAGGAGGCGTTCGGGCTCTCCTACCTGTTCATCTCGCACGACCTCTCCGTCGTCGAGTTCATCTCAGACCGCATCGGCGTCATGTACCTCGGTGACCTCATCGAAGAGGGGGACAAGGCGGACATCTACGCGCACCCGCAGCAGGAGTACACGCGAACGCTCATCGACGCGATCCCGACGATCGAAGGTCGGTCGTGACCTCCCCGGCCGTGAGGGCCTGGCTCGGCCTACCGTTCGCGGCGCTCGCGCACCCTTTCGCCGCTCCTGAGCGGATCGCTCCGCCGATCGCGCCGCTCCCCGGTGGATCCTTCGGACCCGCGCCTGCGCAGCGACCGGTCGAGGGTTTTGATCTCACGAGCGGGCAGTCGACGACCGACTGCCTCACGGTGAACGTCTGGGCGCCGAAGGACGCCGCGAACGCGCCCGTCGCAGTCTGGCTCTTCGGGGGTGGCTTCGAGATGGGCACCGCCTCCACGCCGTGGTTCGACGGTGCCGCGCTGGCCGCGGCATCCGACAGCGTCGTGGTGACCGTGAACTACCGTGTCGGCGCGTTCGGCTTCGGTCATTTCCACCGACCGGGAGGTCCGCTCGCGGACGCGCACGACCTCGGTCTGCGGGACGTCATCGCCGCACTCCACTGGGTGGATGCCGCTGCGGAGACCTTCGGCGGCGATCCCGCCCGGGTGACCCTCATCGGCCAGAGCGCTGGAGCCTTCCTCGCTGCGGCCGCAGCCGTCGCCCCGGACGTGCCGAGGCCGCGTGCTCTCGCGTGCTTCTCGGGCGGCGCCTCCCGGATCGTCGCGGAGCCGGATGCGACCGATTTCGCCGATGCGATCCTCGCCGAACTGGGCATCCTGGGCGAGCCTCAGCGCCTTCTCGATCTCGATCCGGACCGGATCCTCGCGGCGCAGGCTGCCGTCGCCCCCCGTGACCTCGCCGTCCGGAACGGGCACCGTCCCGTCGGGTTCGGTGTCGCCGTCGACGCGGCCGCGGGGTCGCCGGTCGTGCCGAGGCATCCGCTCGATGCCATCGCCGCGGGCGCACTCGTGGACACCTTCGTGCTCGTCGCGGCGGGCACCGACGAGATGGCCGGATTCGGCGCCGGCGTGGTCCCTGCGCTGAGCGGGTCCCTCGGCGACGCTCTCGAGCGGCTTGCCGGAACCTCACCCGCCGCTGTATCCGACGCGTACGCAGGCGAGGATGCGGATTGTGAGTGGATTCGCTTGCTCGGGGACTACATCTACCGGCTCCCCGCGGCGCGGCTCGCGGCAGCGCAGGCGGCGGCCGGCGGGGGTGCGTCGTATCTCGAGGTCGGACGAACGGGCGACGAACCCGGCGGACACGGGGCGGAGCTACCGGGCATCTTCGCCCGCGGCGGAGACGAACGGACACACGCGGTCACGGATGCCGTCGTCGCACTGATCCGGGATGGCCGTGTCGGCGGTGACCTCGCGGCCCCGTTGTCGGCCGGCGAGATCCCGGCCGAATCGATTGCGCCCGCAGACCTGCTCCGCGTCTGGGAGGGGGTGGCCCGGCCATGACCACGTATCGAGTGGGCGCCGGCAGCGGGTTCGCCGGCGATCGGATGGAGCCGGCACAGATTCTCGCCGAGCGGGGCGAGCTCGACGCGCTCGTCTTCGAGTGCCTCGCCGAGCGCACGATCGGGCTTGCGCAGCAGCGCGCATCCGAGGCGAACGGCGCCGGATACGACCGCCTCTTCCTCGAACGTCTCGCCGGAGCGCTTCCACACCTCGCTCCGCACGCGCTCGTGCTCACCAACGCCGGCGCCGCCGATCCCGTCGGTCTGGCCCGACGCGTCGCCGAGCTGACCCGGGACCGCGCCGTCTCGAGGGCGGTCGCCGCCGTTGTGGGCGACGACGTCATGGCTGCGTTGCCTCGCGATGCCCGGGTCACCGGTACGGATTCGACGATCGCGGACCTGGGCGACCGCGTCGTGTCGGCCAACGCGTACATCGGCGCCGGGGCTGCCATGCGTGCTATCGAAAAGGGCGCCGACATCGTCGTGACCGGCCGGATGGGGGACGCCGCCCTCTTCGCGGCCCCGATCGCGGTGCACCATGGCTTCTCCGACTTCTCGCCGGACCAGATGGCGGCGCCGACGCTCATCGGCCACCTCCTCGAGTGCGCGGGGCAGCTCACCGGCGGCTACTTCGCCGACGGCGACCGCAAGGTGGTGCCTGGCCTCGCGACCCTCGGCTTCCCGTTCGCGGACGTTGCAGCCGACGGGACCGCTGAGTTCGGCAAGGTCGACGGCACCGGCGGCCTCCTCTCTCGCGCGACAGTGCTGGAACAGTTGCTGTACGAGATCGACGACCCGGCGCAGTACAAGACGCCCGACGCCACCCTTGACCTCGGGAGTGTACGGATCGACGAGGTCGGCACCGATCGGGTGCGGGTGGCGGCGGCATCCGCACAGGGCAGGCCGGAGCGTCTCAAGGTGAGCGTCGGCGTGCGCGACGGTCTGCTCGCCACCGGCAGCATCGCCTACGCGGGGAGCGGAGCGCTTCGCCGCGCGCAGCTGGCGCTGGAGATCGTCCGCGAACGGTGGGAGGTCGTCCACCGACGGGACCCCGAAGAACTGCGCCTCGACGTCGAGGGGCACAACGCATTGCGACCTTGGTGGACACCGGAGACCGAGCCCGCCGAGGCGCGCGCCCGGGTCGCCGTCCGCACCTTCGACCGAGCCGCCACGAGTCTCCTGCACCGCGAGGTGGAGTCTCTCTATACGAACGGGCCGGCAGGCGGCGGTGGTGTGGAACTGAACCTCAAGGAAACGGTGGGCATCGTGTCGACCTTCATCGATCGTGACGCCGTCCAGCCGCGTGTGGAGATGATCCGATGACGACTCTCGGCACGCTCGCACACGCCCGTGCCGGCGACAAAGGCGACACGTCGATCCTCGTCGTCGCCCCGTTCGAGGCCGCGGACTTCACGAGAGTGGATGCCGCGCTTCAACACGCACGTGTCGCGCAGCACTTCGGAGTCACGACGGAAGCGGTGACCGTGCACGCCGTCCCCGGGTTGGTGGCGTTCACGGTCGTCATCCGGGGACGACTGGACGGAGGAGTCACGCGCTCGCGGGCCGCGGACCCGCACGGCAAGACACTCTCCGGCCACCTCCTGGACCTGCCTCTGTGACCCGACATCATCCTTCCGGCGGACACGGATGCCTCGCGAGGCCGATGATCGCGGCGCGGCATCCCCGTAGACAGGAAGCATGAACCGCGCACTCGCCGCCCTGTCCCTCGCCCTCCTCGCCGCCGGCCTGACCACAGCGTGCGCGCCGACGTCGAGCGACATCGAGGAGCGTGTGCTCGGCACGGTCGCGGCGGGGTCGACCCTCACCGTGACCGACCTGCTCCCCGAGGAGGGGGCGAAGCGGTTCACGGTCGCCTGTCCGTACGAGAGCGCCGCGGATGTCGCCGCCCGGCTCGACGTCGATGGGAAGGCGGTTCCCGACCTCTCCGACCGCGACGACGCCCAGGCGCTCGTTGTCGTGACGTCGGACGGGATCGACGCAGGTGAACTCCCGCGCGATCGGGTCGACTTCTGCTCGACGGGCGGCGCGTGGCCGGTCTATTCGGGCGACGCCGATGACAGCCTCGCCGTCACGCGGAACGACGACGACGTCTACGTCGTGACCCGCTGACCTACTTCACGAGCGGGCGGATCGTGGTGAACCCGCCGTCGACCGGGATCACCTGACCGGTGATGCGGGCGGCATCCGCCGACAGCAGCCAGTCCATGACCGCCGCCACGTCGTCGGCGCTCTGCACCCCGCCCAGCGGGTACTGCTTCTCGGCGCCCTCCCGCTGCATCGGGACGCTCAGCATCCCGGCCGTCATGGGGGTGTCGGTCATGCCCGGAGCGACCGCGTTGACCCGGATGCCGCGGCTCGCATACGTCGCGGCGGCGCTGCGAACGAGCGCCTCGACGCCGCCCTTCGCCGCCGCGATCGCCTCGTGGTTCGCGACACCGATGCGGGCCACGACGGAGCTTGCGAACACTGCGGCGCCAGGCTCCTTGCCGGTCGCCTCGAGCCACGCCTGCAGCATCCAGATGCTGCTCTCGAGGTTCACCCGCAGGATGTCGCGCGCCGCGTCGGCCTTCGTGCGGTGCAGCGGCGTGATGAGCGTGCTGCCGACCGCGTGCGCGAGCCAGGCCGGCGCGTCACCCAGCTCGGACCGGCATCCCTCGAGTGCGGCGGCGGCACCCTCGGGCGTCGTCACGTCGGCCTCGATGTGCGCGTCCGCCCCGACGGCGGTGAGGGATGCGGCATCCCGCCCCACCGCGGCGACCCGCAGCCCGCGTGCCCGCAGCCGGGCGACGAGGGCGCTGCCGACGCCGCCGCGGGCACCGGTCACGAGGGCGATGTCGGACGAGGTCATGATGTCTCCCTGCTCGGGTCGGATCAGTTGTGCGGAAAGGGGACGTCGCCGCGGCGGATCGCGTCAGCGCGTTCCTGGATGCCGGTGATCTCGTCGTCGTCCAGGCGTGAGACGTTCTTCACCTGCAGCGACATGCGGTGGTTGGCGGCGAGCGGCTCCTCGTGCCGGATGAGGTAGTCCCAGTACAGGGTCGTGAACGGGCACGCGTCGTCGCCGACCCGCTTCGCGGGATCGAACGGGCACGTCTTGCAGTACGGGCTCATACGGTCGATGTACTTGCCGGTCGCGGCATACGGCTTGCTGCCCATCAGCCCGCCGTCCGCGTACTGGCTCATCCCGAGGGTGTTCGGCAGTTCCGCCCACTCGACCGCGTCGACGTACACCGCGAGGTACCAGGCGTGGACTTCTTTCGGGTCGACGCCGAGCAGCATTGCGTACAGACCCGTCACCATGAGGCGTTGGATGTGGTGCGCATACCCGTTCTCGAGCGTCGTGCTGATAGCGTCCTGCAGGCACGCCATCGCGGTGTCGCCGGTCCAGTAAAAGTCCGGTAGCGGCTCGAACGCCTCGAACGCATTCCGTTCGAGGTATCCGGGCATCTGCGTCCAGTAGATCCCGCGGACGTACTCGCGCCAGCCGAGGATCTGGCGGATGAACCCTTCGACGGCCGCGAGCGGCGCCTTCTTCGCGCGATACGCCGCCTCGGCCGCGGCGACGACCTCGCGCGGAGTCAGCATCTTGAGGTTCATCGACGACGACAGGTGCGCGTGCCACAGCCACGGCTCGCCCGGCCACATCGCGTCCTGCGTCTCGCCGAAGCCCGGCAGCCGCTCGGCGACGAACAGGTCGAGCGCCTCGAGCGCCTGCGCGCGGGTCACCGGCCACGCGAACGAGTCGAGCGAGCCGGGGTGGTCGCCGAACCGCTTCTCGACGAGGGCGATGACGTCGCCGGTGATGTCGTCGGGCTCGAATCGCGCGCGCGGCGGTACGAGCCCCGGACCCTGCTTCGGAAAGGCCTTTCGGTTGTCGGCGTCGTAGTTCCACTGCCCGCCGACGGGCTGGCCGTGCGTCGTCATCAGCACGTCGTGCTTCTTGCGCATCTCGCGGTAGAAGTACTCCATCCGCAGCGACGTGCGCCCCTCGGCGTGCGCGGCGAACTCCGCGACGGTGCTGAAGAAGTGCCGATCCTCACGGATCTCCAGCGGGATGCCGGTGGTCTCGGCGACCTCGCGGAGCGCCTCCCGCACACGCCACTCCCCGGGCTCCGTCACGATGAGCGCCTCGGGCTTCAGCGTGGTCAGATCGGCGGCGAGCTGCTCGGCGAGTGACCCCCGGGTCCCGCGGGCGTCGAGCTTCGCGTAGTGGAGGGGGCGCCCGGCATCCGTCAGTTCGGCGGCGAAATGGCGCATGGCGGCGAGGAAGACGGCGGTGCGCTGCTTCGTGCTCCACACGTGCTCGGATTCCTCGGCGACCTCCGCCATCCAGACGGCATCGTGGGTCGCGTCGAAGTCGTCGAACGCGCTCGACTCGTGGTCGAGCTGGTCGCCCAGCACGATGACGAGGTGGCGCAGCATGGCGCCAGCGTAGGAACGGCGCGGATCGATCCCCACCGCTTGTGCGCGGTGCGGCCCTGCGCTAGCGGCGCGCGCGACCTGGCATCCTGGGGGCATGCCCGCGACAGAGGACGCCCCCGACGTCGACGTCGAGCACGTCGGCCACGGCGATCGCCGCACGCGGGTCACGCGGGTCGAGACCACCGCGGGCGACGGCGGCCGCCCGTTCGTGCTGGTCGCGGGGGTCGGGGTCGCGCCGACCTACTTCGAGTTCCTCGCGCCGTCGCTCGCCGAGCACGGCGACGTGTTCGCCCTCGACCTGCCGGGTTTCGCCGGGATGCCGCGCCCCGGCGACCAGCCCACGGCCGAGTTCTTCGCTGATCGGGTCGAGGAGGTGCTCGACCACTACGGGCTCGATGACCCCGTGATCATCGGCCACTCGATGGGCACGCAGGTCGTCACCGAGGTCCTGATCCGTCGACCGCAGCTGCGGCACGCCGTGCTCGTCAGCCCGGTCGTGAACGACCAGGAGTCGTCGCTCCCGATCGTCGCGCTGCGGTTCGCGCAGTCCGCCACCCGCGAGACGTTCCACCTCGCCATGACGGCGCTGTCGGCGTACGTCCTCTGCGGCTTCGTCTACTTCGTGCAGGTGTTGCCGCACATGCTCCGGTACCGGCTGATCGAGCGGATGCCGCTCGTCGAGGCATCCGTCCTGTTGATCCGCGGCGAGTACAACGCGACGTCCCCGCGCCGGTTCCACTCGCGGCTGGTCGCGGCGGCGAAGAACGCGCGCCGCTGGGAGATCCGGGGAGCTGCGCACTCGATCATCAACGCGCACGCCGTGGGTGCCGCCGACCTCGTCGTGAAGCACGCGAACGACTCACTCGCCCCGAAGGGACGGATGCCGGCCGAGAAGGCGGTCGTCCCCCCGCCGCCGCACGCGGGACTCGACATCGTGCTCAGCGCGATGCGCGAGCGCTTCGCCGAGTGGTGGTCCGCCGCCCGCGGCGACGAGGCGGGCGTCGAGCGCGCGAAGGAGCGCCACGCGCGCATCCTCTGGCGCGCCTACACCCGCTCGGGCCAGGACCCCCGCCGCGGCGCACGCTGACACCACCCGCGCCGCGCGCTGCTCAGCCGGCGGCGCCCCACACGTCGAGCACCCGCTCGCGGGCCGATGCGACGGCGGCGGCGACCGCACCGGTCACGACGACCTCGCCGCCGAGCGTCGAGGCGACGAGCTCGGGCGCGGGCAGGTCGAGGTCGGTCGGCAGCGAGCGCCGCGCGGCGGCGACCACCTCGGCGACGCCGTCGGCGATCGCGCCCGAGACCACCACCCGCTCGGGGTCGAACATGCTGCCCAGCACGCTGACGATGCGGGCGAGCGCGAGGCCCACCCGGTCGACGATGCGCAGGGCATCGGCATCCCCCTGCGCGGCCATCGCGAGAACCGTCCGCGCGTCGAGCGATTCCGGCGCGACGTCGCGGAACCCCGCCGTCGCCTCGCCGGACTGTGCGAGTTCGGACGCCCACGCGGCCACGCGATGACCGAGGCCCTCGGCCCCGTGCACGCCGTCGACGTGGTCGAACGCGACCATCTCGCCGACCCCGCCGTGGCTGCCGCGCAGCAGGCGACCGTCGACGACGACGCCGGCGCCCAGGCGTGATCCGGCCAGCAGCGCGATGTAGTCCTGGCATCCCTTCGCGGCGCCGACCGACCCTTCGGCGATGGCCGCGAGCGAGGCGTCGTTCTCGATGCGCACGATCGGCGCCCACGACAGCGCGTCGGCGAGGTCGGGGTTCATCCGCTCCCAGAAGCGGGTGGGATGCCGCGGCGACCGGCCCGTGCGATCGACGGGCGCGGGCACGCCCGCGCACACGGCCAGCACGTCGGTCCGCGTGACGCCCGCGGCGACGAGGGCGCGGTCGATCGTTTCCGCGACGATCGCCGCGCGTGCGGGACCGTCGTCGCGGTCCAGGACGAGGCGGGTGTCGGCATCCGCGATCCGCGTTCCGCGCAGGTCGGCGACCGTCACCGACACGTGCTCGTGGCCGGCGTCGACACCGACGACGACGGCGGCGTCCTCGCGCAGGACGAAGCGCCGGGCGGGTCGTCCCTTGCGGTAATCGCCGGCGAGGCGGGCGTTCGGCAGCTCGCGCAGCAGGCCGCGTGCGACGAGCGCGTCGGTCGCTTCGATCGTGGTCGACCGCGTCAACCCCGTGGACTGCAAGGCCTCTGTCGCGGTGAACTCCGAGGAGTCCCACGCGAAAGCGAGCACGGCGTCCTGGCTGGCAGGCCGTGCCGGGGAGGAGGCGAGTGTCGACATCGGGGTCTTGACCTTTCGGGACGCGCCCTGCAATATTGCCTGCATCACATTGATTTGGCGACTAAATATAATCGCCGCATCAACTCCTGAGTGAGAACTTCGTCCGCAACGACGCGATCGGATACACATGTCATCGACCACTCCCCGCCGCCGGCGGGCGGCCGCCGCGCTGGCCGTCGCCGCCCTCGGCGCCGCGACCCTGGCCGGCTGTTCCGCCGACGGCCGCGAGACCATCCGCTTCACCTTCAGCAAACGCGAGGCGCTGACCTTCATGCAGGACGTCGTGAAGGACTACAACGCCTCGCAGGACGCCGTCACGGTCGAGATGGACACGTCGGGCGTCGACGTCGTCTCGGCGAGCTTCGTGCGCGGCAACCCACCCGACATCATGCTGGCCAACTACAACTACGAGGTCGCCCGCTTCGTCCAGCGATGCGCGCTCAGCGATCTCGGTGACACGGATGCCGCGGCCACCGTGCGCGAGGACCTGCAGCCGCTCATGGAGCAGTACGGCACCTGCGAGGGCCGCACGAGCGCCCTGCCGTACTCGGTGATGGCCTCGTCGGTGATCTACAACACGCAGATCTTCGAGGAGAACGGGCTCGAGGTCCCCACGACGTGGGACGAGCTGATCGCCGTGTGCGACGCGCTCGAAGCCGCCGGCGTCACGCCGTTCTACGGCACGTTCAAGGACGACTGGACGGTCGCGCAGGGCTGGTACGACTACGCGATCGGCGGCTCCATCGACGTCATCGACTTCTTCGACGGGCTGGCCGCCGAGGGCGCCGACGTCGACGGGTCCTCGGACGTATCGTTCGAGAAGGACTTCACGGAGCCGGCCGAGAAGATGCTGCAGCTGGCCACCGAGTACACCAATGAGGATGCCGACAGCCGGGCCTACGGCGACGGCAACCTCGCGTTCGGCGAGGGCCAGGCGGCGATGTACCTGCAGGGGCCCTGGGCCTTCAGCGAGATCGCGAAGACCGCGCCAGACGCGCCCCTCGGCACGTTCCCGCTGCCGATGACCGGCGACCCCGACGACCGCGCGATCCGCGTGAACATGGACCTCGCGGCCATGATCCCCGACGCCTCTACGAAGAAGGACGCGGCGCGGGACTTCCTCGAGTACCTGTACCAGCCCGAGATCATCGAGGCCTACAACGAGTCCCAGCTCGGCTTCGCTCCGACGACGGATGCCGCTCCGCCCGACGACCCGCGGGTCCAGGGCATGCAGGAGTTCTACGACTCCGGCGCCATCTACCAGGGCCCGTCCGTCCTCGTGCCGAAGACGATCCCCGTCTTCGCCTACGCGCAGGCGCTGGTGTTCGGGCAGGACCCGGCGCAGACGTTCGCCACCATGGACAGCGACTGGTCGCGGCTCGCGTTCCGCCAGCCCGTCCTCACCGACGAGGCTGAGGAGGCCACGCGATGACCACCACCACCGGGTCGACGACGACCCTCCTGACGCAGGGCGACCGCACGCGTCGGCGCAGCAGCAAACGCGTCGAACCGATCTACTACCTGTTCCTGCTGCCCACCGTGCTGCTGTTCACCCTGGCGATCACCGTCCCCGGGATCATCGGCATCTTCTTCAGCCTGACCGACTCGATCGGGCTGGGGGAGTGGAATTTCATCGGGTTCACGAACTACATCGCCCTGTTCAGCGACCCCGCGATTCTGCAGAGCTACCTGTTCACGGCCGGCTTCGCGGTGGCGACGGTCATCGTCGTCAACATCGCGGCGTTCCTGCTGGCCGTGGGGCTGACCTCCCGCATCCGCTTCAAGACGGGCCTCCGAACGATCTTCGTGATCCCGATGGTCATCTCGGGCATCATCATCGCCTACGTCTTCAACTTCCTGTTCTCGAACTCGCTGCCCTCGGCGGGGTCGGCGCTCGGGGTCCCGTGGCTGCAGGAGAGCCTGCTCGCGAACCCCGACCTCGCCTGGATCGCGATCGTCATCGTCACCGCGTGGCAGGCGATCCCGGGCACGCTCCTCATCTACATCGCAGGGCTGCTGTCAGTGCCGGGCGACGTGTACGAGGCGGCCGACATCGACGGGGCGTCCAAGCGGCAGCAGCTGCTGCGCATCACCATCCCGCTCGTCGCCGGGTACGTCGTCATCAACGTGATCCTCGGCTTCAAGGGCTTCCTCAACGCGTACGACATCATCGTCGGCCTCACCGGCGGCGGTCCCGGAACCGCGACGCGCAGCGTCGCGATGACGATCATCGCGGGCTTCAACGGAGGCGACTACGCCTACCAGATGGCCAACGCGACGATCTTCTTCATCGTCGCGGTCCTCATCTCCCTCCTGCAGCTCTCGCTCACGCGAGGAAGGAACAAGGTCTGATGTCCACCTCCCAGCCCGCGCTCGCCTTCGAGCAAGCCGACACCGTCACCGCCCCCGACCGCCCCACCCAACCGCCGCGTCGTCGGCGCAAGACGGGCGCCGAGCGCCCCAACTGGTCGGGCACCGTCATCCTCTTCCTCTGCTCGGTCACCGTGCTCCTGCCGCTGTACGTCACCATCTCGATGTCGCTCAAGACGACGGGGCAGGCCGTCGACGGCAACGCGTTCTCGCTGCCGGCCCCGTTCAGCTTCGACGGGTTCGTGCAGGCGTGGAACCTCACGCAGTTCCCCGTCGGCGCCGCGATCTCGTTCTTCGTCACGGCGGGGACGGTGGTCGCGACGATCATCCTGGCCGCGTTCGCCTCGTATGCGATCGTCCGCAACTGGGACCGCAAGCTTTTCCGCTACTCGTTCTTCTACCTGCTGGCGGCGATGTTCATCCCGTTCCCCGTCGTCGCGCTGCCGCAGATCCAGCTGACTGGGCGGCTCGGGCTCGACAACCCCGTGGGTGTCATCCTGCTCGCGACGATGTTCCAGCTGAGCTTCAGCGTGCTGCTGTTCACCGCCTTCCTGCGCTCGATCCCGCTCGAGCTCGAGGAGAGCGCCCGCATCGACGGCGCGACGACGTGGCAGACGTTCTGGAAGCTGATCTTCCCGTTGCTCGCGCCGATGAGCGCGACTGTGGGCATCTTCGCCTTCCTCTACGCGTGGAACGACTTCATGCTGCCGTCGCTGATCATCTCGGACCCGTCGATGCAGACGCTCCCGGTGCGGCAGAACCTGTTCCAGACGCAGTTCAGCAACAACTACAACGTCGCGTTCGCGTCGTACCTGATGGCCATGGCCCCCGCGATCCTCGCGTACCTCTTCACCCAGCGCTGGGTGATGGAGGGCGTGACGCAGGGCGCCGTCAAGGGCTGATCGACCACCGTAACCTCGAAAGGACCCTCGTGACCTCCGACGTGCAGACCGCACCCGAGACCGCCGACCTCACCGACGCCGAGCTGCCCGAGTGGTGGCGGCAGGCGGTCGTCTACCAGGTGTATCCCCGCAGCTTCGCGGATGCCGACGGTGACGGCATCGGCGACCTTCGCGGCATCCGCTCCCGGGTGCCCTATCTGAAGGAGCTCGGCGTCGATGCGATCTGGATGAGCCCGTTCTACCCGTCCGACCTCGCCGACGGCGGCTACGACGTGGCGGACTACCGCGACGTGGACCCGCGGCTGGGGACGCTCGACGACGCGGACGCGCTCATCGCCGCCCTCCACGAGGCGGGTATCAAGGTCGTCATCGACATCGTGCCGAACCACACCTCCGACCGGCACGCCTGGTTCCAGGAGGCGCTCGCCGCCGGGCGCGGCTCGGCGGCGCGGGCGCGGTACATCTTCCGGGACGGCAAGGGTGAGAACGGCGAGGAGCCGCCCGCGGACTGGACGTCGGCCTTCGGCGGTCCGGCGTGGGAGCGCGTCGAGGACGGGCAGTGGTACCTCCACAACTTCGCCGTGGAGCAGCCCGACCTCGACTGGTCGAACCCCGAGGTGCGGGCCGACTTCGTGCGGACCCTGCGCTTCTGGTCGGACCGGGGCGTCGACGGGTTCCGTATCGACGTCGCGCACATGCTCACGAAGGACCTGCCCGAGGAGCTTCCCACGCAGGCCGAACTCGACGCGATGCCGCGCGACGGGCAGCATCCGATGATCGACCGCGACGACGTGCACGAGGTCTACGCCGAGTGGCGTCGGGTGTTCAACTCCTACGACCCGCCGCGCACCGCCGTCGCCGAGGCGTGGGTCGACCCGTCGCGCGTGCCGCTGTACGCGAGCGCCGAGAGCCTCGGCCAGGCGTTCAACTTCGATCTGCTCGAGGCCGACTTCGACGCCGGCCAGTTCCGGCGGATCGTCGCCGACAACCTCGCGCTCGCCGCCGCGTCGGGATCGTCGACGACGTGGGTGCTGTCGAACCACGACGTCGTCCGGCACGCGACGCGGTACGGGCTGCCGCATCCGGAGCGGGATGCCTCGGGCCGCCCCTCGCGCAAGCACGGCAACGAGTGGCTGCTCTCGGGCGGCACCGAGCCTGCGCTCGACGCCGAGGCGGGACTGCGTCGCGCTCGTGCGGCGAGCATGTTCGTGCTCGGGCTGCCGGGCTCGGCCTACGTCTACCAGGGCGAGGAGCTCGGGCTGCAGGAGGTCGCGGACATCCCGGAGGCCGAGCGGCAGGACCCGACGTTCTTCCGCAGCCCCGGCGAGGACAAGGGGCGGGACGGATGCCGGGTGCCGATCCCCTGGACCGCGTCCGGCTCGTCGTTCGGCTTCGGCTCGGGCGGATCGCACCTGCCGCAGCCGGAGTGGTTCGGGGGGATGTCGGTCGAGGCGCAGGAGGACGACCCCGCGTCGACCCTGAACCTCTACCGCCGTGCGCTGGAGCTGCGGCACGAGCTGCAGACGGTCGAGGAGCTGACCTGGCTCGAGACCGGCCGCGACGACGTGCTCGCGTTCTCGCGACCGAACGGCTGGACCGTGGTCACGAACTTCGGCGACGAGCCGGCCGATCTGCCCGCGGGTGAGGTGCTGCTCGCGAGCGCCGAGCTCGAGGGCGACCGGCTGCCCGGCGCGACGACGGTCTGGCTGCGCACCGCCGGCTGACCTGACGGCGGCCCGTCTCGCACGTGCCGACGTGCTCGTGCGCGACTCCGCAGCGCCGAGTCACCACTCAACGGCCGAATCACCACCGGAATGCATGACGATGGGTGGTGATTCGGCACGCGGGTGGTGACTCGTGGTCCGGCTGGAGCGACACGGGGATAGGGAGACGGATGCCGGAGGGCGACAGTGTGTTCCGGCTGCGGCAGCGGCTGGCCGCGGCATCCGCCGGTCACACGATCGCGTCAGGTGAGCTGCGCTCGGGCAGCGCGGCGGGTACGCCGCTCGCCGGTGCCCGGATCGTCGGTTACGACACCCACGGCAAGCACCTGCTGACCCGGTTCGACACGGGGCACACGCTGCACACGCACCTGCGCATGCAGGGGACTTGGACGGTCACGCGGCCGGGTCGCCGCATCCCGTTCCGCGAGGACCACCGGGTGCGCGTACGGATGCGCCTCGACGACGGGTCGACGCTGTGGGGGATCGACCTGCCGGTCGTCGAGCTCGTGGCGACGGCGGACGAGGGCGGGCTGCTCGCGTACCTCGGTCCGGATCCGCTGCGCGACGACTGGGATGCCGCCGAGGCGGTGCGCCGGCTCGCCTCACGGCCCGAGCGTCCTCTCGTCGCGGCTCTCCTCGACCAGCGCAACCTGGCAGGGCTCGGCAACCTGTGGGTGAACGAGACCGCTTTCCTCTCCGGGGTGCACCCGTTCGCGCCGATCGGGTCGGTCGTGCTGACGGCGCTCGTCGAAAGTGCGGCGCGGATGCTGCGGATCTCGGCGACCGTCCCCGGCATGTACCAGGTGACCACCGGCTCGACACGCAAGGGAGAGTCGCATTGGGTCGTCGGGCGCGCGGGCCGGCCGTGCCTGCGCTGCGGCACCCGCATCCTCGTCCGCGACGAGGTCGCCAACGATCCCGAGCGCCGGCGCACCTGGTGGTGCCCCCGCTGTCAGCCCGAGGTGTGACGCCGTCATGTGAAGGCGCGCCGCCCGCCGAGACGGGTAGGGTCCCGGCATGGAACTCGAGGAGATCTGGCCGCTGTTCGAACTCTCGATCGGCACGCCGAATCTGACCCTGCGCCCCGTCCGTGACGTCGACCTGCCGGGATTGGTTCAGGCGGCGGCGGACGGGGTGCACGACCCGGAGCGGATGCCGTTCGGCGTCCCCTGGACCGATGCGGATCCCGCTGATCTTCCCCGGAACCTGGCCGAGTACCAATGGAGTCTTCGCACCAGAGTGAACCCTGCACACTGGACAGTCGCGTTCGCCGTCCACGCGAACGGCCATGTTGTGGGTTCGCAAGACCTGTCTGCGTATACCTTCGCCGACCGGCGAACCGTCAACACGGGCTCCTGGCTCACCAGGTCTGCTCAGGGCCGGGGCTGGGGAACCGAGATGCGGGCGGCCCTGCTGATGTTCGCGTTCGACGTTCTCGGGGCGGAATGGGCGGAATCCAGCGCAGCGTCCTGGAACGAGGCGTCCCTCGCCGTGTCCCGCAAGCTCGGGTACGAACTCAACGGCGTGACGCGCGTCGTCCCTCGGCAGGGTGAGCCCGTAGATGAACAGCGGGTTCGGTTGCATCGGGACGCCTTCATCCGACCTGACTGGTCCATCGCCGTCTCCGGCGCGGAGTCCGTCCGCGCCCATCTCGGCGTCCTGACCTGACAGGCGCGACTCGGACGGCGCAACCCCTTCGCCCGTGTCGGCTCTCCGACGTAGCGTCGCGGCATGGCTTCCACCCCGGCACCCAAGTCCTGCGCCTCGTGCGGGCGCGAGATTCAGTGGCGCAAGAAATGGGAGAAGAACTGGGACGAGGTGAAGTACTGCTCCGACGCGTGCCGGAAGCGCGGCATCCGTCCCGTCGACGAGAAGCTCACGCGAACGATCGTCGAGCTGCTGGATGCGCGGGCCGCGGCGGCGACGGTCTGCCCATCCGAGGCGGCGAGAGCGGTCGGCGGCGACGACTGGCGCGACCTCATGGAGCCCGCCCGCCGCGCCGCGCGGCGACTCGTCGCGGCCGGCGAGGTCGAGATCACGCAGCGGGGGCAGGTCGTCGACCCGTCGACCGCGAAGGGACCCATCCGCATCCGGAAGGTCCGCTGACGTGCAGACCTTCGTCCCGTACGCCGACCTCGCCCGCGGCATGGCCGCGCTCGACACGAAGCGGCTCGGCAAGCAGCGCGTCGAGACCCTGCAGGTGATGCGCGCGCTGACGATCCCGGACTACGGCTGGCGCCACCACCCGGCGGTCGCCATGTGGCGCGGGCACCGCGCGGCGCTCATGGTCTACCAGGACCTCACGGTCGACGAGTGGGTGCGGCGCGGCTTCGCCGACACGACCCGGCAGTCCACCCTCGCGACCCTCGACGAGATCCCCGAGGACGGCGCCGAGTACCGGTCCGGCACGGTACGGATGCCGCCCTGGTTCGGCCGCGAGGAGGTCCACCGCTCGCACCGGTCGAACCTGCTCCGCAAGGATCTCGAGTACTACCGCGCGCAGGGCTTCGACGACCCCGACGACCTGCCGTACGTCTGGCCGAAGGCCGAAGTCGACTGAGTCAGGCGGATGCCGCCCACGCCCGGACCCGCGCGATCAGATCCGCCTTGCGGGTGGCATCCGCGAACGACGCGGTGATCGAGTTCTCGGCGAGCTGGGCGAGTTCGGCCGCGTCGAAGCCGAGCGACGCGACGGCGGCGTAGTTGTCTCCGATGTACCCGCCGAAGTAGGACGGGTCGTCGGAGTTGATCGTCACGACGACGCCCGCATCGACGAGCCGTTGCAGCGGATGCGCCGCGAGCTCGGGCACGGCCCGCAGCCGCACGTTCGACAGGGGGCAGACCGTCAGCGGCACACGGTGCTCGGCGAGGTGGGCGAGCAGCTCGGGGTCGTCGATTGAGCGGATGCCGTGGTCCACCCGCTCGACCTCGAGCGCGCGCAGCGCCTCCCAGACGTAGGCCGCAGGCCCTTCCTCGCCGGCGTGGGCGACGCGGCGCAGGCCGAGCTCGGCGGCACGGCGGAACACGTTCTCGAAGAGCGACGGCGGGTAGCCGACCTCGGCCGAGTCCAGGCCGATGCCGAGCAGCTCGTGCGCGCGCGGCCCGATCTCGTCGAGGAGGGCTTCGGCGGAGGCGACCGGCTGGTCGCGCACGATGCAGACGATGAGGCCGCCGGTGATGCCGAAGCGCTCGGCGGCGCTGTCGAGACCGGCGCGCAGTCCGTCGATCACGGTGCCGACCGCGACGCCGTTCGCGGCGTGGACCTGCGGGTCGAAGAACATCTCGACGTGGTGCACGCCGTCCGCAGCCGCCCGCTCGAGGTAGGCGACGGCGAGGTCGGTGAAGTCCTGCTCGGTGCGCAGCACCGCCATGCACGCGTAGTAGACGTCGAGGAAGGACTGCAGGTCGGTGAAGTCGTAGCGGGTGCGCAGATCGTCGATGTCGGTGAACGGAAGATCGACGCCGTTGCGCGCGGCGAGGGAGAACGCGAGCTCAGGCTCCAGCGTCCCCTCGATGTGGAGGTGGAGTTCGGCCTTCGGGAGGGTGCGCAGGTCACGGCTCGTCACGGGGAGCCATCGTACGCACCCTCCCGTATGGGCCGGGTGGGTGAGGAGCCGGTCAGCTCAGACGCTTGCGCACATCGTGCGCGGCATCCCGGATCTTGTCGGCCAGGTCCTCCGCCGTGCCCTTCGCGGTCTTGGCGATCTTCTTGGCCGTGCGCTGCCGGTCCTTCCTCGCCTTGCGCTCCTCCCGCAGACGGACGAGCTGGTGCGGGACCGACTCGGACTTCTTCACGGTGACGGAGCGGCTGCCGATCGCGTAAGCCGCGAAGGCGATGGCGCCGATGATCAGGATCTTGTTGCGCATGTTCCGGGGTTCTCCTCGGGCGTGGATGCGTCGGATCAGGCGACGCGGGGCTCGGCCTGGTCGTCGGAGTCGTCCTCGATGTGGACGTCGTGGATCTCGACGTTCACCTCGACGACCTCGAGACCGGTGAGGCGGTGGACCGCCCCGGCGACGGAGCTGCGGACCTCGTCGGCGACGCGCGCGATCGGCGCGGGGTACTCGACGACGACCTTCAGGTCGACGGCGGCCTGCGTTTCGCCGACCTCGACCTTGACGCCCTGCGTGAGGTCGGTCGCGTTGATGGCGTCGCGGATCGCGCCGATGGCGCGCGCACCGCCGCCGCCCAGGGCGTACACGCCGCTCACTTCGCGCGCGGCGATGCCGGCGACCTTGGCCACGACGCTGTCGGCGATCGTGATGGTGCCCGCGGTGGTCGGAGCGTCAGTCCCGCGCGAGCCGGGCGCGCGGTCGACGCGCGTCGCCGGTGCTGCGACGGACGGGGTGGTGGTCTTCTGGTCCTCAGCCATGTCAGTGTCCTTTTCCGTGCCTGTGTCCAGGGGGCGGTGAGTTCCGCCTCTGCACATAGGAGGGATGCCGGGGGCGATTCGTCACAAAAAAGTCGCCGCATCCGCCACGATGGACGCACGCCCCGACCGTCCCCGGAGGAACCGATGTCCTACGCACCGCCCCCGCCGCCCTCGCCCTACGGTCGACCGATGCCTCCCGCCGCGGGTCCGGGGCAGCCGCCGCTCGAGTGGCCCCTCTACGGCGCGTCGTTCACGCAGGCCTTCGTCCGGTACTGGAAGAAGTACGCGACCTTCACCGGTCGCGCCAGCCTCAGCGAGTTCTGGTGGATGCGCCTCGCGTACTTCCTGATCGGGATGGTGCTCGTCGTGATCATGATCGGCGGCGCACTCGTCGGCGTCTCGTACGACCCGGTGACCGGGCAGAGCCGGCCCGGTCCGCTCATCGCGGTCGGCGCCATCCTGCTGGTCCTCTTCCTGCTCGCGACGATCATCCCGGACGCCGCTCTCACCTGGCGGCGGCTGCACGACGCGAACCTGCCGGGACCGCTGTTCTTCCTCGCCTTCATCCCGAGCCTCGGCTCCCTCGTCCTCCTGGTCCTGACCCTGCTGCCGACCAACCCGGCCGGGCGCCGCTTCGGCTGAGCAAGTCCCGGGCCGCGTCCGGGCGGCCTCGGTACGATGGGGGTATGACGATCGCCGCGCGCTACCGCCTCGAGCGCGCGCTGCCGTCGGCGATCGGGATCCGCGCCCTCACCGCACCGCAGCATCCGGGAACCAACGGATGGGTCAGCGAATGGGGCACCAACGCGCACGGCGAGATCGCCGGCTGCCCGCCGTCGGGGGCCTGACGCGCACCGCTCGTCGGTGCGTCCTCAGCGACCCCTGATCACCGACGCGGAAAGCGATCCGTCATGTCCACTTCCCCCTCCTCCCGCACGGCGCCGCACGAGATCTGGCGCGGCATCCGTCAGACCGTGCAGACCGACACCTTCGGCGGCATCCTGCTGCTGGCTGCGACCGTCGCGGCCCTCGTCCTCGCCAACTCGCCCGCCGCGCCCTGGTACATGGGTCTGCGCGAGACGTCGTTCGGACCCGAGGCGCTCCACCTGCACCTGACCGTCGCGCACTGGGCGGCCGACGGACTGCTCGCGATCTTCTTCTTCGTCGTGGGTCTCGAGCTCAAGGAGGAGATCGTTGCGGGGCGGCTGCGCTCGCCGCGCATCGCCGCGGTGCCCGTGATCGGCGCGCTCGGCGGTGTCATCGTCCCGGCGCTCATCTTCACGGCGTTCACGGTGACCGCGCCCGGTGACGCGGTGCGGGGCTGGGCGATCCCGACGGCGACCGACATCGCCTTCGCCATCGCGGTGTTCGCCGTCGTCGCGAAGGGGCTGCCGCCCGCGCTCCGTGTCTTCCTGCTGACCCTCGCCGTCGTCGACGACCTCTTCGCCATCACGATCATCGCCACCGTCTACACCGACGACCTGCAGCCGGTGTGGCTCGCGGCGGCGATCGTCCCGCTCGTCCTGTTCGGGCTGGCGGTGCGGCGCGGCATCCGTCATTGGTGGGTGCTGATGCCGCTCGCGATCGTCACCTGGGCGCTCGTCCACGCGTCGGGCGTGCACGCGACGATCGCCGGCGTGCTGCTGGCCTTCACCGTCCCCGCAACGGTGACGCCGCGAGCGCGGGTGCAGGTGGGGACGGATGCCGACGGCAGCCCCATCCACGATGCGTTCACCGCGCACTTCGCCGACCGCTTCGGTCCGATCTCGACGCTGGTCGCGATCCCCGTGTTCGCGTTCTTCTCCGCCGGGGTGACCGTCGGCGGCTGGGACGGGCTGGTCTCGGCCTTCGGCGATCCAGTGACCCTCGGCATCCTGGTGGGGCTCGTCGTGGGCAAGCCGGTCGGCATTCTGCTCGCGGTGTTCCTGCTCACGCGGGTGCCGTCGGTGCGGCGGACGTTCGAACTGCGATGGGGCGACATGCTCGGCGTGGGACTGCTCGCCGGCATCGGGTTCACGGTCGCGCTGCTCGTCGGCGAGTTGTCGTACGGCGTCGGATCGCTCGAGGACGACCACGCGAAGATCGGCATCCTCAGCGGGTCGGTCATCGCTGCGATCGTCGGTGGCGCCGTGCTCGCCGGGCGCGCGCGACGCGTGCGGCAGACTGAGAGCGCGTCCCCGTCCCCAGGAGCCTCATGAGCCGCACGCAGCCGACACCCGCGATGTACCAGCGCAACGCGCTCGCGCCGAGCCTGCTGGCCGCGGCGGTCCTGTTCGTCGCGCCGGCGCTGCTCGAGAGCGACTGGTTCCTCACCGTCCGGTTCGTCGCCACGATCCTCGCCCTCATCATCGGATGGTTCGCGGTGCAGGCGAGGCACTGGTGGTGGGTGCCGATCATGCTCGCTGTCGCGGTGATCTGGAACCCGATCTTCCCCTTCGCGTTCTCGGGTGCGATCTGGAGCGCTGCCCAGGTCGCGGCCGCGTTCGTCTTCCTCGCCGCCGGCGCGACGATCAAGATCCGCCGCCAGACCTGACTCAGCGGAGGTCGAGCGTGACCTGCGGGTGGTCGGCGAACACGTCGAGCACCCGTTCGAAATAGGTCAGGCCGGTCCCCGCGCGCAGGTCGTCGAGCTGACGCTGGATCGTGTCGGACTGGAATGTGCCCGGCTGTGCCAGCTTCTCGCGCAGCCATCGCTCCGTCTCGGCGACGCCGAGGGCCTGCCGGCTGCGCGCCGAATCGCGCCAGACGACCCGCGCGGAGTGGTCCTCGGCCAGCGCCCCGTACCCGCCGTGGAGCAGGTCGTCGAGCGCGTCGAGGCTGGTGCCCAATCGCCAGTCCTCCCCGGTCATGAACAGACGGTTCAGTTCGGCGTAAAGATCGGGGATGCCGCCGATGCGGCTCCCCTCGACGACGTAGTCCGCCATCCGGCTCAGGGCACCTTGTGGCCCGCCGCCGAGACGAGGCCGTACCACTCGGCGCGGGTGAGGGGGATGTCGGAGCCGGCCGCGGCATCCGTCACGCGCTGCGGCGTGGTCGTCCCGAGCACGACCTGCATGTGGGCGGGATGCCGCGTGATCCAGGCCGTGGCGATCGCGATCGGCGTCACGTCGTACTTCGCGGCGAGGCGGTCGAGCAGGTCGTTCAGCTCGGGCAGTTCAGGGGCGCCGAACATGACGCCGTCGAAGAATCCCTTCTGGAACGGCGACCACGCCTGCAGGGTGATCCCGTTGATGCGGGCGTGGTCGACGAGCCCGCCGCCGTCGCGGCTGATCGAGTCGTCCTCGCCCGCCATGTTCGCCGCGAGCCCCTGCGCGACGAGCGTCGAGTGCGTGATCGACAGCTGCACCTGATTCGCGACGATCGGTTGCGTCACGGCGGTCTTCAGCAGGTCGATCTGCCGCGGGGTGTGGTTCGAGACGCCGAACGCGCGGACCTTGCCCGACGACTCGAGGTCGTCGAAGGCGCGCGCGACCTCGTCGGGCTCGACGAGCGCGTCGGGGCGGTGCAGCAGGAGGACGTCGATCCGGTCCGTGCCCAGCGCCTGCAGCGACTCCTCGGCCGAGGCGACGATGTGCTCGTAGGAGTGGTCGAAGTGCCACTCGTCGGGGACGATGCCCGTCTTGGTCTGCAGCGTGATCTCGTCGCGCTCGGCGGAGCTCAGGTTCAGCGCCTCCGCGAAGCGGCGCTCGCAGCCGTGGCGTGAGCTGCCGTACAGGTCGGCGTGGTCGAAGAAGTCGACACCCGCCGCGCGGCAGGCGTCGAAGAGCTCGCGGATCGCCGCGTCGGACATCTCCTCGATCCGCATCGTCCCGGCGACGACGTTGGGGACCCGCTGATCGGTGGGACCCAGGGGGACGAGACGCATCATGCTCCGTTTCCGGACCGCGTCGGCGCGGTCGACTCCTCAGCCTGGCTCATGGCTGCGCGCCTGTCGAGCAGGGTGCGCGCCAGCACGGTGGACCCGGCGACCGCGGCGGGCATCGCGATGACGGCGCCGAGCGGGACGAGGAAGCACAGCTGCGTCGCGACGCCGAAGCCCAGCACCCGCGCGCGCTGACCGCGGCGCAGGTCGCGGCGGGCCGCGGCATCCAGCCCCCGCGCTGACAGCGCGCGCGAGGTGAGTTCGTCGGCGAGCAGCCAGCCCGTCAGGAAGGCGGCGACGACCGCACCCAGGGCGGTGCCGACCAGCGGGATGAGCCCGACGAGTCCGGCGACGATCGCCGCGAGGAGCCCCCGCAGGATGAGGCCGATGCTGTCGCGGATCGACCGCCAGAACCCGTAGTCCGACTCGGGCGGCGCGTCACCGAGGTGCTGCTCGACCGATCGCCAGATCCGCTCGTAGAACGGGTCGCCGACGAGCAGCGTGAGCGCGGTGAACGAGACGACCGCGAGGACGATCGCGCCGCCGAGCAGGGCCGCGCCGATGCCGAGCCGGACGAGGGATGCCGCGACCTCGGCCCAGTCTTCGGCGAACGGGGTGAGCGCGTCGACGATGTCGCGCAGGAAGACGACGAGGGTGATGACCCCCGCGAGCAGCAGGATGCCGACGATCGCCGCCGGGATGAGGCCGAGCGCCATCCGGCCGGGCAAGCGCCCCCAGAACGCGAAGCCGCGACCGAGGTCGCCGACCCCGCGGAAGAACGAGGCGACCGGGCGCGGTGCGGGCGGGGGAGTCGTCATGCCCCCATCCTGCCCGGTCGCCGACCTCGAACGCTCGACAAGGCGAGCTGTTTGTCGATATAAAGGTATCGAAAGTCGATAGATGACGAATCCGTGATCGCACTCGCCAAGGCCGGGATCGGCATCTTCCTGGTCGCTCTCCTCGCCCTGCAGCTGTGGGTCGTGCCCGAGGTGGCGGCGGGGTTCGCGCAGCTCGCTCCCGAGTTCGCCGGACTGCGGATGCCGGGGGTCGTACTCAGCGGCATCCTGCTCCTCTGCGTGCAACTCGCGCTGCTGTGCGCGTGGCGTCTGCTCGCGCGCTTCGGCGCCGGGCGTCTCTTCGAGGACGGCGCTTTCCGCTGGGTCGATGCGATGATCGGCCTGACCGTGGCGGGAATGGCGGTGGTCGCCGCGGGATGCGGGGTGATCGGCGCGGCCGGCGCGGGGAGCCCCTTCGTCCTGATCCTCACCTTCCTCGCGCTCGCCGCGGGCGCGGCGATCGCCCTCCTGCTGGGGGCGCTGCGCGAGGTGCTCAGACAGGCGGTTCTGCTGCAGGATCAGGTCGTCGGGGTCGCGCACGCACAGGAGAACCCGCCGCGATAGGGGTTGCATCCCACGCGCGGTTTCGGTTGGAGTGGTGCGATGACAAACGACACGTCGGCTCCCCTCGCCCAGGAAAAGCCCGGTCTGAAGCGCGCCGTCGGCACCTGGCTGCTCTTCGCGTTCATCGTCGGTGACACCCTCGGCGCGGGCATCTACACGCTCGTCGGCACGATGGCGACCGACGTGGGCGGTGTCATCTGGCTGCCGCTCCTCATCGCGCTCGTCGTCGCGCTGCTCACGGCCGGTACCTACGCCGAGCTGATCACCAAGTACCCCCACGCCGGCGGCGCAGCACGCTACGTCGACAAGGCGTTCGGCATCCCGTTCCTGTCGTTCCTCGTCGGCTTCCTGATGATGGCCTCGGGCATCACGACGGCCGCGGCGCTCGCCAACGCGTTCGCGGGCGACTACTTCAGTGCGTTGTTCGACATCCCGCCGATCCCGGTGGCGATCGGCTTCATCCTCGTGCTGACCCTCATCAACCTGCGCGGGGTGAAGGAGTCGCTCGCGACGAACATGGTCGCGTCGATGATCGAGGTCTCGGGACTCATCCTCGTGATCGTCATCGCCGCCATCGTGTTCGGCAGCGGGGGAGGCGAGCCGTCGCGCATCTTCGAGTTCGCGCCCGACGTCGCACCCCTGCAGGGCGCGTTCGCGGCATCCATCATCGCGTTCTTCTCCTTCCTCGGTTTCGAGGCGGCGGCGAACATGGCCGAGGAGGTCAAGAACCCGTCGCGGTCGTACCCGCGAGCACTGTTCGGCGCGATCCTCACGGCCGCCGTCGTGTACCTGCTGATCGCGATCGGCGCGGTCATCGTCGTCGAACCGTCGAAGCTCGCGACCTCATCCGGTCCGCTGCTCGAGGTCGTGACCGCGAGCGGTCTCGCGGTGCCGGGATGGCTGTTCAGCCTCATCGCGCTCGTCGCGATCGCCAACGGCGCGCTGCTCTTCATGGTGATGGCGAGCCGCGTCGCCTACGGGCTGGCCGAGTCCGGCCTCATGCCGCACGCCTTCGGCAAGGTGCTGCCGAAGCGACGGACGCCGTGGGTCTCGATCGTCGTCGTCGCCGGGGTGACGATGCTCCTCACGGTGGTCGGCGACATCTCGACGCTCGCCGAGACGACGGTGCTCCTGCTGCTCCTCGTCTTCCTCACCGCGAACGTGAGCGTGCTCGTGCTGAAGAAGGACAAGGTCGAGCACGAGCACTTCTCGGTGCCGCGCATCGTCCCCATCCTCGCCATCATCGCCAGCATCGTGCTGCTCACCCAGCAGACCGGCCTGGTCTGGCTGGCCACCGCGGGGTACGTCGTCGTCGGAGCGATCCTGTTCTTCGTCGCGCGGTTCAGCCGTCGCCGCGGCGACCGCAAGATCGCCGCGCGCACTGGCGCGATCCCGACCGTGGCGGGGTTCCGCGACTGAGCGTCGCCGCGTCTACCCGACGTGGCCGGTCGACGCTCGCGGGATGAGCGTCGGCATGGCCACCCGCATCGACGCGCCCGCGTCGGGGGCGAGCAGCATCTCGACGGCTGTGGTTGCGATCTGATCGAACGGTGTCCGTACCGAGGTGAGAGGCACCGGCAGCTGCGCCACGAGCGGAATGTCGTTGTAGCCGACGAGTGACAGGTCACGACCCGGGACGAGGCCGCGGTTCTGCGCCACGGTAAGGATCCCGAGGGCGAGGTTGTCGTTCGCCGCGAAGACGGCCGTGGGTCGATCGGACCCGTCCAGCAGGCGGTGGCCCGCATCGATGCCGTGCTCGAGTCCGTAGCCGACCGCGAGGATGCGCTCCTCGGGGAGTGCGATGCCGGCCTCGGTCGCGGCGCGCTCGGCGCCCGCGCGGCGGTCGCGCCCGCTCGAGGTGAACCACGGGCCCGTGACGACACCGATGTCGCGGTGACCCAGGTCGATGAGGTGGCGCATCGCGAGGTATCCGCCCGTCTCATCGTCTCCCAACGACGACGGGCTGACGCGGTCGGTGCGGAGCGCGAGCACGTGCGGGACGTTCCGCTCCCGCAGCGACGCCGGCAGTCCGTCGTCGATGCGCGCGGTCGCCAGCACGACGCCGTCGACGCCGCGATCGAGGAGCGTCTCGGTCGCGCGGCGCTCCTCGTCGGGGTCATCGCCGCAGGTCGCGACGACCGCGAAGTGACCGCGCTGGCGCGCGGCCCGCTCGACCGCCTCGAACATGAGCGCCATGACGGCATCCGTCAATCGCGGCACGAGGACGCCGATCGTGCCGGTCGCCCCTCGACGCAGATTCGACGCGAACACGTTGCGCCGATAGCCGAGCTCGTCGGCGACCGCGCGCACGCGCACAGCCGTTTCGGACTTCGACGGCGGGGTGCGCTCGTCCAGGATGCGGCTCACCGTCGAGATGCTCACGCCGGATGCCTCGGCCACATCGCGCAGCGTGACCGGACCTGCGTTCCCACCCGGTTTCGAGGTGATCGCCATTGCTCCCCCTTGACACGATCTGTGGTCATCAGCATACTTGCAATCGTTACTGCAAACGTTCCCGCCAACGTTTTCACCCGGCGGGTCTCAACGAAGAGAAGGAGTCAACCATGGTCCTCGACCTCCGTGGTCTCAACCCCGCACCCGTCACGCCCTTCACTGAGGACGGCGCCGTCGACTACGCCGCGATCCAGCGACTCGGCTCGTGGCTCGGGTCGATCGACGGCGTGAAGAGCCTCGTCGTGCTCGGCCACGCCGGTGAGGGCACGTTCCTCACCGAGGCCGAGCAGCTGGACGTCATCCGCGCCTTCCGCGACTCCGTCGACGACAAGCTGCCGATCATCGCCGGCATCACGAAGGAGGGGAACCTCACCGCCGCCCTCGAAGCCAAGGCCGCCGCGGATGCCGGGGCCAAGGGCGCCCTCGTCTACCCGTCGCACGGCTGGCTGCGCTTCGGCTTCCAGCCCGGAGCCCCGCAGACCCGGTACCGCGCGATCTGGGAGGAGTCCGGGCTCGAGGAGATCCTCTTCCAGTACCCCGACAACACGAAGGCCAGCTACGACCTCGACACGCAGCTCGAGATCGCGGGTCAGGAGGGTGTGAACCACACCAAGAACGGCGTCCGCAACATGCGCCGCTGGTACACCGAGATCCCGGCGCTGCGCGCGGCCTACCCCGAGCTGCAGGTCCTCTCCTGCCACGACGAGTACCTGCTGCCGACGATGTTCGACGTCGACGGCCTGCTGGTCGGGTACGGCAACATCGCCCCCGAACTGCTCGTGGAGCTCATCGCGGCCGGCAAGGCGAAGGATTACGCCGCCGCGCACGCCATCCACGAGCGCCTGCTGCCCGTCACCAAGGCGGTCTACCACCGCGGCTCGCACATGGAGGGCACGGTCGCTCTCAAGTGGGGTCTGGTGAACCGCGGCATCCTCGACCACGCGACGGTTCGCGAGCCGCTGCTCCCGCTCGAGCCCGGAGCAGATGCCGAGATCGCCGCCGCCTTCGCCTCCGCCGACCTCGGCAAGGTCAGCGTCTCCGTGTGACCCGACTCCGGGGGCCGGTCACCGCCGGTCCCCGGGGCATGGACGGCACCGCACCCGTCGATCTACCCTGCAGTGCGGCTCTTCAGTCAACGACGACTCGGCGGCAGGACCGCCCTCCCGAAGGAGCTCCCATGAGCATCGACCGCTCGCGCACCACCCGACCCCCCGCGACGCCCGGCACCGGACACGGTCGCATCTCGACCGAGACGGTGCGGACCATCGTGGAATCCAGCCACACCCGACGGACGTTCTGGCGCCAACTCGCCCTCATCGGCCCGGCCTTCGTCGCCGGCGCATGGCAGTTCGGACCCGGCAATCTGACCACCGCCATGAACGCCGGCGCGGGCTACGGGTACACCCTCATCTGGGTCATCATCGTCTCGACGATCCTCATGATCTTCCTCACCGACATGAGCGTGCGTCTCGGCATCCGCACCCCCGTCTCCCTCATCGCGTCGGTCAAGGAACGTCTCGGCGGCTGGGTCGGCGTTGTCGCCGGCTTCGGCGTCTTCCTCATCACACTGTGCTTCTCGGTCGGCAACGCCGTCGGCTCGGGAGTCGGTCTGTCGATGCTCATCCCCGGGACGTCGCCGGTCATGTGGACGATCATCTGCACCGTCGCGGTCGCGTCGATCCTGTTCCTGAAGGGGATCTACCGCATCGTCGAGAAGATCCTCATCGCCATCGTCGCCCTGATGGCGGTCTGCTTCATCGTCTCGGCGTTCGCCGCGAACCCCGACTGGGCCGCGGCCGGCGCGGGCCTCATCCCCGTCGTCCCCGACAACGCCTGGCTGCTGATCATCGGCCTGGTCGGCACGAACTTCTCGATCAACGCGGCCTTCTACACCTCCTACGGCACGAAGGCACGGGCGCGCACGAAAGAGGACTACCGCGACATCACCATCGTCGACACGATCCCCGGCATCGTGGCCCCCGGCATCATGACGGCCCTCGTCATCGTGGTCGCTGCGGCGGTCCTGAACGCGACGGGGACCGACGCGCCCGGCGCCTTCGGCGGGCTTGCTCGCATCTTCGAGCCGATCGCGGGCCCGGTCGGGGCGTGGATCTTCGCACTCGGCTTCTTCGGTGCGGCGTTCTCGTCGATGATCCCGAACTGCGTCGCGGGCGGCACGATGCTCTCCGACGCACTCGGCAAGGGGGCTTCGGCCGAGACGAAGACCGCCCGGCTCGGCAGCGGCTTGATCCTGATCTTCGGCGTCGCGATCACCCTGATCTTCTCCGGCTCGTCGCCGGTCGAGCTGATCATCCTCGCGCAAGCCCTCACCGTGCTCTTCGCGCCGATCCTGGCGGTGCTGATCATCGTGATGTCGAACGACAAGCGCCTCATGGGGCCGCTGCGCAACACCTGGTGGCAGAACGTGATGGGGCTCATCGGCCTGGTGTCGGTCATCGCGCTCTCCGTGCGTCTCGTGGTCAGCCTGATCGGTTCCTGACCCACCAACAGTGAAGGCCGCGACCCGCGCGGGTCGCGGCCTTCACTGGCGTCACTCGGCTTCGACGACCTTCACCGCGTCGATGAAGCCCGTGTTGTCACCGTCCACGGTCGTCGCCACGAACGAGATCGTGTGCTCGCCCGCGTCGAGCGTCACGGCATCCGTCTGGTGGAACTCGTAGGAGCCGCCCGCCGGAGCGTAGTGACCGAGCAGTTCGTCGTCGATGAAGACATCGAACTCCTGCAGCCCGCCGAAGTCGGCGCGGTTGGCCGTGTAGAAGGTCAACGCGAAGGTGCCCTGCGGGAACACGACGGTCTGGTCGATGCGGCTCCCCAGCCCGGAGTCGGTCTTCAGATAGGCGGTGCGCTCACCCTCGGGCGCGTCCTCCGCGGGGTTGAAGACACTGTTGTTGTGCTGGATGCCGGCACGTGCGCTGAACGTCCATCCGTTCACCATCGGTCCGTTCGCCGTTCCGCCCGTGGCGGGACTCTCGAACCCCGCGTTGAAGATCGTGACGATCGGCTCTTCTGCCGGGACCTCGGGGTTGACGAAGCACCGGTTGTCGCCACCCGGATTCGGGTTGGCCCCGAACGACGCGGCCGTGCACTCGACGCCATCGGTGAAGGTGCCGTACTCGAACAGTCCGTCGGAGCCGAATGCCACGCTCGCCTCGCCGGCGAAGGCGCAGGTCCCGCCGTCCTCGTACTGGCAGAACTCGTACCCGTCGGGGGCGTTCTGCACGTCGAGCACCTTGTAGAGCCGCGACGTGATGCCCGAGTCCTCCAGGCCCGGTGCGACGGCGATCGCCCTCAGATAGGTCGTCTGGAGCGGCTCGAGGAAGATCTGCCCGGTGTAGAGCGTCGAGTCAGCGGTGGGCTCACTGCCGTCGGTCGTGTAGCGGATCTCCGCGCCCGGTGTGCCGGACGTGATCGTGACCGCCTCGACCGACGGATACAGGCCGGGCTCGAGGCTGAACACCGGCGCCTCGACCACGCCCGCCTTCGGAGCAGGCGTCACGGTGATCTGCGCGACGCCGTAGTCACCGCTGCGCGTCGTCGCGCGGACGGCGACGGTGCGCTCACTGGTCACGTCGGGCGCGGTGAAGACGCCGCGCTTGTCGATGGTGCCGTTGCCCTTGCCGACGACCGACCAGGTGACCTTGCCCTTTCCGTCGATGATGTCGGACGAGAGCGCGACCTTCGATCCGCCCGAGATCGTCGACTCCGTCGGCGTGACGGCGACCTGGGTGGCTGCCGGTTCGGTCGTGTAGATCACGAAGCCGTGCTGGTCGTTCACGTCGCGGTCGGTGAAGGCCGACTTCTTCGCGTGCAGCGTGCCGCTGGATGCGGGCAGGATCGCGTTCGCTTCGGGCTGCGCAAGGGAATCGTCGAAGGCGATGCGCGTGAACTTATCGTTCACGCGGCCGCCCTCGAAGCGCACCGTGACGTCCTTGGCTTCGCCGCCCTTCGACTCGACCAGCACGGTGAGTTCACCGTCGGCGTCGCGGAACGCGGCCGCACGGATGTCGTCGTGCGACACCGTCGTGGCCAGCACGGTGCTGTGATCCGGGATGTAGCGCATGAGGAGCCCGGCTTCGTAGAAGGCCGCCGTCGGCTCGAGGCCGAGCACGAGGGAGTCCCACATGTTGAACGCGCCGTTGGTGTCGCCCGCGGGGTCGTGCGTCATCACGCCGTTGAGCTGCCACACGAGGTTCGAGTGGACGCCGTTGTTGGCGCTCCCGATGATGTAGTTCGCGTACCCGGTCTCCCAGACGCTCGTGCCGGGGTTCGTCCATCCCATCTCGGACAGATTCAGCGGGGCGTCGCCGATCGAGCTGCGACGCTGGTCGATCGCGTCGCCGAGGAAGTCGTACGACTCGCCGTAGAGGTGGAAGGAGTACTGGTCGAAGACGTCCGCGGCGTTGTCGGCCATGTACTGCGTCCAGTCGGGTGCGTTCACCTCTTCGGGGCCCCAGATCTGCACCTGGTCACGGAGTCCGTCCTCGACGAGCTGCTCGTGGACCTTCCGCGCCATCTCGGCGTAGTAGGCCTTCTGATCGGCCGGTCCCTCGAAGTCCCAGCTCCCGTTGGGCTCGTTGTAGAACGTCAGGTAGTCGATGTTGTCGTAGCCGCGGCTGTTGACGAGTTCATCGAGCAGGGCTGATGCCGACCGTCCATAGGCATCGAGGTCGGCCGGGGCGCTCTCATAGGGCTTCTGCACGCCGGGGTAGAGGAACCAGTCATGGACGCGCTCGCCGACCTTCCACCCGAAGTTGAGCAGGACTTCCGTCCCGGCCTGCTCGAAGGCGTCGAGGTACCGGTACACGGCCTTCATCTCAGGGCTCTCGAAGTCGTACTGTCCCTTCTCGAGCTCCATCCAGTCGATCTGGAACCAGAGGCGTGCCACCTTCGGCTGCAGGGTGAGGATGCGCTCGACATCCACCTCCCAGTCGGCATCGTCGTAGCCCAGGGAGGTGGTTCCCTCCATGAGACTCCACGGCATGACGTTGGCGCCGATGCCGAGGTAGTCCTCCTGGACGACGTCATCGAGGTCGACCGTCACCGTCCGCTGCGCGTCGGGGTCCGCGGCTGCCGCCGGGAGGGAGGGGAGGAGTGTGGCCGCGGACAGCGCTGCTGCTGCTGCGATCGCAGGCCCGGTTCGTCGTTGCACGGGGGTGCCTTCCTATCTTCGTCGATAGAACGCGGTGCGGCTGGTTCGGGAGTGTCGTCGGTGACACCAGGTAGTTGCACTACGCACTTTCCTTGTTCGAGTACGCTAACCGACGACTTTCCGGGGTTCAAGAGCCCTTGTAAAGGTAGTGTAGGTAGTGCAACTACCCATACGGGGACTCACAGGGCGGCGACGGCGCGGCGTGACAGCTCTTCGATCCGTGTGAAGTCTCCGGCCTCGAGGGCATCCGACGGCACCATCCATGAACCGCTGACGGCGAAGACCGCCGCGTGCGCGAGGTAGTCGCTCGCGTTGGCGGGGGAGACCCCGCCCGAGGGCATGAAGCACGCGTCGGGAAAGGGGCCGGCGAAGGCGCGGATCGCGTCGAGCCCGCCGATCTGCTTCGCGGGGAAGAGCTTGAGGTGCCGGAGCCCACGTCCGAGGGCCTGCTGGATCTCGGTGGCCGTCGCGACACCCGGCACGAGGGGAATCCCTCGCGCCAGGCAGCGCTCCAGCACGCGCGGATCGAAACCGGGCGAGACGGCGAATCGAGCCCCCGCGTCCACGACGTCGTCGACCTGCTCGGGGCTTAGAATTGTGCCCGCCCCCACGACGATGTCCTGGCGGTCCCGCAGCGCGTCGATCGCATCGAGGCCCGCGGCCGTCCGCAGCGTGATCTCGGCGCATCGGATGCCGCCGGCGACGAGCGCGTCAGCCAGAGGGTGCGCCGATGCGGCGTCCTGCAGGACGACGACCGGGACGATGCGGGCGCCGCCGACCGGCGAGTCCATCAGGCGTCCTGGGAGGTGGGGGCGACCACGATCTCGCGATGGCTGATGTGCTGCGGCAGCCGGTAGGCGCCGAGGATCGCGTCGGCGATGTCCTCGGGGCGGAGTCCACCCCCGATGCTGTCCTTGTACTCGAGGTAGCCCTCGAGGACGGCACCGTCGTCGGTGTTCGACAACAGCGCGGTGTTGACCATGCCGGGCGCGATCAGCAGCACGCGCACACCATGCGCGGCGTTCTCGCGCCGCATCCCCTCGGTCATGGCGTGGACGGCGTACTTCGTGCCGTTGTAGACCGTGTGGTCGGAGTACAGCTGCTTGCCTGCGATCGAGCCGATGTTGACGATCGTGCCGTGGCGGCGGTCCTGCATGCCGGGGAGCACGAGTCGGCTGTTGTTCACCAGCGCGACGCAGTTCACCTCGAACTGCTCGCGCACGAGCGCGGGGTCGGCTTCCGCGACCGGCGAGAGCGCCATCAGCCCGGCATTGTTCACCAGCAGATCGACGGGGCCGAATCGTTCCTCGGCGCGCGCGATCGCCTCGGCCACGGCCGTCGTATCCGTCACGTCCACGGCTGCGAGCTCGGCATCGGGCAGCCCCAGCGCCCGCATCGGCTCCAGGCGCCGGGCGATGAGCAGCAGAGGGTGGCCGGCGGCGGAGAAGGCGCGCGCCGTGGCGGCTCCGATACCGGAACTGGCGCCGGTGATGACGACGAGTGGGCGATCGGTCATGGGGAAACCTCCTGAGGGGCGAGCGCTGCGCTCACCGCATCGAATCGAGCCCGGGCCGCATCGTAGGACTCGGGATGCGTGGGGGTGATGGTCTCGAGGGCGCCGTGCGCGGCATCCGCTCGCGAGAAGTCCGCCCAGATGCCCGCGCCGACGAACGCGATCGTCGCTGCGCCGAGGGTCGCGGCCTGCTGGTCGACGGTGGAGCGCTGCAGCGCGGAGCCGAGGACGTCGGCGTAGATGCCGTTCCACAGGTCGGATCGCGCGCCGCCGCCCGAAACGAGGAGAGGCTCGGTCGAGCCGCTCAGCTCTCGGATGTGGCGCAGGCTGCGGTCGAGCGAGAAGGCGATGCCCTCGAGACATGCGCGGACGAGGTCGGCCGTACCGGTGCTCAGATGCAGGCCCGACAGGATGCCGCGCGCCGCGCTGCCTCCTTCGAGGGGAGTCCCGCCCGCGAGGGTCGGGACGAACGTGACGCCGCGGGCGCCGGCGGGGGATGCCGCAGCGGAGGCGATCACGTCAGCCGGATCCGCATCGGCCGCGATCAGTCGTCGCAGCCAGTCGAAGCTCGTGCCGCTGCTGAAGGTGGACAGCGCGCTGACGAACATCCCGGGAACGGCGTGGGCGAAGACGTATGGACGAGTGGCCTCGTCGAGGACCGGCCGCGAAGACGTGACCGTGATCCAGCTCGACGATCCGAGGGCGGCGTAGATCCGGCCCTCGGCCGTGCCGCGGGAGCCGAGCGCCATGGCGGCGTTGTCGACCGCCCCGGCGAAGACGGGGATGCCGGCGGGGAGGTTCAGGGCTGTCGCCGCATCGGCCGTCAGCGTCCCGACCCGATCGTGGGAGCGGACGATCGGGGCGAAGAGACCCCTGTCGAGACCCGCGGCGGCGAGGATGTCGTCGGCGTAGTCGGCCGCGCGCAGATCGTAGGCACCCGTACCGGACGCCATGGAGTGGTCGGTGGCGAGCTCACCGGTGAGCCGGAGGTTCACCCAGTCCTTCGACCCGACCAGCCGCGCCGTGCGCGCCCATCGATCGGGATCCTCCGCCCGCAGCGTCGCTGCCTTGAAGATCGGGTACAGCGGTGCGCCGAAGCCGTTGCCCGTTCGGCGGTACCACTCGCCTTCCTCGAGATGGGCGAACACATGCTCGGTCAGGCCACGGGCATCCGACCAGATCGGGGTCGTGTCGCTCAGGGGTTCGCCCCGGGGATCGAGGGCGATGACGCCGAGGCTCTGGCCCGACAGGGCGAGCCCCGCGATACGCGTCGCCGCACCAGGGACCCGGCCGAGGAGCGCGCGCGTCGAGGAGACGACGGCATTCCACCAGTCGGCGGGGCGCTGCTCATTGCGATCCGGCGATGGGTGCAGCGTCGGGTAGGGCATGACGACCTCGGCCACCTGCCGGGCGTCGGCATCCCACAGCGACGCCTTGCACCCCCCGGTGCCGAGGTCGTAGGCGAGGACGAGCTCGGTCATGGATCAGCGCGCCGAACGCGCCAGCCGGCCGAGGCGGTCGAACGCGGGGCCGGAGGTCAAGATGTCGATGTGGAACACCTCGGCGATGACCTGGGTCCACCCGTGCAGGAAGTAGATCCAGCCGTCCTCGATGTGCAACGCACGAACCTCCTCCTGCGCCCGTGCCTGGTCGAGGAAGACGAGGTCGCCGCGGTAGTTGAGGTCCCACGCCACGCCGTGGCCCGGGAAGCGTGCCGCGTCCGTGAGGGGGGATCCGGGCGCGTCCTTGCCGAGCCCGGTCGCGTTGACGACGAGCGAGCCGGCCGCGAGGTCAGCCAGCACACGGTCGTTGTCGGCGGGCGTCGGTGTGAGGACGTACTCGAATGACGTATCGGTGTCGAGCTGCCGGTGGATCCCGCGGATGTGGTCGAGACGTTCCTCGGACCGATTCGTCACGACGATGCGCCGCGGTCGATCCGCGCCGCTCTCTCGTCGCGACAGGTACCAGCTGATGGCGATCGTCGATCCGCCGGCCCCCATGCACAGCGCATCCGCGCCACCGGCCCAGTGGCCGGCCGGAACGAACGCGTCCAGCGCCAGACCGCTCGAGATCGGATCCTTCGCGTGGCACACGAGGAGTCCGTCGCGCTTGGAGATGCAGCTCGTCTCGCCCATGAGGCGTGCGAACGGATCGATCTCGTCGAAGAGGTCGGCGCACGCCGTGTAGAGATCGATCTTGTGCGTCGTCACGAGGGCACCGAGGCTGAGCGGGTCGGCGGCGATGAACTCCACGACGCGTCGGTAATCCGCCGCCGGGGCATGCAGCGGCAGGTCGATGCCCTGCAGGACCGCGTCCGTGAGACCGAGCTCCTCCGCCCAGCGCGGGAAGACCTGCTGGATCGAGGACCGGCCGGTCGTGACGCCGATGAAGTAGAGGGTCGGCGTCACCGCGGGGCGGAGGTCGGCCGAGGTCATGGTCTGGACGATCGTCATGCGTAGCTCCGGGATGCCGCGACGGCCGCGACGGCGGCGGTGGCGTTCATGCCGAACCGGGTGACGCCCAGCTCGGCCATGGTCGTGATGGTCTCGATGTCGCGGATGCCGCCCGCGGCCTTGAGCGCGGCGCGCCCGGCGGCCTGCTCCGCGATGACGCGGATGTGCTCGACCGTGGTTGGGATGCCGGACCAGCCCGTGCCCGTCTTGATCCAGGGCACGCCCGCTGCGATCGCGGCATCCACTCCGCGGCGGATCGTCGACTCCTCGAGGTGCCCGACCTCGAGGATCGCGCGAAGCGGCACTTCGCCGGCCACGATGTCGACCACCCGGCTGAGCTCATCGGTCACCGTGGCGGTGTCGCCGGAGCGCAGACGCCCGATCGAGACGACGACGTCCAGTTCTTGGGCCCCCAGGCCGAGCAGCTCGCGCGCCTCGGCCGCCTTCGTCGCCGGGGTCGCGCCCCCGCTGGGAAAAGAGACCGGCGAACCGGCGAGGACACTGCTCCCGGACAGGAGTTCCCGCAGCACGGGGAGCCAGGTGGGCAGGACGTGCGCACTGACGAAACCGCCGTCGACGGCGCGGCGCGCGAGTTCCTCGACGTCGCGCCGCGTGTGCTGCGCCTGCACGCAGCTGATGTCGATGTGTGCGGCGAGGTCGGCGAGGACCGCAGATGCGTCAGACACGGTATCCCCCATGATCCGGGTTGAGGCGGGTCGTCCAGCCGTCGCCGTCGGCGACGATCAGCTGCTTCATTCCCCCTGCGCGTTCGATGATGCCGTAGTCCTGACCGGCTTCGGTCGCGTAGGCGAAGACGGTGACGAGCAGGTCGTCGCCGACGTTCACGCTGCGGTGGACCCAGCCGCCGGGCACATGCACGGCGACGCCGGGGGAGATGGGGATGGCTCGGGCCTCGCCGTCGACGCTCTCCAGGAGCATCACGCCGCTGCCGGAGACGCCGTAGTAGAGCTCCGCGAACTCGGCCTGCGCGTGCAGGTGGCCGCGGGTCATCGCGAACTCGTCGCCGATCCGTCCGGGACGGAGCACGCTGAGTCCGATCGTGAGGGCGCCTCGCCCGCTTTCGGGGGTGCTGCTGTCGACCCAGTACACCGGGCGGCCGTCATCGTCTCGGATCGCCGAGGCGAAGGCGTCCGAGTCCCGGTAGAGCCCGTCGAGATCGGGCAGGCGCTTCTCATACCGTTCAGCGGTGCCCGTGAGGCTGCCGGCGAGCGGATCGACGGTGAGGGCGGCCGGTTCGGCCGGTCGTGCAGCGGCGCACATGTCACGTCCATTCGTTACCGATCCGGGTCTCGGATCGGTAGTAATACTACGCAGAGGCAGCCAAAACCCGCAATCGACACCGCCAGAGTGCGTCTGAGCGCGTCCTTGCGGTAGTTGTGCTACGTGAGATGGCTTGCTCCGGGACCGCGGCGGCGGATGCGCGTCAGATCCGCCAGGTGAGCCAGGTCGCCGGGTTGGTCCCGAGCACCGCAGCGATGAGCTCGGGCCCGCCCGCCGCGCGGACCCGAGGGACGAATCTGTCGCCCAGGTAGGCGAGCCCCGGCATCCCGCCGTAGGCGACGTACCGGCTGCGTCGCGCGACATCGCCGCCGAGCAGGATCCGCGTCGCGCCGCCGCGACGGGCGGTCTCGACGAGGCAGTCCACGAGTGCCGAGTCCGGCCACTCACGGGAGCGCGCTGGACCGTCGTACCCCAGGTAGGAGCCTCGCGCCGCGAGTTCGGCGTGCAGGCCCGGATCGGGATTGCGGTCGATGTGCGCGAGCGCGACCCGGTCGGCGCCCACGCCCGCCTCGTCGAGCGCGTCGAGCGCTTCATGCGCAGCCGAGCCGTGCTCCAGGTGCACCATCACGGGTGCCCCGGTCGCGCGGTGCGCCGACCCCACCGCCTCGATCGCCCGCCGCGCGGCCGCGTCGATGCGCCAGTACCCCAGGCCGACCTTCAGCACCCCCGCGCGGGGCCGACCAGCGGCCTCGGGCGTCGCGGCATCCAGTCCCTCCTCCGCACCGTCGCGCAGGTCACGCAGGAAGGCGCGCGCGAGGACATCGACGTCCGCCGTGAGGAGGGGATCGTCCGACGCATAGTGCTCGCGGCGGTGCACCCCGGTGGTCATGACGACGGACACGCCCGACTCCTCCGCGATGCGGCGGATGGCATCCGGCCGTCGGCCGAGGCCGAGGGGTGTCGCGTCGACCATCGCCGTGAACCCGGACCTCCGCAGGAGCACCGCTTCGCGGAGGGAGGCCGCCTCGTCGTCCAGATCGTCGCCGGGAAGGAGGGGGGAGCGCTGGAAGAGATGCTCGTGGTAGTCGACCGCGCCCAGAGCGGCGGCTTCCACATCACCCGTCACGGTCCGGACGAAGCCGGAACGCGCAGCGGTTTCGATCACGCCGACACCGGATGCCGGGGGGCGCGCCCCTCGAGGACCGCGCGCAGGTCCGCCGTCGCCATGCCGCCCATGCCGTCCACGCCCTCGCGGGTCTGCGCGCCGAGGTGCGGGGTGATGATGACGCGGTCGGCGAGGTCGTCAGCGAGCAGCGGCGATGCGAGGTCGCCGTGATTCTCCGTCGCGAGTGTGTCCGCGGCGTAGGCGACGACGCGGCCCGAGCGGATCGCGTCGGCGAGGGCGGGCTCGTCGACGAGGTCGGCGCGGGCCGTGTTGACGAGGATGACGGGTCGGTCGGAGGCGGCGAGCCAGTCGCGGTCGACGACCGTCCGGCCACCGGGCGCGTGGAGCGTGACGACGTCGCACGTCACCGCGAGCTCGGCTGCGTCGCAGCGCACGACGCGATCGAAGACGGGGTCGTCCTCGGGCACCCACGGATCCGCGCCGCGGACCGCACAGCCGAAGCCGTCGAGACGTTCGATCACGAGGCGTCCGATCCGCCCGAGCCCGAGCACCCCGACTGTCAGAGCCGACAGCTCGCGCGTCGACCAGCCCGACCAGTCGCCGCGGCGCACCCGTCGATCGGCGGCGGGGATCCCCCGCAGCGCGCTGAGCAGCAGGGCGAGGGTGTGCTCGGCGACGGCGGCCGAGTTGGCCCCCGGGGTGTTCGTGACGATCACACCGCGAGCACCCGCTGCCGCGACGTCGACGTTGTCCACCCCCACGCCGTAGCGCGACACCACGCGGAGCCTCGGGGCGAGATCCAGATGCTGGCCCGTCACCGGTCCGGTGCCCGCGATCCACCCGTCGACGGCCGGCAGGACGCGGGAGAGCTCCTCCAGGTCGTGCGAGGGGTCGGCGCGGACGATCTCGTAGCCCGCCGCGGTCAGTTCGCCCACCACGTCCCGGCCGCCGCCGCCGAAGGACCGGGAGGTGACGAGCACCCGACCGGTCACGACGGCGACTCCTCCGTGGTCGGGGATCCGCCCGAACGCATGGTGGCCAGCTCGCTCTTCATCCGGCGGATGGCCTCGGTGTGCTCCGGGCTCCGCCGCAGGGCGACGCCGGTGGCGAGGATGTCGATCACCACGAGGCCGGCGAGGCGGCTCGTGGACGGCGTGTAGACGTCGGTGTCCTCGAACGTGCGCGCGATGAGGGGAACCGTGGCGATGTCCGACAGCGGGCTCTGTCTGCCCGTGATCGAGATCACCGCAGCGCCGGCCTTGCGGGCCGCTTCGGCGACGATGAGCGTCTGCTCGGTGTGACCGGTGTTCGAGATCGCGACCGTGACCGACCGCGGGCCGCTCATCGTCGCCGCGATGAACTGCTGGTGGAAGTCCTCGGGCGACTGGCAGGGGACACCGAAGAGCGGGAACTTCTGCTGTGCGTCCTGCGCGATGATCCCGCTCGCGCCGAATCCCACGAAGAGGATGTCGGATGCGTCGAGGAGGAGGGAGATGGCCTGCTCGACGGATGCGGCAGCGAGGGTGCGCCGGGCGCGGTCGAGGCTCGAGATGGTGTGGTCGAAGATCTTCTCGGCGAGGTCGGCGCTGGAGTCGTCCGTCGTGATGGACGAATGCGTCACCGGCAGCCCGAGGGCGAGGGTCTGGGCGAGTTGGATGCGGAAGTCCTGGAAGCCCTCGCAGCCGACGGACGCGCAGAAGCGCATGACGGTCGGCTCGCTGACCTCCGCCGCTTCGGCGAGGCCCGCCATCGTGAACTGCACTGCGCCGACGGGGTTGTCGAGGACGATCGCGGCGACCCGCTGTTCCGATCGACGAAGGCTCGGAAGTTGTCGGGTGATGCGTTCGAGGAGGGTGTCGGTGGAATCCTCCGACGGAGCGGCGGTGCTCTGTCCGGTGTCCGTGGTCACGGGTTTCCCCTTCCATGTAGTATCGCTACAAACCATAGCGCACCACCCGGGAAAGGCCCCTGATGTACCGCGAACGGCTCGAACTGGACGGCAAGGTCGCCGTCGTCACCGGCGGATCCCGAGGCATCGGGCTCGCCTGCGTCACGGCGTTGCGGGAGTTCGGCGCCACCGTCGTCATCGCGGACCTGCTCGACGAGCTCGGCACGGAAGCCGCGGCATCCTTCCCCGATCGCGTCGAGTACACGCACCTCGACGTGACCGACGCCGATGACGTCACCGCCGTCTTCGCGGACGTCGCGGCACGGCACGGACGCCTCGACATCCTCGTCACCTCCGCAGGGATCGCGAACCACCAGGCATCCGCCGAAATCACCCGCGAGACGTGGGACCGCGTCCTCGCCGTCAACGCGACGGGCACATTCTGGTGCGCGCGCGAGGCGGCGCGACACATGACGTCCGGCGGTTCCGTCGTGGCGATCGGATCGATGTCGGGCGAGCTCGCGAACGCACCGCAGCGGCAGGCGGCCTACAACGCCTCCAAGGGTGCGGTGCACCTCGCCGTGAGATCCCTCGCTGTCGAGTACGTCGAGGCCGGCATCCGCGTGAACGCGGTCGCGCCCGGTTACGTCGGCACCGACCTCACCCGCGAGGGAGTGCCCGACGACTGGTGGGACGACTGGATCCGGCGAACCCCGATGCAGCGGGTGGGGACCCCCGAGGAGATCGCGTCGCTCGTCGCCTTCCTCGCCTCCGACGCGGCGTCCTACATGACCGGATCCGTGGTGCTCATCGACGGCGGCTACTCCACCTGGTGACGGAAGCGGTGCGTGCCGGCCCCGACGCCGACCCGCCCCGTCCCCAGCTCGACCTCGGCCGTGACGCCCACCGGGACCTCGCACGTCAATTCGACGACACCGTCCTCATCGCGTCGCCAGCGTGCGGACAACATCCCGTACGGGGTGCGGACGGCGGCGTCGGCGCTCTGCAGGGACGTGTCGAGCAGACCCGGTGACACGAGCGCTCGCCGCCATCCCGGGCTCAGGGGTCGAAGGCCGGCGACGTCGCCGTAGAGCCAGTCGTCCAGCGTGCCGAGGAAGTAGTGACCGCGCGAGCGCGACTCCGGCTTCCAGTGCTCCCACAGCGAGGTCGCGCCCTGCGTCACCCAGTACCCCCACCCGGGGTAGGTCGTCTGCAGCGCGACCGCGAGGGCGACCTCGCCGTGACCGTGACGGGTGAGTACCGGCAGCAGGTGCGGGGTGGCGAGGGCTCCGGTCCACAGGTGATGGTCCCGCTCGACGACGTCCTCCGCGAGCCGCGCGGCGGCACGGGCGCGGGCGGCCGGCGGCAGGAGGTCGTACGCCAACGCGAGCACCGCATGAGCCTGGCGGTAGCCGTCGTCGCCCTGCCCGCGGACCTCGGCCGCCCCGTCGTCCCAGAAGGCATCGACGAAGGCCGCGCGACTGACGGATGCCGCGGCTCGCCACTCCTCCGCATCCTCGCCCAGCGTCCCGGCGATGCGCGCCGCGGTGTCGCACATCGCGACCAGGAAGGCGGTGGCCGCGATGCGGGAGTCCTCGGACGGGTTGCCGCCCCCGGCATCGGTGTCGGGTGCGACCCAGTCGCCGAGCGTCGTCGTCGCGATGCCGCCCGGGCAGCGGTCGAGTTCGAAGCGGAGGTAGTCCCGGGCGTCAGGCCAGATCGACCGCAGGACCTCGGTGTCGCCCGTCTGCATGTGGATCTCCCAGGGGACGAGCAGCAGCGCGGCGTGCCACGTCGGAGCCGGGGACCAGTCCATGGACCAGCCGCCGTGCGGTGCGATGACCTGCGGCGCACCGCGGCCGTGACGGGACTGCGCGATGTCGTCCGACCACTTCGCGAGCAGCGCGTGGGTGTCGAGATTCTGCAGCATCATCCGGGCGCCCACCATCCCGTCCCCGGTCCATCCGTTCTTCTCGTACTTGGGGGTGTCGGTCGGGATGCCGTGGAGATTGTTGAGGATCGTGCGGACCGTCAGCTCGTGGACCGTGTCCAGCAGCGGCTCCGAGCTCGAGAACCGTCCCGTGCGCGGCGCCTCCGTATGGACGACGGCCGCGCGCAGCCGCGGAAGGCGTGCAGCGCGCACCTCCACGTACCGGAAGCCGTGCCAGGTGAATCGCGGATGCCAGTGCACCGGCCCGTCGGCGAGCGTCACCTTGTCCGTCTGGAACCGCCCGTCGAAATAGCCTTTCTCGTCGACGCAGTTCGGCGCGCCGTCCGCCTGCAGCGTCTCGCCGAATCGGAGCTCGATCGTCTCGCCGCTCCCACCGTCGGCTTCGACCTCCACCCACCCGGCGATGACGCGCTCGAAGGCGACGACCCATCGACCCGGCGACAGCTGCGTGACCTCGGTCGGGTCCAGCCGCTCGGCGACCACGATGGGTGGTTGGCGCTGCGGTTCGGGAACGCCGCGGGGCCCCGCGGCGATGCGGACGCGCGACCAGTTCGTGTCGTCGAACGCGGCGTCCGCGCTCCCGGCGACGACGAGTCTCGCGTCGAAGTCCTCGCCCGCATAGAGGTCATCGCTGCGGGTGGGGCCGTCCGTCACCCGCCAGCTCTCGTCGCTGCCGATCACCTGCATCCCGCGCTCCGTGCGCACCGCGACGAGCAGCCGGACGCAGGGGTCGTCGTGCCACGGTGCCCGCTCCCAGTTCCAGGTGTTGCGTCCGCGCATCCCGTAGAAGCCGCGGCCGAGTTCGGCGGTCACGACGTGACGACCGGGCGTGAGCCGCGACGTGACATCCGTGACCGTGTACTGGCTCACGATGTCGTAGTCCGTGAAGCCGGGACCGAGGACGGATCCGTCGAGCGGGTCCCCGTCGAGCTCGACCACGGCGAGACCGCCGGCTGCGACGACGGCATACGCCTCGAGCACGGGTTCGTCGATGTCGAAGACGCCGCGGACGATCGGCGCCACGGCGGACGGATGCGGGGCGCCGACCCACTGCGTGCCGTGCCACTGCCCGTCGACGACACCCGTGACGAAGGTGCCCGATCCGGAGGTCTCGCCGTCGGAGGTGCGCACGTCCACGCGCCAGGAGTAGCGCCGGAGCGACTCGAGAGGTGAGCCGCCGTAGGCGATGTCGACGCAGGTGTCGTCGTCCGCCGAGGTGGCCCAGACGACAGCGCCCGACCCGTCGGCGACGGAGATCCGCCAGCCCTGCTGCGTCGTCCCCGGGCCGGCGCCGGTGACCTGCCAGCCGAACCGCGGGCGTGCCCCGACGCCGACGGGATCACGGCGATGGTCGACCGTGAGAGCGGTGAGTCCGATCACGCGAGCGCTCGCAGAGCACGCACCTCGGGTGCGTCGCCGTACGCGTCGTCGAGGGCGGCATCGAGGTCGGGATGGGCGGCGAGGAACGTCGCGATCGGCTGCGGGCGGTCCTGCGGTCGGGTGCCCTTCTGGTTGATCTCACCGAGCAGGCTCCACCGGCGATCCCCGCTCCCGCCCGGCTCGGTCTCGGTCCCTGTGTAGTCGGTGTAGTCGAAGACCCGCACCCCCTCCTCATCCTCGAGGACCCCCAGCCGGTAGTCGGCCGTCATGAACCACGTCACCGTCTCGCCCGCCCGGGAAGCCTGCACGCCGCTCCCGGACTGCTGCAGCAGATAGGCGAGGCCCTCGTTGTCGCGATGCCGCGACCGCCACTCCTCACCGAACTCGCCGATCGTGGGGATGCGCATGTCCGGCCAGCGATCCCGGAGTCCCCTGATCCACCCCGTCCATGCGTCGAGCATGTGCGGGTCCACTGCGAGTCCCCGTGCGACCTCGCTGATCTCGTAGTTCACGGTGAGCCATCCGAGGCCGTTGCGCTCGACGTTCCGCGCGTCGAAGTGCGCTTCGCTGGTCGCTTCCAGCTCCCGCAGGGCCTCGGCACGGGGCAGCCGGTGCAGCGTCTCGATCGGGCCGAGACCGAGGCGGGAGTTGTGATCGGGCGACATCCCGGCCGCGCGTGCAGCGACCAGGTCGACCGTCCACCCGTCCAGCTGCACCGCGTCGATGCGCTCGTCTCCCCGTCCGGGAACCAGGAAGTGGGACCGGGACGGATAGTAGGGGTACGCGATCGACCCGTCGCCGTCTTGCAGGTCGATGTCGAACTGGCTCCAGATGTTCCCCTGGACGGTCCGCATCCCGCGTTCCCGGGCAGCAGCGATGTTGGCGGCGGCGAGGAAGCCGGCCACGAGCGAGCGGGGATCGCGTCCGAAGTGGTCCGAGATGAGATCGGCGGCATCGAGGATGTCCCGGCTGACCTCGTCACGGGATCCGTAGAGATTGGCGAAGAAGCCGCCGGGAACGAACGCGACGTCGTCGCCGTGGTCCCGCGTGATGCGGGCGAGCGTTGTGCGGATGTCCCGGTAGCGCGGCGAGTCATCGGTCAGCGCGCCCCACGACAGCGCCCACGTGATCCTCGCGTCGGGGACGGCCGACCGGACGGCATCCGAGAAGCGCTCGACGAGTGCCGCGGAGTGGAGCTCCGTCTCGTCTTCCCAGAGGGAGCGGGTGCGGGTCGCTTCGATCTGGTGACGGCGGATGACGGTGTTGACAGTCAGGCGACGCCCGATCGGCTGGGAGGATTCCATGACCAGACACCCTAACGAGATTCGACGGTTCAGAAGTAGTACCACTAGCCAAAATGGGCACAAACGGATCACGTTCTGATAAAAATCCCGCAAAACGTGGAGCAATGTGTAGTATCGCTACCAACACCTCAGTGTCACGCGGATACCCGACCGTGACCATCAATGAAGACAGGGAGTGGCCATGAAGAAGTGGCTCAAGGGGGCGACACTCGCCGGAGTCGCCATGGCGACAGTCGGAACTCTGGCGGGATGCGCGGGCTCGGCGGGCGGTACGTCCGACGGCCCCGTCGAGATCAGTTTCATGATGTGGGGCGACGGTGGTGACACCCAGACCGCCTATGAAGACGTCATTGATGCCTTCGAGGAGGCGAACGACGGCATCACGGTCAACGCCGAGTTCTTCAACACCAACGACTACGACAACCTGCTGAAGACGCGCCTGTCCGGTGGGGCGGGCCCGGACGTCTACGGCTTCGACCTCGGCAACATCGAGAGCTTCGTCGCGGACGGATTCGCTGCCGACCTCTCCGAGGGAGGCGAGAGCTATCTCTCGAAGCTCACCCCGGAGGCGCGCGAGGACTCCGAACGCGAGGGCGGTACGTACAACCTGCCCATCTCGCTCTCGGGCAACGGCATCATCTACAACAAGGCGCTCTTCGACAAGGCCGGCGTCACCGAAGAGCCGACCACGTATTCCGAGCTGAAGGATGCCGCCAAGAAGCTGTCCGACGCCGGCATCGTCCCGTTCGCCATGAGTGCGCAGGACAACTGGTGGCCTCAGTTCATCGTCTACTACCCGCTCGCGGAGCACGGTGCGAACGAAGAGCTCGGGGCCGAGATGGCCGCCGGCGAGACCACCTTCTCGGACAGCGACGCGTGGCGGGACTCGCTCGACATCGTTCGTGAACTGACGCCGTACTACATGCCGAACCCCGTCGGGACGAGCCAGACCGCCGCGCAGTCGGCGTTCCTCGCCGGCGATGCGGCCATGTTCCCGGCCACCTGGATCCTCTCCGACGCGCGGGCAGCCGACCTCGATGTGGACTACATGAACTTCCCGACCACCGACACGGAGTCCGACGCGCTGTGGGGCACGTACCAGGTGCGGTTCGGCCTGAACCCCAACAACGGTGACGCGAAGCTCGCCGCGGGTCAGAAGTTCCTCGACTTCTTCATGCAGGACGACGTCTACTCAGAGTTCCTCGCCAAGGTGAAGCTCTTCCCGACGACCGAGGGTGTGCAGATCGGCGAGGATGTGGACCCGCTGTTCCCCGACATGCAGGCCTCCTGGGAGGGGAAGCAGTTCGTCGCCGCCTTCTCGCCGACCGATCCGAGCATCCAGGACGCCCTGCTGGTGGGGCTCCAGGACATCATCAGCGGGTCGAAGTCGACCGATGACGTGCTGGCCGACCTCGACACCGCCCTCGAGCAGTACGTGGCCAACAACAACTGACCCGGGAATGCCCGGCTGCTCCCCGAGCGGCCGGGCAGTCGCCTGTCCAATGGGCACGTTTCGGTAGTTCAGCTACCGGATACGTGCCCATTTCGGCGTCGAGCGCGGATACGGCGGACGAAAACGCGAGATCTGTGTAGTATGGCTACACCACGACCCGAGGAAGCACGTGATGACCACCCACACGATCGAGGACGATCGGCTCCGCGTCCGCTTTGATCCGCGTACCGGCGGCCTCGTCGCTATAGATGATGGCAGGCTCGGTGCCTGGCTGGAAGGGACGCTCGCGGGTTCCCTGTTCGTCGTGGAGATCCCCCGCGGCGGCGACCGCACGGTGGTCGTGCAGACCACGGATCAGACGCTGTCGTCCGCTCATCAGGACGAGCCCGCCGCGATCGAGTTGCGCTGGGATGAGCCGGTGTCCTCCACCGGTGAGCGCCTGGATGGCCGGATCGTCGTGCGCGCTGCAGTGACGTCCGGTCGGCTGTCGTTGTCGATGGAGCTCTCGCTCGCCGAGGGCGGTGTCGAGGCGGTCCGATTCCCGTCCATCCGCGGACTCCGGGGCCCCGGCGAGCTCGAGTTGCGCGGTGTCGACTACTCGACCGGCACGCGGGTGTCGTTGCTGCCGACCTTCGACAGCAACGCCCCGTACTGGGGCACGATCTTCCCCGACTACGCCAGCGGCAACCTCCGTCCGGAACTGGTCGGAAACCCGACATCCCCCTTCATCGCGGTGACCGCAGAGCAGGGTGGGCTCACGATCATGCCGGCCGAGCCCTCGCTGGAGTTCATCGGCTGGCGAGCATCGCTCGAGCCGGGGTACGACGACAGCCTGGCCCGCACAGCACCGGGCGACGGCGCGGTGACGATCGACGCGATCCACTTCCCGGTCGAGGGACGGGACACCGTCGTGCTCCCCACCGTGGTGGTCGCACCCTACGAGGGGCCGTGGACGGCCTCGTTGGACGTCCCCCGCGAGAACCAGCGCCCGACGCGACGCAGCGCGGCCGCCTGGCTGCAGGAGCCGCGCTCCTGGCTGCAGGTGCAGCTCATGTCGACCGAGGGCGAACCGCGTTACGACTTCGACGACCTGGTCGACATCATCGAGGAGTGCGCCCGGGCGGGCATCCGCGCCGTGCAGGTCGTCGGCTGGAACGAGGGGGGTCAAGACGGCAGGGTTCCCTGGCACGTGCCCGCGAAGAAGCTCGGCGGCCTCGACGGGCTGCTGCGCGCGCTGCAGCGGGCGAAGGAGCTCGACGTCGCCACGGTGCTGTATGTCAAGTACGTCTGGGTCGAGAAGCCCGGGCCGCACTGGGACGACCTCGCCGCCTGGGTGTCGCGGGACCCGAACGGCCAGCCCTACGCACAGCCCGGACCGGTGTATCACACCGCCCGGAAGCGGTACGGCATCAGCACCCCTTGGTACGTTCCGCTCTGCTTCGGCGTCGCGGAACTGCGGCGTCGGATCGCCGACGAGGTCGCGCTGATGGCGGAGTGGGGCGCCGACGGTGTCCTCGCCGACGAGTCGCTGTACCACGGACGTGCGCTGCTGTGCTTCGCGGACGACCACGGCCACGAGCCGGGCGTCAGTGCGTTCACCTGGGATGCGGAGTGGATCGCCGGCATCCGCTCCCGACTCGGCGACCGGGCGGACACCTTCGTCATCGCTGCCGAAGGTGCCTACGACGCGCAGTTCGAGCACTACGACGTGTCGTACTTCCGCAGCGCCTCGGCGCAGCATCGCCCGGTCGGCAGGATGCTGCGGCCAGACGCTCGGATCGTGACGGCGCTGACCGGATTCGACGACCGCAGCATGGTCGCCCAGAGCGTGCTCTACGGCTACGGGATGAGTCTCGAGCCCTACAACTTCAAGGGCCGTCCGGCCGACATGCCGCTGACGGTCGCACGGGCCGCGGCTGCCGACGGCCTGCGGGCGCGGCTCGCCGATTGGCTGTGGAACGGGCACCTCGTCGTCGACGGTCGCGCGCAGCTGCGCGTGGTCGAAGGGGCTGCGGACCTCGTCAGCCACACCGAGTGGCGGGATGCCGACGACTCCGCGCGCGTCGTCGTCGTCGGCAACATGGGTGCCCACCCGGTCGACGTCATCCTGTCCGGACTGCACCGGGACTGCGCCGCGCTGGATCTGCGCGGAACGCCCACCCGACTCCACGAGGGACGCGTGACCGTCCCCGCTCACGACGCGGTCGTCGTGGCGCCGTCGCCTCTGATTGGAACACCATGAGCAGCACACGCGTCGAGGATCCCCGCGTCCTCGCCCTCGACGAGCCCGAGACGACCAGGGCGCTTCGCGCCCGCCGCCCGCTGTCGCAGCGGCTGTGGACCGGGCGGAGCTCGACCGGCAAGTTCTGGATCGCGGTGTCCCCGGCGCTGATCCTGTACCTCGTCTTCACCGTCTATCCGATGGGTCAGGTCGTCGTCGCGAGCTTCACGGATGCACGCGGGTTCAACCGTCCCTGGGAGGTCGTCGGGCTCGACAACTTCGTCCGCATCTTCTCGGGTGATCCGGTTCTGATGGAGGCGGTCGGCAACACCGCCATCTACGCGTTCTTCAAGATCGTCGTGCAGACGATCCTCGCGTTCCTCATCGCAGTGCTGCTTCACCGACAGCTCATGCTCGGCAACATCTACCGCGCCATCTTCTTCGCTCCGATGGTGATCTCGCCGGTCGCGATCGTGTTCACGTGGAGCTTCATGTACGACCCCACGTCCGGGACGTTCAACACGCTGTTGCGCAGCGTCGGGCTCGGCGGGCTCGCGCAGGACTGGCTCGGCAACTACGACCTCGCCCTCTACAGCGTCATCCTCGTCGACCTCTGGAGCGGGCTCGGCTTCAACATCGTGATCTTCCTGGCCGGATTGTCGACCATCCCGAGCGAGATCCTCGAGGCCGCCCGCGTCGACGGGGCTCGCGGATGGAAGTCCCTCCGGTACATCACGCTCCCGTTGATGATCCCCTCGATCGGCCTCGTCCTGGTGCTCTCCATCAACGGTGCGCTCCGTGCCTTCGACACCGTCTATCTCATGACCCGAGGCGGTCCCGGCAACTCGACCCAGCTCTACATGACGCAGGTCTTCCAAGAGGGCATGGTCAACAACAACTTCGGGTACGCCTCAGCGATGGCGGTGCTGGTGATCATCGTCCTGATCGCCATCGCCGCCGCGCAGAACAGACTCAACAACCGCGTCGCCGCCGAGGAGGGCAACCGATGAGCACCAGGACCGCGACGCGTCTGCTTCGGCGGGTGCCGGTGAACGTCCTTCTCATCGCGCTGAGCGTGATGATGATCTACCCGATCGTGATCATCGTGATCACGGCCTTCAAGCCGAACCTCGAGGTGCTGACGAACCCGACCGGGCTTCCCATCAACCCGACCTTCGACAATTTCGTCACCTCCTGGCGCGAGGCGGATTTCACGAACCTGTTCGCGAACTCGATCCTGCTGACCCTGGCGAGCATGACGGTCGCGACGTTCGTGGCGGCCTTGGCGTCGTACGCGATCGTGCGGCACGCGACCCGTGTGGGCTCCGGCGTCTACCTCCTGCTGGCCGCGGGCATCTTCCTGCCGATGCAGCTCGCGCTCGTCCCCCAGTTCCGTGTCGTGCGCGACCTCGGACTCATCAACAACTACGTCGGCGTCATCCTGCTGTACATCGCGGGCGCCCTGCCGTTCGGCGTGTTCCTCATGGCGGCGTTCATGCGCCAGGTCCCGAAGGAGATCGTCGAGGCCGCCACGATCGACGGGGCGGGGTACTTCCAGCTGTTCTGGCGAATCTTCCTGCCGCTGTCGAGGCCCGCCGTCGCGACCTTCTGGGTGCTGCAGGGCGTCGGTATCTGGAACGACTATCTCGTGCCTCAGCTCCTGCTGACCGATCCGGGCAAGCGCACACTGACCACCGGCGTGCTCTACTTCAAGGCGCAGTACCTCGCGGACTGGGGCAACATCATGGCGGCCGTGCTGATCATGAGTCTCCCGATCCTCCTGCTGTTCGTGTTCGCGCAGCGGTACTTCGTGAGCGGGCTCTACGCCGGTGCCGTGAAGTGAGCGACGCGTCCCTCGATGAGGTCGAACGCCGGCGGTGGCGTCAGTCGCCGCTCTGGGGGGACCGGTGGGTCGAGGCGCACGCCGCGCTGACCTCGCACCCCGCGACAGCCGTCGAGCTCGGGGCATCCGCCGTACCCGAGGCGGCGGACGAGGTCCTGTCGCTCGACGGCGAATGGCTGATGGCCAAAGCATCGCCGGGGCGGGAGTTCTCGATCGACCGGTGGGCGGGTGATCGATCGGATGCCGCGCAGCGTCGGCCGGTGTCGTGGCATCGCGAGGACACGGACCGATCGTCTTGGGTGCGCGCCACGGTGCCGGGTACGGTCCAGTCCGCCCTCGTCGACGCAGGCGTCACCCCCGATCCGTTGACCGACGACCACACCTTCAGCGAGCTCACCGCGCACGGCGAACCCTCCGAGTGGCCGTGGTTCTTCCGGCGTACCCGCATCGAGCAGCAGGAGTGGTGGTACGCGCGCCGCTTCGAGGCTCCGGCGCACTGGCTCGGCCGACGCGTGAGACTCAGCTTCGACGGGATCGACTACGCGGCATCCGTCTACGTCAACGGCGAGCCCGTCGCGCGCCACACCGGCATGTTCGGCGGGCCGGATGTCGAGGTGGGCGCGCTTCTACGCCCGGGCGACACGAACGAGGTGGTCGTCCGTATCGACCCGCCGCCGCGCGACTGGCACGGGGTCATGAAGCCGTCGCCGGGGTGGGGCTGGCACTACGGGCACCTCATCTCGATGGGGATCTGGCGCGGCGTCACCCTGACGCCGGTGCCCGACATCGAGCTGACGGACCTCGCGGTCACGGTGCACGACGCGTCGGAGGATGTGGCGCGGCTGCGGATCAGCTGGGACGCGGTCAACCCGACGTCCGAGCGCGCGGCCCGCTCCGCGCGACTGGTCGTGCGGGATCCCGGAGGTCGCTCGCTCCACACCCTCGATGCGTCCTTCGAGGCGCCCGCCGGTGTCAGCCGACATCACATCGAGATGACGGTCGACCGGCCACAGCTGTGGTGGCCCTTCGGGTACGGCGCGCAGCCCCTCTACCGCGCCGAGGTCGGCGACGGCGACACGACTCTGCAGACGAGCTTCGGCATCCGCACCGTACGGATGGCGGCGCTGCCCCGGCGGCACGGCCCGGACACCTACGATTGGCAGTTCGTCGTCAACGGGCGGCCGGTGTTCCTCAAGGGGGCGAACTGGTGCTGGACGGATCCGATGGCCCGCCGAGGGTTCGAGGTGGACCGCCACATCCTGGACCTCGTCGTCCGCGCGAACCTGCAGATGCTGCGCGCGTGGGGCGGAGGCACGGTCGAGAGCGACGAGTTCTACGAGGAGTGCGATCGTCGCGGCATCCTGGTGCTGCAGGAGTTCCCCCTGACCTTCGGACTGGATGCCACCGGCGCCGACCTCGCGACCATCGACGAGCAGGCGTCGCGCATCGTCCGGCGGCTCCGCAACCACCCCTCGTTGATCATGTGGGGCGGAGGGAACGAGAACCCGGCGACCTCGACGTCGGACGACCTCCTCACCGTCATCGGCAAGCGCGTGACGCAGTACGACCCGTCCCGGCCCTTCCACCGGACGGACCCCTGGGGCGGCAGTGAGCACTTCTACGGCGTCTATCACGAGGGCATGCCGATCGAGGCGTACGCAGATCTCCTGCCGGCCGTCTTCGGCGAGTACGGCCTGTCGAGTCAGTGCTCTCTGGAGAGCATGGGTCGGTTCCTCGATCCGACTCTGCTCGAGCAGTGGCCGCCACACCCGCACGGTGCTCTCCTGCAGCACCAGTCGCAGTTCTCGCTGTTCGACCTGTTCAAGCAGGCGCGCTATGCCGCCTACGGGCCGATCACCGACTGGCGGACCTTCATCGAGTACTCGCAGATCGCGCAGGGGGATGCGCTGCGGTTCGCGTCCGAGCGCATCCGCGCGCACAGCGGCGCCGAGACGGCCGGCTACTGGTTCTACAAGGTCGGTGAGGCGTTCCCTGGTGCGTCCTGGGCTGTGATCGACTACTACGGCGTGCCGAAGCTCTCCTACTACCGCGCGAAGCAGTTCAGCGCGCCTCGGTCCGCCTTCGCCGTCTACGACCGCACGGAGTGGGCGGCCGACGACGTCTTCCAGGCCGGCGTCCACGTCGCGAACGACACGCCTGTCGCGCTGCAGGCGGCGCGAGTGCGGGCGACGCTATTCGATGCGCAGTGGAGCGTGCTTTTCGATCAGCAGCGGACCGTCGACGTCGAGCCCGACGGGCGGCTCGACGTGTTCCGCCTGACCGCCCCTCTGACGGACGCCCGACTGTCGCCGCTGATCCTGGCGATCGAGCTGCGCGGAGCCGACGGCGGCCTCATCTCGTCACAGTGGTACCCGTTCAACCACCAGCCGAAGGACGAGGCGCTGCGCGCGCTCGAGTCGCGTCCTCTCGACGAACTGGCCGAGACACCCATAGCCGAGCTGTTGGAGCCCTACGGGCGACTGTCGTCGCCGCTCTCCTCTCAGCCTCGAACGGTGCTCCGTGCCCGCGTGGAAGCCGACGCGATCGTGATCGACAATGCGGGTGAGCATCCCGCTCCGGTGGTCCTGATCGATGGCTTCCCCCACGACGTCGGCGACGTGCTCGAGGACAACGCGTTCGGGCTGCGCGCCGGGGAGAGCCGGCGAGTGGCGTACGTCGCATCCTCGGTGCTCCGGATCCGGGTGCGGGCATGGAACGCGGATGAGGTCGAAGCCGGCTGACCCCGTCCGGGCGCGCCTAGGCTGGCACGCATGAGCGACGACGCCGGCCTCAACTGGTCCCGCAACATCCGCTACTCGGCAGAGCGCATCGTCGCCCCGACGACGGTCGACGAGCTGCGCGAAGTGGTCGCGGCATCCGCGTCCGTGAAGGCCCTGGGGTCGCGGCACTCGTTCACCCGCATCGCCGATACGACGGGCACGCTCGTGTCGACCGCCGAGCTCGACCTGCCTATCCAGGTGGATGCCGCGCAGCGCCGTGTGCGCGTCGGCGGCGGCGTCCGCTACGGCGAGCTCGCGCAGGAGCTCGACCGGCAGGGGTGGGCGCTCGCGAACCTGGCTTCGCTGCCGCACATCTCGCTCGCCGGCGCGGTGAGCACGGGCACGCACGGCTCCGGTGTCGCGAACCGGTCGTTGGCCGCGGCGGTCACGGGGCTCGAGCTCGTCACCTCGACCGGCGACCTCGTCCGGCTCAGCGAGACCGACGAGACCTTCTACGGCGCCGTTGTGGGGCTCGGCGCGCTCGGCATCGTCACGACGGTGGAACTCGCAATCGAGCCGACCTTCGAGGTCGCCCAGACGGTCTACGAGAACGTGCCCGTCGAGGCGGTCCGCAAGGCGTTCGACGTCATCGCCGCGTCGGCGTACAGCGTCTCGTTCTTCACGACCTTCCGTGAGGACATGTACGTCGACCAGGTGTGGCGCAAGGAGCGGACGGATGCCGCGGCGACACCGATCCCTGCGGCGCTGCGCGATCGCGAGGCGTCCGGGGCGCGGCATCCGCTGCCCGGGGTGTCCGCGGCGTCGTGCACGGTGCAGGGCGGCAAGGCGGGGCGCTGGCTCGACCGGCTGCCGCACTTCCGCCTGGAGTTCACGCCGTCGAACGGGGAGGAGCTGCAGTCCGAGTTCCTGCTGCCGATCGCCGACGCAGTCGCCGCGTTCGACGCGGTGCGCGAGCTCGCCGACCGGCTGAAGCCTGTGCTGCAGGTGTGCGAGGTGCGCACGATCGCCGGCGACGAGCTGTGGCTGTCGCCGAGCTCGGGCCGGGACTCCGTCGCGTTCCACTTCACATGGACCGCCGACGAGGCCGGTGTCGCCGAGGTGCTCCCCGAGCTCGAGGCCGCGCTCGCGCCGTTCGACGCGCGACCGCACTGGGGCAAGGTCTTCACGCCGCGCGACCCCGCTCAGCTGTACCCGCGCTGGGCGGACTTCGTCGCCCTGCAGCGCGAGCTCGACCCGCGCGGCGCGTTCGTGAACGACTACCTGCGCGCGCTCGGACTGTAAGTCGCTCGGGGCCGAGTGGGCGTGCGCTCGCGCGCCCGGGCATCCACGGGTGCGCGGCCGTCGCGGTGCCGTGATCGCGCGGAGACTCAGAATGGTGCGGGTCCCGCGTGTGGCGGTGGTGGTGTGGCAGGGGTGAAGGCGACGGCCGGGGTGGGTGCGTCTTCTCTGTAGGTCCTGCCGAGGGGTGAGGTCCATTCCAGGACGCCACCCATCAGTTCTCGGACCCGCCATGCGGTGAACTGCTTCATCGAGTGATGCCGCTGGCACAGATGCGCCAGGTTGGACAGTTCCGTCTTGCCGCCGAGGGCGTGGTCGTGGGTGTGGTCGACTTCGCAGCGGATCGCAGCCGTGCGGCATCCGGGGAACCGGCAATGCTGGTCTCTTGCTTGCAGGAACCTGCGCATCCCGGACGGCACCCGGTACGAGTCGGTCGCGACGGTGACACCGGTGGTCGGGTCGTGGAACAACCGCTCCCACACCCCGGTGCCGCCCGCGAGGGAGCGGGCCGTGGCGGGGTCGATGGGGGACCGTCCGGCGAGGTCGCAGGGTCCGTCATCCTCACCCGTCAGGGTCGCCGCCGGAACCAGGATCTGCACGCGGGCGCGGATCGCGCCGAGGGGTCCGGCGGTGGTGTCGCGGGTGTCGTCGAGGGCGGGTGTCCCGGCGAGAAGGAGATCCGCCAACACGTCCGCGCGGACCTGGTCCGTCGAGCGGGCGTCCGTCGCGATCGCATCGGCGGTGTCGGCGGGAGCGCCGTCGATGGAATCTTCTGCGGTGCCACCGAACGCAACACCGCGACGCGTGGCGGCGCGTTCGTCGCGGGTGTCGATGATCGCGCGTGCCTGCTGCGTGAGACGGTCGTGTATGCCCGCCGCGATCACTGTCGGCAGCGTCGCGACCAGATCGCTCATCCCGTCCCGCCCGGGTACCAATCGCACGCAGCGTCCGGCGGCGGTCTCCTCGTGGCGTTCCGCGAACGACCGCGGATGCATCCTGTGGGCGAGGATCTCCAGCTCCCCCCGCACCCGGTTGGGGGTGTCCTGCTCGCACCGGGTGATCGCGACGGTCTCGAACTCCGCCCACATCTCCGCCGGGAGCGATGTGCCGGTCTCGACGATCAAGAACGCGTGACCTCGCACGATCCGACCGGCCTCCCACGCCTCCACCGTCGCGGGGAACCCCTCGATGAGCGTCCGTGCTTCTCCGATGCGTCGTTGCACGGTCCGGTCGGTGACTCGCATGACTCCGCCGACTTCCGCGGCGATGGACCGGAGGGCCATGTCGTGCACCTGCACGCGGGCGTTGCGCTGCGCGACCTGCACCTCCGCCAGTCGCCCTGCCGCGGCGAGCATCCGGAGCTCCCGGATCTGCACCCGAGCGAGCTCGAGACCCAGGTCACCGGCGTCAGCGACGATGCCCGCCAGCGTGGCGAGATAGTGCTCGCCACCGGGGGTTTGTGCCGCATCCGTCATACCTGCACTCTGCCACCGACCACCGACATCCACCCCCGCAAAATCGGGCGAGAACGCCCGTTATGCACACCCCGAAAATGAGAGTCCTCTCATGTCGACAGGGCAAACATGGCGCCCCCGGAGACCCTGAGCGGACGGGCAGCTCGAGCCGGAGTGCGGGAACGACGGGAAGCCCGCGCGTCTGCACGGTCGCGAGCGAAATCAGCACGCATGGGCGAACACGCGCCGTGCTGGCATCATCGTCACGACCCGACATCCGCCCCCAGCCCCACACGGAGCACCCCTCGATGCCCCACTTGCACACCGCTCCCGGCGATCATGACGCGACCGTGTCGTTCTTCATCGTCCGCATCGACGGTTCCGAGCCTCGCCTCACCTTCCACCGACACCTCAAGGTGCAGAAGCTGATGATGTTCGGCGGTCACATCGAGCGCGACGAGACACCGTGGGCGGCCGTTCTGAGGGAGCTCGTCGAGGAGTCCGGTTATCAGCCGTCGCAGGTGCGGGTGCTGCAGCCGATCATCCGGGTGAGGCAGCTGACCGACGCCGCGGTGCACCCCGTCCCCGTCATGTCGTCCACGGCCTGCACCTCGACAGACCCGAGCCACTTCCACACCGACCTGCTCTACGCCCTCGTCGCCGATGAGCCCCCGGCGGCCGAACCGGAACCGGGGGAGTCCACCGACATCCGTCTGGTCACGCGGTCCGAGCTCGACGGCATCCCCGACGAGGAGGTCGTCGAGATGTGGCGTCAGGCCGGGCGGTTCATCCTCGACGAGATCCTCGATGCCTGGGAACCCGTCGACATCAGCACTTACCCACGCGCCGCGCCGCTCGTCGACTGGTGAGCTACGCCGGATCGGTCTCGATCTCGCCGTTTGCGATCGCGTCGGCGTAGGTGCGCAGGTCGGGACCCGGCTCCCAGTCGATGAACTTGTCCTTCAGCCTGCCCGTCAGTGCGGCGAACGCGTCGTCCGAGGACATTTCATTCCCGGAGCGGGCGAGGTCGACCACGGCCTCCCGCAGCACGCGATCGGCGTCGTCGAGGATCTTGCCGCGGGCTTCGTCGTTCCAGCGGATCTCTGAGCTCTTCATGCCGCGACGCTAACCCGGTGGGCGGATGCCGCATCCCGGCTTGCATTCTCGACCTCGATGCGCTTGCCCGTACCTCATCCCCGCGGCGCTGGCAACGGCATCCCGCCCGTCGACCCCAGCACGAAGGATGGACGCAGCGGCTGAAGCCCGCCTCACACGGGTCCCCCGCCCGGTCGGGCTCCCGCGGAGGAGCCGGTCGTGAGCAGCAGCACATCCCGAGGCGTGGCCGTCGTCACCGGCGGCAGCGCCGGACTCGGCCGCGCGATCGTGCGCGAACTCGCCGCCCGCGGCTGGGACGTCGCCGTCCTCGCCCGAGGATTCGAAGGAGTGGATGCCGCGGCCACCGAGGTGCGCGCCAAGGGCCGCCGCGCGCACGGCATCACCGTCGACGTCGCCGATCACGCCGCCCTCGAGCTCGCGGCGGCCGAGGTCGAGGCCGAGCTCGGCGAGATCGACCTGTGGGTGAACAACGTCATGTCCGGCTCGATCGCCCCCTTCCTCGACACGACCCCGGAGGACTACGAGCGCGCGACGCAGGTCACCTACCTCGGCACCGTCAACGGCACGCGCTCCGCGCTGCGACGGATGCGGGGGCGCGACCGCGGCCACATCATCCAGATCGGCTCGGCCCTCGCCCACCGCGGCATCCCGCTGCAGGCGGCGTACTGCGGGTCGAAGCACGCGATCCACGGCTTCACCGACTCGGTCGTGTCCGAGCTCACACACGAGGGGAGCGCCGTCGCGGTCTCGATCGTCGACATGCCGGCCCTCAACACGACGCAGTTCGGCTGGGTGAAGTCGCCGTTCTCGAAGCACCCGCAACCGGTGCCGCCGATCTACCAGCCCGAGGTGGGCGCCCGTGCGGTCGCCGACGTCGCCGACAAGCCGCGCCGCCGCACCTGGGTGGGCGAGTCGACCGTCGGTCTCGTCCTCGGCACGCGGGTGGCGGGCCGCTTCATGGACTGGTACCTCGCCAAGAACGCGTGGGAGGGTCAGTTCGCCGACGACAAGGGTTCGTCGACCACCCCGCCGAACCTCTACGAGCCGGTCACCGGCGACCACGGTGCGCACGGCGCGTTCGACGACCGCGCGCGCGGCGAGAGCCTGCAGACCCGCGCGCTGCGCCACCGGCGCGGGCTCTACACCGCGGCATCCGTCGTCGGGGCCGCCGCGGTCGCCGGCGCGGTGAAGCTCCTGCGACGCTGAACCCCGCCCCCCAGACCCCTGACCCCGGAGGTCGGCCGCGGGTAGCATCCCATCTCGTGCCCGCCTACTTCGAACGCCTCGCTTCCGAAGGTGTGAACGAGACCCGGTTCCAGCCCACCGCCTTCACCGGCGGCGCGTGGAACGTCACCGAGCAGCACGTCGCCCCGCCGATCGGCCTGCTCGCGCATGCCATCGAGGTCGACCATGCGGCGCGCAGCCCGCAGCCCATGCAGCTCTCGCGCTTATCGGTCGACATCCTCGGGGTCATCCCGATCGACGAGGTCGAGGTGACGTGTCGCGTGCTGCGGCCGGGTCGCAGCATCGAGCTTGTCGAGGCGACGCTCGCGCAGGGCGGTCGTCCCGCGCTCTCGGCACGGGCGTGGCTCCTGCACATGCGCGACACCGAGGCGCTCGCCGGCTCCGCGCACCCGGCGATGCCGCCCCGCGACGCGATCGAGCGCGTCGACCCGTCGTCGGCGTGGCCCGGCGAGTTCATCGCGACGGTCGGCGAGGTGCGCCGCCGGCAGGAGGCGCCGGGTCGCGCCTGGACCTGGATCCTGCCCGCCGTGCCGCTGCTCGAGGGCGAGCCGGTCTCGACGACGGCGCGCCTCGCGTCGCTCATCGACATCGCGAACGGCGTCACCCCGCGCGTCGATCCGCGCGAGGTCGCGTTTCCGAACCTCGACCTGACCCTCCACCTCGTCCGCGCCCCCGAGGACGGGTGGGTCGGGTTCGACACGACCGTCACGTTCGGCGCGACGGGGCTCGGGATGACGCACACCGTCCTGCACGACGAGCGCGGCGTCGTCGGCTCGGTCGTGCAGTCCCTCACCGTGAGGCCGCACCGATGACCGCGCCCCTCGCCGGGAAGACCGCCCTCGTCACCGGCGTCTCGCGCCGGCGCGGGATCGGGTACGCCGTGGCGACGCGGCTCGCGCAGCTCGGCGCGAGCGTGTTCATCCAGCACTGGCGCCCCCACGACCTGAACCGGCCGTGGGGTGGCGACGATCTCGACGCGGTGCGCACCGGCATCCGCTCGGCCCTCGTCGGCGACGCAACCTTCGGGGACGTCGAGACGGATCTGACGGATGCCGCGGCGATCCCGGGTCTCATCGACGCCGCGTCCGCGCTCACCGGCCGGCTCGACATCCTCGTCTGCAACCACGCGAAGAGCGGCGACGACGGCAGCATCCTCGACATGACCGCTGACCGGCTCGACGCGTTCTGGGACACCAACACCCGGTCGACGCTGCTGCTGACCGCGGAGTTCGCGCGTCGCCTCGCGCCGCCGCAGTCCGGTCAGCGCCGGCCGGGCGACGCGGTCGAGGGTTCGAAGCCCTACGCCGAGCCGACCGGTCGCGTGTTCTGGATGACGTCCGGGCAGGGCCACGGCGCGATGCGCGGCGAGGTCGCCTACGCGACGAGCAAGGCGGCACTCGCGGGGGTCACCCGCACCGTCGCGGCGGACCTCCTCGATCTCGGCATCGTCCTCAACACGATCAACCCGGGACCCGTGAACACCGGGTACATGGACCCCGACAGCGCCGACCGCGACACCTCGGGCCTCGACGAATGGCTGCGCACGACGGCGTTCGGCCGTGTCGGCGTGCCCAGCGACCCCGCGGCCCTCATCGGCTGGCTGTCGACCGCCGAGGGCGCATGGATCGTCGGGCAGGTGCTCACGAGCGACGGCGGGTTCAGCCTGTAACCACGGCGGTTACAGCCTCCAGCGGTGACGGATGCACGATCGGTGGGGCAGGCGTCGCTTCGCCGCGACGCGCACTAAGCGCCGGCACCGCCGGTCGTGCATCCGTGCGCGAACCCTGGCGCGAACACCCTCCGATGTGGTCGGATCACCCCATGGGTGCGGGATCTCCGATGCGGGCGGTGCTGTGGGGCGCCGCCGCGCTGCTCCTCGCGACGATCTTCCTCGCCCCGATCTTCGGTTTCGGACGCTGCCTCGACTCGCCCGATCCGGAGAAGTCCTTCTGCGAGTCGTACACCGCGTCGTACGCCGGTCTGCGCGTGGACATCGGGCCGTGGGCCGTGGTCTCTGCGGTCATCGTGGTCGTGACCGTGGTCGTCGCGGTGCGCCGACACCGCCGCCGTCGCGCCGAGCGCGCCGCATCCGCTTAGAGTCGCTTCAGCACCCGTCGGCGTCGACGGGATCGTCGAAGGGGACGTACGCATGACAACGGATGCCGCAGACGCGATCGTCGTCGGGGCGGGGCTCGCCGGGCTGGTCGCCGCATCCGAGCTGCTCGACGCGGGCAAGCGCGTGCTGATCGTCGAGCAGGAGCCCGAGGCGAGCTTCGGCGGACAGGCGTGGTGGTCGTTCGGCGGACTCTTCCTCGTCGACTCGCCGGAGCAACGCCGCCTCGGGGTGAAGGACTCGCTCGAGCTCGCGCGGCAGGACTGGTTCGGCTCGGCCGGGTTCGACCGGCCCGAGGACCGCTGGCCGCGCGCGTGGGCCGAGGCCTACCTCGAGTTCGCGGCCGGTGAGAAACGGGCGTGGCTGCGGCAACGCGGCATCCGCTTCTTCCCCATCGTGGGCTGGGCCGAGCGCGGCGGCGACCGGGCGACCGCGCACGGCAACTCGGTGCCGCGGTTCCACATCACGTGGGGCACCGGTCCGGGCGTGCTCGAGCCGTTCGTGCGCCGCGTGCTCGAGGGGGTCGCGGCAGGCCGGGCGCGCATCGCGTTCCGCCATCGCGTCGACCGTCTCGAGGTCGAGGGCGGCGCGGTCGTCGGTGTCAGCGGCGTCGTGCTCGCGCCCGACGACGCCGAGCGCGGCGCCCCGAGCAACCGCGACGAGACGGGCGCGTTCACGTTCCGGGCCGGGGCCGTCCTCGTCTCGAGCGGCGGCATCGGCGGCAACCACGACCTCGTCCGCGCGCAGTGGCCCGCACGGATGGGGCGCCCGCCCGAGACGATGCTCTCGGGCGTCCCCGCGCACGTCGACGGACGGATGCTGGGGGTCGCCGCCGAGGCGGGTGCGCACCTCATCAACGGCGACCGGATGTGGCACTACGTCGAGGGCATCCAGAACCACAGCCCGGTGTGGCCGCGCCACGGCATCCGAATCCTCCCCGGGCCGTCGTCGCTGTGGCTGGATGCCACCGGTCACCGCCTGCCCACGCCGCTGTTCCCCGGGTTCGACACGATCGGCACGCTCGAGCACATCGTCGCGACCGGGCACGACCACAGCTGGTTCGTGCTCAACCAGGCGATCCTTCAGAAGGAGTTCGCCCTGTCGGGCAGCGAACAGAACCCCGACCTCACCGGCAAGGACGTGAAGCTGCTCGCGCAGCGGCTGAAGCGCGGCCGGGCGACCGCGCCGGTCGAAGCGTTCACCGAGCGCGGGGCGGACTTCATCGTCGCCGACACGGTTCCGCAGTTGCTCGAGCGGATGCGGGCGGCATCCGCTCTGCTCGACATCGACCGCGTGCGGCTCGAACTCGAAGCGCGCGACCGCGAGATGACGAACCCGTTCACGAAGGACGCGCAGGTCACGGCCGTGCGACAGGCGCGGCGCTACCGCGGCGACAAGCTGCTGCGCGTCGCGACGCCCGGTCCGATCGCCGATCCCCGGGCCGGTCGCCTCATCGCCGTCAAGCTGCACATCATCACGCGCAAGAGTCTCGGCGGCATCGAGACCGACCTGTCCGGCCGCGCGCTCGCCGCCTCGGGCGAGCCGATCCCCGGGCTCTACGCGGCCGGCGAAGCGAGCGGCTTCGGTGGGGGCGGCGTGCACGGCTACCGCGCGCTCGAGGGCACCTTCCTCGGCGGCTGCATCTTCTCGGGCCGCGTCGCGGGCCGCGCGATGGCCGCCGCGGTGTGAGCACGCGCTCGTTCCCCTGTCGCAACACGCCGCCCCGCGCCGCAGTTCGTGACAGGCAAGCGCCGGGTCGGGGCCCTGATGCTGCTACGCGACGGCGCCGGAGACGCGCGGCAGCGTGATGGGCGAGGTCACGACGCGCGCCGCGGCCTGCAGCTGGTCGAGGGCGCCACGGGTGAGGGAGCGCACGGCGCTGAGGGTCTCTCCCGTGAGCGCGGCGATCTCGGTCTGGCTGTAGCCGCCGAAGTAGGCGAGCGCGATGACCCGCTGCTGCTCGAGGCTCATGTCGCCCAGTCGCTCCCGCGACACGGCCTCCGCCTGCGCATCGAGGGTGCGCCGGTGCGCGATCGCGTGACGGTGGGTGAGCAGCAGGACCCAGGCCCGCGGATGCCGCGCCTCGGCCTCCGCCGCGTGTTCCCACACGTGCACGTAGACCTCCCGCAGCACGCGCTGCGCCGGCTGCTCGTTCCGCAGGATGTGGGTCGCGAGCGTGTAGGCGCTCGCGCAGGTCGCGTCGTAGAGCCGCGCGAAGGCGTCCGCGTCACCGGTGGCCGTGCGGGCCAGCAGATCCGACAGCTCGGTGTCCGTCAGCGGAAGGGGGTGCGACATGACCTCATCGTGCGCCTCCCGAGCCGTTCATTCGAGCCATTGCCCCCGTCGGGAGTCGGTGCTAGCCGACATCCAGTCATCTGAATGGACGAATCGCCCGCGTGCGCGATCCGCGAACGCACGGAGCGGATGCCGCATCCGCAACGTTTCGTCAACCGGTGCCGATGACGTACCCGGCGGTGGAAAAGTAAAGCCCATGACCGTTCCCACTCTCACACTCAACGACGGACACACCATCCCCCAGCTGGGCTTCGGCGTCTTCCAGGTCGATCCCGCCGAGGCCGAGCGCATCGTCAGCGTCGCCCTCGAAGCCGGCTACCGCCACATCGACACGGCGGCGGTGTACGGCAACGAAGAGGGTGTCGGTCGCGCGATCGCGGCCTCCGGCATCCCCCGCGACGAGCTGTTCATCACCACGAAGCTGTGGAACTCCGAGCAGGGCCGCGACACCGCGCGTCCCGCGATCGAGGCGAGCCTCCAGAAGCTCGGGCTCGACTACGTCGACCTGTACCTGATCCACTGGCCGCGCCCCGACAAGGACCGCTACGTCGAGACGTGGCAGCAGTTCGAGACCTTCCAGGCCGACGGCCTGACCCGCTCCATCGGCGTCTCGAACTTCCACCAGCCGCACCTGCAGCGCCTGCTCGACGAGACCGACACCGTTCCGGCGGTCAACCAGATCGAGCTGCACCCGGCGTTCGCGCAGCGCGAGCTGCGCGCGTTCCAGGAACCGAAGGGCATCCACACCGAGTCGTGGGGCCCGCTGGGCCAGGGCAAGTACGACCTGTTCGGCGAGAAGGCGGTGGCGGATGCCGCCGAGGCCCACGGTGTGAGCCCGGCGCAGGTCGTCATCCGCTGGCACCTGCAGGAGGGCCTCATCGTCTTCCCGAAGTCGTCGACGCCCGAGCGCATCCGCACGAACTTCGACGTGTTCGGCTTCGAGCTGACGTCGGACGAGGTCGAGGCCATCAACGCGCTCGACCGCGGCCAGCGCGTCGGCGCCGACCCGGACACCGCCACGTTCTGACCCGTTCACCGAGAAGGGGCGCCGAGGAATCGGCGCCCCTTTTTTCGTGGACCCCCCTTACATCTCTCAGGAAGGGCTCGATACAATCGATCGACCTCGAATCGATTCGAACCCCCTGAAAGCCCCCATGGCCACCTCCCTCACGACGGGCCGCCCTTGGCGCGTCATCCTGCTGTTCACCCTGCCGCTCATGATCGGCAACGTGGTGCAGCAGCTGTACCACTTCGCCGACACGATCGTCGTGGGTCGGCTGCTCGGCGTCGACGCGCTCGCCGCCGTGGGAGCGACCGGCAGCCTGCTGTTCCTGCTGCTCGGTTTCGCGTGGGGTCTCACGTCCGGGTTCGCGATCCCGACGGCGCAGGCCTACGGAGCGATGAATGCCGCCGGTGTCCGCCGCTCCGTCGCCACCGGCGCCGTCCTCAGCGGCATCACGACGGTCATCCTGACCGTCGGCGCGCCGCTGCTCGCCGAGCCCGCACTCGTGGCGCTGCAGACGCCGCCCGAGCTGCTCGCGGACGCGACCGTCTTCGCCCAGGTGAGCTTCCTCGGTGCCGGGGCGCTCATGTTCTTCAACTTCCTGTCCGCCGTCATCCGTGCGATCGGCGACTCCCGGACCCCGCTCGTCTTCCTCATCGTCGCGTGCGCCCTGAACGTCGTGCTCGTGATCGCCGCGATCGCGTGGCTCGGCCTCGGTGTCGCCGGCGCGGCTCTGGCGACCGTCGTCGCCCAGGGTGTCTCGGTACTCCTGTGCCTCGAGTTCGTGCGCCGCCGCATCCCCGAGCTGCACCTGAAGCGCGAGGACTGGCGCATCACCCGCGCCGACATCGTCGCGCACCTGCGTCTCGGTCTGCCGATGGGCTTCCAGGCGTCGATCATCGCGATCGGTGCGCTGACCGTGCAGGTCGCGCTCAACACGCTCGGCGGCGAGGCGATCGCTGCGTACACCGCGGCATCCCGTGTCGACGGCCTCGCCGTCGCCCTGCTGCAGTCGATGTCGCTCGCGGTTTCGATGTACGTCGCCCAGAACTACGGCGCGGGGCGCCCCGACCGCATCCGGCGCGGCGTCGTGCAGGCGACGTGGATCGCCGTCGGAGCGGCGGTGGCCCTCGGCATCCTGCTCATCTCCCTCGGCGGCCCGATCGTCCGCATCTTCGTCGGAGACGGCGCGGACGACGTCGTGCACCTCGCGGTCTCGATGCTCGTCATCAACGGGTTCAGTTACACCGCGCTCGGCGTCCTGTTCGTCACGCGGGGTGCGCTGCAGGGGCTCGGCAACGCCGTGATCCCGACGGTGACCGGTGTCGTGGAGCTGGTCGCGCGGGCGGCGGCGGCGATCCTGTTGGGAGCCCTGTTCGGGTTCGTCGGCGTGGCGTGGTCGAACCCGCTGGCGTGGATCTCGGCGGCGATCATCCTGATCCCGGCGTACATCCGCGCGCACCGGATGCTCGCGACGATGCCGATGGCGCCGATGACCATCACCCCGACCACGCCGATCGCCGTCATCGGACCGGTCGACGGCTCGATGACGGTCGAGACGGTCGTGACGCAGCCGGTCCCGCTGCCGAAGCCGACGTCGCGGATGCGCCGCGCGCTGCGCCGCCGCGCCGGCACGTCGCGCCGCCTCGCCCGCAAGCGCTGAGGCCGAGGTCCCGATCCGGCCGGGTATCGCACCGCTGTTCCCGGCTCGATCGGGACCTCGCTCGCGTCAGCTGCGAGCCCGGGTCGCGCCGTCGTCGAGGCGTGCGCGCGCCCGGTCGTGGCGACGGCCGATCTCGACGAGTCCTGTCGCCGCGCCGAGGCCCATCGCGGGTGTGTCCACGTAGACCGACTCGGCCGCCGCGACCCGGTAGGTCTCGTGCCAGACGCCGATGGCTCCGGGGTGCTTGCGGGCGAGCCGGTTGAAGCGGGTCCACGCCGGTCGGTGTTCCTGTGCGGGGGCGGAGGCGTACGCGTACAGCTCGTCGATCGACGACCAGTACTGCACGAGGTACGGCCCCCGCCTGCCGAGGAGCATCGTCGAGCCGAGGAGGCCCGAGTCGGGGTCGCCGAGGAGCTCGGCCATCATCCGCGGCATGGCGGCGGAGACAGGCATCCACAGGTCGGGCCGCCACCACTTCCGGATGGTCATGCCGAGGTGGAAGACGACGAGTTCCCCCTCATGCGTATGGGTCATGCGCGTCATGGCGAGCCTTTCGATAGTGTCACTATCTAGAATGGATAGCCGTACTATCGAAGTCAAGGGGGAATCGATGCGGATCTCGGAACTGTCCGCCGAGACGGGTGTCCCGGTGGCGACGATCAAGTACTACCTGCGCGAGCGGCTGCTGCCCGAGGGCGAACGCACGTCGGCGACGCAGGCCGTCTACGGCGCGGCCCACGTCGAACGGCTCCGGCTGATCCGCGCGCTCGTCGATGCGGGAGTCGGCGTCGCCGCCGCCCGCCAGGTTCTCGGGGCGCTCGACGATCCCCCCGAGAACCCGAGCCACCTGCTGGGTATGGCGCACGCGGCGGTGTCGCCTTCGATCGACGGCGACCTCGATCTGACCGCGGCACAGGCGTTGATCCGGCGATGGGGATGGGATCCCGACGTGTGCGGTCCGCAGCAGATCGCGGGCGTCGCGCGAGCTCTCGACGGCATCGAAAGGGGCGGTTTCGCCGTCCCCGAGACCACCATGACGGCGTACCTCGCCGGCATCCGTCAGATGGTCGAGGCCGAGATCGACGCGATCCCCACGGCGTCCGCAGGAGACGCGGTGCGTTACGTCGTCCTCGGGACGGTCCTCGTCGAACCGCTGCTGCTCGCACTGCGCCGTGTCGCGGAGGAGCTCGTCTCGGGCGAACGCTTCGGCGCAAGCGATACCTGAGCGAAACCTGTGGGGTGCATGATCGTGGGGTGACCACCGTGTTCCCCGCGCTGACCGAGACCCCCGACCCGCAGTTCGTGATGGTGGGGGACGGCTACCGCATCGCGACGTACGAGTGGGGACCGGCGGATGCCCCGACGGTCATCCTCGTGCACGGTTTCGCCTCGAGCGCCCGCGACAACTGGGTGAACACGGGCTGGGTGCGCGACCTGCTGCGCGCGGGGTACCGCGTGCTCGCCGTCGACCAGCGCGGACACGGCGCGAGCGACAAGCCGCACGAGTCGCGGGCCTACGCCCTGCGCACGATGGTGACCGACGTCGAGGCCGTGCTCGACACCTACCTCGTCGACGAGGCGCTGTACGTCGGGTACTCGCTCGGCGCCCGCGTCGGGTGGGAGGTCGCCCGCGACCTGGAGCCCCGCATCCCCCGTGTCGTCCTCGGCGGGGTACCCGACGGCGTGCCGCTCGGGCGCCTCGACCTCGACCAGGTGCAGGCGTACGTCGACGAGGGAGAGCCGGTGACGGATGCCGTGACCCACAACTACATCACCCTCACCGAGCGGGTGCCCGGCAACGACCTGCGCGCACTGCTCGCGATCGCCCGCGGCATGCGCGCGACCGGAACGGTCGACCCCGACCCCGGCAAGGCGCCCGGCCAGCCGGTGCTCTTCGCGACGGGGACGAAGGACGGCATCATCGAGGGCTCGAAATCGCTCGCCGCCGCGACCCCGCAGGGCCGGTTCGTCGAGATCCCCGACCGCCACCACTTCAACGCGCCGGGTTCCCGCGTCTTCCGCGAGGCCGCGCTCGCCTTTCTCGCTGAGTAGCCGCGCCGCGGCATCCGTCGACGTCCCACTCCGGCCGGGAAAGGTCGCGACATACCCGGCCCGATCGGGACCTGGCCTCGCGCTACGCTCGCGCCATGACCGACCTTCCCTCGTGGGGCGTCGCGGCGGATTCGCCGACGGCGGAGCACTACCGCACCTTCGGTGCGCGCGAAGCGGCCGGATCATCGGCGACGTACGAGGACTGGGCGCTCGGGATCGCGGACGACGTCGAGATGCTCGCGCTGATCGACGAGCTCCCGCGGACGAAGCGGCAGGCGAACCTCGTCTTCGCCGCGATGCGCGTCGCCGGTGTGCCGATCATGTCGTGGACGGATGCCCGTGGTCACGCGATCGCGCACTGGTCGCGCATTCGCGAGGTCGCGCTGACCCACGCGACGCAGACGAACGAGGCCGCGCGCTGCGCCGTGCTGCTGCCGCAGCTGGTCCGCATCCCGGGACCGCTCGCCCTGCTCGAGGTCGGCGCGTCGGCGGGGCTCTGCCTCCACCCCGACCGGTACGCGTACCGCTACACCGCGGACGACGGCGCCGTCACCGCCATCGAGCCGACGACCCCGACCGACGTCGTCGTCGACTGCCGCATCGAGAACGCTACGCCCCCGACCCGCCTGCCCGAGGTGGTGTGGCGCGGTGGCATCGACCTGAACCCGCTCGATCCGGCCGACCCTGACACCCTCGCCTGGCTCGATGCCCTCGTGTGGCCCGAGCACGACGACCGCCGCGCCCGCCTCGCCGCCGCGGCGCGCATCGCGGCATCCGATCCCGCGCCGATCCGCGCCGGCGACCTGAACGACCTGATCGCGGATGCCGCGGCATCCGCCCCTCGCGATGCGACCCTCGTCGTCTTCCACACGGCGGTGCTCGCGTACCTGACCCCCGAGGACCGCGAGCGGTTCCGGCGGACGATGGCCGACACGGATGCCGTGTGGCTCTCGAACGAGGGGCTCGGCGTCTTCCCCGAGTTCGAGCGGGTCGTCCCGCCCGGTGAGCGGCACCGGTTCGTGCTGGCGGTCGACGGCGAGCCCGTCGCACTCACGCATCCGCACGGGCGAAGCTACCGCGCGCTCTGACCCCGCTCCGGGGACGCGACCCGTCGCCACGCGGCATCCCACCCGACGAAACGCGTCCCCGGAACCGCCCCCTCGCCCCGCGAGCGCGCGAGTGGCAACATCGACTCCACAGCAGGAGGGAACCACCATGGCAGGCAAGACCAGCGGGGGAGCCGGCTTCAGCGACGCCGAGAAGGCCGCGATGAAGCAGCGGGCCGATGAGCTCAAGGCGATGAAGGGCCTGAAGGGCCTCGCCAAGATCGAGAAGGAGAACCAGGCCTGCCTCGACGCGATCGAGGCGCTCGAGGGCACCGATCGCATCATCGCCGAGCGGGTGCACGTCATCGTCCTCGAAGAGGCGCCCCACCTCAACCCGAAGACGTTCTACGGCTTCCCGGCCTATGCGAAGGACGGCAAGGTCGTCGTCTTCTGGCAGCCGGCATCCAAGTTCAACACCCGTTACGGCACGGTCAGCTTCGACGAGCCCGCGCAGCTCGACGACGGTCCGATGTGGCCGGTCTCGTTCGCGGTGATCGAGATGACGGATGCCGTGGAGCAGCGCATCCGCGAACTCGTCAGGGCTGCGGCACCGCGAGACTGACGATCCGGTCGTCGCCCTCGCGGGGCGACCCCCGCCCGTCGGTGTTGTTGGTGAGCACGAACAGCGTGCCGTCGGGGCCGATGGTCACGTCGCGGAGCCGGCCGTACTCGGTGGTGAGGTCGGTCGACGTCGACGGATCCGCGACGGGAACGGCGCGGAGCACGCGGCCGCGCAGGTTCGCGATGACGATCGTGTCGTTCACGACGGCGATGCCGCTGGGGCTGGCGGCATCCGTCGGCCACGTCTGCACCGGGTCGATGAACCCGTCCGCCTCGCCGCCGGTCCCCTCGACGTACGGCCAGCCGTAGTTGCCGCCGGGCTCGATGATGTTGAGCTCGTCGCGATAGTTGCGGCCGAACTCGCTCGCGAACATCGTGCCGTCCTCGGCCCACGCGAAGCCCTGCACGTTGCGGTGACCGAGGCTGTAGACGGGGGAGTCGGGGTCGGGATTGTCCGACGGGACGCTGCCGTCGGGCGCGATCCGCAGGATCTTGCCCGCGAGCGAACCGGGGTCCTGCGAGGCGGGTTCGTCGCTCGTGTCGCCGTTCGCGATGTAGAGCATCCCGTCGGGGCCGAACGCGATGCGCCCACCGTTGTGGTGGGTGCCCGCCGGCATCCCGTCGATGACCGACTCCGGTTCGCCGAGCCCGAAAGAACCCGCAGAGCCTGTGATCGGATAGCGCTGCACCCGGTTGCCGTCGCGGGCGGTCGAGTAGACGAACAGGTCGTCGCCGTCGATCGCGAGACCCAGCAGACCGCCCTCGTCGCTGTGCACGACGCCCTCGACCGTCGCGACGACACGCGTCGCACCGTCCGCCGCGACCTCGAGGATGCGGGCGCTGTCGCGTTCGCTCACGAACACGGTGTCCCGGTGCACGGCCATCGACCACGGAGCCTCGAGCCCCGTCGCGACGGTGCGCGGCGTCACCGGGGTGGGCGTCGGGGTGGGCGTGGCCGTGGGGGTGACGGTCGGCGTCGGCGACGCGGCAGTCGGCTGCTCGGTGGTCGGCTGCCCGGGTGCCGCGCACCCCGCGAGAGCGAGGGCCGCGGCGAGGCCGAGCCCGGCGGACGAGGCGGCGGAGCGGCGGCGCGGGGACATGCGCTCAGTCAACCGCATCCTGCCGCTCCGGAGGCCGGAACCGGGCGGACGACCTAAACTGGGGGCATCCCGTCCCCGTCCCCGAGAGACAGCCTGTGCCTGACGCCGCCCCCCGTACCTTCGAGGTGCGCCACCTGCAGATGGGGCGCGCCCTCTTCGCGGCGATCGCGGCGGTCATGATCACGTTCTCGGTCGATCACTCCGCGCAGGTCGGCGGAGCCGTCTTCAGCGGGTTCGCCGTGGCCACCGCACTCATCCTGATCCTGTCGGCGTGGCTCGTGTTCCGCGCGGGTGAGCGCTGGCAGGCGGTGCTCCTCGGCATCCTGACCCTCGTCGCGGGCATGATCGCGACCCTGCCCGTCGCGCGCACCGTCGACGGATACTTCACGGTGGTTCTCGTCTGGGCGCTCGCGGCCGGTGTCGCGGAGCTCGTGATCGGCATCGTCGGCCGCCGCCGGGACGCTCCGGCCGCCCGCGAGTCCGTCTTCGTTGGCGCCCTCACGATCGTGCTGGGTGTCGCGCTGGTGTTCATCCCGCGCGGCTACACGCTCGATTACTACATCGACCAGGCTCAGCAGTCCTTCACGTTGACCGGGATCACGATCGGCGTCGGCGTGTTCGGGGGCTATGCGGCCATCGTCGCGGTGTACCTGGGGATCGCCGCGTTCTCACCTCGTCCCGCTGCGGTCCCCGCGGTGGAGACGGCCGACACGGATGCCGCTGGAGGCCGCTCATGACCGACAAGAACCCGACCCGCCGCGACCTGATGCGCCCGGTCCAGCTGCTCGGCTTCGCGCTGCTCGCGGCCTTGTTCGCCGGGATCGTGACGCTCGTCTCGATGGGGGTGCTGCAGGATCAGCGTCCGACCAGCGACGTCGACCAGCACCTGCGCGCCTGGGGCGTCGCCGCGATCGTCGCCGGGGTCACCTTCATCGCGACGCTCGTGATCATGGCGCTGTCGCTGCTGGTCGTCGACCCCGCGCAGGTCGGCAAGCAGGTCGACCGCGGCCTGCTCCTCGACCCGGAGGACGACGCCGCTCCGGACGCCCCCGGCGACGCCGGCCGCGGCCCGCGCTCCCCGCACTGACCCGCGCGCCCGCGCAGCGCCCCGCGCTCAGCGCAGCAGGTCGACGAGCCGGTCGGCGAGACCCGCGTAGCCGGCGGGGGTGAGCGCGAGCAGGCGCTGCTTCGCGGCATCCCCGATGTCGAGGCCGTTCACGAACTCGGCGAGTTCGGGCGCCCCGACGCGGCGGCCGCGGGTGAGGTCCTTCAGCAGGGCGTACGGGTCGGTGATCTGCGAGCGGCCGGCGACGATCTCGGCGCGCACGACGGTCTGGATCGCCTCGGCGAGGACCTCCCAGTTCGCATCGAGGTCGGCCAGCAGCACGTCGCGCGACAGCGAGATCTCGGTGAGCCCGCGCTGCAGGTTGTCGAGCGCGAGCAGCGAGTGGCCGAAGGCGACGCCGATATTGCGCTGCGTCGTCGAGTCGGTGAGGTCGCGCTGCTGGCGCGACGTGACGAGCGTCTGCGCGAGCGTTCCGAACAGCCCGCCCGAGATCTCGAGGTTCGCCTCGGCGTTCTCGAACCGGATCGGGTTGATCTTGTGTGGCATCGTCGACGAGCCGGTCGCACCCGCGACGGGGATCTGCGCGAAGAAGCCCATGGAGATGTAGGTCCACACGTCGGTGGCGAGGTTGTGCAGGATGCCGCCTGCGTGGCGCACGCGGTCGTACAGCTCGACCTGCCAGTCGTGCGACTCGATCTGGGTCGTCAGCTCGTTGAACCCGATGCCGAGGCCCTCGATGAAGCCGCGCGAGAGGGCGGGCCAGTCGACGTCGGGCTCGGCGGCGAGGTGCGCCGACCAGGTGCCGGTCGCGCCCGAGAACTTCGCGAGGTACTCGCCGCCTTCGATCTGGCCGGCGACCCGCTGCAGGCGCCACGCGAAGACGGCGAGCTCCTTGCCCATGGTCGAGGGCGTCGCGGGCTGACCGTGCGTGCGCGAGAGCATGACGGCATCCCGGTGCTCTTCGGCCAGCTGCGTCAGCGAGGCGATGACCGCGCGCAGCTTGGGCAGCCAGACCCGCTCGACGGCGCGCTGGACGGTGAGGGCGTACGAGGCGGAGTTGATGTCCTCGCTCGTGCACGCGAAGTGGGTGAGCTCGGCGATCGCGTCGAGTCCGAGCGACGACAGGCGGTCGCGGACGAGGTACTCGATCGCCTTCACGTCGTGCCGGGTGACGGCCTCCTTCTCGGCGAGCCAGGCGATGTCGTCGTCGCCGAAGTCGCGGTAGAGGCTGCGCAGCGACTCCTTCTGCTCATCGGTGAGCGCGGACGATCCGAACAGGCCGCGGTCGGTCAGCGTGATGATCCACTCGACCTCGACCTCGACGCGGGCCCGGTTGAGACCCGCCTCCGAGAGGTACTCGGCCAGCGGGGCGACCGCGGCGGCGTAACGACCGTCGAGCGGGCTGAGGGACATCGAGGGCAGGGAGGACACGCGACTCCGTTCGGTGGGGGGTGCGCTCACCGGCGAAGCGCGGGTTCGAGCTGCCGGAACAACGCCCGGCTGGCGCTCTCGATCATACCGAGCACCTCATCGAACATCGTGGGGCCGCCGTAGTACGGGTCGGGCACGTCGAGGGCCCCGTCGGCCCGCGCGTCGAAGCTGAGCAGCAGCGCGAGCTTGTCGACGTCGGCGGGGCTGCGCGCCCACTCCGACAGGATCCGCTCGTGCGAGCGGTCCAGCGCGATCACGAGGTCGTTGCGGTCGAAGTCCTCGCGGGAGAACTGCCGCGCGCGGTGCCGGGTGCCGTCGTACCCGCGGCGCTCCAGGGCCTCGAGCGTGCGGCTGTCGGCCCGTTCGCCGACGTGCCATTCCCCCGTGCCGGCGCTCGTCGAGACGACACGGTCGCCGAGACCCGCCTGATCGGCGAACCACCGGAACACGACCTCCGCCATCGGGGACCGGCAGATGTTGCCCGTGCACACGAACAGCACACGGAAAGCATCATCGGGCTCGGGCACCCCTCCATTGTGCTGATCGTCGGGCCTTCTGCACAGAGCGGGTCCGCTGCGCGGCATCCACCGTCCGTTCCCGACGCCCTCCGAAGAGCGGACGCCGGGGGCACAGTCGACGCATGTCCGATGTTCTCGCGCCGTCCCCGTATCTGTGGGGCGCTCCCGTGGGGGAGCGTCTCGCCGCCCTCGACGACGGGATCGCTCTGCTGCGACAAGCCGACGATCAGGTGCTCGAGTTGCTCGCCGACGTCCGGCGGATCGCGCACCTCGTCGACTGGCGCGCCGAGGCCGCCGACGCGTTCCGCGAGGCGGTGGCCGCGTGGGAGGGCGAGGTCGCCCGGTTGTCGACGGCGATCGAGGGGGCGATCGGCCAGGCGTACGGCGACCGCACCTGGGTCGAGGCGACGGGCTGATGGCGGACATCGAGATCCGCGGCGGCCGCGTCGTCGCCGTCGACACCGAGACCCTGCGCAACGCGGCGGCGCAGACCGAGCTCGCGGTCGCCGACGCCGACACGGTCCGTGCCGGATTGAGGTCGGCCGACCGACTCCTCGCGTCCGCGACGATCGGCGGGGGTGCCGCGTACCTCGCCACCGCCGCGGGCGCGGTCGTCGAGCGGGGGCAGGAGCTTGCGCGCGCACTCCGCGACACGGCGACCGCGTACGAGATCGTCGAGCTGCAGGCGCGTGCGGCGATCGCCCGGCACGGGGACGCGCGCGATCGCGGCGAGGTGGTGGACCTCGCCCGGAAGGTGGCGGAGCTCGAGGCATCCTCCCCCGCTGCGGCAGAAGCCGCGCGGCAGGCCGTCGCGGACGCGCCCGATCCCTTCGCGACGGTCGCGGGCGAGCTGTGGTGGACGACCCTCGCCTCCGGCCTCGCGCCCGTCGCAGTGGGGGCGCTCCGCTGGGGGGCGGCGGAGATCCGGGACCGCGGCACGGGAACGCTCCCCGAGGGGAGCCGTCTGCTCGGAAAGCCGGCCCGTCCCACCGTCGAGTTGGCGCGGTCCCAGCCGGGATCGGCGCCCGCGACGGTCGCCGATGTGGCGCGCCGCGTGCCCGGCGGCGGGCCGGGCACCATCCGGGTCGAGCGGTACACGATGCCGGACGGGGGACGGCGGTTCGCGCTGTACCTTTCGGGCACACGGTTCGGAGAGGACCCCGGGACGTTCGACTGGTCGTCGAACGTCGCCCTGTACGACGGGATGAGGTCGTCGTCCTATGAAGCGAGCCGCATCGCGCTCGAGAAGGCGGGAGCGAAGCCCGGCGATTCGGTGATGGTCAGCGGGCACTCCCAGGGCGCCATGGTCGCCAGCCGGATCGCGCTCGAGAAGGAGTACGAGGTGCCGATGATCGTCGGGTTCGGCAACCCCGTCCAGGCCGACGTGGGGCCAGACACCCTGCAGGTCGACTTCCGGCACCGGGACGACGTGGTGCCGCTCCTGGCGGGCGGAGGCCACGACGCCGAGATCGGCGCCCCCGGGAGCATGGTCGTCGAGCGGACCGTCGACCCGCTTCCGTGGTTGAACTCCCACCAGATGGACGAGTACACCGCGACGTCCGAGATGCTCGACGTCTCGACCGACCCGCGGATGGATGCCGTGCGCGACCGCCTCGCCGAGCTCGGCACGGCGGAGTCGGTGGAGGTGTTCGTCTACGACACCGCCGAGGGTGTCAGCGCTTCGTCTGCGGACGCAGGATGATCCCGAAGACGAAGTTGATGAGCGAGATGATCAGCGCCGCGACGACGCCCAGCCAGAACGACTCGACCGACAGACCCCAGCCCCACCACTCGGTGAACCACCCGGTCAGCCAGAACAGGAAACCGTTGATGACGAGGGAGATGAGCCCGAGCGTGAGGATGTAGAGCGGGAACGCGACGATCTTCAGGATCGTCCCGATGACGGTGTTGACGATCGCGAAGACCGCCGCGACGGCGAGCAATGACAGCACGAGTTGCAGAGTCTCGCCGGGCTCGAAGGGGGTCACCTCGACGCGCAGCGGCTCGATGAGGGTGACGACCCAGATCGCGAAGGCGTTGATCACGACGCGGACGATGAAGCGCATGCCCGCAGTCTCCCACGCCGTGCGTCCACGGGCGAGGGACGGGCCGGCGCTCCCGCTCGTAGACTCGTCGCGTGACCGACATCCCCGTCCGGGTTCGTCCCGAGATCGCCGCGCTGCCCGCCTACAAGCAGGGCAAGCAGGCCGGCGCCACCGCGTACAAGCTCTCCAGCAACGAGAACCCGTTCGACCCGCTCCCCGGCGTCGTCGCCGCGGTGCGTGACGCGGTCGCCTTCAACCGCTACCCCGATGCGCTCGCCGCCCGGCTGCGCACGCGCCTGGCGGAGCGGTTCGGGGTCACCGACGACCGCATCCACATCGCCGCCGGCTCGGTCTCGATCCTGTACCAGCTCGCGCAGGCCGTCGCCTCGGTCGGCGACGAGATCGTCCTGCCGTGGCGTTCCTTCGAGGCGTACCCGGGCATCGTGACCGTCACCGGCGCCACCCCCGTGATGGTCCCGCTGACGGATGCCGCCGCGGTCGACCTTCCCGCCCTCGCCGCCGCTGTCACCGACCGCACGCGCGCCGTCTTCGTCTGCACGCCGAACAACCCGACCGGCGCGGTCGTGACGCAGGCCGACTTCGACGCGTTCGTCGCCGCCGTGCCGAAGGACGTGCTGATCGTCCTGGACGAGGCGTACGTCGAGTTCGTGACGGATGCCGCAGCGGTCAAGGGCGAGCGGGTCATCGCCGCCGGGCACGACAACGTCGTGATCCTCCGCACCTTCTCGAAGGCGTACGGGCTCGCCGGCCTGCGCATCGGATACGCCGTCGGGCACCCCCGCATCCTCGATGCCGCCCGCAGTGCCGGCATCCCGCTGTCGGTCACGGCGCAGGCCGAAGCCGCGGCGCTCGCGAGCCTCGACGCCGAGGACGACCTGCGCGAGCGCGTCGCGGTCGTGGCGCGGCGGCGTGACCTTCTGGTCGACCGCCTGCGCGAGATCGGATGGGACGTGCCGACCGCGCAGGGCAACTTCGTCTGGCTCCCGGCCGGCGACCGCTCGCTCGAGGTCGCGGCGGCCTTCGAGGCCGCCGACCTCGTGGTCCGTCCCTTCGCCGGCGACGGCGTGCGCGTGTCGGTGGGCGAGGAGGAGTCGATCGACCGCGTGGTCGAGGTCGCGGCATCCGTTCGCCCCTGACGGCGACCCATCTGCGAGCAGGCCGTCGCGCGGCACCCCGCCCGCGCTCCCCTGTCACGACACGCCGTGCGGCTCCGCGCTTCGTGACAGGCGAGCGCCCGGCGCCGCGGCCCGCCCGCGCTCCCCTGTCACAACACGCCGCGGGGCGCCGCACGTTGTGACAGGGGAGCGCGCGGGTCAGCCCTTCGCCTTGCGGACGAACAGCGTCTCGGTCTGCTCGAGCTCCATGCCCTTCGTCTCGGGCACGCGCCAGGCGACGTAGACGAACGACAGCGCCGCGAACAGCGCGTACATGCCGTAGGTGAGGGGCAGCGACCAGCTCGACATCGCGGGGAACGACACCGTGATGAGGAAGTTCGCGATCCACTGCGCGCCGGCGGCGACGCCGAGGGCCTTGCCGCGGATGCGGCTGGGGAAGATCTCGCCGAGCAGCACCCACACGAGCGGGCCCCACGAGGCGCCGAATCCGACGACGAACAGGTTCGCCGCGATGAGCGCGACAGGCCCCCACGCGCCGGGCAGCGAGACCTCGCCGTCGACGGTGACCGCGAAGGCGAACGCGAGCGCCATGGTCGCGAGCGACAGGGTCATGAGCACCGAACCGGTCAGCAGGATCGGCTTGCGGCCGACACGGTCGACGAGCCAGATCGCGATGAGGGTCACGACGACGTTGGTGACCGAGGTGATCACGCTGATGAGCAGCGAGTTGCTCTCGTCGAAACCGACCGCCTTCCAGAGGGTGGTCGAGTAGTAGAAGATCACGTTGATGCCGACGAACTGCTGGAACGTCGACAGGATGATGCCGACCCAGACGATGCCCTGCAGGCCGAGGACCGGGCCGCGCAGCGAGGCGCCCTTGGTCTTGCGGTCCTCGTCGATGGCGTTGCGGATCTCGTTGACGGACTTGTCGAGGTCGGCTTCGGGCACGAGTCGCGCGAAGATCTCGCGGGCCTCGTCGTTGCGCCCCTTCGCGAGCAGATAGCGGGGAGACTCGGGCATGGTGAAGGCGAGGATGCCGTAGACCGCAGCCGGGACGATGCCGACGAGGAACATCCAGCGCCACGCCTCGAGGCCGAGCCACAGCTGCTCCGACGCGCCGCCGGCGGTGTTCGCGAGGACGGCGTCGGAGAGGAGCGCAGCGAAGATGCCGAGCGTGATCGCGAGCTGCTGCAGCGACGCGAGGCTGCCGCGGATCTGCCGCGGCGCGATCTCGGCGATGTAGGCGGGGGCGACGACCGAGGCGATGCCGATGCCGATGCCGCCGATCACACGCCAGACGATCAGGTCGGGGACGCTGAAGGTCAGGCCCGATCCGATGGACGACACCAGGAACATGACGGCGCCGAGCATCATCGTCTTCAGGCGGCCCCAGCGGTCGGAGAGGCCGCCCGCGAGCACCGCGCCGACGGCGCAGCCCAGCAGGGCAACGGCGACGACGAAGCCGGTGAGGACGCTGTTCAGGTCGAAGTTCGACTCGATGGAGTCGACCGCGCCATTGATGACGGACGAGTCGAATCCGAAGAGGAAGCCGCCGACCGCGGCGGCCACCGATAGGCCGATCGCTCGTCGGCCGTAGGGGCTCTTGATCGAGAAGGCGTCCGCAGGAATGGTCCCGGTAGTGCTCATGAGGTTCGAGGGTACGCCGGTGCGCGTCGGTCCTGCCCGCCCTTGCGCGCGCGACGAAAACCGATACGGGCGGTGTGCCACGATGCTCCTATGGGGCGCCCGGTCGACGAGGAACTGAGCACGTTGCGCGCCCGCGCCTACGGGCCGGCCGCCGACATCCACCTCGATCCCGCGGCGCAGCAGCGTCTCGCCGAGCTCGAGGACGCCACGCGGCCGGTCCGCGACGAGGTCGACGTCGAGGCCGACATCGCCCCCAAGGCTGCAGCGGATGAAGCGGATGCCGCGGCCGCGGTCACCTCGACGACACGGCCACCGGCCGTGGTGGAAGCCGCTCGAACGTTCTGGGAGCGCCCGCGGGTCCGGCTGGCCGTGTGGGTCGCGTCCGTCGCGGTGGCGGGCGTGGTGGGAGCCGGCGTCACCTACGGCGCCGTCGCCTTCGCCCCGGTGCCGACCTCGGACGGGGTTGCCCAGATCGACACGCTGAGACCGAGTACAACTGCGCAGATCCCGACCGGGTTCCTCGGGTACGAGGAGGGGGCGTCCGTATACGAGTACCGCGGTCTCACGATGTTCCCCCTGTCGTACAGCTACATGTACGGCGCTGCGGACGGCGAAGAGGTCCCCGACCGATGCTTCCAGGTCATTCAGACCGCCCTCATCCCGAGCGTCGAGGAGTTCGACCCGGACTCGTGGGGGTATGAGGGCAACTCTTGGGGCGGCTGTTCGCTCGGCAGCTTCCGCGCGACCGCGGCCATTCCCCTCACCGGCCGCGGCGCACCCGACGTCGACCTTCCCGAGGGCCGCGCGATCCAGTTCGTCCTCGACGGGGATCGCATCGGGGTCTACCTCGACCGCGGCTGACCCCGCGCTCGCCTGTCACAAATTGCGGCGCCGCGCGGCGTGTTGCGACAGGCGAAGGCGCGGGGAGCTCCCGCGAGGCCCCGAGCCGCGGCTCAGGCGTCGGTGAAGCCGAGCTTCTCCACGCCGCGGGCGATCCACGGATGCCGCGAGAAGGCATCCCACACCAGGGTCGACCCGAGCGCCGCGGCGCCCAGCAGCGCCGTCGCGCCCTTGTTCAGGCCGTAGCGAGGCGGGGCGTACCAGGGCTCGTCGCCCTCGAGGTTGATGCCGTCGGTCGCGCCCCACTCGTTCCAGGCGCCCGGGTGCTCGTCGCGCAGCACGCGGAGCGCGGGTGCCACGGCATCCGGCGCGAGCGGCAGCGCGCCGAACAGCGACACCGGTGGGATCGTGCCGTCGTTCCGCGGCTCGTGCGCTGCGGGCCGCGCGCCGTTGACGACGTACCCGCCGGGTCCGAGGCCTGCCGCCGGACCCCACAGCCCCGCGGCGAACGTCCGCCACGTGCCGGACTGGTCGGCGCACCACGCCCGCGACGCGAGCGACGCGTCGCGCGAGTTCGCCCACCAGTCCCGCCCGTCCTTGTCGCGCACCCGCTGGAACGGGTAGAACGCGAGCGGGAAGTGGTACGTGAACAGCGTTCCGCCCGGCTCGTACACGCACTCGTGGCCGCCGTACGATCCGACGGGCTTGTCGAACCCGTCCCACAGCGCCTGCGCGCGCTCCCGGGTGACGTCCGGATGCCCGGCGGCGAGCAGGTACATCGTCAACTGCTCCGCGGTCATGCTCCACGCGCTCACGAACCCGGACTCGTCCGCGCCCTCGGCGTAGTCGTCGCCGGCCGAGCCGACCCAGGCCATGCGCAGCACGGTCCGCCCATCCGGCCCCGTTGCCGCCAACCAGTTCCAGTCGATGCGCGCCAGCATCCGGTCCACCGCGGCCGACACGTCGGCGTCGTCGAAGAAGGATGCCGCGACCACCGCGCCGCACAGGGCCAGGGTCGTGTCGATCGTCGAGTACTCCGACCGCCCCTGCCGCGCGCCGGTCGCGGCGTCCACGAAGTGCGCGAGGAACCCGTTCTTCTCGGGCACCGTCCGCTCGAGGGTCCGCATCGTGCCGCGCACGCGCTCGAGCACCTCGGTGCGGTCGAGGATGCCGCGCTCGACACCCACGCACCACGCCGCGAGCGCGAACCCGGTCGCCGCGACGGTGGCGACGTCCGGCAGGTCGTCGCGGTCGAGCACGAGTCCGCATCCCGGACCCGAGGGTGTCGAGAACCGCCAGAGCCAGCGGATCGAGGCATCCACTTCCGTCTCGGTGAGTTCGCGGATGTCTGCGGGCAGGGTCTCCACGGCGGGGAGCGTCATGCGGCGGACCTCTTTTCGAAGGGGTTGGGGATGGCGTCGAGCAGCTGCCGCGTGTAGGCGGCCTGCGGGTTCTCGATCACCTGCTCGGCGGGGCCGGACTCGATGAGCTCGCCGTCCTTCAGGACGAGCGCGTGGTTCGCGAGGCTCTTCGCCGACAGCAGGTCGTGGGTGATGTACAGCATCCCGACGCCGTGGTCGGCGACGAGCGACTGCAGCACCTCGAGGATCTCGGCGCGGATCGACACGTCGAGGCTCGCGATCGGCTCGTCCGCGATGACGAGCCGCGGCTCGGCGGCGAGGGCGCGGGCGATGACGACGCGCTGTCGCTGACCGCCCGAGAGCTCGTGCGGCAGGCGCCCGATGAAGCGCCCCGCCGGCGTGAGCCCGACCGTCTCGAGCAGGCTCGCCGAGCGCTCGATCGCCTCGCGCCGCCCGACGTGCAGGAAGTTCACGAGCGGTCGCGCGAGCGAGTACCCGACGGTGAGCGTCGGGTTGAGCGCGGCGTAGGGATCCTGGAAGACGTACTGCACGTTGCGGCGGTACTCCCGCGCGACCTTGCCGCGCAGCGACGCGATGTCGTGCATCTGCCCATCCGCCTTGGCGGCGTAGCGCACCGACCCCGACGACGGCACGTCGATGCGGGTGAGGATGCGCGCGATCGTTGACTTGCCCGAGCCGGACTGCCCGACGAGCGCCGTCACCTCGCCCTCGCGCAGCGTGAACGAGACGTCCTTCACGGCGTCGACGTGCTCGGTCTTCATCCCCTGGCGCTTCGCGAACCGGCGGCCGAGGTCCTCGATCTCGAGCACCGTCCGCCCTTGGACGGGCGCCTCCTGCGACACCTCGTCGGGCTCCTCCAGTTCGGCGCCGGTGTAGCCGGGCACGTCCTCGCCGAGCAGCTCCGCGTACGAACCGACCAGGTGGATGGAGTACGGATGCCGCGGGCCCGGGCTCACGGCATCCGTCGCCGCGATATCCTCGACGATCTCGCCCTCGTACATGACGGCGACGCGGTCCGAGAAGTCCAGCAGCGTGCCCATGTCGTGCGTGATGAGCACGGCGCCGAAGCGCTCGCGCTCCTGCAGTTCGCGGATCTTGTCGAGGATCGACTTCTGCACGACGACGTCGAGTCCGGTCGTGGGCTCGTCGAAGAGCACGAGCTGCGGCTGCAGCGCGAGGGCGAGGGCGAGGTTCACGCGCTGCCGCATCCCGCCCGAGAGCTCGTGCGGGTACATGCCGAGGAAGCGCGTGTCGACGCTGACGAGGTCGAACAACTCCTCGCAGCGCTCGCGGATCCTCTCATCGCTGAAGTCGGTGTGCTCGTGCATGACGTCCTCGAACATGCGCCGCACCCGGACGACCGGGTTGAGCGAGTTCATGCTCGACTGGAACACCGTCGACACGTACGACCAGCGGTACGGGCGCAGGTCGTCGCCCGAGAGGTCGGTCACGTCCTGGTCGCCCCAGCGGATCGTGCCGCCGGTGATGCGCCCGGGGCTCCGCAGCAGCTTCAGCACCGCCTGCGCGAAGGTCGTCTTGCCCGAGCCGGACTCGCCGGCGAGGCCGACGAACTCGCCCGGCGCGACCTGCAGGGACGCGTTCTTCACCGCATCGACGGCGGCGCCGACTTTAGGACGGTACTGCACCGACAGGTTCTCGACCGAGAGAACGGATGCCGCAGTGGTCATCACTCCTCCTCCTCTTCGCGCAGGTGCGGGTTGCTCAGCATGTCGACGCCGAAGTTCACGAACGTCAGCGACGTCATGAGGAGCGCGAGCATGACACCGGGGGCCACGAGCCAGACCCACAGTCCCTGCACGAGGGCGCCGTTGGCGTTGGCCTGCGCGAGCATCTGTCCCCAGCTCACGGTGTTGGGATCGCCGAAGCCCATGAACGACAGGCCGGCTTCGGCGGCGATGGCCGCGGTGGCCGCCCCGATGAACCCCGAGACGATCAGGGACGACATGTTCGGCATGATCTCGCGGAACACGATGCGCAGCATCCCGTCGCCGCCGAAGCGGGCGGCCGTCACGTAGTCGCGGTTGCGCATCGAGATGATGAGCGAGCGCATCTCGCGCGAGGCGCCCGCCCAGCTGGTGATCGCGATGACGAAGACGAGGAGCGCGAGCCCGCGCGTCTCGCTGTACGCGACGATCACCATCATGAGCGGCAGGACCGGGATGACGAGGGCCAGGTTCGTCGCGAACGAGAGCACGTCGTCGAGGGCGCTGCCCTCGCGATACCCCGCGAGCAGTCCCACGACGATGGCGATGACGATCGTCGCGAGGCCGCCGAGCACGCCGATCGCGAACGAGAGGCGCGTGCCGTGGACGAGCTGCGTGCCGATGTCGTAGCCGAGCGTGTTGGTCCCCATCCAGTGGGCCCAGCTCGGGTCCTGCGACGGCGCGAAGGACGCGTCGGTCGGGCTGTACGGGGTCAGCACGTCGGCGAGGATCGCGATGAGCGCGAACACGGCGAGCATGACGATGCCGACGCGCGCCTTCTTGCTCGACCAGATGACCTGGTACCAGCGCGGCGGCCGGACGACGGCGACGACCTCTTTCGTCGAGGCATCCGCTTCGGTGATGCGGCGTCGGAACGTCCGCACCGGCTCGGTGCGATCGGGCAGGGCGCCGCCCGCCGGCTGCGGCATCGACGCCGGCTGCGGGAGGGGGGTCTCTTCAGGAGCCATGAGGGGTCACCCGGCTTTCAGACCGACGCCCGGCGGGCGCGCGGGTCGATGAGCGGATAGATGAGGTCGACGATGAAGTTCGCCGTGAGGACGATGACGATCGTCGCGAGCAGGATCGCCTGCATGAGCGGGAAGTCGCGGTTGCTCGTGGCCTCGCCCATGAGTCGGCCCATGCCGGGGTAGTCGAAGACGGTCTCGATGAGGATCGACCCGCCCATGAGCACACCGAGCGAGAGCGCGAAACCGGTGATGACCGGCAGCAATGCGTTGCGGGCGGCGTAGCCGAGGGCGAGGGTGCGCTCCTTGAGGCCGGCGGCCGAGGCGAGGCGGATGTAGTCCTCGCCGAGCACCTGCACCATCGTGTTGCGCATCGACAGGATGAAGCCGATCGGCGCGGTCACCATGAGGGTGAGCGCCGGCAGGAAGCCGTGGGCGATCACGTCGGCGACGTGATCGGGGGTGCCCGGGTCGGTGTAGCCGTACCCGCCCGTCGCGGGGAACCAGCCCAGCGAGTAGGCGAAGAGGAACACGATGATGAGCGCGATCCACACCGACTGCAGGTTGCCGACGAAGGTCGAGCCGACCGAGATCGTGGCGTCGAACCGGCTGTTGCGCCGCCACGCGGCGATCGCGCCGAGCAGGGTGCCGACGAAGAACGACAGGATCTGCGTCAGCCCGACGAGCACGAGCGTCCACGGGAGCGCCTTGCCCAGCACCTCGATCACCGGAGCGGGGAAGTACGTGAACGAGATGCCGAGGTCGCCCGCGGCCAACTGCTGCAGGTACTGCCAGTACGCGACGAACACGTTGTCGTCGCCGTAGCCGAGCATCGTCTTGATCGCGGCGACCTGCGCCGGGTCCACCTCGCCGCGGCCGGTGAGCTGGGTCACCATGATCTCGGCGGGGTCACCGGGCTGCAGCCGCGGGATGATGAAGTTCAGCGTGATCGCCGCCCACAGGGTGAGCAGGAAGTAGCCCGTCTTGCGTGCGTAGTACACCATCGGTCAGTCCTCCTCCGAAGAGGTGGATGCCGCGGCATCCCCCGGCGGCCGCAGTTCCGGCGCGATCCGGATCAGCTGGTCGACGGGGTAGGGGTTCTCGTCGCTCGGCCAGCCGACCGCGTTCTCGGTGCGGTAGATGAGCCGGTTCGGCGCGTACTGCAGGGCGATGTAGGGGAACTCCGTCATGAAGACGTCGATGACCTCCGCCTCGATCTCCTTCGCGCGGGCGGGATCGGTCGTGTTCGACCACTCGTCGACGAGCGCGTCCATCTCGGGGTCCGAGTAGCGGGCGCGGTTGAGGAGGAGCTCCTTGTCCTTCGAGATCTGCGACGACTGCAGTCGCGCACCGAGGTCCCTCGAGCGCTGGCATCCGCCGCCGACGAAGTCGACGACCATGTCGAAGTCGCCGGAGCGCTGCATCCCGTCGACCGCGTTCGGGTCGGTGGTGACCATCTTGATCTGCACGCCGACGTCCTTGGCGTTGCGGACGATCACGTCGGCCATCGCGATGATGTCCATCCAGCCGGCCTGCACGCTGAACACGAACGAGAGCGGCTCGCCGTTCTCGTCGACGCGCCACCCGTCGGCGCCGCGCTCGTAGCCGGCGGCGTCGAGCAGTTCGTTCGCCTTGTCGGGGTCGTAGGGGATGTAGGCCTTGTCGCCCTGCCACTTCTCGGGGAGGTCCTGCTCCTGGAAGGGGAGCAGGAGCATCGTCTGGCTGGCGGGCTCCATGATCCCGAACGTCGCGCGCTCGGTGATCGCCTCGCGGTCGATCGCGTACGCCAGTCCCTCACGGAACTTCGGGTCGTTCAGCACGGGCCGCTCGTTGTTGATCGCGAGCACCGTCGTCGCGTCCGGCGGGTAGAAGAAGTGCGCGTTCTCGGGGTCGGGTGCGACGACCGAACGGTTCGGGTTCGGGATGTCGCCGCGGTACAGATCGAGCGCACCGCCGCGCAGCTTCAGCGCGCCGGAGTTGGCGTCGTACTGGCCCTCCATCGAGATCTGCTGGATCTTGACCTCGTCGGCGTTCCAGTAGTTCGGGTTGCGCTCCAGGACGAGTCGGCGACCGTTGTAGTCCTTCGGCATGAAGGGGCCGGTCGCGACGCCGACCGTGTCGACGAAGAGGGTGGGGTCGCCCTGCTCGGCGTAGATGTGCTCGGGCAGGATCTTCATCGTCGAGAGGATGCCGTCGGTCTTGGGCACCGCTGCACCCGTGAACCGGATCTCGACCGTGTGGTCGTCGAGGGCGGTCACGCTCTCGGCCGGCGCGCCGAAGTACTCACCCCAGATGCCGGCGCGGTCGGCGGCGGGGAACTCCTTGCCGACCATGAACGTGTAGACGACGTCGTCGGCGGTGAACGGCTCGCCGTCGCTCCACTCCACGCCCTGGCGCAGCGTCAGCACCATGCGATCAGGTGTCGGCCACTCGTAGGAGGTGGCGAGCCACGGGATCGCCTCGCACGTGAATCGGTCGCGGATCATGAGCGGCTCGAACAGCCAGGTCTGCACGGTCGCGTTCGGCGAGAGCCAGTTGTAGTTCAGGATGCCCTGCACCGAGCCGGACGCCTCGGACGGCATCCGGATCTCCGCGATCATGCCCTCTGCCGCCGGCGGTGCCGGCTCGAGCCCGATATTCGCGCAGGCGGACGTCGCCAGCAGCGCGGACACCAGGGCGGCGCTCGCCGCGACTCTCGTGCGCTTTCTCATCGGAACCTCCTCGTTCCTCGGGTGTGGGGCGCCTCGCGCCCGGGTCTCAGTCGGTGATCGCCTCGGGGTCGGCTGCGCACCCGCACGACTCGCGGATCACGAGCCGGGTCGGCAGCACCGTGCGCGGGTCGAGGGTCTCGCCGAGGGCGCCGGCGGCGGCGCGCGCGCCGAGCTCGGCGACCGGCTGGTGCACGGTGGTCAACCGGGGCGAGGCGATCTCGGCGAGCGACTGGTCGTCGAAGCCGGTGATCGCGACGTCCTGCGGGATGCGGTGGCCGAGGCCGGGCAGCGTCGCGAGCAGACCGATCGCGAGCTCGTCGTTCGCGCAGACGAGCGCGTCGGGCAGTGCGCTCTCGTGCACCTGCCGGGCGGCGAGGGCGCCGCTGCGGACGTCGAGTCCGTAGCGCAGCGGCTCGCCGGCCTCGTCGAGCCGCGCCTCGCGCAGGGCGTCCCGGAAGCCTTCGTAGCGCAGCGTGGTGTCGGGCGATCCGGCCGGCTCGCCGACGAACGAGAGCCGGCGATGGCCGTGCACCTCGATGAGGTGGCGGGTGAGCTCCGCGGCGGCGCTGCGTCCGTCGGTCAGCACCGCCGGAGCGTCGTCGCTCTCGCCGGCGACCACCACGACGCGGCCGGCCGCGGCGAGTCGGGCGATCTCGGCATCCGGCACCGTCCCGCCGGCGATGATGAGTCCGTCGGTGCGCTCGGCGAGCTGGCGGACGGAGGCCACGGCGTCGGGGCGCAGGTGGGTGCCGAGGACGTTGATCGCGACGCCGCGCTCAACGGCGACCGACTCCGCGCCCTCGATGAGGGCGGCGAAGTACGGGCCGCCGAGGCCCGGGAGGACGATGCCGAGGGTGTTGGTGCGCTGATACGAGAGGGCGCGGCCGAGGGACGAGGGGGTGTATCCCAGGCGGTCGATCGCCTCGCGGACGCGGTCCTTCGTTTCGCCGGCGACGCGGGGGTCGTCGTGCGTCACGCGCGACACCGTCGCGACCGAGACGCCCGCGGCCCGTGCGATGTCGCGGATCGTGGGGCGGGAGCTGCCGCCGTGCGAGCGGGTGCGCGACCGGGGGGTCTGCGCGTCGTGCGTCGTCATGTCCCTCCGTCACCTCCTCGTGAGATCGGGATCCGGCGATGTAACCGGATACATCGAGCGACTGTAGCGCTGGTAACCGGTTACATCAAGACCCTGCGCCCGCAGAATGGAGGGATGAGCTCGCTTCTCGTCGTCGCGCATCCGGATCCGCAGTCCTTCACGCACCACGTCGCCGACCACCTCGCCGCCGCTCTGCCGGCGGGCGAGGTCGAGATCGCCGATCTCACGGCTGAGGGCTTCGACCCCCGCTTCACGCTCGCCGATCGGCACGCGTACGCCGTGGCGGGGGAGTACCCCGCGGACGTCGCCGCCGAGATGGCCCGCATCGACCGCGCCGACCATCTCGTGCTCGTCTTCCCGGTGTTCTGGTGGTCGATGCCCGCCCTCCTCAAGGGCTGGATCGATCGGGTGTTCGCGAACGGGTGGGCCTTCGGCGTCGGCGAGGGCGGCGGCATCCGTCCCGGACTCGGCAGGCTCACGGTGCACCTGGTGCCCGTCGCGGGCTCGGATGCCGCGCTCTACGAGCGGCGCGGGTACGACCGCGCCTTCGCGACCCAGATCGAGACCGGCATCCTCGACTACTGCGGGGTGCGTCGCGGGCTGACCGAGTTCCTCTACGACGCGGATGCCGGTGGTGCCGCCGCCGACGTCGATGCCGTCGTCGCGCGCATCGCCGCTGCCGTCCGCGCCTGACGCTGCGGGAGGGTCCCCGGGCCCGAACCGCGGGGGGAGGTCGGCTCGACGGCCCGGGGCTCCCGGACGCGTCGCCATGACAGGGGAGACGCGATTCCGCGCGGACGACCCGGGGCTGGGTTGCCCGCGACGATACGCGTGCATCCGCCCGAGCGGAAGGGGTAGGACCCGGCTGGAGGGGGGTCTCCCCCGGACCCCAGCCGGGTCGTGGTGCTGTAGCGGGGCCCGCATGCGGAAACGCCTTAGTCCCCCAGAGACCAATCCGAGTGCGGGCAAACCAGCGCCCCAAATGGTGGTCCTACAGCACGTGAGAATCTACTCATCTTGGGCGACGTTCTTGTCCCCCTTTCGGGGGACAAGCGTCGTGTGGTAAAACTTTTGGCCGCCTACGAGGATCGGCGTCGGAACGCGTCGCCGAGCCAGCGGTCGTAGGCCGCCCACGGGTCGCCTATGCGCTCTCGCACGGTGTCGATGTGCGCCGCGAGCACCCCGGTGAGCGTGAACCATTCGCCGCCCTCGCGAAGCTCGGCGAACTCGCGGTGCCGCTGCTGTTCCAGAGCGCGGTCGCCCGGTTCGAAGGCCAGCAGCTCGTCGTGCATGATCGCGGCCAACCGGCGCCGTGGCGTCGCCGACGTGCCGATCTTCACGCGGTCGCGGTACCGCAGGTAGTAGACGACGTCGATCCGCGGCGGCGGGATGTCGGGGTCGGGGGCGTCGCCCAGCCGCCATCCGCAGCGCGTGCAGTACCAGGCGTCGTCGTGGCGCTCGCCGATCGTGCCGCCGCAGACGCGGCAGCGGGAGGGCAGGGCATCGGGCACGTGAGCATGGTGGCATCGACGACCGACACCCTGTCGATGTCGACGTGCGCCCGGCCTGGATGTAACCGGATACATCGGGTACAGTCCCCGTGGTAACCGGTTACATGACCTGCGACGACGCAGAAGGAGGACGAGGGATGCCGTCATCGACGCTCGCCGATCGCCTTGACCGGATCGTGCTGTACCAGGTGTATCCGCAGAGCTTCGCGGATGCCGACGGTGACGGCATCGGCGATCTCGACGGGCTCGCGGGCCGCCTCGACCACCTGTCGTGGCTGGGCGTCGACGCCGTGTGGATCAACCCCTGCTTCGTCTCGCCCATGCGCGACGCCGGGTACGACGTCGCGGACTTCGACCACGTCGACCCGCGTTACGGAGGTGATGCCGCCCTCGACCGGCTGATCGCCGAAGCCGACCGACGTGGCATCGCCGTCCTGCTCGACCTCGTGGCCGGGCACACGTCCGACCGGCATCCCTGGTTCCAGGCGGCGATCGCCGACAACACCGATCATCGGTACGTCTTCTCCGACCGCGCCGCCGAGGGGTTCGAGCCGGTTCCCGGCCCGCGCGGCGGCTTCTACAAGCCGAACTTCTTCGCCTTCCAGCCCGCGCTGAACTTCGGGTACGCGCGACCCGCCGCCGACGAGCCCTGGCGGCAGCCCGTCGACGCCGACGGGCCGCGGCAGAACCGCGACGCCCTCGTCGACATCATCCGCCGCTGGTACGACCGCGGGGTGCAGGGGTTCCGGGTCGACATGGCCGCTTCGCTCGTGAAGGACGACGCCGGCCACGTCGAGACGGCGATGCTCTGGAACGGGATCCGATCCCGGCTCGACGCCACCCACCCGGGCCGGGTGCTCCTGTCCGAATGGGGGGACCCGGCGCGGGCGGTCCCGGCGGGCTTCCACGGCGACTTCTTCCTCCAGTTCGGCGGCGACAGCGACGGCTGGCCGCTCAAGTCCCTCTTCAACGACAACGCCGGCACCGTGCACGAGGCGTGGAACCAGGCCGAGGTGTGGGCCGGCGCCGACGGCACGGGCGACGCGGGGGACTTCGTCGCCGCGTGGCGGGAGGCCGCCGACGCGATCGAGCGCGACGGCCGCGGCGGCGTCGTCGGGCTCCCGACGGCGAACCACGACTTCACACGCATGGTCAGCGGCCCCCGCGACGCCGAGCAGGCCCGCGCCGCGCTCCTGCTCGTCCTCACCTGGCCGGCGATGCCGTCCGTCTACTACGGCGACGAGATCGGCATGCGGTACCTCCCCGGGCTCGCGCCGCACGAAGGCTCCTCGCTCGGACCGCGCTACGAGCGCGCCGGGTCGCGGACGCCCATGCAGTGGGGCGAGGTGGGCGACGGCATCCACCCCTCGCGGTACCTGCCCGAGGACCCCGACCCGGCGCGGCCGACCGTCGCAGACCAGCGCGACGACCCCGACTCGCTCCTGAGCTTCGTCCGCGCGGCGATCGCGCTGCGCCGCACCGACCCGCGGCTGTCCGCCCGCGCCGAGGTCGAGGTGCGGACGACCGCGTACCCCTTCACCTACGTGCGGAGCGGCTCGCTGCTGGTGGCGCTCAACCCGTCGCGGACGCCGCGGACGGTGACGGATGCCGGTGGCCGCCTCATCCACGGATACGCCGCGCGCCTGTCCGGCGACACCCTCCACCTCGACGCGTTCGGCTGCGCCGTCGTCGAGCTCGACCAGACCCCCGCCGCGGCACCCGCGGCATCCGATGAAAGGACCCGCGCATGACGACGCACACCGGACCGACGAGACCCGCGCCCGAGGGCTTCCTCTGGGGCGCCGCCACGGCCGCGCACCAGATCGAGGGCGGCAACGTGAACACGGCGCATTGGGAGTTCGAGCACGCGCCCGACACGACCGTCGAGGAACCCTCCGGCGACGCGTGCGACTCGTACCACCGCTACCCCGAGGACATCCGTCTGCTCGCCGAGGCGGGCCTCGACACCTACCGCTTCTCGATCGAGTGGGCGCGGATCGAACCCGAGAAGGGGATCGTCTCCCGGGCGCAGCTCGACCACTACCGGCGCATGATCGACACGTGCCGGGATGCCGGCATCACCCCGTTCGTGACGCTGCACCACTTCACCGTGCCGCGCTGGCAGGGCCGCGACGGCGGCTGGTACGCCGACGACGTCGTCGACCGGTTCCGCCGGTACACCGAGACGGCGACCCGCATCCTCGACGACGTCGAGTACGTCGTCACGATCAACGAGCCCAACATGATGGTCAACCAGACCGAGGCGAAGATCGACACCGAGCAGGGCGTCAACTTCCCCGGGCCGTCGCCGCACGTCGCGCAGGTCATCGCGCAGGCGCACCACGCCTCGCGCGAGGTGCTGTCGGGGCTCGGCCACGTGAAGAGCGGCTGGTCGGTCGCGAACCAGGTGTACCAGGCGGTGCCGGGGTACGAGAAGGAGCGCGACGAGTGGGGCTACTGGCGCGAGGACTACTACCTCGAGCAGGCTCGCGACGACGACTTCATCGGCGTGCAGTCCTACTTGCGGACGATCATCGGCCCCGACGGTCCGGTGCCCTTCCCCGACGACGTCGAGCGCACCCTCACCGGCTGGGAGTACTACCCCGAGGCCCTCGGCCACGCGCTGCGCCACACCCACGAGGTGACCGGCGGCATCCCCATGATCGTCACCGAGAACGGCATGGCGACGGCCGACGACAGCCGGCGCATCGACTACACGACCGGCGCGCTCGAGGGTGTGTCGGTCGCGCTGCGCGACGGCCTCGACGTGCGGGGGTACCTGCACTGGTCGCTGCTCGACAACTACGAGTGGGGCTCGTACCGCCCGACGTTCGGGCTGATCCACGTCGACCACGAGACCTTCGCCCGCACGCCCAAGCCGAGCCTCGCGTGGCTCGGCGACCTGGCCCGCCGCGGGGTGATCCCGGCGGTCTGAGGCTCGCGCGTCGTCGCTTCGCGAGGAGATGGAGGTTCCCGAGGATCGGATCGAGCGGATGCCTCCTCTCGAACCGAGATGTCCTCGCGAACGCACTACAGGGCGCGGACCCCGGAAGGTCTGCGCCCTGTCACGGGTGCCGCGGGGCGGCATCCGCTCAGTCGTCGAGTTCGGTCTTCAGCACCGTGCCGGACGCGTCGAGGGCGACCTCGACGATCTGACGGTCGCCCGTGAGGATCGACACGTCGAACGGGGAACGGTTGTCGTCGTCGGCGTCGATGTCGATGATGCGCCCGGGCTGCTCCGCGAGGGCCGCGTCGACCATGGCCTGCAGCGTGGCGGTGTCGAGCACGTTCTGCGGCGCGCGGTCGTCGGCGTCGGGTCCTTCCGTCTCGCGCACGACCGCCTGGCCGTCCGCGCCGACGAGGACCTCGGTCTCGGACCCGTCCGCGCCCGTGAGGGTGACGTCCCAGCTGCCGTCGCGGTTCGCGTCGATCGCGGTCGGCTCGCCGTCGGCGACGCCCTGCGCAGCCTTCGCGATGCCGTCGAGCGCTGCGGCGTCGGACGCACCGAACTCGCCGGACGCGGTCGTCGCCGCGGTGTCGTCGTCGACGTCGGACGCATCATCGTCGGTGTCGTCGACGCGCGTGCCGTCGGCCTCGCCCTGCGTTCCGGCGGCGGTGTCCTGCGTGCCGTCGGCCGCGCCCTGCTGGCTGACGGCGACGCCGTCCAGGCGGTCGTCGTCGTCGTCGAGTGCGGAGCCGATCGCGACGCCGCCGCCGACGAGCACGAGTGCGCCGAGCGCTGCGCCACCGGCGATCAGCGCGGTGCGGCCGCGCCGCTTCACCGGCTTCTCCGCCGCCGGCTCGGCGGCGGGCGTGTACGGCTGGGTGGGGGTGGACGGGTCGGGGGTGGTGGTGTTCTCGCTCATGCACCCAGAGTGCCGATCGGGCACTGAAGCCCACCTGAAGCGACCTGAAGCGGTCTTCAGGATGCCGGCATGCCAGGATCGAGGGATGTCCGAGAGCCTCTCCTGCGCCGCCTTTCCCCTCGATCGTGACGCCGCCGACCGGATGTGGGCCGACTACCGCGCCGCCCATCCCGCTGCCGCGGCGGCAGGACCGGACTACACGGTCGAGCACTTCGGCGACAGCCCGCGGCTCGCGGACCAGCTCCTCGACGCCGTGCTGAACGGCCCGAAGCGGGCGACCTCCGAACTGGTCGCGGAGTTCTTCGAGCACGGCGACCAGCTGCCGCGGATCGGTTCGCACTGGATCGCGTGCGACGGCACCGGCGCGCCGCGCATCATCATCCGCAGCACCGAACTGCGCGTCGGCCCGTTCGCGAGCGCCGACGCGGCCTTCGCGTTCGACGAGGGCGAGGACGACCGCTCCCTCGAGAGCTGGCAGCGCGAGCACCGCCGCTACTTCACGCGGGTCGCCGCCGCCCGCGGCGCGGACTGGTCCGAGGACGACGAGATCGTCTTCGAGCGGTTCGCGGTGGTCTGGCCGCCCGAGCACGCCGACTGAGCGCTCCTGCCTAGGCGCTCCTCCCTGAGCGCCACTGCCGCCCTCAGTCCGCGGCGGGCAACCGGACCGTGAAGCGCGCGCCGCCCAGCGGCGATTCGCCCACCGTCACCGTGCCTCGCGAGGCCCGCACCACGCCGGCGACGATCGCGAGGCCGAGGCCGCTGCCCCCGGCATCCCTCGCCCGACCTTCGTCGAGACGCACGAAGCGCTCGAAGACGCGCTCGCGCTCCGAGGCGGGGATGCCGCTGCCGTCGTCGTCGACCGTCAGCACCGCGTCGGCGCCGTCGCGGGCGACTCCCACCGCGATCCGGGATGCCGCGTGCCGGGCCGCGTTGTCGGCCAGGTTCCGGGTGATCCGCCCGAGCAGACGTTCGTCGCCCGTGACCTGCACCGCCGTGATCGCGGAGCCGTCGACGCTCAATCCGGCTGCGCGCAGGCGCGATACCTCGGCGAGGGCGAGGTCGTCGAGGTCCACGACACCCCGCTGCGAGGGGGCCTGCTCGTCGAGCCGGGCGAGCACCAGCAGGCCCTCGACCAGGTCCTGCATCCGCGCGCCCTCCTCGGTCACGACCTCGGCGAGGTCGTCGAGGCTCGTCGCCTCGGGGTGCGCCTGGGCGAGTTCCGCGTGCTGGCGCATGGTCGCGAGCGGCGAGCGCAGCTCGTGCGAGGCATCCGACACGAACCTGCGCTGGGCGGTGGCGGACGCGTCGAGCCGGTCGAGCATGCGGTTCATCGTGCCGGCGAGGGCCGCGATCTCATCACCCGACGACGGCTCGACGACCCGCCGGTCGAGGCGGTCGCCGGTGATCTCGTCGACTTCGCGGCGGATGCGCTCGACGGGCCGCAGGGCGCGACCGACGACCCACCAGGTGACGGCCGCGACCACGAGGGCGACGAGCAGGGTGGATGCCGCGAGCAGCCATCCGGCGGTGGCGAGGGTCGCGTCGTCGTCCTCGACGGGCACCGCCAGCACGACCCGCGCGTCGGCGGACGGCTCATCGTCATCGTCGTCGCTTTCGCGGCCGCCGTCGTCGTCGACGTCCGCCACGACGACGAGGACGCGTTCGCCGTCGTACACGACGGTCTCGCCGTCGCGGTCGGCGGGCAGCGCTCCCGCGCGGGCATCGTCCGAGGCGGCGACGACGGCACCCGCGCCGTCGACGACCTGCACGATGTCGTCGTCGAGGTCGTCGACGGCGTCGACCCCGAACTCGTCGACGCGCACGGCGATCTCCCCCGCCCGTGTCTCGGCGGTCCGGGTCGTCGCGCCGCGGATCTCCGCGCCGAGCACGGCACTGAAGCTCAGCGAGGCGAGGACCATGACGACCGCGACGATGAGGGTCGCCGCGGCGGTGATGCGCGTGCGGAGCGACCTGACCCGCGGCATCCGCTCAGCCACCGTCGGCCGCCAAGCGGTAGCCGGCGCCGCGGACGGTCTCGATCGCGTTCCGGTCGAAGGGGCGGTCGAGCTTGCGGCGCAGATGCCCGACGTAGACCTCGACGATGTTCGGGTCGCCGTCGAAGTCGTCGTCCCAGACTCCGGCGATGAGGTCGCGCTTGGAGACGACCTGGCCCTTGTGGCGGATGAGGTGCAGCAGCACGGCGAACTCGCGCGAGGTCAGCTCGACGGCCGTGTCGCCCCGGCGGACGCGGCGCGCGGCGGGGTCGACGTGCAGGTCGCCGGCCTCGAGCGCAACGGGACGTTCGACTCCGCCGCGGCGGATGAGCGCCCGCAGCCGCGCGACCAGCACGGGGTACGAGAAGGGTTTCGTGACGTAGTCGTCGGCGCCTGCGTCGAGCGCGTCGACCTGGTCCCACTCCCCGTCCTTGGCGGTCAGCATGAGGACGGGCGTCCAGTTCTCCTCGGCGCGGAGGGCCTCGCAGACCTTCCAGCCGCTCATCCCCGGCATCATCAGGTCGAGCACGATCGCGTCGTACCGCGTCTCGCGGGCGCGCCACAGCCCGTCGACGCCGTTGTGCGCGACGTCGACGGCGAACCCCTCGGCTTCGAGCCCGCGCCGCACGCCGTCCGCCAGGCGCACCTCGTCGTCGACCACCAGAACACGCATGCGCCCAGTGTGGCGTGCGCACGCTGAAGCACGGCTGAAGCGGATGCCGGGGCGAGGCCGGCTTGTCCCGAGGGAACGGCGAATCGCGGCATCCGTTGTCGACCTCATGCAGAACCGCTCATGCGTCGGGGTCTAGCGTGGGAGGGTGACCCCCTCGTTCGAGGCTCCGGCCGAAGCATCCGACGTCGTCCGCGTCCTCGCCGCCGACGGTTCGTACGACCCCTCCGACGCGGCTGAGCGCTACCTGCCGCTGATCGACGCCCTCACCGACACCGAGCTCGAGACGTTCTACCGCGACATGGTCGTGGTGCGCGCCTTCGACCGGCAGGCGACCAACCTGCAGCGTCAGGGCCAGCTCGCGTTGTGGCCGCCGTCCCTCGGGCAGGAGGCGGCGCAGGTCGGCTCGGCGAGGGCGACCCGCGCGCACGACCATGTCTTCCCGTCCTACCGGGAGCACGTCGTCGTCACGACCCGCGGCGTCGACCCGATCGACATCATCCGGTTGATGCGCGGGCTCACCCACGGCGGCTGGAACCCGGCCGAGCACCAGAACACGCACATCTACACGCTCGTCCTCGGCGCGCAGACCCTGCACGCGACGGGACTCGGCATGGGCCTCGTCTTCGACGGCCGCACCGGCACCGGCGACCCCGAGAAGGACGAGGCGGTCATCGTCTACTACGGCGACGGCGCCTCGAGCCAGGGCGACGTCCACGAGGCGATGGTGTTCGCCGCGAGCTACCGGACGCCGCAGGTCTTCTTCCTGCAGAACAACCACTGGGCGATCTCGGTCCCCGTCTCGACGCAGTCGCGCGTCCCGCTCGCCCGCCGCGGCGACGGCTACGGCATCCCCGCCGTCCGCGTCGACGGCAACGACGTCCTCGCGAGCTACGCGGTCAGCAAGGTCGCCCTCGACGAGGCGCGCGCCGGCGGCGGCCCCCGCGCGATCGAGGCGCTGACCTACCGTATGGGCGCACACACGACGAGCGACGACCCGACCAAGTACCGCACGAGCGACGAGGAGCAGTCGTGGCTGCGCCGCGACCCGATCGCGCGCATGCGGGCCTTCCTGCAGAACCGGGGCGCCTCGGCATCCTTCTTCGACGAGGTGGATGCCGCAGCCGCCGCCTACGCCGACGACGTGCGCGTGCGCACCAACGCCCTGGGCGACATCCCCACCGGCGTCATGTTCGACCACGTCTACGGCGACGCCCACCCGCTCGTGCAGGAGCAGCAGCGCTGGCTCGCCGAGTACGAGGCATCCTTCGAGGAGGGGAACGCGTGAGCGACATCCAGACCCTGCCGTTCGCGAAGGCGCTCAACGCCGGCCTCCGCGCGGCGATGACCGCGGACGACCACGTCCTGCTCATGGGCGAGGACATCGGCCCCCTCGGCGGCGTCTTCCGCGTCACCGAAGGTCTGCACGCCGAGTTCGGACCGCAGCGCGTGCTCGACACGCCGCTGGCCGAGTCGGGGATCGTCGGCACGGCGATCGGCCTGGCGATGGCGGGGTTCCGTCCCGTCATCGAGATCCAGTTCGACGGGTTCGTCTTCCCCGCGTTCGACCAGATCACGTCGCAGCTCGCGAAGCTCGCGAACCGTCACGAGGGGCACGCGCACTTCCCCCTCGTCATCCGCATTCCCTACGGCGGGCACATCGGCGCCGTCGAGCACCACCAGGAGAGCCCCGAGGCGTACTTCGCGCACACCCCGGGTCTGCGGGTCGTGTCGCCGTCGACGCCGAACGACGCGTACTGGATGATCCAGGACGCGATCGCCTCGCCCGACCCGGTCATCTTCCTCGAGCCGAAGGCGAAGTACTGGATGAAGGGCGAGGTGGATGTCGCGGAGCGGGCGCTCCCGCTGCACGCCTCCCGCGTCGTCCGCCGCGGCACCGACGTCACGCTCGTCGGTCACGGTGCGATGGTGACGACGCTCCTGCAGGCGGCCGCGCTCGCCGAGGGCGAGGGCACCTCGTGCGAGGTCATCGACATCCGCTCGCTCGCCCCGATCGACTACGAGCCGATCATCGAGTCCGTCCGCCGCACCGGCCGGATGGTCTACGCGCAGGAGGCGCCCGGCAACGTGTCGGTCGGCTCCGAGGTCGCCGCGACCGTCATGGAGAAGGCGTTCTTCGCGCTCGAGGCCCCCGTCCTGCGGGTGTCGGGCTTCGACGTGCCGTTCCCGCCCGCCAAGCTGGAGGGGCAGTACCTCCCCGACGCGGACCGCATCCTCGAGGCCGTCGACCGCGCCCTCGCCTACTGACCCCTCCGACGATGCCTCCCTACCCGCGACCCCCACACATCCGCGAGACTGCACGTGTGCATCGAGACTGCGGTTTCAGCCCGCGATTTCGGCGCGCGTCTGCAGTCTCGCGGGGATGGAGATGACATGAGCACGCAGACCTTCCACCTGCCGGACGTCGGCGAAGGCCTCACCGAGGCCGAGATCGTGCAGTGGCGCGTCGCGCCGGGCGACACGGTCGACGTGAACGACGTCCTCGTCGAGATCGAGACGGCGAAGTCGCTCGTCGAGCTGCCGTCGCCGTTCAGCGGCACGGTGGGCGACATCCTCGCCGCCGAGGGCGCGACGGTCGAGGTCGGCGCCGCGATCATCACGATCGCCGGGGGCGAGGGACAGCCGGATGCCGACATCGGCCGCTCCGAGCACGGCGAGAAGCCCGCCGAGGAGCCCGGTGGCTCGGTGCTCGTCGGCTACGGCACCGGGGGCGAGGTGAAGTCGCGCCGCCGCAAGCCGGCCGAGAAGCCGGTGACGAAGGCGGTCGGCGTCGTCGCGAAGCCGCCGATCCGCAAGCTCGCGCGCGATTTGGGTGTCGACCTGTCGGACGTGACGCCGAGCGGCGCCGCCGGCGAGGTGACCCGCGAGGACGTCGTCCGTCACGCCGAGCAGGCGTCGGTGTTCCGCAACATCGCGACGCCGGAGCTGCCCGAGGAGCGCGAGCTGTCGATCCCCGTCGCGGCACCCGCGGCATCCGTCCCCGCCCCGTCGGCGCCACCGGCGGACGCCCGCGAAGAGGCCATCACCGTCAAGGGCGTGCGCAAGGCGACCGCCAACGCGATGACCTCGAGCGCGTACACCGCGCCGCACGTGTCGGTCTGGACCGACGTCGACGCGACCCGCACGATGGAGCTCGTCAAGCGGCTGAAGGCCTCGCCCGACTTCGCCGACGTGAAGATCTCGCCGCTGCTGATCTTCTCGCGCGCGGTCATCTGGGCGCTGCGTCGCACCCCGATGATCAATGCCGCGTGGGTCGAGACCGAGAACGGCGCCGAGATCCGCGTGCGCCACTACGTGAACCTCGGCATCGCGGCGGCGACGCCGCGCGGCCTGCTCGTCCCCAACATCAAGGACGCGCAGGACCTCAACATGCGCGGCCTCGCGAAGGCGCTCGAGAAGCTCACCGTGACGGCGCGCGACGGCAAGACGACGCCCGCCGACCAGCAGGGCGGCACCTTCACCATCACGAACATCGGTGTCTTCGGGATGGATGCCGGGACCCCGATCATCAATCCGGGGGAGTCCGGCATCATCGCCATGGGCACGATCCGGCAGAAGCCGTGGGTCGTCGACGGCGAGGTGCGTCCGCGGTTCGTGACGACGGTGTCGGGCTCGTTCGACCACCGCGTCATCGACGGCGACGGCATCAGCCGCTTCATCGCCGACGTCGCCTCGGTGCTCGAGGAGCCGGCGCTGCTGCTCGACTGACGAGCCCACCGCCTCGTTGACGGCACCCCCGCGGACGCGGTAGGCATCTCCCATGGCGGTCATCAATCGCGGGTTCGGCGGTCGACGCGGCACGGGCGATCCGCGGCTGCCTCCGGGGCAGACGCTCGTCGACGACTGGCCCGTCCTGACGGCAGGCCCGACGCCCGACATCGCCCCGGAGGAATGGTCGTTCACGATCACGACCGAGACGGGCGCGCAGCACCGCTGGGACTGGGGCACCCTGCACGAGGTGGGCGTCGAGGACATCCGTACCGACATCCACTGCGTCACCCACTGGTCGCGCCTGGGAATGGCATGGCGCGGTGTCTCGGTGGACCGGCTGTTCGAGGACGTCGAGACCTCCTACGACTTCGTCATGGTGCGCACCCACGACGGCTACACGACGAACCTCCCCCTGGACGATCTGCTCGAGGGTCAGGCGTGGATCGCGACCGAGGCGGACGGCGAGCCCCTGACGGCGGAGCACGGCGGGCCGGCGCGGCTGCTCGTGCCGCATCTGTACTTCTGGAAGAGCGCCAAGTGGGTCGCCGAGATGCGGATGATGCCCACCGATGAGCCCGGGTTCTGGGAGCAGAACGGCTACCACCTCCGCGGCGACCCGTGGCGCGAGGAACGCTACTGGTGACGGAGCGGTTCCGCGCCGGGTGGCACGTGGGCCGTGTGGTCTCGCGTCGCCCCGAGACCGCGTCGGCGGTCCGTCTCGAGATCGAGGTCCCCACGTGGCCGGGGAACCACGCGGGTTCGCATCTCGACATCCGCCTCACCGCACCCGACGGCTATCAGGCGTCGCGGTCGTACTCCATCGCGTCGTCGGGACCGGCGACACGGGTCGTCCTCGCGGTCGACGAGGTGCCCTCGGGTGAGGTCTCGCCGTACCTGGTCCACGATCTCGTCGAGGGCGACGAGCTGGAAGTTCACGGACCGCTGGGTCGCTACTTCGTCTGGACGCCGGACGATCCCGACCTCGCGCCGGTGCAACTCATCGCGGGCGGTTCGGGAGTGGTGCCGCTCTACGCCATGGCCGCCGCACGGGAGCGCGAGGCGCGAGGGCCCGATTTCCGGCTGCTGTACTCGGTCCGGACGCCGGACGACGTCTTCTTCGCCGACGAACTCGCCGCACTGACGGCGACGAGCATCGACGTCGTCCACACGCGTCGCGCCCCCGCCACGGCGGCGCGGCCCCCCGGTCGGCTGACCGGGAAATCCCTCGCCGCGTCCGTCTTCCCGGCCACGGCCATGCCGCGGATCTACGTGTGCGGGCCCACGCCGTTCGTCGAGACGGTCGCCGGCTGGCTCTCGCAACTCGGCCACGACCCCGCGCGGATACGCACCGAACGCTTCGGAGGCAGTGGATGACGCACCTCGACGGCAACGCCCTCGCCGGCACCTTCGCCGACGTCTTCGGCATCGAGTTCACCGACGCGATCGGACAGTGCGCAGGATGCCGACATCGCGCCGTCCTCGCGAGGGCGCACGCCTACGTGACGGAGATGGGGGCCGTCGCGAGATGCGAGACATGCGGCGGGGTGCTCGCTGTCGTCGTGCGGACACCGACGGACGTGCTCGTCAACCTGTCGGGCCTGGCGTACGTGTCGCTCACCCGCGGCTGACCGGAGCCGGTCGGTCGGTCGAGCCGCCCGCCCTGCCGTGGAACCATCCGCCGAGGGCGTCCGCCGACTCGCGGGTCGTCGCATCGTCGTCGGCGGTCCGGAGGGCGTCGACCGCGCCGTCCGATCCGTCACCGGGGGCTGTCGGCTCGTAGCCCATGGACCACGCCGCGTACTTGCGCTCGGTCGTCTGCTCATCGAGCAGCACACGGACGTCGGTGTGGCGGGGATCGCGCCCGATGCGCTCGAGGAGTGCACGGACCGCGGCATCCGGTCCTTCGAGGATCTGGATGAAGTCGAGGTCGCGGTAGACCAGCATCCCCGTGATGCCGTCGCGGGAGTTGTTCACGCGGCTCTGGCTCAGGAGGGCGACGAGGTCGTCGTGATCGAAGGGCTCGGCCGCACGGCTCGCATAGACGATGAAGGTCAGTTGCTCGGTCATGCTCGAACTCCCCGGAGTGGTGGCGCGCCGGAGGATGCGGGTGCCCCCGGTCCGATGACAGTAACAGGCGGCGAAAACCGGCTCGGGGCTCTTGCGCAAGCCCGTGGTCATGCGCCAAGGGCCCGCGGAAGACTTGCGGGATGAGCGAGGACGAACGTCAGCGGATCACGACGGACTTCGATGAGGCGGTCAACATGACGGCGGCCGAGATCGAGAAATGGCTCGACACCGACGAATCGAAGAGCGTCGGTCAGAAGTCGGGCGGCGGCGAGTCGACCGGGCACGCGTCGGGGCGGAGGATCGTGAAGATCCTGCGGAAGAAGAAGGCCGACCTGACGGACTCCGACTACGCGCACATGAAGAAGGTGCACGGCTACGTCGCCCGCCACTCGAAGCAGCGCCCGAAGGGTGATGTCGAGGACACGGATTGGCGCTTCTCCCTGATGAACTGGGGTCATGACCCCCTCAAGTAGGGCCCTGGGAAGCAGCTCGACGATTTGAGAACGATTATCAACACCGCGTAGACTCGCGGCATGACCTCACGTGTGCCCGCACTGCTCGCCCTCTCCGTCGGATCGGTCCTCGTGCTCGCGGGCTGTGCCACCGCGACGAGCCCGGCAGCGGGCGGCGGTGACGACCGGCTGAAGGTCGTCGCGTCGACGAACGTCTACGGTTCGTTGGCCCAGGCCATCGGCGGCGACGATGTCGAGGTCACCTCGATCGTCAATTCGCTTTCGCAGGACCCGCACTCGTACGAGGCGTCGGCGCGGGACCAGCTCACCGTGTCGCAGGCCGACCTCGTCATCGAGAACGGCGGCGGCTACGACGCGTTCGTCGACGCGCTGATCGATGCGAGCGGCACCACCGCCCCCGTCATCACCGCCGTCGAGTACTCGCACGACTACCCCGGCAACGAGGGGCACTCCGACGACGCGCACGCCGAGGGCGACTCCCACGCCGAGGAGGATGACCACGCCGAGGGCGACGACCACGCGGGCCACGACCACATCGAAGGCTTCAACGAGCACGTCTGGTATGACCCGCACACGATGGAGCACGTCGTCGAGGACATCGCCCACGAACTGGGTGACCTGGATGCCGCCAAGGCCGGCACCTTCGAGGCGAACGCGAAGAAGCTCATCGACGGCATCGCCGGCCTCGAGACCTCTCTCGAGAAGATCAAGGCCGACCACGCGGGCGAGAAGATCTTCGTGACCGAGCCGGTCCCGCTGTACCTCACGGCCGCGGCCGGGCTCGAGAACGCGACCCCCGAGGCGTTCAGCGAAGCCGTCGAAGAGGGCCAGGACGTCCCGCCCGCGACCATGCTCGAGGCGACGAAGATCCTCGGCTCGGGCGAGGTCCGCACCGTCATCGTCAACGCCCAGACCGGCGGCGCCGAGACGAGCGAGGTGGAGGGCCTCGCGACGAAGGCCGACATCCCGGTGCTGAAGTTCACCGAGCTCCTGCCCGACGGGCTGACCTACCTCGAGTGGATGCAGCAGAACATCGACGAGCTGGCCGGTAGCCTGACTCGGTGACCCGCCCCCACGACATCCCCCTCCGCATCCGGGGCGCCGCGCTCCGCCGCGGCGGGCGGGAGCTCTGGAGCGGCCTCGACCTCGACGTGCAGCCGGGCGAGCTGATCGCCGTCCTCGGCCCCAGCGGGTCGGGTAAGACGACCCTGCTCCGCGCGATCCTCGGCCTCGAGGACCTGAGCGAGGGCACGGTCGAGGTGGGCGGCAAGCGCGTCCACCGCGCCGGCAACCGGGGCATCGGGTACCTCCCGCAGACCCGGCCGTTGCCGCGCGACACGGCTTTGCGCGGACGCGACCTCGTCGCGCTCGGGGTCAACGGGCACCGCTTCGGTCCGCCGATCCCGCGCCGCAAGGACCGCGAGCGGGTCGACCAACTGATCGCCGCCGTCGGCGCGACGGAGTTCGCCGACCGGCCCGTCGGCATCCTCTCCGGCGGTGAACAGCAGCGCCTGCGGGTCGGGCAGGCCCTCGCCGACGACCCGCGGCTGCTCCTGTGCGACGAACCGCTGACGAGCCTCGACCTCGCCAACCAGCAGGCCGTCGTCGGGCTCATCGACCGGCACCGCCGCAGCGGGGCCGCGGTCCTGCTCGTCACCCACGACATCAACCCGCTGCTCGGCAAGGTCGACCGCATCCTCTACATCGCGAACGGCCGCTTCACGCTCGGGAAGCCGAAGGACGTCCTCACCTCGCCGGTGCTCACGGACCTCTACGGCGCGCCGGTCTTCGTGCTGCGCGCCGGCGACCGTCTGGTCGTGGTCGGCGCGCCCGACGCCGAGGCATCCCACCACCATCACGAGGACCACGCATGAACTGGGACGACATCGCGAACGCCATGTTCGGCGGCGTGCCGGTCTACGGCGAGATCCTCGCGCTGGTGCAGAACTCGGTGTGGGCCGGGTCGATCCTCGGCCTCGTCGGCGGCCTCATCGGGGTGTTCGTGCTGCAGCGCGACATGGCGTTCGCCGTCCACGGCATCAGCGAGCTCTCGTTCGCGGGGGCGGCCGCCGCGCTGCTGATCGGAGCCGACGTCGTCACCGGGTCGATCGTCGGGTCGATGGTCGCCGCCGCCCTCATCGGGTGGCTCGGCGCGCGCGCCCGCGACCGCAACTCGATCATCGGGGTGCTCATGCCGTTCGGTCTGGGCCTCGGCATCCTCTTCCTCGCCCTCTACGACGGGCGCAGCGCGAACCGGTTCAGCCTGCTGACCGGGCAGATCGTCTCGGTGCAGTCCGACCAGCTCACGTGGCTGATCGTCATCTCCGCCGTCGTGCTCGTCGCGCTGCTGCTCATCTGGCGACCGCTGCGCTTCGACTCGCTCGACCCGCAGTCGGCGGCCGCCCGCGGCGTCCCGACGGGGCTGATCTCGCTCGCCTTCATGCTGCTGCTCGGTCTCGCCGTCGCCGTCGCCGTGCACATCATCGGCGCGCTGCTCGTCCTCGCCCTGCTCGTGACGCCCGCCGCGGCCGCCGCCCGCATCGCGCACGGTCCCGTCGCCGTGCCGCTGCTGGCCGCCCTCTTCGGCGTGGTCTCGGCGGTCGGCGGCATCCTGCTCGCCGTCGCAGGCACCCTCCCCGTCAGCCCCTACATCACGACGATCTCGTTCGTCATCTACCTCGTCTGCCGCGTCGTCGGCGACCGTCGGGGGCGGGTGCAGCGGACGGATGCCGCCCACGGCGCCCAGGCCGTCGCCAGCACACGGGCGTAGAATCCGGCCATGGCCCAGCGCAACACCTGGCAGCGCGAGCGCGTGCGTTCGGCGCTGTCCGACGCCCCCGGATTCGTGAGCGCCCAGGACCTGCACGCCGCCCTGCGCGACGAGAACACCGGCATCGGGCTCGCGACCGTCTACCGCGCCCTGGCCACCCTCGCCGCGAGCGGCGAAGCCGACCAGCTGCAGTCGCCCGACGGCGAGGCGATCTACCGCGCGTGCGCCAGCACGGGACACCACCACCACCTCATCTGCCGTGTCTGCGGCAAGGCCGTCGAGATCCAGGCCGACGAGGTCGAGACGTGGGCAAAGCGCATCGCCGCGGCGAACGGGTTCACCGACGCCGAGCACGTCGTCGACATCTTCGGCACGTGCGCGGACTGCGCCCGCACAGCGGCATCCGGGGCCCGTGCGGACTGAGGCCCGCCCCGCGGAGCCGCGTTCGACGTCGACCTCCCCCGCGGGGTCGGCCGGTCGCGGCGCGCTCTGGCTGGGGGTCGGGTTCCTCGCCGTCCTCGCGCTGATCGGGGTGGCGCTGTGGAGCCCGTCGCCCGAGCTCCCGACCCGCGCGCAGGACGGGCTGACGCTCGCCCTCAGCGTGCTCATCGAGTCGCTGCCGTTCGTCGTGCTCGGCGTGATCCTCTCGATCGTCGTGCAGGTGTGGGTGCCGCCGGGTGTCATCGAACGGTGGATGCCGCGCAACCCCTGGGGCCGTCGCGCCGTCCTCTCCCTGCTCGGCATGCTGATCCCGGTGTGCGAGTGCGGCAATGTGCCCTTCGCGCGCGGGCTCATGATGCGCGGCTTCTCGGTCGCCGAGACGCTGACCTTCCTGGTCGCGGCGCCGATCGTCAACCCGATCGTGATCATCACGACCCACCAGGCATTCGGGTTCGATGACGGCATCCTGGTCGCCCGCCTGCTCGGCGGCTACCTCATCGCGAACGTCATCGGGTGGCTGTACAGCCGGCATCCCGATCAGAACGCCCTCGTCACCGACCGCTTCCGCGACGCGTGCCTCGCCGAGCAGGGCGTGACTGGCGACCGCGGGCGGCGCAGCCTCGCCCAGTTCGTCGTCGAGCTGCGCGCGGTCATGCCGGCGCTCATCATCGGGTCGGCGGTCGCCGGAGCCGTGCAGGTCGTCGTGCCGCGCGACGTGCTGCTGTCGATCGGATCGAACCCCGCGCTGTCGATCGCGGCGATGATCCTGCTCGCGATGATCGTGTCGATCTGCTCGAACGTCGACTCGTTCTTCGCGCTGTCGTTCGCCTCGACGTTCACCCCGGGCGCGATCGTCGCGTTCCTGCTCGTCGGGCCCCTCGTCGACGTCAAGATGCTCGCCCTCCTGCGGACGACCTTCCGCACCCGCGTCCTCGGTGTGCTGGTGGTCGCCGTCGTCCTCGCGGCCGCCGCGATCGGAGGGGTGGTGAACCTCCTTGCGTGACACGGTCTGGTTCCGGATGCTGGGCGTCGGCGCCGTGGCATCCGTCGCCGCCCTGACGATCGCCCTCGCGGTCACCGGTCGGCTCGGGCTCTACATCAACCCCGACTCGTCGTGGTTCGCCGTGTCGATGGCGGTGCTCGTGCTCGTGGGCGTCGTGCTCAGCGTCCTGCTGCCGCTCGGCGCCGCCGAGGATCACGGCCACGACCACGGCGACGAACCGGCGCACGACCACGACCACGACCAGCACGCCCCGCGCTCGCCCCGCCGGCTCGCGGGCACCGTGGCGACCACCGCGGGCGGGGTGCTCGCGCTCGGCTTCGCGGGCACGATGCTGGTCGTCCCGCCGGCGACGCTCTCGGCCGAGCTCGCCGCGTCGCGCGACACCGGCGCTGCTCCGCTGTTCCAGGGTGCCGACACCGTCGCGCTCGCGATCACCGGCGACACCGCGTCGTTCGGCATCGGCGACTGGGCGAGCGTGTTCGCGACCGCGACCGATCCCGAGGTGTTCGACGGCACCGAGATCTCGCTCACCGGTTTCGCCGCGCCCGGCGACGACGGCTTCGACCTGACGCGCCTGATCATCACGCACTGCGTCATCGACGCCCAGCCGGCGAGTCTGCCGGTCGCGACGGGCGAGATCCCGAGCGACGGCCAGTGGGTCACGGTCACCGGCACCATCCGCGACGTGGACGGGCAGTTGCGGGTGGATGCGGCATCCGTCACCCCCGTCGACGAGCCCGAGGACCCGTATGAGTTCTGACGGCCGCCGGGCCCAGCGCCGTCGTCGTCTGGCCCGCGGGTTCTCGCTGCGCGTCGTCGCCGTCGTGATCGTGCTCGGCGTCGTCGCCGTCGCCGCCGGGGTCGTGACGACGCTGCAGGGGCCGCGGGTGACCTCGGTGCAGTCCGATGCGACCGCCGCGGTCTCGTCGGCGGGGTCGCGGTTCATCTTCGAGACGACGCAGTCGCTGCAGGAGGTGGATGCCGCCCAGGTCACCGTCACGCCGGCGGCATCCTTCTCCGTCGACACCTCGGGGCGCAGCGTCGGCATCCGCTTCACCGACCCGCTGTGGGACGAGACGACCTACACGATCCGGATCGACGGGCTCGCGGGTGTCGGCGGCGGACCGACCTCGACGATCGAGGAGTCGTTCACGACCCCGAAGCTGCACGCCTTCGTCCTGCAGCGCAGCGAGGGCGGCGACAAGATCTACCGCGTCGACCTCGCTGGCGACGCGACCCCGGTGTTCGAGGCCGACCACATCGAGGACTTCCGCTCGACCGCGGGGCACCTCGTCGTCTCGACCCTCGAGGACGGCACCTCGCACCTCGTCGTCACGCGCGCCGACGGGTCGCACCCGCAGGAGCTGACCCTGCCCGGCACCGGGATCGTCACCAACCTGCAGAGCGCCGAGCGCGGCAACACGATCGGGTACACGTACACGGATGCCGACCTCTCGGCATCCGGCGGACGCGAGAGTCTGCTCTTCACGGGGTCGACGGCCGACCCGAGCGCGAAGCCCGCCGAGATCGCGGTGTCGGGCGCCGACCCGCGCGTCGAGGACTGGCGGTTCGTGCCCGGCACCGACAGCATCCTCATGCTCACCTTCGACGGCGCGCTCAGCCTCGTCTCGCCCTCCGGCGGGGCGCCCGTCGAGCTCGGCAACGCGATCGGCATCGACGACCTCGCTGGAACGACCGCCTTCATCGAGCGCGTCGACGGCCCCGCGGTGGTGGACCTGACCACCGCGGACGAGAAGCCGTTGCCGCCGACGCCCGCCGACCTCGGCCAGACCGGGTCGGTGACCGCGCTCGCCGACGGCTCCACCCTCCGCGCCCTCACGCCCTTCGACGGCATGACGCCGCTCGCGACGACGGTCACACGAGTGGATGCCGACGGTGCCGCCACCCCCGTGGCCGAGGTCGCGCCGACCGACGCGCTGCTGCAGACGTGCGTGTCGCCGAGCGGCCGGTACGCCGCCCTCGTCGTCGCGCCCGACATCGTCACCGACACGTACGACGGGTACCTGCTGCCGCTGCCCACGAAGCTCGAGACCCGGATCTACACGCTCGACGGCACGCAGGTCGTGGCGCTGCGCGGATTCGACATCTCCTGGTGTCGCAAGGCCCCGGCGCTGTGAGTGCCCTCGTCCCCGCCACCCGCGAGGCCCTGGAGGGGCTCCCGGCCGACGTCGCGCCGACGCTGCTCGGTGGGGAGCTGCGGGTGACGACGGCGGGCGGGCTCGTCGCGCTGCGGATCACCGAGGTCGAGGCGTACCACGGGCGCGGCACCGGCGTGCTCGCCGACCCGGGCTCGCACGCGCGCATGGGTCCGACCGCCCGCAACGCGACGATGTGGGGCGAACCCGGCCACCTGTACGTGTACTTGAGCCACGGCATCCATTCGTGCGTCAACGTCGTGTGCGGCCCCGAGGGTGTCGCCGGCGGAATCCTGCTGCGCGCGGGCGAGGTCGTCGAGGGGCAGGATGCCGCGCACGCCCGCCGTCCCGCCGCGCGCCTCGCGCGCGACCTGGCCCGCGGACCGGGTCGGCTCGGCGACGCGGTGGGGCTGCGGCATCCGATCCACGACGGCATCGACGCCGTCACCGGCGCGGAGCAGGCCGGCGCGCGTGCGCGGCTCTTCGTGCGCGCGGAGCCGCTCGGCGGGATCGCGACCGGACCCCGCGTCGGGGTCGCGGGCGTCGCCGGGACGGACGCGTTCCCGTGGCGCTTCTGGATCCCGGGCGACCCGACGGTGTCGGCGTTCCGCTGGGGGCGCGGCGCGCGCGAGGCCGCCGGCGGTTGAGCCGGTGCCGGTTGCCGAGGAGATGACGGTTATCGAGGAGCGGATGCCGCGGCTCGGCCCGCGGGAGCCTCCATCTCCTCGCGAAGCGACGGCTAGGCGGCGCAGGTCGCGAGGATCGCGTCGAGCAGCGCGCGCACGTGCGGTCGGCGCGTGGCGCTGCGCCCGGCGGTGAGCGACACCGTCCACGGCGGGACGGGGTCGGACAGCGGCACCGTGACGCAGCCCGCGGTGTCGACGACGTCGGGCACGACGGCGACCCCGAGGCCGGCGGCGACATAGCGCGGCACGTCGGGCAGCTCGCCGAGCTCGGCCGAGACGCGGCGGCTGATGCCTCGCCGCGCCAGCTCGGTCTCGAGCTGCACGCGGTTGCCGTACCCGGGCAGCACGTCGACCCAGTCGTCACCCGCCAGGTCGGCGAGGGCGAGCGCGCGGTCCGCGGCGCGCGCATGCCCGGGCGGCAGCAGCGCGACGTAGGGGTAGGCGCCGAGTTCCCAGGCGCTCATGCCGGCCGGGGGAGTGACCGCGGTGAGCGCGAGGTCGAGCCGGTCGCGCTGCAGGTCGTCGAGCAGGCCGACCGACCCCGTCGGCGACACGCTCAGCCGGATGTCGACGAGCGGATGCGACCGGCGGAAGCCGCCGAGGAACCCCGGCAGGTCGATGATCCGCAGGCCCGCGAACGTCCCGATGCGGATGCGGCCGCGCAGCCCCGTCCCGGATTCGCCGGCGACCTGGCGCACGGCGGCGACGTCGTCGAGCACGGCGCGGGCGAGGGGCAGCAGCGTCTCACCCGCGGGCGTCAGCTGCACCGCCTTCGTGGTCCGCTCGAGCAGTCGCACCCCGAGATCGCGCTCGAGGCTCTGCAGACCGGCCGAGACCGTGGACTGCGCCGCGAACAGACGAGCGGATGCCGCGGTCACACTCCGCTCGTCGGCGACGGTCACGAAGTACTCGAGCAGCCGGGTCTCCATGCCGCGATCATAGAGCGCGTCGATGACTGCGTTCGAACAGATTCGTTGGACTCGATGCGTGATGTTGCCGCATCATCGACGCATGACCAGCACGATCGACATCCGCTCGCTCGCCGCGCCGACCCTCGCGGTCCGGCGGCCGCGGCGTCTGTCGCATCGCGCCGGGTTCTGGGTGACGGCCGCGACCTTCTTCGCGCTCATGGCCTTCAACACGGTGCCCACCCCGCTCTACGCCGTCTACCAGGAGCGCGACGGGTTCCCGACGTTCCTCATCACGGTGATGTTCGCGGCGTACTCGGTCGGCGTGATGGTCTCGCTCTGGCTCGCCGGTCACCTCAGTGACCGGGTGGGGCGGCGTCCGCTGATCCTCGCCGCCACCGGGATCGAGATCGTCGCGGCGATCATGTTCGTGCTCTGGCAGGACACCGCCGGCATCGTCGCCTCCCGCCTCGTCGCGGGTCTCGGCATCGGCATCCTCACCGCGTCGGCGACGGCCCACCTCGCCGACCTGCGCCGCGCCCACCGGCCCGACAGCACGGCGTTCGCCGCGACGGTCGCGGGCATCGCCAACATGGGCGGTCTGGCGATCGGGCCGCTCATCGGCGGCGCGTTCGCGGAGTTCGCGCCCGCGCCGCTCGTGCTGCCGTACGTCGTGTTCGTCCTCGCGTTCCTCGGCCTCGGACTCGCGTACATGCTGGTTCCCGAGACGGTCGAGCGGCCGGCCGAGCCCTTCCGCTACCGCCCGCAGCGGGTGCGGATCCCCGCCGAGGGTCGCCGCGCGTACTGGGCGGCCGGCGTCGCCGCGTTCGCCGCCTTCGCGGTGACGGGACTGTTCGGCTCGGTCGCGCCGACGTTCCTCGCCCGCATCCTGGGGCAGACCGATCGCCTTGCTGCGGGTGCGGTCACCTTCTCGGTGTTCGGGGCGGCGGCGCTCGCGCAGGTCGTGTTCGCGCGTCTCGCGATGCGCGACCAGCTGCGCGTCGGCATCGGCGCGATGGTGGCGGGGCTCGTGTTCCTCGGCGCGGCCGACCTGGTCGGGTCGGGTGCGCTGTTCGTCGCCGGCGGGGTGGTCGCCGGTGCCGGCGTGGGGCTGCTGTTCCGCGGCGCGCTGGCGATCGCGGGTGCGCTCGCCGATGCGCGCACGCGCAGCGAGATCACCTCGGGCATCTTCCTGCTGGCCTTCGCGGGCATGACGGTCCCGCCGCTCGCCGTCGGTGCGGCGCTGCTGGTCATTCCGCTGGTCCCGGTGTTCCTGACGTTCGTCGTGCTCGTCCTGGCCCTCACCGTCTGGGCCGGCGCCGTCGTCCTGCGCGAGAGCGCCCGCTGACGCGGGCCCGGCGGCGGCGTCGTCCGCGAAGCGACGCGGGAACACGCGCGGGTGCCCGGGTGTTCGGGACAGGGTGGGATGCCGCATCCCGCCCGACTCCGTGAGGTGACCCCCATGACCGACGCTCCGATCGACGCCGCCGCCCGGCTCGAGGCCGCCCTCGCGTCGCTGGATCCGTCGGCGCGCGTGCAGGCCGCGATGACGGCGGGCACGCACCCGCGGTCGGAGTACATCCCGGTGCTGGTGGCGCAGTGCCGCATCGAGCCGCAGTTCCTCGTCCGCGAGATGCTGACCTGGGCGCTGACCCGTCACGACGCCGACGAGGTGCTCGACCTGCTGATCGGTGAGCTGCGCTCGCGCGGTGCGCAGGTGCGTGCGCAGGCGCTGCACACGATGTCGAAGATCGGGGGACCGCGGGTGTGGCCGGCCGTCACGACCGAGTTGCTGAAGGATGCCGACGACACGGTCGCGCGCACCGCATGGCGGACCGCGGCGCGGCACGTGCCGGCAGCCGAGGCATCCGCTCTCGCCGACGTGCTGGCGACGCAGTTCGCGCGCGGCGAGGACGACACCCGGCGGAGCCTGAGCGAGGCGTTCGCGACGATCGGTGAGCCGGCGCGGCCGCAGGTGGACTGGGCGCTGGCGACCGGTGGTCCGTACACGCGGGCGCACGCCGCGGTGACCGCCCGGCTGATGGACGACCCCGAGGTGACGTACGCCGAGGCGGTCGTCGCGGTGGCGGAGTCGGCCTGAGTCAAGGCGACACGCCCGGCCGTGCTAGACTGACTCTTCGTCTGCGCGCACTCCAGCACGCAGTTCGCATCCCACCTCCAGAAGACGGCTCTTGAGCCGTGTCCGCATGCGGGGTGCAGACAAGGGATCTTGGGTGGGGCCGTCCGGCTTCACGGTACTAAGGAGACATCACCATGGCAGCAGTGTGCCAGGTGACTGGAGCAGTTCCCGGCTTCGGTCACAACATCTCGCACTCGCACCGCCGGACGAAGCGCCGCTTCGACCCGAACGTGCAGAAGAAGACCTATTTCGTTCCTTCGCTTGGTCGCAAGATCACGCTGAACGTCTCGGCTAAGGGCATCAAGGTCATCGACGCCCGCGGCATCGAGTCGGTCGTGAAGGACCTCCTCGCGAAGGGTGTGAAGCTCTAATGGCGAAGAAGGCTCAGGACGTCCGTCCGATCATCAAGCTGCGCTCGACTGCCGGCACGGGGTACACCTACGTGACGCGCAAGAACCGCCGCAACAACCCCGACCGCATCGTGCTGAAGAAGTACGACCCGGTGATCCGCAAGCACGTCGAATTCCGAGAGGAGCGCTGATCTCATGGCCAAGAAGAGCAAGATCGCGCGCAACAAGCAGCGTGAGGTCATCGTCGCTCGCTACGCCGAGAAGCGTGCCGAGCTGAAGAAGACCCTCGTCGACCCGAACGCGACCGACGAGGCCCGCGAGGCCGCCCGCGTCGGCCTGCAGAAGCTTCCCCGCAACGCGTCGCCCGTGCGCCTGCGCAACCGCGACGCCATCGACGGACGCCCCCGCGGCCACCTGTCGAAGTTCGGCATCTCGCGTGTCCGCTTCCGCGAGATGGCGCACCGTGGCGAGCTGCCCGGTGTCACCAAGTCGAGCTGGTAAGCAACAGCATCCGCACGAAGCCCCCGTCCTCGGACGGGGGCTTCGTCGTTTGCCGGGAGGTGGATCCGCTCGCCGCGTCGCGGTCAGACGAGACTCGCGACGAGCTCTTCGACCCGTCCTCGGATGTCGTCTCGGACCTCCCGTACCACGTCGATGGGCTGGCCGGCGGGGTCGGTGAGCTGCCAGTCCTCGTAGCGCTTGCCGGGGAAGATGGGGCAGGCATCGCCGCATCCCATGGTGATCACGACATCGGCCTGGCGGACGGCATCGGTCGTGAGGATCTGAGGAACGGCGCCGGTGAGGTCGATGCCTTCCTCCGCCATGACGGCGACCGCGTTCGGGTTGATGGCGTTGCCGGGCTCGCTGCCGGCGGAGAACACGTCGACGCGGTCGCCCGCGATCGCGCGGAGGTAACCGGCGGCCATCTGCGATCGGCCGGCGTTGTGGACGCAGACGAAGAGGACGGCGGGCTTGGTGGTGTCGGTCATGAGTGCTCCTGCGGTGTGGTGTCGGGTCGGATGGGGACGACGGCGCGAGCGGCGGTGCGATCGGCCGTCGGGTAGAGGACGAGAAGGAGTGCGACTCCGACGGCGGCGCCGACGAGTTGCGCCAGGATGAACGGCATCGCGGAGGCGGGGGCGATCCCGCTGAACGTGTCGGTGAAGATCCGGGCGACGGTGACGGCGGGGTTCGCGAACGAGGTCGAGCTGGTGAACCAGTAGGCAGCACCGATGTAGGCCCCGACCGCCGCGGCGGTCACAGCGGTCGTGGTCGTGCGCGCGAGGGCGAACACCAGCAGCACCAGTCCCGCAGTGGCGACCACCTCGCCGACCAGCTGCCCTGCGGTCGCGCGAGGAGTGGTCGAGAGCGTCGGGGCGACGTCGAACATGACGCTCGCCAGCAGGGTGCCGGCGACACCGCCCGTGATCTGAGCGGCGACGTACGCGCCGAGGTCGGTCGACGAGAGGCCGCCGGCGCGACGGCGCGACAGCACCCAGTCGGCGAGGGAGACGGCGGGGTTGAGATGGGCTCCCGATACGGGGCCGACCAGGAGGATCAGCACGGCGAGGCCGAGGGCGGTGACGAGGCTGTTCTCGAGCAGTTGCAGGCCGACATCGTTCGGGGACAGTCGCTGCGCGGCGATCCCCGATCCGACGACGACCGTGACCAGCATCCCGGTCCCGAGGAACTCGGCGGCCAGGCGGCGCATCAACGGCGGTCGCACCGATGACGGCGGGCGCGGTCCGGCATCCATGATCAGACGGATGCCGGGGACCGGCCGACCTGCAGCAGCGCGGCGGGCGGGGCGCAGCATGCACCACCGAGCGAGGATCCGGCTGCGTCGAACAGTCCCGCACCCCCGCACACACCGGTGTCCGGCAGGGACAGCTCGACACGGCGGGCGGCCTCGCGGTCGCCGGCGAGCTCCGCCACGACGCTTCGCACCTGCTCGTAGCCGGTCAGTGCGAGGAACGTCGGCGCGCGCCCGTACGACTTCGATCCCACGAGGTAGAAGTCGGGTTCGGGCTGGGCGAGGTCCGCGGCACCGGTCGCGGCGACGGATCCGCAGGAGTGCACGTTGGGGTCGATCTCGGCGGCTATCCGGACGGGTGCCTGCAGCGTCGGGTCCAGCTCGAGCCGCAGCTCGGAGAGGAATGACAGATCGGGACGGAACCCGGTCAGCACGACCACCCGGTCCGCAGCGAGGGCGCGGCCGTCCTCAGCGACCAGGACGGCACTTTCGCCCGCGCGAGTGACACGCTCGACGCGGAACCCGGTGACGAGCGAGACGAGACCGGCGTCGACGTACTCCTTCGCCGTCTTCCCGAGCGCCCCGCGAGCGGGCAGCTCGTCGGCGTCGCCCCCGCCGAAGGTGTTGCCGGCCGTCGCTCGTCGCAGCGCCCACGTCACGGTGGTCGACGGATCGCGCCGCGCCATGCGCGCAAGGGCGAGGACAGCGGTGACGGCGGAGTGGCCGGAACCGATCACGACGGTGTGCGTGCCGGCGAACCCGGCTCGATCTCGGAAGTCCGGGATGCGGTACGAGAGCAGATCCGCTGCGGCACTCTCTCCCAGCGCCGGGAGCCCGTCAGCGCCGGCGGGGTTCGGGGTGGCCCACGTGCCGGATGCGTCGATGACGGCACGAGCCTGCAGCCGATACTCCTCCCCCTCCGCGGGGGCGACGTGAACCGTGAACGGCTGATCCCCGCGTCCCGCGTCGACGAGCCGATCCCGGCCGAGACGCGACACGCCCGTGACGCGGGCGCCGAGGCGGATGCGATCGCCCAGGGCCGCTGCGAGGGGGGCGAGGTAGGTCTCGATCCACTGCTCCCCGGTGGGGTACCCCGCGGTCGGTGCCTGCCATCCGGTGGCGCTCAGGAGGCGCGCTGCGGCCGCGTCGATGAGTTCGGGCCATTCGGAGAACAACCGGACGTGTCCCCACTCGGCGACAGCCGCGGCAGGGGAAGCGCCGGCTTCGAGCACGATGACCGGCATGCGCCGCTCGACCAGGTGTGCGGCCGCCGCCAGCCCCTGCGGGCCTGCGCCGATGACGACCACGGGCAGTGCGTTCTCCATCTGGACCTTCCGATACATATCGACGAACCTCGATGGATTGAGAATGCCCAACGCATCGACAGATGTCAATACGACGTGAGAGGATGGGCTCATGCCCACGTATCTCCCGCTTCTCGCACCCACGGACGGGGCGGTGTGCTGCGGCACGGTCACGGGCAGTGTGATCTCGGTCGCGGATGCGGAGCGTACCGCGCGGGTCTTCAAAGCCCTCGGGGACCCGACCCGCGTGCGACTGCTCTCGCTCATCGCCGCATCCGACGATGGAGAAGCCTGCATCTGCGACCTCACCGAACCGGTGGGTCTGTCCCAGCCGACCGTCTCGCATCACATGAAGCAGCTCGTCGACGCGGGACTGGCCACCCGCGAGCAGCGCGGCCGTTGGGCCTACTACCGCGTCGTCACCGACGCCCTCGACGCGGCATCCCAGGCTCTTCGCCCATGACCCACGCGACCATCCGTGCCATGACTGCGAACGACTGGCCACAGGTGGAGTCGATCTACCGCGAAGGCATCGCCGCGGGAAACGCCACGTTCGAGAGCGAGCCCCCGTCGTGGAGTGACTTCGATGCAGGAAAGCTCGGTGTCGGCAGGCTCGTCGCGGCCGACTCCGATGGCGCCGTGCTCGGCTGGATCGCCGCGTCCCGGGTCTCGGCGCGAGAGGTCTATCGAGGCGTCGTCGAACACTCCGTGTACGTCGCACATGACGCCCGCGGGCGCGGGGTCGGGAAAGATCTCCTCGCCGCGTTCCTGAGCGAGGCCGCACCCGCCGGCATCTGGACGGTTCAAGCCAGCATCTTCCCCGAGAACGCCGCCAGCCTCACTCTGCACGAGCGGGCCGGCTTCCGCCGCATCGGCCACCGCGAACGCGTCGCGTACATGACCTACGGCCCCTGGGCGGACACCTGGCGCGACACGATCCTCATCGAACGCCGGCTGGGCTGAACGGCCCCGAAACCCTCTTTGGCGGATTGTCGATGGCGGATGACGCAGCTTCTGACGACGAGCGGTGGCTCGTCATCAATGGACGTCGATGGCGGCGCACCGACCCGTCGCTGCCCGCGGAGCTCGTGGCGGCGCTGACCTCCCATCTCGGGCGCGGCAGATCAGGGGTGCGCCGCGCTCAGGGTGATCCGGATGCCTTGGCAGCCGCCCGCAGACGCGTCGACCTGGCCAAGCACGGGCTCGGCGAGCGAGGTCCCTACTGGTGGGACGAGCCGGAGAGCGAGCGGCTGCACCGAGCGAGGCAGGCGCTCGCTGAGCTGGAGGGACTCGAGGACTGACGGGTCTCGACGCGTCGGATGGGGCTAGCGATCCCCGGGAAGCGCTTGCGGGATTCCCGAGATGGGGGGCGATCCGGCGCGTTCAGCCGTTCTCGCGTCCGGGGAGCGGCGCGCCCGCGAGGAACGCCTCGTACGCAGCACGGGCGTCATCCTCGACGGTTGGAGAGTGGTGGCGGTAACGCGCGTCCGTCTGGTCGCGCTTAGGCCCGGACAGCCAGAACCGGTCTCCTGTCTCGACGTCGTAGAAGTTCGCGTCGTTGTTCGCGAATGCCGTACCCGTCACGCGATGGAGTGTCCGCCCTTGGAAGTAAGCGGTCCGCCATGTCTTGCTGAACCGAACGCGGGAGATCCAGGCCGGACCCGCGTCGATGTCGAAGCCGGTCTTCAGCTGGACGTACATGATGCGATCCCGCATGCCTGAAGGCTAACGCCCGGGTCCAGCGTTCGGCGCACCTCGCGGTTCCCTCACCGGGGTCGAGTCCGCGCCCGACGACCCGGGGCTACGCTCGAACGGTCGGAGGGAGCCCCATGCCGCTGGATCCGTTCTTCCGCGAGCGACTGCGCACGCACCGCCGCTACCTCGTGAAGAAGGCGTGGACCGAGCTGACCGCGCGGTTCCGTCCGGCGCCGCCGGCGGCGCCGGCATCCGCTTCAGCCACGAAGACGAAGCCGCTCACGCCGCGCGAGCGTCACCGTCGCGCGGCCCTCAACTGGGACCGCATGGAACTGCGCACCGCCGGCATCCCGGGTCCCGACACGGAGACGACCGAGCACACCGTGCCGGTCGACGGGTACCCCGACGTCCGCATCCGCATCTACCGCCCCGCCTCGGCCCCGACCCCGGCGCCGGCGTGCCTCGTGATCGGCGGCGGTGCGTTCCGCATCGGCGGCATCGATTACCCGACGGCGGATGCCTCGTGTCGCCGCCGCGCCGACCGTTCCGGCGTCGTGCTCGTCGCGGTCGGCTACTCGCTCGCGCCCGAGCACCGCTACCCGACGCAGGTCGAGCAGATCCACGCCGCGTGGGTGTGGCTGCACGCGCACGCCGCCGAGCTCGGCCTCGATCCGGACCGGATCGGCCTGAACGGCGCCTCGGCGGGGGGATGCCTCGCGGCATCCCTCACGCTCATGAACCGCGACCGCGGGACCCGACAGGCGACCCTGCAGATCCTCGAAGTCCCCGTCACCGACCTCACCGGCCGCTGGATCGACCTGCGTGCGACGTACGCGCTCGGGGTGCCGGCGTTCATCGCGCTGCGCGAGCTGCGCTCGGTCGCCCGCACCTACCTCGGCGACCGGTCCCGCGCGCGCGAGCAGTACGCCTCGCCGATGCGCGCGGCGTCGCATGCGGGCTTGCCGCCCGCCGTCGTCCTCACCGCCGAGTACGACCCGCTCCGGCGCGACGGCGCGACGTACGCGGTGAAGCTCCGCGACGCCGGGGTCGACGCGAGCGCGACGCGCTACCTCGGTGTCACGCACGACACCCCTCTGTACGTGGGCGCGCTGCCGGCCGCTCGCCGCTGGGAGGACGACGTCGTCGCCGCCCTGCGCCGCATCTGACGCGGATGCCGCGACACCGACCGCGGAGTTTCGCCCCGCATCCGGCCGTCACCCCGCCCAGGCGCCCGGATTGCGCCGAATCTCCGCGGCTGTTGCCGCCGCTCCTCCGTCGCCCGCCGAGCCGCGGCCCCGCCCTCACGCCGTGGCTGCTGCACCGCGCCTGGCCCGGCAGCCGGCTGCACATCCTCGAAAAGAAGGCCACGGAGGGCACGCCTCCGCGCAACTCGCCTCGGACGCCGCCGACGAGTTCGCCCGTGCGTGACGCGGATTCGGACATGTGCGCTGGATTCGGATGCGCACGCGCTGCCGCATCCGAATCCGGCGCCGTTCTCCGAATCCGATGACAGACGACGGATGCCGACGGCACACCCGCGCGCAAAAGCAACCCCTCCCGCGGAAATCCGCGGAATCCGCCCGAATCGGCAACATCAGCCTCAAAAACCCCTTCTGACACACGACACGCCGGTCGATTACGGTCCAGATGACCGAAGATCCGCGGAATTCCGGGGTTCGTGGGTATATTCGGGACCGGTCGCAACGACCAACCGGCGGAATCCCGTCGGTCCGAGTAACTGAAGACGGCGACCCGCCGTCTGGAGGAGCACCATGGCCATCACCAAGACCGAACTCGTCGCCAGCATCGCCAGCGCCACCGGCGAGAGCCAGGCCACCGTCTCGCGCGTCGTCGACGGCCTGTTCTCGTCCGTCTCCGAGGCCGTCGCCAAGGGCGAGAAGGTCTCGATCCCGGGCTGGATCGCGTTCGAGCAGGTCGAGACCTCGGCTCGCACCGGCCGCAACCCGCAGACGGGTGCCGAGATCAACATCCCCGCCGGCAAGCGCGTCAAGGTCAGCGCCGGCTCGAAGCTGAAGGCTGCCGTCAAGTAAGACGCTGCAGACGTACGAAGGGGGATGCCGAGAGGCATCCCCCTTCGGCGTTCCCCCACCCACCCGCGCGTAGGCTTGACGGGTGAACCCGCGTGCTCTCCGCTTCGCCGGCCCGGTGATCCTCGCGGGCGCGGGTCTCGTCGCGCTCCTGCTGGGCCTGGCCTACGGCGGCGGCGCCGCGCCGCTCGTGATCGGCGACCCCGGTCCGGTCGTCCGCTGGGGTCTCCCGGTGGCGGAGCTCGTCGTCAACCTCTCGGCCGCGCTCCTCGTCGGTTCGCTCGTGCTCGCCGTGTTCGCATTCGCGTCGGGCACGAAGGAGTTCGACCTGGCATTGGATGCCGCCTCCGCCGGCGCGGCGATCCTCACCGTCTCGGCGGGCACGACGGCCTACCTCACCTTCCTCAAGGTGATCCCGGCGCGACCGAGCGCCGACGCGGCGTTCGGTGAGCAGCTCGGCCGCTTCCTCGTGGACACCGATCCGGGTCGCGCCTGGCTCATGACCACCGTGGCGGCTGCGGCGCTGACCGTCCTCGCCTTCGCCGTCCGCGGATGGCTCGCGACGCTGCTTGTCACGATCCTGGCGATCGCGGCGATGGTGCCGATGGCGACCGCCGGCCACACCGGCAGCGAGGCGAACCACAACTCGGCCGTCACCTCGCTGTCGCTCCACATCATCGCGGCGGCGGCGTGGCTCGGCGGGCTGCTGCTGATCGTGCTGCTGCGACCCGTGCTGTCGCGCGACAAGCTGGTCGTCGTCCTGCAGCGCTACTCGAGCATCGCGCTCGCCGCCTTCATCGTGGTCACCCTCTCGGGTGTCGCCCGTGCCCTCATCGGGCTCGTCAGCCCCGCGAACGTCTTCTCGCCGTACGGCGCGCTCGTCATGGTCAAAGTCGGGGCTCTGCTCGCGCTGGGTGTGCTCGGCGCGATCTACCGCCGGCGGCTGATCGCCGGCATCCGCGACACCGCCGTCGCTGCCCGCTTCTGGACCCTCGTCGCCGTCGAGGTGCTCTTCATGGGCATCGCCTCGGGTGCGGCGGTCGCGCTCTCGCTCACCCCACCGCCGGTCGACACGACGATCCCCACCGACGCGACGCCCGCAGAGGTGCTCACCGGCTCACCGCTGCCGCCCGAGCTCACCCCCCTGCGCTTCGTGACGATGTGGGACGTCGACCTCATCTGGGCCTTCGCCGTCGGGTTCGGCCTGTTCTTCTACCTCGCGGGGGTGCGCCGGCTCGCCCGTCGCGGCGACCGCTGGCCGATCGGCCGCACCGTCCTGTGGGTGACCGGGCTCCTCCTCCTGCTGTACGTGACGTGCGGACCGGTCAACGCCTACCAGGACTACCTCTTCAGCATGCACATGGTCGGGCACATGCTGCTGTCGATGGCGATCCCGATGTGCCTCGTGTTCGGCGCGCCCGTGACCCTCGCGTCCCGCGCGATCCGCAAGCGCGACGACGGCACGCGCGGCGGCCGCGAATGGATCCTCTGGGCCGTGCACAGCCCGTACGCGAAGGTCATCACGCATCCGCTCGTGGCGGCGGCCCTGTTCATCGTGTCGCTCTGGGCGTTCTACTACACCGACATCTTCCGCTGGACGCTGTACGACCACCTCGGCCACGAGTGGATGGTGCTGCACTTCCTCACGGTCGGCTACCTCTTCGTCCTCTCGCTCGTCGGCATCGACCCCGTGCCCTACCGACTGCCGCACGCCGGCCGCCTCTTGACCCTCATCGGCGTCATGGCGATGCACGCGTTCTTCGGCATCGCGATCATGATGTCGTCGGGACTGTTCGTCGCCGAGTGGTTCGGCTCGATGGGGCGGACGTGGGGCCTCGACCCCCTCGCCGACCAGTACATGGGCGGCGGCATCGCGTGGTCGATCGGCGAGATCCCGACGCTCATCCTCGCGATCGTCGTCGCCGTGCAGTGGAGCCGGTCGGACGAGCGACGCCAGCGACGCGACGACCGGCAGGCCGACCGCAGCGGCGATGCGGAGCTCGAGGCGTACAACGCCCGGCTCGCCGCGATCGCCGAACGGGATGCCCGGCGCGAAGCCGCGCGCTGAGCCCGGTCAGTCCGCGGCCGACACCGCGATCGAGGCGGTGCCGTCGGGGAGGATCGTGATCTTGCCCGTCAGGAAGAACGGGACGAGTTCGGTCACGTCGTAGATCGAGCCGTCGAAGATCGACTGGATCTGCACGTCGATCTTGGCGACCGCCTGCGTGCGCGTGATCGCCCACCCGGCGCCGTCGGGCTCGAGGGTGACGACCGGGTTCTCCTCGATCGACCAGGTGGGCGGCTCGACGATGCGGTTGCGCACGTAGTACCCGAAGGGGCATCCCGTCGGCTGCAGCACCTTCTGCGTCGCGCACTCCGCGAGGAACGCGTCGACCTCGCGCTGGACCACGCCGACGAACTCGTCGGTCGGCTCCGCCTGGAACGAGACCGGGATCTCGGCGAGCGGGGTGTCCGACAGCACGGCGACCCCGGGGCTCGTCGTCGCCGCGGTGTCGACGGTGATCGAGTAGAGCCCCGGCGAGAAGGCGAGCATCGGGATTGGCTCGAGCGGGTCGGCCTCCTCGGCCTCGGGCGAGACCTGACGCTTGTCGATCTCGAAGCCGTTCACCTCGAACTGCATCGACCCGCGGACCCCGAGCTCGATCACCGCGAGAGGGCTCTGCGCGAACCGCCAGCGGGGGAGGATGCCGCCCTCATCGTCGTCGCGCTCGACCTCGAACGTCGTCTCGCCGGCGTGACCGCCCACGCGGTAGGTGACGGTGACGGCCGTCGTGCCGTCGGCATCCGTCTTCTCCGACACCGGCTCGACGTCGGACAGCGGCGTGAGGGTGCTGCCGCGCAGCAGCGCCGCGCTGGCATCGGCCGGCAGGCCCGCGGCGGCGAGGTCCTTCGACGTGGCCGAGACGCCGGGAACGAGCAGGGCGTCGGTCGCGCGCCCGTCGGCGAGCAGGTGCAGGTAGTCGAGCACGAACGCGGTCGGGCTGTAAAGCTGGCGGTACAGGACGGCCGACGTCGCGCCGACGGCACCGAGGAAGAGGATGCCGACCACCCCCAGCACCGTCAGGTCGAACGCGAGCTTGCGGCGCCGACGGGGTCCGGCGACGGTGGCCGTGCGGGTGCGGGCCGCGGGGGCGTCGGGCGCGGCGGCATCCGCCACCGCCTCTTCCCCCTCGCGTTCCACACGCTCAGTCTAGGAAAGCCCGGCTGGTAGCTAGCATTGTTCCGGTGAGCACGCCGCCCCTGTCTCCCGAACAGGACGCGCTCTTCCGTCTCATCGAGGACACCCGCGAACACGTGTTCGTCACGGGTCGTGCCGGCACCGGCAAGTCCACGCTGCTGCAGCACCTCGCGTGGAACACGAACAAGCAGATCGCCGTCTGCGCACCCACCGGCGTCGCCGCGCTCAACGTCGAGGGTCAGACGATCCACTCGCTGTTCAAGCTGCCGATCGGCCTCATCGCCGACAGCGAGATCGAGCAGACCGACGCGACGCGCAAGATCCTCAACGCCATCGACACGCTCATCATCGACGAGGTGTCGATGGTCAACGCCGACGTCATGGACGCGATCGACCGGTCGCTGCGCCAGGCCCGCCGCCGACGCGCCGAGGCGTTCGGCGGGGTGCAGGTGGTCATGTTCGGCGACCCGTACCAGCTCTCCCCGGTGCCGCCCCGCGGCGACGAGCTGCGCTACATCCAGGACCACTACCGCTCGTTCTGGTTCTTCGACGCGCAGGTGTGGGCAGGACCCCGAGCGGATGCCGGGGCGATCCGCTCGGACGGGCTGCTCGACCTCGGCCGGGTCGGCGCTCCGCTGCACATCGCCGAGCTGCGCGACATCCACCGCCAGTCCGACGACGCGTTCAAGGCGATGCTCAACGCCGTGCGCCACGGGATCGTGACGGCCGACATCGCAGGGGCCCTCAACGCGGCGGGAGCCCGCAAGCCCCCCGAGCCCGCCGCCGGCGAGGTGCCGATCATCACCCTCGCGACCCGCAACGACATCGTCTCGCGCATCAACCAGCGCCACCTCGACGCGCTGCCCGGTCCTGCCCAGACCGCTCGTGCCGAGATCAGCGGCGACTTCGGGCGCGGCGACGCCTACCCCGCCGACCAGGAGCTGCAGCTGAAGGTCGGGGCGCAGGTGATGTTCCTGCGCAACGACATCGGCGGGTTCGGCGGCGACGGTCCGCGCTGGGTCAACGGGTCGATCGGCACCGTCACGCGGATCGCGGGCGGCACCGTCCGCGTCGAGCTCGACGGCGAGGAGCACGACGTCGAACCGACGGTGTGGGAGAAGTTCCGCTATGCCTACGACCCCGGCACCCGCAAGCTCACCCGCGAGATCGTCGCCGAGTACACGCAGTTCCCGCTGCGTCTCGCGTGGGCGGTCACGATCCACAAGTCGCAGGGCAAGACCTACGACCGCGCGATCGTCGACCTCGGCAACGGGGCGTTCGCGCCGGGGCAGACCTACGTCGCGCTCTCGCGGCTGACCTCGCTCGAGGGGCTCTACCTGTCGCGGCCGCTGCGCCCCGCCGACATCCTCGTCGACCGCGATGTCCGGCGCTTCATGGCCGGGGTGCGGGCGGCGCAGAACGCGGGGTGAGCCGCGGCATCCGTTCGTCGGGTCAGGCGGCAGAGGTGCGTTTCGCGGCCGCGAGGTCGGCGAACAGCTCGGTGTTGAAACGGTAGGCGAGGAGGACCTCGTCGATCACGCGCTCGCGCTCGGCGGCATCCCACGGCACCGCGTCGAGCTGCTCGCGGTAGACGTCCTTGAACGCGGCGGGGTCGGCGATGTCGTCGAAGACGTAGAAGCCGATGCCGTTGGTCTCGAAGCCGAACCGGCGCGACATGACCCGCGCGATGAACTGACCGCCCGACAGGTCGCCGAGGTAGCGCGTGTAGTGATGGGCGACGAAGCCGCCCGGCCAGGTCGCACCGACCTCGGCGATGCGTGCGACGTAGCGGGCGGTCGTCGCCAGCGGCGCGATGCGCTCGCGCCAGTCGGTGCCGATGAGGAACTCCAGATCGGCCTCGAGGGCGGGCAGGCGGGTCAGCTTGTCGCTGAGGAACCGGGATGCCACGGGGTCGCCGCTCATGCGGGCGGCCGCTGTCTCGAGCGCCTCGTAGATGAACCAGTGCTGCGCTACGAGGGCGACGTAGTCCTCGCGGGAACCCTCGCCGCGCATGAGGTCCGACATGAAGTCGGCGCCCTCGCTCGACGAGTGGGCGCCGGCGGAGCGGGCGCGGACGGCGGCGGAGAAGGGGGCGGGCTCGGACATGGCCCCGAGCGTACAGTAAGCCTCAGCTAACCTGAAGGTCGGATCTCCTAGGAATGCGGGCGGGGCTCCACGCCGAGCCGGGCGCAGGCCGCGTCGTAGAGCGCGACGATCTCGCGCCGGACCTCGGCGCGCTCGGTGATCGCGCCGCCGGGCCAGGGGATGCGGATGACGTCCTCCGCCCCGTCCGCGGTGATCACGTGCCACTGACCTGCCTCCCCGTCGAAGGTCGTCATCGTCGCCGCGATGACGTCGGGGAGCGGCGAGAACGCGCGTGCGATGAGCACGTTGTCGTCGGTGTGGTCGGCGTTCATGTGGTGGAGCACGGCGCGCTGCACGGAGTCGTCGAAGACGGCGGTCATGCGCACAGCCTAGGAGGGTGCGGTCGGGCGAACGGGAGGCGGCCGACGGGTGTGCTGTAATCATGGGACGGGAAAAAACGGGGGTGATCTGCGCGTGGCAGGACGAGTGTCGAGGCGAGTGGTCGCAGCAGTGACGGCGCTCGGTCTCGCGATCGGTCTCGGAGCGTGCTCACCCGAACCCGCGCGGATCGACATCGGCGTCGACCAGGTCGACGGGGCGCTCCCGTCGGATCTGACCGACCAGATGCAGACCCTGACCGAGACGGCGATGACCGCCGTCGGCGCGAGCGGGGCCATCGTCTCGGTGTCGGTGCCCTGGTCGGGGCAGTGGGTCGCCGGTGTCGGCACCTCGGGTGAGGGCGGCCCGAAGGTCGACCCCGCGATGACCTTCAAAGCCGTGAACGTCACCCGCGCGATGACCTGCGACGTCTTGTACGCCCTCGTCGAGAAGGGCACCGTCGCCCTCGACGACAGCATCGCGGAGTACGTCGACTCCTACCCGGCCGAGAGCGACATCACCCTCGGCGAGCTCTGCGACAGCACGAGCGGACTGCACGGATACCTCGGTGCGATCTTCGAACGGGTCCTCGCGACGCCCGAGCGCACCTGGAACCCGCGCGAGCTCGTCGCCTATGGCCTCGGCCAGCCGCGCGCCTTCGAGCCCGGCGCGCGCTTCGCGGAGTCCGACACCGGGTACGTGCTGCTCGGCATCGTGCTCGAGCGTGCCGCGAACACGCCGCTGAACGAGCTCTTCGACGAGTACGTCTTCCAGCCGCTCGGGATGACCTCCAGCTCCTTGCCCGCCGGGGTCGGCGGGGGCGACCGGCTGAAGGGCTCGTACCTCGCGTCCGGTGAGGACGGCAAGGCCGACTGCAGCGCCCCGACGGACATGACGGACCTCACCTCGAGCGTCGGCGCAGCGGCGGCCGGCGCCGTGTCGAGCGTCGCGGACCTCTCGACCTACGTCCGCGCCCTGGCCGTCGGCGCCCGCCCCTACGACGTGGAGCAGCGCCTCGCGGACGCCCGTCCCGTCGCCGACTCACAGCCCACCTGGTTCACGGCCAAGGGCGGCACGTATCAGGGCGACAGCCTCGTCGGGCAGTACGGCTCCCTCCCGGGCTACATGGTCGCGGCGTTCGCCGACCGCGAGACCGGGATGTCGGTCGTCGTCGTGCTCAACGACTCGCGCGCGTCGTCGAACGTCGCGCGCCTGCTCGCCTGGCAGCTCGCCGCCCTCGCGTCGAAGGCTCCTGCCGCCGACGGTCGCACGGCTCCCGAGCTGGGCCTGCCGTGGACGGTCGAGAGCCTGGGCGAGGAGCTCGCCGGCTACGCCATCTGCGGCGAGTGACCGCACGCACCGCCCCGACGACCGCGGTCGTCCTGGTGGTCGTCGGCCTCTGCTGCCAGGAGGTCGGTGCCTCGCTCGCCGTCCTGCTGTTCCCGCAGGTCGGCCCGCTCGGGATGGTGATGCTGCGCCTCGTGTTCTCGGCGCTCATCCTGTGGCTCATCGCCCGCCCGTCGCTGCGCGGGCACAGCCGCGCCGCGTGGACCGCCGTCGTGCAGCTCGGCGTCGCGCTCGCCGTCATGAACGGCTTCTTCTACCTCGCGCTCGAACGGCTCGCGCTCGGCGTGACGGTCACGATCGAGATCCTCGGACCGCTGGCGCTCTCGATCATCGCGAGCCGGCGCGCGTCGGCGTGGCTGTGGGCAGGGTTGGCGCTCGTCGGCGTCGTCGCGCTCGGCGGCGGCGGCTTCGACCGGCTCGATCCGCTCGGGGTCGTCTTCGCCCTGGGCGCCGCCGTCAGCTGGGCGTTCTACATCCTCGCCTCGGCGAAGGTGGGCGCCGCCATCCCCAAGCTCGACGGCCTGGCGCTCGCGATGGCGGTCGGTGCCGTCCTGTCGCTGCCCTTCGGGATCGTGGATGCCGGTGCGTCGCTGCTCCGCCTCGACCTCGTCGCGCTCGGCGCCGCCGTCGCGGTGCTGTCGTCGACCATCCCGTACGCGCTCGAACTCATCGCGCTGCGCCGCCTGCCCGCGGCGGCGTTCTCGATCCTCATGGCCTTGGCCCCCGCGACGGCGTCGCTCGCCGGGTTCCTGCTGCTCGGCCAGCACCTGAGCCTGCTCGAGGTCGCGGGCATCGCGCTGGTGATCGTCGCGTCGATCGGCGCCGTTCGCGTCGCCGGCCGCCGCGCACGCGACGTCGCCGAGCCCGTCGGCTGACGCGCCGGGGGTTCCCGCGCCGGGCGCGGCGTGCGCCGCGAGAGCGTGGGTCGCTGCCGAGCGCGCCGGTTGGAGAGCGTGCGGGGCAGGCGCTCTCGGCACGGAGAGGCGCTTTCGCGGGCGGCGCGGAGCGGATGCGGCGCGCGGGGTGGGTCAGGCGGCGCGGGTGAGCGGGGCGGCGGCGGCGAGGTAGCGCTCGACGACGACCCGGGCGACGAGGTCGTCGGGCGCCAGCGGCGCGGTGACGAGGTCGGCGCCGGATCGGGCGATGACGTCGGCGAAGAAGCCGGGGGCGAGGACGTAGCTCGCGGCCACGACGCGGGGGGCACCGGCATCCCGCGCCGCAGCGACGGCGGCCCCGATGCGGGTTCCCGCGCCCGCGGCGAAGCCGACCGACACCGGGCCGTCGACGCGCTCGCGCAGCAGGTCGGCCATCGCGACGACGTCGACGGATGCTGCGGGGTCGGTCGATCCCGCCGCCGCGAGCACCACCGCGTCGCCGGGAGCCGTCCCCGCCTCGCGCAGTCGCGTCGCGAGCAGGTCGGCGAGCAGCGGATGCGGCCCGAGCGGCGCCGTGGCGGAGGCGCGGCCCCCGGCATCCGTCACCGCGCGGGCGATGTCGACCTTCGTGTGGAACCCCGTCGACAGCAGGAGGGGGACCACGACCGCGGCGCGCGGGGCGGTCGCCCGCACGACGTCGTCGATCTCGGGTTGCTGCACGTCGACGAACGCTTCCTCGACGGCGACGTGCGGAAGGAGCAGCCGCACCTTCTCGACGAGGGCCGAGATGGCGGTGCGTCCGGCGAGCGAACTGGTCCCGTGCGAGCAGGCGATGAGGACGGGCGTCACGGTAATCCTTCCGGGGCGAAGACGTCGAGGCGGTACCCGCGCTTGACGACGGTGCGGATGAGGGTCGGGATGCCGAGGGCTTCGCGCGTGCGCGCGATCGCCACGTCGACGGCGTGGGCGCTGTCGGCACCCGAGCGCGGCAGGGCGGCGGCGAGTTCGGCCCGCCCGACGACGCCGCCGCGGGCGGCGAAGAGCATCGCGAGGATCGATGCCGACGTGCGCGACAGGGGCAACACGGCACCGTCGAGGACGGCGGCGCCGCTGCGCAGCTCGAGGCGCCCGGCGGGCGTGGCGAGCGACGGCGCGCCCCCGCCGCCGAAGTGGGTGACGACGGCGCGGACGAGCGAGCCGAGCCGGCCGCGCTCGGCGATGAGCGGCGAGGCTCCCACCGCGACGAGGGGGCCTGCAGTGATCGGGCCGACGGCCGCCAGCAGGAGGGTGTCGTCGGCCGAGCGCTGCACGACGTCCTCGAGCACGCCCTCGCGTCGCGCGGTCTCGATCCACTCCGCGGCCCCCGGCGCCGAGGTGAACAGCACGGCGTCGACCTCGCCCTGCGCGGTCTGGACCACCGAGCGCGCGACCGCGGCGGCATCGGGCGGCGGCCCCCAGCGGTAGACCGTCAGGCTCACGACGTCGGCGCCCGCCTCGGTGAACAGCTCGTCGAGGCCGTCTGCGCCCGAGCCGTGGTGCTGCACCGCGACGCGGCGCCCCTCGAGACCCTCGGCGAGCAGGAAGGCCCCGAGCTCCTCGGAGGTCTCGGACTCGGCGACCCAATCCGCCGTCAACCCGGCCTGCTGGATCGCGCCGCGCGCCTTGGGGCCGCGTGCAACGATCTGCGCCCCCGCGAGCGCCTCGTGCAGGGCGCCCTGCAGGCCCGCCTCGTCGGCGGCCTCCATCCACCCGCGGAACCCGACCCCCGTCGTGGCCACGACGATGTCGGGCGGGGTGTCGATGAGCTGCTGCGTCGCCCCGATGAGCGCCTCGTCGTCGATGTGCGACACGATCGTGAGCGCCGGAGCGTGGCGGACGATCGCCCCGTGCCGCTCCAACGCCGACGCGAGCTCGGCAGATCGACGATCGACGGCGATGACGATCGTGCAGCCGCCGAGCGCGGCCGAGAGGGCGGGGCGAGGGGTCGTCACCGGTCGGGATCCCCTCCACCCGCCGAGACCGCGGCCGCGTCGGGCAGGAGCAGGCCCGCGGCGGCGACCTCGCCCACCACGATGACGGCAGGGTTGCTCACACCGGCGGCCGCGGCATCCGTCACCGCGGCCGACAGGGTCGTACGGGTCGTCCGCTGCGTCGGGGTGTGACCCCGTTCGACGATCGCGACGGGCCGGTGCGCGGGCGCCCCGGCCGCGAGCGCGGCGGCGACGAGCTTCGGCAGGGCGGCGACGCCCATGAGCACGACGGTCGTGACGGTGTCGTCGGCCAGCGCGGCGCGGGTCGCCGCCGACACCGGGCCCTGCCCCATCGTCACGTGCAAACCCGCGGCGGTGCCGCGGTGGGTGACCGGGATGCCGGCGGCCTGGGGCACCGACACGACACTCGTCAGCCCGGGCACCACCTCGACGGGCACGCCCGCCGCGAGACACGCGGCGACCTCCTCGCCGCCGCGGCCGTAGACGAACGGGTCGCCGCCCTTCAGGCGGACGACGCGCTTGCCCGCGCGTGCGTGTGCGACGAGGATCGCGTTGATCTCGTCCTGCGGCACGGGGTGGTGTCCGGGTGCTTTGCCGACGTCGATCACCTCGACGCCGGGGTCGAGTTCGGCGAGGACGGCGGTCGGCCCGAGCCGGTCGGCGACGACGACATCGGCCTCGGCGAGCAGCCGGCGACCGCGGACGGTCATGAGGTCGGCGGGGCCGGGGCCGCCGCCGACGAGGTCGACACGGCCGGCGGCGGTGCGACGGCGTCGCAGGGGCAGCATCCCGTCGCGCAGCGCCGCCGCGATCGCGTCGCGCAGCCGCGCGGAGCGGCGCGGGTCGACGCCGGCGTCGGACGCGACGGCGACGATGACGTCGCCCGATCGGGTCTCGGCACTCAGGCGGGCCGACCCGTGGGCGCCGTCCGACGCGTTGACGCAGAACACGCGCACGGCGTCGCACCACGCCGCGACGGCGGTGTCGACGGATGCGTCGCCCGTCGCGGTGTGGACGAGCCAGGCATCCGTCACGTCGTCCTGACGGGCGGGGCGCGGGACCCACGTCACGCGGCCGGCGGCGACGTGCGCGCGCAGGGCGTCGCCGAGCGCCGGGGCCACGACGGTCACGAGCGCTCCCTCATCGAGGAAGCGGCCCACGCGCCGCCCGGCGACGGCGCCGCCGCCGACGAACACGACGCGTCGTCCCGTCAGGGAGAGACCCAAGAGGGTGGTCATCGCTGCTCCTCCCGGACGTAGACGATCCCGCCCTCGACGGCGGCGGGCCACACCCGCAGCGTCTTCGCGTCCTTACCCTGCGTCTCAAGGCAGACCCCGGTGCGCAGGTCGAAGACCTGCTTGTACATCGGCGACGCCACCGTCGGGACCTCGCCCCGGGTGCCGACGATGCCGCGCGAGATCACGTGCGCGCCGCTGTACGGGTCGAGGTTCTGCACCGCGTGCACGCGGCCGGCGTGCGTGACGAAGAGGGCGATCTGGTCGTCGCCGAGCAGCGCAGCGCGCCCCCGCTCGACCTCAAGGTCGGCGAGGGCGCAGACCGCGGTCCAGCCGGCCGGCACCGCGGCATCCGTTTCGTGCACCATCATCGTCATCGCCGCACCTCCAGGGTCGTCCCCGCGATGAGGACGCGGCCGTCCTCGCGCTCCTCCGCCGTCGCCGGACGCGCCTGCCCGCGCTCGACCGTGTAGGCGAGCGAAGGGTCGGGCGTCGTCGGAGCGTTGACGAACGAGGCGAAGCGGCGGAGCTTCTCGGGGTCGTCGAGGGTCGCCTTCCACTCGTCCTCGTAGTTGTCGAGGTGGCGGGCCATGGCGGCATCCAGATCCGCGCAGATCCCGAGCGAGTCGTCGAAGATCACGCGGCGCAGCTCGTCGATGCCGCCCTCGAGGTCCTCGAACCAGGGGGCGGTGCGCTGCAGGCGGTCGGCCGTGAACACGTAGTACATGAGGAACCGGTCGATCGCCTGCAGCAGCCCGGCGTCGTCGAGTCCCTCGGCCAGGAGCACCGCGTGGCGGGGCGTGAAGCCGCCGTTGCCGCCGACGTACATGTTCCAGCCCGCCTCGGTCGCGATGACGCCGACGTCCTTGCCGCGGGCCTCGGCGCACTCGCGGGCGCAGCCCGAGACGCCGAGCTTGATCTTGTGCGGCGAGCGCAGCCCGCGGTAGCGCAGCTCGAGCTGCACCGCCATGCCGACCGAGTCCTGCACGCCGTAGCGGCACCACGTCGACCCGACGCACGACTTCACCGTGCGGAGCGACTTGCCGTAGGCGTGGCCCGACTCGAAGCCCGCGTCGACCAGTCGCTTCCAGATCTCGGGCAGCTGCTCGAGCCTCGCGCCGAACATGTCGATGCGTTGGCCGCCGGTGATCTTCGTGTACAGCCCGAAGTCCTGCGCGACCTGCCCGATGACGACCAGTCCCTCGGGGGTGATCTCGCCGCCCGGGATGCGCGGGACGACCGAGTAGCTGCCGTCCTTCTGCATGTTGGCCATGACGTGGTCGTTGGTGTCCTGCAGGGTCGCGTTCTCGCCGTCGAGCACGTGCCGGCCGGTGAGGGTCGACAGGATGCTGGCCAGCACCGGCTTGCATATGTCGCAGCCGCGGCCGGTGCCGAACCGGTCGATGACGGCGCTGAAGGTCGACAGTCCGGACACGCGGACCGCGTCGAAGAGCTGCCGGCGCGACATCGCGAAGTGCTCGCACAGCGCGGTGCTGAGCGCGGCGCCGGTCTTCGCGAGCTCGCTGCCGAGGAGCTTCGTGATCATGCCGACGCACGACCCGCACGCCGCACCCGCCTTCGTGCAGGCCTTGATGCCCTTCACGTCGGTGCAGCCCTCGTCGTGGACGGCCGAGCGGATGCCGCCGGCCGTGACGCTGTTGCAGGAGCACACGAGCGCCTCATCGGGCAGGTCGCCCGTGGGGGCGGCGACACCGTCGGAGGGTAGGAGGTAGGCGACGGGGTCGCCGCCGAGGGCGCCGCCGACGAGGGGACGGAGCGACCCGTAGGCCGACGCGTCGCCGACGAGGATGCCGCCGAGCAGCGTCTTCGCGTCGTCCGAGACGACGAGCTTCTTGTAGACCCCCGCGATCGGGTCGGCGTAGACGACGTCGAGGGCGCCGGGCGTCTCGGCGAACGCGTCGCCGAAGCTCGCGACGTCGACGCCCGAGAGCTTGAGCTTCGTCGACGCGTCGAAGCCCGCGAACGAGGCTTCGAGTCCCAGCAGGCGCGCCGCGGCGACTTCGGCCATGGCGTAGCCGGGGGCGACGAGACCGACGCACTGGCCCTCGAAGCTGGCGACCTCGCCGATCGCGAGGATCGCCGGGTCGGAGGTGTCGCAGCCGGCATCGATGACGACACCGCCGCGCGGGTCGACGGCGAGCCCGGCCGTGCGGGCCAGTTCGTCGCGCGGGCGGACGCCGACGGTGAAGACGACGACGTCGGTGCGCTCCCACGACCCGTCCCGGAACTCGAGCCCGACGACCTGCCCGCTGCGGTCGGCGTCGAGGCGCGTCGTGATCGCCGACGTGCGCACGCCGATCCCGCGCTGCTCGATGAGCCGGCGCAGGGCGTCGCCGGCGGGCAGGTCGAGCTGCGCCGACATGAGCCGGTCGGAGGACTGCACGACGGTGCAGTCGACGTCGAGGCCCTGCAACGCGCCGGCGGCCTCGAGGCCGAGCAGCCCGCCCCCGATCACCGTGCCGACGAGCCGGCGGCCGAGCTCGGCCGACCGGCGCTTCACGAACCGCCCGAGGGCCTCGACGTCGTCGAGCGTGCGGTAGACGAAGCAGCCGTCGTGGTCGTACCCGTCGACCGCGAGCCGGGCGGCGTACGAACCGGTCGCGAGCACCAGCCGGTCGTAGGCGATGCGCTCGCCGCGGTCGGTGACGACCTCGGCGCGCTCGCGCTCGATCCGCGTGACGGCGACGCCGCGCAGGAACCGCACCCGTTCGTCCGAGAGCGGACCCTCGTCGAGGGCGAGGTCGTCGGCCGAGGCCCCGGCGAAGAACGACGTGAGGCCGACCCGGTCGTAGGGATGCCGCTGCTCCTCGCCGATCACGGTGACCCGCCACGGCTCGTCGGTGCGGCTGAGCAGGCTCTCGACGAAGCGGTGCGCGACCATCCCGGCACCGACCACGACCACGTGGGGCGGGGTGGGGCCGGTGGAGCTCATGTCGTGACGGTATGCGGGCGAGGTTGCCTGGGTGGTCACGTCGTGTTGCGGTCTCTTTACGATGCCGGCCACGTCGGTCACCGGGTGGGGACGGCGGAGCCCGCGGCGACGGCCCGAGCGGCGGCGGCTTCGCGACGCGACGGGCGCACGCGGCGGGGGGCGGCGGGGCGGCCGTAGGTCACGTACAGCGGGATGCCGACGAAGAGCAGTCCGCCCACGAGGTTGCCGAGCACCGTCGGGATCTCGTTCCAGATCAGGTAGTCGCCGATCGTGAAGTCGCCGCCCAGAAGCAGCCCCGACGGGAAGAGGAACATGTTCACGATGGAGTGCTCGAAACCCATGAAGAAGAACAGCATGATCGGCATCCACATCGCGACGATCTTGCCGATCACGTCCTTCGACACCATCGCGAGGACGACTCCGGTGGCGACCATGGCGTTGCAGAGCACGGCGCGGACGAAGAGGGTCAGCATCCCGTTGGCACCGTGTTCGGCGTAGCCGACCGTGCGGCCCTCGCCGATGTGGCCGATCGCCTGACCGACCTCGTTCGGCGGGGTCGAGAAGCCGTTCGTGAAGACGATTGCCATGAGCAGCGCGATCGAGAACGCGCCGATGAAGTTGCCGAGGAAGACGAGTCCCCAGTTGCGCAGGATGCCGCCGAGCGTGACGCCCGGGCGCTTGTCGAGCCACGCGAGGGGTGCGAGCACGAACACGCCGGTGAGCAGGTCGTAGCCGAGCAGGTAGAGCATCACGAACCCGATGGGGAAGAGTACGGCGCCCAGCAGCGGCATGCCGGTGGTGACGCTGACCGTGACGGCGAACGCCGCCGCGAGCGTGAGCAGCGCGCCGCCCATGATGGAGCGGACGAGGGTGTCACGGGTGGAGAGCATGACCTTCGACGCGCCGGCGTCGATCACGGTCTGGACGAGCTCGGTGGGCTTGACGTACGTCATCGCAGATCCCTTTCAGTCGTGGAGCCGGGTGTGAGGCTCGACGCTAAAGGGCGGGTGTTTCCCCCGACCGCACCGGGATCGACCGCTTTGGTTACCTCTTCCTCTCTTCGGAGGGAGGCGCGATGTGAGATCGGATGCGTCCGGTCGTCGGCCTCCGGAGCAGAGACCGATGGTTGACTGAGCGCATGACCGTCGTCGTGTGCGGGCCCGCCACCTGGAACCACCTGATCGAACTCGATCGGCTCCCCGAGCCGGCACCCCACATGCAGTTCGCCACCGGATCGGTGCGGACGGTCGGCGGAACATCGGCGGGCAAAGCGGTCCACCTTGCGGAGCTCGGCCTGGACGTGAGATTGCACGCGCTTCTCGGAGCGGATGCCGAGGGCGCCGCCGTCGCGAGCGGGCTCGCGAGTGCGGGCGTGCGTCTGGCGCGCCACGCGTCCGACGCCACGGAGCAGCATGTCAATCTGATGACTCGGGCGGGCGAGCGGGTCTCCCTGTACGTCGCGACGCCCTCGGCAGCAGATCCGGCGGTCGTCGCGGAGATCGGTGATGATCTGGACTCCGCCGCTGTCGCGGTCGTGGATCTCAGCGCGCTCGGGGCCGAGCTCGTGGCGCGCGGCATCGACGCCCCGGTCTGGACGGACCTCCACGACTACGACGGGAAGGCCGCATTCCACGAGCCGTTCCTGCGCGCCGCGGAGGTCGTGTTCATGAACGACGATGCCGTCGATGACCCGTGGCGGCTGCTGGAGTCGTGCCTCGAGCGTGGCCCCCGTCTCGCCGTGTGCACGCGCGGAGCGTCAGGGGCGATCGCGATGGACGCCGCTCGCCGTCGGTACGCGGTCGCCGCGGTGGAGGTCGATGTCGTCGACAGCAACGGGGCCGGAGACGCCTTCTTCGCCGGATTCCTCGCGGCGCACCGCGCGGGCTCGGACGTCGAAGCGAGCCTTGCGGCCGGTGCGCGACAGGCTGCGGTGGCCCTCGCGTCGCCCCATCTGCATCCGGCGCTCAGCGAGCCGGACGCGGGCACGCGGACCGGCTGAAGACTGCCGCGAGAGGTCAGTCGACGTCGGTCTCCTCGTGGCCGACGGAGCGGGCTTCGAGGTAGGCGCAGAGCTCCGCGGCGACGGACAGCTCGACCGCCATGCCGTGCAACTGATGGCTGTTGAGGGTCGTTGTATCGGGCTGCGGTTCGAGCGTCACGCGCCACGACGCCTCCCCGATGGCCGCCGGCTCCATGAAGATCGTGACGGTGGCGTTCTGCAGGGGGACGACGACCAGTCCCGTGTCGCTTCCTTCCGAACCGTCCTGCACGATCACCTTGACCAGCTCGCCCGCGCCGCGGGCTTCGTGGAAGTCCGCCACCCAGCGTTCAAGGGTCTCTTTGCTGCGGAACGGCATGGGCTTCCCTTCTCGGCGGCGGGAGAGTAGCGGATCCGGAGACACGTGGCTACTGGCGGCTGTCCGCCTGTTCCCATCACCTATTCTCGACGATGTCGTCGCATTTCGGCGCGACGAGCAGGGAGTGGATGTGGCGGAGGGCGAGCACACGGCCGGCTATTGGTACGACGAGTCGCCCGGCGAGCGCGATCGCGCTCGCCGTGTCCTCGAAGCCCTGCGCACGTACCGGGCTGCGGAGGCGGCGATGCGCCGCCGGACGCGGGACTCCATGGCGATGGGCGAGAACGAGCTGCTCGCCCTGCGGTACCTCATCCGCCAGCCGGGCCACTCCGCCCGTCCCGCCGAGCTCGTCAAGTACCTCGGGGTGACATCGGCCTCGATCACGACGATGCTCGACCGGCTCGAGAAGACCGGTCGTGTCGAGCGCATCGCGAACCCGAGCGACCGGCGCAGCATCTTCGTACGGGCCACCCCGCACGCCAACGAAGAGGTGCGTGAGACCCTCGGGCGCATGCACGGGCTGATGTACGACGTCGCGGTCGGGATGACCCCCGACGAGCAGGAGCACGTCGTCGCCTTCCTGCAGAAGATGACGGATGCGGTGGACGACGTCGCGCCCGTGACCGCCGAGGCCTGACCGCGGCATCCGCTGTACCCGCCGCGGAGCGGGAACGCAACCATTCCCGTGATTCCGTTCCGACGCCCATAGTGGGCATATGAGATGCATCACGTACGCCGGCGAGACCGTGGTCACGACCGATGACGTCGCGGAGGCTCTCGTCACGTTGACGGCCGCCGTCGCAGAGCGCGGACGGGCCGATGCCGTCACGATCCCGATCGTCTTCGAGAAGAGCGGGGAGATCGGCGAGGCATCCCTCGTCATCGGCGTCGGCAACGACGTGCTTTCGGTCGCGACGGAGTGGGACCGCCCAGAGCCCGACTTCTCGTTCGCTGCCGCGCAGCTGCGCCACCACCAGCATTTCCCTCGCGCCGACGGCGGCTCGGGTGACAGTGTGTACGACGAGGGGCCCGAAGCGTACTGGGACCCCGACCTCGACGGGTTCGGCCGGGCCTGACGCGAGCGGTCAGTCGTCGACCCCCGGCGGAGGTGTCCCGAGCGACTCGACCACGTCGAAGAACGTGTCGGGGACGTCCGCGTTGATGAGGGGGCCGAGGGCGTCGAGGCGGGCGGTCGAGGTAATCCCGACGACGGTCGCGTCGACGAGGGGACTGCGCATCGAGAACTGCAGCGCCGCGGCGGCGAGGTCGACCCCGTGCTCGTCGGCGAGGCTGCGGACGCGACCGACATGGGCGGCGAAGTCGGCGGGCATCGGGCGGTAACCGAACGAGCCGTCGCCGTTGGCGAGCGTGCCCCCGCCGAACGGCGCCGCATTGAAGACCGTCATGCCCTGCGCGCGGGCCGCCTCGAAGACGGGCTCGGCGGTGCGCGTCACGAGCGTGTAGCGGTTGTGAGAGAGGACGACGTCGAACGCACCGGTGTCGACGTACTCCCGCACCTGCGACAGCGTGCCCGATGCGATGCCGATCGCGCCGATCACGCCCTGGTCGCGGAGCTCGATCAGGGCGGGGACGGCACCGCCCTTGCCCATCGCCTCGGCGAGCGTCAGGCCGTAGGGGTCGTGCAGCTGGTACAGCGGCAGGCGGTCGAGCCCGAGGCGGGTCAGCGACTCGTCAAGCGAACGCCTCACCCGGTCGCCGTCGAAGACGCCCGTGTCGGGGTCGCTGTCGGCCTTCGAGTAGATCCGCGACGGTCCGGGCAGTCCGCCGGCGCGCCGGATCGCGTCGCCGAGCGCCTGCTCGCTGCGTCCGCCGGCGTAGTTGTTGCTCGTGTCGACGTCGCCGAGGTCCGAGCGGATCAGGGCGTCGGCGAGCTCGGCCGCCCCCGGGCGGTCGCCGAGACGCGAGGCCCCGAGGATGACGGGGGTGGGGGAGAGGGTGTTCATCGGTGCCTCCCGGCTTCGGTGCGCGGTCGCCTCCGACGATACCCACGGTCGCGCGCGTAGCGTGTGACAGGACGGATGCGGCGACCCGCGGCATCCGTCGATCGATCAGCAAGGAGAACCCATGCCCACCGTCGCCGCGTACGCAGCCCCTTCGGCAACCGACCCCCTCATCCGCACGACGATCGAGCGTCGCGAGACGGGACCGCGCGATGTGCTCATCGCCATCCGTTACGCGGGGATCTGCCACTCCGACATCCACACCGTCCGGGGCGACTGGGGTCCGGTGACCTACCCGCAGGTCGTGGGGCACGAGATCGCCGGCGAGGTCGTCGAGGTCGGATCCGAGGTCACGGGTTTCGCGGCCGGTGACCGCGTGGGCGTCGGCTGCATGGTGAACTCGTGCCGCGAGTGCGAGAACTGCCGGGCCGGCATGGAGAATTACTGCCTGAAGGGCAACACGCAGACGTACGCGTCGGTCGACCGCGACGGCACGATCACGCAGGGCGGCTACTCGACCCACGTCGTCGTCGATCAGGACTTCGTGCTCCGCATCCCCGAGACGCTCCCGTACGAGTCGGTCGCACCTCTGCTGTGCGCCGGCATCACGACCTACTCCCCGCTCGCGCATCGGAAGGTCGGCCCCGGCTCGAAGGTCGCGGTCGTCGGCATGGGCGGGCTCGGGCACCTCGCGGTCAAGATCGCGGCCGCGATGGGCGCTGAGGTGACCGTGCTGTCGCAGACCCTGTCGAAGCAGGAGGACGGCCTGCGCTTCGGTGCGTCGCACTACTTCGCGACGAGCGACGACGCCACCTTCCGGACCCTCGCCAACACGTTCGACCTCATCCTCAACACGGTGAGCGCGCCGCTGAAGCTCGACTCCTACCTGCGGATGCTGCGCCTGGACGGCACCATGGTCAACGTCGGCGCCCCGCCCGAGCCGCTGCCGCTGCGGGTGTTCACGCTGTTCGGCAACCGGCGGTCCTTCGCCGGTTCCAGCATCGGATCCATCGCCGAGACGCAGGAGATGCTTCAGTTCTGCGCCGCCCACGGCATCGTCCCCGAGACCGAGCTGATCGGCGTCGACGAGGTCAACGAGGCGTACGAGCGGGTGCTGCGATCGGACGTCCGCTACCGCTTCGTCATCGACATCGAGACCTTGAAGGACTGAGTCTGAAAACCCGGCGGGATCTGGTCACCTCGGGGTGTTACCCTCGCGTCAGAGCGTGACATCTCCCGCCGGGTCCACCGGCGCGGTCGCGCACGGGAAGACGGACACATGCCGTACCGCAGCCGCGCCACCCTCCAGCTCTGGCTCGAGGACTTCATGTCCGCGCGCGCGGACGGCGACCTCATCAAAGTCGTGATCCAGGACGATTCGTGGGGCGACGACGGCGGGCTGGTCGTCGTGCCGCTGCGCAACGCCTCGACCACGGTGTACGTGCGCCCGCCGATGGGGGAGGACTCCCGCTGGCGGGTCGTCTTCGAGCCCCAGCTCGACGAGGTCGCCCTGTCGGCCGAGGAGACGGCTGCCCTCGTGGCCGAGCTCGGGACGGCGGCCGAGCTGTGCGGCTACCTCGAGGTCCGCTCGGTCGCGCACAACGAGGCGGCACCGACGGCCTGAGGGGACCATGCGTCCGACCCGGGTCAGATGGTGGATGTCGGCCAGCTGGCGGCGGCGATCGGGTCGACCTCCGCGGCAGGGTCCGGTTCGGGGACGATCCGCAACCCGGTGGGGGAGTTCGCCGACGACATCAGCGCTTCGACCCACGCCGGGTTGATCGTCGTCCGCGCACGGGTGTCGAACCGGAAGTCGATGTCGGCAGCTGAGTGCACCCACGTGACTCCACGTGAAGACGAACGGCTCGCCCCGGCGCAGCTTCGTGACGATCACCAGTTCGAGGTGAGCGATCACCCGATCCTCGAGTTTCACTGATGCGTTGCCGATCGTTATGCGTCCCACCTCGGCAGGCTCTGCGACGGTGCCCCGCGCAGCAGGGGGTTGACTCGTCTCACATCAGCCGTGCTTCTACGCATCGTCGACGTGCATGCCGCTGATCCGATCCCATTCGAGCGACGTGAACTGCAGGAACAGTCAGAGGTCGCTGGCGACAGCCACCTCCGCCGCGATCGCCGCCAACTTCATCGGAGACAGGGTCAGATCGCCCGGGCGGGAGGTGAGCGTCGTCTCCCACCACGTGTTGTCGAGGCTAGCGGGCTGCATGTAGACCTCTGCGCCGCCATTGCCGAGATCGACGACGACCAATCCCGTGTCGCGTCCCTCCGAGCCGTCCTGAACAGCGACCTTGATCGTCATCCCGTGCGCCGCGCTCTCTGCGAGGAACTCCCTCACCCATGCTTCCAGAAGGGCCTTCGACCGCGCGGGCACCGGTGCAGGACGATCTTCCACGACTGCACCATGCCATCTGGGCGAACCGTTCGGTCATTCCCATTCCCACGGCGTGGCCGGGATCGGCTCCCAGCTCGCGGCCGTCTGCTGCGTGGCGATACTCACGCTGCTGATCGAGGTGATGAGCAGGCGCACGTCGACGGCTTCCGGTGTCTGGAAGGTGACGAACTCCGCTCCGGATCTGGCAGCCGCGGCGACACTCCTCGCCAATTCGTCCACATCGGTGTCTTCCGCGAGCCGGAAGACGGCGCCATCGACGGCGATCGTCGTCTGGGGCTTCTCCGGCTCGGTCACCCGGCGACGATACCTCATTTCGCTAGACGCCCTAGCGAAAACACCACTCTCCGGACTCTTCGGCGTTAATGCGCGCGAGCTCCCTCGGGCTGAACACCCATCGGCGGCGATCTCGTCCAGCAGACCCTCGCGCGAGAGGTCGGTCTCGATCCCCCCCGCGTTCGACACCGTTCCTGCGGGACGGGTGTCAGGATGAGGCGCATGGAGCCGCTCGAAGGATCCCGATGGGTCGTCACCGGTGCCGCAGGACTCATCGGTCGTGCGCTCCGCCAAGCTCTGCGGGACCGTGAGGTCCTGCTCGTGTGTGCGGTCGAGTTGAGCGGGAGCACGGCGGCGGAGTTGGCGCTCATGGCGAAGCGGTTCGAGCTCGCCTGGATCGCGTGAAGGACGGCTCCAGCGGCGGCGGAGTCTCCAAACCTCTTCGTAAGACGCGGTAACGGCCCGTCACGGAACGTCCCGCACCGGACGGGCCGGTGCCCCGCGGGTTAGGAATGTGTCTCAGCCACACACCCACAGCTCGCACGAAGGAACGCCGCACCATGTCCGACCAGCCCCAGCACCCACAGAACGACCTCCGGACGGCGGTCGCCGGAGAGAAGAAGCGCACTCGCGTCGTGCTCTCCGTCGCCATCGGAGTGGTCGCCGTCGCCGCCATCGTGGGCGGCGTCGTGTTCGCCACCACCGCGTTCCGCGCTCCGGCTGCCGGCGCAGCCGGTGAGCCCGCAGCTGCGGCGCAGCCCATCAGCGTCAAGATCGCCGTGTCCGAGGACAGCCCGTTCCGGGACACGATCAAGGAGGTCGCGGCCGAGAAGGGCCTCGACATCGAATGGGTCAACGTGCAGGACTGGGTGCTTCCGAACACCGAGCTCGCGGCCGGTACGGTCGACGCCAACGCCTTCCAGCACATCCTGTACCTGAGCGCGTTCAACGCCGAGAACAACGAGGACCTGACTCCTGTCTTCTCGACCCTCATCACCCAGTGGGGCATCTTCTCGGCCTCCCTGGACTCGGTCGAGGACGTGCCGGACGGCGCCAAGATCGCCATTCCGGACGACCCGTCCAACGGCGGCCGCGCGCTGAACATCCTCGAAGCAGCCGGCCTGATCGAGCTCTCGGAGGACAAGAGCGACTTCCCCTCGACCGATGACGTGACCGGCAATCCGAAGAACCTCCAGTTCGTGGAGATCGCGGCGACCTCGATCGCGCAGCAGTTCGACGACCCGAGCCTCGCGGCGGTCGTCGTGGGCACCTCCTACTTCGACCCCAGCCAGGGCATCACGACCGATGACGCACTGTTCCTCGACGACTCGCTCTCCGAGCAGAACCTCCCTTACGTGAATGTCATCGCCACGCGCGACGACAACAAGGACGACCCGGCGTGGGCGATCCTCAAGGAGGTCTACGCGGACGAGCGCGTCGCGGACGCGAATGTCGAGGAGAACGCCGACACGACGGTGCTGGTCGACGTGCCCGTCGAGAAGCTCCGCGCCAAGCTGGCCGACCTCGAGGAGCAGGCAGCCTCTCAGTAAGCCGCTGCCGCACCATCCCTCTCGGGGCCGTGGCGGACGCTCGTCCGCCACGGCCCCCTCGACCGGAGAAGAGCACCCATGAGCACCGCCATATCCTTCGAGAACGTCTCCAAGTCCTTCACGGTGAAAGGACGGACCTTCGCCGCCCTGAACGACGTCAGCCTCACGGTCGAAAGGGGCGAGATCTTCGGCATCGTCGGATTCTCCGGCGCCGGCAAGTCCACTCTCCTGCGCACCGTCAACGCTCTCGAGCGACCGACCAGCGGCCGCGTCGTCGTCGACGGTCGTGAGATCTCTGCGCTGTACGGCAAGGCGCTCTATGCCGCCCGGCAGCGCATCGGCATGGTGTTCCAGCAGTTCAACCTGCTGGAGTCGCGGAACGTCTACAAGAACATCGCCTACCCCCTGCGGCTCGCGGGGATCCCCGAGGATGAGACGCTCGACCGCGTCGAGGAGCTCCTGCGCTTCGTCGGGCTCACGGACAAAGCGCTGTCATACCCGTCGCAGCTCTCCGGCGGACAGAAGCAGCGCGTCGGCATCGCTCGCGCTCTGGCCACCCGGCCCGACGTCCTCATCTCGGACGAGGCGACCAGCGCCCTCGACCCCCAGACCACGCGCGAGGTCCTCGACCTCCTCCGCCGCGTGAACGAAGAGTACGGCGTGACGATCCTGCTCGTGACCCACGAGATCGACGTGATCCGGGAGATCGCCGACAAGGTGGCCGTCATGGAAGACGGAGAGGTCGTCGAGCACGGCAGCGTTTACGACGTCTTCTCGGCGCCGCAGCATCCGACGACTCGACGATTCGTCTCATCCGTCCTGCACCACATCCCGTCGCCCGACGCGCTCGCGAAGATCCGCGCCGTGCACCACGGCCGGCTCGTGCAGCTGCACGTCGAGGACCGGGACACCAATCATCCGTTCCTCTCCCAGGTAGCCCGAGACCACGGGGTCGACGTCAACGTCGTCTTCGGAGGTGTCGACGAGCTGCAGGGACGTCTGTTCGGCAGCCTGACCGTCGAGCTGATCGGCGCCGACGAGGCGGTGGATGCCGCGATCGCCGGACTCCGGCAAACGACGTCCGTCGCGGAGCTCGACGCGCGCGTAGCGGAGGTGGCACGTGCGTGACTTCGACCCCGATGCCTTCTTCCCGCGGCTGCGGGATGCCATCGCTGAGACCGGCCTCATGGTGACCGTCGCTTTCGCGGGCGCAGCCGTCATCGGAGTGTTGCTGGGGCTCCTGCTCTACGCGAGCCGCCCGGGCAACCTGCTGCAGAACCGATTCGTCTTCGGCGTGCTCAATTTCGTGATCAACGTGATCCGTCCAATCCCGTTCCTCATCGTCGCCATCGCGGTCATCCCGCTCACGCGCGTGATCTTCGGGACGGGCCTGGGCCCACTCCCGCAGACGATCCCGCTCATCATCGTGGCGTGCGTCGCCATCGCCCGCGTCTCGGAGTCCAACCTGGTCGCGGTCAGTCCGGGATCGATCGAGGCCGGCGCGGCGATGGGGGCGAGCCCCGCGCGGGTGCTGTTCTCCATCGTCGTCCCGGAAGCTCTCGGCCCTCTCACGCTGGGACTGACCTACATCCTCGTCGCCCTGGTCGACGCGACCGCTGTGGCCGGAGTCCTCGGCGGACGCGGGCTCGGGTCGCTCGCGATGAACTACGGCTACCAACGCTTCGACTGGATCTCGGTGGCGATCGTCGTCCTCGTCCTCATCGCGCTCGTCCAGGCGGCGCAGTTCCTCGGCAACGCTGTGGCGCGGAAGGTGATGCACCGATGAGCGTCGCCTTCGATGAGTTCGTGTCCCGCGTCGCCCCCGACGCGGCACGGCGGGAGCGCGACCGATGTCTGCTGACGGAAGAACTCGCCGAGCTGCGCGGGATCGGGTTCGGCACGTGGCGGGTGCCGGAGGCCTTCGGCGGGTCGCCCCTGCGCCTCGAGGAACTGTTCGCCCGCCTCATCCGCCTCTCCAGCGCGGACGCGAGTCTCGGCCACGTCTGGCGTGGACACATCGCCTTCGTGGAGTCGCTCCGGCAGCAGCCGGCGGACTTCGCGGCACCGTGGTTCGAACGCATCCTCGCGGGAGATTTCGTCGGCAACGCTCAGTCCGAGCGCCACGACACCGCGCGGCTCGAGACCCGCATCGATCGGTCGGAGGGGTCGCCCGTCCTGTCGGGCACGAAGTACTACACGACCGGGAGCATCTACGCCGACTGGATCCATCTCGCGGCGCTGGACGGCGACGATCGCGTCGCGGTCACGGTGTCCGCGCATCACGACGGGGTGCGGTCGACCGATGATTGGGACGGTTTCGGTCAGGTGCTCACCGGCAGCGGTACCACCGTCTTCGATCGGGTTCCGGTCGGCGAGGACAGCATCGTTCCGCCGTCGAGCGACCCCGCCGATACTCGGTGGCACCATCTCGGGTCGATCCTCCAGCTCGCGCTCATCGCCGTCATCGCAGGAATTGCGCAGCGCGCCCTCGACGACACGGTGGCCTTCGTGACGCCGCGCCGTCGCACCTTCGGATTCGCCGGCGAGACTCTGCCCCGAGAGGATGCCCTGGTCCAACTCGTCGTCGGCGAACTGAGCGTCGCCGCGGCGACCACGCGGCGTCTGGTGCTGTCTGTGGCCGCCGATCTCGGGGACGCCTCGGAGTCGGGCGCCAGCGTCGAGCGCATGCGCGACATCCAGTTCGACGTGTTCCGCCTGCAGGAGCTGGTGCCCCGGCTCGTCCTGGATGCGACGACCAGACTGTTCGAGGTCGGCGGAGCGTCGGCGGTCGGCAACGGGTATGCGCTCGACCGGCACTGGCGCAACGTCCGGACGATCGCATCCCACAACCCGGTCATGCAGCGGACCCGTGCGCTCGGGCAGTTCGCGCTGACCGGCGATCTCCCCGACTGGCAGGCGCCCGCGGCGGAACGATCGGAGGCATCCCGATGACCCTTCCCTCCATCACACTCGGCGACGGGCTCGTCGTTCCCGCTCAGGGCTTCGGGACGATGTCGCTCACGCACGCCTACGGCCCGGCGGACGAGCGGGAATCGATCGCCACCCTGCACGCCGCCATCGACGCAGGTGCAGCCCTCATCGACACGGCCGACATCTACGGCGACGGTGCGAACGAGGAGCTCGTCGGACGCGTGGTCCGCGCCCGGCGGGACGAGGTCGTCCTCGCCTCGAAGTTCGGTTTTCTGTCCGCCCCGGATGCCGACGGTCTGCGGGTCCGCGGCGACGCGCCGTACCTCCGCGCGGCCGTGGAGCGCAGCCTCCGCAGGCTCGGTGTGGAGCGCATCGATCTGTACTACTACCACCGGGTCGATCCGCGCGTGCCGATCGAGGACACCGTGGGAGCGATGGCGGACCTCGTCGCCGCCGGACTGATCGGCCATGTGGGACTGAGCGAAGCCACGGCTGCGGAGCTCGCGCGCGCACACACCGTCCATCCGATTGCGGCCGTTCAGAGCGAATGGTCGATCTGGAGCAGGGACGTCGAGGACCACGTCATCCCTGCGGCGGTCGACAGGGGAGTGGGCTTCGTCGCGTACGCGCCGCTCGGCCGCGGCTTCCTGACCGGTGCCGTCAGCGCGGATTCCCCACCGGATCCGACCGACAGCCGCCGCAACTTCCCGCGGTTCGACGCGGAACGCCTCCGCTCGAACGAGGTGGTCGTCGACGCAGTGCGTCGACGGGCAGCCGATGAAGGGGTGTCACCCGCCCGGCTCGCACTGGGCTGGCTGTACGACCGGGCAGAGAGGCTCGGTGTGGCGCTCGCAGCGATCCCCGGGACGCGACGAGCGGACCGGGTCCGCGAGAACGTCTCCGCACTCGGACACCGCCCGTCCCCGCAGACGGTCGCTGAGCTCGATCGCCTCGCTTCGCTGGTGGAGGGCGATCGGGCGCGCGACCCGCTCACGATCTCGCAGGGCCGCGAGCGGATCGGTGACGAATGAGTCGCGTCCGTGATGCTGTGCACCGGTTCACCGCCGTCTTCGACGACGTGGGGAGGGATGCCGTCACGCGCGAACGCGACCGGCGACTCCCGCACGCCGAGGTGGCTGCGCTGCGCGAGGCGGGGTTCACGAGAGTGACGCTGCCCGAGGAGTTCGGAGGGGGCGGCGAAGCGCCTTCCGTGCTGTTCGAGCTCCTCGCCGAGTTGGCTCGCCGCGACCCTAACCTCGCTCAGTTGTTCCGCTCGCACTTCTCGTTCGTCGATCGCACGGTGCTCGCCCCGCCGTCATCGCAACGCACCCGCCGTCTCGAACTGATCTCGTCGGGAGCGATCGTCGGCAACGCCAGTCATGAACGGTCGACGGCGAAGGTGGGGACTCTCGCCACGACGCTCGCAGACTCGCCGGACGGTCTCGTGCTGGACGGCACGAAGTACTACAGCACCGGCACCCTGTTCGCAGACCTCGTGTCCGTGGCCGCCCAGGATGAAGGCGGTGCTCTCGTGTCGGCGCTGGTCCCGACGAACGCGTCGGGCGTCGAGGTCATCGACGATTGGACGGGATTCGGCCAGCGCATGACCGGGAGCGGTACGACGGTCTTCCGTGCTGTCACGGTGACGGAGGATGCCGTCTCGCGCCGACTCACGGGCGGACCGTCACACGGCGGAGCCTTCGTGCAACTGGTCCTGCTCGCGACGGTCGCGGGCATCGGTCGGGCGATCGTCGACGATGCCGTCCAGTTCGTGCAGACCCGCACCCGGACCTTCAGCCACGGCTCGGCGGCCATGGCCCGCGAAGACCCGATCGTGCAGGAAACCGTCGGCAGACTGTCCGCTCTCGCATTCGCCGCCGACTCGGCGCTCGCCTCCGCCGCCGCGGGCCTGGACGAGTCGACGACGGCGCAGCAGAGCGGTGCGTCGGGAGAAGAGCTGCGTGCGATCATCGAGCCCGTGGAGGCATCCACCACTCGTGCACAACTCGTCATCCTTCCATCGGTCCTCGACGCCGCCACTCTTCTCTTCGAGGTGGGTGGGGCGAGCGCGGTCGACACGGGGCTCGCCCTCGACAGGCATTGGCGCAATGCCCGGACGATCGCGTCGCACAACCCCACCCCCTTCAAAGCCAGAGCCCTCGGCGATCTCCTACTCAACGGCATCCCCGTCCCGGGATGGTGGAGCACCGGTGAGGCATGAGGCGAACCCGGAAAGGCATTGAATGACCGAGCCCAAGAAGCTCATCCTGAACCTGTTCGAGATGAACACGGTGAGCCACATCACGCACGGTCTCTGGTCATTGCCGGAGAACAACCGGCACCGTTTCAACGACATCTCGTACTGGCTCGAACTCGCTCAGATCCTCGAGCACGGTGGGTTCGACGGTGTGTTCCTGGCCGACGTGATCGGAGCGTACGACGTGTTCCGCGGCGGCCCCGAGACGGCGATCCGCGAGGGACTCCAGATCCCGTCGAACGACCCGCTTCTGGTCATCCCCGCCATGGCGGCGGTCACGGAGAGGCTCGGGTTCGGGGTGACGTTCTCGACGAGCTACGAGCCGCCGTTCGCCTTCGCACGCCGCATGTCCACCCTGGATCACCTCACCGGAGGGCGGGTCGGGTGGAACGTCGTCACCTCGTACCTCCCGAACGCCGCGCGCAATTTCGGTCTCGCCGACGAGATCCCGCACGACCGCCGCTACGCCATCGCCGACGAGTTCCTCGACGTCGTCTACAAGCTCTGGGAAGGGTCGTGGGATGACGACGCCGTGGTCGCCGACGCGGTCGGGAAGACGTACACCGACCCCTCGAAGGTCCGGTACATCGACCATGTCGGCGAGAACTTCCGTGTCGCCGGTCCGCACCTCAGTCAGCCGTCCCCGCAGCGGACCCCGGTTCTGTATCAGGCGACCGGGTCGCCGGCGGGCATCGCCTTCGCCGGTCGTCACGCCGAGCTCGTTTTCACCGGCGGGCGGTCGACAGCGGACTTCATCCAGAATGCCGAGCGGATGCGGGAGGCCGCCGCGCGTCACGGGCGTACGGCAGACGACCTCAAGTTCATCGTGCAGGCGGGCGTCGTCGTGGGGCGCACGGAGGAGGAGGCGTCGGACAAGTGGCGCACCTATCGCGAGCAGACCAGCCTGGAAGGCATCCTCGCCCACGCCGGGTTCCCCTTCGATCCGACGGTGTTCCCGCGGGAGACCCTCGTTCGCGATGCCCTCGCGCAGGCCGGCGTCGCCGAGAAGGCGGTGCCGAGCGCGGGCCCCGACACGACGATCGGTCAGCTCATCGACGGGATCGCAGGCGGACGGGAAGGCCGGTTCTTCGTCGTCGGGACGCCGAAGGTGGTCGCCGATGAGATCGAGCGGTGGCTGGACGAGGACGGCGTCGACGGGATCAACCTGCGTCAGTACCACTCCTTCGACACGGCCCGTGACTTCGCCGAGCTCGTCGTCCCCGAGCTGCGCGCGCGCGGGCGTCTGCTCGAGGGCGGGCCGACCCTCCGGGAGCGCCTGTTCGGCCGGGGACCGCGACTGCCCGAGAATCACATCGCCGCGCGCTACCGCGGTGGAGCGAACTTGACCGTCCCGATGCCTCCCCTCTTCGGCTGAGGAGAGTGTCCGCACGCCTGGGCTGGCAGCGCGTGTGAATGAATATGACGAACCTCTACCTCGTGTTTCAGGTGTCCGTTCCGGGTCAGCGCCACCCCGGGACGATGGAGGGATGTCGCACCTGGTCACCGTCGAGGAACTCGGCACCGAGCTGTCCGTCGGTGCGCCCGTGCGCCTCCTGGATGTGCGGTGGCGGCTCAATGAGCCCGAAGGTCGTCCCGCGTACCTGGGCAGCCACATTCCGGGCGCCGTCTACGTGGACCTCGAGCGTGAGCTCTCGCGACCCGGGCACCCTGAGGAGGGACGCTACCCGCTGCCGGACCCGGTGCAGCTAGAGCAGGCGGCCCGTCGCTGGGGGATCAGCGACGGTGACCGTGTCGTCGTGTATGACGACAACGACGGGGTGGCGGCGGCCCGTGCCTGGTGGCTTCTCCGTGGACACGGGGTGCACGTACGACTCCTGGACGGCGGCTTCCCCGCATGGCTGCACTCAGGGAATCGGCTCGCACGGGGCGACCACATCTCCACTTCGGGAGATGCGACCCTCAGCGCTTCATCCCTCCGTACCATCTCGATCGACGAGGTCGCGAACGCCGTGCGCCCGGGCTTTCTCGTCGACGTGCGAGCGCCGCAGCAATATCGCGGTCAGGTCAGCGGCCTCGAGGCCGTCGCCGGGCACATTCCGGGAGCCATCAACATCCCCACGGTGACGCACATCGACTCACGCGGGCGTCTGCTGTCGCCGGACCGCATCCGCGAGACGCTGAGGTCCCACGGCCTCGAACCGAGCACCCCCGTGATCGTGTACTGCAACAACGGCATCGCGTCGGCGCACTCGACGCTCGCGTTCGAGTCGGCGGGGTATCAGCCACAGCTCTATGCCGGCGGGTGGAGCCAGTGGAGCAGCTCGCCCGGGCGTCCGATCGCCATCGGACGCACTCCTGCCGACGTCATCGTGGCGGCGTGACACTCGACGTGCGTTGATCGAGCCGTGTCCGCTCGACGAGCATCTGCTCAGTCTCGACGCCACGCTGCGCCCAGGGAGGACGTGCGGGGAATGAGTCGCGGCTCGAGGGTCACCGTCCGGTTCCGGATGGTCGGGTTCTCGATGCGCTCCAGCAAGAGGTCCGCCGCCGCGTGACCCATCTCTTCTCCGGGCTGGGCGACCGTCGAGATCGGCACGGCGCTTTCGGAAGCGAAGTGATTGTTGTCGTAGCCGGTGACGGCGATGTCTTCGGGCACCGAGAACCCAGGGGCCTCTCCGAGGAGCTGAACGAGCCCGATGGCCAGGAGGTCGGATGCCGCGATGACGGCGTCGAAGGCCTGTGACTCATCCGAAAGGAGCCGCTTCGCGACTTCGCGTCCGTGACGGATGTTGAGACCCCGGGTTTCGATGACGTCGAGCGTGGCACCGGGAACCTTGGTGACGGCTTCCCTCGCGCCGTCAAGACGAGAGGAGACCGCCGACAAGAAGAGAGGTCCACCTGTGAACAGCAGTCGCCGCCGGCCGAGAGCGAGGAGATGCTCCGCCGCCAGGCGTCCGCCGTGGCGTTCGTCGACGGTCACGCCTGAGTAGGCGAGTGCCGGCGATTCGAAGTTGACGAGCACAGTCGGAGTCGATCGCGTGGGCAGAACGCTGGATCGCGCGAGCGCGGTGTCGAGGGGGGCGAAGATGATGCCGGCGACCCTCGACCGGTCGAGCAATTCGAGGTTGTGGACCTCTCGGGTTGGTTCGATGTCCGAGTTGACGATGAGGACGTCCATCCCGCGCCGCCGCATCACGTCTTCGACCCCGCGAGCGATGTCGACGAAGAAGGAGTTGCCGAGGTCGGCGAGGACGAGTCCCACGGAGGTGCTGACGCCCGCCGCGAGGGAGCGGGCCGCGTCGTTTCTGACGAAACCCAATTCGGCTATCGAAGCCAGGACTCGTCGCCGCGTGGCTTCTCGGACCTTCTCGGGGTTGTTGAGCGTGTTCGACACGGTGCCCAGAGCGACCCCGGCATGCGCGGCAACGTCGGCCATGCTGGGCTGCGGCTTCGGTGCCGGTGACCGCTCCACGACCATGTGATCCCCTTCGCCGCGGCAAATCGGGTGACGCCGACGACTGATGTGATCTTAACGGGCGTTCACAACAAATGAAGCGTTTCATATTCGTTACCCACCGCGCGGTTGACACCCAGACACTCTGGTGCCATCGTTCGTTGGAGCGCTTCAAAACGAGGCGTCACATTCAAGGAGGAATAGTGTCCACAGCATCGCGGCGCGCCCGTCGCCTCGTTCCTGCTCTCGCCGCTCTCGGCGTAGGCGCTCTCGCGCTTGCGGCCTGTGGTCCGGCCGGAAGCCCGTCTTCCGGGGAGTCGACCGGCGAGTTCACCTACCTCGGCCAGACCGAGAACACGACGATCGTCGGCACCCTCGAGACGCTGTCCAAGGACCAGTGCGCCGCCGAGGAGGAGGCTGCTCCGCTGAAGGCGGACGACATCGCCGGTACGCAGTGGGACCAGCAGCTCCAGTTGTTGGCCAGCCAGGATGGCCTGTCGAGCATGTCGATGGCAGCGGGGACCCCCTCGCTGATGAGCCAGTTCATCGACGCGGGCCAGGTTCTCAACCTGTCCGAGACCCTCGATGAGCTCGGGGTGGCGGATCGCATCCAGCCCGCAGCCGAGTCGACGATCAAGGCTCTGTACGGTGACGGCAGCCTCTACGCCCTCCCGACAGAGTTCAACATCGAGGGTTTCTGGTACAACAAGGAGCTTCTCTCCGACAACGGCGTCGAGGTCCCGGAGACCTGGGACGACCTCGTTTCGGCAGCCGAAACCCTCGATGCCGCCGGCGTCCAGCCCTTCAGCGCGGCGGGCAAGGACGGCTGGCCCGTCACCCGTCTGGTCGGTGACTACATCTTCCGCGACCTGGGCGCCGACGCGCTCCAGAAGGTCGCCGACGGAGAAGCGAAGCTGACCGACCCCGAGTATGTCGCAGCCGCTGACGCCGTCGCCGAGCTCGGGAAGGCCGGATACTTCGGCGACGCGGTCGGGTCTGTCGACTACAACGCCGCGATGAACACCTTCCTGACCGGCAAGGCCGCCTTCTTCTACATGGGCAGCTGGGCCCTGGCGAACTTCGCCGACGAAGCCCAGAACCAGATCGGCGGACCGGACAACATCGGGTTCGCCCGCTTCCCTGCCGTCGACGGCGGCGCCGGCAGCATCGACGAGATCCCGGCCAACGTCGGCATCCCCGTGATGTTCGCGCAGAAGAACTACGGCGACGACACCGGCGCGTGGATCAAGTGCATCGCCGAGAACTACGGCGACACCGTGCTTGCCGACAGCGGTGTCGTATCCGGGTTCGTCGTCGACAACCCGCCGGCAGACCTCCCCTCGACCACTCAGGCCGTCCAGGCCGAGATCGAGGCGGCGCCCTCGAGCGTGCTCTGGTTCGAGGCGCTGTTCAGCTCGGAGGGCACCAGCGTCAGCCAGACCAACGGCGGCGGCCTCGCCACGGGCTCGGTCTCCGGTCAGCAGTTCATGGAACTGGTCCAGGCAGCCAACGACAAGGGCTGAGCCACACCACGGTCAGGGCGGGCCCTGGGCCCGCCCTGACCTCCGCTCATCCACACCCGAAAGACCCCAATGAACAAAGTCCTGGGCGACAAGCGCGCCATCTTCGTCCTCGTAGGCCCAGCCCTGTTGGTCTACTCCCTGATCATGCTGATCCCGATCGTGTGGTCGCTCTTCTACACGGTTCAGGACGGCAACCCCATCACGGGGTTCGAGTTCAACGGCGTCGACAACTTCGTCACGTTCTTCCAGGACCCCGCCGCGTGGAACGCCATCGGATTCACCCTGATATACGCCGCGATCCTGACGGTCCTCCAGGTGGGCGTCGGCTACCTGCTTGCGCTGATGTACGTCTTCTGGCTGAGGAAGGCGTCGGGCCTCATCCGGACGATCGTCTTCTTCCCGGTCGTTCTTCCCACCGTCGCCGTCGCTCTCCTGTTCCAGCGGCTCTTCGAAGCAGCACCCACCACAGGCCCCGTGAACTCCCTGCTCAACGCCTTCGGGCTGGAGTCGGTGGACTGGTTCGGGACGCCAGGAGCCGCTTTCTGGATCATCATCCTGATGGACCTGTGGCGGTCGATGGGGTTCTACGCCGTGCTCCTGTACGCAGGCCTCGTCGACATCCCCGACGAGCTCCTCGAATCCGCGCGCATCGACGGTGCCGCCGGGTGGAAGCTCGTCCGGACCATCGTCCTACCCCTGTCGCTGCCGGTGCTGCTGTCCTCGCTGATCTTCAGCATCAACGGCACCCTCAAAGTCTTCGACACCGTCGTAGCGCTCACCAACGGCGGTCCAGGCAGCGCCACCACCCCGCTCACCCTCTACATGTTCCGCACGTCCTTCACCTACGGCCAGTACGGGTACGGAAGCACGATCGCGCTCATGCTCACCATCCTCTGCCTCCTGTTCACCGTGTTCATCTTCCGGTCAACGCGCCGCGACCTCACGAAGGAGAGCTGACCATGACGACCACCAGCCTGCTGGTATCCGGCAAGCGACTCGAGACCGCGACGCGACCCCCCGCTCGCCGCCGTCGAGGCCCGAGGGACTTCTTCGGACGTCTCCCCCTACGGATCGGCATCGCGATCCTGCTGATCATCGAGATCTACCCGATGGTCTGGATGCTGCTCGGTTCCTTCAAAACGCAGAACGAGTTCCTCAACGAGCCGTTCTGGGCGCTCCCGAGCTCGTTCGGCTTCGAGAACTACGTCGAGGTGTTCACGACCGGGGAGTTCGGCAAGTACGTCCTCAACAGCGTGATCGCCGTCTTCCCATCCCTGGCGATCATCCTCGTCTTCGGCGCCGCAGCTGGCTTCGCTCTCGAGGTGATGGTGTGGAAAGGACGGGGCACGGTCCTGCTCCTCTTCCTTGCCGGGATCATGGTTCCGGCTCAGATGATTCTGCTGCCGCTGTTCACGATCTACTTCCGGACGGGCCTGAACGGATCGCTCTGGCCGCTGATCCTCACCTACACGGCGATCGGCATGCCGCTGACCGTCTTCATGATGGCCACGTTCTTCCGAGCCGTGCCCCGCGAGATCTTCGAAGCCTCCACGCTCGATGGTGCCAACATCTTCCGGTCCTTCTGGTCAGTCGGCCTCCCGCTGGTGAGGAACGCGCTGTTCACCGTGGGACTCGTCCAGTTCTTCTTCCTCTGGAACGATCTGCTCATCGCGCTGACGTTCACCAACAGCAGCGATCTCCGCACGATCCAGGTCGGATTGCTCAACTTCACCGGCCAGTACGGAGCTGTCCAATACGGGCCCACCTTCGCCGCCATCGCCGTGAATGTCTTCGGCACCCTCCTCATCTACCTCTTCCTCAACCAGCAGGTCATGAAGGGCCTCACCGCAGGATCAGTGAAAGGCTGACATGTCCACCATCACCGAGCTCTGGCTCGAGAACAGGCGCGGCGGAAAGACGATCGGCATCGGAGAAGCGGCACCCCGTATCTCCTTCACCGCCGTCGGGCCCGGACCGTTCGACCTTCGCTTCGCGCACGACGACGGCCGCGTAGAGATGACCACCGTTTCGGACACGCAGCTTGTCGCTTGGCCCTTCGCGCCGCTGAGCGCCCGGGAGGGCGGCGAACTGCGCGCCGGGTCCACCGAGGACGCCCTCTCGGTCCGGGTTGAGACAGGCCTCGGGGACGACTGGAACGTCGACTTCGTCTCACCTTCCGTCGAAGCGGACCACGAAGGACCTCGCCCTGCATGGCTCTTGCGTGCAACCTTCGACCTCGCGCGAGTCCCCGGCGACATCGCCCGCGCCCGCGTTTACGCGACGGCGCACGGAGTCTACGAACTGGAACTCAACGGCGCGCGCGTCGGGGACGACGTCCTGGCACCCGGCTGGACCAGCTACGGCCACCGGATCCGCTATCAGACGCACGATGTCACCGACGGGCTCGTCGGCGGAACGAACGTCATCGGAGCCTGGCTCGCGGACGGCTGGTACAGAGGCCATATCGGCTTCGATGGCGGGCTGTGGAACATCTACGGCACCGACGTCGCCCTGCTCGCTCAGCTCGAGGTCACCACCACCGACGGCACCATGCATCACATTCCGCTGGAGTGGGCGTGGTCCGCGTCACCCATCACGGCGGTCGGCCTGTATGAAGGGGAAACCTTCGACGCGAGGCTCCTGCCGCGCGGGTGGTCGACGCGATCCTTCGACGCCGCTGCCTGGAGCCCGGTCCAGGTTCTGCCCCGCGCCGACTTCACCGCGCGCATCGAATCACCCACGGCCCTTCCCGTACAACAGGTCGAAACCATCGCGCCGGTGTCCGCGGAGCGCCGACCGAACGGTCGCATCCGCCTGGACTTCGGTCAGAACATCTCCGGCGTCATCCGGATCCGAGTACGAGCTGAAGCCGGCCGCACTGTGCGGCTCCATCACGCCGAAGTCATCGAGAACGGCGAACTCGGAACTCGACCGCTCCGCGGCGCCACGTCCATCGACACGTACACGACGCGCGGAGGCGGGGAAGAGGTCTACACGCCGCGGTTTACCATCCACGGGTTCCAGTACGCGGAACTGGAGAACTGGCCCGGCGAACTCACTGACGGGGACGTGGAAGCCGTGGTCATCCACACCAGCATGCGTCAGACGGCCTGGTTCGAGTCATCCCATCCCGGTCTGAACAAGCTCCACTCGAACGTGCAGTGGAGCATGCGCGACAACTTCGTCGACCTCCCCACCGACTGTCCGCAACGCGATGAGCGCGTTGGCTGGACCGGCGACATCCAGGTCTTCGCACCCACCGCGCTGCGCCTCTTCGCTGCTCAGGGAACTTTGACGGGATGGCTCAGGGATCTCGCCTTCGAGCAGGCCGAGCAGGGGCATGTGCCCCAGTTCGTGCCGTGGATCGAATGCGGTTTCCCCAACTTCCCGACAGCCGCGTGGGGAGACGCCGCGGTGGTCGTGCCGTGGGAGATGTACTTCGCCGACGGCGATACCCGGATCCTCGCCGAGCAGTACGCGAGCATGTGCGCCTGGGTGGACCTGGTCGACAACCTCACCGATAATAGCGGCCTGTGGAACAGCGGCTTCCAGCTCGGCGACTGGCTTGACCCCACCGCACCGCCGGAGGACCCGGGCAAGTCCCACACCGATAAGTACCTCGTAGCGACTGCCTACCACGTACGCACCGCACGCATCCTCGCGGACACCGCAGCGCTCCTCGGCGAAGAGGAGGACGCACAGCGATATGCGGCGATCGCCGATCGCGCCACACGTGCGTTCCAGGACGAGTTCATCTCCGGATCCGGTCGGGTTGTCAGCGACACACCCACGTCCATCGCCGTCGCCCTCGTGTTCGACCTCTTCGAGAGCGACGCTCAGGCTGCACGGGCCGGAAGGCGGCTCCTCGAGCTGGTGGAGCAAGGCGGGTTCCATATCTCCACGGGATTCGTAGGCACGCCCATCATTTGCGACGCGCTCGTCCTCGCAGGAAGTGTCGACTACGCGTACCACCTGCTTCGGCAGGAGGAGTTGCCGTCGTGGCTCTACCCGGTGTCGATGGGAGCCACCACTATCTGGGAGCGGTGGGACTCGATGCTGCCGGACGGCAACATCAATCCCGGTGACATGACGTCCTTCAATCACTACGCGTTGGGCGCCGTGGCGAGCTTCTTGCACCAGTCCGTCGCCGGCCTCGCCAGCGACGCCCCCGGATGGGAGCGCGTGCGGTACCAGCCGCGACCCGGGGGCGGACTGACCCACGCATCCGCTCGCTATGACAGCGTGCGCGGCACCGCTTCCATCCGATGGACGCGCGACGGGGACGCCCTGACCATCCGCGTCGAGGTGCCCGCCGCCTCCACCGGTGTCGTCGTCCTACCCGGCAGCGGCCGGGAGATCGAGGTCGGCCCCGGCGAGCACACCTTCACCGAGTCATTCCGACCCGCCAGCGACGATCCGGCGGCACCGGTCGTCGGATGGCGCAAACCTGAACCCGTTGACGCCTGAGCGCGTTACAGAAAGACGTCCATGCAGACATCCATCAAGCCCGGCCAGGTGTGGCTCGACACCAAGGGCGAACGTATCCACGCGCACGGCGGCTCTGTGATCACCGTCGACGGTGTCCACTACTGGTACGGCGAGAACAAAGAGTTCTCCGCACCCGGAAGCGGTATCTGGCACTGGGGTGTCCGGTGCTACTCGTCGACCGACCTCTACAACTGGGAGGACCGCGGGCTGATCATCCCGCCGGTGGAAGACGATGAAGACTCTCCGCTGCACCCCACGCAGCTCGTCGACCGGCCGCACATCATCCACAACGCCGAGACGAACAAGTTCGTCGCGTGGCTCAAGATCATGACCAAGGGATCCCTGCAGCGCTCCACGGTTCTGACAGCGGATCACATCCTCGGTCCCTACGAGATCGTGCGCACCTGGCTGAAGCCGTTGGACATGAGCGCCGGCGACTTCGATCTGGTCGTCGACCCGCACGACGGCAAGGGGTACTACTACTTCGAACGCGTGCACTCGGAGATGATCTGCGCCGATCTCACCACCGACTACACCGACGTCACCGGCTATTACTCCACCCACTTCCCGCAGCCTCAGCCGCCTTTCGTCCGCGAAGCTCCCGCCCACCTGTATCGCAACCGGCTGCACTACCTCCTGACCTCGGGAACGACCGGGTACTACCCGAACCCGTCAGAAGCGGCCGTATCGCGCTCCTACCATGGTCCGTTCGAGGTGCTCGGGGACCTGCACCCGACCGACGAATCCCGCACCTCGTTCCACTCCCAGATCTCCTCCGTCTTCACGCACCCGGACAAGAAGGACCTCTACATCGCGATCGCGGACCGGTGGCTGCCGAGGTATCTAGACCACGGCGCCCGCGCCCACGACGCGTTCGTCGGGCACTTTGCCCCTGGCAAGGACGGCGATGAGCCGATGGAGGAGTTCGCCGACGTCGACACGACCATCGCGGACTACGTCTGGCTGCCCATCCGTTTCGACGGCGACCGGCCCGTCATCGAATGGCGCGACGAATGGACCATCGAGGAGTTCGACTAGATCCGCGCAACGCGGCTCCCTCGTCGCGAAGTCCTCGATGGCCGAGTAGTGGCCGACTGCCTGCGTAGCCTTCGATCGCAGGTGCAAACAAGGAGGCGTGAGAAGTCACAGTGGAGTGTCATTTCCAGAACTACTTCAGACTGTTTATGAGGGGATCGGGCTAGCTCGGACTGAAGTTCTCGCGCAGCTGATGTGACCGGGAATCGCCGGTGTCCCATGTTAGTTCGGACTTCTCATTCGCAAGAAGGCCAGGCCTCCCGCGAGATTGCTGGTTCGAATCAACTGTCTCAGCCCAAACCGAGGGGGCGCTCGCGCCTTCTCGCGATTGAGTCCTGCGTACCGCGCGCGCTCAGCTACTCGCTGAGGCGAGGTCCGATAACTGTAGCGACCGACCGAGGGCCGACTGCTCGACGGGTGAGGTGACCTCGATCAGTCGTTGGCGTACGGTCGGGCCATGAGGATTCTCACAGAGGGATGGTGTGATCGGGGTCCGTCGATTCCCGAAGCGGCGGCCGCGCTCTCCGCCCCCCGTAGAGCTTGGTGGGATTCGGACGAGTTCCGGACTGCTCCAAGCGACGACATCCGTGCCTCGATGAACTTGTGGTTCCTCACCGGATCGTTGCCTTTCCGCCGCGATGTGAAGGGAGCCGGCGATGGGCTCGTTGACCTCGTGCTCCGCCCCGTTGACGCGCCACCCGAGCCCGTCGAGATCCTCGCGACAATCGACTGGGACTATCAGGCCGCAGTTCCTCGCGCGGTGGCTCTTATTGCCGAGTTGAACGGGCATGAGCCGGTGGAATGCTACGTTCCGGTGCATCTGAAGCGCGGGTGGGAGCCGCCGCGCACCAAGGGGCGGAAGGCGCGCGGTACGGGTGACAAGTGGCGGGAGGCTGTCGAGCGGGTGCGTGAAGAAGCGCGGGCAGGCGAAATCAGCGGCGATGCCGCGGCCGCAATCGGATCAGTCTTTCCGGGGATCGAGTTCGGAGCCCCCCGCGCGGAGGCGGGGAAGTCAGGTTTCATCCTTACTTCGTGGAACGCGGCCACGACCGACTCCGCCAACGTGCCTTACCTCGAACGGCTATCCGCCTACCTTGCAAGCGAGGAACGCCCGGTCCACCACCTCGAGAAGCTGCACCGCGAGGCGATTGCCCTGGGCGCGCGGCGGCAACACCTTTACCTCCTCGTCGCGGCCGCCGGCCGGTGGGGCAACCTCCTCCCTACCTCTCCGAGTTGGTTCACTGACGGTGACTTTGTCCCGCCAGAAGGTCTGACCGATCTGTGGTTGGACGGTGGAACTGGGTACATCATGCGCTGGAGACGCGAGAGTGGATGGATCTATCACGAGGCGGGCTGAACTCACCCGCAGCTGAGATCGACTGAAAATAGTTGAGCAAAGTTGCAGATGCAGCCGAGTCATCGAGATTTCCGATTGGGTAACTGACCGCTTGCTGATCAGCGTTCGCATATGCGCGGGCGGGCGACAGCCGCCGGTGGATTTCAGCGGCGCAGTTCGGCGATGTGTGTGGCTATCGCTCGGAGCGAGTTGACTGCGTTAGTCAGGCTCGCTTCGATTGAGTTACCAGCGCGGACGGCTCCCGCGTGTGGGCCCGGCATCAGCTGTGGGTACTCGCTGAGGTCGTAATCGACCTGCTCGCGGTAGGTGCGAGTCGGCCGGCCTTCCTCTGTCCAGTCGTAGAGCAGCTCCAGTGTTGCCGCGATCGGCGCGCCCATGTCCCCGCGGGGTTGTGCGTTCTCTTGATCGGGGATGCGCCAAAACACTCGCCGACGAGTTTGGGGCGCAAGCGTGAACGGCACCGCGAATAGGCGTCCTAACGCAGGTCCGATCTGGTCATCCGCGGACTGTGCAACGAACTCGTTCGCCAGGGCCAGCCGAATGTTCGAAGCGGTCGTACGCCCGGTGTTCGCGATCACAATGTCCATCGCCGGCGCTCCGCCAATGCCTGCTACGAACTCGACCCCCAGGTAGGGTCTCGTTTGCGCCTCAACGTTTCGCTCGTTCTCGAGCGACGCTTCGCGGAGCTGCGAGCCGGTCTGTCGGATCTGCCACCAAGCCGCGACGAGGGCGCCTCCAGCAACGAGCACTCCTACGCCGGTCGCGATGGCCGTGAACCAGCCTGCGGCTAGCGACGACGCCGCGAGTTCGCCCGTCGTCATTGCGATGTTGGTCATCACACGACCATAGTGACGAGCCCCGACGTCGACTTCACACTCACACCAGAGTCCACGACCCGCGCGCGTCTCAGTTTCGCTACGGGCCCGTTTCTTCCCAGGCGTCGTCAATCTTCTTCGCGAGCCTGCGCGCTGTCTCGAGCCACGCAGAGTCCCACGACCCATCGACCGCGTAATCAGTGCACCGCTTCACCAGGCCGCTCAAGTGCTCCCATTGCGCGGCGTCTGACTTGTGTTCCTCGCCCAAGGAACGCCCAAGGATGGGCAGCCCTTGCAAGTTCATGATGTCAAGCGACATGTACTCCGCAAACGCCCGCTCGGGTATCAGTAGCGCTGTATCGGCCGCCTTGATGTAGTCGGAGTAGGGCACTACGACACCCTTCGACCTCTCGGCATAGTTCACGCGGATCGTGCGCAACATCGTTAGGGTGTCTCGAAGCGCCTCGTCCGCGCGTTCCGCCGCCTGGCGTTTCGCGTCGTGTTGCCGCTCATCTTCCAGGATCGCCCGCGTGTGTCTGCGTTCATCTTCGCGGTCTGCGAGCGCGTTGCTCCGATCATCCTTGCGCTGATCCGCGGCGAGCCGGCGCTCCTCCTTGCGATCAAGCAGGTCGGCGGCCCGTTCTCCATCTCGCCGTCTGGCATTGAATATCGCGATCCCGATACTGGCGGCCGACGTCACCAACGCTCCGGCGGCTGCTCCTCCTAAGATGGGTGCCCACTCCTGAATGTCCACGCGGGAACGTTATCCTCTCAGCTCGACCCGCGCGGCGTGTCACGCAGACCGGCGGCGGTGCTTCTCTTGTCGCGACGAAAAGGCTCGCTGTGTAGGAACCAGCGAACGCTTCCATGCCGAGCTTCGAACGCCGCCATGCAGCTCGACAAGACCCGATTGCTCTGATCGCACCAGACCGCTCGACGTCTCCGACTGGTACCTGGAATGTCTTGAATGACCCCAGCGGCGGGACTAGCGCAGCGACATCGGACAGCCGTACGAGATCGGTCTGGTCCAGGATGAAGCCGGCCGATCTGAGCCCAAGCGGCGAGGCCCAGCCGACCACCTTCCAGAACCGCAGCGGGATCTGGATGCCACGGTAAAGCGGGTCATCCGCGGCGAGCACGGGCGCTGTGAAGACGCTGACTCGCTGATCCGTAGTCCCGGCGTACCCGAGGACGTGATCTTCGAGCCCGAGCCACAAGTCCTTGCTCTGATTGAAGACAGAGGCTTGCGGGGCTGCGTTGGGGTAGCGGAAGGTCGCCTCCGTAGCTGCTCGAGCAACCGCCTCCGCGCCCCACCCCGGGTCTCGACGGCGGACAAGGTGACCGCGATCGAGGTCGTTTGAGGAGTACAGCTCGGGACCGGCTTGATCTGACGCCGGGACACGGTCATCCAGTGACCAATCCCCGAACCGAGGGACGTCTCGAAGGTCGGCGCCGTCGATGTTGACTGCCGTGACCGCTGCCAGGCGCCGATCGGTATCGAGCAGGACGGAGAAGTGGGGGTAGTCCAGGCGGATTGGGTTGCGCGCTGGGGTAGGGAGCGGAGAGGAACAGGGGGTCGTATCCGTCGGCCATGGGGGCATTCTCGCGGACACCCCTGACCTCATGAGGCCCCGATCACCGAGACTGCCAAACCCTTACCAGCTGCTACAGGCATCAGGCCGCCCGATTCGCGACATCCGCGAGGTGTGCGCATGCCACGGTGACCGCCGTGACTACGAGTCACCGCGACATCGTCGAGGCATCCCGTCCGGGAACGACGAAAGGATCCCCGTTAGGTACCCACTCCACTGGCAGCGCCGGCACGAGAGGCTGTAGCCAGCGTGCGAATGCCGCCACGCCCCACTCCTCGAGCCGCTCGTGGGAGATGCGAATGACGCCCTTCGGTGTGCCCAGGGCGTTCGCGTCCCGTACGTACTCGAAGGTGTCATATTCGGCGGTCTCGCCTAGGATCACGACGTCCGAGGCGCGCAGCGCCGGTAGCGCGGTCGGCAGCGTGTGGGCACCGATGCCGATTGTCTGCACACGCATTCCCGGGTCGCCGACCACAGTGATATTCGTGGTCTGCAAACTTGCGCTCATTTCGCGAGCAAGATCGCCCAGTGACCGCTCAGGGATCTTGATCTGCGCGGCGGAACTGTCGGGCCCCAGGAATGGACCGAAGCCCAAAGTGATCATCAGTTCGGTGAACACCGGCTCGGGTTGCATGCGGTGGAGGTGGTCGTGGATCCGCCAAACCGCCATACCGTTGTCGCCGACGAAGTCGACCTTGGCCCGGGTGACCGCGTCCTCTCGCAGGAGACCGAGTCGATCGAAGCCATACCAGGTGGCCGCCTCGTGGCTGATCACTAGGTTGTGCCCCTTCGCCGCGGCCTGCTGAAGTATCTCTAGCGTCGGTTCGAAGGTGACCGCGACGCCCACCACGCGGACGTCCGGGGAGCCGAGGATGAAACCGTCGGCATTCGATCGCTGCCAGTCGACGCCCTCGTCGGCGAGCGTCGCGACGATGCGTTCGGCGAGTTCCCGTGCGGTCAGGTCGTGCTCGCCCATCAGTGCTTCTTCACCAGTTCGATACCGGGCACCCAAGTCGGGTCGCCACTGGGCCAGTACTGCACGTCGAGTTCGGGCACGACTTGCGCCACCCATTTCGCCATCTCTCGAACGCCCGGCTCGTGCGATGGTCCGAATCCGACTGTGATCATCGAGAGGCGGCGCCCGCTCGCCCGCAGATCCTGGAAATAGGACACGCCCCCGTCGACCTCGTCCAAGATCCCGCCAGCGCCCGTGACAATGGCGTCGATCGAGGGTTCTGATAGCAGGGCGCTGAGGGACTCCACAGGGTCCGTCTCGCCGGCCAGTACCGCCACTGTGCGGACAAAAAGGTCCGTATCGCCGACGATGCGCGGCGTGCAGGACAGAGTCTCGGCTGCGACGCGGGCGAGGGCATCGACTGCGACCGGCTCGTTCAGCGTTCCCACCACGCCGCGCCGACGCAGCTGTTCCTGGTCCGGCGCAAGATCAATGCCGAGCGCGCGAGCGAGCGCAGCCGACTGTGCGCTCGGGCGGAACGTGTCCCAGGCGGATGCCTGACGATAGATGATCAGGTCGGACGCGAAGATGAGATCGCGTTTCGCTTCAACGATGAAGTCGCCGTTTAGCCCCGCCGAGGGGATCAGGTCGCGGTCGGTGCCGCCTGGACCGAGCGCGAGCATCGGGTCAACGCTCACCAACCCCTCCGCGAGATAGGCGTGATGCAGACCGCCGTGCACGAAGAACGGGTGCTCACGCGACAGGATCAGGTTTCGGCCCTCGTCGGCGGCGCGGCGAAGGATCTCGACGGTCGGCGCGTAGCACACGACGGCCCCGGTCACTGGCGACATGGGCTCTCCGACGCACAGCCCCTCTGCGGTCGCGATCGAAATCGGACTGCCAAACGCGGCGTTGAGCCGCATGTCCACGGTCCGCGCGAGCGGAACCTCTTGCGCGTAAGGCTCTTTCGTCAACGCACACCACCTCCTGAGTTCGCTTCGAATCTATCTTCATCGAATGAATAAAGTCCAGAAGCGCAACCTGCGGCTCGCAAGTCAAGCGTCGTTGTCACCGTGTCCGCGGCGGCCCGACGCTCGCGCGGGGCAAGAAGATGGGGCGAGGTGATTCTTTACGAATCACACGCCCGTGTCGTGCGACTGACGCTGCCTCGCCAGCGCTTTCGCCGATCTCGTGAACATCGTGACTGAGAGCAGCTAAAGGGGGGATAGACATCTGGCAACGGACGGAATCGTCCCACGCCACGATCGACACGTCCTCCGGCACGCGCAAGCCGCGTCCGGTGATCTCGGCTAGCCCGCCTAGGGCCATCAGGTCATTATCGAAGATGATCGCGGTAGGGGGCTCCTCGACATTAAAGAGTTCACGGACCGCTTTCACCCCCGATTGCCGCGAATAATCTCCGACGGCTTCCGTGACCACCAGTGCGCGGGCTGCACCGAGCGCGAAGAACGCGCTAGAGCGCGCCGCGGAGTGATGGAAGTGCAGCGGCCCAGACACCCGCGCGACCGAACGGTGGCCGAGGTCTTGCATGGCATCCATCGCCAACTTCATTGCTGCTGCATGGTCGTTCCAGATCACGGGCCAGTCGCCAGCGAATACGCGGTCTCCGAGGACAGTCACCTCGAGGCCATATTCCTCGAGGAGGGGCCGGCGGGTATCCGTGATCGTGAGCTCTTCGATCACCACCGACCGGATGCGCCCGTCCTCTGCCCACTGTTGGTATGTCGCGCGCTCGGCCGCTTCGTCAGGGACGACTTTGACGATGAAGGTGCCGCCCGCACGAGTTATGGCTTCGTCGAGGCCCGCAATCAGCTCTTGGGAGTAGGACTCCGCCTGCAGGTCGCGCGAAGGCCGCACCAGCGCCATGCCTACTGCCCAGCGATCCGCGCGACCGCGCGAGTCCTCATCGCTCACGGATCATCCTCCACTTTGCGTTTGACAAGCTGCGCCATTGTACTCATGATAGGACTAAGTTCGGGCACTTAAGAAAGTAAGCCGGAGCCCCTAGATTCCTTTCCACCCACCCAACGAAGTGTGAGGTCCCACATGTCTCGACCATCTCGATCCCTGGTTCGGATGACCACTGTCATCGCGACCTCCGGCCTCTTCCTCGCTATGTTGACGGGGTGCGCTGGGGCGGACGAGGGCGGAACTGCGGGCGATAAGCCGACCCTCACGATCGTCACGCCGAATCCACCACAGAGCTTGGACCCGAGCCTCTCGTCCGGAGGTCAAGAGTCGGTGTATCCCGCGACCGCGTACCAAGGCCTGCTGCACGCTGTCGGCAATGGCGAGGTGGAGCCGGGCCTTGCAAGTGACTACGAGTGGGTGGGCGACTCGAACACGCAGCTCAAGCTGACACTGCGACCCAACTTGAAGTTCTCCGACGGCGAGGTCCTGGATTCCGCCGCCGTGAAGACCTGGATCGAGCACTTTCAGCAGCAGGGAGGCAATCACGCTTATGCCGCAGCGCCGATCGAATCGGTTGACACCCCTGACGACACCACCGTAGTTCTGAACCTGAACGCGCCCACGCCGCAGATGCCGGCAGATCTCACTGAGTACACAGGTCTGGGCGCGATCGGCAGCCCTGCGGCGATCGACGCCGGCGACAACTTCGGTCAGCAGACTTTCGGGGCCGGTCCCTTCATGCTGTCGGCTGATGGCACGGTCGAGGGTTCGACTTACACCTATGTCCCGAACCCCTATTACTACGACCCGGACGCCATCGACTTCGGCAAGGTCGTCATCAAGGTCATCAGCGATGCCAGCACTGCCTTCGCCTCTGTGCAGTCCGGTCAAGTAGACGTCACGTATGGCGATGCTGCGAACATGCAGGCTGCTGAGGGGGCGGGGCTGCTGCAGGCAGCCTTCCCAGTGAATGTCGCGGGCATGTGGACGAGTGATCCCGACGGCACGATCATCCCCGCGTTCGCGGATGTCCGTGTGCGCCAGGCATTGCAGTACGCGGTCGACCGCGACGCGATCGCCGCGGCTGCAGCTCCCGGTTCCGGCACGGCAACGGTACAAGCCGTGACAGCCGGTTCGCTCGGCTATGACGAGACGCTCGAAGAGACCTACCCGTACGATCCTGCACGAGCGAAGGAGCTGCTCAGTGAGGCGGGCTACGGTGACGGCTTCGACTTCACGCTCGTCGCGGCTCCCGGCACCGATCACTCCGTTATCGCCCAAGCGATCGCCGATCAGCTCGCGAAGGTCGGCGTCAACGTAACCTTGCGCACCCCGGCGACGTTCACTGAGTTCGTCCAGGACATCTTGAGCGGTGAGTACGCCGCAATCGTGATCGGGCTCGGTCTCATTGGAATGCCGACGACGATGGACAACCTGTACGACATCCCCGGCCTTGTCAACTGGCGGGGCTCGGCGTACCCCGAGCTCGTCGAGATGGCCGCCTCTGCCGCCGCCTTGAGCAGCAAGGGAGCCGATGCCGCATGGCGGGAAGTTAACGCCGCGGCTGTCGATGCCGCATATCAGATGCCCATCGCGACAACGTCCTCGGTCTACTACTGGCGCGACACCGTCGACGGCGTCGCGGACTCCTACCTGCTCAACCCGGCCTACCTCACGTCCGCGAAGTGAACGAGCGGCGGAGACCGGCGCGTGAGCCGGTCTCCGCCGCCCTACCGAATAGATCTCTCCTATGTTGAAAGTCGTCGCGTACCGCCTGGCGATCTCTGTTCCGCTGCTGGTCATCGTCTCGCTGGTGACCTTCCTCATAGCCTCCCTCTCGCCCGGTAACGCCGCCCTGGCGATCCTCGGCCAAGGTGCGACGCCCGAGCAGATTGCCGAACTGGAGCAGGCCCTTGGCCTTAACAAGCCAGTGCTCGTGCAGTATGGCGACTGGCTCGCCGGTGCGATACGCGGCGACTTCGGCTCGTCGCTGGTCACAGGGCAGCCGGTGCTGCAGGCATTGACGCAGCGTCTGCAGCCGACTCTTTCGCTGCTCATCTCCTCAGTGGTCGTCGTCGCGATCATCGGATGCGGCCTCGGAGTTTTTGCGGCCACTCGCGGCGGCGCTCTGGCGCGGATCATCGATCTGCTGACCTTCGTCGGATTGGCCATCCCCAACTTTGTGTTCGCGCTCTACCTCATCCCGCTGTTCGCGCTGACGCTGCGCCTTCTACCGGCGAGCGGGTATTCAACCCTGGCGGAGGGGATTGGTCCATGGGCCTCATCCCTCGTGCTTCCCGTCGTGGCCATGGCCTTCGGCGCGGTCGGCACAATCGCCAAACAGACCCGCGCGTCCATGGAGGACGCGCTTGGACGCGAGTTCGTGCCCATGATGCGTGCGAATGGCTACTCTCGGCGCTCGATCGTCTACCGGCACGCTCTGAAGACGGCGGGGATGCCGATGCTCACCGCCATCGGGCTCTCCGCCGTCGGAGTGATCAGCGGCACCGTTCTGCTTGAGGCCGTCTTCGCATTCCCGGGGCTGGGCGGCCTCGCAGTGCAAGCGTCGGGGCAGGGTGACATCCCGGTCGTGCTCGGCGTGACCGTCATGTTCACCATCTTCGTCATCATCATCAATCTCCTCGTCGATCTCGGCTTCGCAGCCATCAACCCGAAGGTTCGTGCAGCATGAGCGCCCCTCGTTCCGGCGGAGTCGGCCACGCTTTGGTCACCCGACCTCTCCCGATCATCGCGGTCGCCTGGCTGGCCATTGTGTGCGTCGGCGCCCTGCTGACGCCCCTTCTCCCAATCCCGTCGCCGACGGCCCAGGATCTCGCCGCGACCCTCCAGACACCTGGCCCTGTGCACCCTCTAGGCACCGACACGCTTGGTCGCGACATCTTGTCGAGACTGCTGTACGGCGCTCGCGTCACGCTTGCGAACGCGGCGCTCGCTACGGCCGTGGCGCTCCTTCTCGGCACGACTATCGGTCTTATCGCGGGCTACTTCCGCGGCGTCATCGACACGATCACATCCGCTGTCGCAGACATCCTTCTCTCCGTCCCCTCGACGGTCATCTTGCTGACCATTGCCGTTGTGGTCGCGCGCAACCCCACCATCCTCATGATCGTGTTGGGTGTCCTGCTCTCGGCCGGGATGTTCCGCGCTGTCCGAGCCTCCACAATGGACGTCCGCGCCGAGCTGTACATCTCAGCGGCGCGAACATCAGGACTGACCGAGGGGCAGATTCTGGCGCGGCATGTGTTTCCGCGCATCCTCCCGATCACCATCGTGCAGGGGGCCGTGCTGCTGTCGCTTGCCCTCGTAATCCAGACGGGCCTCGGATTCCTCGGCATCGATGTGTCCCCGCCTAACCCCAGTTGGGGAAACATGGTGGCAGATGCCGCGTCCTCGCTCGTGATCAGCGTCTGGCCGATCGTGCCGCCCACCATCGTCATCGGGCTCACGGTTTTGGCGATCTCCGTCATCGGCGACACTGCGCAGCAGACGATCGGGGGTCGGACCCGACGTAGCGGCCTCGGTCCTAGGCGTCGCCAGGCCCCAGCGCGCAAGGGTGGCGTCGCCACTGACCCCCGACCACAGGCCGAGCGCCCGCTGCTGCGCGTGTCGGATGTGTCCATCACGGTTCCCCGGTCCGACGGGCCACTGACCCTGGTCGATCGCGTGTCGTTCGAGATCTTTGCGGGATCGATCGTCGGTCTCGTAGGGGAGTCGGGGGCCGGCAAGTCGATCACCGCTCGTTCGCTCCTCGGCATACTTCCGACCGACGCCCACATCGCGGGCGACATCTGGTTCGAGGGCCATAACATCGCCGTACTCTCGGAGCGCGAGCTCGCTCGGTTGCGCGGCACCTCCATCGCTTTCATTGGCCAGGAACCGATGTCGAGCTTGAGCCCGTCGTTCCGTATCGGCAATCAGCTCGCTGAGATCGTGCGGCAGCATCGGGGAGTGTCCCGCGCCGACGCGCGGCGCATATCGATCGAGCTTCTCGAATCCGTTGACATTCGCAACGCTCGAGACGTCGCACGCCTTTATCCCCACGAGATCTCCGGCGGGATGGCACAGCGCGTCGTGATCGCGATCGCGCTCGCAGGTGACCCGCAGCTGCTCGTGGCCGACGAACCCACCACCGCCCTCGACGTCAGCGTCCAGATGCAAGTGCTCGAGCTCTTGCGGTCGCTCTCACGCAGCCGGGGGCTCGCCGTTCTGATCGTGACTCACGACTGGGGAGTTGTCGCCGATCTGTGCGACAGCGCCATCGTCATGTACGCAGGGGAGGTAGTCGAGGCAGCCGCGATCGAGCCGATCTTTGATGCGCCCCAACACCCCTATACCCGTGCGCTCCGCGCAGCGGATCCGCACGCCCCCCGTGAAGGGGCCCGACTGAGTGCGATCCCGGGGCAAGTGCCGCCGCCGGGCAGTTGGCCTGACGGGTGCCGGTTCGCGTCCCGGTGCGCGTTCGTCACTGATTCCTGCCGCGCGTCTCAGATCCCATTACGGTCCTATGTCGCGGGCCACCCCGTGCGTTGCATTCGAGTTCAGGAGCTGAACCTTGTCGACTGAGTCATCCACTGCACCATTGCTTGAGGTCGACGGATTGACCATCGACTATGGTCGAGGCCGCTCGCGCAGGCGGGTCGTCGCAGACGTCTCGTTCTCGATCGCGGCGGGGGAGACGCTCGGCCTGGTCGGGGAGTCCGGCTCGGGCAAGTCCACCATCGGGAAGGCCATCCTCGGGCTCGTCCCGGTCGCCGGTGGCTCCATCCGCTTCGCCGGCGAAGAGATCAGCACCGCGTCGGGCCGCCGGCGCCGCCAGCTCACGCGCGAGATACAGGTGATCTATCAGGACCCCTACGGTTCGCTCAATCCGGCCCGGCGCATCGGCACAACGCTGGCCGAGCCGCTCACCGTAGGGCGGCAAAGCCTCGGACGACGCGAGGTGGCGGCTCGCGTTGCGGAGGCACTCGACCTGGTCGGGCTGCCCGCCTCCGCGGCCGACAAGCTTCCTGGTGACTTCTCTGGAGGCCAACGTCAGCGGATTGCTATCGCCCGCGCGATCATCGTGCGCCCACGCCTGATCGTCTGCGACGAAGCTGTAAGCGCGCTCGACCTGTCTATCCAGGCGCAGGTGCTGAACCTCCTGCAGGATCTCAGCGCGGAGCTCAAGATGAGCTACCTCTTCGTCTCACACGATCTCGCGGTGGTTGAGCTGCTCTCGTCGCGGATTGCCGTGCTGTACAAGGGCTCGCTCGTCGAGAACGGCGACGCCCGCGAGGTGTTCGACCATCCCCGCGACCCTTATACCCAGTTGCTTCGGGCGGCCGCGCCGGTTCCTGCCCCACGAGAGCAGGAGCTACGGCGCGACGAGTTTTTCGAGAAGCTGCGGGCACGCTCCGGCGTTTGAGGACGGTCAGCCTCGGGGTGCAAGCGCTCGTTGAAGGACGAGTGCAGAAGCGCCCACCGCCGCCGTATCGCGCGGATTATGCGCGAGTTCGACGCTGATCGGTTCGCGACCTTGACGGTTGCAAAAGCCGTCAAGCGCGGCGCGGATAGGCGTCGCGTAAATCGCGCCCGGAATAGCGAAACCCGGACCGGCGAGCACGACCATTTCCACATCGAGAATGCCGGCGAGCACCACAGTCGCATGAGCGACCTCGTCCGCGGCTGAGGAAAGGAAGGCCGATGCGGCTTCGTCTCCGCGGACAGCGCTCCGCGCCAGGGTGTCGAAGCGATCGGACGACGAGGCGCCGTGTTCGTCCGTAGTCAAACCGGCGGTGGCCGCTGCAGCAACCACGGCTTCGGGTGCGGCAGTGGCTTGCAGGCATCCGCGACCGCCGCAGCGGCACGGCGTGGTGCTGTTGCCGAACGCCAAGTGGCCGATCTCGCCAGAGTTAGAGGAAGCTCCGCGCCATACCGCGCCGGCGTTCAGGATCCCGACCCCAAACTCGTCGCCCATGTACAGGGTGACAAACGACGAGGGCTGCGCGAGCGACCCCTGCCAGAACTCCCCAACGCCGGCAGCGATGGCTTCGCGGTCGATTATGACCGGTAGCGAGATCATCGTGCTCAGCTGCGGCGCGAGCACGTCAGCGGCTTGCATCTGCTCGTGGATTGCGCGGCTCGTAGCAATCCCCACTCCCACGACAAGAGCTATCCGGATGCCCAGGTCGTCCAAGGTCTCACTGATATCCACGGCGAGAGCGCGCACCAGCGCCGACGGGTCGTCGAAGCTGCCACTGGTGGTTCTCCGCCGCCCAACGAGCCGGCCCGCCATGTCGGAGACGATGAACGTCGTGTTCTCTCGCTGCAGATGAATCCCCACCGCGTAGCGAGACTCCGGGGCGATGGAGAGGAGGGTTCGGCGCTTGCCGCCCGTCGACTCGGCGTGTCCGATCTCCTTGATGAGTTCCAGGTCCAACAGAAGTCGGACGATGTTCGTCACGGATGCGCCGGTCATGCCCGATTCCTGCGCGATCTCCACCCTGCTGATCGAGCCAGCCGCGCGGATGATATCGAGAATGCGGCCGTGGCTGGGATGTGCGAGAGCCGCGAGCTCCATCGACATCGAGACCTCCGGATCCTGACCTGCACCCACGATACCGTATTCAAGTTGTTGAGATACTTAAATGAATAAAGTAACTTTGAGCCGTTCCCAAAGAAACGAGAAGACGTGTCAATGCCGCCACAGACCTCAGGTCTCCCTTTTGATTTCGTGTTCGGCGCGGCAACCGCTGCCTACCAGATCGAGGGCGCCGTGAGCGCGGATGGGCGGGGCCCCTCGATCTGGGATGTGTTCAGCCACACGCCGGGAAAAACGCTGAATGGCGACACTGGAGATCGAGCGACGGATCACTATCACCGATGGGCGAAAGACCTCGACCTGATCGCGTCTCTTGGTTTGGATGCGTATCGATTTTCCATCGCATGGCCCCGCATCCAGCCCGATGGTCGGGGCAGTACCCGAGCGCTAGGCCTGGGATTCTACGAACGGCTCGTTGACGGCCTTCTCGAGCGGGGGATTGAGCCAGTCGCCACGCTTTATCACTGGGACCTGCCACAGGCGCTCCAGGAGGAGGGCGGGTGGCTCAACCGCGAGACGGCCTGGCGCTTCGCCGACTACGCCGGAGAAGTAGCGGCGGCGCTGGGCGACCGCGTGAGGATGTGGACGACGCTGAATGAACCGTGGTGCTCCGCGTTCCTCGGCTACGGTTCGGGAGAGATGGCACCCGGCGTGCGCGATGGCGGAGCCGCGCTCCTTGCGGCCCATCATCTGAACCTCGCCCACGGCCTGGGTGCGCAGGCCGTGCGGGCCCGGGCTGCCGACGCTGAGGTCTCCGTCACCTTGAACCTCCATCACGTACGCGATGCCCCGGGCGAGACTGGTGACGCGGCCCAACGCGTCGACGCGGTGGGCAATCGAATCTTCACTGGGCCGATGCTCCACGGCACCTACCCGGAGGACCTCCGTCGCGACACTGCGGCGCTAACCGATTGGTCCTTCGTGCGCGATGGGGACCTCGCAGAGATCGCGCAGCCGCTCGATTCGCTGGGCGTCAACTATTACCACTCCGAGCTAGTGCGGAGGCGGCTCCCGGGCGCACCCGACAAGATGGCGGCATTCCCGGGGTGCTCGGATCTGGAGTTCCTGCCCTATGCGCCACCGCTCACCGACATGGGGTGGAATATCGACCCCGACGGATTTGAACAGCTTCTCGTCACACTGCACCACGAGGCTCCGGGACTACCTCTCGTTGTGACCGAGAACGGCGCCGCCTTCCCGGACACCCTCGCCGACGGGCGAGTGCGCGACGACGACCGCATCTCCTACCTGTCCTCGCATATCGCGGCGGTCTCGCGCGCAGTGCAGCGCGGTGCCGATGTGCGGGGCTACTTCGCGTGGTCGCTGTTGGACAACTTCGAGTGGGCGCTGGGCTACTCGAAGCGATTCGGCCTCATCCACGTCGACTACGAGACATTCGAGCGCACCATCAAAGACAGTGGACATTGGTACCGAGACCTTGTGCGCGATTTCAAAGCTGCTCGCGGGTTGGCAGGAAGCGCGTGATCACCGACGCCAGAACTGGTTTTGGGGCGAGCTGAGGTCGATCCAAAGTGCTGACCGCAACAACACCCACAAGCTCGGCATCGACATGAACCAAGGGGTGCGACGCGGCCACGCTGGTCATGCCGCAGGTCGCACGAGCGGTGAAGAGAAGTGAGCAGTAGAGGTGCTCCAGTCGGCCTGGCGCATCCGGGAAACCTTCCATGAAAGTCACGGGGGCCGCGAATCTTGGCGCCATGGTCGCCGCGCGACGTAAACGCCGAGGTCTGACCCAACAGCAGCTTGCCGATGCAACAGGCGTCAGCCGTGGATGGTTAGCCCGCTTTGAGACCGGTGTTCCCGGGGCCACCTTGCACAGGGTGCTCCGGGTGATCGAAGCACTCAATATGGAGATGGAAGTGTCCGACGCAGGGTGAGCCTCTCGCTCAGAATACATTCGAGCGGATCAGCCTGGACGTTCACATCTGGCTAGACACAACGGTTGGGCGAGGGCCCCGGATCTCGTAGTCCAGGGTAAGAGGCCGACGGACCGAGGTCGGGTGGCAAGAATAGTGCGACTATCCCGCGCCGTCCTGCGGAAGGCAGCCGTCGGCTGCGAGTGCTCGCGCTCAGCGGTCCGGACTAGCTCGAGAACGTCTGAACTAGCGTGAGAAGTCACATGGAGGGGCTGACGGGAATCGAACCCGCGCTGTCTGCTTGGGAAGCAGAAGTTCTGCCATTGAACTACAGCCCCGTGCGCCCGGAGGCACCCGGCAAGCCTAGCAAGACCGGGAGCCGTTCGACCGAACGCAGACCGGGAGTGCCGGTCAGTCCGTGGCGGCGGGCGGCTGTCCCGGGCCCTGCGGCGGCTGTCCGGGGTGCGGCGGCTGCCCGGGGTGCGGCGGCTGCCCGGGGTGCGGCGGCTGGCCGCCCGGGTACCCGCCGCCGGGGTAGGGCGGCCCGGGGCGCGGCGCGAAGACCATGCCGCTCTCCTGCATCGCGCGCAGCATCCCGTTCTTCACCGCCGTCCGCTGGATGAGGTAGCCCACCCAGATCATGAGGGCGATGAAGCCCAGGTAGAGCACGATCATGAGGATCACGAAACCGGCGCCGAGCCCTGCGTACTGTCCGTAGCTGTCCATGCCCGCACCCTATCGGCGGGTGCGACATCAGTCACGCACGGCGAGCGAGCACACCACGACGAGCACGCCGAGCGCCGCGACGAGGCCCGCCAGGGCGAGCCACCCACCTGCCGTCCACGCGGCAGCGCCCACCGTGCCGATGACGCTCGAGCCCACGTAGTACGCGACGCTGTACAGCGCGACCGCGTGCTGCCGCCCCGACCCGCCCGCGCGAGCGGTGGCCGCGTTGGCGGTCGCGTGCGCGAGGAACATTCCCGCCGTGATGAGCAGGATGCCGGCGACGATCACCGCCACGCCCGATGCGATCGTCACGGCGGCGCCGACGGTCATCAGGGCGCCGCCGGCGACCAGCGGCATCCGTGTTCCCCATCGGTGGACGAGCGCGCCCGACAGGCGCGAGGTCACGGTGCCCGACAGGTACGTCAGGAACACCAGCGACACCGCCGTCGCGCTCAGGAAGTACGGCGCCACCTCGAGGCGGAACCCGATCGCGTTGAACACGGCGACCATCGCACCGACGACCATCGCCCCGATCGCGTACAGCGGCAGGGCCCGCACGTTGACCGCCTGGCGCCCGAGCGTCCGCAGACTGCTGCGCAACGGCACGACCCGGTGCGGCGCGGTCGCCGGAAGCAGCACGGCGAACAGCACCGTGAGCGCCGCCGCCAGCACCCCCATCAGCTCGAGCGACAGCCGCCACCCGACGAGCTCGCCCACCGGCGCCGCGACCAGCCGGCCGGCCAGACCGCCTACGCTCGTCGCCGCCACGTAGGCGCCCGCGGCGACGCCGGCGCGGTGCGGACCGGCCGCCTCGTGCAGGTAGGCGACCGCCAGGGCCGGGATGCCGCCGAGCGCCGCCCCGAGCAGGAACCGCCCCGCAAGCAGCCCGGCGAACCCCGGCAGCAGGGGCGACGCGATCGCGATGACGGCGGCGGCCACCGCGGCGACCTGCAGCATCCGTCGACGGCCGAACCGGTCGGCGGCCAGGGCCCACGGCACGATCGCGAGCGCGAGACCCAACGTGGCGGATGACACGACCCACGACGCGTCGGCGGCAGTCAGCCCGTAGGTTTCGGCGATGCCGGTCAGCAGCCCCTGCGGGGCGTACAGCACGCCGAAGGTCGCGATCCCCGTCGTCCACATCGCCGCACCGAGCCGACGCGGAGCGGCGGTCACGGTGGGGATGTCGAGAGTCGTCACCCACCCCACGGTAGGCATACTTCTCATCCGGATCCAATACTGGTTCTCGACGAGCGATACCATCGGCGCATGGGTCGCCTCGCCGCGCTGCTGCCGCACCTGCCCCTGCTCGACGCGCTCGGCCGCGACGAGCACGTCACCCGTGCGGCGCAGGCCCTCGGCGTCCCGCAGCCGAGCGTGAGCCGCGCGCTCCGGCAGCTCGAGGCGCAGCTGGGCGTCGCGCTCGTGGCGCCCGAGGGTCGCGGCATCCGTCTCACCCCCGCGGCGAAGCGGATGCTGCCCGGCGTCCGCGTCGCCCTCCGCGCCGCGCAGGACGCCATCGACTCGCTCGACGAGGCGCGCGCGACCGTCTCGCTCGCCTTCCAGAACTCGCTCGGCGAGAACCTGGTGCCCCGCCTCGTCCGGCGTCTGCGTGAGGAGCGCCCGAACATCCAGATCCGCCTCTGGCAGGGCGCGCGCGACGCGTGCCTCGCGGAGCTCGCCTCGGGGCGCACCGACCTCGCGATCGTCTCGGGGGCCGCCGCGGCGGGCGAGGCATCCGTCCACCTGTACGACGAGCCGCTCGTCGCCGTCGTGCCCGCCGGGCACCGCCTCGCGACCGCCCGCCGGGTCACGCTCGCCGACGTCGTCGCCGAAACACACGTGACCCTCAAGCCGGGCTACGGCCTGCGACGCACCCTTGAGCAGCTGGTCGCCGCCGAGGACGCCGAGCTGCGCATCGCCTTCGAGGGCGACGACCTGCGCACCCTCCACGGCCTCGTCGCGGCGGGCCTCGGCATCGCCGTCGGACCCGAAGTGCCGCATCCGCTCGACGGCTGCGTGCAGCGGCCCATCGACGATCCGCGCGCGGTGCGCGACATGGGCGCGGTCTTCCACCCCGGCACCCGGCCGCCCGCCGTCGACGACGTGCTGCAGGTGCTCATCGACGTCGCCCGCGGCTGACCCGCGGCCGCGGCGGCAGAATCGAGACGGACGGATGCGACGGAGGCTGCAGTGCGCGCGATGATCATGGACCGGATCGCCGGTCCCCTCACCGTCACCGAGGTGCCCGACCCGGTCGCCCCCGACGGCGGCGCGGTCGTCGAGGTGCACGCCACGGGGCTGTGCCGCAGCGACTGGCACGCGTGGGTCGGGCACGACGAAATCGCCCTGCCGCACGTCCCCGGCCACGAGCTCGCCGGCGTGGTCGCGGCGGTGGGGCGCGGTGTCGAGCGCTGGAACGTCGGCGACCGCGTCACGGTGCCGTTCGTGTGCGGGTGCGGGCGGTGCGAGTGGTGCCTGACCGGCGACGCCCAGGTGTGCCCGAACCAGGAGCAGCCGGGCTTCACCCACTGGGGGTCGTTCGCCGAGCGCGTCGTGATCCACGCCGCCGACCGTAACCTCGTCGCCGTGCCCGAGGGGATCTCGCTCGAGTCCGCTGCCGCACTCGGATGCCGCTTCGCCACCGCCTACCGCGCTCTCACCGCGCGTGCCCGCCTGCGTGCGGGGGAGTGGGTCGTCGTCGTCGGCGCCGGCGGGGTCGGTCTCAGCGCCGTCATGATCGCGACGGCGCTCGGCGCGCGGGTCGTCGCCGTCGACCGCTCCGCCGCATCCCTCGACGTCGCGCGCCGTCTGGGCGCGGAGCACGTCGTCCGCGCCGACGGCTCCGACATCCCCGCCGCGGTCCACGAGGTCACCGGCGGCGGCGCGCACGTGTCGGTCGACGCCGTCGGCAGCGAGCAGACCTGCGCTGACGCCGTCCTCAGCCTGCGCCGCCGCGGCCGACACGTGCAGGTCGGGCTGCTGCCCTCGGCATCCGGTCTCTCCGCGGTGCCCATGGCCCGGGCCATCGCGTGGGAACTCGACCTGCTCGGCAGCCACGGTATGGCAGCCGAGGACTACCCCGGGATGCTGCAGCTCATCGCCCGCGGCACGCTCCGCCCGCAGGACCTCGTCGAGCGGACGGTGTCGCTCGACGAGGCCGCCCAGCTGCTGCCCGCCATGGACACCGCGGCGCCCGCGGGGATGACGATCATCGACCCGCGGCGCTGACCGGAGTCGGCAGGAGCAGCGCATCGAGCGCGACCCGCATCGCGGCGACGGGATCGGTGCCGTCGGCCAGCCAGCGCACCTGGATGCCCTCCCACATCCCGATCGCGAGGTCGGCGAGCATGACGGCATCCGTCGTCGTCGTCAGTCTGCCGAGCGACCGGTCGTACTCGATCGCCGCGGCGTACTCGGGGATGACGTCGGCGTACCGTGCGCGCAGCCACGCGTGCGCCTCGTGGTCGGCGTGCGTGGCCTCGGCCTGCACGACCGTGAACATCCGCACGAGTTCGCGCCGACCGAGGTTGCGCTCGACGATCGCGAGGACCGTCGGGATGAAGCCGTCGCGCGCGGCGCGCTGCGAGAAGTCGGTGTCGGCGGCATCCTCCTGCGACAGGACCGCGGCCAGCAGCGACACCTTCGTCGGGAAGTGGTGCATCACCGTCGTGAGGCTGAGGTCGAGCTGCTTCGCGATCTGGCGCAGCGACCCGCCGCGGTAGCCGTGCGTGCCGAAGACGGCCGTCGCGCTCGCGATGATCTCGCTGCGCCGAGCGGCGGACTTCGCGTAGGGGCCCCGGGCGGGCGCTTCGGTCATGACGGCAGTGTAGATCGACTGAAACCGTGCAGATGCACGTTTTTGGGACTAGCGTGGTCGCGTGCAGAACTACCGCTGGGTGAAGGACGGCTCGCAGCAGCCCGGGACGATGCGCTACGGCGCCGACTACAACCCGGAGCAGTGGCCGCGCGAGGTGTGGGACGACGACGTGCGGCTCATGCGCGAGGCGGGCGTGAACATCGTCTCGCTCGGCATCTTCTCCTGGGGCCTGCTCGAACCGCGCCCCGGCGAGTACGACTTCGCGTGGCTCGACGAGATCATCGACCTGCTGTACGCGAACGGCATCGACGTCGACCTCGCGACGGCGACGGCGTCACCGCCGTCGTGGATGGCGCGCCGGCATCCCGAGATCCTTCCGCAGACCGTCGACGGGACCATCCTCTGGCCCGGAGCCCGGCAGCACTGGCGCCCGACGTCGCCCGTCTTCCGTGAGTACGCGCTGCGCCTCGTGCGCGCGCTCGCCGAGCGCTACGGTGATCACCCCGCCGTCGTCGCGTGGCACATCTCGAACGAGCTCGGATGCCATAACCTCTACGACTACTCCGATGACGCCGCCCGCGCGTTTCGCGCCTGGCTCGAAGCGCGCTACGGCACGATCGAGGCGCTCAACGACTCTTGGGGCACGGCCTTCTGGTCGCAGCACTACGAGGAGTGGGACGAGATCCTGCCGCCGCGCTCCGCGCCCACGATCCGCAACCCCGGACAGCAGCTCGACTTCGAGCGGTTCTCTTCGGATGCCGTTCGCGACCACCTGCGGGCCGAGGCCGCGGTGCTCGCCGAGGTGACCCCCGGCATCCCGCGGACGACGAACTTCATGGTCGCGCAGAACGTCCGCGACATCGACTACCCGTCGTGGGTGGGCGACGTCGACTTCGTCTCGAACGACCATTACCTGCGCCCGGGCGAGCTCGGTCGCGACGACCTGTCGTTCTGGGCGAACCTCACCGGGAACATCGCCGGCGGTCTGCCGTGGTTCCTCATGGAGCACGCGACGAGCGCCGTGAACTGGCGCGAGGTCAACCCGCCGAAGCGGTCCGGCGAGCTGGTGCGCGATGCGCTGACCCACGTCGGGCACGGCGCCGACGCGGTCTGCTACTTCCAGTGGCGGCAGTCGCGCGCCGGCGGTGAGCGGTACCACTCCGGCATGGTGCCGCACGCGGGCGAGCACAGCCGGGTGTTCCGCGACGTCGTGGCCCTCGGCGGGGCGTTGCGCGACCTCGCGCCCGTGCACGGCTCGCGGCGTGAGACTGCGCGCGTCGCGATCGTCTTCGACTATGAGTCGTGGTGGGTCAGCGGGCGCGACGCCCACCCGACCGATGCGCTCGCGTACGACGCCGAGGCGCTCGCCTGGTACCGCGCGCTGCTCGACCTCGGGGTGCGCGCCGACGTGACCCCGATCGGCGCGTCGTTCGACGGCTACGAGGTGCTCATCGCCCCGATGCTGCACGTCGTCCCCGATGAGCTGCGTTCCCGCCTGACGTCGTTCGCGGATGCCGGTGGCCACCTCGTCACAACGTACTTCTCGGGCATCGTCGACCAGAACGACCGCGTCTGGCTCGGGGGGTACCCCGGCGCACTGCGCGAGCTGCTCGGCGTGACGGTCGAGGAGTTCGTGCCGCTGCTGCCCGGCGAGCGCGTCGCGCTCGCCTCGGGTGCAGCCGCGAGTGCCTGGACCGAGCGGATCGTGCACGTCGGCGACGACGTCGAGGTGCTCGATACCTACGCCGAGGGTGACCTGGCGGGTGCGCCCGCGGTGACCCGCCGGCGGCTGCGCGCGGGTGGGTCGGCGACCTACATCTCGGCCGACATCGGCCGGGACGGTGTGCGCGGCGTGCTGGCGGGGCTCGGGCTGGCCGCGCTCTCGGGCGACCCGCGGTCGGCCGACGGCCGGCTCGACGTCATCGAGCGCGGCGACGCCGACGCGCGGTACGTCTTCCTCTCGAACCGCACCGACGACGAAGTCGTGGCGCCGGTGCACGGCGACGTGCTCGTCGGCCGCGCCTCGGCATCCGCTGTCATCGTGGCTCCGCGGGGTGTGGTGGTGGTCCGCGTCGCGCGGTGAGGCGCCGGGCGGCCAGTAGGCTGGCCGCGTGCTGCTCAGCGACCGCGACATCCGACTCGAGATCGACGGCGGCCGCATCGGCCTCGACCCGTGGGACCCGGCGATGGTCCAGCCCTCGAGCGTCGACGTGCGGCTCGACCGGTACTTCCGGCTCTTCGACAACCACAAGTACCCGTTCATCGACCCGGCCGAGGACCAGCCCGAGCTGACCCGGCTGATCGAGGTCGCCCCCGACGAGCCGTTCATCCTGCACCCGGGCGAATTCGCCCTCGGCGCGACGTTCGAGCAGATCACGCTGCCCGACGACGTCGCCGCGCGTCTCGAGGGCAAGAGCTCGCTCGGCCGCCTCGGGCTCATCACCCACTCGACGGCGGGGTTCATCGACCCCGGTTTCTCGGGTCACGTGACGCTCGAACTGGCCAACGTCGCGACGCTCCCGATCAAGCTGTGGCCGGGCATGAAGATCGGGCAGTTCTGCTTCTTCCGCCTGACCTCGCCGGCAGAGAACCCCTACGGCACCGGGCCGTACAAGAACCGGTACCAGGGGCAGCGGGGGCCGACGGCATCCCGTTCGTTCCAGAACTTCCACCGCACCGACGTCGGCACGACCGACGCCGGTGCGAAGGGCAACTGACCGCGCTCGCCGTCAGGAGCGTGCGTCCGCGGCGCTCCAGCTCGCCAGCAGGCGCAGCCGGTCGGCGGTCTCCGATCCCGGCTCGGCCCCGTAGACGACGAGGTTCTGCCCGGGGTCGGCCGGCAGGGGCATCGCTTCGAACGTCAGCTGGAGTTCGCCGACGACGGGATGCCGGATGCTCTTGGCCCCGGCGTCGTGGGTGCGGACGTCGTGCGACCGCCAGAGCTCGCCGAACTCGGGGCTGCGGCGGTTGAGCTCGTCGACGAGCTGCTCAAGCGCTCGGTTGAGCGGGTCGGTGGCGATCTCGCGCCGGAGGTTCGCGACCAGGTTGGCGGCGGCCGTGCGCCAGTCGACGAAGAACTCCTTCGCGCTCGGCTCCAGGAACGCGTAGCGCGCGGTGTTCGGGATGCCGTCGGGCGCGGCGTCGTACAGCGGCGAGTAGACGGCTCGTCCGAGAGCGTTGGCGGCGACGAGGTTGCGCGCCGCAGTCGCGACGAACGCCGGCGAGTCGCTGAGGCCGTCGAGGATCCGCTGCACGGTGGGCCGGACCGTCGTTCGCTCGGGCTGTGCGACGGGGCGGAGGGAGGCGGTGGTGCCGGTCAGGTGGAACAGGTGATCGCGTTCGGTCGACGTCAGCTGCAACGCGCGGGCGACCGCGTCGAGGACGGAGGGGGAGACGACACCCACGGCGCCGCGCTCGAGCTTCGTGTAATAGTCGACGCTCACCCCCGCGAGCATCGCGACCTCTTCACGCCGGAGCCCCGCGACGCGGCGATTGCCGCCGTAAGCGGGCAGCTTCGCCTGTTCGGGGGTGATTCGTGCGCGCCGGGAGACGAGGAACTCCCGCAGCTCGTTCTCACCGTCCATGTTCCGAGGCTACGACGGAGCCTGCACGCGAGGGTGGTTCCACGAGAGCCTGGTTCGCTCGGCCCGGCGGGCGTTCACTGGTGTCGACCCTGCGAAGGAAGGACAACGCCATGCAGTACACACGCCTCGGGAGCTCCGGCCTCACCATCAGTCGAGTCGCCCTCGGGTGCATGAGCTTCGGCGACCCCGACAGCGGCTTCGCGACGTGGGTGCTCGACGAGGAGCAGTCGGCGCCCTTCTTCCGGCAGGCCGTCGAGCTCGGCATCACGTTCTGGGACACGGCAAACGTCTACTCGAAGGGCGTGTCGGAGGAAGTCGTCGGGCGCGCGATCGACGAGTTCGCCTCGCGCGACCAGATCGTGCTGGCGACCAAGGTCTTCTTCCCGATGCACGCCGGCCCCGGCGGCAGCGGGCTGTCGCGGAAGGCGATCATGGAGCAGGTGGATGCCTCGCTGCGCCGCCTCGGCACCGACTACATCGACCTCCTGCAGATCCACCGGTTCGACCCGTCGGTTCCCGTCGAGGAGACGATGGAGGCCCTGCACGACGTCGTGAAGGCGGGCAAGGCGCGCTACCTCGGCGCGTCGGCGATGCACGCCTGGCAGTTCGCGAAGATGCAGCACGCCGCCACCATCCACGGCTGGACGCGGTTCGTCTCGATGCAGGATCAGTACAGCCTCCTGTACCGCGAGGAGGAGCGCGAGATGTTCGGTCTCCTCGCCGATCAGGGGGTCGGCAGCATCCCCTACAGCCCGCTCGCGAAGGGGAGGGTCGCCCGTCCCTTCGGCGACAAGACCAGTGCCCGGTCGCAGAACGACCCGGTGGGGACCGCGCACTTCGCGGACCCCGACGCCGAGAAGCCGGTGATCGATGCGGTCGAGCGCATCGCCGCCGACCGCGGCGTGCCCATGGCGCACATCGCCCTCGCCTGGGTGCTGGCCAACCCCGTCGTCAGCGCCCCCATCGTCGGCGCGACCGCACCGCACCACCTCAGCGACGCGTCCGCCGCGGTCGACCTCACCCTCACCGATGCCGAGATCGACCAGCTCGGCGCCCACTACGTCGTCCGCCCGCCGGCGGGCTATTGAACCCCGCGGCGACCCGCGCGGCTGCAAGGAACACCATGGGCGCGATCCCCTCCGTCACCCTGAACACCGGGGCCGAGATGCCGCTGCTCGGCTTCGGCGTCTTCCAGATCCCCGCCGACGACACCGAGCGCGCAGTGGCCGACGCGATCGCCGCCGGATACCGGCTGATCGACACCGCGGCGAGCTACGGCAATGAGGAGGCGGTCGGTCGCGGCATCGCGGCCAGCGGCATCCCGCGTGAGGAGCTCTTCATCACCACGAAGCTGTGGATCCAGCGGCGCGGCGAGCAGGGCGCCCTCGAGGCGATCGAGACGTCGATGGCGAAGCTCGGGCTCGACTACCTCGACTTGTACCTCATCCATCAGCCGTTCGGCGACTACTACGGCGGATGGCGGGCGATGCAGCGGATGCATGAGGAGGGGCGGCTCCGTGCGATCGGCGTCTCGAACTTCGCCCCCGACCGGCTCGTCGATCTCATCGAGTTCGGCGGGATCGTCCCGGCCGTGAACCAGCTGGAGGTCAACCCGTTCCACCAGCAGGCCGACTACCAGCGACTCCTCACCGACGAGGGGGTCGTCCTCGAGGCCTGGGCGCCCTTCGCCGAGGGCAGGAACGACCTCTTCGCGAACCCGGTGCTGACCGGGATCGGCAGCGCCCACGGCAAGACCCCCGCCCAGGTCGTGCTGCGCTGGCTGCTGCAGCGCGGCGTGGTGTCGCTCGCCAAGTCGGTGCGGCGCGAGCGGATGACGGAGAACTTGGCGATGCAAGACTTCGCGCTCTCGGGCGAGGAGATGGATCGCATAACGGCCCTCGAGGTCGGCCGGTCCCAGTTCTTCTCGCACGCCGACCCCGACATGGTGCGGCGGCTCGCTGCGCGCGCTGCCGGCTGAGAGACACGTCACCCCCGCCGCGCCGATGTCGGTGCGGCGGGGGTGCCGTGGGTGGGGATCAGTCCTGCTGCGCCTGCGCGTAGCCTCGGCTGAAGCCGCGCTCGTACGCCTCGGCGACGGCGGCGCCGCCCCGGTCGCCGCAGCCGCGACCGTGGTGGTCGTGGTGCGCGTGCCGCTCGTGGTGCCCGAACCGGCCGGGCTCTCCGTGGGCGAATCCGGGGTGGGGTGCGCCTCCGCCGAAGCCCGGGCCGAAGCGGTGGCCGAAGCCGCGTCCGAAGCCGCGCCCGAAGGGGCCGCGCTCGCGCCGGTGCCCCCGTCCGGGGCGGGACGGCATCGGCTGGGACTCGTCCCAGCCGAATTCGCGGGCGATCGCGTCGAGGGATCGGACCAGCGTGTCGAGGTCGTCCTGCGGGACGGCGGCGGTGATCCGGTTCTGCACGTCGGCGACGATCTCGTCGCGACGAGCGGATGCCTCGGGTCCGGCCTCGTGCATCCGCCGGTGCACCTCGCGGGAGAGCAGGCGGTGGACGAGCTTCAGTCGGAAGCCGAGGGGCAGGGTGTCGTTGTCGTGGGGGGTGTTCATGGGATGTCCTTCCGAGACGTCGTGTCATCGGCGGACTCTCCGCGATGACCATTGCATGTCAGTGTGCAAGTACATGCAGTGTGACATGCAATAATGATTCATGTCAAGTGACATGAATCGACCGTCGGGCGGTATCGTCGAGGGGTGACCGATCCGACCGGCGATCTCGACGCCCTGCTGGCGGCCTTCGCGCAGATGCGCCCCCGCGGCGGTCCGCACCGCCACCACGGCGGCGGTCCTCACGCGCACGGGCCGCACGACGGCGGCACGCCTTGGATGCGCGGCGGCCCGGGTGGCCCGGGTTTCGGTCCGGGGATGCGGCTGGCAGGCGCGCCGGCCCGCATCCGTCTTCTGGACGCCCTCGTCCACGCCGAGCACCCGCTGTCGGTCAGTGAGATCGCCGACGCGATCGGCGTCGACCAGCCGCGCGCCTCGCGCCTCGTGCAGCAGGCGGTCGAGATGGGGCTCGCGGCCCGCGAGGCCGACCCCGACGACGCGCGCCGCACCCGTATCGCGCTGACCCCCGAGGGTCGTCGCCGCGCGGGGGACTTCCGCGGCGAGCGGCGCGAGCGGCTCTCGCGTGCGCTCGCGGACTTCACCGACGCCGAGCGCGCCGAACTCGTGCGCCTGCTGGGCAAACTCGCGGCATCCTGGCCCCGCGACTGACCCGCTAACCCGGAGACCGTCGCCGGCGCAAGAAGGTGAGCGGATCAGGCCCTTCTGACACCCTGAAGGGGTGAGTACCGAGCAGAAGTCCGAGACCGATACCGCGATCGTCCCCGATGAGACGGGCAGTGGCACGAGCCCCGCAGGCTTCACGCGCGCGATCGCGCCGTGGGTGTTCTGGCCCGCCGCGGTCCTGATCCTCGGGTTCAGCCTCTTCGCCATCCTCCTCCCCGCGCAGGCGGAGGCCTTCTTCGGCGCGGTGCAGACGTCGATCGTCAACGCGTTCAACTGGTACTACGTCCTCATCGCCGCGTTCTTCGTGGCGTTCGCGCTGTTCATCGGGTTCAGTCGGTTCGGCGACATAAAGCTCGGCCGCGATGACGACGAGCCGGAGTTCTCGACCGGTGCCTGGTTCTCCTTGCTGTTCGCCGCGGGCATGGGCATCGGGCTCGTGTTCTACGGCGTGAGCGAACCACTCAGCCACTTCGTCGATCCGCGTCCCGGAGTCGACGGCACCCCGGCGCAGCTCGCGAGCAGCGCGCTGACGCAGACCTACCTCCACTGGGGCGTGCAGGCGTGGGCGATGTACGTCGTGGTCGGCGTCGCCCTCGCCTACGCCATCCACCGGCGCAAGCGTCCGATCTCGATCCGCTGGGCGCTCGAGCCACTCCTCGGCAAGCGGGTGCGCGGGGCCGCCGGCAACGCCATCGACGCCATCGCCCTCGTCGGCACCCTGTTCGGCGTCGCCACGTCCCTCGGCCTGGGCGTGACCCAGATCGGCTCGGGTCTCTCTGCGGCCGGGATGCCGGAGCTCAACGAGTTCACCGAGATCATCCTCATCTTCGTCATCTCGCTCTTCGTCCTCATGTCCGTCATCTCGGGTGTGACGAAGGGGATGAAATGGCTGTCGAGCCTCAACCTCATCCTCGCCGGGCTGCTCCTGGTGTTCCTGCTCTTCGCCGGCAGCACCGAGTACCTGCTCCGCGAGTGGGTGCAGTCCATCGGTGCCTACATCCAGAACTTCGTCGGGCTCTCGTTCACCGTCAGCGCCTTCCAGGGCACCGCTGGCGAGGAGTGGCAGGCGAGCTGGACCTCGTTCTACTGGGGCTGGTGGATCTCGTGGGCGCCGTTCGTCGGCATCTTCATCGCCCGCGTGAGCAAGGGGCGCACAGTGCGGCAGTTCGTCGCCGGCGTCCTCCTCGTCCCCACGCTCGTCGGCGTCCTGTGGTTCGCCGTCCTGGGCGGGTCCGCGATCCTGAAGGAGACCACCGACCCGGGGTCGATGCTGAACGCCGACGGTGAGGTCGATCTGCAGGGGGCGCTGTTCCAGCTGTTCTCGTACCTGCCCGGCGGCGCCATCCTGACCATCGGGGCCATCGTCCTCATCGCGGTCTTCTTCGTCACCTCCGCGGACTCCGGTGCGCTGGTCATGGGCATGATCGCGTCGGGCGGCAACCCCGAGCCGAAGCGCTGGGTGCGCGTGTTCTTCGTCGTCCTCACCGCGGTGCTCGCCAGCGCCCTCCTCATCGCCGGTGGACTCCAGGCGCTGCAGACCGCGGCGATCCTCATCGCCCTGCCGTTCTCGGTCGTGATGCTGCTCATGTGCTGGTCGACGGTGCTCGCGTTCCAGCGTGAGCGGGCAGCGTATGCGCGCGCCGAGCGGCGCCGATTCGTCGCCGACATCGGAGAGCACTACGGCCTCGAGGTCGAGGAGCCCAACGAGCGAGGGCTCAGTCTTCCCGCGTTCGTCCGGCGGGCGATGCCCGCACGACGACCGCGCGACGACTGAACCCCGTCGACTCAGACGGTCTCGAACAGGAGCGCGAACGACGCGTCGCGCGCCGGCAGGCGGTACCGGGGCAGCACGCCCGGGCCGCACGTCGCGGTGCCGACGCCCGACTGCGCGATGTCGATCGAGACGTGCGTCGCGGTCGGCTCGGGCAGCAGCGATGCGTGCGACGTGGTGCTGAGCGTCGTGCGGTCCCACGGCGACACCGTGAGTGCGACGCCCGCGTCGAGCGCCTCGCCGCCGACCACGCTCACGCGCACGCCGCCCTCGGTGGTGCGGATGACGGCCGTGCGCACCCCTCGCCGCGAGCCGCTCTCCTGCGGCCGGACGTGAGGGGTGACGAGTTCGTCGGCCGCCGCCTGGAACCACCCGAAGCGCACACCCGAGTCGGTGTCGGGGTAGCTCGGCCCCGGGCCGAGTCCGGCGAAGTCCATGCCGAGCGGCGCGCCGGCGAGGGCGACGTCGACGCCCAGGCGCGCCCAGTCGACGGTCCACGAGAACGGCGCCTTCTCGATCCACGAGTTGTCCCACGACCCGATGCTGCGCAGGTCGAGCTCGAGCAGCATCCCCTCGGGCACGCGTGACCAGCGCCACAGTGCATCGACGCCGCTGTCGAACGACGGGGCGCCGACGCGGGTGTCGACGACGAGGGCCGCGGCGTCCGCCTCGATGCTGCGGACACGGGTCTGCATCCGGTCGATCCGGGCCAGCGCCCAGCGCTCCGCCATCGGGGGCAGGGTGGGCTCGTCCCAGCCGGGGAACAGGTCGTTGTCGGTCGGCGCGCGCCAGATGCCGATGCCGGGACCCTCGACGATGTCGAGCGAACCGAGCCGCAGCGGGCGTCCGCGCCGGTCGAACCCGTCGGCGTGGGGAGCCGTGGCGGCGCCCACGAGCGGCACACCGGTGCGCACCTGCTGACCGGTCGCGACGACGTGGCCGGCCGCGGCCCAGTCGGTCGCGTCGCGCAGTGCGGCGTTGACGGTCAGCACGTCGGCGACGCGCGGCTCGCCGGTCGCGCGGGCCTCGGCCGGCAGGCCGATCCGCTCGCGCTGCCGCGGGCCGACGGCGGGGACCGCCAGCTCGCCCTGCGCGACGACCTCGCCGTCGACCTCGCGACGCCACCGGACGGTGAGGTGGTCCGTGTCGACGTGGTCGTAGCGGTTCTGCAGCAGGATGCCGCGACGGTCGGCATCCACCTCGATCACGACGGGGGCGACGATCGCGGCGTAATCGACGAGCCCGGGGCGCGGCTCGCGGTCGGCGCTGATCAGGCCGTCGATCACGAAGTTGTGGTCGTGCACCGACTCGCCGAAGTCGCCGCCGTAGCGGAACGCGCGGCGGCCCCTCTCGTCCTCGATCGCGATCGCGTGCTCGACCCACTCCCAGATGAAGCCGCCCGCGAGGCGCGGGAAGCGCTCGTAGAGCTCCCAGTACTCCTTCACGCCGCCGGGGCTGTTGCCCATGGCGTGGCCGAACTCGCAATGCACGAACGGCAGCGACCGGCGCCGCAGCTCGGCGGCGCGGATGTCGGCGGGCGGGATCTCGTCCGCCTCCTCGCCGATCCGGCGGACCTCGTCGTGCGAGGCGTACATGCGCGAGTACACGTCGGTGTCGCGGCTCGAGTGGTCGCCCTCGTAGTGGATGAGGCGGGTGTCGTCGTTCTCGCGCACCCATCGTGCCATCGCGCGGATGTTGCAGCCCGCGCCTGACTCGTTGCCGAGCGACCACATGATGACGCTCGGGTGGGTGCGGTCGCGCGTGACGGTGCGGCGGATACGGTCGACGAAGGATGCCTCCCACGCCGGGTCGTCGCTCGGGTTGCCGCGCCACGACACGTACTCGTACTCGTGGGTCTCGAGGTCGCATTCGTCGATGACGTAGAGGCCCAGCTCGTCGGTCAGGTCGAGGAACTCCGGATGCGGCGGGTAGTGCGACGTGCGCACGGCGTTGATGTTGTGCTGCTTCATCAGCACGAGGTCGCGGCGGGCGAGCTCGGTGGTGTGCACGCGTCCGCGCTCGGGGTCGTGTTCGTGACGGTTCACGCCGCGGAGCATGATCGCGCGGCCGTTGAGGGTGAGCACCCCGCCGTGCGCGCGCACGCGACGGAAGCCGATGCGCACCGAGACGGTCTCGGATGCCGTGGCGAGGGTCGCGTCGTAGAGGCGCGGCGTCTCGGCCGACCACGGCGCGACGACGCCTGCGTCGACGATGCTCCGGCCGGCGGGCACGTCGGCGCGGATCCCGAGCTCGGGCACCTCGAGCACGGCGGCCGCGGAGGTCGTCACCTCGACCGTGCCGTGCCCGGACTCGTGATCGAAGTCGCCCGTGAGGACGGCGTCGTCGATGCCGCCGACGGGGCGGGCGAGCAGGGTGACGCTCCGGAAGATGCCCGGCAGCCACCACATGTCCTGGTTCTCGAGGTAGGTGCCGTCCGAGAACTGCGCGACACGCACCGCGACGACGTCGCCGGTTCCGGTGAGCAAGCCGGTGACGTCGAACTCGTGCGTCAGGCGGCTGCCGCGGGTCGAGCCGAGGCGCGTGCCGTTGACGAACACGTCGGCGGCGGACTCGATGCCGTCGAAGCGCAGGAGTGCGCGGCCCCCGGCATCCGTCACCCGTCGGATCGCGTCGTCGACGTCGATGCGACGCACGTAGTCGCCGACCGGGTTCTCGTCGGGCGGGTAGGGCGGGTCGATGGGGAACGGGAACTGCACGTTCGAGTACGCGGGCGTGCCGAAGCCGCTCATGTTCCAGTGCGCGGGCACGGTGATCTCGTCCCAGCCCTCGGTCTCGCCACGCGCCCACTCGTCCCGCGGCGCGAGCTCCGGCGAGGGCGAGAGGCGGAACCGCCAAGCGCCGTCGAGCGACTGGGTGGGGGCGTCGCTTCGCAGACGCGTGCGCGGGGCGACGGATCCTTCGCCGGGACCGATCCGGGCGACGTCGAAGGCGGTCATCGCGCGGCCTCCGCCGGGAGCGATGCGGGGCTCAGCCGCGACGCGGCGGCGGCGTCGAGGACGAGCGTCACGCGGTCGTGGCGCTGCAGGAAGGATGCCGGCAGGTCGGCCGTCTGCGGCCCCTCGACGGCGCGGGCGACGGCCTCGGCCTTCGACTCGCCCCACGCGATCAGGACGATCTCGCGGGCGTCGAGGATGGTGCCGATGCCCTGCGTGAGCGCGTGCGTGGGGACGAGACCGGCGTCGCCGTCGAAGAAGCGGCTGTTGTCGGCGACGGTCCGCGGTGCCAGTTCGACGACGCGGGTGCGGGAGTCGGGGGCGGAGCCGGGCTCGTTGAAGCCGATGTGACCGTTGGCGCCGATGCCGAGTATCTGCAGGTCGACGCCGCCGGCGCCCGCGATCGCCGCCTCGTAGCGTGCCGCGGCCTCGGCCGGGTCGGCGGCCGCGCCCTCGGGCACGTGGACGCGCGCGGGGTCGAGTCCGAGCGGCCCGGTGACCTCGCGGGCGATGACGGAGTGGTAGCTCTCGGGGTGGTCGACGGGTAGGCCGACGTACTCGTCGAGGGCGAACGCGGCCGCGCGCGAGAGGTCGAGACCGGCCGCCACGCGTGCGGTGAGCGCGCGGTAGAGGGGCTGCGGGCTGGACCCCGTTGCCACACCGAGGACCGGGGAGGCGAGGTCGGCGACCGAGGCGGCCACGACCGCCGCGGCGATCTCGCCGGCGCCGGCGGCATCGGGGGAGAGCAGGATCCTCACGAGAGCACCTTTCGGGGGGAGAGCGAATCGCGGCGGGCGACCGCGAGGGCGAGGGCGCCGACGACGGGGGGTTCGTCGAGCACGTGGAGTCGGAGCGCACCGTCACGCCGCTGCAGTTCGGTGCGCAGGAGGTCGGCGAGCACGGGCTGGGCGGTCATGACGCCGCCCGCGGCGATGACGTCGGCGCCCCGCGCGCCGCGGCCGCGGACGGCGACGACGGCGTCGGCGAGGTGGGCGGCCGAGGCTGCGACGACCTCGTGCGCGAGCGGCGAGCCCTCGGCATCCGCCGCGAAGACCTGCGGAGCGAAACCGCCCCACGCCGCCTCGCTCGCCTCGGCCTGGAACCGCAGCGCCAGGTCGACGTGGTCGACGGCGCCGAACGCGTCGAGGAAGCGCGCCGCGAGCGGGTCGGCCATCGCCGCCGCGCCGTCGCGGTCGACGGCGCGCAGCAGGGCGACGGCGGCGCGACGGGCGATCCCGGGCGCGCTCGCGTCGTCGGCGATCAGCCAGCCGTAGCCGTCGGCGGTCACCGGTTCGCCCTCGCCGTCGAAGCCGACGATCACCGAGCCGGTGCCCGCGATGACGCAGACAGCGGCCTCGAGCCCCATGGCCGGGGCGAGGAGTACCGCATCGTTCACGACCTCGACATGGCCCGACATCCGCTCGGCCAGCAGTGCCGTCGCCTGCAGCCGCTGGCGGGTGCTGTCGATGCCGTGCGCGCCGACGATCGTCACCTCGGGCGCGGTGCCGACGGTGTCGAGGACGAGGCGGGCGAGCCGGTCGAAGTTCGCCGCGTGGTCGAAGATCGCGCCCTCGCGCCACACCTCGCTTGGGACGACGCGGTCGAGGACCGTCCCGTCGACGAGTGCGCGCAGCTGGGTCTTCGTGCCGCCGACGTCGACGCCGACGACGGGCCCGGTGGTCTCGGTGAGGTCAGGCAAGGTAGACCGCCCCCTTCACGTGGTCGATGATGAGCTGCCCGATGCCGACGAGGGCGGCATCCTCGCCCAGCGCGCCCACGACGACGGCGGGCGGGCGGGGGATGCGGCCCTCGAGGCGCCGGGTGACGCCGCCGACGAGCAGGTCGGTACGCCGCGGCAGGCGGCCGGCGAGGATGACGACGCGGCAGTCGAGGATGACCGACAGGGCGGCGACCGACATCGCGATGTGGTCGAGCAGGCGCTCGGCGTCCGCGCCGACCGACGCGCTCTCGTCGTCGAGGACGGACATGGTGGATGCCTCGGTTCCGCCGGCCCCGCCGAGGGCGAGCACCCGCGTCTCGAGGTCGCCGCCGGTCGGACGCGGCTGCGAGAACGCCTGCGGGTCGGTGATGAGGTAGCCGATCTCGCCCGCGGCGGCGCCCGCGCCGCGCACGAGGCGGTCGCCCGAGACGATCCCGGCGCCCACGCCGATTCCGAACACGAGCGCCGCGAGATCGCCCGTGCCCTGTCCCGCACCGTGCGTCCACTCGCCGATCGTCACGGCGTTGGCATCGTTCTCGACGACGACGGGCAGCCCCGTGCGTGTCTGCAGCGCGTCGCGGACGGCGACGCCGTTCCAGCCCAGCTCGACCGAGTCGCTCACCGCGCCGTCCGCGTCGACGACACCCGGGACAGACAAGCCGATCCCCTGCGCCGGGCTGCCGATCCCGGCCGCGACGCGGATGAGGCGTTCGGCGAGGACGCCGACCCCCTCGAGGCGCGACGACGCCGTCAGGAGGCCGTCGGCATCCTGCAGCTGCCGGGTCTCGGTGTGACGTGTCTCGCCGTCCAGGTCGATGAGGGCGCCGCGGGCGATCGCCGAGGTGACGTCGACGGCGACGACCGTGCGGGCCTCGCCGAGGTGGCGGTAGCGGTGGGTGGGGCGGCCGACGCCGCCGGTGTCGCGTTCGACGCCGAGCAGGCCCTCCTCGACCATGCGCGCGCACAGGCGGTGGACCGTGGCCGAGGCGAGCCCCGTGGCCGCGACGAGCTCGGCGCGACCCAGGGGTCCAGCGGTGCGGAGCGCGTCGAGGATCGCGGTGCGGTTGATGCGGGTGACGTCGGCGTTGGTCGCCGTGCCCCTGTTCCCCGCTGCGCGCACGCCGTTCACGGATTCCCTTCCGGACCTTTTCGTCTTACTCTGAGATAAAAGCAGACGGATGCCGGGGGCGCAAGGTCGCACGCGGCACCGTCTATCGTCGGAACGGTGCCCTCGCGGACGCGCGTCCCGCGCGCGAGGCCCGTTGCCCGTCGCGGCCCCGCATCCCCCCGCTGCGGCATCCGGCCGTCACCGGCCGAGAGGAAACCCCATGACCGAGCACGTGCTGTGGTACCGCCGTCCCGCCGAGACCTGGAACGAGGCCCTTCCGCTGGGCAACGGCGCCCTCGGGGCCATGTGCTTCGGCGGCGTCGCCGACGCGCTCCTGCGCCTCAACGACGAGACCGTCTGGTCGGGCAGCCCCGCCAGCGAGCTCGCCGCCCCCCTGGTGACGGCGGACGAAGCCCGCGACGCGCTCGCCGCCGCCCGCGAGGCCGTCGCCGACGAGCGCGAGGACGACGCCGACCTGCTCGTTCGCCGCCTGCAGCACCGTCACGCGCAGTCCTTCCTCCCCTTCGCCGACCTGCGGCTGCGGATCGACGGAGCGGATGCCGCCGAGCTCACCGACTACCGCCGCGAACTCGACCTGCGCACCGCGACCCACACGGCCGGCGGCGGACTCGACGGCAATCGCGTGCACCACCGCACGTGGATCAGCGCGCCCCACCGCGTGCTCGTCCACGAGCTCGAGAGCGACGACCCGATCGACGTACGCGTCGAGATCGAGACGCCGCTGCGCGAGCTCGGCCGGGTCGAGAACGACGCGGCGACGACCCTGCTCGTGCAGGTGCCGTCCGACGTGACGCCCCCGCACGACGAGGTGGACGAGCCCGTCGTCTACGAGGAGGGGGCCGCCGCGGTGCGCGGCGCGCTGCACGCCCGCATCCTCACCGACGGCACCCTCGTGCGCGGCGGCCGCGTCCTGCGCGCCACCCGCGTGACCGTCGTCCTCGCGACCGCGACGACCTTCACCGGGATGGGGCGGATGCCGGAGGGCACCGAGCGTGCCGCCGCGCGGCGCGCGACCGAGCTCGTGAACGCCGCCGTGTCAGCCGGGCTCGACGAGGTGCGCACGGCGCAGCTGCGCGACCACGCCCGCCTCTACGACCGGGCCGAGCTGACCCTCGGGGTCGCGCCGGAGTCGGCCGAGCTCGACACCGCCGAGCGTCTGCGCGCGCTCGGCGACGGCGGCTCCGTCGACGTGGCGCGCGACCCCGGCATGGCCGCGCTCCTGTTCCACTACGGCCGCTACCTGCTGCTCTGCTCGTCGCGGCCCGGCGGGCTGCCGGCGACCCTGCAGGGCATCTGGAACCAGGACGTGCGCCCCGAGTGGAGCTCGAACTACACGACGAACATCAACGTCGAGATGAACTACTGGGCCGCGCACACGACGAACCTCAGCGAGACCGAGGAGCCCCTGCTGGGACTGCTCGACGCCCTCGCCGACAGCGGCGCCGAGACCGCGCGGCGGCTCTACGACGCCCCCGGCTGGGTCGCCCACCACAACACGGATGCCTGGGGGTACACCCAGCCGGTCGGCGACGGCGAGCACGACGCCGCATGGGCGTTCTGGCCGATGGCGGGGCTCTGGCTCTGCCTGCACCTCGCCGAGCGCGAGGCGTTCGGGGTCACCGACCGCGCCGAACGCCTGCAGGCGTTCCGGCTGCTGCGCGGTGCGACGGCGTTCGCCCTCGCCTGGACGACCGTGCCGGACGACGGTGTGCGCGGCACCGCCCTGTCCACCTCGCCCGAGAACGTCTTCCGCACGGCGAGCGGCGCCCCGGCGGCCGTCTCGGAGTCGGCGACGCTCGACGTCGTGCTGCTGCGCGCGCACCTCGACGCGTTCGTCCGCGCCGCGCACCTCGTCGGGCAGGAGGACGACCCGCTCGTCGCCCAGGCGGTCGAGGCCCGTGCCGAGCTGCCCGGGATCCCGGTCGTCGACGAAACGATCGCCGAATGGCCCGGTGGTCGCGAGGCCGTCGACCCGCACCACCGCCACCTGTCGCCGCTCGTGTTCGTCTACCCCGGCACCGAGCCGCTGACCGAGGACCTCGCTGCCGCGGCATCCCGCTTCCTCGACCTGCGCGAGGACGAGTCCACCGGCTGGTCGCTCGCGTGGAAGATCGCCCTCCGCGCCCGCCTCGCCCAGCCCGAGCGCGTCGCTGCGCTCCTCGCGCTCGTCTTCCGCGACATGTCCGTCGACCGCGGCGACCACTCGGGCGGCCTGTACGACAACATGCTCGCCGCGCACCCGCCGTTCCAGATCGACGGCAACCTCGGCTACACGGCGGGTCTCGCCGAGTGCCTGCTGCAGTCGCACGGCGACGGGATCGCGCTGCTGCCGGCGCTGCCCGCCGCGCTCGGCGCCGGATCCGTGCGCGGCCTCGTCGCCCGCCCCGGCATCGAGGTCGACCTCGCGTGGGATGCCGCCGGTGCCGTCACCTCGGCGCGGGCGCGGGCCCGCGTGACCACCGCCGAGGGAACGCACGCGTTCCGGCACGGAGACCACCGGATGGAGGCCGTGATCGGCTCGGCGTGGAGCGTGCTCATCGGGGAGTGATCGGCATCCCCCAGCCCTCGTTCGGGAATGCCCACGGTCTCGCGGCGTTCCCTCGAGACATGACACACGTAGGAATCATCGGCGCAGGACACATCGGCTCGGCCATCGCACAGGTGCTGGTCGGGCAGGGCCATCAGGTCGCGATCGCGAACTCGCGCGGGCCGGAGACCCTCGCAGAGCTCGTCGCCGAGCTCGGCGATAACGCGCAGGCCATGACGGCAGCGGAGGCCGCCGCCTTCGGTGAGTGGGTCGTGGTGACCGTGCCGCTCAAGGCGATCGACGACCTGCCCGTCGCGGAGCTCGCCGGCAAGATCGTCGTCGACACCAACAACTACTACTGGGAGCGCGACGGCCGCATCGCCGAGCTCGAGGAGAAGAAGACCACGACCTCGCGGATGCTGCAGGACCGCCTGCCGCAGTCGACCGTCGTCAAGGGCTTCAACCACATCCCCGCCGCCGACATCACGACCGACGGCGCCCCCGCGGGATCGCCGAACCGCCGCGCCCTCGCGACCGCGAGCGACTCGCAGGACGGCGTGACCTTCATCACCAAGCTCTACGACGACTTCGGCTTCGACACCGTCAACGTCGGCGGCCTCGACGAGAGTTGGCGCGTCGAGCGCGACCAGCCCGCGTACGTCATCCGGCAGAACGCCGACGAGCTGCGCGCGAACCTCGCCCGGGCCGAGCGCTGACCCCGGCATCCGCTCGCGAGCCGACGCGAACGGCACTCCTCCCCGGTGGATGGATGCCGAACGCGTCGGCTCGCGGTCGTTCAGCGCAGGTGCGCGGGGCGGGGGAGCTTCACGAAGAGCATCAGCACGAGTCCCAGCACGAGGACGATCGCGATGCCCAGGATGCCCCAGTAGGTCGCCCCGAAGACGGCGATGAAGAGCGTCCACATGGCCGGCGCGAGGAAGCTCACGACGCGGCCTGTCGTCGCGTAGAGGCCGAAGACCTCGCCCTGCATGTGCTCGGGTGTGACACGGGCGAGGAGCGACCGGGTCGACGCCTGCGCGGGACCGACGAAGGCGCACAGGAGCAGCCCGAGGATCCAGAACGGCAGCTTGCCGGCGTCGTGCAGCAGGAACACCGCGAGAGCCGTCACGACGAGGCCGCCGAGCGAGGTGAGGATGATCGCCCGCGCGCCGTACCGGTCGTCGAGGCGGCCGGCGACGACCGTCGAGATTCCTGCGACGAGGTTCGCGGCGATGCCGAACAGGATCACCTCGTTCGGCGAGAACCCGAAGGCCACGGCGGCGAGGACGCCGCCGAACGCGAAGACGCCGCCGAGCCCGTCGCGGTAGACGGCGCTCGCGAGCAGGAACCACGCGGTCGGGCGGTGCGAGCGGAACAGGTTCGCGATCGAGCGGAAGAACTCGCGGAACCACGCCGCGAAGCCCAGCGGCGGCGCGCCGGCGGGAGCGGGCGGTTCGGGGACGTTGCGGAAGAGCGGGATCGCGAACACGATCGTCCACACGGCGCAGCCGACCGCGATCAGCCGGTAGGCGAGTCCGTTCGACGTGTCGAGGCCGAACCACTCGACCGCGTTCAGGACCACGACCGCGACGAGGGCCAGGATGCCGCCGATGTAGCCGAGCCCCCAGCCGAGACCCGACACCTTGCCGACCGTGCGCGGGGTCGAGACGCTCACGAGCAGTGCGTTGTAGTTGACGCCGGCGATCTCGGAGGCGACGGCGCCGAGCGAGACGAGAATCGCGCCGATCCAGAAGAACGACGGGTCGGCGAAGACGAAGAACAGGCCGAACTGCAGGAGGGCGAGCAGAGCGGTCGCGATCAGCAGCCAGCGCTTCTTGCGGCCCTTCCGATCGGCGACCTGACCGAGGATCGGCGCCAGCAGCAGGATCGCGAGCCCCGCGATCGTCGAGACGAGGCCGTAGCCGCTCGACAGATCCGCGAGGGCGGACTGCTTGAGCGGGTCGTCGTCGGCGAGGGCCGCGATGTCCGCCGGCAGGAAGGTGTCGGAGACGAGGTACAGCGACACGAAGACGAAGGTCAGGATGACCGAGTTGAACGGCTGGGTCGCCCAGTCCCACATCGCCCACGACACGACGCTCTTTCGCGCGACGGGGCGCTCCTCGAGGTCCTGGAACATCACGGGCAGGGCGCCGCTGTCGGCGGTGGCGGGGATCTCGGGCGCCCCGCCGGTGGAACGCGTCATGAGGCGCACACTACCGCGCGTGCGGTACTTCCCGGTGACGTGGGCTCACCCGGCGACGGGGGCGTCCCAGACCACCGGCGTGACGGTGCCGTCGCGCCAGTCGCGGCGCAGGATGCTGTATGCGACGGATGCCAGCAGTCGCCCGTCGTCGACGGGCCAACCCTCGCGGTAGTACGCCTCCTGCACCCAGCCGCAGCGGACGAACACGCGGCGCATCGCCACGTTGTCCTCCCGCGTCTGCCCTTCGAACCTGTTGACCTCGGGCATGGTGGTGAACACGTGGTCGGTCGCGGCGCGGAGTACTGCGGCGGCGAGCCCGCGACCGCGGTGGGCGGTGTCGAGGCGCAGATCGAACAAGGGAGCGTCGTCGCTGAGGTCCTCGAGGCGGAAGAAACCCAGGCGACCGTGCTCGTCGGAGTCGATCCAGAAGGACGCGTGATCCTCGTCCGCGTACGCGCCGTCGTCGATCGCCTGCGAGATCTGCGCCGCCGTGGGATGCGTCCGCACGTGGAACGGGAACGACTGCGAGCTCATGAACGCGATGAGGGTGTCGCGGTCGGCACCGGTCGGGTCGAGGGGAGTGAAGCGGATCGGCATCCGTTCACGCTACGACGGCGAAGACGGGTCGATCGAGTCTGCAAACTTGATATGAGTCGGCTCAAGTTGGTTTGACGCTCGGGGCAGGTCGGAGTAGCCTTGAGTCATCGCGGCTCAGGTTGTGGCCGAAGCCGCGGAAAGACTTCAGATCTACGCAAACGCCACACGAAGGAGAATCACATGGCACGTGCAGTGGGAATCGACCTCGGAACGACCAACTCGGTCGTCGCCGTCCTCGAAGGTGGCGAGCCGAAGGTCATCGCCAACGCCGAGGGTCTTCGCACGACCCCCTCGGTCGTCGCGTTCACGAAGGACGGCGAGGTGCTCGTCGGCGAGACCGCCAAGCGCCAGGCCGTCACGAACGTCGACCGCACCCTCACCTCCGTCAAGCGCCACATGGGCACCGACTGGAAGACCCAGGCGATCGACGGCAAGAACTACACGCCGCAGGAGATCTCGGCCCGCATCCTGCAGAAGCTCAAGCGCGACGCCGAGCAGTACCTCGGTGACACGGTGACGGATGCCGTCATCACCGTCCCCGCCTACTTCAACGACGCCGAGCGTCAGGCCACGAAGGAGGCCGGTGAGATCGCGGGCCTCAACGTGCTCCGCATCATCAACGAGCCGACCGCCGCCGCGCTCGCCTACGGTCTCGACAAGGGCAAGGAGGACGAGCTCATCCTCGTCTTCGACCTCGGTGGTGGAACCTTCGACGTCTCCCTGCTCGAGGTGGGCAAGGACGACGACTTCTCCACGATCCAGGTGCGCGCCACCGCCGGTGACAACCGCCTCGGCGGCGACGATTGGGACCAGCGCATCGTCGACTACCTGATCAAGCAGTTCAAGGACACCAGCGGCGTCGACGTCTCGAGCGACAAGATCGCCCTGCAGCGTCTCAAGGAGGCCGCGGAGCAGGCGAAGAAAGAGCTCTCCAGCTCGCAGTCGACCTCGATCAACCTGCCCTACCTCTCGTTGACCGACTCGGGCCCCGTGTCGCTGTCCGAGACCCTGAGCCGCGCGAAGTTCGAGGACCTCACGAAGGACCTGCTCGACCGCACCAAGAAGCCGTTCGAGGACGTCATCCGCGAGGCCGGCATCAAGGTCGCCGACATCGACCACGTCGTGCTCGTCGGTGGGTCGACGCGTATGCCCGCCGTGAGCGAGCTCGTGAAGAAGGAAGCCGGCAAGGAGCCCAACAAGGGCGTCAACCCGGACGAGGTCGTCGCCGTCGGCGCCGCCCTGCAGGCCGGTGTCCTCAAGGGTGAGCGCAAGGACGTGCTGCTCATCGACGTCACCCCGCTGAGCCTCGGCATCGAGACCAAGGGCGGCATCATGACCAAGCTCATCGAGCGCAACACGGCCATCCCGACCAAGCGCAGCGAGACCTTCACGACCGCCGACGACAACCAGCCGTCGGTCGCCATCCAGGTCTTCCAGGGCGAGCGCGACTTCACCCGCGACAACAAGCCGCTCGGCACGTTCGAGCTCACCGGCATCGCGCCGGCACCCCGCGGCATCCCGCAGATCGAGGTCACCTTCGACATCGACGCGAACGGCATCGTGCACGTGTCCGCCAAGGACAAGGGCACGGGCAAGGAGCAGTCGATGACGATCACCGGCGGCTCGTCGCTGCCGAAGGACGACATCGAGCGCATGGTGCGCGAGGCCGAGGAGCACGCGGCCGAGGACAAGAAGCGCCGTGAGGCCGCCGAGGTCCGCAACCAGGCCGAGACCCTCTCGTACTCGATCGAGAAGCTCCTGAACGAGAACGCCGACAAGCTGCCCGAGGACGTCAAGACCGAGGTCCAGGCCGACGTCGACGCCCTCAAGACGGCGCTCGCGGGCGACAACGACGACACCGTCAAGGACGCCTACGACAAGCTGAACTCCTCGCAGACGAAGATCGGCGAGGCGATCTACGCCGCCAGCCAGGCCGAGGCCGCACAGGCCCCGACCGACGCGCCGGCCGGTGAGCAGGCGGCATCCGATGAGGATGTCGTCGACGCCGAGGTCGTCGACGACGAGGACGAGAAGAAGTAAGCATGGCGGACAAGGACTTCGAGGGGCCCGACGACGGCGACGAGGTCGTGGACTCCGGGGCTGCCGACCAGGCGGCCCCGGAGGGCGCCGCCGACGGTCCCGACACGCAGCCCGAAGAGCTGACGGTCGACGACATCCTCGGCGCCGCCCAGTCCGACGAGGCTGCGGTGGCCGATGCTCCCGCCGAGGAGCATGACCTCGTCCTCGACCTCAAGCGCGTCCAGGCCGAATACGCCAACTACCGACGCCGCACCGAGGAGCAGCGCGAGGTGGAGATCGCGCGCGCCAAGGGTTCCGTCGCGAAGGGGATGCTGCCGGTCCTCGACGACCTCGACCGTGCTGAGAAGCACGGAGACCTCGAGGAGGGCACGCCGCTCGCCGCGATCGCCGACAAGATCCGCACGGTCGTCGCCCGCCTGGGCGTCGAGCGTTACGGCGAAGCCGGTGAGGCCTTCGACCCGCAGCAGCACGAGGCGATCTTCCAGGCGCCGACTCCCGGCACCACCGAGGCGACGATCCTCGAAGTGGTCGAGGTGGGCTACCGCCTGGGCGACCTCGAGCTGCGTCCCGCCAAGGTCGTCGTCGCCGTCCCGGCCGAGTAAGGGAAGGGAGGGGCAATGGCCAGTCAGGACTGGTTCGACAAGGACTTCTACAAGGTCCTCGGTGTGTCGAAGGACGTCTCGGATGCCGAGTTGAAGAAGACGTACCGCAAGCTGGCGCGCACCTACCACCCCGACTCGAACGCGGGGGATGCCGCGGCCGAGGCGAAGTTCAAGGAGATCAGCGAGGCGTACTCGGTGCTCAGCGACAAGGAGCAGCGCGCCGAGTACGACCAGCTGCGCGCCATGGGCTCGGGAGCGCGCTTCCAGCCCGGCGCGAGCGGCGGCGGGTTCGAGGACGTGTTCAGCAGGTTCTCGACCGGAGGAGGCGGCCAGCAGGCCGACTTCGACGACCTGTTCGCGATGTTCGGGCAGCAGGGCGGGGGCCGCTTCGGCTCGGGCCGCTTCGGGCAGCCGAGCGGCGGGTTCCGCGGCTTCGGCGGTCCGCAGCGCGGTGCCGACGTCACCGCCCGCACGACCCTCGACTTCACCACGGCCGTGAAGGGCGACACGATCACCCTGCAGGGCGAGGACGGCAGGCCGATCAAGGTCAAGATCCCCGCGGGGGTCTCGGACGGGCAGAAGATCAAGCTGCGCGGGCGCGGCCGGCCCTCCCCGGACGGCGGCGAGGCGGGCGACATTGTGCTGACGGTGGGCGTGCGCCCGCATCCCGTCTTCACGCGTGAAGGGCTGAATCTCCGCATCCACGTCCCCGTGACGTTCACCGAAGCGGCCCTCGGCGCCACGATCGAGGTGCCCACGCTCGGCGGCGACGTCGTCAAGCTGCGCGTGGCCCCCGGCACCCCGTCGGGGCGCGTGCTGCGCGTCAAGGGGCGGGGCGTGCAGACCGCGAAGGGCACCGGCGACCTGCTCGCCGAGGTGCAGGTCGCGGTCCCGACGCACCTGGACGGACCGGCGCGCGAGGCGCTGGAACGCTTCCACGAGCTGGAACCCAAGGAGAACCCCCGCGCCGATCTGATGGCCAAGGCGCGCGAGTGAGGTGAGAGGCATGGCGAACGAGCAGGTCGACGAAGAGGCCCCGATCCTGGCGATCGCGGTCGCGGCCGAGCTCGCCGGCATGCACCCGCAGACGCTGCGCCAGTATGACCGGCTGGGACTCGTGGTACCGGCGCGCACCCGAGGCGGGTCGCGCCGGTACTCCCTCCGGCACGTCGCGCAGCTGCGCGAGGTTGCCCAGATGTCGGCCGACGGCGTGAGCCTGCCGGCGATCTCGCGCATCATCGAGCTCGAGAACGAGGTGCGGATGCTGCGCCGCGAGGTCTCGGGACTGCAGGCGCGCCTGCGCGACGAGGTCGCCGCCCGCCGCGGTGCCCGCGTGTTCGCCGCCGGCGCGACCGGCTCGGTCGTCACGCTCCGCCAGGGCACGCGCGTGCGCCGCGCGACCGACGTCGTGCTGTGGCGCCCGCATCCGTCCCCCTCCGACGACTGACGCTTTCGGCGGTTGCCGAGGGGTCGCAGATGGTCGCCCGACGGCGTCTGAAGCGACCATCTGCGACGTCTCGAGGCTTCTCCAGGGGGTCCGACGGGCGGGCGGATGTCCACAAGGGGGCGACGGGCGGGTGGGTGACGGTGATCGCGGCGGGATCGTTGGCGGATGCCGAGTGTCCTTCCCCCGGGTCTCCCCGACCGCTTCCTCGTCGCGCACGCTCTCGACGCCGGCGTCACGCGCCGTCGGTTGCGGCATCCGTCCCTTGCGGCGCCGTTCTACGGTGTCCGTTCCCGTGAAGAGGCTCACGACGTCAGGGCGCTCGCCCTCGGCTATCTGCCCAAGCTGCGGGCCGGGGAGCATTTCTCGCACGCGACGGCGCTCGTCCTCGCGGGAGGGTGGGCTCCCGACCGACTCCGGTCCGCCCTCGATGTGACCGCGCTCCCACCGATCATTCGGGCTCGCGGGGCGGGAGTGCGCGGGCACCGTTCCCAGGCGGCCCGCCTCCGGCTGATGGACGGGATGCCGGTGGTCGAGCCGGCGGTCGCGTGGTGCCAGGCGGCATCCCTTCTCAGCGACCGTGAGCTCGTTGTCGCGGCGGATGCGCTGCTCCGTCGCCACCACCCTGTGCTCACCGTCGATGCGCTGGAGGCCGCGGTCGCCGAGCGGGACGGGTCGCGCGGCGTGCGGCGATTGCGACGTGCGCTGGAGCTTACGGAGCCGCAAACCGATTCCGTCGCGGAGACGCTCCTTCGTCTGGACGCGCGGGAGGCCGGGCTTCCGCCGTTCGAGGTGAATGCCGAGATCCGGGATGCGCACGGTCGGTTCCTCGCCTACGGCGATCTGGTCCACGCGCCGACGAAGGTGCTGCTCGAATACGACGGGCAGCAGCATCGCCTCGACGACCGTCAGTTCGCGCGCGACGTGGATCGGTTGGACGACCTCGCCGCGGCGGGGTGGCGGGTCATCCGGGTGAACCGTTGGCATCGCGGCGCCGCCCGCCGGTGGGCACTCGAGCGCACCCGCGCCGCCCTCCTCGAGCGGGGATGGCGCCCCGAGGCGTCGCAGATGGTCGCTGCGCGCCGGCGAAAGTGACCATCTGCGACGTCTCGGCGGCGGGGCGCGGATGCCGGGGGTCAGGCGGGGTCGATGCGGAGGGTGCCGGGGCCCTCGCCGACGGTCAGGTCGTCGACCAGGCGCAGCGACCGGGCGAGGGCGTCGACGGCGGGGATGACGGTGCCGAACCGCTCGCGGTCGGAGATGACCGCGGTGAGTGTCACGAGGTGGGTGCCGGTGTCCCACGTGTACGACGCGAACGGGGTCTGACGCGGGTTCGGCGGCAGCGGCATCTCGAGCTTCTCGCCGACACCCAGGGGCGAGCCGGTGAACGTGACGGTGTCGTCGTACTCGATCGGCATGCTCGCCCGCATCGTGCGCAGCTGGGGCGTGAGCTCCTGCACCTGGGCCATCGCGACGAGCAGCTCGGGATCGTCCCTCCACACCCACGCGAGCAGCCGCCCGTCGGCGCGGCGCATGAGGGCGGGGATCGCCTGGCTCATCGCCCACGCCGCCACCTTGCTACCGGGCTGTTCGCGGCCGAACGCGGCGTTCGCCTGGGCGAGCAGCATCCCGATCGCCTTCTTGCGGGCGCGTCGTCCACGGAACCCGAAGGATCCCGTGATCGGGACCCATCGCGCGGGGTCCGCCTGGGCAGAGATTCGCGTCATGCCGACAAGCGTAGGTTGCTATCATCCGCCTATGCTGCGCGTCCCCCACGCTCGCAGCGCCGTCGCAGTGATCGTCGCGATCGCGCTCGCCCTCACCCTTCCCGCCTCGCCCGCGTTCGCCGCCTCCGTCCCGCCCAAGGCCGGCCTCGTGAACTACGTCGGCGCCTCGACGACCTCGCTGACGGTCGACTGGGCCGACATCCCGGGAGCGACGAGCTACTACGTCTACGCCGGCACGAGCCACGCGCAGGTCACGCGGCCCGAGCACCCCGTCAACCAGAAGACCACGACCTCCAAGGCGACGGTCACGGGGTTGAAGCCCGGGGTCGCGTACTTCATCCAGGTGCGCGGGGTGTCGTCGGCGGGCATGGGTCCGCGCTCGTCGCCGGTCGCGCACGAGACGATCACCGCGCAGGCGACCCTGCCGGCGTCGTGGCCGAGCTATCACGCGGTGAGCTGGAACGTCTGCTCCAACGTCTGCTCGGGCATCGCCTCGCGCAAGACCGTCATCGACAAGCGCATCGCCGAGCTCGCCCCCGACATCGTCGCCCTGCAGGAGGCGTCGAAGTACACCGCCGCCCCCTCGGGCTACCGGTTGGCCTACAACGGGCAGAACGACATCCTGATCCGCAACGGCCGGTTCGCCCCCGTCGCCGCGAAGTCCGGCGGTGCGACCTCCGGCGCGACGCTCTTCCCCTCGACCTACGCGTCGGCCGGCAAGGGGATGTCGTGGGCCGCCGTGCGGCACAGTTCCGGTGCCTACCTGCTCGTCGTCAACACGCACCTCGTGGTCGGCACCTCGGCATCCGTCGTCCGTCAGCGCGAGTACGAGGCCGGCAAGCTCGCCGACGCTATCTCGGCGACCCTGACCAGGCTGAACAAGACGCATCGGTCGCTCACCGACTGGACGAAGGCGCCGGTGATCGTCCTGGGCGACTTCAACACGCACAAGTCCCGCACCGGCGACAAGACCATGGCGGTGCTCGAGCAGCGCGGCTGGCACGACGCGTACGACCAGGCGCGTGTGCTCAGCTTGCAGCACTACAACACCGCGAACCCGACCATGTCGCTCACCCCGTTCGTCAGCGTCACGTGGGGCGACCACGTCGACAAGGTGCTCGTGCGGCCGTCGCGGTCGGTCGTGTTCCGGTGGGCGAACGCGGGCAAGACGGCGGGCGGAAAGTGGATCGGACCGCTCGGGTCGGACCACCACCCGCTCTCGGTGCGCCTCGGTCTGCGCTGATCCGGGGGCGGGGCGCGCCGGGCTCCCAGCGGAGGAGTCCCCGGCCCCCGGCTAGAATCGAGGCCCGGCGCCCCCGCATCCCTGCGCCCCACCGGTGGGACCCACCACTCCCGCCATCGACGCACAGATTGGCCCGTACCCCGTGACCATGACGCCCCCGGACCATCCCGCTTCTGAACGCGGACCCCTCACCATCGTGATCGCGGCCGACACGTTCGCGCCCGACGTGAACGGCGGCGCACGCTTCACCGAACGCCTCGCCGCCGGGCTCGCCGAGCGCGGCCACCACGTGCACGTCGCGACGCCGAGCGTCGGGCACCGCAACCACGGCGTGTTCACCGAGGAGATCGAGGGGCAGAAGCTCACCGTCCACCGCCTGCCCGGCTGGCGGTACCGGCCCCACGACTGGCTGCGTTTCGTGCTGCCGTGGATGGGCAAGCACTACGCGCGGCAGATCCTCGACACGGTGGACGTCGACGTCGTGCACAGCCAGTCGCACATCGTCATCGGCCGTGCGCTGACACGCATCGCGAACCAGCGCGGCATCCCGGTCGTGGCGACGAACCACATCATGGCCGACAACATCCTCGACTTCACGCTGCTGCCGAAGTTCCTCTACGACATCTTCCTCAAGATCGCGTGGGCCGATGCGGAGCGCACCTTCAAGATGTCGCGCGCCGTGACGACCCCCACCCGCAGGGCGGCGGAGTTCCTCGAGAACACGATCGACATCCAGGGCGTCGTCCCGATCAGCTGCGGCATCCGCAAGAGCAACTACACACCGGACCTCGAGCCGCGTGAGAGGCGCCGGCGCGTCCTGTTCGTCGGACGCCTCACCACCGAGAAGCACGTCGAGGTCACTCTCGAGGCGATCGCGAAGCTGCCCGACCTCGACATCGAGTTCGAGATCGTCGGGGGCGGCGACCAGCGCAAGAACCTCGGACAGGTCACCCAGCGCCTCGGCCTCGAGGACCGGGTCACGTTCCGCGGCCGGGTCTCGGAGGAGGAGCTGCGGGCGGCCTACACGCGGGCGGACGTCTTCGTCATCGCCTCGGTCGCCGAGCTGCAGTCCATCGCCACGATGGAGGCCATGGCCTCGGGCCTGCCCGTCATCGCCGCGAACGCCGTCGCGCTGCCGCACCTCGTCCACGACGGCGAGAACGGCTACCTCTTCGAGCCCGGGAACGTCGACGAGCTCGCCGAGAAGATCCGCACCGTGCTCACCGCCGACCAGGCCGAGTACGCGCGCATGCAGCACGCGTCGCTCGACGGCGTCGTCATCCACGACATCGAGCGCACCCTCGACACGTTCGAGAAGCTGTACCGCGGCGAACCCCTCGACGCCTGACATGCGTCTGTTCTTCGACGCGCGCTACATCCGCACGGACTTCCACGACGGCATCAGTCGCTACTCGGCCGAGCTCGCGCAGGCGGTGGCGGATGCCGCATCCGCCCACCGCACCGAGGTCACCTTCCTCATCCACGACGAACGGCAGCGGGCGTTCCTGCCGAAGGGTGCGATCACCCTCACGATCCACTCGCCGACGTCGGCCAAGGAACCGTTCGCGTCGCTGCTGCTGAACCGGCACCGACCCGACGTGCTGTTCTCGCCGATGCAGACGATCGGGTCGGCGGGGCGGCGGTTCCGCCTGATCCTCACGCTGCACGACACGATCTACTACCGGCACCGCACACCGCCGCGCGCATTGCCCTGGTACGTCCGGCTCGGATGGCGGCTGTTCCACCTGTCGTACTGGCCGCAGCGCTGGACGCTCGACGCGGCCGACCTCGTCGCGACGGTGAGCGAGACGAGCGCGCGCCAGTTCGCCCGCGTGCGGCTGACGAAGCGGCCGGTCGTCGTGATCCCGAACGCCCCGCAGCGCCTCGCCGCGCTCCTGCCGGAGGGGGCGGCGGTCGGCACGGGGCCGGTGCGGAACCTCGTCTACATGGGCTCGTTCATGCCCTACAAGAACGTCGAGACGCTGGTGACGGCGATGCGTCAGCTGCCCGACCACACGCTGCACCTGCTCTCGCGCATCCCTCCGGAGCGTCGCGCCGAGCTGACCGCCCTCGCCGGCGGAGCCTCGGTCGTGTTCCACGACGGGGTGACGGATGCCGCCTACGCGGCGCTCCTCGCGGACGACGCCGCCCTCGTCACGACGAGCCTCGACGAAGGGTACGGGCTGCCGGTGGCCGAGGCGCTGGAGCTCGGCGTGCCCGCCGTCGTGACCGACATGGAGATCTTCCGCGAGGTCGCCGGCGACGGCGCGCTGTACGTCGACCCGCTCGACCCCGAAGCCGTCGTGAGCGCCGTGCGCTCGCTCGACGAGCCCGGCGTGCGCGAGCGGCTCGTCGCCGCGGGCACCGCCCACATCGGCGCGTTCGACTGGAAGCGGTCGGCGGAGATCCTGCTGTCGGCGGCGCGGAACCTCGTCAGGCGCTGATCAGATCGGGCCTCCGGCGTTGTGGCGACCGTCGACGTAGACTGCGGTCCCCTTCGCGAGGCGCGCCTGCGACTCGGCTTCCCGCCGCGCGGCCGCGCCCGGTCCCTCGGCGTCGACGACTGCGCGGTCGCGTCGTGAGCGACGCGCCGCCACGAACAGGCTCGTGGCGATGACGGCGGCGACAGCGACGGCGAATCCGATCTCCATGGTCGGAGCGTAACCGACCCGGGGTCAGTAGAGGGCGGAGCCGATCGTGGATGAGGCGAAGCTCAGCACGGTGCCGACGATCTGCGCGGCGGCGAGACCGATCGCGATCCCGCCCAGGAGGCGGTTGCCGAGGTTCCGTCGCGCGGCGAGGATGCCGAGGACGAGCGCGACGGCCGCGACCAGGCAGGTGAACAGCGCGAAGGCGGCGTTGACGACACCGGCGAGGGTGTAATTCGACGACGTGTAGAGCGAGATCGAGATCGCGGGCCACAGCCCGCCGAGGAGGATCGGCACAGCGCCGACGATGACGGCCGCGACGGCGAGGCCCCGAGCAGGCGCCGGCGGTGCCGTGCGGTAGGGCTGCTGCGGATAGGGCGGTTGCGACGGCGGGATGGGGACGCTCATGGGGTTCCTCTCGCGAGGCCCCGAGTCTAGGGGAGGCGGGGAGCGCGCGGGCAGGTCGGCTGGCGACGGTAGCCGTCGAGGGCGACGAGGCGGATTGCGCCGATGACGGCGGCCACGATGACGAACAGAAGGGCGATGAGGAGGAGTGCGGCGGTCATGGCAGAAACGCTATGATTGGCGGTATCCTGCCACGAGTGGCCGTGGAGACATCGGTCGCAGGAATTCTGCCAACGCCTGTCCCGGAGGTCCGTCGTGATCCGCACCGTCGCCTGCATCGTCCAGTCCGGGTTCGCTCCGTTCGAGTTCGGACTCGCGTGCGAGGCCTTCGGGCTCGACCGTAGCGACGACGGCATCCCGAACTTCGACTTCCGGATCGTGACGCCCGATCCCGGCGCCGTGCCGAGCAACCTGGCGTTCTCGATCAACGTCGATGAGGACCTGGCCTTCGCCGACGAGGCGGATGTCGTCGTCGTCACCCCGATCCCGCGCGAGGCCTGGGGCAACGTAGACGAGCGCGTGCTCGATGTCATCCGGCGCGCGGTCGACCGGGGTGCGTGGGTGCTCACGGTGTGCAGCGGGTCGTTCGCGGTCGCGGCCGCCGGCGTCCTGTCGGGGCGGCGCGCCACGACGCACTGGCGGTACGCCGACACGATGGCGAGCATGTACCCCGACATCGAGGTCGACCCGAACGTGCTCTACGTGCAGTCGGACCGCATCATCACGAGCGCGGGGACGGCGGCCGGGCTCGACGCGTGCCTGCACCTGCTGCGGATCGAGCTCGGCGCCGAGGCGGCGAACACGATCGCGCGGCGGATGGTCGTGCCGCCGCAGCGCGACGGCGGGCAGGCGCAGTTCATCGCGACGCCGTTGCCCGTGTCGGCGTCGCTGTCGCTGACCCCGGTGACCGATTGGATGCTCGAGAACCTGCGACTCGACCTGTCGGTCGACCAGTTGGCGGCCAAGGCGCACATGTCGCCGCGGACGTTCGCGCGCCGGTTCAAGGCCGACTACGGCACGACACCGGGTGCCTGGCTGGGGCGGCAGCGGATCCTGCACGCGCAGCGGCTGCTCGAGCAGACCGATCTCGGCCTCGATGCGATCGCCTACGAGTGCGGGTTCGGATCCGCAGCCGTGCTTCGGCAGAACTTCTCGCGGGTGCTCGGCACGACGCCGACGGCGTACCGCGCGCGGTTCGCCTGCGCGGACGATCTCGTCGGAGCCGGTGAGATGGCGTCGTGATAAACTTGAGTCACTCCGGCTCAAGTTTGGACCGACCCTTCAGGAGCAGATGATGAACGCACAAGCCGCCCCCGGGCAGGACGATCAGGGCAGCGCCCTCGAGCAGTTCGGCATCAACCTCACCGATCGCGCCCGGCAGGGCAAACTCGACCCCGTCATCGGTCGCGACGGCGAGATCCGCCGGGTCAGCCAGGTGCTCACGCGCCGCACGAAGAACAACCCCGTGCTCATCGGTGAGCCCGGCGTCGGCAAGACCGCCGTCGTCGAGGGGCTGGCGCAGCGCATCGTCGCGGGCGACGTCGCCGAGTCGCTGAAGGGCAAGGAGCTCATCGCGCTCGACATCTCGGCACTGGTCGCCGGCGCGATGTACCGCGGCCAGTTCGAGGAGCGGCTGAAGAGCGTCCTCAAGGAGATCACCGAGTCCGAGGGACGGGTCATCACCTTCATCGACGAGCTGCACACGCTGATGGGTGCCGGCGGCGGCGAGGGGTCGGTCGCGGCATCCAACATGCTCAAGCCCATGCTCGCCCGCGGCGAGCTGCGCCTGATCGGGGCGACGACGCTCGACGAGTACCGCGAGTTCATCGAGAAGGATGCCGCGCTGGAGCGCCGCTTCCAGCAGGTGTACGTCGGCGAGCCGAGCGTCGAGGACACGATCGCGATCCTCCGCGGGCTCAAGGAGCGGTACGAAGCGCACCACAAGGTCGCGATCTCGGACGGTGCGCTGGTGGCCGCCGCGGCGCTGTCGAACCGGTACATCCCGGCGCGACAGCTGCCCGACAAGGCGATCGACCTCATCGACGAGGCCGCGTCGCGGCTGCGCATGGAGATCGACTCGGCGCCGCTGGAGATCGACGAGCTGCGCCGGCACGCCGACCGGCTGAAGCTCGAGGAGCTCGCGCTGAAGAAGGAGAAGGACGACGCCTCGAAGGAGCGCCTCGCGGCGCTCCGCGACCAGCTCGTGAAGGTGCAGCAGGAGCTCGACGACCTGCAGGCGCGGTGGGAGCGCGAGCGCGCGTCGCTGAACGCCGTCGGCGACTACAAGACGCGGCTGGACGCGCTCCGCGTCGAGGCCGAGCGCGCACAGCGCGAGGGCGATCTCGAAAGGGCGTCACGGCTGCTCTACGCCGAGATCCCGGCCCTTGAGCGCAAGCTCGCCGAGGCGGAGTTGGCCGAGGGTGCCGTCGGTGACGGAGCCGAGCGGATGGTGGGCGACCGGGTGACCGAAGAGGACATCGCGGAGGTCATCGCGGCGTGGACCGGCATCCCGGTCGGAAAACTGTTGCAGAGCGAGAGCGCTCGACTGGTGCATCTGGAGTCCGAGCTCGGCAAGCGGCTGATCGGGCAGAAGGCGGCCGTGAAGACGGTGTCGGATGCCGTGCGTCGCTCCCGCGCCGGGATCAGCGACCCGAACCGGCCGACCGGCTCGTTCCTGTTCCTCGGGCCGACGGGTGTGGGCAAGACCGAGCTCGCGAAGGCGCTTGCGGAGTTCCTGTTCGACGACGAGCGGGCGATGGTGCGCATCGACATGAGCGAGTACGGCGAGAAGCACGCCGTCGCGCGGCTCGTCGGTGCCCCTCCCGGGTACGTCGGGTACGAGCAGGGCGGCCAGCTGACCGAGGCGGTGCGGCGCCGGCCGTATTCGGTGGTGCTGCTCGATGAGGTCGAGAAGGCGCACCCCGAGGTGTTCGACGTGCTGCTGCAGGTGCTCGACGACGGACGGTTGACCGACGGCCAGGGGCGGACGGTGGACTTCACGAACACGATCCTCGTGCTGACGAGCAACATCGGGTCGCCGGTGCTCATCGATCCGACGCTGGCGGACGAGACGAAGCGCGAGCAGGTGATGACGATGGTGCGGCAGGTGTTCCGCCCCGAGTTCCTGAACCGACTCGACGACGTCGTGATGTTCTCGCCGCTGAGCGAGTCCGATCTCGCGCAGATCGTCGAGCTCGCCGTGGATGCGTTGCAGCGCCGCCTGCGCGATCGTCGACTGACGCTTGCGGTGACGCCGGACGCCCGCGCCTGGCTCGCCGAACGCGGGTACGACCCGCTGTTCGGTGCGCGGCCGCTGCGGCGGCTGATCCAGTCGGAGATCCAGGACCGGCTCGCGATGGCGCTGCTGTCGGGCGGTGTGCACGACGGTGACGTGGTGCGCGTGGACGTCGCGGTCGACGGGTCGCAGCTGGTGCTCACGAGCAGCGGTCCAGCGCCGGCCGAACCGGGCGAGGATGACGTGATCGAGGCGGAGCTGCTCGACGGATGACCTCGCTCGGTGCCGGGGTGACGCTGCGAGAGCCGGCGGTGACGGATGCCGCGGCCCTCGCCGACGCGTACCGCCGGAACCGCGAGCGCCTCGCGCCGTGGGAGCCGGTGCGGGCGGAGTCGTTCTTCACCGAGGCGGGCCAGCGGGCCGAGCTCGAGGCGGTGCTGCGGGACCGCGATGCCGGGGTCGCTGCGCCGTTCGTGCTGGTGGCGGGGGAACGCCTCGTCGGTCGGGTGAACCTGTCGGGCATCGTCCGCGGCGCGTTCCAGAGCGCCAACCTCGGGTACTGGATCGACGGCGGGTTCGCGGGTCGCGGCGTCATGACCGCGGCGGTGGATGCCGTGGTGCGCGCCGCCGCCGAGGAGTGGGGCCTGCATCGGGTGCAGGCCGGCACGCTGCTGCACAACGCGGCGTCGCAGGCGGTGCTGCGGCGGTGCGGGTTCACCGAGATCGGCGTCGCGCCGGGGTACTTGAAGATCGCGGGGCGCTGGCAGGACCATCTGCTGTTCCAGCGGATCCTCGGGGGCTGAGGCGGTGGCGGGCTGAGGCGGTGGCGGGCTGAGGCGGTGGTCGGCTGAGGGCGGTGGCGGGCTGAAGGCTCAGAGCGGCGGCTAACGGGTGAGGGCGCTCCGACGCGCACCCCGTGCGCGGTGCGTCATCTGCGCTCGACGCACTCCAGGTGGGGGCGAGCGGCCAGGCGTGCGTCCGACCCTTCTGGAGGATGCGTGCAGCGCGGCGCGCAGGGCGCTCTCTTGTTTCAGAAGGGTGCGGGTCCCGCTGGAGCCCGCGGCGCGGGTGGAGGTGGTGCGGCAGGGGTGAAGGCGACGGCCGGGGTGGGGGCGTCTTCGCGGTAGGTCCTGCCGAGGGGTGAGGTCCATTCGAGGACGCCACCCTTCAGTTGTCGGACCCGCCAGGCGGTGAACTGCTTCATCGAGTGATGCCGCTGGCACAGGTGCGCCAGGTTGGTGAGTTCGGTTCGCCCGCCGAGCGCGTGATCGTGGGTGTGGTCGACTTCGCAGCGGATCGCAGCCGTGCGGCATCCGGGGAACCGACAATGCTGGTCTCTTGCTTGCAGGAACCTGCGCATCCCGGACGGCACCCGGTACGAGTCGGTCGCGACGGTGACACCGGTGGTCGGGTCGTGGAACAACCGCTCCCACACCCCGGTGCCGCCCGCGAGGGAGCGGGCCGTGGCGGGGTCGATGGGGGAGCGCCCGGCGAGGTCGCTCGGTCCGTCGTCCTCGCCCGTGAGGGTGGCGGCGGGGATGAGGATCTGCACGCGGGCGCGGATCGCGCCGAGCGGACCGGCGGTGGTGTCGCGGGTGTCGTCGAGGGCCGGGGTCCCCGCAAGAAGCAGGTCGGCGAACACGTCCGCGCGGACCTGATCGGTGGAGCGGTTGTCAGTGGCGACGATAGCGGCAGCGTCCTCGCTGTCGGCGTCGCCGTGGCCATCGCCGACCTCCGCGCGCGTCGCGGCAGCTTCCCCGAACGCGGCACCCGCTCCGTCATGCGCGGCGGCGCGCTCGTCGCGGGTGTCGATGATCGCGCGCGCCTGCTGCGTCAGCCGGTCGTGGATGCCCTCCGCAACCACCGTCGGCAACGTCGCGATCACGTCGGACATCCCGTCCCGTCCCGGCACGATCCGCACGCACCGCCCAGCAGCGGCCTCCTCGTGTCGTTCCGCGAACGAGCGCGGGTGCATCCGGTGTGCGAGGATCTCGAGCTCGCCTCGCACCCGGTTCGGGGTGTCCCGTTCGCACCGGGTGATCGCGACCTGTTCGAACTCGGACCACATCTCGGCCGGCAGACTCGTCCCGGTCTCGACGATCGCGATCGCGTGGCCCCGAACGATCCGCCCGTGCTCCCATGCCTCGACGGTCGCGGGAAACCCTTCGATCAACGTCCGCGCCTCACCGATCCGGCGTTGCACGGTCCGGTCGGTGACCCGCATGACCCCGCCGACCTCGGCCGCGATCGACCGCAACGCCATGTCGTGGACCTGGACCCGCGCGTTGCGTTGCGCGGTTTGGGCTTCGGCGAGACGGCCGGCGGCGGCCAGTGCACGCAGCTCCTCGATCTGCGCGGCGGCGATCCGCCGGGCCGCGGAGTCGACGTCCGCAACGACCCCCGCCAAGGTGGCGAGATAGTCCTCGCCACCGGGGGTTTCCGCCGCATCCGTCATACCTGCACTCTGCCACTGGCCACCGACATCCACCCCGGAAAAACGGGCCCGGAACACACGTTGTGCACACCCAAGGAATGAGAGTCCTCTCATCCTCGCGGCGGCGCGTCCTCCGTGACCGAAGTCAATGCGCCATGCCCCGCAGCTCGTGCGGTTGATTGTGGCATCCGCCCAACCGTGGGGGACGATCATCCTCTGAGCCCGCGCCTCGCGCTCCACTGCCGGAGGTCCGCCGCACAGACTCGGCGTGAAAGGATCGAGCATGCGAACCGCGCGGGCCCTGTGGGGCGCCACCCACCCCGGGCCGTCGCTCGTGGTGACCGCGCTCTCGCTGGCCCTCGGCCTCGCCGCCGGGCTCGAGCCGTGGCGCCTCGTCATCCTCGTCGTCGCGGTGTTCGCGGGGCAGGTGTCGGTCGGCCTGTCGAACGATGCGATCGACCTGTTCCGCGACGCCACGGTGGGCCGCTCCGACAAGCCGCTCGTCCGCGGCGACACCCGCGTGCGCACCGCGTGGATCGCGGCGTTCGCCTCGCTGGGCGTCGCGATCGTGCTCTCCGCCGTCCTCGGCTGGGGGATGCTGCTCGCCCACGTCGTCGCGCTCGTCTCGGCGTGGAGCTACAACGCCGGGCTCAAGGCGACCCCCGCGTCGCTCGCACCGTTCCTCGTGAGCTTCGGCATCTTCCCGTCGCTCGCCACCCTCTCGGCGCCCGACCCGCAGCCCGCCGCGCTCTGGGCGACCATCGCGGGAGCGGTACTCGGCGCCGCCGTGCACCTGACGAACGTCCTCCCCGATCTCGACGACGACCGCCGCACCGGGGTTCGCGGACTGCCGCATCGGCTCGGAGCCGCGGCATCCGTCGTCCTCGCCGTCGCCGGTATCGTCCTCGCCGCGGTCGCGGTGCTCGTGGGCAGCCTCGCCGAGGGCGCACCGGCGGCCGCGATGATCCCGTTCGCCGTCGTCGTCGCCATCATCGCGGGTGCGGTGCTGCTCCGGATGCGGCGCCGCGGCCCGGACCGCACGGGGTTCCGGCTCGTGATGGCCGCCGCGCTGGTCCTCGCCGCGCAGCTCGTGGTGGGCTCGAGCCTGTCCTGACCCCGGGGCGGGCGGTTCCAGGGACGCGACGTGTCGCCGGGAGGTCGATCGGGCGACGGGATGCGTCCCTGGAGCGGCGGATGCAGACGGGTCGCGGCCCGGCCCGACGCTTCCGGGGACCCAACGTGTCGCGAAGCGGCGGCGCGGGCGGCAGGACGCGTCCCTCGAACCGCGAGCGCCGACGAGCCGCGCCCCGCCCGACGCTCCGGGGACCCGAGATGTCGCGCGGGGGCTGCTCACCCGACGACTCGCGTCCCCGGAACCGCGCCGCGGCCGACCCCTCAGCGGCTCGCGCGATCGAGGCCCATCGCGTAGGCGTGCGGGACGAGCCCGCCGGTCGCGGCGAGCACCGAACCCAGCACGCGCGAGCGCAGCGCGTGCACAGCGCCCGAGACGGGTCGGCCGAGCGCCATGTTGACCGCGGCGAGGCGGCCGGCGACCCGTGCGGAGCGCACGCGGTCACGCTCCCACTCCGCGAGGTCGGCCTCGGGCGCCGACCCCGACCGGATCCATGCGGCGAGCAGGGGAGCGAGGGTCGCGGCATCCAACAGTCCGAGGTTCATGCCCTGGCCGCCGATCGGACTGACCTCGTGCGCCGCGTCGCCGATCACGAACACGCGGTCCCGACGCATCGCGGGCGCGAGCACCCGCCGCACCCCGAACTCCGTCGCCTCGGTCACCGCCTCGGCAGCCTCCGCCTCGCCCCGCTCGCGCATAGCCCGGCGCAACCGATCCGCCCGCGACGCGGCACTCCCACCGGCGTCCCACGCGACGAAGCGACGCCGTCCGCCGGGCAGCGGGAACGACTCGAGCACGCCGCCGGGGGCCAGGTGCACCACGGCGGTCTCGGCGTCGGCGCGGGGCGGCACGGCGGCATCCGTCATCAGATACCGATCGGCGTATGCAGTCCGCCGCAGCGCCTCCGGACGGTAGACGAGGTTGCGCGCACCGACCCCGCCCGCGACCACCACGATCGGCGCGGCCCGGTCTCCGCGGTCGGTCTCGACCCACATTCGGGCGCCGTCGGGGGCGACCCGCGCTACCGTCGTGCCCCGCTCGGGCTCGGGTCCGTCGCCCCGCAGCGCGCGTTCGGTTTCGACCTGGGGCAGGGTCGCGACGTACGGATGCCGCACATCCAGGCGCCCGAAGTCGACCGCCCCGATCGCCCGTCCGTCGCTGCGCGCCTCGCCCCGGCGCACCCGCACGGCGCTGCTCAACAGGCGCTCGGTCGCCCCGCCGGCCTCCAGCGCCGCGAGGACGGGAGCGTGCACCCCGATGGCGCGCGAACCGCCGCCCGCCGCCTCGCGCCGCTCGACGATCGCGACCTCGACGCCGAACCGCGTCAGCTCGGCCGCCAGCAGCGTGCCGACGGGACCCGCCCCGACGACGAGGACCTCAGCCATCGCCGTCCGCCACCGCGAGCAGCCGGAACGGCGCCGGCGACGCGACGCGCCACGGCGCCCCGAGCGCCGCGGCGAGCTCGTCCGCGCGATAGCTCCGCCGGATCGAGCGCAGTCCGTCGGTCCGCAGGAACGTCCCCCGCTCCAGCGCCGTGATGCCTATGCCGTAGAGCGCATACGCCAGTGCGCTGCGCTCGATGTCGGCGTGCAGCACCGCCCCGGTCGCGAGCGCGCGCGTGTCGGCGGCGAAGGCAGTGAGCTCCGCATCGCTCAGATGGTGCAGCACGTGGTTCGACAGCACCAGGTCGAACCGCTCGCCGGCCGCGCGGAGACCGGCGGCATCCGTCGCGGCGAACGATACCCGCGCGCTCCCGCGCTGCCGCGCCACCTCGAGCGCCCGCGGGTCGGGGTCGATCCCGAGCCACTGCACGTCGAGCCCGTCGCGCTCGGCCCAGGCCGCGAGACGCGCGAGCACGTCGCCGCCGCCGCTGCCCACGTCGAGCACCCGCGCCGGACGACCCAGCCGCAGCAGCCGGGGACGGATGCCGCGCCGCCAGACCCGGCCCCACCCGCCGATCGCGCGGTTCACGAGGTCGAACCTCCGCAGCGTCTCGGCCAGCATCGCCGGGTCGCAGTCCGGATCGTCCATCAGCTCGCGGAGAGCGGTGTCGCGCACGGCGAGGTTCACGCGGCCCCCGTCCGGAACGTCAGCCGCGCGGCTTCGAGGGTGAGCCCGGGCCCGAAGGCGAGCGTCGCCACCCGGTCGCCGTCGTCGAGGCCCGCGGCCAGGAGCGCGCCGAGGATGAAGAGGATTGTCGCGCTCGACATGTTGCCGTAGTCGCGCAGCACGTCGCGCGACACCGTCAGGGCGTCGGCGGGCAGCTCGAGCCCGGCCTCGACCCGGTCGAGCACGCTGCGCCCGCCGGGGTGCACCGCCCACGTGTCGACGCCGTCGTCGCCGAGGAACGTCTCGACCGCGCCGCGGATCTCGCGCCCGATGATGCGCGGCACCTCGGCCGACAGCACCATCTCGAAGCCGGTGTCACCGATCGTCCAGGCCATGTCCTTCTCGCCCTCGTCCGTGAGCACCGTTGCGAAGCGGTCGAGCTCGAACGACGCCCCCGTCGCGCGCGACGGGTCTGCGCTCACGACCGCCGCCGCCGCGCCGTCGGCGAACACGGACGCCGCGACGATCTCGTCGTGGTCGGCCGGCGTCCGCACGTGCAACGAGCACAGCTCGGCGCAGACGACGAGGACCACGGCGGTCGGGTCGGCCGCGCACGTCTGGGCCGCCGTCCGCAGCGCCGGCACCGCCGCCGCGCACCCCATGAACCCGAGGTGCGCGCGGGCGACCGTGGTCGGCAGCTCCAGGTCGCGCACGAGGCGGTAGTCGGGACCGGGCGCGAACATGCCCGTGCACGAGACCGTGACGACGTGGGTCACCTCGGCCGCGGTGACGGATGCCGCGGCGAGCGCCTTCCGCGCCGCCTCGGCGAACAGCGGGGGTGCGAGCCGGATGTAGGCGTCGTTGCGGGCGCCGGTGGAGGGGGCGAGCAACGAACCGGCGTCGGTGACCGTCGGCATCCGCTCGTCACCGGCGGGTGCGGAGGCCGCGGCCGCGGCGGCCAGGTCGTCGAGCACGGTGTGCCGGGTCTCGATCGCCGAGGCGTCGAACGCGGCGCCGATGAGCCGCCGCGTGAGCCGGTCGGCACCCGGCTGCCCCGCGAACAGATCGCGCACCTGATCCTGTCGGAGACGGGCCTCGGGCACGGCGGTGCCGATGGACAGGATGCGGGTGGTCATGCCTCACCGTAACCGGCGCGCGATCGGTCGAGGCTGCGGGTTGACCATGACCCGGTCGTGTGTGAACCCGCGAAGGCTCACCTGCTGCCGACCCACACCTCCACGCCCGCCCCCGTGAGGGTGAAGTTCAGGGCGGTGCCGAGCGGGTACGCGGCGCGCGCCGCGTCGGGGCTCTGCTCGCTGACGACCGCCGTCACCGCGACGGGGAACGGTGCCGAGCCGCACACTGACAAGCTGTCGTCGGCGGCTTCGGCGGGGCTCACGACGCTGAGGCACTCGACGTCGGGACGGTCGACGTTGCTGGCCGTGAACGCGAACACCGAGTAGCCGCGGAAGTCGCTGTATCTCCGTCCGGCCGACGAGTCCTCGGGCGCACTGCCGCCGTCGATGACGGCGAGGGTCGCGACGCGCTCCGCGCCGGGGTAGCGCGGGGTGTCCTCGGGGACCGCCCGAGTGATCGCGACGGTCGCCGTCACGAGTACGGCCGCGGCGACGACGGCGCCGGCCGCGACGCGCCACCCCGGCGCACGCCGGCGGGGTCGATCCTGGGGCGGCGCCTCCGCGGCGGCGCGCTCGGAAGCGGCGGGCGCAGTGGGCGCGACGGGCGCGACCTCTTCCCCAGCCCGCGTGTCATCGCCCGCGGGCGCATCCCGCCGCGCGGCGCGGGTCTCGAGCTCCCGCAGGCGCGCCAGGGCGGCGGCATCCCCTGCGATGTCGGGGGTGCGCCCGTAGGCGCGCTCGCGCAGTCGGGCGAGCTCGGCGGCCTCGTCGTCGTCCATCGGGATCACTCAACCAACACATCGACGGGATGCGGGCCGAATCGGCATTCGCCGCGCCGGATCAGTCGTCGACGAGCAGCGAGTCGGCGACCGGACGCCGCTCCCGCGGGGCGTTCTCGCGCGCCTGCAGTTCCTCGGATGCCGCGTCGAGGTCGCCCACCGGTCCGACGGCCATGACGGTCAGGGCACGCTGCGTGTCGGTGAGGCCGAACGATTCGGCGATCCGGTCGGCGTGGAAGCCGCCCATCTGGTGCGTCCCGAGGTCGTTCGCATGCGCCTGCACGGTGAAGTGCGCCGCGGCCTGGCCGACGTCGTACGCGGCCCAGCGCAGGGCCTTGCCGTCCTGCTCGGTCGTCGCGACGAACACGACGAGCGCGGCCGCGTCGGCCGCCCACGAGCGGTTGAACCCCATCAGGCTGTCGACGACGGCGGCGTGGGATGCCGACCCCCGCCGCGCGACGATGAACCGCCATGGCTGCGTGTTCGACGCCGACGGTGACCAGCGCGCCGCCTCGAGGGCGGACCGCAGGGCCTGCTCGTCGATCGCTGCGGACGCATCGAAGATGCGGGTGCTCCAGCGCTCGCTGAGCACGTCGAGGAGGGGGGCGTCGGTCGTGGCGGTGCGGTTCGGCATCCGTCCATTCCATCACCGCCTCCCTGGGTGCGGGGTCGATGCGTCAGGACGTCGGCCAGTCGGCCGGGCCCGCCGTGCCCGCGGCGTACTCGTCCATCGGCACGCGGCCGTCCCGCCACGCGTCGACGACCGGCTGCACGATGTGCCAGCAGTCGACGGCGGCGTCCCCGCGCACCGAGAGCATGGCGTCGCCGTCGAGGATGCCCGAGAGGACCTCGGCGTACGCCTTCAGCGACCCCTCGCCCAGGTGGGCCTCGAGGGTCGCGCGCTCGAGCTCGAGCGGGTCGGCCTCTCCGTTGACGTTCAGTCCGAGCGAGATCGAGTCGGGCCCGAGCGAGAAGCTGAGGACGGTGGGGCCGGGGTCGCCCGTGAAGCCGCGCGGCAGGTGCCGCACCGGGTGGAAGCGCACCTCGACCTTCGCCTCGGCGTGCCCCAGGCCCTTGCCCGAGCGCAGCGTGATCGGCACGCCCTGCCAGCGGGCGTTGCGCACCTCGACGGTCATCTCCGCGAGGGTCTCGGTGCCGCGCGCCGGGTCGACGCCCGGCTCGTCGACGTACGACGGGAACTCGCGTCCGTCCACGGTGCCCGCCGTGTACCGCGCCCGTCGCGACGAGGCGACGGGGTCGTCGCCCCAGACGGCCGTCGCGCGGAGTGCCGCGCCCGTCGCGTCGCGGAGGTCGCGCTCGTCGAGGGATGCCGGGGGTTCCATCGTCACGAACGCCATCACCTGCAGCAGGTGGCTCTGGATCATGTCGGTCAGCGCGCCGGCCTTGTCGTAGTAGCCCGCACGGCCTTCGAGACCCAGCGGCTCGTCGAACTGCACGAGGATCGACGCGATGTGGTCGGCCGACCACGCCGGTTCGATGAGCCGGTTCGCGAAGCGCACCCCGAGCAGGTTGAGGACCGTCGAGCGGCCGAGGAAGTGGTCGACGCGGAAGACATGGCTCTCGGGGACGAGGTCGGCGAGGGTCGCGTTGAGGCGTTCGGCGCTGGCGGCATCCGACCCGAAGGGCTTCTCGAGCGCGAGGATCGTGCCGTCCGGGATCGTGACCGACCGCAGGGCCTCGCACGCCTTCGCGGCGACGGCGGGCGGCACGGCGAAGTAGAGCGCGGGGCGGCCCTCGGCGGCATCCAGCAGCGTCTGCAGCTGACCCGGGTCGGTGATGTCGGCCTGCGTGTAGGTCGTGTCGGAGAGCCGGTCGAAGGCGGACTCCGCATCGGTCGTCGCGAACGCCTTCCGGACCGTCTCGCGCCAGGCGTCGTCGGTCCACTCGTCGACGCCGGCGCCCGCGAGGCGCACGTTGCGGTCGGGCTCGCGCGCGAGCAGCTGCCCGAGCGCGGGCAGGAGCAGGCGCGAGGTGAGGTCGCCGGAGGCGCCGAGGATGAGCAGGGTCGTGTCGGCCGTCATGCGCGTCACCCTAGCCCCGCGGTGCGCGCGAACCGGAGTCGGGTGCCGTCTCTTGCCCCGACCGTGCGCGAGGGCGACAATGACGACGATGCCTGCCCCGATCGAGTCCTACGCCCTGCTCAGCAACTGTCGGACGGCGGCCCTGGTTTCGGATGCCGGCAGCATCGACTGGCTCTGCCTCCCCCGCTACGACGCGGCGTCGATCTTCGGTGCGCTGCTCGGCGACGAGGAGCACGGCCGGTGGAGCCTGCGGCCCGCCGATCCCGAGGCCACCGCCGCGCGGCGCTACGACGGCGACACGTTCGTGCTCGTCACGCGCTGGACGACGTCCACCGGCGTCGCCGACGTCATCGAGTTCCTGCCGATCGACGAGGACGTCGTCGTGCGGCGGGTGGTCGGCGTCGAGGGGACGGTCGCCTTCGAGAGCGAGTTGCGCCTGCGGTTCGACTACGCGCGGGCGCTGCCGTGGGTGCGGCAGATCGGCGACGACGACGCGGCGGCCGTGCTGCTCGCGATCGCGGGGCCCGACGCCGTCGTGGTCCGCGGTCCGCGGCTGCGCCCGGACGGGACGACCCACCGCGGATCGTTCACGGCCCGGCCGGGGACGACGGTCGACTCGGTGCTCGCGTGGGACCGGTCGTACCACCCGCATCCGGTCGCGTGCGACGTCGACACCGCGCTCGACGCGACCCGCCGGTGGTGGACCGAGTGGGCGTCCCGCGTCGAAGGGCATGGACGCTGGGCCGACCATGTGATGCGGTCGATGCTCGTGCTGCGCGCCCTCACCCACCCCGACACGGGCGGCATCGTCGCGGCGGCGACGACGTCCCTCCCCGAGGACCCGGGCGGGTCGCGCAACTGGGACTACCGCTTCGTGTGGCTGCGCGACGCCGCGCTCACACTCGAGGCCTACCTCGCCCACGGCTACACGGCCGCGGCCGAGCGTTGGCGCGGATGGTTGCTGCGGGCGGTCGCCGGCGACCCGGCCGACGTGCAGATCATGTACGGCCTCGGCGGTGAGCGCGACCTGCCCGAGCGCGAGCTGACGAGCCTGCCGGGGTACCGGGGCTCGGCGCCGGTGCGGATCGGCAACGGCGCGGTCGACCAGTACCAGGGCGACGTGATCGGCGAGGTGCTCGTCGCCCTCGAGGCGGCGCGCCTGGCGGGAGTCGCCGAGACGCCGTCGTCGTGGTCGCTGCAGCGTGCGCTGCTGGCGCAGGTCGTCGAGTGGGTCGACCGCCCCGACCACGGCATCTGGGAGATGCGCGGCGACCTGCACCACTTCACCCACTCGCGCGCCATGGTGTGGGCCGCGCTCGACCGCGGCGTCCGCGCGGTGCGCGAGCACGGACTCGAGGGCGACGCCGACGTCTGGGAGCGACTGCGCGACCGCGTGCGCGCCGAGATCGATGCGACCGGAGTGGATGCCGCGGGCGGCCACTTCACGCAGCACGACACCACCGACGAGGTCGACGCCTCGCTGCTGCTCCTGCCGCTCGTCGGGTTCTGCGCGGCCGACGACCCGCGGATGCTCGCCACCGTCGCCCGCATCGAGCGCGACCTCCTGCGCGACGGCTTCGTCATGCGGTACCGTACCGCCGCCGGCACCGACGGACTGCCCGGCGACGAGCATCCCTTCCTCGCCTGCTCGTTCTGGCTCGTCGAGCAGTACGCGGCGACCGGCCGCATCGACGACGCGACGCGCCTCATGGACCGCCTCTGCGCCGTCGCCAACGGCGTCGGCCTGCTCTCGGAGGAGTACGACCCCGCCACCGGACACCACATCGGCAACACCCCGCAGGCGCTCTCGCATCTCGCCCTCGTCGGCGCGGCCGACGCGCTCGCCGGCCACGTCGGCCGCGCGGCGCACCGGACGTAGCCGCTCCGTCAAGGGACTGCGGGGGAGTGGATGCCGGGGGTAGCGTCGTAGACGGGACCGCTGACCCGGGCGGAGGAGGAGACGATGACGGACGCACCCGAGCCGCTCGTCGGCGACACTCTGGCGGATCGTTACCGGCTGATCGCGCAGGTCGGTCAGGGCGGCATGGCGCGGGTCTTCCGCGCGGACGACACCGCGCTCGGGCGGACGGTCGCCGTCAAGGTGCTGCGCCCCGGCGTCGAGGGGGTCGCCGGAGCGCCCGAGCGCGCCCGGAGCGAGGTGACCCTCCTCGCCTCGCTCAACCACCCGTCGCTCGTGACCCTCTTCGACGCGCACCTGACCGGATCGCCCGAATACCTCGTGATGGAGTTCGTCGACGGGCCGACCCTCAGCTCCCGGATCGCCGAGGGGCCGCTGCCCCCGGCCGAGGTCGCCGCGCTCGCCGCGGAGCTCGGCGAAGCCCTCCACGTCGTGCACGCGTCGGGGGTCGTGCACCGCGACATGAAGCCGTCGAACGTGCTGCTCGCCCCGCCGCACCTGCCGGGCGGGCGGCCCCGCGCGAAGCTCGCCGACTTCGGCATCGCCCTGCTCCTCGACAGCGCCCGGCTGACGACGCCCGGCACGATCATCGGGACGGCCGCCTATCTCGCCCCGGAGCAGGTGCAGGGCGGCGACCCGGCTCCGCCCGCCGACGTGTACGCGCTCGGCCTGGTGCTGCTCGAAGCCCTCACCGGCGAGCGCGCGTACCCGCACACCGACGGGGTCGGCGCCGCCCTGGCCCGCCTCACCACGCCGCCGACGATCCCCGACGCGCTCGGCCCCGCCTGGACGTCGCTGCTGTCGCGCATGACCGCTACCCGCCCCGAGGAGCGTCCGACCGCGCTCGCGGTCGTCGAGGCTGCCGAGCGGCTGCGCACCGCGCCGGTCGACGGTGCGCCCCCGCTGCCGCCGGTGCGCGCGGCGGTGGCCGCCGGCATCCCGATCGCGGCGACGACCCCCGCCGACACGCCGGCGACGCAGGCGGAGCCTCGCGACGACGACGCCCCGGCCGTGCTCGAGCCGGCGGCCACCCGCACGGCGGGCGATGCCCCGACGCGCCGCTACCCGACGGCGGCGACGGTGGCCTTCGGGTCGGCGCCGGCTCCGGCATCCAGCGAGGCGGACTCACGTCGCCGGTCCCGCCGTCCGCTCGTCATCGGGCTCGCCGTCGCGGTCGTCGCCCTGCTCGCCGGGGCCAGCATCTGGGCGGCGTCGCTCTTCGGCGGACAGCAGTCCGGAACGACCGACCCCGCGCAGACCGAGCCGACGCCCGCCCGGACGGCGGAGGTGACGCCGACCGCCACCCCGACGCCCACGGTCTCGACGGTCGACGACTCGGGCACCGATGACGCCCCTGCCGACGACAAGGGCGGCGGCAAACCCGACAAGCAGGACAAGCCCGACAAGCAGGACAAGCCCGACAAACCCGGCAAGGACAAGCCCGGCAAGGGCGGCCCCGGACGCGGCTGAACCGCCCCGCCGCGGGTGCGGACGGAGCGGTTCAGCGGATGCCGCGGTGCGGCAGGATCAGCGCGACAGGGCCTCGCGCAGCTTGACGCGCGCCCCCATGCGCAGGAGCGAGTTCTCGTAGATCTTCGCGCCGAGGAGGATCGCCCCGATGCACGCGGCGAGCATGACGGCCAGCGCGAGCAGGGGCTCCCACCACTGCGCCTCGCCGACGAAGATGCGCACCGGCATCCCCACCGGGGCCGAGAACGGCACGTACGACATGATCGTCAGCACGACGGGGTTGTCGTTGAAGAAGATGACGAGGAAGTACGGCGCCATCACGATGTAGGTGAGCGGCGTGATCGTCGGTCCGATGTCCTCCTGTCGCGAGACCATCGCGCCCGCCGCGGCGAACAGCGCGGCCAGCAGGACGAACCCGAAGAGGAAGAACACCGCGAACCACGCGATCGGACCGCCGAGCCCCGCGATGAGGAAGTCCTGACCTGTCACCGTCAGGCCGATGATCGCGACCGCGGCGATACCGACGATCTGCCCCATCGCGAGCACCGTGTTGCCGAGCACCTTGCCGGCCAGGAGGGCGCGGGTCGGGATCGCCGAGATGAGCAGCTCGACCACGCGGGTCTGCTTCTCCTCGACGACGCTCGTCGCGATGGTCGTGCCGAAGGTGAGCGCCGCGGCGAAGAAGACGCCGCCGAACGCGATCGCGATGATGTAGCGCAGGAACCCGTCGGTGCTCGCGGGTTCGAGGATCTCGACCTCGGGCGCGATGCTCAGCTGCTGCAGCAGGCTGTTGGAGACCTGCTCGTCGAACACCACGGTGTAGCCGAGGGGCTCGGCGCCGCCCGGGATGACGGCGGCGTCGACCTCGCCGTCGCGGACGAGTTCGCGTGCCTCGTCGGCGGTCGCGACATCCGTCACGTCGAAGGCGTCGGGGTCGGTGAGGGCTGAGGCGGTCTCGGAGGTGACCGCGATCGGCGTGCGGTTGTCGCTCTGCGCCGTGAAGCCGGCCCAGAGGACCGCGGCCAGCACGATCACGAACATGACGACGGTCGAGATGATGAAGGACTTCGAGCGCAGCTTCGAGCCGATCTCCCGCTCGGTGACGAGCCAGACGCTCTGGCCGAAGGACGGTGACGTGTTCACTGGATGACCTCCGTGAAGATCTGGGCGAGGGTGGGGCGGCGGGGGGCGAAGCTCGTGACGGCGCCGTGGGTGACGGCGCGCTGCAGGACGCGCTGGACGGTCTCGTCCGAGTCGGCCTCGAATACCGCGTATCCGCCGTCGAAGTCGACGACCTCGACGCCCGGCTCATCGCGCAGCCAGCCGGCGTCGGTGGCCGAGACGAGTTCGAAGCGCCGCGAGGCGTGCTCGGCGCGCAGGCCGTCGCGGGTGCCGGCCGCGCGGATCGTGCCGCCGGCGATGATGACGAGGTCGTCGCACAGGCGCTCGACGACGTCGAGCTGGTGCGACGAGAAGAGCACCGAGACGCCCTGCGCGGCGCGGGTCTGCAGCACCTCGGCCACGACGTCGACCGCGAGCGGGTCGAGGCCCGAGAACGGCTCGTCGAGGATGAGCACCTCGGGGTCGTGCACGAGCGCCGCGGCGATCTGGGCGCGCTGCTGGTTGCCGAGCGAGAGCGTCTCGACGTTGTCGTCCAGGCGCTCCCCGAGCCCGAGCTCCTGCAGCAGCGCCGTCGCGCGGGTCGTGGCATCCGCCTTCGAGAACCCGTGCAGACGGGCGAGGTAGACGATGTGCTCGAGCACCTTCATCTTCGGGTACAGGCCGCGCTCTTCGGGCATGTACCCGAAGCGGCGGCGGTCGGCGGTCGTGACGGGCGCGCCGTTCAGCGTGACCTCGCCGCTGTCGCGGCCCAGCACGCCGAGCATGATGCGCATCGTGGTGGTCTTGCCGGCGCCGTTGCCGCCGACGAACCCGGTCAGGCGGCCGGGGGCGACATCGAACGCGACGTCGTCGAGCACCCGCCGCGAGCCGTAGCTCTTGGTGATCCCGCGTAGCTGCAGCATCCGTTCCTCCTGTGATCCTGTTCCACCGGCGGTGGCACGTGTTCCACGTTAGGAAGATCGGGTGCCGGGGGCCTCCCCCCGGCGGGTGATCCGGGATCCCCGCCGCGAGGGGGAGCGTGACGTCTTATTGCATTCACAGGAATAGGGATGCCGGGGGTCCCGTTGGACTCCACGGTGCCGAACGGCATCCGTTTCGACTCTTTTGGAGGACCCATGACGAACCGCACCATCGGCTACATCGTCGGCAGCATCTCGTCGACGTCGATCAACCGCCGCCTCGCCAAGGCGCTCGAGCGCCTCGCACCCGAGGGCACCACGTTGGTCGAGATCCCGATCAAGGACCTGCCGTTCTACTCGGTCGACCACGACGCGGACTTCCCGCAGGTCGCCGTCGACTTCAAGCAGGCGATCGCGGACGTCGATGGCGTCATCATCGTGACTCCCGAGTACAGCCGCTCGATCCCGGGCGTGCTGAAGAACGCGCTCGACTGGGCCGCTCGCCCCTACGGCCAGAACGCGTTCAACCTCAAGCCCACCGCCGTCATCGGCACCTCGGGCAGCGGCATCGGCACCGCCGCCGCGCAGCAGCACCTGAAGGCGATCCTCAGCCACTTCAACGCCCCCACGCTCGGCCAGCCCGAAGGCTACGTGCAGAGCACGCCCGGCCTGTTCGGCGAGGACGGCGAGGTCACCAGCGACGAGACCGCCGGCTTCCTGACCGGCTACCTCGAGGCGTTCGGCGACCTGATCGACCGCTACGCCAAGGTCCCCGCGGACGTCTGACCCGCGTCACGGCTGGAACGGCCCCGCCCCGACTCGGGCGGGGCCGTTCCGCGTGCGGGGCGGCTCAGGCCAGGCCGTGCCGGTAGGCCCAGACCACGGCGGCGACGCGGTCGCGGGCGCCGAGCTTCTGCAGCACGTTCGACACGTGCGTCTTGACCGTCGCCTCGCCGATGTAGAGCTCCTGGGCGATCTCGCCGTTGCTCATCGCACGCGCGAGCAGACGCAGCACCTCGGCCTCGCGCTCGGTGAGCTCCACCGGCAGGGTGGGCGCGGCATCCGTCGTCCGGGGGAGGGATGCCGCCGGTGCCGCCTCCGCCTGCGCGAACCGCTCGATCACCCGGCGCGTCACCGACGGCGCGAGCAGCGCGTCGCCGGAGTGGGCGACCCGCACGGCGTTCGTGAGCTCCTCAGGCCCGGCGTTCTTGAGAAGGAACCCGCTCGCCCCCGCCGACAGCGCCTGGAACAGGTAGTCGTCGCGGTCGAAGGTCGTCACGATGACGACGGATGCCGCGACCTCGGCATCCGCCACGATCCGCCGCGTCGCCTCGAGGCCGTCCATGTCGGGCATCTGCACGTCCATGCAGATCACGTCGGGGCGCAGCTCGCGCGCGGCCGCGACGGCGGCGCGACCGTCGCCCGCCTCGCCGACGACCTCGATGTCGCCCGCGGCCTCGAGGATCATGCGGAACCCGGTGCGCATGACGGCGTGGTCGTCGACCAGCAGCACGCGGATCATGCCGGCACCGCCTGCGTCAGCGGCATGCGCGCCCGAACGAGGAAGCCGCCCCGGTCGCGGGCGCGCGCCTCGAGCGTTCCTCCGGAGGAAGCGGCGCGTTCGCGCATCCCGACCAGGCCGAGGCCCGCGCGTCCGGAGATCGGCGCGCGTCCGGTGTTCGAGACCTCGAGTTCGACGGCGTCGTCGGCGTAGCGCAGGCGCACGTCGGCCGTCGCGCCGGGGCCGCCGTGACGGCGGGCGTTCGTGAGCGCCTCCTGCGCGATCCGGTATAGGTTCACCTGCACGAGGTCGGAGGTCGGCACCGCGTCGCCGACGACGGACAGCGTCGTCGGCAGGCCGTTCTCGTTCGCGTGGGCGACGAGCGTCGGCAGCGCGTCGAGGTGCAGCGTCGACCCGCCGAGCGCGTCGGTGTCGGATGCGTCGGTGTCGGGCGTCCGCAGCGTCTCGAGCAGCTGGCGCAGTTCGGTCAGTGCCTCGCGCGCGGAGGACTCGATGCCGGTGAGCGCGGTGCGCGCGGCATCCGGGTTCTGCTCGAACACCGTCCGCGCGGCACCCGCCTGCACCCCCATCGCCGAGACGTGGTGGGCGACGACGTCGTGCAGCTCGCGTGCGATGCGCACGCGGTCGAGGGCGACGGCCTGTGCCGCCGTCCGTTCGCGCTCGCGTTCGAGTTCGGCGGTGCGCTGCTCGAGCGCCGCGCGCTCCATCGCACCCGTGTAGGCGCGCTCGCCGAACAGGTAGGCACCGCCGAAGAAGGCCACGTTGACGAGGAACTGGATCAGCGCGAACGCCGCGAAGGGGGAGAACGGCCCCTGCTGCGAGAGTCCGTCGTCGGAGGCCGCCGACTGGAACATGGTGATGAGCAGCCACACGAACATCGCGACGATCAGCAGGATGCGGACGAGCGCCGCACGGCGCCGGTCGGCGACCCAGGCGCCCACCGTGTACATCGCGATGAACAGCGACACGTTGCCGACGTACACCTCGGGGATACCCGCCGACATGCCCACGAAGAAGGCCGCGGACACGACGACCAGCACCGTGCCGGGGAACCGGCGTCGAAGGGCGAGGGGGACCGTGATCGCCGCGGCGTAGAGCAGCCCCCAGTGCAGAGCCGGGCCGTTGCCGCCGTAGATGTTCGAGACCGTGCCGAGGGCGGTGCTGATCAGGCCGGCGACCAGCATCCCGGCGGCGAGCCAGGCGTCGTGACGCCGTTCGGCGGGGGTGACGGCGCGGCGGAGCGTCGAGTCGGACATGCCTTCCACGCTAGAGGGGCGGATGCGGCGCGGCATCCGTCCTGCGGGGGAGAGCCTTCGGCGTCAGAAGATCATCGGACGGTCGTCGTCGTCCTCGCCGCCGAGGTCGAGGTCGACGACCACCGGCACGTGGTCGCTGGGGATCTCGCCCTTGCGCTCGTCGCGGTGGATGGATGCCCCGACGACACCGTCGGCGAAGGCCGCCGAACCGAGGATGAAGTCGATGCGCAGGCCTTCGTTGCGGGGGAAGCGCAGCTGCTTGTAGTCCCAGTAGGTGTAGCCGGTCGGGACGAGCGGGCGGACAGTGTCGGTGAGCCCGGCGTCGAGCAGGGACTGGAAGGCGGCGCGCTCCTCGGGCGAGACGTGCGTCGTCACGCCCTCGACGACCGTCGGGTCGCCGTTGTCGGCGTCGGTCGGGGCGATGTTGAAGTCGCCGACGAGGGCCAGCGGCAGGCCGGGCTGCGCGGCGAGCGTCGACTGCGTGTAGGCACGGAGCGCCTCGAGCCAGTGCAGTTTGTACGCGAAGTGCGGGTCGTCGAGACCGCGGCCGTTGGGGACGTAGAGGCTCCAGACCTTGACGCCGTCGATCGTCGCGCCGAGCGCGCGGGCCTCCTGCGGGGCATCCGGACCCTCGTGGCCCTTCAGGAACCCCGGCATGTCGGGGAAGGCGTACTCGACCTCGGTGATCGGCTCACGACTCGCGATCGCGACGCCATTCCACTGGTTCAGGCCGTGCGCCTCGACGTGGTAGCCCGCCTCTTCGAACGCCTCGTAGGGGAACTGCTCGGGCTTGCACTTGATCTCCTGCATCGCGAGCACGTCGATGTTCTCGCGCACGGCGAACTCGACGGTGCGCACGACGCGCGCGCGGATGGAGTTGACGTTCCAGGTGGCAAGCCGCATGGTTCCCAGCCTAGATCGGGCGTCCGACGCCGCCGGTCGTAGACTCGGAGCCGTGACCGTCGCCTCCACGCCCGCACTCGAAGCCGACCGCCAGAGCCTCATCTCGCTCATCCAGGAGGAGGCCGTGTTCCACGGCGACTTCACCCTGTCGAGCGGCAAGAAGGCGACCTACTACGTCGACATGCGAAAGCTCACGCTCGACCACCGCGCGGCGCCCGCCATCGGGCGCATCATGCTCGACCTCATCCGCGACGTCGACGGCATCGTCGCGGTCGGCGGGCTCACCCTCGGCGCCGACCCCATCGCGAACGCCGTCATGCACGAGTCCGCGCGCACCGACACGCCGCTCGACGCGTTCGTCGTCCGCAAGGAGCCCAAGGACCACGGCCGCGGTCGTCAGGTCGAAGGAGCGGATGTCGCGGGCAAGCGCGTCGTCGTCGTCGAGGACACCTCGACCACCGGTCAGTCGGCGCTCAAGGCCGTCGAGGCGCTGCGCCGCGAGGGCGCCGAGCCCGTCGCGGTCGCCGTGATCGTCGATCGCAAGACCGGCGCGCAGGCCGCCGTCGAGGCGGCGGGTCTCACCTGGCTCGCCGCGATCGACCTCGACGACCTGGGCCTGCAGCCGCAGTAATCCCGCCGGCGCGAGCCCTACTTGGGTTCGAGGTCGTCCCACGGCTTGCGGCCGCGGCGGTCGTCGCCGCGCCGTCGGAACCCGCGGACGACGATGAGCACGAGCGAGGTCAGCAGCGACAGCCCGACGACGCTGTACAGCAGGTTCTGCTCGAGCTCGTTCATGCGTCCACTCTCGCACGGAACCCGGACGCGACGCCGAGCGCAAGAGGATGCCGCGCACAGGTGCCGAGCGTAGGGTCGAGCATGTGGCGCGCGATGACTGGGACCCGGACGATCTCCCCGATCTGAGCGGTCGTCGTTACCTCGTCACCGGCTCGAACACGGGTGTCGGATTCTTCAGCTGTCTGCAGCTCGCCGCGGCCGGTGCCCACGTCGTCATGACGGCCCGAAACCCCTCGCGGCTGTCGCGCGCGCGGGCCGCGATCCTCGACCAGGTGCCGGATGCCGACCTCGAGACCCTCGCGCTCGACACGAGCAACCTGGGCTCGGTCCGCGCCGCCGCGGCGACCGTCCGCGGACGCGTCGGACTGCACGGCGCCCTCTTCAACGCGGGTATCGTCCACCCGCCGAAGGAGCGCGAGGTGACCCGCGACGGGCACGAGCTCGTCATCGCCACGAACGCGCTCGGCCACTACGCGCTCGCCGGTGCCGTGCTGCCCGCGCTCGCCGCCGCCCGCGGCCGCATGGTCTGGCTCGGCTCGATCGCGACCAAGCTCTTCCCGTGGGACCCGATCGACCCCGAACTCGTCGACGACTACACGCCGTGGCGGGCGTACGTGCAGTCGAAGGTCGCCACCGCGGCGCTCGGTTTCGAAGCGGACCGGAGGCTGCGTGCGGCATCCGTCCCCGTCCAGAGCCTCGTCGCGCATCCCGGCTACTCGCTCGGCGGGCGGACGCGACGGATCCCCGGCGTCAGTGCGCCGTCGCGGCGCAAGCGCCTGCTCGGCGGTCTGCAGGCCGCCGTCGCGCAGTCGAAGGAGCGGGGGGCGTGGGCGCCGGTGCGCGCGCTCGTCGACCCCGACGCCGAGGGCGGCCAGTACTGGGGTCCCGCGCGGACGTACACCGGGGCGCCGGTGCTCGAGCGCGCGCCGCGGATCGCGATCGACCCCGACGTCGGCGCCCGCATGTGGCACTACGCCGAGCACGCGACACGCACCGAATGGCCGTACCTGAAGGGCCGGCGGCTGCGCCTGCGCTGAGCTCTCGCGGCCGGGTGCGGTGAGCTCTCGCGGCCGGGTGCGGTGCCGGATGCACGACCGCTGGGGCGGGAGTGGACCCGGACCCCCGCGCGGTGCGACAGCAGCACCGGCGGTGGTGCGGACGTGCGGTGCTTGCCGTCCTGGACCCGGGACCGCTAGGGATGAGAGATGGCTGACATGGTGCGGACGACCCCCGAGGTGCGCGAGATCCTCGATGAGGCGCGCACGATCATCGGTGACCGCGCCGTGCGCGAGATCGCGATGTTCGGCGCCGTCGCCCTCATGGTCGACGATGCGATGGCCGTCGCGGTCTTCAAGAACGAGTCGCTGTTGGTGCGGGTGAGGGACGACGAGGATCCCGCGCTGCTGGCCGAACCCGACGCGGAACGCTCGTTCATGGGCGAGCGCTCGATGGGGCTGAGCTGGCTGCGGATCGCGCTCGACCCCGAGCACTCCCGGCTGGAGTTCTGGGTGCGGGCGGCGCTCCGCCGCCCCGGCAAGAGCGCGCGCTGACTCAGGCCGCCGCGGCCGGCGACGTTTGTCCTCCGAAGAGGGGACAGTGCGCGACCGAGGCGTCTGATTAGGCTCGAAGCGTTCGGCAAGGTGATGGACGAAGTCCCGCATCCGGTCGGGCGTCCCCACTCTCGACCATGTCTTCGCGGGCCCCCACCCGCGCCTTCGTCCGCCCCCATCGGATTCGGCTTCCCCACATGACCGACGTTCGTCGCGCCCGCACATCGCGGGCCAGCACCGTCCACCACGCGCGGGTGTCCGTCGTGTCCGCGTTGGTTGCCGTCCTCGCGTTGTGCTGCCTGGGGAGCCCCGCAGGCGCTGCCGCGTCACCCGCACCGTCGCCGGAGGTCTCGGACACGCCACTCACGGAGCCCACCCCGGAGCCCACCCCCGCGACGACCCCGGAGCCCACCCCCGAGCCCACCCCTGAAGCGGAACCGTCCCCCTCACCCTCGCCGTCCGCACCGGTGACGGACGACAATCCCCCCGTCGCCCCTCCCGTTGCTTCCGACGATCCGGGCGAGGTGGCAGATGACGACGGCTCGAGCACCGCCGAGAAGGACGGCGAGAAGGTGGAGTCCGCCGAGGACGAGGAACCCGGGACGCCGCCCCCCGCGGAGGAGTCGACGGAGACGGCGCCGGGTTCGGGTCCCCCACCGGGCGAGGCTCGAGCGCCACCCGCCGCACGGATCGGCATCCTCGCCGCAGGCATCCCCGAGGCGCCCCGACAGGTGTGGATCGAGCCCTTCGAGCAGGGACTGACGACGACCGCTCCCAGTGCTCTGACCGCCTACGCGTCGAGCCGGTACGGTGCCTCGACGGGCTGGGCGACCGGCACCTCCTGCACCGGTGTGCTCGTGAACTTCACCGCCCCCTACCCCAACTCCTCGTTCTGCCCCACACAGCCCTACCTCGTCGCCGGTCAGTCGTCGCTGGCCGCGCGCGAGACCCGTCGCATCGCCGACGCACTCGGCCAGGTCGCGGCGGGCGTGTCCGGAGGTACCGCCGCGAACGCCCCGGTGAACGGATCGACCGCCGGCTCATCGGGATCCCAGGCGAATCACGCTCTCATCGGATACCCGTACACGACCGTGACCGGCGGCACGACCGTCGCACAGTCCACCGCCGGCATCGGCGTCACCGCGCCGGGATCGCGTTTCTACGCCCTCCGTTTCGACGCGGCCGGCGCCCAATGCGGCACGAACAACGCCGCGCTGTCGATGTCGCTGTTCACCGGCGCCACCTCCCTCCTCGCAGGGTTTCCGTCAGCGGCCGTCCCCTGCGCCGCGACAGGGAGCGTCTTCTACGCCTCTCCCACTCAGGCGACGCTCCCGAACCTCGGTGGGATCGTCGATCCGGCCATCTCGGCGTCCGCACGGGCCGCCACGTTCACCGGCACGGGGACCGCGCTGCTGACGCCCGCACAGATCGCGGGTGCCCAGGTCCGCGTCACGAACACGACGACGGGTGCCGGCAGCGCCTTCGGCATCGACAACCTCCGGGTACTGGACGTCTCTCCGGCCCTGGATGCCGCATTCTCCCCGTCTCCGGCCGTCGCGACGACGCCGACGACCCTGACCTACACGGTCACCAACACTGCCGACCTGCTCGCGAAGACGGACTGGAACTTCACCGCGACGCTGCCGACCGGGCTCGTGGTCGCGCCCGCACCGTCGGTCGCCGGGACCTGCACGAACACCGCCGGCACGGCGTTCGCGGTGGCGGCCGCAGCGGGATCGGGCTCGATCGCCGTGACCGGCGGCGATCTCGCCTCGGGGAGCACGTCGTGCACCGTGACTGTCAACGTCGTCGCCGCCAGTGCGGGCACGTACTCGAGCGGCACGGTGACCTCGAACGGGCTCATCGTCTCCCCGGCGACCACGGTCACGGTCCAGCCGGCGACGACGATCACGCTGCGGAAGGACGTCACCGCTCGAACCGCCCCCGGGGACCAGTGGACGCTTTCGGTGCGGAACGGGTCGACGGTCCTCGCCTCGGCGACGACCTCGGGCACAGCGGTCGGTGTCCAGCCCGCGCAGGTCGGGCCTCTCACGGTGACCGCCGGTGCCACGGTGACCATCTACGAGGCACCGACAAGCGGTGCCGGGCTGGGTTACGCCGCGAGCTACGAATGCGTGCGAGACGGCACCGTGATCGCGGCGGGCACGTCGCCGTCGGGTTCGCTGACGCTGCCGAGCGAGCAAGGGGCGCAGGTCGTCTGCACCTTCGTCAACACGCCGCAGGCCACCCAGCTGCAGTGCGACACGAATCACTACTACGCGCTGACCGGGGACGGTGCCCTGGTCCAGGGCGACATCGTCACCGGCGCGACGGCCACCGTCGGCACGTGGAACACCGGGACGAACGCCAACGGGTTGGGCATCGCGCCCTCCGGCACGGTCGCCTATGCACTCCAGCGATCGTCCGACGCGACCGACGTGACGGCGATCCTGAAGTGGACTCCCACGACGGGGTTCCAGACCCTCGCGGGAACCGCGTACACCACCGTGGCGGGGGGCACGGAGACGGCCGGGTCGCTCGTGGCCGGCGCTGTCGACCCCCGCTCGGGGCGGTACGTCTTCGGCAAGTACAGCGGCTCCACCTTCCACCTGTGGAGCTTCACGGAGTCGGCGCCGGCCGCGTCTCGATTCTCGTACCTCGGGAACTTCGCGACCACGGGCTCTCCCGACGGCAACGGCGACCTCGCCTTCGATTCCCGTGGCAACCTCTACGTGCTGGGCGCGGCCGTCGACGCCAACAACCAGAGTTCCGCGGTCATCTTCACGCTCACCGCGGAGAGCATCGCAGCCGCGAACGGCGGCGCACTCCCCGTCGGCGCGGCGAATTCCCGCACCCTGTCGGGACTCGACACCACCCCTGCCTTCGGCGCGGCCAACGGTCTCGCCTTCTCGCCTCGGGGAACGGCGTACGTGTCGAGCGCGACCGTGGCTTACGAATTCGACGCGAGCACGTGGGCGCGTATCCCCGGATCGTCCCGGACGACGATCGCCCACACCGACCTCGCCTCGTGCACGTCGCCCTCATCGATCACCGTCCTGAAGAACGTCGTCGGACGCGCCGCCGCTGCGGACCAGTTCACGCTCTCCCTCTCGAACGGGAGCGTCGCCGTCGCGAGCACGACGACCGCGGGATCGGCGACCGGTCGCCAGGGCCGCCAGATCGGTCCTCTGCCGGCAAGCGTCGGGACCACCTTCAGCTTCACCGAGGCGATGGCGTCGGGTTCGACGTCGACGATCGGCGTGTACACCGTCGTCAACGAGTGCTGGGCGGACGGTGTGCGACTGAGCAACGCAGCCTCCCCATCGGGGTCGGTCACGATCCCGAACAGGCAGAGCGTGAACGTCGTCTGCACCATCTTCAACTCACCACGACCGGCGACCAGCGTCACGCTCACCAAGCTCGTGGCTGACCCCCTGTCGGGTGCGACATCGCCCGCAGCCGATTGGACTTTGGGTGCAGCGGTCGTCGCCACGACGGGTTCGGCCACCGTGCTGCCGTCGGAGGCCCCGCGCCAGCAAACGGACAGTTCAGGTCGAGCGGTGTGGAGCATCCTTTTCGGTTCGACGGCCTCACGCGCGACCCTCACGATCAGCGAGGAGCAACGCACCGGGTACGTCTTCGACCGGGGATCGTGCACCGTCAACGGCACCGCGACGCCCGTGACGTTCACCACGACGGGCAGCATCGTGTCGGCATCCCTCACCGGTATCGCGTCCGGGGGATCCGTCGCTTGCACGATCGTCAACCGCCCGGCGGCCAACCTCACGCTCCAGAAGGTCGTGTCCTTCGGATCTGCCGTACCGAGCGACTGGGTGCTGTCGGCGACCGCGCCCGCCGGCTCGAGCGCGCTCACCGGCCCCCGCGGTCGCGGCGGCACCGGAGCGGTGTCGTCCGTGCCGGTCACCCCCGGCGTGGCCTACCGTCTGGCCGAAACCGGTCCGCGGGCGACGTACATCCAGACCGGCGCATGGCAGTGCGTCGATCAGACCGGCGCCGCCATCGCCGTCAGCGCGGCATCGGACGTCGTCCTCCCGGCGGGCGCGAACGCGACGTGCACCGTCACCAACGCGACCTCGACGATCACCGTGGTGAAGGACGTCGTGGGCGCTGCCGACGGGTTCCGCCCCGCGGATTGGACGATCACCGCGACACCGGACGTCCTCGCAGGCGCCTCGCTGCCGACGGAGAGCCGGGTGGGGGCCGCCTACGCAGGCACCGCCAACTCGGCGAGCACGTTCGAGGCCCGGCCGGGTCACGGCTACACGCTCACCGAAGACACGACCCGACCCGGCTCGCGACTCGCCTACCAGACCCTTCGACTCGAACGTCTGGTCGGATCGACGTGGACGACGGTGCCCTCGGCCACGATCGTCGCGCCTGCCGCCGGCGGAAGCGCTGTCTACCGGTTCGTGAACGCACCTGTGCAGCCGACGACGCTGCCGCTGACCGGAGGGACCGGCGCCGACGCCTTCACCCTCGCGGGCGGCGGAATGCTCCTGCTCGTCGCTGTCCTCGCCCTCCTCCGCGCCCAGCGAAGGAGGAAGCCGACCTGATCCTTCCCCTACGTCGCCGCCGACCGGTGGCGATCATCCCTCGCATCACTTCGCCCTTCCAGACAGGAGAAACCATGTCCAGCATCCGCAAGCGAGTGAGTGCCGTGCTCGGCGCCCTCGCCATCGGGGCCGCCGCGGCGCTCGTCGCGGTCACACCGGCTCACGCCGAACCCGGGAACATTGATCCCGACATCCCTCGCTCGCTCACCGTGCACAAGTACGCGCTGAGCCCGTCGAGCCCGCAGGAGATCGGCACCGGGCAGGAGCTCGGCACGCCGCCGGCGGGCACCCCGCTGGCCGGAGCCGAGTTCACGGCGGCGCTCGTCGCCGACGTCGATCTCACCACCCCGACGGGGTGGTCGACCGCCGGTAACCTGACCCCCGCGGCCGCCGCCGGCCGTCTGTCGGGGACGACGTTCACCTCGACGCCTTCGGCACCCGGCACCGGCATCGCAACGTTCCCCGCTGACATGCCGATCGGTCTGTACCTGGTCACCGAGACCGTCCTGCCGGACGAGGCGACCAACCCGTCGGCGCCGTTCCTCGTGACGCTCCCGTTCCCGACCGGACCGGGAGGCGCCCCCGCGAACGAGTGGATCTACGACGTGCACGTGTATCCCAAGAACGCGGTGACCGACGTGACCAAGACCCGTGTCCCCGCTCCGGCGAACTCGGCCGAGGCGCGCAACCCCGACCTGATCCGGTGGGCGATCGCCTCGGCGATCCCGACCCTCGCGGCGGGGGACAGCATCGACACCTTCGAGCTGGCCGACACCATCCCGTCGCAGCTCGTGTACGTCGAGGACCCGCCCACCGGGGTCGCGCCGACGAACGTCGTCGTCACGAACACCGCCGGTCTGACGCAGACCTTCACGGAGGGCGCGGACTACAACCTCGTCGAGGACGGCAGCACGCTGACGCTCGAGTTCACCTCCAGCGGGCTCACCCGGTTGACGGGGCTGCAGGGCGGCGTCGTGACGTTCAACGTGCTCACCCGGGCCGTCGCGATCCCCGCCGACGGTCGCATCGTGAACACCGCGACCGGCACGATCAACGGCGCGACTGAAACGGTCACCGGTGTGACGCCGATCGGTCAGCTCACGGTCTTCGCCTACGAAGGGCCCGCGAACGATCGCGTGCCGCTGGCCGGCGCGGTCTACCAGGTGTTCCTGAACGAGGCGGACGCCACCCGTGGCGTCAACCCGATCCTCATCGACGGGATCTCGCAGTGGACGACGGGCGCCGACGGCTACGTCGAGATCCCGATCATCACACCCGGCAACTACTGGGTCCGCGAGATCACGCCGCCCGCCGGGTTCCAGCTGCCCTCGCCCGATCGCATCTTCACGCAGGTGGTCGCGGGTGAGACCTCGACGGTGCCGCCGATCTCGAACTACGTCGAGTTCGCGCACAACCAGGTGCCCGCGTGGCAGCTTCCCCTCACGGGTGGCGACGGAGCGCGCTGGTTCGGCATCGCCGGCGGGGCGCTGCTCATGACCATGCTCGGCGCGGCACTGCTCCTCTCGCGCCGTCGCGCCGCGGCGGCTCGCGCCACGGTGTGACCTGGCGGACGTGACGGCGACGGCGGAGCTCCCCTCGCGGGGGGAGCTCCGTCGTCGTGCGCGGTGGCGGTTGTCCGCAGTGTCGCTGCTGATCGGGATCGGAGCGCTCATCGCGGTCGGGCTGCTCCTCTACCCGTCCGCGGCGGCCTGGTTCAGCCAGTACGAGCAGTCGCAGCGCATCGACGGGTACGGCGATCAAGTTCAGGACCTGGGTGCGGGGACGATCGAGCAGAAGCTCCAGGACGCGCGGGAGTACAACGCCGGGCTCGCGCAGTCCGGTGCGCAGATCGGCGCCAACGAGCGCCTGCCCATCGCCGACGACCCTGACCAGGGCGACGCGTACGCGTCGCAGCTGCGGGGTGCCGACGGCGGCCTCATGGCGCGGCTCCGCATCCCCGTCATCGACCTGGACCTGCCGATCTATCACGGCACCAGCGAAGCGGTGCTCCATGCGGGGGTCGGCCACCTCGAGGGCACGGCGCTCCCCGTGGGCGGACCGAGCACGCACTCGGTTTTGACAGCCCACAGAGGGTTGGCGTCGGCCGAACTGTTCACCCATCTCGACCAGGTGTCCGTCGACGACACCTTCACGGTCGAGGTCTTCGGCGACGTGCTGTCGTACCGGGTGATCGAGACGCGCGTCGTCGAGCCGGAGGACACCCGATCGCTGTTCCCGCGCGTCGGCGAGGACCTGATGACGCTCGTGACCTGCACGCCGCTCGGGGTGAACAGCCACCGCATCCTCGTCACCGCGGAACGGATCATCCCGACACCGCAGAAGGATCTGGATGCCGCGGGCGAGCGTCCCGAGATCCCTCGCTTCGCCTGGTGGGCCGTGGGCGCGGGCGGCGCGGTCCTCATCGTCGGCCTCTACATCTGGTGGTCGGGCCGACCCGTGCGACCTGTGCCGGGGCCGGCGCCCGTCGAGTCGGAGATCGGCTGACTCAGGCGGTCAGCCAGACCGCCTGTGCGGCGGCCGGCGGCAGCTCGATCGTCGGACCGCCGTCGATCTGCACGGCGTCGCGCCCCGTCGCCGTCAGGGTGTGGCCGACGTCGATGCCGATCTCTTCGAGCGAGCGCAGGAGCGCGGGGTCGCGGTCCGAGACGCGCAGCACGCGGCCGGTGTGCCCGATCGTCGCCTCGGCGAGCAGCACGAACGGCTCGCGCTCGACACTGCCGTCGGGCCCCGGGATCGCGTCGCCGTGCGGGTCGAACCGCGGGTGGCCGAGCCGTGCGTCGATGCCCGCCAGCAGGCGGTCGCTGATCGTGTGCTCGAGCACCTCGGCCTCGTCGTGCACCTCGTCCCATGCGTAGCCGAACTCGCGCACGAGCCACGTCTCGATGAGGCGGTGGCGGCGGATCACCGCGGTCGCGCGGCGGGTCCCGGCATCCGTCAGCGAGATCGGTCCGTACGGGCGGTGCGCCACGAGGCCCTGCGCGGCGAGCTTCTTGACCATCTCGGTGACCGACGACGGCGCGAGTCCGAGTTCGGCGGCGAGCACCGACGGGGTGACGGGATCGGTCTGCCACTCGGTGTGGTGGTAGATCGTCTTCAGGTAATCGTCGACCGTGGACACGGAGGCGGGCACGGACCCCAGATTATCCGCCGAAGAGGGTCAGCCAGAGCAGCAGGGCGTTGAGCGTCACGAGGAAGACCGAGGCCAGGATGCCTGCGGCCGTCGTCCACACCCGGTTGCGGTACCCGCCGAGCACGTCGCGCTTCGCGGTGAGCGCGACGAGGGGGATGAGCGCGAACGGGATGCCGAAGCTCAGGATCACCTGGCTGAGGATGAGCGCGAACGTCGGGTCGACGCCGAGGGCGAGGATCGCGAGCGCGGGGACGAGCGTCACGAGGCGGCGGGCGAGGAGCGGGATGCGGACGCGCAGGAGCCCGTGCATGATCTCCGCCCCGGCGTAGGCGCCGACCGCGCTGCTGGCCAGTCCGCTCGCGAGCAGGCCGACGGCGAACAGCGTCGCGACGACCGGTCCGATGCCGTCCTGCAGCGCCGCGTAGGCGCCCTCGAGGCTGTCGGTGCCGGGGACCCCGGCGAGGTTCGCCGCCGCCAGCAGCAGGATGCAGAGGTTCACGGTGCCGGCGATCGCGAGCGCGATCGTCACGTCCCACCGGGTGGCGCGGAGGATGCGGCGGGTGTCGATCGCGGCGTCTGCGGCCGCGGCATCCGTCCTCTTACGCTCCTCGGCGGGACGGAAGCGGTCGCGGGCGAGCGAGCTGTGCGCGTAGATCGCGTGCGGCATGATCGTCGCCCCGAGGATGGATGCCGCCAGCAGCACCGAGTCGGTGCCGTCGAACCGGGGGAGGAGGCCCCGGGCGACGCCGGCGGACTCGGGCGGTCCGATGAAGACGCCGTAGGTGAAGCCGAGGGCGATGATCGCTATGAGCCCGATGATGACGAACTCGAAGCTGCGCGCCCCGCCACGGGACTGGATCAGCAGGAGCGCGATCGAGACCGCGCCGGTGATGAGCCCGCCCCACAGCAGGGGGACGCCGAACAGCAGCCACAGCGCGACGGCGCCGCCGATGATCTCGGCGACGTCGGTGGCCATCGCGACGAGTTCGGCCTGCAGCCAGTAGGCGCGACGCGCCGTGTTGGTGCGGATGCGGCTGCCGAGCACCTCGGGCAGGCTCTGCCCGGTGACGATGCCGAGCTTCGCCGACAGGTACTGGATGAGCCACGCCATGACGTTGCCCAGCACGACGACCCAGACGAGCAGGTAGCCGTAGCGGGCGCCCGCGGTCATGTTGCTCGCGACGTTGCCCGGGTCGAGGTAGGCGACCCCGGCGACCAGTGCAGGTCCCAGCAGCCAGGCCGCGCGCGTGCGCGTGTCTGCAGGCGCTAGATTTTTCGGCATACCGAAAAATCTAGCGCACCGGGTGCGATCCGGTGCTCGTGCTGCTGCGCGCGTGGCACGGCGCGCGTGCGGCGTCGCCCCCTGGGCCGAATCACCACTCGGCTGCCGAGTCACCATTCGAATGCGCGCATTCCGATGGTGATTCGGCACGCGGCTGGTGATTCGGCGACGAACGGGTGCACGGGGCGCACGGCGCCGCGCGCGGCTAGCCTGGACCGGTGCCCGAGCAGACCGATCCGTCAGACGCGGAAGCGCAGCTCCCCGTCGGCGTCGGTCCGTGGCCGGGCGGCTCGGGCGCCTGGCCCGACGACCCGCGGTACGACCGCGACCTGCTCGCGGGCGGCGACCGCCGCAACGTGATCGACCGCTACCGCTACTGGACGATGGCGGCGATCGTGGCGGACCTCGACGAGAAGCGGCATCCGTTCCACGTCGCGATCGAGAACTGGCAGCACGACATGAACATCGGCTCGATCGTGCGCAGCGCCAACGCGTTCGGGGCGGCCGAGGTGCACATCATCGGCAAACGGCGCTGGAACCGTCGCGGGGCCATGGTGACCGACCGGTACCAGCACGTCCGCCATCACGAGGACGTCGCGGCCTTCGCTGCCTGGGCGGATGCCGCCGGGCTCCCGATCCTCGCGATCGACAACGTCGACGGCTCGGTGCCGGTCGACCGCTCGGACCTGCCCGAGCGGTGCGTCCTCCTGTTCGGCCAGGAGGGGCCGGGGCTGTCGCCCGAGGCGCTCGCCGCGGCATCCGGAGTCGTCGAGATCACCCAGTACGGGTCGACCCGGTCGATCAACGCCTCGGCCGCCGCGGCGGTCGTCATGTACGAGTGGTGCCGGCGCTACGCGTGACGCTCAGGCGATGACCGTCGGGCGGCGCCCGTCGCGCACGACGAAGAACGCCAGCGCGAGCGTCAGGGCGAGCGCCGGGAGCGCGATCACCGCACCCACCAGCAGGAGCATGGCGGCGCCGATGTTCGCGAAGCCGCCCTGCCCCGCGTCGTGCAGGGTGGCCGCCGCGCCGACGGTGAGGATGGCGCCCGCGAGCAGGTAGCCGAGCGTCGCGAGGATGGAGACGACGACGCGGATGCGGTGCAGCCACACCCCCGCGATGCCGGCGACCGTCGCCGTCCCTGCGCCGCCGACGACGATCGCGAGCTCGGTCGTGGTGCTGTCGGATGTAACGAGATAGGTCGCGAGGGCGCCGGCGGCGACGAGCACACCGAGCCCTGAGACCACCACCAGGATCGTTCCGAGCGTCGTCGTGCGGTGCGGCTTCGTCATCTGTCCGGTCCCCCGATCGGTCGCCGCAGCCGAAGGTGCGGGCGTTCCGCCACCGTAGTGTGCGGGTGTCGCCGTCGTCCACACCGTCGGCACCCCCGCCGGTGGTCAGTCCTCGATCGTGAGGGCGACGGTGTAGGTGGCGTCGGTTCGGCCGACGACCAGCAGGGCGAACCCGGGTCGCGCATCGGCGGGGACGGTGACCTCCGTGTCGAGGCGGCCGTCCTCGATCGACGCGGTGCCGAGCGCACGGGATGCGCCGTCCTGGCGCAGCTCGACGGTCACCTCCCGCCAGGGTGCCTCGCCCGAGGGGTCGTTCGGAGTGTCGCTGCAGACGGTCCACCCGGCGCCGGTCACGGCGACGGTCTCGCCGGGCGCCGCCGTCTCGGGTGACACCGTCAGCGTCGGCGCCTCGCACGCCCCTTGCGCCGTGCTCCCTGCCAGGATGCTGCCGCCGCTGCAGCCGGCAAGGGCGACGGCCACGACGGTCGCCACGAGCACCGACCCCCGCCGGCGCATCAGCCGAACATCCCGAACTCCGCGGACCCGTGCCCACCGGTGGCCTGCGCGTCGGCCGCCGCGTCGCCGCCGAACAGCACGCGCGAGATGCCGCGGGTGTCCTCGAGCATCGCGTCGAGCGCCACGGCGAGGTCGTCGTCGGTCACGTCGCGGTCGTCGCTGACGGCGCGCAGCACCGCCCGGCGGATGACCTCCTTGACGAAGGATGCCGTGACCCCCTCGGCGCGCTCGGCGGCCGTCGCGAGCGCCTCGGCCGACAGCGGCAGGCCGCCGCCGTAGACCTGGAACAGCTGCTGCCGCGCCGGCAGGTCGGGCAGCGGGATCTCGAGCGCGAGGTCCACGCGGCCGGGGCGGGCGGCCAGCGCCGGCTCGAGGATCTCGGCCCGGTTCGTGGTGAGGACGAATGCGACATCGGCGTCGCCGTCGAGGCCGTCGAGCGCGTCGAGCACCTCGAACAGCAGCGGCTGCAGACCGAAGTCGCCGCGGTCGGCGGCGACGAGGTCGACGTCCTCGAGCACGACGAGCGCGGGGCTCATCGCCCGGGCGAGCGCCGCCGCCTCGCCGATCAGTCCGAGCGCCGCGCCCTGCAGCAGCACGACCGTCGTGCCCGGCGTCTCGTGGATGAGGTGGCGGATCGTCAGCGTCTTGCCCGTGCCGGGAGGGCCGTACAGCAGCACGCCGCGCTTGAGGTGCTGCCCGCGCGCACGGAGGTCGCCCGCCCTGCCGCCGATGTCGACGACGTGCGCACGGATGCGGTCGAGCAGCCCGTCGGGCAGGATCACCTGATCGGCGGTCACGGTCGGTCGCTCGAGGAACGTCATCTTGCCGATGCCGTGGTGCCCGAACTCGCCGCGCGCGAAGCTCACGACGTTGCCGCGGACGACGCTGAGCTCGGCCATCAGTCGGCGCACCTCCGCGAGCAGGCCCGACGCGACCGCGGGCGACGCCGCCACGACGTCGAGCGTCGCGGTCTCGCGACCCGTCTGCGGGTCGGCCGCGCGCTGCAGGGCGGCCACCGGCATCCCGTCGACACGGAAGAGGCGGAGCGCCGTCGACTTGGTCTGCCGGCTCGTGTCGGGCCCGGTCGGGACCGACACGTACTCGACCGGTCCCGGCTGGATGCGGGCGTAGGGCGACGCGAGCAGGCCGGCGAACTCCTCGTGGCGAAGGTGCCGGCCGCCGCGCAGGCCGAGCACCTCCGCGTCGTCGCCGGCGAGGGCGTCGAGGGCGAGGTCGAGGTCGACGAGCCGGTGCGGCGGAACCGACTCCGACACCATCGGGAGCCCGGTCGGGTCGGCGCCGAGGTGGTCGGCTACCCGCTCGCCGAGCGGGGTCAGTGGGGCGTCCTCGGCCTCCGGCATCCGGTTCAACCGCTGCACCAGGCGGTGCAGGTCCTTCAGGAAGTCGTCGTCGCGCGGGTCCATGCCCGCACTCTAGGGGACGGCGGTGACGTCACACCGCGACGGTCAGCCATTCGGCCCGCCGCACCCGCCAGCCCAGCGTCACGAGGCGCGCGAGCATGTAGACGCCGAAGAAGCAGACCGCGAGCCACGCGAGCCCGCCCGATCCGGCCGGGTGCACGGCGATCAGGATCACCAGCACCGGCAGGTACGGCACGAGGTTCAGGCCGCCGGCGATCGCGAGGTACTTCGCGTCGCCGGCTCCCATGAGCACGCCGTCGAGCACGAAGACCACGCCGCAGATCGGCTGCGCGAGGGCGAGGACCAGGAGCGCCGGCTGGATGAGGGCGGCGAGCTCCGGATCGCCGGTGAACGCGAGACCGATGACCCCCGACAGGCCCGCGATCAGTGCGCCGACGATGACCCCGAACCAGGCGCCCCACGCGACCGTGCGGCCGAGCACGCGGCGCACGAACGGTTCGTCCTTCGCGCCGAGCCCGCGGCCGATCAGCGCCTGCGCCGCGATCGCGAGCGCGTCGAGGGCGAAGGCCGCCGTCGAGAAGATCGTGAACGCGACCTGCCATCCGGCCAGCTCGTCGGTGCCGAGACCCGTCGCGACGCCGACGGTCGCGAGGAGCGCCGCACGCAGCGACACCGTCCGCAGGAACAGCCACCCGCCCGACCGCGCCGACCCCCGCACGCCCTCGCGCTGGGGCAGGACGGATGCCGAGTGCCGCCGCGCGAGGCGTCCGATGACCACGGCGTACGCGGCGACCATGCCCCACTGCGCGGCGACCGTGCCGGCGGCCGACCCCGCGATGCCCCACCCGAACCCGTAGATGAACAGCCAGTTCAGGAGCGCGTTGGCGCCGAACCCGAGGCCCGCGATCCACAGCGGGGTGACCGTGTCCTGCATGCCGCGGAGCAGCCCCGTCGCGGCGAAGACGATGAGCATGGCGGGCAGGCCCCACATCGACAGGGCGAGGTAGGTCACCGCCTGCTCGGCGACGTCGCGCGTCGGACCGAAGAGGTCGACGAGCCACGGCGTCGCGAGCGAGCCGGCGAGGGCGAGCAGCGCCCCGAGCCCGAGGGCGAGCCACAGCCCGTCGATCCCGACGCTGACGGCGCTGCGACTGTCGCCCGCACCGAAGCGCCTCGCGACGGCGGGCGTCGTCGAGTAGGCGAGGAAGATCATCAGTCCGACGATCGTCTGCAGCACGGCGCTCGCGATCCCGAGCCCCGCGAGCGGCACGACACCGAGGTGGCCGATCAGGGCGGCATCCACGATCAGGAACATCGGCTCGGCCACGAGCGCCCCCAGCGCGGGGACGGCCAGGCGCAGGATCTCGCGGTTCAGGGTCTGCGCGGCCATGATTTTCAGCCTAGGGGTGGGCGGCGACGCAGCCCGCCCTCAGCCGGTGCGCGGCTCGTACCGGCGCGGCAGGTGCGTGCGGGCGACGAGGTCGCGGAGCGCCTCGAGCGAGCCGGACACGAGGCCCGCCGCGCGCGCCTGCACGAGGATGTTGCCGAGCGCGGTCGCCTCGACGGGGCCGGCGAGCACCGGCACGCCCGCGCGATCGGCGGTCCGCTGGCACAGCAGTTCGTTCAGCGCGCCGCCGCCGACGACGTGGATGACGCGCACGTCGACTCCGCCGACGCGGCCCGCCGCGTGCGCCACGTCGGCGAACGCCTGCGCGAGCGACTCGACGATGCTGCGGGCGATCTCGGCGCGACTCCGCGGCGCGGCCACGCCGTGCTCGTCGCACCACGCGGCGATGCGCGCGGGCATGTCGCCCGGCGGGAGGAAGCGGGGGTCGTCGACGTCGAAGACCGCGACGGGCTGCCGCACCGCCGCAGCGGCCTCCAGCAGGTCGCCGAGCTCGACGGCCTCGCCCTCGCGCTGCCAACCGCGCACGGTCTCGCTGAGGATCCAGAGCCCCATGACGTTGCGCAGCAGACGGATGCGGCCGTCCACACCGCCCTCGTTCGTGAACCTCGCCTCGCGGGCCGTCTCCGTCAGCACGGGGCGCTCGACCTCGACACCGACGAGGCCCCACGTGCCGCAGGAGATGTAGGCAGCGTCCCGCGACGCCAGGGGCACGGCGACGACGGCGGATGCCGTGTCGTGCGACCCGACGGCCGTGACCGTGGCCTGCGCGCCGAGGGCGTCGGCGACCTCCGCCGACAGGTCGCCGACCGTCTCACCCGGCGAGACGAGCGGTGCGAGCAGACGCGGCGACAGGCCGAGCGCGGCGATCAGGTCGGCATCCCACTCACCCGTGTCGGCGCGGAGCAGCCCCGTCGTCGACGCGTTCGTGCGCTCGGTGCGCGCCTGCCCGGTGAGCCAGAACCCGATCAGGTCGGGGATGAGGAGCGCGTGATCGGCGAGCGCGAGCAGGTCGCGGTCCTCGGCGGCGAGCTGGTACAGCGTGTTGAACGGCAGGAACTGCAGCCCGTTGCGGGCGAACAGCACCTCGTGCGGGTGCGTCCGGTGCACCGCCTCGACGCCGCGCGCGGTGCGCTCGTCGCGATAGTGGAAGGGTTCGCCCAGCAGGCGCGACCTCGCGACGAGGCCGTAGTCGACGGCCCACGAGTCCACGCCGATGCTCGCGACGTTCGCGTCGCCGCGCAGGGCCTCGCGCAGTCCGGCGAGGACCGATCCGTAGAGGCCGAGCAGGTTCCAGTGCAGGCCGTCGGGCAGGCGTACCGGCTCGTTCGCGAAGCGCGCGACGGTGGTCGTCTCGAGAGTGTCGGCGCCGACGCGGCCGACGATCACCCGTCCGCTCGTGGCGCCCAGGTCGACGGCCGCGACCGTCCCCGGTGCGCCGCTCACGAGGACAGTGCCGCGAGCCGTGCGGCGAAGCGAGCGAGGGTGAGGGATGCGGCATCCCCCTCGTCCGGACGGTTCAAGTGCCCGTGGTCGGTGCCCGGTTCGATGACGTGCTCGACTTCGCGGCCGGCGGCGGCCAGGGTGCGCGCGAAGTGCTCGCTCGAGACCCGCAGTTCGTCCACGTCGCCCGCGACGATGAGCGTCGGCGGGAACTCGGCGAGCTCGTCGGCCGTCGCGAGGCCCGGGATCGCGGCCAGCGGAGCGCCCACGACCGATCCGCCGAGGTAGTTCTCGTACATGCCGAGCACGGCGTCGCGGCCGAACCGGTCCGCCTCGGGCTGTGCGTCGAGTGCGGCGCGAAGCGCCTCGTCGGGGTCGGGCTGCTCGGCGAGCAGCGTCGGATAGGCCAGCAGCACGAGCGCCGGCAGCGCGCGGTCGTTCGCGATGAGGCGCAGCACGGCGCCGGCCGCGATGTTGGCTCCGGCGCTCGCCCCGCCGATCGCGAGGCGCGCCGGGTCGACCCCGAGGGTGGCCGCCTCGGCGTGCAGCCAGTCCCACACCGCGAGGGTGTCATCGGATGCCGCGGGGAACCCGGCACGCTCGCGCCCGGGCTCGGCGGCAGGAGGCTCCCACCCGTCCGGCAGGGGCGCGAGACGGTAGTCGACGGAGAGGACCGTGGTCCCGGCATCCGCCAACGTCCGTGCGACGTGATCGGCCTCGGGCATGTCGATGTCGCCGGCGGCGAACCCGCCGCCGTGCAGCCAGACGAGTCCGGGCGTGGGGCGCTCGATCACGCGCGCGGGGTAGACGCGGACGAGTCCGCCGGCGGCGCCGTAGGGGGTGGGGGTGTCGCTCATCGGTCGATCATGCACCCCAGCCGGCCTGCGTGCCGCCGACGCGCTCGGCGGCGATCTTCTGCAGGTGACCGGATGCCGCATACGCGGCCATAGGGTCGGCGGGAAGTCCGCGCGAGGCTCGCCACTCGGCGAGGGCGGGGCGGACATCGGTGTAGAAGGCGTCCATCAGGATGCCGTTGGCTCCGAGGACGTCGTTGGCCTGCTGCGCGGCGTCGAGCGCGGCGCGGTCGACGAGGAGGGCGCGGGCCGTCATCTCCTGGACGTTGAGCACCGAGCGGATCTGGCCGGGGATCTTGTCCTCGATGTTGTGGCACTGGTCGAGCATGAAGGCGACGTCGGGGTTGTTCAGCCCCCCGCCGCGCACGACCTCGACGAGGATGCGGAACAGCTGGAACGGATCGGCGGCGCCCACGATGAGGTCGTCGTCGGCGTAGAAGCGCGAGTTGAAGTCGAACGAGCCGAGCTTTCCGAGGCGCAGCAGCTGCATGACGATGAACTCGATGTTCGTGCCGGGGGCGTGGTGGCCGGTGTCGAGGCAGACCATCGCGCGGTCGCCGAGGGCGGCCACCTGCGCGTACGACGTGCCCCAGTCGGGGACGTCGGTGTGGTAGAACGACGGCTCGAAGAACTTGTACTCGAGTACGAGGCGCTGGTCGTCGTCGAGGCGCGCGTAGATCTGCTGCAGCGAGTCCTGCAGGCGGTCCTGACGGCCGCGCATGTCGTTCTGGCCCGGGTAGTTCGACCCCTCGGCGAGCCAGATCTTGAGGTCGCGCGAGCCCGTCTCGTGCATGATGTCGATGCACTCGAGGTGGTGGTCGATCGCCTTGCGGCGGATGCTTTCGTCGTGGTGGGTCAGCGCGCCGAACTTGTAGTCCTCGTCCTGGAACGTGTTCGAGTTGATCGTGCCCAGCTGCACCCCGAGGTCCTCCGCGTGGCGGCGGAGCGCCGCGTAGTCGTCGACCTTGTCCCACGGGATGTGCAGCGCGACGCTCGGAGCGAGCGCGGTGTAGCGGTTGACCTCGGCGGCATCCGCGATCTTCTCGAACGGGTCGCGCGGGGTGCCGGCCGTCGCGAACACGCGGAACCGGGTCCCGGAGTTGCCGAACGCCCAGCTGGGCAGCTCGATGCCCTGGCCTTCGAGCTGGGTGAGGATCTCGGGGGAGAGCGTGGTCATGACGGGTCGCTTTCTGAAGGGGCGTCGGCGGCGGCCGCCAACTGGTCGTGCAGGTTGAAGACTTCGACGAGCGGTGTCGCCGCTTGGTCGGGACGGCCCTCGAGGCCGACGAAGAAGCGGCTCATCTCCGCCTCCCACCGCGCGGCGACGGGCGAGGCGGCGAGGTAGGCCTGCGCGGCCGTGTCGTCGTCGACCTCGTAGTAGCCGAACAGGCGACCGCCGTCGCCGAGGAAGAGCGAGTAGTTGCGACGACCCGCGGCGGCGATCTCGGCGAGCATCTCGGGCCAGACCGGGGTGTGGCGGGCGACGTACTCGTCGATCAGTGCGGGGTCGATCTGCAGCTGGAAGGCGACGCGGGGCATGTCACTCCTTCGTGAGCGCGGGTCGTTGATCGGGGAAGCGTTCTATGAAACGATTCAAGAATCAGAACAGTAACGTGGGTCCGAAGCATCCGTCAAGGCAGGTCACGTGGCAGTCAGTGTGAAGGACGTCGCTCGCACCGCGGGCGTCTCGGTGGGGACCGTCTCGAACGTCCTCAACCGTCCGGCGAAGGTCGCCCCGGCGACCGTCGAACGCGTGCACGCCGCGATCTCGGAGCTCGGCTTCGTCCGCAACGACGCCGCCCGGCAGCTGCGCGCCGGCCGTAGCCGCACGATCGGGCTGGTCGTGCTGGACTCGGCCAACCCGTTCTTCGCCGAGGTCGCCCGCGGCGCCGAGGAACGCGCCGCCGAGCACGGGGTGATCGTCCTCTTCGGCAGCAGCGGACAGGATGCCGCCCGCGAGAACACGTACCTGGACCTGTTCCGCGAGCAGCGCGTCAACGGCGTGCTGCTGACCCCGATCGCGCTCGACGAGACGCGCGCCGCGATGCTCGAGACCGCCGGGGTGCCCGTCGTGCTCCTCGACGCCGAAGCCGACGGTGACCTGCCCTCGGTGGCCGTCGACGACGTCGAAGGCGGATACCTGGCCGTGCAGCACCTGTTGCAGCAGGGGCGCCGCCGCATCCTGTTCGCCGGGGGCCTGGCATCCGTCCGCCAGGTGGCGGACCGCCTCGACGGTGCCCGACGCGCGCTCGCCGAGGTGCCGGACGCCACGCTCGAGGTCGCTCCGACCGACGAGCTCACGGTGCTCGCGGGGCGGCTCGTCGGCGAGGAGCTCGCCCACCGCGCGGGGGTCGACCGGCCCGACGGCGTGTTCTGCGCCAACGACCTGGTGGCCGTCGGGGTCCTGCAGGGTGCCGGCATCCTCGGATCGCTGCGCGTGCCCGAGGACCTCGCCCTCATCGGCTACGACGACATCGACTTCGCCCAGTCGACGGTCGTGCCGCTCAGCTCGATCCGCCAGCCCGCGCGCGAGATCGGCGCCGCCGCCGTCGACGCGCTGTTCGCCGCGCTGGAGGACCCGGATGCCGCGCCGCAGCGCATCCGCTTCCGCCCCGAGCTCGTCGTCCGGGCCTCGACCGGGGGGTAAGCCTCGGCGGGGCACTGTCGTCGTCGGCGGGCCTGCGGCGGGTCGGGCGGCGGGGCTGAGCTTCGGCGCGCGGCACTGTCCGCGGAGATCGACGCTGTCCGCGGCGTGTCGGGCGGAATCCGAGCGAGTTTCCCCGCGAATCTCCGCGGTTCGTGCCGCAGGGCTGTGGGCGGGATGCCGAGAGGGGCGAGGCGCCGGAGCGCTCGCGCCTGCGTGATCCGGACGTCGGTGAGGCGTCGCGCCGCACCAATCGCGGGGTTTTGGCGCAGCCGGCGGCGTGCGGCGCTGCCTCGGCCGCGTTCCGCTCGGATATCCGCGGTTCGTGCCGCGCGGCTGAGGGGGGATGCGGGCATCCGTTGACACGATTCAACACCGCGCCTAGGCTCGGGGTGCGCACGGGGGAAAGCGCATTCCATCGAGAGTTCAAGGATGAACAGCATGAGAAGACCCGTCCGCACGTCCGTCGTCGCCGCGCTCGCCGCCGCGGCCCTCCTGGTCCCGGCGCAGGCCGCGATCGCCCACCCGGGACACGGTCCCGGCAAGCCGAATCCCGGCGCCTCGCCGCAGCTCGAGAAGCTCGACCGCGGCCTCGTCGCGCTGCCGGGCGAAGGCGGCATCCACCTCACGTGGCGCCTCTTCAAGAACGAGGCGACCGGCGCCTCTGCGACCGGCCTCACCGGCACCGACTTCGTCGTGAAGCGCGACGGCAAGCGCATCGCGACCGTCACCGACTCGACGACCTATGTCGACCCGGACGGCACCGATCGCTCGCGCTACACGGTCTCGCCGCTGCAGGGCAAGCGCGAGGGCAAGCCGTCCGAGAAGGTGACGGTGCAGGGGTCGCCGTTCCTCGACATCCCCCTCACGAAGCCCGCCGACGGCGTTACGCCGGCCGGCGAGGCATACACCTACTCCGCGAACGACGTGTCGGTCGGCGACGTGGACGGCGACGGTGCGTACGAGTACGTCGTCAAGTGGGACCCCTCGAACTCGAAGGACGTCTCGCAGGTCGGCTATACCGGGCCCGTCTACATCGACACGTACGAGCTCGACGGCACGCTGCTGAACCGCATCGACCTCGGTGTGAACATCCGCGCCGGTGCGCACTACACGCAGTTCCTCGTCTACGACTTCGACGGTGACGGCAAGGCCGAGATCATGATGAAGACGGCGCCGGGTACGAAGAGCACGGAGTACAAGAAGGGCAAGGCCAAGAAGGCCGAGTACGTCACGATGCCGAAGGCCGACCGCAAGGCCGGTTACTCACACTCCGACGACTACCGGCTGAGCGCCGAGGACTACGCCTCGCACCTTGCCGATGTCTTCCAGGGCTGGTCGGAGCGGCCCGAGGTCGTCTCGGGCCAGTGGCCCGCGACGCTCGAGGAGGCCTTCGGCACGGAGCCGCGGTACGACTACCCGCTCAGCCGCGCCGACGCGGAGGAGCTCGTCGACTACTTCATCGACGTCTACGCGCCGTCGCGCTCCGCGCGCAACGTGCTGCGCAACTTCGAGGGCTTCATCGTCGACGGTCCCGAGTACCTCACGGTGTTCGAGGGCAAGACCGGCAAGGAGCTCGAGACGGTCCGCTACGAACCGGGTCGCGGTGACGACGGCCTGCTGTGGGGCGACTACGCGATGTCGCGCATCGAGCCCGGCAACCGCGTCGACCGCTTCCTCTCTGGCGTCGCGTACCTCGACGGGAAGCGTCCGTCCGCGGTGTTCGCCCGCGGCTACTACACGCGCTCGACCGTCGCGACGTACGACTGGAACGGCAAGCACCTCGTGAAGCGCTGGTTCGTCGACAGCGGTCACGTGCCGATGACGAACCCGTTCAACGACGGCCCGCACGGGCGCGACGGCACCGACCCGGAGTACGGCACGCTCACCACGCAGGGCTTCCACAGCCTGAGCGCCGCCGACGTCGACGGCGACGGCAAGCAGGAGATCGTCTACGGCTCCGCGACCCTCGACGACGACGGTGGGCTGCTGTACTCCTCGTTCGACACGATGCCCGCGGGCAGCGCGACGCCCGGCGAGAACGTGCGCCTCGGACACGGCGACGCGATGCACGTCGGCGATTTCGACCCGAACCGCCCCGGCAAGGAGATCTTCACCGTGCACGAGGGCGGCGCGTACGCCCCGTACGGGACGGCGATGCGGGATGCCGCGACGGGCGAGGTGCTCTTCGGCGCCTACTCCGGTCGCGACACCGGCCGCGGCATGGTCGGCGACGTCCGCCCCGACGTCTCGGGTGTCGAGGCCTGGTCGAGCATGCCCGCAGGGACGGATGCCTCGGGTCTCCTCTCCGCCGACGGCGACATCCTGCAGCCCACGAACCCCGGCACGAACATGTCGATCCGCTGGGCCGGCGACCTGACGACGCAGATCGTGAACGGCGCGCAGACCGTGACCCCCACGATCGACGACTGGACGCGCGGGACGATGCTCACGGCATCCGGAACCCTCACCAACAACGGCACGAAGGGCAACCCGTCCCTCGTGGCCGACGTGCTGGGGGACTGGCGCGAGGAGCTGCTCGTGCGCACGGCGGACTCGTCGGCGCTGCGTATCTACGTCTCGACGGAGCCGACGGAGCACAAGCTCTACACGCTCATGCACGACCCGCAGTACCGGGCCGAGATCGCGCGTCAGCAGACGACGTACAACCAGCCCGCGTACACGGACTTCTACCTGGCGTCCGACATGTCGTTCGCGGAGGTGCCGCTGCGCTGATCGGTGACGTGAGAAGGGGCGGATGCCGGTGGCATCCGCCCCTTCTTCGTTGCGGGAGCTCCGTCAGCGCGCGCGCACGAGCGCGTTCACGCGCTGCTGCCAGTCGCGCAGCTGCCACATCGGGTGGTGCGGGGCGGCGTTCGAGCAGAGGACGACGCCCCACACGCCGCGGTCCAGTGCGGTGCGGATGCCGTGTTCCGCCAGCTCGCGACCGGTCGCCGACTCCTCGAACCCGCCGTGCAGCGGCGTGTAGCCGACCCAGCCCTCGCCGACCAGCGCCGGCACACCCTGCCAGCGCGCCCACTCCGCGATCGCGATGACGCGGGACTCGATCTCGCGCCGCATCACCTCGGCGTATCGGGGATACTCGGCGTCGAGCCACGCGTCCCAGGCGGTGGCATCCACCCAGTCGTAGCCGTAGATCATCTGGTCGGTGACGACCGTCGCGCGCAGCTTCCACTCGGCGGGGCGACCGTACTCCGCGGGCGTGGGGGCGTCGGCGCGCAGCAGGGCGCGCAATCCGGCGTTCGGGAAGTCGTCGCTGCCCTCCGAGCGGATGTCGATGCGCTTCTGCAGCTCGTCGAGCACACCATAGCTGTAGACATGGCATTGCGCGGCGCCGAGCCCGGCGGGCAGCTGATGCATCGCCAGGTGAGGAGGCTTGCCGATGCTCGCCGTGACGATCAGGTCCGGATGCCGCGCCCGCAGCCGTTCCACCTCGGTCGCCCCGCCGTCGGTCACCGCGGGCACGATCGAGAAGTCGACCTCGTTGTGGATCTCGACGAGGGCGACGAGGTCGCGCGCGTCTTGCTCGTCGATCCAGGCGAGCATCCGGTCCCACGCGTCCGCGAGCACACGGTAGCGATCCTCGAACGGCACGGCGTCGATCGCCTCGAACCACCGAGGCGACGCGGCGAAGGCGCAGGACTGCTGGTACTCCCAGCTCGACAGGATCAGGACGAGCCCGTGCCGCCGCGCGGCGACAAGAAGCGCGGCGAGATGTGCATGCACGTCGATCGTGTAGCCGCCGGGGGTGTCGTACCAGCGCGTCCGCTGCCCGTAGTACCCGCCGGATGCCGCGGCTCCGAGCCCCTCTATCGAGAGGTTGCGGGCGAGGTCGTCGAGTCCGAGGTCGCCGAACAGCAGCAGGGGAGCGGCGCAGATGCGGATCGCGTTGTAGCCCAGCGCTGCGGCGTCGGCGCACGCGACATCCAGGTCGGCGTACACGTCGCCTTCGCCGGCGCGGGTGTACCAGGAGAAGTCCCACAGCGTGATCGCGAGGCGATCGGGCAGATGCGCGGGGATCGGTCCGGTCGGTCCGTACGGGGTCTCGGGCAGGTTCCCCGACCCCAGGTAGCGATCCGTCATGACGTCATCCTCTCGTTCGCTGTGGCACGGCCGGCGGCTGCCAGGTCGCGCAGGTGCGCCGCCTCGGCCCGCCGGCGTTCGGCGGTGTCGAGATCGAACACGAGCAGCTCCGGAAGCGACGTCGCGAAGTAGTCGACCTCGTCGGGCGCGGCTTCGAGCCGCGCCGCCCGCGCGTCAAGCGCCGACCACACCGCGTCCGCGGCGGCCCCGTCGCCGAGGCGGGCGTGCGCGATCCCGATCCAGAACGTCGCCTCATCGGCGGGCCGAGGTGCGACCGCGAGCGGTGTCGTCGCGCACGCCCGCTCCCATGCCGAGCGGGCGGCCGCCTCGTCCCCGGCGAGCAGGTGCGCGTCGCCGAGCGCGACGAAGCGCTCCGCCTGCGGGACGGCGGGATGCCGCCCCTCGCCCAGATTCGCCGGAGCGTCGATCCCTCCGGTCAGCAGCGCCACGGCGGCATCCGGTCGTCCGTCGTCGCAGGCCCGGCGCGCGAGCAGGCACGCGGCGCGGTCGTAGGCGGCGATCACGACACCCTCGCCGCCCTCGAAGGGGCGGAAGGCGCGCGTCGTGAGGATCCGCCACGCGTCGTCGAGCCGTCCCGCGTCCAGCAGCAGGCTGATGCGAGCGACGGCGAGGTCGTCGCGGGCGTCGAGCGCGGCGGGATGGCGTTCGAGCAGCGCGAGGCGGGTGGCGGCATCCGTCCCCGTCAGCTGCGCGAGCAGATCGCGCTCGAGCACGAGACGCGGATCGGCGCGACGGGCGAGTGCGTCCTCGTACAGGGCGACGGCGTCGTCGGGGCTGCCGCCGGCGCGGACGGTCGCGAGGGCGAGGTTCCGCAGCGCGACGGGGTCCTCGCTGCCGAGCTCCCGCGCCCCCAGGAGCGTCGCCCGGGCGTCCGCGTCCCGCCCGGCATCGAGCAGCCAGGCGCCGAGCATCCCCGCGGCGGCGGCCGAACCAGCGGCGGCGCCGGCGACCAGGGCGTCGTGCTGGTCGAGCCCGGCGGGGAACGCACCGCCGAGACCGAGGGCGTCGGCTGCCGCGCGCTCGGCGACGGCAAGGTCCGTGAGCCCCGCGGCATCCGCCCATGCAGCACGGACGACGCGGCGGACCGGCTCGAGACGGCCGAAGCCCGCGACGCCGCCCGCCGCTGTCGCCGTCGCCGCGAGCGCGGCGTCGAACTCGCCCGAGCGCGCGAACTCGGCGCCCGCGTCGAGCGCCGCGCGCGGATCGGCAGGTGGCTCCCCGCCCGCGAGGAGGACCGTGAGCGGGTCGAGCGGGTCGGCGGCGACGAGGGCCTGCAGCAGCGCCGTCGCCTCGTCCGCGCGGCCGAGCCGCCGCAGCGCGAGCACCCGCAGTCGACGTGCCTCGGGGATCGCCCCGGCGGCATCCGCGAGGCGCAGCGCGTCCGCCGGTCGTCCCCCACCGAGCGCCAGTCGAGCACGGGCGAGGGATGCCGGAGCCGCCCAAGCCGCGTTCCACGCCGCGCGCGCGAATCGCCGGTCGGCGTCGGTGCGCTCGCCGAGACGCTCGAGCGCGAGCCCGAGCAGGTAGAGCGCCTCGCCGTCGCGCGGGTTGAGGTTGCGACGGGTCTCGCGCGCGACGGCCGCCTCGAGGTGCTCGCGCGCCGCCTCGTATTCCGCCCGCGCGAGGTGCCACGCACCGAGCATCGTATGGGCGCGCGCGTCGCCGGGATCGCGGCGCAGCGCCTCGCGCAGGTAGGGGAGGGGAGACCGGGTCGGATGCCGGTACTGCAGCAGATGCGTCGCGGTGAGCAGCAGCTCGTCGGCGCCCGCGATGTGCTCCGGTGGCTCGGGCGCCGTGGCGGCCCACGGCTCGCCGGCGTCGGTGTCGCGACGGACCCAGCGCACGAGCTCTTCGTCCCCTGCGACCACCGAGACCGCCCGGGCGGTGCCGGCGACCTCGACCACCGCGGGCGCGTCGGGCCCGATCGACACGTCGACGCTCTCACGACCGCCGCCCTCGACCTCGACCTCGACGCGAGCCGCTCCGTGCGCGCGCGTGGCGAGGACGCCGATGCGCGAGCGGTCGCCCTCGATCGTGACCGAGACCGCGGCATCCGTCGTCGCCTGTCGCACCGGACCGATCGCGTGGATCGGGTACCAGTGCTGGGTGAACGCCTTCGTCTCGCCGGGCAGGAGCCACGCGAAGTCGGGCTGGTTGTCGGTGTAGACGCCGGCCATGAGTTCGACGTACGGGCCGTCGGTGTCGGTGAGCTGGTCGTCCCAGGCGCGGCCGACGGGGCCGTCGCCCCACGTCCACTGTTTCTTGCCGGGCGAGATCGCCGAGTCGGCCCAGTGGACGAAGCCGGCGTCGGCGGCGTGGTCGTAGCCGCCGAAGAAGCCGTCCTCGGTGTCGGTGATCATGTACGAGGTCGGCACCGGGATGTTGCTGTAGACGTCGATGCGGTCCGCTTGCGCTCGCTCGGCGGCGAGGGCGGGGTAGTCGACGCCGTAATAGGGCCGGTCCGCGCGGGGGAACGCGGTGATCGCGCGACGGGCGTGGTCGGCGACGTAGCGGACGTCGTCGGGGAAGAACGACTGGTACCGCTCGTGCGACCGGGCGGCGACGTTCGCCCACCACAGGAACGTCTGCGGCACGTCGGTGCGGTTGTGCAGGCGCACGTCGAGCTCGACGCGCGACGATCCCGGGCGCAGCCGCACGCCGTGGACGCCCCGCATGCGCTGCAGTGGGTCGAGATCGCTGTGCCAGACGACCGCGGCGCCGTCGTCCTCTCGCTCGATGCGGCTGTCGACGGGCAGGAACGTCGCCGGCCGGTGGTGCTGCGGCCAATTCAACTCGACGCCGCCCGAGATCCACGGGCCGGCGAGACCGACGAGCGCGGGCTTGATGACGTTGTTGCGGTAGAAGAAGTCGTAGCCGGCGACCTTGTCGTAGCCGGTGTGGATGCGGCCGCCGAGCTCGGGCAGCAGCATGAGCCTCACGTACGCGTTCTCGAGGTGGATCGCCCGCCACGCGCGGGGCTGCTTCTCGTGCGAGATCGACTCGACCATCGGCAGCGGGTAGACCCGCCCGCTCGAGCCCTGGTAGACGCGGCGGTCGAGGAAGGCCGGGTAGGGGTCGGGGTCGCCCGGCTCGTACGTGTCGATGATGACGTCCTCGGCCCAGCACGCCACGCCGCCGGCCTCGAGCAGCGCCCGCTGGTCGGCGGGGGCGTCGGGAAGATGGATGCGGCTGGGCGCGGCGGCGTCGTCGGTCACGGTGCGAATCTACGTCCCGGTCGCGCGGCGGGCCATGGCCGATCACGGCACGGACATGGACGATCCGACGATCAGCTGCGCCATGATGGGGACATGGAGCGCGCGGACGGTTTCGAGCATCAGCGACTCAGTGTCGTGCCCCGCCCCCTCGTCGAGGCCGCCCTGTCGCGCCCCGTCACCCGGCGCATCGTCGTGACCGATGCGGGCTACTTCCCCCGGGCATCGGAGCACGGGCGGCACCGGCCAGCCGGGGCCGCCGAGACGATCGTGATCGTCTGCGTCGCGGGATCGGGCTGGGTCGAGACCGATGGCCAGCGGATGCGGGTGGGCACCGCCACCGCGATCGTGCTGCCGGGCGGCATCCCTCATTCCTATGGTGCCGACAGGGACGATCCCTGGACGATCTGGTGGTGTCACGTCCGCGGGACGGACGTCGGCGACCTGCTGGAGGCGGCCGGGGTGACGGCGGAGAGGGTGACGCTGTCGCTCCGCGGTGTGGAGCGGGTCACGGCGCTGCTGGACGAGATCTCGACGTCGCTCGCGCGCGACACCACGCCGGCGCGGCTGATCGCGGCATCCGGGATGGCGTGGCGTCTGTTCACGCAACTCGCCGTCGATCGGCTGCTGCCCGAGCACGGCACCCCGCTCGAGCGCGCCCTGCGCTACCTCGAGGAGCGTGTCGACGGGAACGTCCACGTCGGGGAACTCGCCGCGATGGTCGGCGTCTCGCCCTCGCACCTCGCCGCCCTCTTCCGCGACGCGACCGGCGGCGGCGTGATCGCGCACCACCTCGCCCTGAAGATGGCGCGCGCGCGTCATCTGCTGGACACGACGGATCTGCCGGTGGCCGAGGTGGGGCGCCGCGTCGGTATCGACGACCCGTTCTACTTCTCGCGGCGGTTCCGCCTCACCCACGGCGTCGCGCCGAGCGCGTACCGCGAGCAGCGGAAGGGATGAGCGGGGTCAGCCCTTCGTGGCGCCGGCGGTGACCCCGTCCACATCCGCCTGCTCATGCTGCAGCTGTTCCGCCGCAGGGCTCGTCGACCACACCCGGTCGAGCCGTCCGTCGCGCGTCGTGTACACACCGATTCCCGGGACGCCCCAGTTGGCGAGGACGGCGCTGGTCTCGTCCCCGTCGGAGGAGACGGTGGTGGTCGAGCCGACGGAGCCGACCGTGAGGGTCAGGTCGCCGTCGAGCGCGATCGTGGACCCGACGAGATCGCAACCGGGTTCACCGACGGCGGCGAGGTCCTCGATCGCGATCGTGGTGACCGGACAGGCGTCGAGGTCGTCGCCCCCGGCCGGGACCGGCACGCCCCGTCCGCCCGTGCAGCCGACGAGGACGAGAGCGAGTCCGACCGAGGCGGATGCCGAAAGCAGAGGACGGGCAGGCACCGCCTCAGGTTATCGGGGCGATCCGAACCGATCTCGTCAACTCTCCGACCGGCCGCGCACGCGACTCGGCATCCGGACGGGCTGTTGCGTGCCGGCATCCGCCCCGTGCTCGGTCTCGAAGGCCGCGACGGCTGCCCGGTGCTTCGCGAGCTGCCGGAAACCCACAGCCATCCATCCGATCGTGAGCCCCAGGAACGCGAAGCCCGAGATGTCGGAGGGGTCGGCGGCGAGCAGCAGAACGGAGAGGACGAGCCAGAACGCCCCGCCGATCAGCAGGAAGCGCCCCCACGTCCGCGTGCGGTCGATCCGCATGCGCTGGAGGATGAGTGACTCCATGAGGCCGATCGTGCCACCTGCCGCGTCTCGCGTCGAGGGGCTCGCACCCCCCCCGACCGTCCACATCATGTGCTCGCAACGAGAGCACAGGTCGTGAACCGTTCATATCGTGTGGTCTCGGCGAGATCACATGATGTGGACAGGATGCCGGGTGGCCCCGCACGCGAAAGCGCGCCCCCGCGCCCGTCAGCGCCCCGCGACCACCGCGTTGTCGAGCGCGTCGAGGTCGACGCCGGGGCGCGAGACGGCGTTGGTGAGCAGCACCCAGGTGACGCCCGCACCGGGGTGCACCCAGAACTCGGTGCCGGCCCAGCCGCCGTGGCCGTAGACGTCCCGGTCGATGAGGCCGGGCGCGCGCGTGCGGAGGTTCCAGGCGAAGCCCCAGTCCTGCCCGCTCTCGGCGGGGTACGGCTCCAGCCGCGGGATGTCGCCCGTCAGCGGGCGGCGCATCATCGCCAGCGTCGCCGGCTGCAGGATGCGGCCGGTCGCCCCGCCCTCGATGCGCAGCAGCTCGGATCCCAGCCGCAGCAGGTCCTCCGCGCGGCCGACCATGCCCGCGCCCGGATGCCGCAGAGCGGCGAACCGCGCCATGTCGACACCCGACGCCTCCGCGTCGACGACCTCGATCGAGCGCGTGTGGTCGAGGCTGAGCCCGTCGGCGCCGATCTCGCCGGCCCACTGCGCCACGGCATCCGCCCACCCCTGCCCGGTCGCGTGCTCGACGAGCGCGGCGATGCCCTCGAACGCGAGCGACGAGTACCGTGAGGCGCTGCCCGCGACGAAGTCCCGTCCCCGCGTGACGAGCTCGGTCCGCAGCGGCGTCACCGGGTCGAGGGGCGGCTCGGCGATGCCCGCGGTGTGCGACACGAGGTGCCGCAGCAGCACGGTGTCGTCGCGCCCCGAGCCGAACTCCGGCACGGCGGCCCGAAGCGGCGTCTCGGTCGTCAGCAGCCCGCGCTCGATCGCCCGCGCAGCCGCGATCCCGAGCAGCGGCTTGGTGATCGAGAAGAGCGGGTACCGAGCGGATGCCGCGGCCCCGAACCCCTCCAGCGAAACCGTCCCGTCGGCCGTGGCCACGCCGAGCACGGCCGACGGCAGACGGCCCGCCTCGACGTGCCCGCGGACGAGGTCGAACGCCGCGCTCATGCGGTGGGCACCTGCAGCACGCCGTTGCGGCGGTGCGGCAGTCGCGCCAGCGAGGCGTCGCGCAGCGGCTCGGGCAGCAGTGCCTCGGGCGCGTCCTGGAACACGACCGGGCGCAGGAACCGGCGGATCGCGGTCGCGCCGACAGAGGTGTGCAGCGACGTCGTCGCGGGCCACGGCCCGCCGTGCTGCTGCGACCACGTCACCGCGACGCCCGTCGGCCAGCCCGCGAAGAGCACCCGACCGGCGCGCAGCTGCAGCAGCTCGAGCACCTCGGCGACGTCCTCGCCCGCCTCGCTGTGCAGCGTTGCGGTGAGACTGCCCGGCACCGCGTGCAGCGCGCGGAGCAGCTCGGCCTCGTCGCCGTAGCGGACGAGCAGGGTCACGGGTCCGAAGACCTCGGCGAGCAGGGTTTCCGCCCGCTCGGCGACGGCGGCGGCATCCGTCGTCAACACCACGGGACGCGCGCCGTCGGGCGTCTCAGCACCGTGGGCGAGCACCTCGACCGACGCGTCGGCCTCGAGGTCGCGGATGCCGTCGGGGAACGCGGTCGTGATGCGATCGGTCAGCAGCGGTCCACCGGCCGTGCCGGCGACGGCGTCGGCCACGAGCTGCTCGATGCCGGTATCCCGCGGGATGAAGACGACTCCCGGCTTCGTGCAGAACTGGCCGGCTCCCAGGGTGAACGAGCCGACGAGGCCCGACGCGAGCGCGTCGCCGCGAGCCGCTGCCGCATCGGTCGTGACGACGACCGGGTTCACACTGCCGAGCTCGCCGTAGAACGGGATCGGGTCGGGCCGTCCGCTCGCCAGGTCGAACAGCGCGCGTCCGCCCGAGAGCGACCCGGTGAAGCCGGCGGCCTGGATGACGGGGTGCTGCACGAGCGCGTTCCCCGCCTCGCGGCCCTCGATCAGGGCGAGCGATCCGTCGGGCGCGCCGGTCGCGGCGAGCGCCTCGATCGCGATCGCGGCGGTGCGCTCCGACAGCTCGGGGTGGCCTGAGTGCGCCTTCACGATGACGGGGTTGCCGGCCGCGAGGGCCGAGGCCGTGTCGCCGCCGCAGACCGAGAACGCGAACGGGAAGTTGGATGCCGAGAACACGGCGACCGGGCCGACACCGACCAGCAGACGACGCAGCTCGGGGCGGGGTGGGGTGGCGGCGGCATCCGCGTCGTCGACCGTCAGCTCGAGGTACGAACCCTCGCGGACGACCGAGGCGAACAGGCGCAGCTGACCGGTCGTGCGCCCGACCTCGCCGCGCAGGCGCACGGCGCCGAGGCGGGTCTCGCGGTCGGCGATCGCGACGAGCTCGTCGGCGTTCGCGTCGAGCGCGTCGGCGATCGCGCTCAGCCAGCGGGCGCGGTCGTCGGCGGACGAGGTGCGCCAGATCGGGGCGGCGGCCGCGGCGGCGTCGGTGAGGCGGGTGAGCTCTTCGGGAGACGTGGTCATCTCAGTCCTTCCGGTGGGTGAAGCGCAGTCCGAGGCCCTCGTGGGGCACCTCGGTCAGGGTTCCGTCCGCGATCGCGACGGGGGAGGGGCCCTCGAGCGCACCGAGGGCGCCGAACGCGGCATCCTCGATGTCCTCGACGAGGACCTCCTGCGGCAGGGTCAGGGCGAGCTGGCCCGAGAGCTCGGGCAGCAGGTGCGGGTGCAGGTCGACGCCGGCGGCGTGCGCGTCGCCGGCGATCTCGAGGAACGGGGTGATCCCGCCGACCCGCACGATGTTCGGCTGCACGACCTGCGCCGCGCCCGAGCGCACGAAGTCGTCGAAGCGGTAGCGGGTGTGCACGTTCTCGCCGAGCGCGATCGGCACACCCGATCCGGCCCGCAGGCGCCTCGCGAGCTCGATGTGCCCGGCGAGGTCGTCGGCGCGCAGCGGCTCTTCGATCCACGCGATGCCGGATGCCGCGAGTGCCTCGACGGCGGTCGTCGCTCGGTCGAGGTCCCACCGCTGGTTCGCGTCGACCATGAGCGCGCGGTCGGGTCCGATCACGTCGCGCACGGCGGCGACGCGCTCGACGTCGCGCGCGAGGTCGGGGCTGCCGACCTTCATCTTCACGGCGCCGAAGCCGGCATCGACCCAGCGCCGCGCCTGCGCGAGCAGGTCGTCGAGCTCGTAGTGCAGGTTGATTCCGCTGCCGTAGGACCGCACCGACTCGCGGCGGCGACCGATCAGGGTCGAGACCGGGGCTCCGGCGGCGCGGGCCGCGGCATCCCACAGGGCGAGGTCGAGCCCCGCGATCGCGATCGTCGTGAGCCCACCGCCGCCCGCCTCGTGCAGGTGGCGCCAGAGCTCGGGCCAGATCTCTGCCGGGTCGGCCGAGCGGCCGACGGCGAAGGCGGGGATGTCTTGCTGCAGCAGGGCGAGCACCGCCTCGGCGCCGATCTGCGGGGTCCAGGAGAAGCCCCACCCCTCGGCGCCGTCCGCGCGCATCACGTGGGTCGCGACGACGCCCACCGAGGTGACGTCGGCGGCCCACGGGCGCGTCAGCGGCACCCGGATGAGCCGGGCGTCGAACGAGGAGATCGTGGTCACAGCAGTGCGCGACCCGCGGCGAGGATCTCGGCGAGGCGGGCCTCCTGCGCGGGCGTCGGGTCGACGAGCGGCGCGCGCACCGAGCCGACCGGCAGGCCCTCGAGGCGGAGCCCGGCCTTGATGAGCGAGACGCCGAAGCCCGGGGTCTCGTCGCGGAGTGCGACGAGCGGGGCGTAGAAGCCGTCGAGGATCGCCAGGCGACGCACCTCGTCGCCGTCGACGTACGCGCGGTAGTACGCGTTCGCGACGTCGGGGATCATCGCGAAGGCCGCCGACGAGTACAGCGGCACGCCGATCCCGCGGTACGCGCCCTGGGTCAGTTCGGCGGTCAGCAAGCCGTTGAAGAAGGCGAAGTCCTCACGCCCGGCATCCGCCACGGCGCGGACGATCAGCTGCGTCGCGCCGATGTCGCCGACGCCGTCCTTGAAGCCGACCACCTTCGGGTTCGCGGCGAGCGTGCGGATAGAGTCCGCCGTGAACGCCGCCGAGCCGCGGTGGTAGACGATGACGGGTAGATCGGATGCCGCGGCGATCGCCTCGACGTAGGCGACGAGCCCGCGCTGCGGGGCGCCCACGAGGTACGGCGGCAGGACGAGGAGCGCGTCGGCGCCGGCGTCGGCGGCGGAGCGCGCGACCTCGACCGCGTGGCCCAGCGGGCCGCCCGCTCCCGCGACGACGGGGACGCGGCCGGCGACGGCCTCGACCGCCGTGCGCACCACGAGTGCCGACTCGCTCGCGGACAGGGCGTGGAACTCGCCCGTGCCGCACGCGGGGAAGACGCCGCCGGCACCGGCATCCACTCCGGCACGGACGTGCTGGGTCAGGAGGTCGGTCTCGACGCGGTCGGCCGGGTCGAAGGGGGTGACGGGGAAGAAGAGGATGCCGCGGAAGTTCATACCGGCACGTCCTTTCGATCGAGGGTGGACGAGGCTGCGGCGATCTCGCCGCGCCAGGAATGCTGCGGCCGCCAGCCGAGCACGCGCGCCGCCTTCGCGTTCGAGAATGCCGGCGAGGTGCCGGTGAGGGTGCGGGCGAGGTCGTCGGTCCCGGGAACGAAGCGCGGCAGGAGCTCGGCCAGGGGAGCGTCGGCCAGCGCATCGTCGGCGCCGACGAAGAACACCTCGGCGTTCGGGATGTTGGGGAGCGCCCCCAGCAGCAGGTCGGCGAACGACGCCACGTCGCGCGCGTCGACGTAGTTGAACAGCGCCGGGGCCGACAGTGCCGGGTCGGCGATGCGCTCGGCGACCGTGTGGCCCTGCTGGGTCGGGGCGCCGGCCCACTCCTCGGGGGCAATGACGTAGCAGGGGCGGAACGTCGCGTACCGGACGTCGTCACCGGTGCGCCGGTGCAGCATCGTCACGGTCTGCTCGATCATGAGCTTCGACAGCGCGTACGCGTTCCACGGCCGTGCCGGCGTCTCCTCGTCGAGGGGGAGCGCGTCGGGCAGCCAGCCGGACGGGTTGCCGTAGCCGAGGACGGTGGGGCTGGATGCCGCGACGATGCGCCCGATGCCCGCCTCGACCGCGCCGCCCAGCACCGAGACGGCGAGTCCGGTGTTCGTGCGCATGATGACGTCTTCGGGGGCGCTGAACGGCACCGCGATCGCGGCGAGGTGGACGAGGGAGTCCGCCTTCGTGCGGGCGAGCAGGTCACGGGTCGCCGCCGCGTCGAGGAGGTCGATCGAGATCTGCTCGACCCCGTCGATGCGCAGGTCGTCGGAGGGGGCGCGGTCGAGCGAGACGACCTCGTGCCCGCGCGCGGCGAGCCCGGCGACGAGGTTGCGGCCGAGCCGGCCGGAGCCGCCCGTGACGACGACGCGGCTCATTCGGTGTCCTGCAGGATCGTGACGCCGAGGTCGGCGATCCGCACGGGCAGGCCCGTCTCGAGCGAGCGGTTGCCGGCGATGCCGACCGCGATCGAGCGCACGCCGTCGGTCCAGTCCGCGGGGCGACCCAGCGGGTCGTCGACAGGCCCGGCGAAGACGTCGGCCAGCAGGAGGGCGTCGCCGCCGCCGTGGGCGGACTCGCCCGAGACGATCGGTACCTCGACGGCCTCCTCCCAGTGGCGCTGGACCAGCAGACGCTCGCCCATGGGACGCAGGCTCGAGCGGTCGGCATCCTGCACCGCGCTCGGGTCGACGACCGGGTGCAGGCCGTCGCCGACGAGGACGGCGCCCCGCTCGACGACCTCGAGCTCGGCGCGGCCCTCGGTGCCGTTGATCGCGACGCGGTACCCCTCCCAGGGGGCGTGGGCGTTCAGCGAGTACGACAGGGTGGCGCCGCCGGAGTAGTCGACGATGAGGGCGAGGTTGTCCTCGATCGTGATGCCGGGGCCGAACACGTCGCGGTCGCGGACGTAGCCGTCGTGCTGCTCGGCGTCGAGGTACAGCGCCCGCAGGCGCTCGTCGCCGCGCAGGTCGAGCTCGAACGGGTCGCGGTCGCCGTCGTGCGTGCCGCGGTCGGGCCGGTCGCCGAGGCCCCGGGCCGCCGCATTCTCGGCGCCGTAGAAGCGGAGGGCGCCGGACGCGAACACGCGGCGGGGGCGCTGCGCGATCCACCAGTTGACGAGGTCGAAGTGGTGGCTCGACTTGTGCACGAGGAGGCCGCCGGAGTGCTCCTTCTCGCGGTGCCAGCGGCGGAAGTAGTCGGCGCCGTGCTGGGTGTCGAGCATCCAGGAGAAGTCGATCGAGGTGACGCGGCCGATGCGTCCCTCGGCGATGACCTGGCGGAGGGCCGTGTTGCGCGGGGCGTAGCGGTAGTTGAACGTCAGGACGACGGAGCGTCCGGTGCGCTCGGCGGCCGCCTCGATGGCGGCGGCGCTCGGTGCGTCGATCGTGAGGGGCTTCTCGACGACGACGTCGGCCCCGGCATCCATCGATCGGACGATCAGCTCGGCGTGCAGGTCATCGCGCGCGGTCACGATGACCCGCTCGATGCGCTCGGCGCGGATCATCTCCTCGAGCTGGTCGGGCTGCCAGGTGGTGGGGGCGGCGAGGCCGTGACCGACGAGGCGGTCGACGTAGAACTGCGCGCGCGTCGGGTTCGGCTCGCAGATCGCGACGAGTTCGGCGCGGTCGCGGTAGTCGTCGGCGATGGCGTCCACGTACATCTGTGCGCGGTGGCCTGCGCCGACGAGGGCGTACCGGGTGGTCATGGCTCTCCTTCGTGCCGGACTCCTCCGAGCCGGGAAACCGGCTCAGGAAACGTTTTCTCGACGGTAGCACGGAACCTGCTGGCACCGCGAGGAGCGATCTTCGATCGTTTCAGCGCGCGGGCGCGGCGGTCGTGCCGCGGAGGATGACCTCGGGCACGACGGTGTGCGTCGCCTCGGGCGACTCGCCCTGCAGCAGCGCGCGGAGGGCGCGCCACGCGAGCGCGCCGAGCTCGGCGGTCGGGACGGCGGCCGTCGTCAGGGCGGGGGAGGTGTAGCGCGCGAACGGGATGTCGTCGAAGCCGGCGATCGACAGGTCGCCGGGCACGCTCAGGCCGCGCTCGGTGGCAGCGCTCAGCAGACCCATCGCGGACAGGTCGTTGAACGCGAGCACCGCGGTCGCGCCGGAGTCGAGGACCGCGTCCAGGGAATCGGCGCCCGCGGCGAAGTCGACGCCCGCGGGGATCTCGAGGATCTCGCAGCCGTCGAGCGTCGTGCGGGCGTCGTCGAGGGCGGCGAGGCGCTGGGCGTTCGACGCGCTGCGCTTGGCGCCGGCGAGGTAGGCGATGCGGCGATGACCCAGGCCGTAGAGGTGGTCGATGACCTCTCGGAGCGGGGTGCGGTAGTCGGCGGCGACGCTCGGGGCGTCGCCCGCGCGGTTGACGAGCACGACGGGGGCGACCTCGGCGAGGACCTCCGCCAGGGCGGCATCCGACATACGTGGAGCGCAGAGCACGAGACCGTCGGACCGGCGGCGGGACTCGAGGGCGAGCAGGCGTTCCTGCTCCTCGTGCTCATCCGAGTCGGCGACGAGCACGTGGTAGCCGTCGGCGACGGCGGCGCGGCTGAGGCCGCGGAGCATGCCCTGGAACGTCGGGTTGGACAGGTCGGGGACGACGACCGAGATCGTCTGCGTCTTTCCGAGGACGAGGCTGCGGGCGAGCGGATTGGCGGAGTAGCCGAGCTCGGTGGCCGAGGCGCGGACCCGCTCGGCGAGGGCCGGGTCGACGGTCGCGTTGCCGTTCATGACGCGCGAGACGGTCGCCAGTGAGACACCGGCGTGCTTGGCGACGTCGGTGATCGTCGTCTGCTTGGCCCCTGCCATCGGCTCCCCCTCGCGCCTGACCGGCGTGCGCGTCGCGCGTGTCGGTGTGGCCATACTATGCGAGGAAACGTTTTATGACGGGAGACGATGATGTCCGGATCTGCTGCCGACCGCGCCGCGAAACGCGCGCGGGTCGAGGCGGTGCGACGGGATGCCGGTGGTCGCCCGCTCGTGCTCTCGTCGCACGAAGCCCTCGCCTGGTACCTCGAGGGTGCGCGGACGCACGTATCGCTCGCCGGTCCGCCCGTGCTCGCGGTGCGGGTGGACGACGAGGGCGACACGCTGTTCGTGAGCGCGAACGAGGCCGACCGGCTGATCGCCGAGGAGCTGCTGCCGGAGGATGCCGAGCGAGTCGTGCGCGTGCCCTGGCATCAGCCGGTGCTCGAGGCGGCGGGCGCCGGGCTGACCGAGGCGGAGGTCGCCCCCACATTGCGCGCGGCGCGGGCGTCGCTGCTGCCCGCGGAGGCCGATCGTTACCGCGAGCTCGGGCGGGAGACGGCGGAGGTTCTGACGGCGGTCGCCGCCGGTCTTCGCGCGTCGACATCCGAGCGGTCGGCCGCGGCCGCGCTCGCCGAGGGTCTCGTCGCGCGGGGAATCGATCCGCTCGTGATCCTCGTCGCGGGCGAGGAGCGGCTGCCCCACCGGCATCCGCTCCCCACCGAGGGGGTGCTCGGGCGTCGGGCGATGCTCGTGGTCTGCGGGCGCCGCCATGGCCTGATCGCCAACGCGACCCGCTGGGTCGGCGAGGCGGGGGCCGACGACGAGCGGATCCTCGCGGTCGAGGCGGCGTTCTTCGCCGCGACGCGTCCGGGCGCGCGGCTCGACGAGGTCTTCGCGGCCGGGACGGTCGGGTACGCGGCATCCGGTTTCGACGCGGACGAGTGGACGAAGCACCATCAGGGCGGACCGACCGGGTACGCCGGCCGGGACCCCCGCGCGACGACGCTGACGACGGATGCCGTGGTGCCCGGGCACGCGTTCGCCTGGAACCCGAGCGCGCCCGGCGCGAAGGTCGAGGACACCGTGCTCGTGACCGAGGCTGGCATTGAGGTGCTGACGTTGGACCCGGCGTGGCCGACCGTCGATTTCGCGGGGCTGCGGAGGCCGGTGGCGCGCGCGTTCGGCTGAGGCAGGGTGCTGGCGAATTCGGACATGTGCGTCGGATTCGGCGTGTGCCTGGAGTGTGATCCGAATCCGGTGACGGTCTCCGAAGTCGGTGCGTTTGCGTGTGAGCGGTGCGGCGCGTGTGCGGATCCCGACCCTCCTGCGAGATGAGAGGACTCTCATTTTCGGGGTGTGCATAACGGGTGTTCTCGCCCGATTTTGCGGGGGTGGATGTCGGTGGTCGGTGGCAGAGTGAGGGTATGACGGATGCCGCGGAAACCCCCGGTGGCGAGGACTATCTCGCCACGCTGGCGGGCATCGTCGCGGACGCGGGTGACCTTGGTCTCGAGCTTGCTCGCGTGCAGATCCGCGAGCTCCGGATGCTCGCCGCAGCGGGCCGGTTAGCGGAGGCGCAGACCGCGCAGCGCAACGCCCGCGTGCAGGTCCACGACATGGCCCTCCGATCAATCGCTGCGGAGGTCGGCGGGGTCATGCGGGTCACCGACCGGACCGTGCAGCGACGCATCGGCGAGGCGCGGACACTGATCGAAGGGTTTCCTGCCACGGTCGAGGCGTGGGAGCAGGGCCGGATCATTCGGGGGCACGCGTTCCTGATCGTCGAGACCGGGACATCGATCCCGGCGGAGATGTGGGCGGAGTTCGAGACCGTCGCGATCACCCGGTGTGAGCAGGACACCCCGAATCGGGTGCGGGGTGAGCTTGAGATCCTCGCTCATCGGATGCACCCCCGCTTGTTCGCGGAACGCCACGAGGAAGCCGCCGCCGGGCGCTGCGTGCGGCTGGTTCCCGGGCGGGACGGGATGAGCGACCTGGTCGCGACCCTCCCGACGGTGATCGCCGAGGGCATCCACGACCGACTCACGCAACAGGCGCGGGCGATCATCGACACGCGCGACGAACGCGCAGCAACGCAGGCAGACTCCGCTGATGTGATTGCGACGGACGCCCGCTCGACGGACCAGGTGCGCGCGGACGTGTTGGCGGATCTCCTTCTCGCCGGGACACCCGCCCTCGATGACACGCGCGACACCACCGCAGGGCCCCTCGGCGCGATCCGCGCCCGCGTGCAGATCCTGGTTCCGGCGTCGACCCTGACGGGTGAGGATGACGGACCGTGCGACCTCGCCGGCCGCACCCCCATCGACCCGGCCACGGCCCGCACCCTCGCAGGCGGCACCGGGGTGTGGGAACGGCTGTTCCACGACCCCACCACCCGGGTCACCGTCGCCACCGACTCCTACCGGGTCCCGTCCGGGATGCGACGATTCCTGCAAGCCCGCGACCAGCACTGCCGGTTCCCCGGATGCCGCATCGCCGCGATCCGCTGCGAAGTCGACCACACCCACGACCACGCCCTCGGCGGACGAACCGAGCTCACCAACTTGGCGCACCTGTGCCAGCGGCATCACTCGATGAAGCAGTTCACCGCATGGCGGGTCCGACAACTGATGGGTGGCGTCCTGGAATGGACCTCACCCCTCGGCAGGACCTACAGAGAAGACGCACCCACCCCGGCCGTCGCCTTCACCCCTGCCGCACCACCACCGCCAGCGTCGAACGCATCCGCGGGACCTCCACCGTTCTGACGCATGGTCGCCCGCGTCGTCACACATGGGATCATGCGCTGCACCTCGACGTGCCGGCCCTGCCTCATCTACAGCGCACGCGCCACGAAGATCATCACGCGCGACGTCCCGTCGAAGGGTGTGCCGTCCCACTCGCCGGCGACGCGGTCCACGGAGAAACCCGCTGCCGTCAGATCAGACGTGATCTCGCCTCGGTCACGGAAGACGAGCGATTGCTCCTCGACGACGGTTTCGCCCGTCGCGAAGCGGTTGTGAGCGCGGAACCGCACGACGCGGTCGTCGACCACCTCGACATCCATCCACTCGGTCAGGATCCCGTGCGGAGTGTCGCGATGCGTGGGCGCCGCGGACCACGACTCCCACTCGCCAAAGGCCGGATTGCGGCTCTCGAACGACAGCGTCCCGCCCGGTCGCATCCGCGCGCGCAGGTCGCGGAGGGTGCGTCCCCAATCTGCGTCGGGGATGTGCTGCACCGCATTGCCGGTCATCAGGGCGAGATCGAACGGCCCCGACGGTGCCACGCGGCTGTCGCCCTCGACCCACTCGACCTCGTCCCCACCGTCGCGGCGGCGCGCGACCTCGAGCATCGCGTGAGACGGGTCGACCCCCACCGCCCGGCGCCCGGCGCGGGCCACGGTGACCGTCAGCATTCCGGTCCCGCATCCGAGATCAAGGATGCTCTGCGCCCCGCACTGATCGGCCAACGCCCGGTAGAAGTCGTGATCAGGACCGTCGGGATTGTCGACGTCGTAGAGGTCGACGATTCGGGGGTCGTAATCCGTCACGCCCCCAGCGTAGGCAGCGCCCCCTCACGCCGTGAACGTCGACCCCTTCGCCGGCTGATCCCCGTCGCGACGCTCCATGGCGCGCAGACTCTGCGCGACGAACCGCGCGATGCGCCGCGCGCCCTCGATCCGAAAGTGCGTGTCGTCGACGAGCCCGTCCGGCCACGCCGTCGTTTCGCCCGGCGCATAGTGCGACAGGAGCCGAGCGGATGCCGCATCCCCCAGATCCTCGTAGAGCCAGGTCGTGAACACCGTCAGGTCGATCAGGTCGACGCCCTCGGCGGCGGCGAGGTCGCGCACCGCGTTCGGATAGTCGCCGTGCGTCGGCGTCACGCGATCCCCGGCGAACCAGCGACGCTCGCACGACGTGCACAGCACCGGCCGAGCCCCGCGCGCGCGGACCTCCGTGACCATGCGCCGCAACCGATCCGTGTACCCACCGCGAGACGCGAGCAGCTCCGGCTCCTTCTGATCGTTGTGGCCGAACTGGATCACCACCGTGTCGCCCTCGGCCACGTCGGCGACCAACCGCGCCCACGTCCCGCTCGCCAGGAACGACTCGGTCGTCGCCCCGCCGAACGCGTGGTTGCGCACCGACGCCCCGACGAACTCGTCGAGGCACTCGCCCCAGCCCGCCATCGGCTCCTCGCCGGCCGTCATCGGCGCGACCGTCGAGTCGCCGGCCAGGTGATAGGTCATCCGCATCCTCCAATGCTCCCGGACATGGCGATGCGGCGGCCGGGAGATCCCGACCGCCGCATCCGTCTGTCAGCTCGCGGCGAGCGCCGTGTCGACCTGCGAGATGAGCTCCTTGGCGGCATCCGCCGGAGTCGTCTTGCCGAACGTGACGTCGTCGAGCAGCTTCGTGATGATCGGGCCGAGCTGCGAGGTCGGCAGCGCGATCGGGTTCTGCGGCGTGCCGCCGGCCTGCGACAGCCGGTCGATGAAGGCCACCTGCTCCTTCTCGGAATCGGTCAGGTCGGGCGTGATCGCCTCGAGCACCGTCGGGTCGGCCGGGATGCCGAGGGTCAGCTTGTTGAGCGGGCCCGCCTCCTCGCTGTTCAGCAGGAAGTCGATCAGCATGGCCGCTTCCTTCGGGTGCTTCGACTTCGAGTACACCGCGTACTGGACGGTCGGCTGGATGACGAGACCCACCTTGCCGGCGCTGTCACCGGGCACGTTGAGGATCTTCAGCTCCTGACCCGAGGCGCCCGCGTAGATGCCGATGAAGTTCAGCGGCGCGAACGTCATGCCGATCTTGCCCTGACCCATGAGGCTCTGCTCGAGGGACGCCGACGCGTCCTCCGCGGCTGTCGACGCGTCGGGTGAACCGCCCGAGTCCTGCAGATCCTTCGAGAACTCGAAGAACTTCTGCGCCGTCGCCTCGCTCACACCGAACTTGCCGTCGGCCGTGTACAGGTCCTCGCCGTTCTGGCGCGCGAACGCCATGAGCGACTGATCGTTCGAGATCGCGGATGACCCGTAGACGCCGTCGCCGGACTTGTCGGAGATCTCCTTGGCGATCTCGATGTAGTCGTCCCACGTCCACGACGTGTCGTCGGGGATCGCGACCCCCGCCGCCTCGAACACGGCCGGGTTGACGATGATGCCGCGCGAACCGACACCGGTCGGCAGCGCGTACAACTTGCCGTCGATGATGCCCGCGTCGAGCGACCCGGCCTGGAAGGTGTCCTGGTCGACGTCGGCGCTGATGTCGGCGATCGCGTTCTTGCTGACGTAGAGCGGCAGTGCGTCGTACGTGATCTGCAACGCGTCGGGGGCGCCGCCGCCGGCGACCTGCGTCGCGAGCTTGTCGTAGTAGCCGTTGTACTCGCTCGGCTCACCCTCGACGGTGATGTTCGGGTGGGCCTTCTCGAACAGCTTGATCTGCTCGTCCTTGATGGCGTTCAGTTCGTCGCTGCCCCACCACGCGAAGCGGAGGGTGATCTTCTCGTCGCCGTTGCCGGCGCCGGAGCCACCGCCGCAACCGGTCAGTGTGACAGCCAGCGCCACGCCGGCAGCGGCGAGGGCGAGGAGGCGTCGGTTCTTCATGGGGTTCCTCTCAGACGGTGCGGCGGCGGAGGGCGCGCAGCAGGACAGGGGTGATCCGGGCGGAGCGGAGGGTCGATCGACCGGTGGCCGGGTGATCGTGTCGGGTCGGGCCGAAGGTGATCGAGGTCATGCCGCTCCTTCGCGGATCAAACGTTTTCTCGGCTGTTCTCTCACCACTGAGAAAACGCTTACTGACGGACCGTAGCGTCGTCGCGTCGAGATTGTCAACGATCGTTGTGTCTCGCTTGGGTCACGCCGCGAGCGTCGCCGCGAAGAAGGCCCGCGCCTCGTTCTGCATCGCGACGCTCGACACATGACCGTCGTCGAAGAACGAGCCGCGGTAGCCGGGCGTGCCCGCGAGGGCCCGGTCGGCATCCCGCATGCCCCCGATCGGGAACAGCGGATCCCGCTCGCCGTACTGCACCAGCAGGTCGCGCGGAGCAGCGGATGCCGCGATCTCCGGCAGGTCGCCGGCGGCACGGATGCCGGGGCTGTTCAGCAACCACGAGTGGGTGTCGAGCTCGCTCGGCACGATCGACGCGAAGGTCGCCATCATGCACGTGACGACACTCGCGCGGACGCGGTCGTCGAGGGCGCGCAGCAGCACGGCGCGCCCCCCGCCGCCCGAGAGTCCGAACGTGCCGAGGCGCGCGGCATCCACCCCCTCGAAGCCGGCGAGCACGTCGAACGCGGCCAGGTCGTCGGTCGCGACGGCCCCGGCGAACGAGGTGCCGAGCATGCCGGCCGCCTTCGCGAGGGAGTCCTCGTGCAGCGACGCGATCGCGTCGAACCGCTCGGCGTCGGTCGGGGCGACGCCCTCCTCGCGCCAGAGCGCCTCGCGCGCCGCGATGAGCCCGGCCAGCCGCGGCGTCGGATGCGAGAGGTCGAACGCCCGGCTGCCCCACGAGAACGTGTCGTGCGCCAGCACGACGAAACCGTCGCGGGCGAGGTCGTTCGCGACGGCCCGCCCGCCGTAGACCGCGTCGCGCAGACGGGATGCCGAAGGGTGCGGCTGGCGGTCGGTCTCGACCAGCTGCTCCGCGCCGACCGAACGCACGCCGCCGTGGCAGTGCAGCCCCAGCAGTCCGGGCAGGGGGCGGCCGTCGTCGTCGGGGCGCAGCAGCCAGGCCCGTGTGCGGGGACCGTAGGGCAGCTGCCAGGTGAGTTCGCGGCCGTGGATGCCGTCCGTCCGCCACTCGCGCTCGACCCGCAGATCGCTCGCCACCGCCCGCCGCAGCCCGAGCGCGCGAGCGAGGGCCGGACGGGGCCCGGGACCGTCCGCCGGCACGTCTTCGCGGGCGAGGAACGCGGGCCAGTCGCCGTAGCCGGCGATCGGTCCAAGGCTCTGCGGCTGCTCGTCGTGACGGGCGGGATCGGCCATCGCGGCTCCTCGTCTTCGGGGATCGCCTTGTGCGCTCCGCTCGATAGTGTATCGTCGCAGAAAGCGCTTTCTGAGCGTGATGACGGCGGTCGCAGACGACCGTCGGAAGTGTCGAGGAGGACCCGGATGAGCGCGATCAGCGAGCTGTCCCAGCTGCGCCGCGGCGGCGGCAAACGCGGGCCGCGCGAGCGACCGAAGGACACGAAGGCGGCACTCGTCTTCCTGGCCCCGTGGCTGCTCGGCCTGATCCTCGTGACGGTGCTGCCGATCCTGGCATCCCTCTACCTGTCGTTCACGAAGTACGACCTCTTCAACGCCCCCGAGTGGATCGGGCTTGACAACTACGTGCGCATGGCGCAGGACCCGCGGCTCGCGGCATCCCTCGGCGTGACCTTCGTCTACGTGCTCGTCGGGGTCCCGCTCGCGATGGCTGCGGCCCTCGGCGTCGCGCTGCTGCTCGACAAGGGGCTGCGCGGACTCGCGTTCTACCGCTCGATGTTCTACCTGCCGTCGCTGCTCGGCTCGTCGGTCGCCGTCGCGATCCTGTGGAAGCAGATCTTCGGCGTCGACGGCATCGTCAACCAGTTCCTCGCGGTCTTCGGCATCGAGGGGCCGGGGTGGATCTCGAACCCCGACACCGCGCTGTCGACCATCATCCTGCTGAGCGTCTGGGGCTTCGGCGCCCCGATGGTGATCTTCCTCGCCGGCCTCCGACAGATCCCGGTCATGTACTACGAGGCGGCATCCGTCGACGGCGCCGGCCCCGTGCGGCAGTTCTTCTCCATCACGCTGCCGCTGCTGAGCCCCATCGTCTTCTTCAACCTCGTGCTGTCGATGATCGGGGCGTTCCAGGCCTTCACGCAGGCCTTCATCATCTCGGGCGGCTCCGGCGGCCCGTCGGACTCGACCCTCTTCTACACGCTGTACCTCTACCAGAAGGGGTTCACGGCCTTCGACATGGGCTACGCCTCGGCGATGGCCTGGCTGCTCGTCGCCATCATCGCGGGCTTCACCGCCGTGAACTTCGCTCTCTCCAAGCTGTGGGTGTTCTATGACGACTGAACTGATCACGACCCGCGACCGGCGCTTCGCCCAGGAGCGGCAGCGCATCCGTCGCCGGCAGTCCGCCGCCCTCGGCGGTCGCTCGAAGGTGAGCGTCGTCGCCCGGCACGTCTTCCTGATCGCGACGTCCGCGCTGATGCTCTACCCGCTGCTGTGGATGGTCGTCAGCTCGCTGCGCCCCAACGACGAGATCTTCCGTCTGCCGGGCCTCTGGCCGCTGTCGTTCGAGATCTCGAACTACACCGAGGGCTGGAACGCCCTGTCGCCCTCGTTCGGCACCTACCTCTGGAACTCGATCGTCGTGGTCGCCGGATCGATCGTCGGCAACCTGATCTCGTGCTCGATGGCGGCCTACGCCTTCGCGCGGCTGAACTTCCACTTCAAGCGCACGATGTTCGCGATCATGCTCGTCACGATCATGCTGCCCGTGCACATCGTGATCGTGCCGCAGTACATCATGTTCAGCCAGCTCGGCATGGTGAACACGTTCTGGCCGCTCATCCTGCCCAAGGCCCTGGCGACCGACGCGTTCTTCATCTTCCTGATGGTGCAGTTCATCCGCGGCATCCCCCGCGACCTCGACGAGGCGGCCCGCATCGACGGCGCCGGTCACGCCCGCATCTTCCTGCAGATCCTGCTGCCGATGATGACGCCCGCCCTCGCGACGACGGCGATCTTCACCTTCGTCTGGGTGTGGAATGACTTCTTCGGCGCCCTCATCTACCTGAACAACCCCGACCTGTTCACGGTCCCGCTGGCGCTCCGGCAGTTCATGTCGGCGCAGGGGGCGTCGAACTTCGGCGGCATGTTCGCGATGTCGGTGGTCTCGCTCGTGCCGGTGTTCCTGGCGTTCCTCTTCGGGCAGCGCTTCCTCATCCGCGGCATCGCCACGACCGGCATCAAGTAAGACGTCTGCGCGAAGGCGGCGGCCGCGGGGTCGCCGCCTTCGTCGCGCGCGGGCGTTGCGTGCCGGCATCCGCTCGTCGCGTGCGGGCGTTGCGTGCCGGCATCCGCTCGTCGCGTGCACGCGAAAGCGCGCGTCCGTGCCGAGAGCGCCGGTTGTTGCCGCGCATTGGGGGGCGCTTTCGGCACCGCGTGGCGCTTTCGCGCTACCAGCAGCCGCCGCCGCGGGTCAGCCGAGCCGCAGGGCGGCGACGACCTCGTCGTCCGACAGGCGGCCGTCGGCGACGAGCAGGCGGTACGAGCGCGACACCGGGATGCCGGGGGCCAGCGTGACCGCGCGATCCCACGCGAGCGCCGCGCCGATCCCGGGGTAGCCCGCGACGCGGACGAACCACGGGTCGGCGGCCGAGGCCTCGTCGAGCGGCGCCATCGCGACCGTCGCAGGGCCGCCCTCGAACTGCGCGGACCAGGCGAGCCAGGGGGCGACGGTGCCGTGCACCGCCTCCTCCCCGCGCGCCGCCGAGGTGCGGACGTCGACGTCGGTCGCGGCCGGCAGGCGCCACGACAGCCCGCCGTAGCCGCCGCCGACGCGGCCGTTGCTGCCCGGGCCGCCGAGGTGCAGCGTGCCCGCCCGCGTGGTGAGCTCGAACGACAGGTCGATCGTGGTCGCACCGGGCCCGGCCTCGGCCACCGTCATCCGTCGGCACTCAGTCAGCATGTGCGCGCCGTCGCGACCGATCCACGCGAACTCGGCCTCGAGAGCGGATGCCGCCCCCTCGACGCGCGTCGCGACGATGCGCCCGTGGTCGTCGCGCCAGACGTAGTCGCGTCCGGGGGTGTAGGTGCGACCGCCCCAGAAGTTGACGCCCGAGACGTCCTGCAGCGTGACGCTGATGCCCAGGTGCCAGTCGTGGTCGGCCGGGTGGGTGTCGGTCACGACGACGCCTCCGGGGGTGCGGACGGGGTGGAGGTAGGGCCGCGGGCTCGACGAGCGGGTCACGTCGGCGCCGTCGACGAGGACGGCGACCGGATGCGGTGCCGCGTCCGACGCGGCGAGGTCCGCCAGCACGGCGGGTTCGGTCTGCGCAGCCCACGGCAGGTGCAGCTCCGCGAAGGTCGCCTCGGCGTCGACGGCGCGCTCGACCGCGTCGCGGACGCCGGCGAGCACGATCCGCGGGGAGGGGCCGGACTCGTTCCAGGTCACGTGCGCCGCGTCGATCGCGACGGGTTCGGTGTCGGCGACGGCATCCATCACCCGGACGAACGCGCCGGTCTCGTGCAGGGGCGCGAGCATCGGCGCGCCGTGGTCGCGGTGGTCGAGCAGGTTCTCGACGAGGTCGATGCGGCCGAACTCGACGCGACGGTCGGCGGTCTCGACGACGTCCTCGGTGTAGAAGAACTTCGCGGATCCGCGGGTGCCGCGGATGAGGACGTACGGGTCCTCGTCCTGCTCGGCGCAGAGGGTGAGGGCGGAGGTGACGCGGATGCCGCGGCCGGTCGACAGGCGGATGACGCTCGTGTCGTCGCCCTCGATGTCGTTGGCGCGGTAGAGGTCGGCGGTGACCTGGTTCACGTCCGACGCCGAGGTCGACTGCGCGACGGCGAGGGCGGTCGCGGTGGCGTGCGCGAGCGGGTTGGCGACGACGCCGTCGAGCACGGGGAAACCGTCGAGGGTGCGGCGGCCCGCCCAGCGGCTGCGCGCCCAGTACGCCTGATCGCGGCACCAGAGCCCGACCGCACCGATCGCCTGGATGGGGCCGAGTCCGAACTCGTCGGCGATGAGGGCGGGGATCGCGAGCGAGCCGAGACTCTGGAACCCGACCTGGATCCGCGACCCCGAGGCGGCGGCCGCCTCGGCCAGCAGGGCGAAGTCGCTCGACGAGAGCACCGGCGGCTTCTCCAGGTACAGGTCGATGCCGCGCGAGACGACCAGTCCCGCGAGCGCCGCGTGCGTGTGCAGCGGCGTCGCGACGATGACGACGTGGACGTCGTCGACGGCGTCGAGCGCGTCGGCGAGCGAGGCGAACGCCTGCGTGCCGGCGGGCAGGTTCTCGGGCGGCACGGGGGTCGGGTCGGCGACGGCGACAAGCTCGACGCGGTCGCCGAGGCGGCGCAGGTTCTCGAGGTGGACGGTGCCGAAGCCCTGGGCTCCGGCGAGGACGATGCGGGTTCGTCGGGGGACGGTCACGGGGACTCCTTCGTCGGCTCCTTCGAGTATGCCAGCAAGCGCTTTCCCTTTGTCGTTCCGCGGCGAATCGCGGTCGTCAGCCGATGAGGAGTCGGCCGAGCGCGATGCCGAGAAGCCCCGCTCCGACGGCGAGCACCAGCATCCCGACCGCGTTCATCGCGCCGAGCGCGTACCGGCGCTCCTGCACGAGGCGCACCGTCTCGAAGCTCGCCGTACTGAACGTCGTGAACCCGCCGCACAGGCCCGTGCCGATGACGAGCCGCCACACGTCGTCGACGACGCCGGCCAGCGCGAGCTCGGTCACGAAGCCGAGCACGAGCGAGCCGGCCACGTTGATCAGGAGCGTGCCGACCGGCAGCGCCGTGCGAACACGCGCCTTCACGGCGCCGTCGACCACGAGGCGCAGAGCCGCGCCGACACCGCCGGCGAGAGACACTGCGAGGAACAGGAGTGGCGTCATCGGGTCACGGCCCTGCGGTGCCGGGCCGCGCCGAGCGCGATGCCGGCCACGGTCGCGAGCGCGCCGACGACGACGGTTCCGATCGCGTACAGGACGCCGACCACCAGGTCGCCGCCCGTCAACAGCAGGCCGCTGTCGACGGCGAGCGCACTGTACGTCGTGAATCCGCCCGCGAATCCCGTGCCGAGGAGCAGGCGCAGCGCGCGGCGGCGACCGAGGTCGGGCCCGCGTCGCGCGAGGGCCTCGAGGAGTGCGCCGAGGAAGAGTGCGCCGACGATGTTGATCGCAAGGATCGCGACGGGGATGCCGCCGACCGAGGGAATTGCGAGTGAGAGTCCCTCGCGGGCCGCCGTGCCCATGGACCCGCCGACGAGCACGAGCAGGATCGACGACCACGCGAGGTGCACCGGCCGCGCGGCACCGGCATTGTCGCCGTCGATCGGGAGTTCGCCGTGCGGGTCGGGCGCGGGGCCGGGCGTGGTCATCGCGTCCACGATAGTCCCGGCCGCGGGCGGCGACCGTGCCAGGGGGTTCCCGCCCACGACGCCCGCACCTACGATGGATCCCATGACGCGGAAAACGCTTTCCGACCTGACTGGCCTCATCGACGGAGCCCGGCCGGCCCGGTCGGTGCTGCGACTGCTCGCGCGGCGTCCCGGTCGCATGGTCGTCGCGATCCTCGCGTTCGCGGCGAAGGAGATCCCGCTGTGGTTCTTGCCGGTGATCACGGCCGCGGTCATCGACATCGTCGCGGGGCGGGGCCAGGTCTCCGACGTCATCTGGTGGTTCGTCGTGGCCGCCGTCCTGCTCCTGCAGAACTACCCGAACCACATCCTCTACACCCGCAGCTTCATGACGGTCGTCCGCGACACCGGCGCGGATCTCCGCAACGCCCTCGCCGAACGGCTGCAGACCCTCTCGATCGGCTACCACACGCGTATCAGCTCGTCGATCGTGCAGACCAAGGTGGTCCGCGACGTCGAGAACGTCGAACTCATGCTGCAGCAGGTCACGCATCCGCTCCTGTCGGCGACCATGGTCATGATCGGTGCCCTCACGATGACCGCAATCGCCGTCCCGCAATTCCTCCCGGTCTACGCGCTCGCCGTGCCGATCGCGATCGGCATCCGCTACGCCATGCGCCGTCGCTCGCACGACCGCAACGCGGTGTTCCGGCGCGAGGTCGAGACCCTCTCGGCGCGCGTGGGCGAGATGGCGTCGCTCATCCCGGTCACCCGTGCGCACGGGCTCGAGCAGACCGCCGTGACGCGTGTCGCGACCGGCGCCGACGGCGTCCGCCGAGCCGGACTGCACCTCGACATGCTCAACGGCCACGTCGCGTCGGTGTCGTGGGTCGCGATGCAGGTGCTCGGAGTGGGATGCCTCGTCCTCGCCGCGATCTTCTCCCTGACCGGCATCCTGCCCATCACCCCGGGTGAGGTCGTCCTGCTGTCGACGTACTTCACGCTGCTGACGCAGGGGCTCACGCAGCTGCTCATGCTGATCCCGGTCGGCGCCCGTGGCCTCGAGTCGGTCCGCTCGATCGCCGAGGTGCTGCAGGAGCCCGACCTCGAGCAGAACGCCGGCAAGCGTCGGGTCGACGGGGTGGTCGGCGACCTCACCCTCGCGCGGGTGTCGCACCGCTACCCCGGCGCCCACGAGGACGCAGTGCACGCCGTCGACCTCCACATCCCCGCCGGCGCGACCGTCGCCTTCGTCGGATCGTCGGGGTCGGGCAAGTCGACGATGCTGAACCTGATCCTCGGCTTCCTCCGGCCGTCCTCGGGTCGCATCCTCGTCGACGGGGACGACATGCAAGAACTGGATCTGCGCACAGTGCGCCGGTTCGTCTCGGTCGTGCCGCAGGAGTCCGTCCTGTTCGAGGGCACGATCCGAGAGAACGTCGCCTACGGGCTCGGCGACGTCGGCGACGAGCGCATCGAGCGCGCCCTCCGCGACGCGAACGCGTGGGACTTCGTGCAGGACCAGCCGCAGGGGTGGGACACCGTCGTCGGCGAGCGGGGAGCCCGCCTGTCAGGCGGCCAGCGCCAGCGCCTCGCGATCGCCCGCGCCCTCATCCGCGACCCGCGCATCCTGCTGCTCGACGAGGCCACGAGCGCCCTCGACCCCGAGTCCGAGGAACTCGTGAAGGATGCCCTCGGTCGCCTCATGACGGGACGCACCACCCTGGTCGTCGCCCACCGTCTCTCGACCGTGCGACAGGCCGACCTCATCGTGGTGTTCGAGCGGGGCCGGATCGTCGAGCGCGGCTCGCACGACGAGCTCCTCGAGCGCGGCGGCCGGTACGCCCAGCTGCACCTCACCCAGGCAGGACTCGCATGATCGAGGTGTACCGCGACCCCGTCTACGACGGCGCGACCGATCCGCTCGTCGTGATCGCGGCACCGGGCGACTGGTGGATGTTCTACACCCAGCGCCGCGCGACGCACCCCGACCCGGGTCCCGGCGTCGCCTGGGTGCACGGCAGCCGCATCGGCGTCGCGCGGTCGACCGACGGCATCCGCTGGTCGTACGCCGGAACCCTCGAGCCGACCGCCCGCGGATTGGAGGTGGATGCCGCCGGCCCGCCCGCGAGCACGGATCGCACCCACTGGGCCCCCGAGGTCGTGAACGACGGCGTCGGTTGGCGGATGTACCTCACCGAGATCGACGGGGTGCCCGACCGGTGGCCGGGGCACGCCCGTCGCATCGTCGAGTACCGTTCCACCGACCTCGCCCGGTGGCGCCGGATCGGCCCGCTCGATCTCGACAGCGATCGGGTCATCGATGCCGGCGTCGGTCGGACGCCCGACGGTCGGTGGCGCCTCTGGTACAAGGACGAGGCCGCCGATTCCGTCACCAAGGTCGCGGTCTCCGACGCCCTCGCCGATTGGCGATCGGAGGGCACGGCCATCGCCGGCCGCCCGCACGAGGGCCCGACGGCGTTCGAGCTCGACGGCTCCTGGTGGATGATCGTCGACGAGTGGCGCGGAATGGGGGTGTACCGCTCGGCCGACGCGGTCTCGTGGCAGCGGCAGGGCGGAGCGGATGCCGTCATCCTCGGCGCCGGCGAGGTGCCGGGATCGGGCCTCGGCCACCACGGCGCACCGGTGCGCGAAGGCGACAGGGTGTGGTTCTACTTCTTCACGCACCCGGGAGTCTCCGACGATCGCCGCAGCGCCGTCCTCCGGGTCGAGCTCGTCGTGCGCGACGGCTTACTCGCCGCCGTCTAGCCCGGCAGGCGGTCCCCGATCAGCGCGAGGTTCTGGATCGCGTACCCTGGGACCGGTCACAGCATTGCCCTTGAAAAACGTTTCAATCCGGACTACAGTGCAAGGCAAGCGCTTTCCCGCGGAGTTGATCCGATGCACCGAGAGCGCGCGATCACGGACCATGACGTCCACCGGCACTCGCAACACGGACGTTCGAGAGAGGACAAAGATGTTCATCAGCAAACGCGCGCTCGCCGCCGTCGCACTGGCGACCGGCTCGGCCATCGCCCTCGCAGGCTGCGCCGGCTCACCCGAGCCCGCCGGCACCTACGACCCGGACGAGAAGGTCTCGATTGATCTCGCGTTCTGGGGCAACGACGTCCGCGCCGATCTCTACAACAAGGCGATCGAAGCGTTCAACGAGAAGTACCCGAACATCACGGTCAACTCGAGCTTCCTCGCCTTCCCCGAGTTCTGGGAGAAGCGCCAGACCGAGGCTGCGGGCAAGAACCTGCCCGACGTCATGCAGTTCGACTACTCGTACCTGCGTCAGTACTCCGAGAACGGTCTCCTTCTCGATCTCGACCCGTACCTGGGCGGCATCATCGAGACCGATCCGCTGCCGCAGAACATCCTCGACATCGGCGTCGTGAACGACACGACGTACGGGATCGCGACCTCGACGAACGCGTGGGGCCTGTTCACCAACCCCGTCCTGCTCGAGCAGGCAGGCGTCGACGAGTTCGCCGGTGGTTCCTGGGACGACTACACCGCCTGGATGAGCGAGATCACCGACGCGAGCGGTGGCGAGTTCTGGGGTGGCAGCGACTACACCGGCCGCATCCAGAACTTCGAACTGCAGCTGCGCTCGGAGGGAGGCGAACTCTTCACCGAGGAGGGTGAGCCCGGCTTCGACGAAGCGCGGCTGAAGGCCTTCTGGGAAGAGGGTCAGTCGATCCGCGACGGCATCGGCGTCCCGCAGCAGACCGTCGAGGAGGCCCTCCCGCTGGGCGGGTTCGACACGGCGCTGACCGCGAGCGAGCTCACCTGGGACAACTTCGGCGCCGGTTACCTCGGCAACCTGGGCGAGGGGTACACCGAGCTCGGTCTCGTCGCCCCGCCCGTGACGGAGGACGGGGCGAAGGACCTGTACCTCAAGCCCTCGATGCTGCACTCCATCGCCGCAAACACCGACGAGCCGGAGGCTGCCGCCACCCTCGTGAACTTCCTCGTCAACTCCCCGGAATCCGGCGAGATCTTCGGGACGAACCGCGGCCTGCCCGCCTCCGAGACGGCCCTGGCCGCCGCGGAGCTCGACCCGCTGAGCCAGCAGGTCAAGGACTACGAGGCATCCATCGCCGACCGCCTCGGCGACGCTCCTCCCGTCCCCATCGTCGGCTACGGCACCCTCGAGGAGAAGTTCCGTCAGCTCGGCGTGGAGCTGAACTTCGGCACCATGACCGTCGACGAAGCCGTCTCCCAGTTCTTCACCGAGATGGACGTCGTCCTCAACCAGTGACCGACCGTGGGTCCGGGTGCCGCGGCACCCGGACCCACGCCGTCCGACCGTCCCGACACCTGGAGCAGCCCGTGAGCACCACCGCGACGAGGGTCATCGTCACCGGAGACAAGCGACGTCGCGCCCTCGCGAACAGCCGCCGCCCCGAGAACCTCAGCCGTCCCACCCAGCGCGCCCGCGCCCGGCGGGAGACCCTCGCCGGGTACGGGTTCCTCGTCCCGTGGCTCATCGGCTTCTTCGGGCTGACGATCCTCCCGATGGCGTACTCGCTGTACCTGTCGTTCACGCGGTACAACATCTTCCAGCCGCCGCGCTGGATCGGCATCGACAACTACGTCCGACTCTTCACGAACGACCCGCAGTTCATGCAGTCGGCGCAGATCACTCTGATCTACGTCCTCGTGGGCACCCCGATCACCCTCATCGCCGCACTCCTCGTCGCGATGCTGCTGAACTTCCGCGACAAGGGCTCTGGGTTCTTCCGCTCCGCCTTCTACGCCCCGTCCCTCATCGGCGGATCCGTGTCGGTCGCGATCGTCTGGCGTGCGATGTTCGGGTCCGACGGTCCCGTCGACTCGTCGCTGTCGTTCCTGGGCATCGACCTCGGCGGCTGGATCGGCAACCCCGGCCTCGTCCTGCCCGCGATGATCATCCTCTCGATCTGGCAGTTCGGCGCGACGATGGTCATCTTCCTCGCCGGCCTCAAGCAGGTGCCCAAGGAGCTCTACGAGGCCGCCGAGATGGATGGGGCCGGGCCCTGGCACCGGTTCCGCGCAGTCACGCTGCCGATGCTGTCGCCGGTCATCTTCTTCAACCTGCTGCTCGGGCTCATCGGCGCGTTCCAGGTGTTCGCCTCGGCGTACATCATCTCCAACGGCTCGGGCGGCCCCGCGGGCATGACGAACTTCATCACGCTGTACCTCTACAAGCGCGGCTTCGCCGACGGCCAGATGGGGTACGCCGCCGCGATCGCCTGGGTCCTCCTGGTCGTCGTCGCGATCATCGCCTTCATCCTCTTCCGCACCCAGCGCTCCTGGGTGCACTACGCCGGAGACAACCGATGAGCACCTCCAACGTCACCACGACCTCGGGCGCGGCGTCCACCCCCGTCTTCGCCGCGCAGCAGGTCATCGCGAACCCGCCGCGCCGCCGCGTGAAGCGCAAGACCTGGCAGACCGTCATCTGGCTGGTCGTCCTCATCGCGCTGACCGCCCTCGTGCTCTACCCGCTCGTCTGGCTCGCGGTCTCGACTCTCAAGCCGAACTCCGAGTTCGGGCAGAACTCCGGGCTGATCCCGAACTCACCGTCGCTCGACAACTACGCGAAGGTCTTCGAGGGCATCGCGGGTGTGCCGTTGAGCCAGTTCTTCTGGAACTCGCTCGTCCTCGCCGTCTCGGCGGTCGTCGGCACCGTTCTCTCGAGCGCCCTGGCCGCCTACGCGTTCGCCCGCATCCAGTTCAAGGGGCTCGGCATCCTGTTCGCGGCGATGATCGGCACGCTGCTGCTGCCGTTCCACGTCGTGATCATCCCGCAGTACATCCTGTTCAACAACCTGGGCCTCGTCGACACGTTCTGGCCGCTGATCCTGCCGAAGTTCCTCGCCACCGAGGCGTTCTTCGTGTTCCTGCTCGTCCAGTTCATGCGGCAGATGCCGCGCGACATGGATGAGGCGGCGCGCATCGACGGCGCCGGTCACGTCCGAATCTTCTGGGCGATCATCCTGCCGCTCGTGAAGCCGGCGCTGATCACGTGCGCGATCTTCGCGTTCATCTGGTCGTGGAACGACTTCCTCGGACCGCTCTTGTACCTCACGAGCCCCGAGAACTACCCGCTCCCGATCGCGCTGCGTCTCTACAACGACCAGTCCTCGACGAGCGATTTCGGTGCGACCGTGACGGCGTCGTTCCTCGCCCTCGTGCCGGTGCTGCTGTTCTTCCTCGTGTTCCAGCGCTTCCTCGTCGACGGCGTCGCGACCCAGGGCCTCAAGGGCTGATCGTGCCCGGGACCCGTGCCGACCGACGCGCCGAGCGCGCCGCCGTGCGCGCCGACCGCTCGGGAAGCGGTCCCGTCCTGGAGGAGCGTCCGCCGGCGAGGTTCCCGGGCGCCGCTGCGAAGTTCGCGCTGTTCGGCGAGGTCCTCCTCATCGGGCTCCTCGTCCTGGTCGTCGGCGCGCTGATCGTGACACTGCCGGTGGCGCTGGCCGCCGGCATCCGTCATCTCGGACGGTACGTCGCCGCCGAGGACTCGAGGCTCGGACTGTTCTGGCGCGACGTCCGCGTGGGACTGGCGGGCGGCGCCGTCGTCGGGCTCGTCGCGCTCGTCATCGCGGCGGTGCTGGGCGTAGACATCCTGCTCGCCCGCACCGGGATGCTGCCGGGCGGCGTCGTGATCGAGGCGGTCGGGTGGACGGGCCTCGCCGCGCTCGCCGTCGCGCTGCTCGTCGCGGCGGGCGCATGGGAGCCGACAGCGGGATGGCGTCAGGCGGTGCGTGACGTTCCGGCGATCATCCGTGGCGACGTCCGCGCGCTCGCCTTCTACATCGCGGCGGTCGCGCTCGTCGTGATCCTGACGTGGATGCTGCCGCCGCTGCTCCCCGCCGCGCTCGGCTGCGCCGTGCTCGCCGTCGTCGCGGTCCCGCACCGCCGCCGCTGAGTCAGCGCACGCGGCGGAGGGTGACCGTCGTGCGGCCGGGCGTGGTGCCCGTCACGTAGAGGCGCGGACCGCCGAGCGCATCGGTGCCGCCCAGGTAGTCGTAGTCCTCGCCGGGCAGGTAGCCGGCCGCGGCGGTCGAACCGGTGCCCGGTCCGACCTCGATCGCATCGGCGCCCACGCGGTAGCGGGCCGACCCCGACACGAGCACGGCGGTGCCGTCGGCGGCGGCCGTGACGTCCTCGAACGCGCCGCCCGCGCGGAAGGCGAACTCGAGGTTCCAGGCGCAGATCGGCCCGTCCGTCTCGAGCGTCACCTCGACACCGTCCTCGGTCGGCACGAGCTCGATCCGGGTGTGCAGCGGTACCTCGTGGCGCGGCCGCTCGTCGAACGACATCGCCGCCGAGAAGCGTCCCTCGTCGACGACGCGGTAGTCGCCGCCCGGGCGGCGGTGCGCGGCATCCATCGGTCCGAAGTAGGCGGGGGAGAGGTGCTCCTCGAGCACGATCCGGCCCTCGTCCACCGTCATGCGGTCGGCGCGGAACGGCCCGAGCCCGAAGAAGTGCCGCGACAGGCGCACCGACTCGAGCACGGCATCGCCCGCGAACATCCGGAGGAACGTCGGGTTGCTCGCGAGGCCCGAGCGAATGCGTCGTGCGACTGCGTAGTCCGACCCGCCGAAGACGGTCAGTTCGCGCTCGGGGGTGCGGTCGATGACGAGCCCCGAGACCGGCCAGACGTTCCGGGCCCGGTCGGCCGGCGGTGTCGCCGCCGGCAGCGGCTCGCGCAGCGCCGGGTGCAGCAGCATGTCGGCGAGCGCCGTCTGCGGGTCGATGACGGCAGCGGATGCCGCGACCCGCGCCGCCCAGGCGAGGTCGCCGCGCCCCGTCTCGAGGGCGAGCCGGCGGTAGTGCAACGCGTACGGCGCCAGCGGGAACCGGGGCTCGCGCTGATCCTGCCGGCGTGAGTGGACCGTCTCGACGGAGCCGTCCGGGTGGATGAGGCCGAGCGTCGACTCGAGGTTGCGCGCGACGACGTCGCGGAGCTCGGGCAGGTCGAGGACGTCCGAGATCAGAAGCAGCGACGGGTTCGACACGTACACCGCGTAGTTCGCGCTGCGCTCGGAGTACAGGCCGTCCGCGTCGATGTCGACGCCCTCCGCGAGCCACTCGCGTGCCCGCGCCTCGAGGCGCGGATCGGGGCGGTGGCGGTGCAGTCGGACGAGGGCCGCACTGAGCTCCCACCGGTGGTTCGGGGTGTGAACGCCGCCCGCGAGCATCGCCGGAGCCGCCCGATCGGCGATGCCGCCGAGGATCTCGGCGACCCGGTCGAGGCGGGTGTCGCCCGACCGCCGGGCCAGCTCGAGGATGTCGCCTAGGTCGTTGATCGTAAAGCCCGTGTCGGGTGGAGACTCCACGTTGTCGCCGCCGAGGAACAGGCCCGTGGGGGACTGCAGGTCGTGCAGGATCCGCGCGTACGTCTCGGCCAGCTCGACGACGGCGGGCGAACCGGCGAACGCCGACCCCTCTTCGAGGAAGACCGCCGTCAGCAGCTTCGCCCGGCGCATCGACTCGCGGTGCGGGCCGAGCGGCGCCGTCGACACGTCGGTCGGCGACTGCAGGAGCCGCGCGGCTTCGGCATCCGCCGCGGCGATCACGTCCGCGACGAAGGTGTCGGTCTGGTCGGTGTCGATGCGGTCGGGGGTCATGACGGCTCCGGTCGGTGCAGGCGGGCGCGCAGGGTGACGACCTCGAAGGCGCGCAGATCGAGGCGGACGGTGGTGTCGCCGTCCAGGTGCGCGGCCTCGGTGCGGCCGCGCCCGACGGTCTCGACGAGGTCGCACACCTCCAGCGCCCCGACGGGGACGTCGAATCGCAGGATGCCGCCGGTGCGGGCACCGCGCTGCTCGAAGACGCGCACGACGAGGTCGCCGCTGCCGTCGGCGGCGAGCTTGACGGCCGACACGACGATGCCGGGCACGGTGCTCGTCACGAGCGGGGCGACGGGCTCGGCGCCGGTGACCTCGCGCAGCGGCGACCCGACGAGCGAGCCCCAGCGGGCGGCATCCGTCGTGGTCTCGGCGGGGGCGAAGACGGACGTGAACTCGTGCACGCCCTGGTCGGCGTCGGGGTCGGGGAACCTCGGCGCGCGCAGCAGCGACTGGCGCACCGTCGTGACGGTGCCGTCCGCGTCGGTGGTGCGCGTCGCGTCGTGCCCGTACATGCCGTCGTTCACGATCGCGGCGCCGGTGCCCGGCTCGCCCACGTGCACCCAGCGGTGTGCGCAGACCTCGTAGCGCGCCTCGTCCCACGACGTGTTGGTGTGCAGGGGCCGGCGCACGTGGCCGAACTGCGTCTCGTAGGCGGCATCCTGCGCATGCACTGCGACGGGGAACGCGAGCTTCAACAGTCGATGCCGCTCGTGCCAGTCGACGCGGGTCCGGATGCGGACGGCGCCGCCCTCGGGGTGGAGGTCGATCCACTGCTCGGCGGTGCCGTTCGGCAGGGGGTGCACGACGTGGACGACACCGTCGACCAGCTCGGCGGTGCCGCCGTCGACGTCGGTGGTCGACAGGCGGTACGCGGCGTCGAGCTCCCACGCGTCCCACTTCGACGGGGCGTCGACGTGGAGCTGCAGCAGGCCGCCGCGGTGGCCGGCCGGGATGAGGTCGCGCCCGGTGGCGAGCTCGACCACGCTCCGCAGGGTGCCGTCGGGGCCCACGAGGACGTCGAGCCGGTCCGAGCGCAGCCGGAAGCCGCCCTCGACGGGCTCGGCCGTCGCCGTCGCCGGCTGCGGTGCGGGGCCCGCGCCGCCCGCGGCGATCCCGCCGACGGGGGCCGCGGCGGGGTTGAGCGCCAGGCGTTCCGAACCGTCGCCCACGAGGGCGGCGACGGCATCCGCGATGATCCGCTCGAGCCGGTCGGTCGTCTCGGCGTGCGAGCGCTCGGCCTCGCGGTGCACCCAGGCGATCGCGCTGCCGGGCAGGATGTCGTGGAACTGCAGCAGCAGCACCTCGCGCCAGAGCTCGTCGAGCTCGGCCGCGGGATAGGGGATGCCGCGCCGCACCGTGGCCGCCGAGCTCCAGTGCTCCGCCTCGACGAGCAGGGCCTCGTTGCGCCGGTTGCCGCGCTTGGTGCGCATCTGCGACGTGTAGATGCCGCGGTGGAACTGCAGGTACATCTCTCCCGACCACACCGGCGGGTCCGCCGATTCGGCGGCGGCCTCGACGAAGAACTCGCGCGGGGTGCCGAGGGCGACCGTGGGGGAGCCCTCGAGGTCCGCCTGCAGCCGGGCGTCGGTCATCATCTCGCGCGTGGGGCCGCCGCCGCCGTCGCCGAAGCCGAACGGCATGAGCGAACGGGAGCTGTCGGCGTGGTCGGCGAAGTTGCGGACGCTGCGGGCGAGCTCGGTGGGGCGCATGTCGCCGCTGTAGGTGTTGTTCGGCGGGAAGTGCGTGAAGATCCGCGAGCCGTCGAGGCCCTCCCACACGAAGGAGTGGTGCGGCATCGTGTCGACGTCGTTCCAGCACATCTTCTGCGTGAAGAACCACTCCAGGCCCGCGCCGCGCAGCAGCTGCGGGAGCCCGGCGGGGAACCCGAACGAGTCCGGCAGCCAGCCGACGTCGCTGCGCGCGCCGAAGTGCTCCTCGAAGAAGCGCGTGCCGGTCAGCAGCTGGCGGGCGAGGGATTCGCCCGAGGGCATGTTCACGTCGGATTCGACCCACATGTTGCCGACCGGGATGAAACGGCCCTCGGCGACGCGCGCCCGCACACGCTCGAACAGTTCGGGATCGCTCCGGCGCACCCATTCGAAGTGCTGCGCCGCCGAGCTGACGAAGACGGCCTCGGGGTCGGCGTCCATCAGTTCGAGCACGTTGGCGAAGGTCCGCGTGACCTTGCGCACCGTCTCGCGGGTCGGCCACAGCCACGCCGAGTCGATGTGCGCGTGTCCCGTCGCGGTGATGCGGTGAGCGGATGCGGCCGCCGGCGCCGCCAGCAGGGGAGCGAGGATGCCGCGGGCGGCCGCTGCCCCCGCGGCCGGTGCGTCGGGGTCGATCGCGTAGAGCGCGCGCTCGAGGCCGTCGAGGATGCGGGCCCGGCGCGGGTCGGAGTCGACGAGTTCGCGGGCGAGGCCGACCAGCACGATGACTTCGCGGCGGAGGCGCTCGACCGTCTCGTCGACGAGGCGCAGCTCCATGCGGCCGAGCCGATAGAGCGGATCGGCGCCCGCCGTGGCGGGGTCGCCGAGCGGCGTCGGCGCGAAGGCGAGGGGGCTCTTGAAGTCGTCGCCGCCCGAGAGATCGGGGTTCGCCGCCGCCTCGATCGTGAACGCGACCTGCTCACCGGGTGCGCTCGTCACGGGCACGTGGTGGTTGCGCGGCTCGAGCCCCTTCACCACGGTCCCGCCGGGGGTGCGGACGAGCCCTTCGCACTGGAAGCCGGGCTTGGCCTGCGAGAAGCCGAGGTCGAGCGACAGCTCGATGCGACCGGCCCGGTCGGCCCATGCGGACGGCACCTCGCCCTCGACGGTGAACCACGTCGTGCCCCAGGCGCGGCCCCAGCGGTGCCCGGGCTCGACGGGGGCGAAGGCGGCGTCCTGCCGCATCCGTTCCACTGACACCGGTTCGCCCGGCAGATCCCCGTGGTCGGGGACCTGCCAGGCCGACACCCGGAGGGGACGACGATCCGCGACGACCGCGTCATCGAGGTACTCCCCGATGAAGCGGTCGACGCGTTCCAGAACGAGGTGGTCCCGCGAGGGCATCAGTCCTTCAGTCCCGCGTTGATGTTCGACGAGGTGACGTACTTCTGGAACACCAGGTAGAGCGCCACGAGCGGGATCATCGACAGCACGGATGCCGACAGCAGGATCGTCCACTCGATGTTCTCGGCGCCGACCAACGCCCGCAGGGCGATCTGCAGCGTGAACTGCTCGGGGTCGCCGAGGATGATGAGCGGGAAGATGTAGTCGTTCCAGCGCCACTGGAAGGACATGATCGCCAGGGTCAGCGCGATGGGGCGGGCCAGGGGCAGCATGATCCGGAAGAAGATGCCGTACTCGCTCGCGCCGTCGATCCGCGCCGCCTGCATGAGCTCGTCGGGGATCGTGATGAAGAACTGGCGGAACATGAACACGCCGGTCGGGGTGACGATCGAGGGGATGATCACACCGGCGAGCTGGTTGTACAGACCGAGGTCGCGGATGACGATGAACATCGGGTTGAGGATGACCTCGCCCGGGAGCATCGTCATCGAGAGGATGAACAGGCCGAGGACGCTCAGCCAGGGGTTCTTGTACTTCGCCAGCGCGTAACCGGTCGTCGCGCAGAGGAACACGGTCAGGACCGTCGTGATCGACGCGACGAGTGCCGTGTTGAAGAAGTAGCGGGCGAAGTCGATGCGCTCGAGCGCCGCGGAGTAGCCGTCGAGCGTCCACTCCTTCGGGAAGAACGACAGCGGGTAGCTGAAGAGCTCGCTGCCGGGCTTGAACGAGGACAGGAGGAACCACGCCAGCGGGAACAGCATGAGCAGCGCGAGCACCCACAGCATGGTGGTGGGGACCACCGCGCGGCGGCGGAGATTCTTCGACCGGCGGCGCCGCTCGAAGCGCTCGCGCGTCTTCTCGTCGGGGACGGTGATGGCGTACGTGGTCACCATGAGTTGTTGCTCCTCCGGCTGATGCGCAGCTGGACGATCGCGATGACCATCAGGATCACCAGGAGGATCATCGACGCCGCGCTGGCGTAGCCGATCTCGGACTGCTTGAAGCCGGTCTCGTAGATGTACTGGACGATCAGGCGGTTCTGCGTGCCCGGTCCACCGCCGTTGAGCGACTGGATGAGGGCGAACTCCTTCATGTGCCCGAGTGTGGACAGCAGGATCACCAGGATCGAGGTCGGGGCGATCGAGGGCAGCGTGATGCTGCGGAAGCGCTGCCAGCCGTTGGCGCCGTCGAGTTCGGCCGCCTCGTAGTACGACTTCGGCACGTTGTTGAGCGCGGCGACGAACAGCAGCATGTTGAAGGCCGCGCCGCCCCACGAGGACGCCACGATGACGACCAGCAGGGAGAGGTCGGCGTTCGAGGACCAGGGCACCCGGTCTCCGCCGAACACGCTGATCATGAAGTTCACGAAGCCGAAGCTCTCGCCGAACATCCACCGCCAGATGACACCGGTGACGATGGGGGACACGAGCCAGGGCAGGAAGAAGATGATGCGCGCGGCCGTCTTGCCGCGGGCGTGCGTCGCGTTGATCGCGACGGCCATCCCGAGGGAGAGCGCGTAGCTGAGGGGCACCGAGAACAGTGCGAAGACGAAGGTGCGGCCGAGGGCCGCGTAGAAGCTCGGGTCGCTGAGCAGCTCGCGGTAGTTGTCGAGCCCGACGAAGTTGGCGTCGCCCCAGCCGCGGAAGTCGGTCAGGGAGTAGGACAGCCCGAGGACGCCCGGCCAGAGGAAGAACAGGGCGAACAGGGCCGCCGTGATGACGGTGAACAGGAAGGGCGCCATCCGGTACCGGCCGAAGGTGCGCTTGCGGCGGCGGGAGGGCGCGCCGGGCGCCCCCGCCGTGGGGGCGGAGGCGTCCGGCGTGATGGTTGCAGTCATGCGAGGTTCCCTAGGGAGGTCACTTCATCTGGTCGGTCGAGACCGTGTTGATGTTCTCGACGGTCTGCTCGAGCGTCTGCTCGCCGTTGAGGTACTTGATGGTCTCGTCCTTGAGCGGCTCGCTGTCGATCGCGAGACCCGTGTAGCTGTTCTTCAGGCCGTCGACGGTCTGGCGGGCAGCGATCTCGGGCGACGCGGCGATCTCACCGTTGTAGAGGTCGAACGCGTAGGCGTCGTCCTTGTACTCGATGTCGAGGCCCTCGAGGGCGGGCAGGCAGCCCGAGATCTCGCAGTACTCGGTGTAGTTCTCCGGCTGGTACATCCACTTCACGAAGTCGAGCGTCTCCTTCTCGACACCCGTGCCGTCGTAGGCGACGATCCAGGATGCGGCACCGTAGTTCGTCGAGCGGACCGGCTGCTGCGGCAGCGGCACGGAGATCCACTCGAAGTCCTTGATGTTGGCCTGGAAGTCGGCGATCTGCCAGACGCCCGACATGTAGCCGGCAACGCGGCCGCTCTTGAAGGTCGCGCTGGGGTCGTCACCGGCGGCCCAGACGGCCTTGGGCAGGAATCCGTCGTCGTTCAGCTTCTTGAAGTACTCGAGGGCCTTGGCGCCCTCCTCGTCGAGCGCCCACGTGCCGTCGGACTGCTCGGTGACGCCCTGGCTGCCGAACTCGAACAGGAACGCGCGCAGACGGTGCGCCGAGCTGTCGATGACGCCGCCGAACTCGGCATCCGTCTTGTCGACGACCTCGGTGGCCTTCTGGACGTACTCGTCCCACGTCCACTCCTGGTCGAGCGAGGTCGGGTACTCGACGCCGGCCTCGTCCCAGAGGGTCTTGTTGAGGAACATACCGACACCGGTGAGGGTCGTCGGGAGCGCCTTGACCTTGCCGTCCTCGGGGTCCTCGACGCGCAGGGCGGGGATGACCTTGGCCTCTTCGGCAATGTCGGTGAGGTCGAGCATGCGGTCGGTCCACGCCGGGTCGGCGTCGGGGGCGGCCGCCAGGGCGGGAAGGTCGTTGGCCTGCGATGCGGTGCGGAGGCGGGTGCGGAGGTCGTCGCCGGGAACCTCGACGACCTTGACCTTGACGCCGGTCTCCTCCTCGTACTTCTTGGCGAGCATGGCGTAGCCGCCACCCTGCGCCGCGTCGCCCGACTGGACGAACTCGAGGGTGACGTCCTCACCTGCGGTGCCGCCGCCGTTGCCCGACGACGAGCAACCGGCGAGCACGAGAGCGCCCACCGCTGCGGCGATGACTGTGGCGGTACGGATGGTGCGGGAACTCTTCACTGCTTCTCCTTCGCATGCGCTCCTCGGTGAGCGCGGGGTGAGTCATGAGCGGGTCAACCGGGTATTTGTCGGCATGTCATGACAAGGGGTGCTCATACGGTAACCCCGCGGCGGTCCGGCGGCAAGCGCTTACCTGTGTCGGATATGTAACGTCTTTGCGACAACCGCTCTCCATCCTCCCCCGAGAGGGTCCGCAGCGCCGCATCCGATCGTCCTTGCGGAAACCCCCGCCCGATGACACACTGAGGGGAAAGCGCTTACCCGTACGACGCGGGGACACCCGATGCGCGGAGAACCAGACGAAGGACCGAACGTGTCAGAGACGACCATCACCGCCCCCGCACCGGCCGCCGCCGCCGCCGCAGCCCCCGCCGTCCGCGAGATCGGCATCATCATGAACGGCGTCTCGGGCCGCATGGGCTACCGCCAGCACCTGGTGCGCTCGATCCTCGCCATCCGCGAGCAGGGCGGCATCGAGCTGCCCGACGGGTCGAAGGTCACCGTCAAGCCCCTCCTCGTCGGCCGCAGCGAGGCCAAGCTCGCCGAGCTCGCCGCGAAGCACGGCATCGAGGACTACACGACCGATCTGGATGCCGCGCTCGCCGACCCCCGCTGGGAGATCTACGCCGACTTCCTCGTCACCAAAGCGCGCGCCACGGCGCTGCGCAAGGCCATCGCCGCCGGCAAGACGATCTACACCGAGAAGCCGACCGCCGAATCCCTCGAGGAGGCCCTCGAGCTCGCGAAGCTGGCGGCCGAGGCCGGCGTCAAGACCGGTGTCGTGCACGACAAGCTCTACCTGCCGGGCCTGCAGAAGCTCAAGCGCCTCATCGACTCGGGCTTCTTCGGCCGCATCCTCTCCGTCCGCGGCGAGTTCGGCTACTGGGTCTTCGAGGGCGACTGGCAGCCGGCGCAGCGCCCCTCGTGGAACTACCGTGCCGAGGACGGCGGCGGCATCATCGTCGACATGTTCCCGCACTGGAACTACGTGCTCGAGAACCTCTTCGGCAAGGTCGACTCGGTCTACGCGCAGGCCGCCGTGCACATCGCCGACCGCTGGGACGAGAAGGGCGAGCACTACACCGCGACCGCCGAGGACGCCGCCTACGGCGTGTTCGAGCTCGAGGGCGGCGTCGTCGCGCAGATCAACTCGTCGTGGACCGTGCGGGTCAACCGCGACGAGCTCGTCGAGTTCCACGTCGACGGCACGCATGGCTCGGCCGTCGTCGGCCTGTTCGGCGCCAAGATCCAGCCCCGCAACGCCACCCCCAAGCCGGTGTGGAACCCCGACCTCGAGGACAGCCACGACTACGACGCCGACTGGCAGCAGGTGCCGACCAACGACGTCTTCATCAACGGCTTCCGTCAGCAGTGGGAGGAGTTCCTCGTCTCGTATGTCGAGGACACCGACTACGAGTTCGACCTCCTCGCCGGCGCTCGCGGCGTGCAGCTGGCCGAGGCGGGCCTGCGCTCGAGCCGCGAGGGACGCAAGATCGAGCTCGACGCGCTCTCGCTGGACTGATCGATGACCGACCTCACCCTGCTCTCGGGCGACGGCGCCCTCCGCCGCGTCCCGCTCGTCGACACGTCGGGCTACACCCGTCCCGAGGGGCCGCTGCGCAGCCGCGTCGCCTACGCGGCCGCGCACGTCGTGCCGAAGACCCACGCCGACAACACCCCGGGCCAGCCGGCCGAGATCGACTGGGACGCGACGCTCGACTTCCGTCGCAACGTCTACTCGTGGGGGCTCGGCGTCGCCGACGCCATGGACACCGCGCAGCGGAACATGGGATTGGATGCCGCGGCCACCCGCGAGCTGATCTCGCGCTCCGCCGAGGTCGCCCGTGAAGAGGGCGGCTCCGTCGTCGTCGGCGTGAACACCGACCACATCGACGAGGAGCGCATCTCGCTCGACGAGGTCGTCTCGGCCTACCTCGAGCAGCTCCACTTCACCGAGGAGCAGGGGGCGGGGCCCGTCCTCATGGCCTCCCGCCACCTCGCCCGCGTCGCCGAGAGCGCCGACGACTACCGTCGCGTCTACGACGCCGTGCTCTCGCGGGCCTCCGGACCCGTCGTGCTCCACTGGCTCGGCACGGCGTTCGACCCGCAGCTGGCGGGATACTTCGGGGCGGCCGACTGGCAGACGGCGTCGGCCGTGCTGCTGGAGGTCATCGAGGCGAACGTCGACAAGGTCGCCGGGGTCAAGATGAGCCTGCTCGACGCGGCCTCCGAGGTGTCGGTGCGCGAGCGCCTGCCCGAGTCCGTGCGCATGTTCACGGGTGACGACTTCAACTACGTCGGCCTCATCGGCGGCGCCGACGTGCCCGACGCGCCGCAGCCGGCGCGGGACCCGGCATCCGCTCGGCAGCACTCGGACGCGCTGCTGGGGGCGTTCGCCGCGCTGACGCCCGTCGCCTCGGCGGCGATCCAGGCGCTCGACGCGGGCGACCCGGCGCGCTACCTCGAGGTGCTCGCCCCGACCGAGGCGCTATCGCGCCAGGTGTTCGCGGCGCCGACGTTCTACTACAAGACGGGTGTCGCCTTCCTGGCGTGGCTCAACGGGCACCAGCCCGCCTTCCAGATGGTGGGCGGCCTGCACTCGGCGCGCAGCCTGCCGCACCTGTCCCGCATCGTCGAGCTCGCGAACGAGGCGAAGGCCTTCGAGCGTCCCGAGCTCGCCGCGCAGCGGTGGAACGGGATGCTGAGCCTGAACGGTCTCGACGCATGAGCGCCGTCGACCCGCGCCTGTCGATCAACCAGGGCACGATCAAGCACGCCGACCTCGCCACCGCGCTCCGCGTGACCGCGGAGGCCGGGGTGCAGAGCATCGGGCTCTGGCGCGAGCCGGTGCAGGAGGTCGGGCTCGCGACGGCCGCGTCGATGCTGAGCGATTCGGGCCTGCGGTTCTCGACCCACTGCCGGTCGGGCTTCTTCACCATGCCCGAGGGTCCGGCCCGCCGCGCGTCGATCGACGACAACCTCGTCGCCATCGACGAGGCCGCGACCCTCGCCGCCGCCGGTGCGCCCGGCTCGGAGGCCGTGCTCGTGCTCGTGGCCGGCGGACTGCCCGAGGGCTCCCGGGACATCGTCGGAGCGCGCGAGCGCGTCCGCGACGCGCTCGGCGAACTCGCTCCTCACGCCGCGGAGGCCGGCGTGACGCTCGCGATCGAACCGCTGCACCCGATGTACGCGACCGACCGGTGCGTCGTCTCGACCCTGGGGCAGGCGCTCGACCTCGCGGCGGACTTCGACCCGTCGGTCGTGGGTGTCGCCGTCGACACGTTCCACATCTTCTGGGACCCGGACGTGCTCGACTCGATCGCGCGCGCCGGCCGGGAGGGTCGGATCGCGACCTACCAGGTCTGCGACTGGAAGACGCCGCTCCCGGCGGATGTCCTGCTCGGCCGGCACTACCCCGGCGACGGCGTCATCGACCTCGCGGGCCTCACCCGCGCCGTCGTCGACACCGGTTACGCGGGCGACGTCGAGGTCGAGATCTTCAACGCCGACGTGTGGGCGACCGAGCCGCTCGAGGCGGTGCGCCGGACCGCGGCGGGGTTCGCGGCATCCGTCTCACCGTCTCTCAGCGGTCGATGACGGGCCGCTCCGAGCAGGCCGACGGCCGCCCGTAGACTTCGCACCATGACCGACCGCACCCTGCGTCGACCCGGGCCCTCGGGCGCGGTGACCCTCGACGACGTCGCGCGCGAGGCGGGCGTCTCGCTCGCCACGGCGTCGCGCGCCCTCAACGGCTCGACGCGCAAGGTCGCGGACTCCTATCGCGAGCGCGTCGAGGCCGCCGCGGCGCGGCTGGGCTACACCGCGAACCTCTCCGCGCAGGCGACCGCGCGGGGGACGTCGGCGATCCTCGCCCTGCTCGTCGCCGACATCGCCGACCCCTACTTCGGGCTCATCGCCTCGGGCGTCGCCCGCGGTGCCGACGAGGCCGGGCTCGTGGTGACGGTCGCGATCACCGAGCGCGACCCCGAGCGCGAGGTGCGGCTCGTGCGGGCGCTCCGCGGGCAGCGGCCCCGCGGGCTCATCCTCGCCGCGTCCCGGACCTCGGCGGGCCCGGCGCCCGAGCTCACCCGCGAACTGGACCTGCTCGGCGCGATGGGCGGCCAGGTCGTCGCCCTCGGTCCGGGGGCCGGCGGCGTGCGTTCGCTCATCCTCGACAACCGCGCGGGCGCCGAGGCCCTCGGGCGGGCGCTCGTCGAGCGCGGCTACCGCCGGGCCGTCGTCCTGGCGGCCGAAGAGGGCACGGCCACGAGCGATTCGCGCCTCGACGGCTTCCGCGCCGGCTTCACGTCGGCCGGGGGCGAGGAACCCCGCGTCTACCGCGGCGGCTTCACGCGCGAAGCGGGTTACGAGGCGATGACCCGGGCGCTCGCGGACGGCGTCGAGACCGGCACGGTCGTGTTCGGCATCAGCGACGTCGTGGCGATCGGCGCCCTGACCGCGATCCGCGCGGCGGGACGCACGGCGGGCGCCGACATCGCCCTCGCAGGGTTCGACGACATCCCGACGGGACGCGACGTGACCCCCGCCCTCACCACGGTGCACGTGCCCCTCGAAGAGGTCGGCTACCAGGCGTTCCGCGCCGCGACCGACGCCGAGTGGGAGCCGCATCCCGACGACCTGCGACTCGACGTGCTGCTGCGCGAGAGCACCCCGCCGCGCGCATGAGCGTCGTCGTCGCCCTCGACAGTCTCAAGGGCTCGCTGCCCGCCGCCGCGGCATCCGCCGCCCTCGCGGACGGGTGGCGCGAGGTCGATCCCGCGGCCGAGATCGTGCTGCGCCCCATGGCCGACGGGGGAGAGGGGACCCTCGACGCCTTCGCCGCCGCCGTGCCCGGAGCGCAGCGCCGCCCGGTGCGCGTGCGCGGCCCGCGCGGCACGCTCGTCGACGCGGCGTGGCTGCTGCTGCCGGACGGCACGGGTGTCGTCGAGCTCGCCTCGACGAGCGGCATCGAACTCCTCGGCGAGGACCGCCTGCCGTGGGATGCGGACACGACCGGGTTCGGGCAGGCGATCGCCGCCGCCCTCGACGCGGGCGTCGAGCGGCTCGTCCTCGGCATCGGCTCGTCCGCCTCGACCGACGGGGGGAGCGGGATGCTGCGCGCTCTCGGCGCGCGCATGGTCGACGCCGACGGGCGCGACGTCCCCGCCGGGGCGCGCGGGCTCGCTGCCGTGTCGGCGATCGACTTCTCGCACCTGCGGACCCCGCCGGCGGGAGGTGTCACCGTGCTCAGCGACGTGACGAACCCGCTGACCGGGCCCGCAGGCGCCGCGGCCGTGTTCGGACCGCAGAAGGGGCTGACCGCCGCCGACGTCGAGGTCGTCGACGGCGTGCTCGAGCGGTACGCAGCCTGCATCGCCCGGCGCGTGCCGGCCGCCGACCCGCTCCTGCCGGGAGCGGGGGCCGCGGGCGGCACCGGGTTCGCGCTCGCCGCGTGGGGTGCCGATCTCGTGCCCGGCGCACAGCGCATCGCCGACCTCGTGGACCTAGCCGGTGCGGTGGCCGCGGCGTCCCTCGTCGTCACGGGGGAGGGCGCGTTCGACGGGCAGTCCGCCGCCGGCAAGGTGCCCGCGTTCGTGCAGGGGCTCGCGGCGACGCACGGGGTGCCCGTCGCGGTCGTCGCCGGGCGGATCGCCGCCGACGCCGACACCGCCGGTTTCGCGCACACGATCTCGCTCACCGATCTCGCCGGTGGCGCGGCCGCGTCGATGGCCGATCCGGCGCGCTGGCTGGCCGAAGCCGGGCGCCGCCTCGCGACACGGAGCGCCTGAACGGGGCACGCGCATGGCAGCCGAGGCGGAGCAGGGACGGCGGGAGTGGTCCCGCGAGGACTGGATCGCGTACGCCGACCGGCTGCTGGATGCCGCGCGCCGGCATGCGACGCCGGGCGGCGGCCGCATCCACTTCCCGGGGACCGAGGGCGGGTACGGCCACGACGTCGACGGTCTCGAGGGCTTCGCCCGCACCCTGCTGCTGGCCGGCTTCCGGATCGCCGGTGCCCGCGGGGAGGGGGTCGACGACCTCATCGCCTTCGTGCGGCGGGGTATCGCGGCGGGCGTCGATCCGGCCGCGCCCGACCGGTGGGTGCGACCGGACGAGCACGGGCAGGCGAAGGTCGAAGCGGCATCCCTCGCCCTCGTCCTCGACCTGACCCGGCCCTGGGTGTGGGACACCCTCGACGCCGTCACCCGGGAGCGCGCGGTCGACTGGTTCTCGCCCGTGGTGGGCGACGAGGGGTACCCACGGAACAACTGGGTCTGGTTCCGCATCGTGGTGCAGACCTTCCTGCGCTCGGTGGGCGGACCGTGGTCGCCGGACGACATCGCGGCCGACCTCGCCCGCCACGACTCGTTCGTCCGCGAGGACGGCTGGCTCGCGGACGGCGACGACCGCTCGTACGACCACTACGTCGGGTGGGCGCTGCACACGTACCCGGTCCTGTGGTCCCGGATGTCGGGGGCGGCCGAGCTCGCCGCGAGCAGGACCGCGGGCGACATCGCGCGGCTGGACCGCTTCCTGGACGACGCCCTCGCGCTCGTCGGCGGTGACGGGTCGCCGCTCGTGCAGGGTCGCAGCCTCATCTACCGCTACGCGGCGGCCGCCGCCTTCTGGGTCGGGGCGATCGCCGAGGTCCCGTCGCATGCGCCCGGGCGGCTGCGGCACGCCGCCGAGGCGGTCGTCCGTCACTTCGCCGACCGAGGTGTGCCCGACGCGGAGGGCGTGCTGACGATGGGTTGGCACGGTCCGTGGCGTGCGCTCGCCCAGTCGTACTCGGGGCCGGGGTCGCCGTACTGGGCGGTCAAGGGGCTCATGGGCCTGATGCTGCCCGCCGACCACCCCGTGTGGACCGCACCCGCCGAGCCGCTGCCCGTGGAGCGGGGCGACGTCCTGCGGGCCGTGCGGTCGCCGGGCTGGATCGTGTCGGGCACGCGCGACGACGGTGTCGTCCGGGTCCTGAACCACGGCACCGACCACGCGCAGCCGGGGGCGGTCGTGACCGACTCGCCGCTCTACACCCGCATCGGCTACGCGACGGCGACGGCGCCGCTGCTCGACGCCCGCGCGTGGCACGAGCCCCTCGAGCAGTCCGTCGCCCTGCGCGACGCAGACGGGCGGGCCACGCATCGCGCCGGCATGCGCCTGCTCGACGTCCGGGTCGACGGCGCCGGTCACGATGCCGTGGGGGTCGCCTCGGCGGTGTGGGACGCCCACTGGATCACGGGGGACGTGCCCGACCGCAACCACGGCTCCGGCTTCCCCGGGGACGCGCGCCGCGCGGGACGCCTGCGCGTCGACTCGCTCGTCCGCGGCAGTCTCGAGGTGCGGCTCGTCCGTGTCGAGGACCTCGCCGCAGGACTGACCGAGGCGGACCTCCGCCTGCGCGTCGGCGGCTGGGCCGTGGCGGGGGGCGAACCCGAGCAGCACGTCGACGGGCTGGCGGCGGTCGCCGTCGCCGGGGTGCTGCGCAGCGGCATCCGCTCGCTCTCCAGAGGGAAGGCGCACGTCGTGACGAGGACGGATGCCGGTCCGCTCGGCACCTGCAGTGCGGTGCCCGTCGTCGACCTCGACGTCGCCGCCGGCCGGGTGGGTGTCGTCGTCCTCGACCTGCGGGGAGCCGGGCTGCCCGTCCGGACGGACGTGTCCGTCCGCGTGGAGGATGACGCGGTCGAGGTCGTCTGGGCGGACGGGGTGCGGACGTCTCACCGCCTCTCAGCCCGCTCATAGCAGTCGCTCAGGTCGCTCACAACCCCTACGTGGGCACCGTCCGCCGTCCCTACAGTCGGCGGCGACGCTCCGTGCGCAATCCGTTCGGGGCGTCGCACCGAATGACCTGCAGCACCACATGTCTGCAGGGCCGCGGCATCCGTCGCACCAACGGAGGGACACTCGAATGACCAGCTCACCCAACCGCCTCGTCGCCGTCATCTTCGGCGCCGTCTACATCCTCGTCGGCCTGCTCGGCTTCGCCGTCACCGGTGGGGTCGACTTCCTCGCCACCGACGGCGAGCTGCTGCTCGGCATCTTCATGGTCAACCCGCTGCACAACGTCGCGCACCTCCTGATCGGTGCGGCGCTGCTCATCGGCGGCCTGTCGAACGTCCGCGCCGCCAAGGGCGTGAACATCGTCGTCGGTGCTGCGTACCTGCTGCTCGGCGTCGTCGGCTTCTTCCTCGTGGGTACCGCCGCGAACATCCTGGCGCTGAACACGGCCGACCACTTCCTGCACCTCGCCAGCGCGCTCGTGCTGCTCGGCGTCGGCATCGCCGCCGACAAGCAGGTCTCCCCTCGCGCGGCCGTCTGATGTCGCCGTCCGTCCTGGTCCGCTCGTGGCCCGCGCTCGCTGCGTGGGGCGCAGGGCTCTTGCAGCTCGGACTGGGCGCGGGCGCGATCGTGAAGGGCGCCGATGCCGCGGACCGCGGCATCGGCGTCCTGCTCGCCGCCGTCGGGGCGGCGACCATCGCCTGGGGCGTCGCGGCGCTGATGCGGGGGCGCGTGGTTGCTCCGCCCGCGGGCGTCGGAGTCTCGCTCGCCGGTCTCGTCGCCGTGACCGCGCTGCTCGTGATCGGTCCCCCGCAGACCAGCATCTATCCCGTCGTCGTCTCCACAGCGCTGGGTCTTTCCGTCGGTGTCGTCTCGGCGATCGCGATGCGTCGCGCAGGTCGACGGCCGTCGCACCCCGCTGCGCGCACCGCCGCCCGCACGAGCGTCGGCGGCCTGATCGTCGGCGCCTTCCTGCTGGCAGGACTCGTGACCCCCGCCCTGGCCGCGACGCCCATCGGCAGCGATGCGCCCGGCGCCGAGGTCAACGAGGTCTTCCTGCACGGACACGGCGGGCACTGAGCCTCGGCGCCAGCTCCTGGGCGTCAGCGGATGCAATGGATCCGCACCGACACGCCGCTGTCCGAGCGGATGCCGCGGCGCGTCGTCCGGCATCCATTGCATCGCGTGACACCCCACGACACGCGAAACGCCCCGGCGCCGCAACGGCACCGGGGCGTTCGTCGCCTGCGGGTTACAGCCCGCGGGCGAGGCGGTAGTACGCCTGGTTCCAGCGGAGCTCCTTCTGGAACCCGCCCACCGTCGTGTCCTCGTCGATGACGAGCAGCTCGGTGCCGGCGATTTCGGCGAAGTCCCGGAAGACCTCGATGCCCACGGCCGTCGTCATGACGGTGTGGTGCGCGGCACCGGCCGCGAGCCAGCACGAGGCCGAGGTCGCGAAGTCGGGCGACGGCTTCCACACGGCGCGGCCGACCGGCAGCTTGGGCAGGTCGGGCGCGTCGACGTTCTCGACGACGTTCGCGACGAGGCGGAACCGGTCGCGCATGTCGCTCATCGCGACGACGAGGGCGGGTCCGGCGTCCGCCGTGAACACCAGGCGCACGGGGTCGGCCTTGCCGCCGATGCCCAGCTCGTGCACTTCGAGGCGAGGCTTCGAGGTCGTGAGCGACGGCGACACCTCGAGCATGTGCGCGCCGAGGATCCTCTCGTTGCCGGGCACCAGGTCGTAGGTGTAGTCCTCCATGAGGCTCGCCCCGCCGGGCAGCCCTGAACCCATGACGTTCGCGACGCGCACGAGGATCGCGGTCTTCCAGTCGCCCTCGGCGCCGAAGCCGTAGCCCTCGGCCATGAGGCGCTGCACGGCGAGACCGGGCAGCTGGGTCAGCGCGCCGAGGTCCTCGAACGACGTCGTGAACGCGCCGAAGCCACCGGCCTCGAGGAACGAGCGCAGCCCGATCTCGATCGCGGCGCCGTCGCGCAGCGACTGGTGCCGCTCCGCGCCCGGCAGCAGCTCGTCGGCCACGTCGTACGAGGAGACGTACTCCTCGACGAGGGCGTCGATCTGCGCCTCGGATGCCTGGGCCACCGCATCCGCCAACTCGTTCACACCCCACGTGTTGACCTGCACGCCGAACTGCAGCTCGGCCTCGGTCTTGTCGCCTTCGGTGACGGCGACGTAGCGCATGTTGTCGCCGAAGCGGGCGAGCTTGAGGGTCTTGACGGCCTGCCAGCCGGCGGCGGCGCGCTGCCAGTCCTCGATCTGCTGCACGACGACGGGGTTCGAGACGTGGCCGACGACGGTCTTGCGCGGCACGCCGAGGCGCGTCTGGATGTACCCGAACTCGCGGTCGCCGTGGGCGGCCTGGTTGAGGTTCATGAAGTCGAAGTCGATGTCGTTCCAGGGCAGCTCGACGTTCGCCTGCGTGTGCAGGTGCAGCAGCGGCTTGCGCAGCGCGTCGAGGCCCGAGATCCACATCTTCGCGGGGCTGAACGTGTGCATCCACGCGATGACGCCGATGACCGAGTCGTCGGCGTTCGCGTCGAGGGCGAGCCGCTTGATCGAGTCCGAGTCCTTCAGGACGGGCTTCCACTCGACCTTGACCGGAAGGCCGGCGAGGCCCGCGGCGACGGCCTGCGACTGCTCGGCGACCTGGCGCAGCGTCTCCTCGCCGTAGAGGTTCTGGCTGCCGGTGACGAACCAGACGGTGTACTGCTCGAGGCTGGTGGAGAGGGTCATGCTGTTCCTTCGTTCGATGAGCGGATGCCGCGCAGCGGCAGTGCGGTGACGGCGGCGGCCTCTGCGGCGAGTCCGGCGCGGTAGCGGGTGAGGTAATCGGCGAACCCGGCGACGTCGGCCGGGTCGGGGTCGGCGGTGACGGATGCCGCCCCCGCGAACACGTGGTCGGTGAGGTATGTCGACAGGTCGGAGCCGGTCTTCGCGGCGGCGTACGCGGCGAGCACGGCCATACCCCACGCGCCGCCCTCGGCCGCGGTGTCGCCGACCGTGACGGGCGCGTCGAGCGCCCCGGCGAGGAACCGCTGCGCGACGCCGGCCGTCCGGAAGACGCCGCCGTGCGCGAACATCGCGTCGAGCGCGACACCCTCCTCGGCGAGCGTCTGCATGCCGATCGCGAGCGTCGCGAACACGCCGTAGACCTGCGCGCGCATGACGTTGGCGAGCGAGAACTCCGCGTCGGGCGTGCGCACGACCAGCGGGCGGCCCTCGTCGAGTCCGGCGATCGGCTCGCCGCTCAGGTGGTTGTACGCGAGCACCCCACCGGCATCCGGGGCGCCGGTCAGCGCTTCGCGCAGGAGCGTCTCGTAGACGGCATCCGTCGTCAGCGACTGACCGGATGCCGCGGCGAACCGCGCGAACAGCGACGCGAACGACGCCAGCTCGCTCGCGCCGTTGTTGCAGTGCACCATCGCGACCGGGTCGCCCGCGGGTGTCGTGACGAGGTCGATCTCGGTGTGGACGCGCGCGAGCGGGCGCTCGAGGACCACCATCGCGAAGATGCTCGTCCCGGCGCTGACGTTACCCGTGCGCGGCGAGACCGCGTTCGTGGCGACCATCCCGGTGCCGGCGTCGCCCTCGGCGGGCGCGGCGACCGCGCCGGGCCGGAGCGTGCCGGTCGGGTCGAGCAGGGCGGCGCCGGCGGCGGTGAGGGTCCCGGCATCCGCTCCCGCGGGGAGCACCTCGGGCAGCAGGTCCGTGAGGCTGCGGCCGGCGAGGAACGCAGCGGCGTGCGCGTCGTACGCGGCGACGCGGTCGCGGTCGTACTGCCCGTCGGTGCCGATCGGGAACATGCCCGACGCGTCGCCGACACCCAGCGCGAAGCGACCGGTGAGCTTCTCGTGCACCCAGCCGGCGAGGGTGTTGATTTTCGCGAGCGAGGCGAGGTGCGCCTCGTCGTCGAGGATGGCCTGGTGCAGGTGGGCGATCGACCAGCGCAGCGGGATGTTGACGCCCAGGAGGTCGGTGAGCTCCGCCGCGGCGGCGCCGGTCGAGGTGTTGCGCCACGTGCGGAACGGGACGAGCAGGGTGCCGTCCTCGTCGAAGGCGAGGTAGCCGTGCATCATCGCCGAGACGCCGATGCCGGCGAGGTCGGTCAGCTCGGCGCCCTGGCGGCGGACGTCGGCGACCAGGTCGGCGTAGGCGGCCCGCAGGCCCGACCAGATCGCGTCCTCGGCGTAGGTCCAGACGCCGTCCTCGAGCGCGTTCTCCCACTCGTGGCTGCCGACGGCGAGCACGGTGGTCGGGTTGCTCGCATCGACGAGGCACGCCTTGATGCGGGTCGAGCCGAGCTCGATGCCCAAGGCCGCGCCACCGGAGGAGATGACGGATGCGGCGCTCATCGGCGGTCGTCCGAGCTCTGGCCGTACACGTTCTGGTAGCGGTTGTAGAGGGCGTCGATCTTGTCCTGCGGGATCGGGATCAGCTCGCCGCCCTGCCGGGCGAAGTGCACGGTGCGGGCGGCGTCCTCGCACATGACGGCGGCCTTGACGGCATCCTTCGCGCTGACGCCGATCGTGAACGGTCCGTGGTTCTGCATCAGGACGGCGCGCGAGCGGTGGCCCTTCAGGGTCTCGACGATGCCGCGGCCGATCGAGTCGTCGCCGATGATCGCGAACGGTCCGACCGGGATCGGGCCGCCGAACTCGTCGGCCATGCCGGTGATGACGCAGGGGATCTCCTCGCCGCGCGCCGCCCAGGCCACGGCGTAGGGGGAGTGCGTGTGCACGACACCGCCGACCTCGGGCATGTTGCGGTAGACGTAGGCGTGCGCGGCGGTGTCGCTCGAGGGCGAGCGGTCGCTGCCGGGGCTGCCGGGCACGACGTTGCCGTCGAGGTCGCAGAGGATCATGTTCTCGGGCGCGAGGTCGTCGTACGAGACGCCGGACGGCTTGATGACGAACAGGTCCGCGCCGGGGACGCGCCCCGAGACGTTGCCCCCGGTCCAGATGACGAGGCCGTAGCGGACGAGTTCGGCGTGGAGGGCGGCGACGTCCGCGCGGACGGCGGCGATCGCCTCATCGAGATCGGTCATGGGGTCGATGTTATCGGTAACATCCCGATTCCGCCACGCTCGGATGACGGATTCTCCCCGCCGGTCCGGCACCAACCGCGGAGAAAACGAACGCAGCCGCACCGGATCGCCCCGGCGGGCAGATGACGGCCGAATCTCCGCGCTTGTTGCGGGCCGAGCCCCGACCCCGAGCCCCAGCCCGAGCCCCGACCCCCGCCGACCTCAGCCGCGCGGCGCGGCGGTCGACGCGCGCGCGACGAGCACCGGTTCGGCGACCTCCGCCGTCGCCGGCAGGCCCAACGCCTCGGCGACCACGCGCCGTGCCTCGCCGGCCGTGTCGACGTGCACCGTGGTGAGCGCGGGCGTGTAGAAGGCGGCATCCGCGTTGTCGTCGAAGCCGGTGACCGAGACGTCCCGCGGCACCTGCAGCCCCTCGGCGACGAGGCCCGCGATGAGCCCGAGCGCCATCTGGTCGTTCGCCGCCGCGACCGCGGTCGGCCCGTCCTCGCGGCGCACCGCCGCGGCCACCTCGCCCGCGAGAGCCGCGCCCGTCGCCGCGCTCCAGTCCCCGCGCCACATCGCCGCGGGACGGATGCCGGCGGTCGCCAGCGCCGCCGCGGCACCCTCGTCGCGGGCCGTCGCCTCGAGCCAGTCCGCCGGTCCCGCCAGCAGCGCGATGCGGCGGTGGCCGACCGCGACGAGGTGCTCGATCGCGAGCGCCGCGCCGGCGCGCTGCCGCTCGGCGCCCGCACCGGTGTGCAGCGCGGCGAGCGGGGTCCCGCCCGCCACCTCGCGCAGCGCGGGCAGCGTGGCGGTGTGCGCGGCGACGACGATCAGCGCGTCGACCCCTTGCGACAGCAGGCGCTGGGCGGCATCGGTGACGGATGCCGGGTCCGCGGCATCCGCGTAGGCCGTCGCCAACCAGCGGTCCGCCTCGCGAGCAGCCGCGTCGAGCGCGGCGATGCCGGCGCCGGGGCCCCACAGGGTCGCGTCCGAGGCGACGACGCCGACGGTGCGGGTCGTCGAGGTGCCGAGCGCTCGGGCGGCGTTGTTGACGCGATAGCCGAGCTCGGCCATCGCCGCCTCGACGCGCGCCCGGGTCTCGGGACGCAGGTTCGGGCTGTCGTTGATGACGCGCGACACGGTCTGCGTCGACACCCCCGCCCGCGCGGCGACGTCGCGCACGCCGGCGCGTGTCGTCCCGGCCCGTCCCATGGCGCCCACTGTAGCGGGCGCCATCTCACGTCGATGCGCTCGCTGTCGAGCACTCGGGCGCATCCGGCCCACGCGGTTAACGTGGAGGTTCGACGCCGACGCACGGAGGAGGGACCGGATGCGGCTGCTGCAGCGCCTCGCGCTCGGACGCTTCTACGCGCGCCTGCCCGAGTGGGTGCGCCTGGTCGTCGCGGCCTCCGCGGTCGTGCTCGGCGTGGTCATCGTCATCCGGCCGACGACGGCGTTGGGCGTCCTCGCCTGGCTGATCGGCGGCGGCATGGTCCTCACGGGGGTCATCGAGCTGACCGGCCGCGACACGGAGGGGGTGCGTCCGCGCTGGCGCACCCTGACGGGCGGCGCGTGGCTCGTCGGCGGGCTCGTCGTCCTGCTGACCCCGGGGCTGACCGTGCGCGTCGTGGCGACCCTCGTCGGCATCCTGCTGCTCGTCGCGGGCGCGCTCGGCGTCATCGCGGTCTTCGCGAAGGGGCGCACGATCGACGCGCGCATCGCGGATGCCGCCTTCTCGGTCTCGGGCGTCATCTTCGGCGTCCTCGCGCTGTTCTGGCCCGACATCACCCTGCTCGTGGTGGCGGTCGTCTTCGGCGCGCGCCTCATCATGAGCGGGGTCGCCGACCTGTGGACGCGGGTGCGCCGTCGCCGCGACACCGAGCGGGAGCTCCGCCACCAGCCGCAGCGCCTGCGCCGCTGGGGGCGCACGGTCACGGCCCTCGTCTCCGTCGCGCTCGCCGTCACGACCGCGCTCGTCACCGTGCCGCTCCGCGAAGGATCGACCGTCGTCGACGACTTCTACGCGGCCCCTCGCGACATGCCGGGGGAGCCGGGGCGCCTCATCCGTGCCGAGCCGTTCACGAACGGCATCCCGGTGTCGGCGACGGCCTGGCGCATCCTCTACACGACCACCGGCGTCGACGGCCAGGTCCGGGTCGCGAGCGGTGTCGTCGTCGTCCCGAAAGAGGGCGACGGGCAGTGGCCGATCATCGACTGGAATCACGGCACGACCGGCTACTCCGAGCACTGCGCACCGTCGCTGCAGCCGCGCGGGCTCTGGTCGGGCGCGCTCTACAACCTGCCGACGATCATCCGGCAGGGGTGGGCCGTCGTGGCGACGGACTACATCGGGCTGGGGACCGAGGGCCCGCATCCGTACCTCATCGGTCCTCCCAGCGCGACGGCGTCGCTCGACGCGGTGCGCGCCGCCCGCGAACTGCAGGATGCCGACCTCGGCACCCGCACGGTCATCTGGGGGCACTCGCAGGGCGGCGGCGCCGCGCTGTGGGCGGGCGCGATGGCGCGGGAGTACGCGCCCGAGCTGTACGTCCAGGGCGTCGCGGCGCTCGCGCCGGCCAGTGACCCGCCCGCGCTCGTGCAGAACATCTCGAGCGTCACGGGCGGCAGCATCTTCGCGTCCTACGCCTTCGCCTCGTTCTCGTCGATCTACGACGACGTCTCGTACGACGACTACGTGCGGCCGGGCGCCGACACGGTGCTCCGGCAGATGTCGGAGCGCTGCCTGTCCGACCCGTCGATTGTCGTCTCGGTCGCGGCGGCGCTCGGCATGAGCGGCGATCCGCGCCTGTTCTCGACACCCCCGGCATCCGGCCCGCTCGGCGTCCACCTGCGCGACAACGCGGCACCGCTCCGCCAGAACGCGCCCCTGCTGGTGGCCCACGGCGGGGCCGACAGCGTCATCCCCGTCGCGACGCAGACCGCGTACGTCGATCGGATGTGCCGGGCCGGTCAGGTCGTCGACTACCGGATCTACGACGGGTACGAGCATGCGGCCGTCGTCGAGCGCCCGTCGCCGCTGCTCGACGAGCTCATCGAGTGGACCGCGGCGAGGTTCGCGGGTGACCCTGTGCCCGAGGAGTGCTCGACCACGAGGGAATGAGCCCCGGGTCGGAGAGCGCCCATAGGGTGGGACGCATGACCGAGAACACCCTTCCCTCCGGCATCCAGCTCGACGAACTGAGTGCCGACATCCGGCCGCAGGACGACCTGTTCCGCCACGTCAACGGCGCGTGGCTCGAGCGCACCGAGATCCCCGAGGACAAGGCGCGCTGGGGGTCGTTCCACCTCATCGCCGAGCAGGCCGAGAAGGACGTCCGCACGATCATCGAGGAGTCGACGGATGCCGAACCCGGCACCGAGACCCGCAAGATCGGCGACCTGTACGCGAGCTTCATGGACACCGCCGCGATCGAAGCGAAAGGCGCCGAGGCGATCGCGCCGCAGCTGACGTACGTCGACCAGGTCACCGGCATCCCGAGCCTGCTGCAGACCTCCGGAACGCTGGAACGCGAGGGTGTCGCCGGCGTGTTCAGCACGTACATCGAGCCGGACCCCGGCAACCCGCAGCGGTACATCCTCTTCCTCGTGCAGGGTGGCTTGTCGCTGCCCGACGAGAGCTACTACCGCCTCGACAACTTCGAGAAGACCCGTGCGGCCTTCCGCGCGTACGTCGCGACGGTCTTCGGTCTCGCCGGTGTCGCCGACGCGGAGGCGCAGGCGGACCGCGTGCTCGCCCTCGAGACCGAGATCGCGTCGCACCACTGGGACAACGTCCGCAGCCGTGACGCCGTCGCGACCTACAACCTGATGAGCTGGGATGCCGCGGTGCAGCTCACCGGCGTCGACCTGGCGCCCTGGCGCGACGCCGTCGCCCCCGGCAAGGCGGGCGTCATCGAAGAGGTCGACGTCAACCAGCCGAGCTTCTTCGAGGGCGTCGGCACGCTGCTCGTCGAGGATCGGCTCGAGGACTGGAAGGCGTGGCTGCGTCTGCAGGTCATCCGCGCGTCGGCGCCGTTCCTGTCGCAGGCGTTCGTCGACGCGAACTTCGCGTTCTACGGCACCGAGATGACCGGTGTGCCCGTCAACCGCGAGCGCTGGAAGCGCGGCGTTTCGCTCGTCGAGGCGGCCCTCGGCGAGGCGGTCGGCAAGGTGTACGTCGAGCGTCACTTCCCGCCGCGCGCGAAGGAGGAGATGGACGTCCTCGTCGACAACCTCATCGAGGCGTACCGGCAGTCGATCTCGTCGCTCGAGTGGATGACGCCCGCCACGCGCGAGCGCGCGCTCGAGAAGCTCGAGGCGTTCACGCCCAAGGTCGGCTACCCGGTGAAGTGGAAGGACTACTCCGACCTCGAGATCGACGCCGCCGACCTCATCGGCAACGTCCGCCGCTCGAACGCCTGGCAGCACGACCAGCAGCTCGCGAAGCTCGGCGCTCCGATCGACCGCGACGAGTGGTTCATGACGCCGCAGACGGTCAACGCCTACTACAACCCGCTGATGAACGAGATCGTGTTCCCCGCCGCGATCCTGCAGCACCCGTTCTTCGACATGGAGCGCGACCCGGCCGCCAACTACGGCGGCATCGGCGCGGTCATCGGTCACGAGATCGGTCACGGCTTCGACGACCAGGGCAGCGCCTTCGACGGCACCGGTGCCCTGAACGACTGGTGGACCGACGAGGACCGGGCCGCGTTCACCGAGCGCACCTCGACCCTCATCGAGCAGTACAACGCGCTCGTGCCGCAGGGGCTGTCGTCCGATCACACGGTCAACGGCGCGCTGACGATCGGCGAGAACATCGGCGACCTCGGCGGCCTCGGCATCGCGATCAAGGCGTACCGGCTGCACCTGAAGTCCTCGGGCTCGACGGATGCCGACGGTCCCGTGATCGACGGGCTCACCGGCATCCAGCGCCTGCTGCTGAGCTGGGGGCAGATCTGGCAGCAGAAGGGGCGGGATGCCGAGACGATCCGTCTGCTGACGATCGACCCGCACTCGCCCAACGAGTTCCGCTGCAACCAGATCGTCCGCAACATCGACGAGTTCTACGCGGCGTTCGACGTGACCCCGTCGGACGAGCTCTGGCTCGACGAGGACAAGCGCGTCACGATCTGGTGACCGTGATGCGCGGCGCGCCGGTCGTCAGTATCGAGCTCGAGTTCGATGCGGCGACCGAGCGCGCCGTGCGCGCGGAGTGGCAGGCGCTCGCCGACGCCGGGCTGTCGAGTCTCGCCGCGCACACGTCGCCCTCGAACGCGCCGCATGTGACGCTGCTCGTGCGTCCGTCGGTGTCGCTGGCGTCGGTGCCGTTGCCGGCCGCCTTCCCCGTGACTCTCGGTGCGGTGGTGCTGTTCGGCGCGGGGGAGCGGCGGGTGCTCGCACGCTCGGTCGTGCCGTCGGCCGAGCTGCTGTCGCTGCACGCCGCCGTGCACGAGGCCGCCGGTCCCGGCGACGACGCTCCGCACACCGCTCCGGGCGAGTGGATGCCGCACGTCACCTTCGCGCGCCGGCTCAAGGTCTCGGACCTCGAGCGCGCGCTGCCGCTGCTCGGTGAGCCGATCGTCGGTGTCGCTCGCGGGCTCAGGCGGTGGGATGCGGCATCCGCCACCGTCACCGAGCTGGGGGTGTTCGCACGCTGATCTGGGACCGCGCCGAAAACGTGCCGCAGAGGTTTCGGCGCGATCCGGTTTCGGTGGGGGTTTTCGGTGGATGCATCTTCGGCGTGTCGCGTTCGTCTGCGGTGCTTCGGTCGGGCGTACCGAAAACGATCGTTTTCGGCCGCGCCAATTCTCTACCGCCCGGAAGAGTCGAGGTGCGTGATCGCACGCAGCCCTTCGACCTCGGGATCCAGCACCAAGGCCAGCGCGCCGGTCATGATCACAAGCCACACGGTGACGATCAAGGTGACGATGACGATCACGGTGACGATGAGGGCGCGTCGGCTTCTGCTCGCGTTCTTGGTTTCATGCAAAGCTGCCCCGTCTCACTCGTCCCGGAAGGGAAAGCATATGAATCTTGGCGCGAAGAGAGGTACGGGAATAAAGCACGACGACCAGGATCATCATCGCGCCAGCAAGGGTGATTAAGCACCGCTGAGTGGCCGTAAGGGTTGAACCGATGTGACAGGTTGCATCACCGTCGTCGTGTGTTCATCGTCTTTGCGGCTGTGGTGCCGATTGCTGTCGTGCTCGTTCTGGGCGCGGTGCTTCGTCGCACGGCGCTGAGAAGCCCCGATGTGTGGCGGGGCATCGAGTGGCTGAGCTACTTCGTTTTCACTCCGACTCTGTTCATTTCGTCGATCGGCAGCACAGACCTGGCTTCGTTGAACGCGGTTCCGTTGCTTGCGAGCTTGGTCGTCCCGCTGAGCGCGGCGACCGCGCTGGTTCTCGCGTTGCGGCGCCCACTACGGGTCTCGGGGCCGGCGGTGACCTCGATTGTGCAGGGCAGCGTCCGCATCAACACGTATGTCGGGCTCGCGTTTGCTGCAGCCCTTCATGGGACGGAGGGGGTGGCATCGTTCGCGATCGCCAGCGCTGTCGTGGTGCCGCTGGTGAATGTGCTGTGCGTGTCCACCCTTGCCCGGTTCGGTGACGTCCCCGACTCTCAGCCACGGCCCCGGCTGCTGCGCGAGCTCGCGACGAACCCGTTGATCCTGGCGTGCGCAGTGGGGGTCGCACTGAGCCTGACCGGCGTTGGCGTACCGGCTGCCGTGGCCCCGTCGCTGGATCTGCTGTCGGCGCCGGCGCTGGTGGCGGGAACGCTTGCTGCGGGGGCTGCGATCCGATTCGATGCGCGTTGGCGCGACCTGCTGGATATCTCCCTGGCGAGCGTATTGAAGCTCGTCGCAGTCCCCTGGGCCGCCGCGTCCATCGCGATCGCTCTAGGAGTGTCCGGGGTGCCCCTGGTGGCGATCGTGCTCATCACCGCTGTCCCGACTGCCCCGTCCGCGACGGTGCTCGCAGCACGAATGGGGGGCGACACCAGGTTGATGGCATCGATCACCGCCGTGCAGACGATCCTGTCGACCGTCACCCTCCCTGCCGCGGTCGCCCTGCTGGCAGGCGCTCCCTAACCGCCGTTCCCCTGGGCACCGGTGGTGTAATCGACGTGTGCAGTTCACGCATGACAACATGACCGGGGTGACGCTCGCAGCCGACCTCGTGAACGCTGTCGCCGGAGAACCCGACGACCCTCACGCCGCGGTGACCGACGTCCTCCTCACGCATGAGATCCGGCGACCGGACCTGATGGATGAGCAGCTGCAGGCGCTGCGGTCGTGGTCGAGCCTCCTCCAAGACGTATTCATCGCAACGACCATCGATGACCGCACGCAGGCCGCGAATACCCTCCTGACACTCGGCACGGCGCGCGCCTACCTCACCACCCATGACGGGTGGAGCCCGCATCTGCACTTCACCGGCGAAGACGAAGACGTCGTCGCACGGGTCAAAGCCGTCACCGCGGGAGGGGTCGCGATCTTCCTCGTCGAAAGTGGAGGTGAGCGGCTCGGCGTGTGCGCCCGCTCACGCTGCGAACGGGTATTCGTCGACACCAGCCGAAACGGTCGACGAGAGTACTGCTCGGCGCGGTGCGGCAACACCGCGGCCGTCACCCGTCACCGTCAACGCCACGGCTGATCCCCCGCGAATCATCCCTGGTTGGTCGGCTCGTAGACCACCCCGGCGCAGGATGCCGGCAGCGCTACCGCATCGTCCTCTGTCGCTGCCGCCGGGACGGTCATCGCCCACGCGTTCATCGCATCCAGGACAGGGCGTAGCCCCTGCCCCAGATCGGTGAGTTCGTACTCGACCCGTGGAGGAATTTCCGGGTAGGAGGTTCGGGTGACGATCCCGTACGTCTCAAACCGCCGCAGCCGGTCAGTCAACGTGTGCGCACTGATCCCTGGCAAAGCATCACGGAGCTGCCCGAAACGGTGAGGACCGTTCAACAGCTCCCTGACGATCAGCGTCGCCCACGGCCCCTCCAGCAGCGACAGGAAGCGAGCGATCCCGCACTCTGGCCACGTCTGCGCGGTGAACCCCATGACATCTCCTTAGTGCACTTGAAGTAACTGGTGCATCCTATGCACTAATAGTCTCATGACAATCATCGTTCATGGTGCAACAGGCGCTCAGGGCGCTCCCCTCCTTTCTCTCCTGCAGGCCGCCGGCCACGACGCCACCGCCGCGGTGCGCGACACGACCAAGGTCGACGGGAAGGCTGTCTCCGTCGACTTCGACTCGGTGGCATCCCTCGCTGAGGCGTACGAGGGCGCGGAGGGTGTTTTCGTTCACCTGCCGCTGGGTAGCCCCGACCAGCAGGTCGCGTTCGCCACGGCGATCGGTGACGCAGTGACACAGGCCCGCCCCAAGCGTGTCGTGTTCTCCACCAGCGGCTACCCGCTGACCCTCCCTGACGGCACGACCACGGCCCACGGGATCCTTCACGACAAGCTGGAGCAGTCGGGAGTCTCCTACGCGGTCATCGCACCGAAAACGTTCCTCGAGAACCTGCTCCTGCCGATCACCCTCGAACCGGCCCGCACCGAAGGGACGCTTCGCTACCCGATCCGGGAGGACTACGCAATCTCGTGGATCTCCCACCTGGACATGGCCGACATCGCCGTGAAGCTCCTCACCGACAACGTCGACGTGCAGGGCGTTGTCACCGCCGGGGCTCTCCCAGCTCTTCTCGGCGACGACCTCGCCCGCGGATTCTCGGCTCACCTGAACAAGCCCGTCACCTTCGAAAGCCAGAACCCGGACGACTACGGCAAGCTGATCATCCCCATCTTCGGCGCAGCCGGCGTCGAACCCGTCATCGCGTCCTACCACGCCCGCTGGTCGATGCCCGATGAGCGAATCGACGAGTCCCGCTCCGCTCAAAAGCTCCTCGGCGTCACCCCCCGCTCGGTCGAGCAGTGGCTCCACGACATGCGGATCTAACCCCCTCACGGGAAGTGGCGCCGGTTTAAGGGTCGATGCCACTTCCCGTTCTGGCGTGATCCCCCGCTCGGGGCCGCGGCATCACGACGAGGCTTAGGTCGCAGTGGCGCGGATGAGGAAACCGTTGGAGGACTCGTTGTGGTAGTCGACCTCGAAGGCGGCTCGGTCGAGGTCGCGGATCACGGCCCGAGCCGACCCACCCGATTGCGGGCTCAGCGCCAACACCAGCGAGCCCGGGGCCCCGTCGACGACCTGCCGGATCCGCTGGAGCGCGCCGGGTCGGTCCGCCCAGAAATGGGCGTTGTCGATTGCCAGCACCGCGTTGAAGCTTCCGGCCTGGAAGGGCATCTGATTGGCGTCACCGACAACCAGCTCTAGCCGTCCGCCGCGAATGGCGTCCTCGTTCCGGGCTCGCGCGCGACGATGCATCAACGGCGAAGGGTCTAGGCCAGTCACATGCCCCTTGGGCACGAGCGGAACCAGCGCTCCCAAAGCCAATCCCGGGCCGAAACCGATCTCCAACACGCGCGCCGCATCGTGAAGATCGAGTGCCGCTACCGCGAGCTCGCGCAACGCAAAACCGCTGCGCTCCATCAAATCAGCGCCCCTCTCTCCGTCCGCGCCCTGCGGAACCACGAACGTGTCGAAGATGTTCATACCCACCCCTGACGTCACGCACACGCGCTCACTCGGCTAATTACCGCACACGACGCACCGGTTACTTCAAGTGCACGATCACGCGCCGAAAACGTCCGCCAAAACCCGGTTCCGGCCCGCCTTTCCGGAGGGCCTTCTGGCTACCCCGCGGACCGCGACCCAGAAACGATCGTTTTCGGCGGGAATGGTCGCGTAACTGAAGAGGGGTGGGACGACGCTCGCGCCGCCCACCCCGATCGGTTAGAGGCTGGCGAGGATGTCCTCCATTGTCGAGATCTCGGCGGTCTGGTCGTCAACGATCTTCTGCGCGAGGTCGGTCGCGTTAAAGTTCTGCCCGTTGTTGACTTCCTCGTGCGCCATCTCGATCGCACCGTTGTGGTGCTCGATCATCTGCTCCAGGAACAGCTTGGAAGCATCGGTGCCGGTGGCCGCGTCGAGGGCTTGCATGTCCTCTTCGCTCATCATCCCGCCGCCGTGATCCATGCTGTCCATTCCCATGTCGGAGGTGTCGGCGCCCCACTCCTGCAGCCAGCCGTTGAGCGTGTCGATCTCGGGCTGCTGGGCGGCTTTGATACCGTCGGCGAGGTCGATGACCCGCGGGTCGATGTCCTCCTTGCTCAGCAGCATGTCGGACATCTCAATCGCCTGCTGGTGGTGGGGGATCATCATCGTCGCGAACATGATGTCCGCGTCGTTCGCGGACGCGTCCGCGGAAGGTGCGGCGCTGCCGCTGGGGCCACCGTGGTCCATCCCTGACATAGCGCCCCCGGCGTTACCGGTGTCGGAGCAGCCGGCAAGGACGAGCGCGGTGGTCAGGGCGAGTGCGGCAGTCGCCGCGGTACGGATCTTCATGAGGTTCTCCAAAGGGGTCGTTGATTGAGGCCCGCGCCTGACGGGCGGGGTGAGCCGTGCCTGCACGAAGGCAGGCATCGGCGTCCTCAGGTGCGACTGATGCAGAGGACCGTCAGCGACGGTGGGTATGCCGGTGCGAGGCGCGCCTGCCACCAGGGTGCGGTTGGGGATCCGCGGTCGTGTTCGGTGGTCCGCCAACTCCCGCGGAGACGGGCGATGAATAGCACGGTAACGAGCAGGGCCAGCACGCACGCCATCCACGTCAGGGTGTCGTGCCCGCCGGCACAGTCACCACACTCCCCCGCGGCCGGTTCCCCGGTCACGGCGGCGTCGTGCGCGTGGCGCGAATCTGCGGTGGCGGTGGTGACGGTGTCAGCGTGGCCGGTGCTGGTGGCGTGGGTGTTCAGGGAGTGCATTGCCAGCAATCCGGCGACGATGCCCGCGATGATCGCGATCATCACCAGGAAGGTGCGGATGAGCGTGCGCGTGCGTCTCAACGCGTCCGCGAGTGAGATCAGTGCCATGCTTCCCTCCTTCCTTCCTCACCGTTCAGGGTAGGACCGTGGCCTCGGTGTGGGCTGCTACGTGCGGGTGACGGCGTCGGGGGTGAGGTCCAGTCGGCGCAGGAGCTGCGCGTTCAGCGCGACGACGATGGTCGACAGGGACATCAGGATCGCTCCGATCGACATCGGCAGGACGAATCCGATCGGGGCGAGGATGCCGGCAGCCAGGGGCACGGACAGCAGGTTGTAGCCCGCGGCCCACCACAGGTTTTGCTTCATCTTCCGGTAGCTCGCCCGTGACAGTTCGATCACCGACAGCACCGAACGCGGGTCGTCGCTGGCGAGGATGACACCGGCCGAGGCGATTGCGACATCGGTGCCGGCGCCGATGGCGATCCCGACGTCGGCTTGGGCCAGCGCGGGTGCATCGTTCACACCGTCCCCGACCATCGCGATCTTCCGGCCCTCGTCTTGCAGCTCCTTCACCTTCGACGCCTTGTCCTCGGGCCGCACCCCGGCGAAGTACCGGTCGATGCCCAGGTCCGCGGCAACGGACGCGGCGACGGCGTCCGCGTCACCGGTGATCATCACCACCTGCACGTCCCGGTCGTGAAGCGCCGTCACGGCGGCGCGAGACTCGGCACGGACCTCGTCGGCAAGACGCACCGCACCAGCGACCTTCCCGTCCAGGAGGACGTGGAGGATGATCGCACCCTCCTTGCGCCACTCATCCGCGACGGGCAGCTCGTCCGCGTGCTCCTGCTCGAGCATGTACGGGCCGCCGACCTGCACGATGTGACCGTCCACGTGGGCGCGGACGCCCACGGCGGGAGAGGACTCGAAGTCGGTCGAGGCGGGGACAGTGAGTTGCTTGTCTTTCGCGGCGTTCACAATCGCGCGGGCCAACGGGTGCTCCGAGTCGGACTCCGCACCAGCAGCCAACACCAGCAGCGCATCAGCCGAGGCGTCGCCGGCCGGTTCGATGGCGGTGACGGCGGGTGTACCCCTTGTGAGGGTGCCGGTCTTGTCGAACAGGACCGTGTTCACGGTGCGCATGCTCTCCAACGCGAGCCGATCCTTCACGAGCACACCACCACGGGCAGCACGCTCCGTCGCGATCGACACGACCAGCGGGATCGCGAGGCCCAGCGCGTGCGGGCACGCGATCACCAGAACGGTGATCGTGCGGATGACCGCATCATCGGGCAACCCCACCAGCGTCCACACCACCGCGGTGATCATTGCGGCTCCCAGCGCGAACCAGAACAGCCACGCCGCAGCACGATCCGCGACCCGCTGCGCCCGCGACGATGAGCTCTGCGCGTCCGTCACCAGCTTCTGAATCCCCGCAAGGGCAGTGTCATCTCCCACGGCGGTGATCTGCACCCGGACCCCGGAGTCGGTGGCGACCGTGCCGGCAACAACCTGGTCACCCTCACTGCGCCGTACCGGGCGGGACTCGCCGGTGATCATCGACTCGTCCATGCTCGCCGAGCCCTGCACGATCCGCCCGTCGGCGGGGATCCGCCCGCCGGGACGCACCACCACGACGTCGTCGACGACCAGGTCAGAAGGTGCGACCGTCACAACCTCGTCACCCTGGAGCTTCTCGGCCTCATCGGGTAAGAGCGCCGCGAGGGTGTCGAGCGCGGATGTCGTCTGGGCCAGGGAACGCATCTCGATCCAGTGACCGAGCAGCATGATCACGATCAGCAGCGCGAGCTCCCACCAGAAATCAAGCTCATGGTGCAGCAGCCCCACACTCGCACCCCACGACGCGAGGAACGCGACGGTAATCGCCAACGCGATCAGCAGCATCATCCCGGGCTTGCGCGCACGGAGTTCGCTGACCGCGCCGGTCAGGAACGGTGCCCCGCCCCACACGTACATCACCGTGCCCAACACCGGAGAGACCCATCCGACCCACGCGGCATCGGGCAGCGGGTAGCCGATGAGCATCGCGAACATCATCGAGAAGCCCGCGACCGGCACCGCCAGGATCAGCATGATCCAGAACAACCGGCGGAACTGGCCCACGTGATTCCCATGCCCAGCGTGACCGCCGGGGTCTGCGTGTCCGTGGGCGGAGTGCCCGGCAACGGGGGCTTGCTCGTGGTGAGCCTGCCCGGTGTGCTGATGCGCGGCCGTGGCGGTGCGCCCATCGTGGTCCGTGTGACCCCCGTGGGAGGCGTGATTGTGATGATCCTGCTGGCTCATGAGAACTCCCCTCGATAGAACCCGCGGGTCAGGCGGGCGCGCTCGCGACGGTGTAACCGGCCTCTTCGATAGCTGCCTTCACCGTCTCGGAATCAACCGGAATTGCGCTATGGATCGTGACGCGCGACGGACCACCGGCAATCAGATCCACCGAAACGCTGTCCACACCGTCGACGGCCGCCAGTTCCTCAGTAACGCTCGACACGCAATGCGAACACGTCATCCCCGACACCAACACGTCCTGCGTGATCGCGCTGCCCGAGACGACATCGGGCGCCGCGCTTGAAGCCGTCGAACAGCACGCGCACCCCGATTTCTCATCCGTCGAACCCAGCTCCGTACGGTCCACCATCTGAATCTCCCTCAACGCGGCCCCTGTCCGGACGTTCTGGTGAATGTCAACATCAGAGATACCATACCCCCCTAGGGTATGTACGTCCAGGCCCCTAGGGCGTGTTGATCAAGAAGGTGCGGGGTGGCCAGCCGCCGCGAGTTGCGCGGGAGAATGGGCGTGTGAAGATCCAGGTGCTGCATATCGAGGATTGCCCGAATTGGCAGGAGGCGGGCGATCGAGTACGGCTGGTGCTCGACTCGATCGGACGGGGCGATGTTCCGGTGGAGTTCGTGTTGATCCGCACCGAGGCTGAGGCGGTGAGCTCTGGTTTCGCGGGCTCGCCCACGATTCTTCTGGACGGTCAGGACTTGTTCCCGTCCCAGGGGAACACTGCCGACTTGGCGTGCAGGGTCTATCTGACCGAGCGCGGCTTTGCGGGTGCGCCGACGGTGGGACAGCTTGAGCGCACGCTGCAGGAGCGCGAAGCGCTCAGCGGAGATCGGTCTTGATCCAGATCAGCGCCGCGGCGAGGCTGCTGACGGCGGCTCGCGAGTTTGTCCGAGCGCATCGCGATGCCGCGCCACTGCTTGAGACGGTTGAAGCAGCGTTCTACGACGTTGCGTCCCTTGTAGCGTTCCTTCTGCTTGTCGCCGAAAGCGATCGGCCGGCCCGGCTTCTTGCGGCGGTGCGCGATCTGGTCGTCCCGCTCGGGGATGGTCGCCGCGATCCTCCGGTCGCGGAGCCAGGCGCGGTTCGCCCTTGAGGGGTACCCCTTGTCGGCGAGCACCCGGTCGGGGCGGGTGCGGGGGCGGCCCTTCCCGTCGCGGGGAACGCGGATGTTCTCCAGCACCGCGCTCATCATCGTGGTGTCGTTGATGTTCCCGGCGGTGATCATCATGCTCAGCGGCCGGCCGCGGCCGTCGCAGACCAGGTGCAGTTTGGTCGTCAGCCCGCCGCGGGAGCGTCCGATCCCGTGATCAGGCGGCTCGGACCACGGATTCTTGTGATTCGGCACAGCCCCCTGTGTCCCGGGCGAGGGTCGCGCCGTGCTGATGCACGCGCGCGATCGTGGAGTCGATCGAGACGACCCAGTCGATTTCCCCAGCGGCGTCGGCCTGCTTCTGCACCTCGGTGAGCAGCTTCTGCCAGGTGCCGTCCCCGGCCCACCGGTTGAACCGCTTGTAGATCGAGTTCCACTTCCCGAACCGTTCCGGAACGTCACGCCACGGCGCACCGGTCCGGTACTTCCACGCCATCCCCTCGATAGCGAGCCGGTGATCCGTCCACGGCCGCGACCGACCGGTCACCGTCGGCATCAACGGCTCCATCACGGCCCACACCTCGTCAGAGATCTCCTGTCGCGTCACCGTTCAAGACTCACCCACCGAGGAGCGGAACCTCTTGATCAACACGCCCTACGAACCTCGATGGAGCCAGCCGAAAACGCCCGCCGAAACCAGGATTCGGACCACCTTTCCGGAGGGCGCCTCACCCATCTCGGCGACATGGGCCCAAAAACGATCGTTTCCGGCAGGCGCGCCGCTACGCTCTCAACCGGCTGCTGAAGCCTTCGGGAGACCGCCCGCCCCCGAAGTTGGATGACCTCGGGGGCGCACGTCATCCGATCATCTCGGTAAGCCAATCCCAGGCGCGAGTGATGAGCTCGCGGACGAGCATCCCAACAGCCGTTCGGACATCTGTGGAGCGCAAGCCCTGTCCCCGCCGGACGAGGTATCTTCGTGCAGGCCGGGCGCGCGGTCACCGTCCAGGTGCCGCTCGTGGAGGGGGCTGCACTCCTCGTCCCCGCACGGTCGTGAGAGGAGGTTCTGCATGAGCACCCGTACCGTTCAGCTGGTGGGCAGCGACGAGGAGATCATCGCGGTCGCGCGTGCCGCTCACGAAGCCATCGCCGCGGACCGCGGGCTCTCCAATCGACTGCTCCCCGCCGTGATGCGCCTGTCGCGGGAGCGCCGCGACTTCATATCCGGGCCGCGCGACGCGATCCCTGTCCCGCGCCGTTCGGACCTCGGAACAGGCTCCCACGACCGTGTCTGGGGCACTGTGCTCACCTTCGCGCTGCTGGCGGTCGTGACGGCGGCGTCGATGTTCCTGCCGCCCGTTCGCGGCGTCGTCGTCGACATCGAGATCGCGCTGCCGCTCGTCACCATCGCGACGCCGATCGCCGCCGTGCTGCTGGTGGTCGTCGGGTTCCTCGCCCGGCGGGCCTCGCCCTACCCCGCATACGTGGGGATGGTGATGACGGTGATCGTCGCCGTCGTCCTCGCGCTGCTCATCGGATACCGGATGATCGTCGGCACGGCATCCCGCGGCGTGCCCTTCACGCAGGAGCAGCTGGGATTGTGGTTCGTGGCTGGGGGCATCCTGCTGGTCGAACTGGTCGCCCTGGCGGTGATCTTCGCCCGCCGGCGCGGCAGCGCGACCAGCCCCGCGCGCGGTGCCGACGCGCGCGCCGACCGCAGCCGCGACGATCAGGCGCTCCGGAAGGAAGCAGTGCGGCTGGCCGCCTTCCGCCCGGATGCCGCAGACGCCGCCGCCCTGTCATCGCGATGGGAGGCGGCGCTCACCGCCGCGGACGCCTCCGACGAGACCCGCGCGCAGGCTCGGCGACTCGGCCCGGTGCCGTGGCTCGTCTGGGCGCATTTCGATGGCGAGATCGAGCTTCGGTGAACGTGCCACTCCCCCGGCCCGCTGACCTCAACCGTGACAGCGCCGAATTCCGCGCTCTGTGGCGATCCCACGACGTGCGCACCTACGACGCCGGCATCAAAGCCATCCGCCACCCCGTCGTTGGGGAACTCCACTTGACCTTCGAGGCCATGCCCCTCCCCGCCGACCCCGGCCAGAATCTGATCATCTACGGCGCAGAACCGGGGTCAGAGACCGCCGACCGGCTCCACCTCCTCGCAAGCTGGACCGCCACGACGAGAACCCCCCGCACCGCGACCTGACACACCGCGGTCGACCGCCCGTGCGAGAGCGCCCTCACAATGCGCGACGCCGTCTTCGAGCCCGCCAAAACCCTCAGCCAGAACCCGGTTGCGACCCACCTTTTCGGGAGGGCCGTTGAGGCGCACGGCCACGAAGCGCCGGAAACGATCGTTTTAGGCTCTGCGCGGCCAGGCAGTTCGTCGGCGGCCGCAAGAGCAGGTTTCGGTGGCAGCCTCTGCACGAGGTGCTCAGATCGCCACGACGAACGAGGCGCACTCGGTTGAATACGCCGGGGCTTGACCCTCTCACGGTGTCAGACTGTGGCATGGGATCACCATGTTGAGTATCGGAGAGTTCGCCCGCCTCGCCGGCGTTTCGGTGCGGATGCTGCGTCACTACGACCAGCTCGGTCTGCTGCGTCCGCAGAGGGTCGACCCCTTCTCGGGGTACCGCTCCTACGGCGCATCGCAGCTTGACCGTGCCAATCAACTGGTCGCGCTGAAGGACCTCGGCTTCACGCTGGAGCAGGTCGGCCGCATGCTCGACGACGGGATGTCGTCGAGCGAGGTCGCCGCGCTCCTGCGCGAGCGGCGGGTCGAGCTCGCGGCCCAGATCGACGCGGACCGGCAGCGCCTGCACGAGGTCGAGACGAGGCTCCGATCGATCGAGAAGGAGAATCCCATGTCCGAGTACACCGAGACTGCGCTGCCCGAGCTGACGATCGTGCAGCTGTCGGCGAAGGTCGACGAGATGTCCCAGATCGAAGGCGAGATCAGCGGAATGTTCCAGCAAGTCGGCGCGCTGATCGAGGCGTCGGGTGCGACGCGCGTCGGCCCGGGCGTCGCCGTCTACACGACGGTCGACGACGGCATGATCGCCGCGGCGGCCGAGCAGATCGGCGATGCGCCCGTGCCCGAGGGACTCGAGCGCGCGGTGGTGCCGCGGCATCCGCGTGCCGTCTCCACCCGCTTCGACGCGGCTGACCTCAGCGGCATCCAGGCCGCATGGCAGGCGCTCGTCGCCGAGATCGAGCGCCGCGGGCTGCGGTTCGACGGCGCGGCACGCGAGATCTACGAGCAGACGCCCTACGACGGTCACGGCTCGCGCTGGATCGTCGATCTGCAGCAGCCCGTGGCCTGAGCCTGCGTCACGCCCTCCAGCCGGGCTCATCGCCGAGGCCGGTGAGGATGCGGTCGGTGATCGTCCGCAGGTGCTTCTGCTCCGCGGCGGTGAGCCGGTCGAGCACCGCCCGTCTCACCAGATCGACGTGGCCGGGGCCCGCCGCGCGACGGACCTCGGCCCCCGCATCCGTGAGGATCGCGAGGGTGTAACGGCCGTCCGCGGGGTCGGTCTCACGGCGGAGGTATCCGCGGGATTCGAGGCGGGTCGCCGCGCGGGACAAGCGCGAGAGCGAGCTGTGGGCGTACCCGGCAAGCGTGCTCATCCGCAGCCGCCCGTCCTCGGCGCGGGACAGGGCGTAGAGGATGCCGTACTCGAAGTGCGTGAGTGCGGCATCCCTCTGCAGCTGAGCGTCCAGCGCCGCGGGCAGCCACTCGAGCAGCGTCGCCAGCGACGACCAGGTCTCGAGGTCGTCGGGGGAGAGGTCGTCGTCCGCAGTCACCTTCCGAGCCTATGTCATGACTTGCCTAGTCAAGTGATCCGGGCTACCGTCACTTGCTCAGTCAAGTGAAAGGCATCATCCATGGACTTCCAGCTGCGTGACACGCGCGCTCTCATCACCGGTTCGACGCAAGGCATCGGCTTCGCGATCGCCGAAGCCCTTGCCTTCGAAGGCGCCGCGGTCATCCTCAACGGACGGGATGCCGCCCGCACGCACGCGGCTGCGGATCGGCTCCGCGCGCTCGTCCCCGGAGCGGACGTCGACGTCGCGCCCGGGGACGTCGCCGACCCGGCTGCGCTCACGGGCCTGTCCGAGGTCGACATCCTCGTCAACAACGCCGGCACGTTCGGGCTGAACGAGTTCGCCGACGCCGACGACGCGGAGTGGCAGCGTTACCTCGACGTGAACCTGACCGCCGGCGTCCGCCTCTCGCGCCGAGTGCTGCCGGGCATGCTCGAGCGCGGATGGGGCCGCATCCTCTTCATCGCGAGCGAGTCGGGCGTGAACGTCCCGGCCGACATGATCCCGTACGGCGTCTCGAAGGCGGCGACGATCGCACTCGGAAACGGCCTCGCGAAACTCACGCGGGGCACGCAGGTCACCGTCAACACCGTGCTCGGCGGGCCGACATACTCGGACGGCGTCGCGACCGTGATCGAGTCGATCGCGGCGGCGCAGGGCGTGCCGGCCGACGCCGTCGCGGCATCCGTCATCGGTCGGAACACGACGACGCTGCTGCAGCGCTTCATTCGACCCGAGGAGATCGCGGCGCTCGTCGCGTTCCTGGCGAGTCCGCGTGCGTCGGCGATCAACGGCGCCGCGCTCCGCGCCGACGGCGGGGTGCTGACCGGGACGCTGTGACCCCGGCGGTCCGGGGACGCGAACTGTCGCGTCGAGGCCGCCCGCGCGACGAATCGCGTCCCCGGAACCCGGGCAGCGCACGTTCCAGGGACGCGAACTGTCGCGTGCGCGCCGTCCGAGCGACGAATCGCGTCCCCGGAACGGCCCCCGCGCCCCCGCGTCAGAAGACGATCGTGTGGTTCCCGTGGCGGATGACGCGGTCCTCGGAGTGCCAGCGCACCGCGCGGGACAGCACCTGGCGCTCGACGTCGGCGCCGCGGCGGACGAGCTCGGCGGTCGTGTCGGCGTGCGTGACGCGGATCGTGTCCTGCTCGATGATCGGGCCCTCATCGAGGTCGCCGGTGACGTAGTGGCTCGTCGCGCCGATGAGCTTCACGCCGCGCTCCTTGGCCTTGCGGTACGGCTCGGCGCCGATGAAGGCGGGCAGGAACGAGTGGTGGATGTTGATGACCGGCACCGCGAGCTCCTCGAGGAACTCCGGCGACAGGATCTGCATGTACCGCGCCAGCACGACGAAGTCGACGTTGCCCTTGAGTAGCTCGAGGATCTTCGCCTCGGACGCCGACTTGTCGGGGCCGGGCGTCGACGGCACGTGGAAGAAAGGCACCCCGAACGAGCGGACGTCCTCGGCCGACGACGTGTGGTTGGAGATGACCATCGGGATGCTGGTGGGCAGCTCGCCGCGACGGTTGCGCCACAGCAGGTCGAGCAGGCAGTGGTCCTGCTTCGACGACAGGATCGCCATGCGCTTGGGCACCGACTGGTCCGTCAGCGACCACTCGAGCTCGAACGGGGCGAGGGTCTCGGCGATCTCCGCCTCGATCGCGGGGCGCTGCGCACCGAAGCCGGGCCGGTGGAACACGACGCGCTGGAAGTACGCGCCGCCCCGGGGATCGTCGGAGTACTGGTCGAACTGCACGATGTTGCCGTCGATCCGCGTGATCATCGCCGAGACGGCGGCGATGATCCCCGGGCTGTCCTTGCCGTGCACGATGAGGCAGGCGTGGTCGGGGTGGAGCTGCGGGGCGGGCGACGTCATCCCTCGATTCTGCCCTGTGAGATGACGGATGCCGACCGCGTGACGCGCGGCATCCGTCAGCGCACGCCCTTCATGAGCGACAGCACCGGCTTCACGCAGACGAGCAGCAGCACGCCCATCGCGATCGAGATCCCGCCGAGCGTCGCGAAGTACGGCACCTCGTTCGTCGGGTCGTACAGCGTCGCGAGCTGACCGGCGATCGCGGTGCCGAGCGACACCGAGAGGAAGAACAGCGCGACCATCTGCGTCTGGAACCGCTCCGGCGCGAGCTTCGTCGCCGCCGACAAGCCGACCGGCGAGAGCATCAGCTCCGCGATCGTGAAGACGAGCAGGATGCCGACGATCGCCAGCAGCGGCGTCGAGTTTGCCCCGCCGCCGGCGAACGGCAGGAAGAGCAGGAAAGCGACACCCATGACGGCGACACCCAGCGCGAACTTCACCGGGGTCGAGGGCTGACGCGACCCGAGCTTCGACCAGACGGCCGTGAACACACCCGCCAGCAGGATGATGAACACCGGGTTGATCGACTGCACCCACGGGATCGGCATCTCCCAGCCGAACAGGTCGCGGTTCAGGCGCTCGGCCGAGTACAGCGTCACGACCGTGAACTGCTGCTGGTAGAGCGACCAGAAGACGACAGACGTGACGAACAGCGGCAGGAAGCCCCACACGCGGCTGCGCTCCTGCGTCGTGATCTGCCGGCTCAGCAGGATGACGGCGAAGTACGCGATCGCCGCGAGGATCACTGCCCCGATCACGATCAGCGCCAGGTTGTCGGCGCGGATGACACCGGTCAGGACCAGGACCACGATGACCACGACGGCCGCCGCGCCGATCCCCGCGAACAGCGGGTAGCGCCCGCGCGGCAGCGGGTTGGGGACGACGCGCGCTTCGGCGGGCAGGCTGCGGCGGCCGAACGAGTACTGCGTGAGGCCGAGCGCCATGCCGAGGGCGGCGAGCCCGAAGCCCCAGTGGAAGCCGAGGGTCGACTGCAGCAGCCCGGTGAGCAGGGGGCCGGCGAACGCGCCGAGGTTGATGCCGAGGTAGAACAGCGAGAAACCGGCATCCCGTCGCGGATCGTCGGCGGCGTACAGGGTGCCGACGACGCTCGTGGCGGTCGCCTTGAGCCCGCCGGATCCGAAGGCGACGAGGATCAGGCCGACGGTCACGCCCGCGAAGCCGGGGAGCAGCGCGAGGGCGATGTGCCCCGCCATGATGACGATCGCGCTGAGGAACAGGACGCGCTCGGCGCCGAGGATGCGGTCGGCGATCCAGGCGCCGAGGACGGTCGACAGGTACACCGCGCCGCCGTACGCGCCGACGATGCTCGCGGCGACCGTCTTGTCGACCCCGAGCCCGCCGTCGGTGACGGAGAAGTAAAGGTACAGGAGCAGGATGCCCTGCATGCCGTAGAAGCTGAAGCGCTCCCACATCTCGACGCCGAACACGTGCGCGAGCGCGAACGGCTGGCCGAAGAATCGGGTGTCGCGCGCTGCGGTGTCGTCGGAGGACGGGAGGTCGACGGGAGGTACGTTCCGCATTCGTCCCAGGCTAGGCGCGTGTCCTGGACGAGGCGCCCAGGTTGTGCCGCACCCCACGCGGGTGTATCAGTCCGCGTCGGCGGCGCGCGTCGCGTGCCGGTCGGCGACAAGGGTGTCGCGCACGCGACGACGGAGCACCTTGCCGATGAGGGATTTCGGCAGCTCCTCCCAGACGACGTAGGTCGTCGGCCGCTTGTACTCCGCGAGCCGCTCACGAGCCAGCTCGCGCGCGGCGGCCTCGTCGAAGGCGGCACCGTCCTCCAGGACGACGACCGCCGTGACGACCTCGGCGCCACCGCCGCGGGGGATGCCGACGACCGCCGTCTCAGCGACGCCCGGCGTCCCGGTCACGACCTGCTCGACCTCCGACGGGGCGACGTTGAAGCCGCCCGTGATGATGAGCTCCTTCTTGCGGTCGACGACCGTGACGAAGCCGTCCTCGTCCTGCTGCACGAGATCGCCGGTGCGCACCCAGCCGCCCTCGAGCAGTGTCGCCGCCGTCTCCTCGGGGCGGTTCCAGTAGCCGGCGAACACCTGCGGCCCGTGGATGAGCAGCTCGCCGGTCTCGCCCTGCGCCACCTCCTGGGTCGGTTCCTCCGGGTCGACGACCTTGATGTCGGTGGAGGGGAAGGGGATGCCGATGGCCCCGATGCGGCGCGACTCGTCGAACGGGTTGGCCAGGGCGATCGGGCTCGTCTCGGTGAGGCCGTACCCCTCGTTGAGCATGCTGCCGGCGAGCTTCTCCCAGCGCGAGACGACCGCGGGCGTGAGGGTCATCGCACCCGAGATCGAATACACGACGCGGCTCAGGTCGAGGTCGCCGTCGCGGGCGACCCGGGCCAGCCGGTCGAACATCGGCGGGACGGCGGGGATGAACGTCGGGGGGAACCGCTTCGCGGCATCCACCACCAGTTCGGGGTCGAACGTCGGGAACAGGACGGCGCGCGACCCGGTCTCGACGGAGTAGATGACCGACAGCAGCAGCCCGAAGGAATGGAACATCGGCAGCAGCCCGTAGATGCTGCCCTCGCCGTGTCGGAAGTCGGGCATCCACGCGGCGCCCATGCGAGCGTTGGCCCACAGGTTGCCGTGGGTGATCATGGCGCCCTTCGGGACCCCGGTGGTCCCCGAGGTGTACTGCAGGCACGCGAGGTCGTCGCGGCTCGGCCGCGGATGGCTCGCGGCCAGGGCGGGAGAGTTCTCGAGCCGCCCGAACGGGATCGTCCCGGGTGCAGCACCCGTGAGCTTGGCGCGCGACTCCCGGGCCTTCGCCACGGGGAGGCGCAGCAGCATCCGCGTCGTCAGCGGCATCGCGGTGGTCACGTCGACCGAGACGACGTCGCGGATGCCGAGCTCGGCCGGCAGCGAATGCACGAGCGGCGCCACCTTGTCCCACGCGATGACGGTGCGCGCGCCGTGGTCGCGGAACTGCACCTCGAGCTCGTCCCGCGTGTAGAGCGGGTTGTGCTCGACGACGACGGCACCGAGCCGCAGCACCGCGTAGAAGGCGATGACGTGCTGCGGCGCGTTCGGCATGATCAGTGCGACGCGGTCGCCGGCGCCGACGCCGAGCTTCCGCAGGCCCTCGGCGACGCGCGCGACCCGCGCCCCGAGCTCGTCGTAGGTCACCGTCCGGCCGAAGAACGCGATCGCGTCGCGCTCGCCGTATTGGGCGACGCGCTGCTCGAGCAGATCGACGAGCGAGCCCGTGACGGGTTCGATGTCGACCGGCGTGCCGGCGGCGTAGAAGCGGTTCCAGGCGCGGGTCTCGTTCAACTGCACGGCGACGATCCTAGGCAGCGGAGGTGGCGAGCGCGTGCCCCTTGCTCGCGAGGGGCACGCGCGCAAGCGTTCGCGGCGACGGATGCGGCCTGCGACGCTCGAGCGATGATCACCGATGCGCACCCCGCCCCCCGGGACCACGACACCGGTTTCTTCGGCGACCTGCCCCGCACGGACTACGGGGTCGTCGTCGGCAACTGCCAGGCCGAATCGGTGCGCCTCGTCCTCGATTCCGACGAGCTGCCGCTCGTGCGCGTCCCTCCCGTGTACCTGCTGGATGCCGCCGCGACCCGCCGCCTGCACGAGGTGGTCGCGGGCGCCGCGGCGCTCATCGCGCAGCCGGTGAAGGACGACTACCACGGGCTTCCCCTGGGGACGCGGCAGCTCGCGGCATCCCTCCCGCCGTCGGGCCGGGCGGTCACCTTCCCGATCGTCCGCTTCACCGGCCTGCACCCCTTCCAGGCCGCGCTGCACGTGCCGGGCGTCGAGGAGACGCCGCCGCTCGTCGCGTACCACGACGTCCGCACGCTCGCCCTGGCGGCCGGGGCGCCCGTGCGGGAGCGGCTCGACCCCGACGGCGTCCGCGCCGAGGCCGCCGCCTCGCTCGCCGAACTCCGCCGGCGCGAGGAGACCCTCGACGTCGCGGCGTCGGATCTGTTCGCCGAGCCCCGGTTCGACCTCGTCCGCACGGTGAACCATCCGGGCAACGAGGTGATCCTCGCGCTCGGCGACCGGATCCTGCGTGCGCTCGGCCGCGACGGTGTCGCGCGCGACCCGGGCCGACCCCTCCTGAACGCGGTCCACGCGCCGCGCGAGGACTGGGTGATCGACGCGTGGGGTCTCGACGCCCACGCGGTCCCGGACTGGACGGTCGACGGGCGACGCGTCGACCCCGCCGAGGTCCGCGACGCGCACCTCGCCTGGTACCTGGAGCACCCGCAGTTCGTCCGCGGCGCGGTCGACCGGCTGCGGCCCACGCTGGAGCGCTGGCGCCGCTGATCGGCGTAGCGTGGCGGCATGGCTGACGGGCTCGACATCCGCGAACTGCACACGATCGACGAGATGGTCGCCGCGAGCGGCGTGTTCGAAGCGGTCTGGGGTTCGCCCGACGGCGGGATGCCGCCCAACCTGCTGCGCGCGCTCGAGCACTCCGGCAACTACGTCGTCGGCGTGTACGACGGCGACCGCATGATCGCGGCGTCGGCGGCGTTCTTCGGGCCCCCGGCATCCCGCAGCATGCACTCCCACGTCACGGGTGTGCTCCCCGATGCGCAGGCGCGGGGGATCGGGCGGGCGTTGAAGGCGCACCAGCGCGAGTGGGCGTTCGCGCGCGAGGTCGGCACGATCACCTGGACCTTCGACCCGCTCATCGCCCGCAACGCGCACTTCAACCTCGCGGTCCTCGGCGCGCGGGTCACCGACTACCTCGTCGACCACTACGGCGACATGGGCGACGCGATCAACAGCGGCGACGAGAGCGACCGGCTGCACGTCGCGTGGCACCTCGCCTCGCCGGTGCCCACGCCCGACGCGGCCGAGGTGGTCGCCACCGTCGCGATCCCGACCGACATCGAGGCGCTCCGTCGGACGGATCCGGATGCCGCGGCCCGGGCGCGCCACGAGGTGCGCGCCGCGTTCCGGGCGCAGCTCGACGCGGGTCTCGTCGTGGGCGGGTTCCGCACCGGCGAGGGCTACCTCTTCGTCCGGCCGTGACGCCGCGCGTAGCCTGAGCCCATGCCGCTCGCCCAGACCGCCGCATCCGTCCGCCTCGACCGACTCGAGTTGCGGATCCTGCGCATCCCGCTCGTCGCGCCGTTCACGACGTCGTTCGGGACCATGACCGACCGCGAGGTCATCGTCGTGCGCGCGCGGACCGACGCGGGTGACGGCTGGGGCGAGATCGTCACACAGAGCGCGCCGGTCTACTCGAGCGAGTACACGCAGGGCGCGTGGGACGTCGCGACCCGCTGGCTCGGCCCGGCCCTGCTGCAGCGCGGAGAGTTCGCGCCCGAGCAGGTCGCCCCGACGCTCGATCCGTTCGTCGGCCACCGCATGGCGAAGGCGGGTCTCGAGCTCGCCGTCCTCGACGCGGCGCTGCGCTCCGAGGGACGCTCGTTCGCGTCGTACCTCGGCGCCACGGCGGCGACGATCCCGTCGGGGGTGAGCGTCGGCATCCAATCCGACCCGGCGGCGCTCGTCGAGACCGTCCGCGGCTATCTCGACGAGGGGTACGTCCGCATCAAGATCAAGATCAAGCCCGGTCGCGACATCGCCGAGACGGATGCCGTGCGTTCCGCGTTCCCCGAGATCCCGCTGCAGGTCGACGCGAACTCCGCCTATACCCTCGCCGACGCCGACACCCTGGCGCAGCTCGACCGCTTCGGTCTGCTGCTCATCGAGCAGCCGCTGCAGGAGGACGACATCGTCGACCACGCCGCCCTCGCCCAGCAGCTGAAGACCCCGATCTGCCTCGACGAGTCGATCACCTCGGCGAAGGCCGCGCGTGACGCGCTGGCCCTCGGCGCGACGACCGTGATCAACGTCAAGGCGGGCCGCGTCGGCGGCTACCTCGAGGCGCTCCGCATCGCCGACCTCTGCGAGGCGGCAGGGATCCCGGTGTGGTGCGGCGGCATGCTCGAAACCGGCATCGGACGTGCCGCGAACGCGGCGCTCGCCGCGCACCCCGCGTTCACGCTGCCGGGTGACGTCTCGGCATCCGCTCGGTTCTACACGGAGGACCTCGTGACGGAGCCGGCCGTCCTCGAGGACGGGCACGTGCGGGTACCGACCGGTCCCGGGCTGGGCGTCGAGGTCGACCTCGATGCGCTCGAGCGATTCACCGTGGCGCGCGAGACGCTGCGGCGCTGAGGGCGCTCAGGTGGGCGTCACCACCAGATGCCGCCGCCGAGCGAGATCCCACCCCAGGTGAGCAGGACGAAGATGCCCGCGAAGACGACGGGCGCGATGCCCTTCCCTCGCCGGGCCAGACCCTTCAGCAGAGCGATGATGACGAGCACGGCCGCGATGAGCGACAGTCCGCCGCCGAGGATCAGCCCGATGAAGGCCGGAATCGGCATGAGGATGAGGCCGAGGAGCCCCACCCAGAAGGCGGCCCAGGCGGTCGGGTTCGAGCGGCGTTCGGTGGCGTAGGACATGGACCCATCCTCCCCTGAGGCGTCGGATGCCGCGATGGGGCTGTCCCGAAGGATCGGGCGTGCTAGTGCGCGAGCAGGTCGGCGTGCGCGGACCGACCGAGGTACAGCGCGACGGCGTCGCGGCTCTTGGTGAGGCAGGCGAGGCGGTCGTCGAGTGCCTGCAGCTCGGCGGCGAGCTCCTCGGCGAGGGCGCGGGTGCACGACGGGGGCCGGGTGGCGCGGCAGTCCGCCTCGAGGTCGAGGACGACCTTCACCATGCGCGTCGAGAGCCCTGCCTGGATCAGGCCGCGCACCCGCTGCGCGCGCTCCACCGCGTCATCGTCGTACTCGCGGTAGCCGTTGTCCGCGCGTTCCGAGGCGAGCAGGCCCTGCTCCTCGTAGTAGCGCAGCATCCGCTGCGGGATGCCGGTGCGCGCCGTGACCTCGCCGATCCTCATCGCGTCCCCGATCGCCGCTTGACCTTCACATTGATGTGAGACTCTACGCTCGAGGCATGAGCACGTCCACCGCTTCGGTCCCCACCACGGCCACCAGTGCGCCGCGGTTCCCGCTCGGAGCGCTGCTGCTGCTCAGCCTCGCCGTCTTCGTGACCGTGACGGCGGAGTCGCTCCCTGCGGGCCTCCTGCCCGAGATGGTCGCGGGGCTCCAGACCGACCCGCTCGGCGTGGGTCTGCTGATCTCGGTGTGGGCGCTGACGGTGATCGTCACGAGCATCCCGCTCGCCCGTCTGACCGCGCGGTTCGATCGGCGGCTCGTCGCCGCGGGGGCCCTCGCCGCCTTCGCGGTCGCGAACGCCGCGACCGCGCTCGCCCCGACGTACGAGGTCGCCGTCGCGACCCGCATCGCGGCGGGTGTCGCGCACGGCCTCTTCTGGGCGATCGTCATCGTCTACGCGACGTCGCTGCTGGCGCCTTCGCACCTGGGGCGCGGGCTCGCCCTGGTGACGGCGGGCGGCACGGTCGCGACGCTCGCGGGCCTTCCGGCCGGTGCGCTCATCGCGCAGCTGCTGTCGTGGCGCTGGTCGTTCGGCGTGCTCGCGCTCGTCGCGTTCGCCCTCGCCGCGGCGATCGCGATCCGGCTGCCGCGGCGGACGCCCGAGCCGGCGCTACCCCGTGCGGAGCGTCCGACCGGAGCGGATGCCTCGCTCCTCCCCATCGTGCTCTTCGCGGCGGCCGCGCTCGTGTTCGCCCTCGCCCAGTTCGGGACCTTCACCTACGTGCGCCCGCTGCTCGAGGTGGCGGCGGGGGCTCCGGCCGCCCAGATCCCGGTGCTGCTGTTCGGGTACGGCGCCGCCGGACTCCTCGGTGTCGTCGCGGCGGGCCCGTTGGCCGACCGGTGGCCGCGGGCGTCGCTCGTGGTCGCCCTCGCGGGTCTGGCGGCGGCCTTCGGCATCCTGAGTGTGGCGGCCGACACCCCGCTCATGTACGTCGCGCTCGCGGTGTGGGGTCTCACGATCGGCGCCTACTTCCCGCTGCAGCAGTCGATGCTGATGCGCATCGCGACCGATCGCACGCGGACGCTCGCCAGCGCCGGCACCGTCGTCACCTTCAATGTCGGCATCGCCGCCGGTCCCTGGCTCGGCGACCTCGTCGGCGGCGCCGCTCACCCGACGGGAGCCACCGCGCTCTCGGCCGGTGCGGTCCTGATCGCCCTCGCGCTCGTCGTCGCCGCGCTCCTCACCGCCACGCCCCGCCGCCTCGCCTGAGTGCCGGCGTCAACGGATGCAAGAGATCCGCCCCGACACGCCGTCCACCGAGCGGACGCCGCGGCGCGTCGCGCGAGATCCATTGCATCCCGTGACACCGATCGCCCGCGCCCGACGTCCGAGCGCCCCCGAACCGTCCCGTCAGCGCGGCAGCGAGGGGTGCGCTTCGTGCGGGTCGCGTCGCTGCGGGATGAACAGGGCGACGCCGAGCGCGACGACGGCGGCGCCGAGTCCCAGCGCGAACGAGACCTGGAAGGCGGCGGGTGTCGGCACGGCGACCCCGTTCTGCACGGTCGACAGTCCTGCGAGGACGGCGCCGACGACCGCGGCCGCGATCGACGTGCCGAGCGAGCGGAACAGCGCGTTCAGCCCGTTCGAGGCACCCGTCTCGCTCTGCGGCACCGAGCGCATGATGAGCATCGGCATCCCGGCGTACCCGAACCCGATGCCCACGCCGATGAGCAGGTTCGCGACGAGGATGTGCCACACCTCCGACGCCCACACCAGCGAGTACGCGTAGGCGACGATCAGCGCGCTCGCGCCCATGATGAGCAGCACGCGGGGCCCGATCGTGCGGGCGAGGCGTCCCGAGAACGGCGACAGCACCATCATCACGAGGCCCGCGGGCATGACGATGAGGCTGGCCTGGAACAGGGTGAGCCCGAATCCGCCGACGGATGCCGGCAGTTCGAGCATCTGCGGATACGACACGTTCGAGCCGAACAGCGAGAAGCCCATCGCCACCGAGGCGAGGTTCGTCAGCAGCACGGCCGGCCGCGCGGCGACCCGCAGGTCGAGGAGCGGCTCGCGGATGCGCAGCTCGAACCAGCCCCACAGCAGCAGGACCGCGAGCCCGCCGAGGCCGAGCGCGAGGGTCGCGGGCGACGTCCAGCCCCACTCGTTGCCGCGCGAGACGGCGAGCAGCACACCGGTGAGGCCGACGGCGAGCCCGGCGGCGCCGGCGAAGTCGAAGCGTCCCGCCGTGCGCAGGACGCTCGGCGGCACGATGAGGGCGACGAGCACGAACACCACCGCGCCGAGCCCCGCAGCCATCCAGAACAGCACGTGCCAGTCGCTCGTCTCGGTGATGATCGCGCTGACCGGCATGCCGACCGCGCCGCCGACACCGAGCGTCGCCGACATGAGGGCGATCGCGGCATCCACCCGGTCCTCGTGCAGCACGTCGCGCATGATCGAGATCCCGAGCGGCACGACACCCGTCACGGCACCCTGCAGCGCACGACCGACGATCACGCCGCCGATCCCGGGGGAGAGGGCGGCGATGACGGATCCCACGATGAGCAGGCCGAGCAGCACCAGCACGATGCGGCGCTTACCGTACATGTCGCCGAGGCGCCCCGCGATCGGGGTGAAGACGGCCGCGGCCAGCAGGGTCGCCGTCACCACCCACGCCGTGTCCTCGCGGCTCGCGTTCAGCAGCTCGGGCAGCTTCGACTGGATCGGCACCACGAGGGTGAACATGAACGACGACGCGAGACCCGCGATCGCCAGGACCGCGACGATCGCGCCCTGTCGTGGCATCCGGGTCAGTCTGCGTCTGTCGTCCGGGGCCATCCCTCCAGGCTATCCCCGGCGCGCGCTGCCGGACGCGCTCAGCCCGCGCTGCGCCAGGCGTCGGACTCGAGGTGCGACCCGGCCTGCGGCCCCATCTGCAGCATCCCGCCGTCGACGACCCACGTCGCCCCGGTGACGTACGACGACGCCGGCGACGCCAGGAAGGCGATCACGTCCGCGATCTCCTCCGGCTTACCCGGACGCGGGATCGGGATGCCGGGGCGATGCGTGTTCTCGGCGTCCTCGGCATCCATGTCGTTGATCGGTGTCGCGATCTCGCCGGGGGCGACCGAGTTGACCGTGATGCCCTTGGCGCCGAGCTCCTGCGCCATCGTCTTCACGAGACCCTCGAGGCCGTGCTTCGACGCGACGTACGCGGCCGACCCGACCCGCGGCTGCGAGCCGTGCACGCTCGTCACCGCGATGATTCGTCCCTCCTGACCGGCATCCGCCATCAGCGTCGCCGCCGTGTGCATCCCGACGAACGCGCCGTCGAGGTTGAGGCCGACGACCTGACGCCACCCCTCGATGTCCATCTCGAGGAAGGGGCCGCCGGTCCCGCCGCCGGCGTTGTTGACGAAGACGTCGAGCCCGCCGAGCTCGGCGGCGAGGCCCCGGATGACGCCGGGCACCGAGTCGAGGTCGGTCGCGTCGAACTGGGCGACGACGGCGTTCCGGCCGCGGCGGCGCACCTCGGCGGCGGTCTCTTCGGCGCCCTCCTGGTCGGAGTGCCACGTGACCCCGACGTCCATGCCGGCGTCGGCGAGGGCGAGGGCGGTCGCCCGTCCGATGCCGGAGTCGGAGGCGGTCACGATGGCGCGGCGAGGGGTGAAGGTCATGCCGCCGACGCTACGGACCGCGCCGCGGACAGGGGGCGGGGTTGACAGCGGCGGGCCGCCCCGCAACACCCGTCCGCGTCAGCGCCCCGCAGCCGCCTGCAGCCGCGCGACCTCGTCCTCGGACAGCAACGCACGCGGCATGACCGCGACCCCGCCGGCCCACGAGCCGACCTTCAGCAGGAGCGCGTCGCCGACCGCATCCACCCGGCGGAACGCCGTCAACCGGATCTCGCTCGTCCCGAGCGCCGACGTGGCGTGCAGCGCGTCGTCGGTGAGGGTCGCGCTGGCAACGGAGCCGACCGGGTACGCCCGGAGGATGGAGGATCGCACCGCCACCCACGACACGATGACCGTCGCGCTGATGAGGACGACGAGCGCGACGCCCACCCACGCGGCGCCGTCGCTGCCGGTCGCGGTGAGGAACACGCTCAGCGCCACGACGACGGCGGTCGCGCTCAGGAGCAGGATCCACGACGGGCGACGAAGCTGCCAGCGCAGGAACCCGCGCGCCAGTCGGGGGGCCAGGTGCTCGTCGACGACCAGCGACCTGCCCCCCTCGGCTGAGGTCACACGGCGTCCGGGGACGGCGCGGCGGGCGCGGCCGGCTCGGCGGCCGGGGCGGTCGCGGACTCGGCGACCGGCGCCGCGGGCTCCGCCGACGCACGGCGGCGCAGCGGGGCGGAAGCCTGCGCGTCCTGCTCCTGCTGCAGCCCCTGGGCGATGCCGCGGCCGGTGGCCTGGCCCTGGATGATGCCGCGCAGGTCGATGCCCGTCGCCGCCTGAACGGCGTCGAAGGTGGCGCGCATGCTCGAGGCGCTCTCGCCGGCGATGTGGCTCGACGCGCCCTCGCCGCCGAGGACCGTGATCGACCCGACCTTGTCGAAGCCGCGGGCGAACTCGGTCATGAGCGGCACGAGGGCCTCGATCGCGCGCTGCGCGAGCAGCGCCTCCTGGTTCTGCGCGATGGCCGCGGCCTCGGCCTTGATCGCCTCGGCGCGGGCCTCACCCTCGAGCCGGATCGCGTCGGCCTCGGCCTGGGCGCGAAGGCGCGTCGCCTCGGCTTCCTGGGCCGCGATCTGCGCGCGGGCCTCGGCGGCCTTGACCTGCGTGTACGCGTCGGCGTCCGCCGAGCGCTGGCGCTCGTAGAGCGACGCGTCGGCGACCTTCTTGACGTCGGCGTCGAGCTGGGCCTGACGGTTCTCGGCCTGCTGCAGGAGGACCGCCTGCTCGCGCTCGGCGCGGGCGAGGGCCTCGGCCTGCTCGGCCTCGGCGCGGGCGCGACCGACCTCGGCCGAGGCCTGGGCGGTGTTGCGGTCGTACGCGGTCTGCTCGATGAGGTTCGCCTCGTCGGTGGCGATCTGACGCGCCTTGACCTCGCGGGCCGCGTTGATGCGGGCGACCTCGGCCTCGCGGCGCACGCGCTCGACCTCGGTGGCGCCGAGGGCGTCGATGTAGCCGTTCTTGTCGGTGACGCCCTGGATCTGGAACGAGTCGAGGATGAGGCCCTGCGCGAGCAGGTCGCTCTTGATGCCCTCGGCGATCTGGTCCGACAGCTTCTGCCGGTCCTTCATGAGCTGCTCGACGGTCAGGGTCGCGACCACGCCGCGCAGCGCACCCTCGAGCTGCTCGGTGGTGAACTGCTCGATCGCGCCGTCCTGCGAGAGGAACCGCTCCGCGGCGCGACGGACGAACTCGGGGTCGGAGCCGATCTTGACGAGTGCGACACCGCTGACGTTGACGGTGACGCCGTTGGATGCCTGTGCCGTCGGCTCCATCTTGATCTGGCGCGCGCGCAGCGAGATCATCTCCGCGCGCTGCGTGAGCGGGTTGACCAGGGCGCCGCCGCCGGTGATGACGGAGATGCGCGAGGAGTCCCCCGAGGCGCTCTTCTGGTTGCGACCGACGATGACGAGCGCCTGGTCGGCCTTCGCGACCTTGTACCAGGCCCGCAGCACCACCATGAAGATGATGATGAAGACGATGACGGCGACGACGATGATGCCGCCGACCACAAACGCGCCTCCCGCGATGAGTGCATCCATAAGTGAGTTCCCCCGTGAGTCTCGATGTCCTTCGTGCGGCACGGCGAACGTGCCCACCTCGAACGTATCGGTTACTCCAGCCGCGTGACGAGGTTCGCGGCATCCCGCCCCTGCCCCCTACGCTGGCGCCATGACGATGCCGCCGCCCCCGCCGCCCGCGCAGCCCTACCCGGTCGCGCCGCCGCTGCGTCCCGAGGACGAGAAGCTGTGGGCGACGCTGACCCACCTGAGCGGCATCTTCCTCTCGTTCGTGGGCGCGCTCGTCGTCTACCTCGTACTGCGCGACCGGGGGCCGTTCATCCGCGCCCACAGCGCCGCCGCCCTCAACTTCCAGCTCACGGTGCTCATCGCCGCGTTCGTGTGCATCCCACTGTCGTTCATCGGCATCGGGTTCCTGCTGCTGCTCGCGGTTGGCGTCTACGCCCTCGTGATCGAGATCGTCGCGGCCGTGAAGGCGAGCCAGGGGCAGTGGTACACGCCGCCCCTCAGCATCCGCTTCGTCTCCTGACCCTCGTCGAGCGCCGGAACGGGCCCGGATAGACTGAGGGATGCCGCGTGTCGCGGCGTCCGCGCCCTCGCGCACCCTCTTCACGACGACCATTGGAGCCACCGTGGCCGAGCAGTCCCGTCTCGACAAAGTCATCGCCCTCGCCCGTCACCGCGGGTTCGTCTTCCAGGCGGGCGAGATCTACGGCGGGTCGCGGTCGGCGTGGGACTACGGTCCCCTCGGCACGGAGCTGAAGGAGAACATCCGGCAGCAGTGGTGGCAGACCTTCGTCCGCGGTCGCGGTGACATGGTCGGGCTCGACTCGTCGATCATCCTCCCCAAGCGCGTCTGGGAGGCGTCGGGTCACGTCGCGACCTTCACCGACCCGCTCGTGGAGTGCCTGCAGTGCCACAAGCGGTTCCGCGAGGACACGCTCATCGAGGACTTCGAGGCGCGCAAGGGACGCACGGCCGAGAACGGTCTCGGCGACGTGCCCTGCCCGAACTGCGGCACGAAGGGCCAGTACACCGAGCCGAAGTCGTTCTCGGGTCTCGTGAAGACCTACCTCGGTGTCGTCGACGACGAGAGCGGCCTCTACTTCCTTCGTCCCGAGACGGCGCAGGGCATCTTCGTGAACTTCTCGAACGTCCTCACCGCGAGCCGCAAGAAGCCGCCGTTCGGCATCGGCCAGGTCGGCAAGGCGTTCCGCAACGAGATCACCCCCGGCAACTTCATCTTCCGCACGCGCGAGTTCGAGCAGATGGAGATCGAGTTCTTCACGCCGCCGGCCGAGGCGGGCGAGTGGTTCGACCACTGGGTGCAGGCCTGCTGGAACTGGTTCATCGACCTCGGCATCGACCCCGAGAACATGCGCCAGTTCGACGTGCCCGAGGAGGACCGCGCGCACTACTCCGCCGGCACGATCGACGTCGAGTACCGCTTCGGTTTCGCCGGCAAGGAGTGGGGCGAGCTGATGGGTGTCGCCAACCGCACCGACTACGACCTGTCGAGCCACATCGAGGCCTCCGGGCAGAAGCTCACCTACTTCGATCAGGCATCCGGCGAGACCTACGTCCCGTACGTCATCGAGCCGTCGTTCGGTCTGACCCGCGCCATGATGGCGTTCCTCGTCGACGCGTACCGCGAGGAGGAGGTGCCGAACGCGAAGGGCGGCACCGACACCCGCACGGTGCTCGGCCTGGACCCGCGCCTCGCGCCCGTCAAGGTGGCGGTGCTGCCGCTCAGCCGCAACGAGCGCCTGTCGCCGCTGGCCCGCAAGGTGGCCGACGACCTGCGGGCGAACGGCTGGAACGTCGACTTCGACGACGCCGGCGCGATCGGCCGCCGCTACCGCCGTCAGGACGAGATCGGCACGCCGTTCTGCGTCACGGTCGACTTCGACTCGCTCGACGACGACGCCGTGACCATCCGCGACCGCGACTCGATGGCGCAGGAGCGCGTGGCCCTCACCGAGCTGCACGCCTACCTCGCTCCGCGCCTCCGCGGCGCCTGAGTCGGGCGCGGCGCGGTGCGGATCGTCGCGCATCTGATCGCGCTCCTCTGCGCGGTCGTGGCGATCGCGCTGTCCTTCCTCGTCGCCGTTCCGGTGACGGCAGCGGTCGAATCGGATGCCGGGGGCACCCCGCGTGCGCAGGGACTGGGAGCCCTGCTCGTCGTGCTCGGGCTGCGCGACGGTGAGATCGTCGACAGCGGCGCAGCCTGGATCGCTCGCGGGATGCTGCTCGGGATCGTCGTCGTGCTGGTCGTCGCGGTGCTCGTCGAACGCTCGGCGGGTGCGCGGAAGCGCTGAAATGCGTTCCGTCCCGCGAAGGGCCTGTCAGTCGAGGACGGTGATCGTCGCGCCCGGCAGCTCGTCGTCGACGACCCGGCGCAGGGTGTCGGAGAGGATGCCGCGCAGCACGCCCTCGTCGACCGCCGCGAGGTCCTTCACGTAGAGGCAGCCGGCGCCCGTCGTGTGCGGCCCGAGCCCCGCGAGCGCCTCCGTGTGCGCGTCGGTCCGGTCGAGGTAGATCGTCGTGGCGGCCTTGCGGGGCGAGAAGCCGAGCAGCGGCATCTCGCCCGTGGTGCCGGTCGCGTAACGGTAACGGCAGGCGCCGAAGCCGATGATCGACCCGGTCCACATCTGCGGCTCGCGCCCGGTGAGCTCCCGCAGCAGCGCGACGAGGGTCTCGGCATCCGAGCGGCGCGTCGCGGGCGTGACCTGCGCGACGAACTCGCCGACGTCGCGCCCCGTGCGCTCCACGGGTCAGCCCTTCGCGGCTTTGGCGGCGGCTTTGGCGGCGCGTTTGTGCTCGCGGACCTTCGCGAGCGACTCCGGCGAGACGATGTCGGCGACGGAGCGGAACGAGCCCTCCTCCCCGTAGGCGCCGGCGGCCTCCCGCCAGCCGGCTCCCGTGAAGCCGTACTGCTTGCCGAGGAGCGCGAGGAAGATCCGCGCCTTCTGGTCACCGAAACCCGGCAGCGCCTTGAGTCGCTTCAGCACGGTCGCGCCGTCCGGGTCGCCCTCGGTCCACAGCGCGGCGGCATCCCCGCCCCACTCGTCGACGAGTGCCTGGCACAGCGCCTGCACGCGACCGGCCATCGACCCGGGGAAGCGGTGCACGGCCGGGGTCTGACCGAACGCGGCGGCGAACTCCTCGGGGTCTGCGGCGGCGATGCCGGCGGCGTCGAGCCCGCCCGTGCGATCGCGGATCTTCAGCGGCCCGGCGAAGGCCGTCTCCATCGCGATCTGCTGGTCGAGCAGCATGCCGATCAGGAGGGCGAGCGGTTCGTCGGTGAGGAGCGCGTCGGCGGCCTCGTCGCCGGTGATGTGGAGGGCCATGCGTCCATGTTCCCACTCTCGGCTCGCGCGGGGTGGGGGAGGATGGACACCATGGATGCCGCGGCCGCCCCCGATCTCATCTCGCAGGCGCGACGTGCGCGCGTCGCCGTCGTCGGAGGCGGTGTCGCCGGGCTCGTCGCAGCGCTCGAGTGCGCCAAGCTCGGCATCCGGGTGACCCTGTTCGAGGCGGGGGACCGACTCGGCGGCATCGTCGCCGCCGCCGAGCTCGACGGCCGGCGGGTCGATGTCGCCGCTGACGGCTTCCGCGTCGCTCCGGGTGCCCTGCAGGAGCTCCTCGACGACCTCGGCCTCCGGGACGCGGTCGTGTCGGCGCGCGAGGCCGAGACCTGGGTCGCCGGACCTCACGGGGTCGCACCGCTGCCGGATGCGTCGATCCTCGGCATCCCGGCCAACCCCTTCGACGCCCGCGTGCGCCGGATCATCGGATGGTCGGGCACCTGGCGGGCCTATGTCGACCGGCTGCGGCCGCCGCTGACGATCGGCGCCCAGCGCAGCCTCGGGGCCCTCGTCGAGAGCCGGATGGGTCCGCGGGTCCTCGAGCGGATGGTCGCGCCGCTGACCTTCGGCATCCACGGCGTCCCTCCCGAGGAGGTCGACGTCGACCGAGCAGCCCGCGGCCTCAACGCCGCGCTCACGCGCACCGGTTCGCTCTCGGGCGCCGTCGCGCAGCAGCTGCCCGACGGCGACGCCGGCCCCTCGCGCGCCACGATCGAGGGCGGCATGTCGGTCTTCGTCGACGCCATCGCGCAGCGCCTCGCCGACCTCGAGGTCGACGTCCGCACCGGAACCGCGGCCACCGGGCTGCGGCGCACCGACGACGGCTGGACCGTGACGTGGACGGCGGAGGACGAGGAGCAGACCCTCGACGTCGACGCGGTCATCGTCGCGACCCCCGAGGGGCCCGCGCGGCGACTGCTCGCTCCCCACCTTCCCGGCCTCGACGGCGCCGTCCTCTCGCCGGAGGACGTCGACGTCGTGACGCTCGTCCTCGATGCCCCCGCCCTCGACGCCCGTCCGCGCGGTCACGCCGTCTACGCGGCTCCGGGCACCGCGGCGGCGATCGCGGTCGTGCACGCGACGGCGACCTGGCCGCACCGTGCGGGCGAGCCGCACATCGTCCGGGTGACGACACCGGCGAGCGACCTGGCCGACGGCGACGCGATCGCCGCGTCCACGGCCGCCGCCGCCGAGCTGCTCGGGGTCGACCTGGGCACCGTGCGCGGGACGCACCGCGCCCGCTGGTCGCGGTCGCTGCCGTCCTCCGCCCTGTCACCCGCGCGGGACGAGGTCCGCCGCGCCGTCCGGCAGGACGAGGGGCTCGGCGTCGTCGGCGCGTGGGTCGACGGCACCGGCCTCACGCGCGTCGTCGCCGATGCGAAGGACGAAGCGGAGCGCATCCGATCCGGCCTGCTGTGGCACGCGGGCGGGCAGGCTGCCTCCACCTGAGCCGCCTGTCAAGGGTGGATGCCGCGAACGGAATGCGCCGTTACGCTGGGTCCTCGGCATCACATCGCTTCGAACGTGAGGAATCGCCATGAAGGGCAAGATCGGAATCGTCGTCGGGCTCACCGCCGGCTACGTGCTCGGGGCCCGTGCGGGCCGCCAGCGCTACGAGCAGATCAAGGACGCGTACCTGCGCGTCTACAACACCCCCGCCGTCCAGAAGCAGGTCGACAAGGTCGGCGAGTTCGGCAAGTCGGCGGCCTTCGCCCTGCCGAGCGTGCTGTGGAGCAGCGCGGTGAAGATCACCCGCGCCGCCACCACGAAGGGCACCGCGGGCGACAAGCTCGACGCCGCCCTCGATGCGTCGAAGGACGCCGCGGACGACGTGAAGGATGCCGCCGAGACGACTGCCGACGCCGTGTCGAGCTCCGCCAAGCGGTCGACCGGCTCGGGCACCGCGAAGCGTTCCTCCGGCACCGGCACCAAGAAGTCCTCGTCCGCCTCATGAGCACGCCTCGCGGATTCCGCGACCGGGGTGACGACAGCCTCCTCGGTCTCGTCGGTGAGCTCCCCGAGCTCGTCAAGAACCTCATCGTCGCCGAGATCAACGCCGCGAAGGCCTGGGCGACGCGGACCGGGAAGGATGCCGGCGTCGTCGGCCTCTGGTTCGTCCTGGCGCTGTTCGTCCTGTTCTGGACCCTCCCGGCGATCGGTGCCTTCACGGTCATCGGTCTGTCCTCGTGGATGGCGCCCTGGCTGGCGGCGCTCATCCTTGTCGTGCTCGGTCTGCTGCTCGTGGTGATCTTCGGGATCCTCGGGATGCTGCGGATCAAGCGCATGAAGAACCGTGAGAACCCCGCGAAGGCCCTGTCGACCGACGCCCGAATCGTGAAGGAAGTGGCCGATGAGTTCTGACCTGCCCCGCACCGCCGTTCCGCTCGGCATCACGGACCCCGTCGAGCGCGCGCGCGCCGAGTTGAAGGCCGCGCTCGCCGCGATCGAGGAGAAGGCGAACGTCCCCAAGCGGGCCGCCCGCGCCACGCGGCGCGCCCAGGTCTCGGCCCGCGAGTTCGCGGACCGCAACCCCTCGGGTGCCGTCGTCGCCGCGGTCGGTGTCGCGGCCGCCATCGGGCTCGTCGTCTGGGGAGCCGTCCGGCTGTACACGCGCTGATCGGTGCGGCGGACCCCGTCGCCGCGACGTCGCTGACGACCGGGGGTATGCTCGGAGCAGGCAGCGGCGATGGTGCAGATGCTGCCGACGACAGGGTCCCGAACGTGCGCATCTGCGCGCATCCCTCCGCTGAGCGTCGGCCGTCTCGCTCGGGGGCGGCCACCGCCGACACGAGAGTCGAACCATGAACACACCTGCTGCGGCAGCACCGAAGCCCCTCAAGGGCTGGCGGGTGCTCGTCCCGCGCGGGGGTCCCTGGGGAGACAGCGTCGCCGCGGCGCTGCGCGCGCAGGGGGCGACGCCGGTGATCGCGCCGCTCATCAACTTCGCCCCGTCCGAGGATGCGACCGACCTCGAGTCGGCGCTCCGCGACCTCGCGTCGGGCGCCTTCGACTGGGTGACCCTCACGAGTTCGACGACCGTCGACGTCCTCCACGCCTACCGTGCGGTGATCCCTCCCACCACCCGCGTCGCCGCTGTGGGTGAGACGACCGCCGCGGCGCTCGGCGCCGTCGGCTACCGCGTCGACCTGGTCCCCGACGACGACAACTCGGCTGCGGGGATGGCGGCGCAGCTCATCGCCCTCGAGCCGAAGCCCATGCGGGTGCTGACGCTCCGCAGCGAACTGGCCAAGCCGGTCCTGACGCGGCTGCTCGTCGAGGCGGGGCACGACGTCCGCAGTGTCGTGGCGTACCGCACCGTCGGGGTGCCGGTCACCGAGAAGGTGGCCACCGACGTCCGTTCCGGGCGCATCAACGCGATCCTCGTCACCAGTGGCTCCGTCGCCGAACAGGTCCACGAGCAGTTCCCCGAGATCCCCGCGGGCACCGTGATCGCCGCGATCGGTCCCCGCACGGCGAAGGACGCCCGCCGCGCCGGGCTGGGGGTCAGCGTGATCGCGAAGGAGCAGACGGTCGCCGGGCTCATCGCCGCCGTGGCCCAGTTCCCGTTGCCGCACGCGATCGACGAGTTCGCCCCGCCGACCGGTTCGTTCCCCCGCATCCAGGGCTGAGGCGGATGGCCGAGACCGGATCGTTGCGGATGCGGCATCCGTCGTACGGGACGCGTTTGGCAGACTGATCCCATGGTGACGCTGCTGCTCGACTCGTCGCGACTGGAGGTCGCGCTCTCGGCCACCGAGCGTGCGCTGTCGTTCCGCAAGGACGCCGTCCGCGTCGAGCGCACCCACATCGCGAAGGTGCAGCTCGTCGACGACCCGTGGACGTGGCTGCGCGGGGTGCCGACACCCGGCACCGTCATCCCGCGGACCGTCGCGATGGGGCGGTGGCGCTCCGCCGGCGGCGACGATTTCGTGCTCGTGCGGCGGCGGCGCCCCTCGGTCGTGATCGACCTCGACGGCGACCCCGAGTTCCAGCGCCTCGTCATCACCACGCGACACGGGCTCGCCCTCGTCCAGGCCCTGCGCCTCGAAGCCGACGACGAGCCCGTGGATGTCGTCGAGCTCGTGACGACGGAGATCCCGGTGCAGCGACCGGATGCCGCGGCGGACGGGCCCGTGCGGGCGCCGCGTCGCCGGGCGCCACGACCCGCGCAGGCCTGACGCGCTCGGCCGGCACCGAGGATCCGGCCGGTAACGTTGCCCGGGTGAGTGAACCCGCGGCATCCCGTCTGCTCGTCCGTGCGGAGGGGAGCGTCGGACGCATCACGCTGAACCGGCCCGAGGCGATCAACGCCGTCGACCACGGCATGATCCGCGGCATCGCCGACGCGCTCGACGCGTGGGAGCATCACCCCGACATCCGCCTGATCCTGCTCGACGGCGCGGGCGAGCGGGGCTTCTGCGCGGGCGGCGACGTGCGCGCGCTGCGCGAGCAGATCCTGGCGGGCGAGGCCGAGGCGGCGATGGCGTTCTTCCGCGACGAGTACGCGCTGAACGCGAGGATCGCGGAGTACCCGAAGCAGGTCGTCGTCTTCGCCGACGGCGTGACGATGGGCGGCGGCATCGGCCTGGCGGGCCACGCCTCGGTGCGCCTGGTCACCGAGCGCTCCCGACTCGCGATGCCCGAGACCCGCATCGGCTTCACCCCCGACGTGGGCGGGTCGTGGCTGCTCGGCCGCGCGCCGGGACGGGTCGGCGAGTACCTCGCCCTGACGGGCGGGACGATGGATGCCGCCGACGCGATCCACGCCGGATTCGCCGACCACCTCGTGCCCGCCGACCGCCTCGGCGACGTGCGGCACGCCCTCGTCACGCGGGCCGACCCCGACACACCGACCGAGATCGCGATGCTGTTCGACGAGACCCCCGAACCCGGTCGTCTCGCCGCCTCGCGCGCGTGGATCGACGACGCGTTCGCCGCCGACACGGTCGCCGAGATCATCGCCCGCCTTCGCGAGCGCCCCGAAGCGGATGCCGCGGCCACGGCGGACCTGCTGGAGACCCAGGCTCCGACCGCGCTGACCGTCACCCTCGCTGCCGTGCGCTCGGCACGCGGGCTGCCGGACCTGCGCGCGGCCCTGGCGCAGGAGTACGCGCTCGTGGAATGGTTCGGCCGCACCCAGCCCGACCTCGTCGAGGGGATCCGCGCGCAACTCGTCGACAAGGACCGGGCGCCGCGCTGGCAGCCGGCCCGCCTGCACGAGGTCCCCGCTGAGACCGCCGACACCGCGCTCGCGTTCCGCCCGAGCGTCCCCCTCTGGAGCTGACGTGTTCGACAGTCCCCTCTCCGCGTCGGCGTACGAGGTCCTCGGCGTGGCCGCCGACGCGAGCGACGACGACCTGCGCAAGGCCTACCGGTTGCGTCTGCGGCAGACGCATCCCGACACCGGCGGCGACGCCGCGCAGTTCGTGCAGGTGCAGCGCGCGTGGGAGCTCGTGGGGACCGCCGAGGCCCGCGCGGCGTACGACCGCGGCCACGGCTTCGGCGAGACCGCCTCGTACGGCCCGGATCCGTCGGCCCCGATGTGGCGGCCCCCTGCCCGGCAGGCCGACACCCGGCCGCGCGCCCGCTCGTTCGGGCAGCCCGGCGGCTGGCGTCGCGAGCGGTACCTCGACCTGATCCGCGAGTGGGCGGGTCGCGGGGTGGACCTCGCCGACCCGTACGATCCCGCCCTCGTCCGCAGCGCGCCGCACGAGGTGCGACGCCTGCTCGCGGATGCGCTCGCCGAGGAGGCGACGGCGCGGATCGTCGCCGAGCTCGGCATGGGGTACACCGTGTGGCACGACGTGGCGGCCGACGCGCGGAACCCGGACGTGAAGCTCGACCACATCGTGCTGGGGCCGAGCGGCCTCTACGCCGTGCTGTCGGAGGACTTCGGCGCGCCGGTGCGCACCCGCCGCGGCGAGCTCGAGGGCGACGCGGTCGTCGGCGCTCCCGTCGCGCAGCTCGTGCTCGCGGCGCGCGCGCTCGGCCGTGCGGCGAAGGTGCGGTTCAGCGCCGCGCTCGTCGTCCTCCCCGACGACGACGTCGCGACGGCGGTGGAGGAACTCGGCAAGGTGAAGGGTCTGCCCGTCGCCGTCGTCGCCCGCAGCGTCCTCGCGACGGTCCTCCGCCGCGGCGTCAGCGGTGCGCGCGACATCGGCGGCAACGAGCTCTTCGACGTGCGGACGCGACTGCAGCAGACCGTCCGCTTCGCCTGAGTCTCAGTCGCCGCCGCCCACGAGCTGCATCGGGTGCGTGAGGCGCCACCACGGGTCGGGGCCGGAGATCGCGGTCTTCACGCTCACCGGCACCTCGACCTGGTCGGCCGGCCCCGAGAGGACGAGCGTGCCCGCATCCGCTCCGGCCGCGGCATCCGCCTCGATGTCGAAGGATGCCTCGGCCGTCGCCGTCGCACCGTTCCACAGGTGCAGCTCGGCGTCCTCGTCGGTGACGAGCGTGGTCTTCGCGCCCCAGGCCGTGGTGACCTCGGCGACCACCGTGCCGGCGGGGAGGGTGGAGGTGACGGACGCCTCCTGCGCGACGGCGTCGAGCAGGGCTTCGGTATCGTCGACGCGGGCGCCGTCCGTCGGCGCGCCGGCCACGGAGGCGAACAGGGCCGTGGGGCCGCCGCCGAGGTCGACCGTCCGCGCGGCGACGAGGTTGTAGTAGCCCGCGTAGCTGCCGGTCTTCAGACCCACGACGTCGTCGGTGCCGAGCAGGGCGTTGGTGTTCTCGAACTCGCCCGCGCCGGGCAGCTCCGCGGTCTCCGTGGCGACGATCTCGGCGATCACGGGGTTGGCGAGCGCCTTCTCGGCGAGGGCGACCATGGCCGCCGGGGTGGCGACGTTGCCGCGGTCGTAGCCGGAGGCATCCGTCACCGTGATGCCGTCGAGCCCGTTCTCGGCGAGCCACGCATTCGCGGCGGTGACGTACTCCTCGACGGAGCCGAACGCGTCGGTCGCGAGACGGTCGGCGTAGTTGCTGGCCGAGGCGATGAGCATGCCCTGAAGCATCTGGTACTCGGTCAGCGAGCCGTCGTCGGGGACGTTGAGCGCCGACTGGTTCTGCCCGACGTAGTCCCAGTACTCCAGGCGGTCGGCGTACGTGAACGCGTACTCGGGGCCCTGCTCGCCGGCGGCGAGGGGCGCCTGGTCGAGGATGACGAGGGCGGTCACCAGCTTGGTCGTGCTCGCCATCTGCGCCGGCGTCTCGGACGAGGCCGCGGGAGCGAACCCGGTGATGCCGACGGCGGATTCGCCCTCGGCGGGCCACGCGATCGCACTCGCCGCCCCCGTCAGGGCGGCGGCGTCGGTCGTCGTCGCCGAGGGCGTCACGTTGTTCAGGGGCCAGAGCAGCATGGCGCTCGTGTAGGCCGTCACGACCGCCAGGACGGCGAGGGCCGGAATGCCGAGGACGGCGAGCGGGATGCCGCGCCGCCGACGCTCGGGCGGCAGCAGTTCGAAGGTCGCGGGCTGAGCCTGGGAGGCGCTCACCGGACGCCCCTCCTCGTCGACCCACCCGAGCGCACGGTGATCGGCGGCGGGGGATGCAGGCGTCGCACCGCGCCGGCGTCGGCGCGTGCGGGAATCGGCGTCGTCCACGGTCACCGGACAACGGTAGCGCGCTCTCCCTGTGGCTATACTCGACGCACACCCACGGGAGTCCGGTGAGCCGGGCTGAGAGGAAGCGATCCACGCTTCGACCGTCGAACCTGATCCGGATCATGCCGGCGCAGGGAGGAGAGAGAAATGCACGCTGTCGCGTCCACGTCCGAGACCCGGACCACCACGTCGCCGAACCGCTCGCGTTGGCGGGTCGTCGACATCGTCGTCGCCGCCGTCCTCGGTGTCGCGGTGGGCCTGCTGTTCTGGTTCTGGAACGGCGTCGGTTACGGCTGGTTCGAGGTGATGGATGCCGCGACCCCCGGCCTCGGCGGCTTCGCCGTCGGCATCTGGCTCATCGGCGGTGTCATCGGCGGTCTCGTGATCCGGAAGCCCGGCGCCGCGCTGCTCGTCGAGGTCGTCGCCGCGGCCGTCTCGGCCACGATCGGCAACATCTGGGGCCCGTCGACGCTGCTGTCGGGCCTCGTCCAGGGCCTCGGCGCCGAGCTCATCTTCGCCGTGTTCCTCTACCGCCGCTTCGGCATCGGTGTGGCCGCGCTCGCCGGCGTCGGCGCGGGCGTCGCCGCGTGGATCTTCGAACTGTTCTTCGGCTCGACCCCGAACATCCTGAAGACGCTCGAGTTCAACCTCATCTACCTCGGCACGATCATCGTCTCGGGCGTCGTGCTCGCCGGCGTCGTGGGCTGGCTGCTCGTCCGGGCTCTCGCGAAGACCGGTGCCCTCAGCCGGTTCGCCGCGGGTCGAGAACAGGCGGACGAGGTCTGACCACCGGATCCCGCCCGGCCGGACTCCGCGCACGCGGCTGGGGGTGGCGCTACGCGGGCCGTCGCCGACCGGCCGTCGCGGACGTCGACCTCGACATCGCCCCCGGCGAGCGGGTGCTCCTGCTCGGTGCATCGGGCGCGGGCAAGTCGACGCTCCTCGCGGGGATGGCGGGGCTGCTCGGCGGTGACGAGGACGGCGAGGCGTCGGGTCGGATGACGATCGACGGCGCCGACCCGAGCACGCAGCGCGGCCGTGTCGGCCTCGTGCTGCAGGATCCCGACGCCGGGGTCGTGCTCTCCCGCGTCGGCGACGACGTGGCATTCGGTTGCGAGAACCTCGGCGTCCCGCCCGAACGCATCCCGGTGCGGGTGCGCGCCGCGCTCGACGCCGTCGGGCTCGACGTCCCGCTCGACCGCGAGACCGCGCGGCTCTCGGGCGGCCAGAAGCAGCGCCTCGCGATCGCGGGCGCCCTCGCGATGGACGCGGGTCTGCTGCTGCTCGACGAGCCGACCGCCAACCTCGACCCCGTCGGGGTCCGCGAGGTGCGCGCCGCGGTCGGACGGGCGGTGGAGGCCACGGGCGCCACCCTCGTCGTGATCGAGCACCGGACGGACGTGTGGGTGGAGCTCATGACGCGAGTCGTGGTCCTCGACGCCGAAGGGGGTCTGCTCGCGGACGGGACGCCCGCGGAGGTGTTCACCCGCCACGCGGCGACCCTGCTCGCGGCCGGGGTCTGGCTGCCGGGTCACCCCGTCGACCTGCCCGCGCTGCCGGCCGTGACGGCGGACGTCCCCGCCGCCCTCCGGGCGAGGGGGCTGGCCGTCTCGAGGGACGGGCGGACGCCGGTGCGCGAAAGGCTGGACCTCGAGGTGGCGGCGGGAGCGGCATCCGTCATCACCGGACCCAACGGCGTCGGCAAGTCCACCCTCGCACTGACCCTCGCGGGGCTCCTGCCGGAGTTCGCCGGGACCGTCGAGGCGGACACCGTGCCCGTGGGGCGTCGGGGAGCGCGGCCCTCCCGCTGGAGTTCGCGCGAACTCCTCACCCGGATCGGCACCGTGTTCCAGGATCCCGAGCACCAGTTCCTCGCCTCGACGGTGCGCGCTGAGCTCGAGGTCGGACCGCGCGCCCTCCGGCGCCCGTCCCGCGAGATCGACGCCGTCGTGGACCGGCTGCTCGACGAGCTCGGGCTCACCGCGCTCGCGCGGGCCAATCCGTTCACGCTGTCGGGCGGTCAGAAGCGGCGGCTGTCGGTGGCCACCGTCCTCGCCACATCGCCCGAGGTCATCGTCCTCGACGAGCCGACGTTCGGGCAAGACCGTCGCGGTTGGGCCGGCATCGTCTCGCTGCTGCAGGCGCAGGTCGCCGACGGGCGCGCGGTCGTCGCGGTGACGCACGACGAGGATGCGGTGCGGCTGCTCGGCGGACGGCACATCGAGCTCGCGGCGGGCGCGTCATGAACCTCGCGGCGGCCGGCACCGGGACCGCGAGGCGGGACGCGTGGCTCGACGGGGTGAACCCGGCGGTCCGCATCCTCCTCGCCTTCGTGCTGGCCATCCCGATGCTGACGACGATCGACGCGGTCAGCGCCGGTGTCGCCGTCGTGCTGATGGTGCTGTGCATCCCGCTGACCGGGATCGGGTTCGGGGCGACCCTGCGGCGGATGGCGCCGGTGCTCGTGCTGATGCCGGTCGCCGGGTTGAGCATGCTGCTGTACGCCGAGCCGGGCGGGCGCGTGTACGCCTCGTTCTGGTACGCGACGATCAGCGACGCGTCGATCGGGTTCGCGGTGGCGGTCGGGGTGCGGGTCATCGCGCTCGCGCTCCCGACAGTCCTGCTGTTCAGCCGCGTCGACCCGATCGAGCTCGCCGCGGCGCTCGCTCAGATCGTGCGGCTGCCCGCGCGACTCGTGCTCGGGGTGCTGGCCGGGACGCGCACGCTCGGGCTGTTCGTTGACGACTGGCGGGCCATGCGCCTCGCGCGGCGGGCGCGCGGCGTGGGGGACCGGAACGCCGTGCGCCGGTTCTTCTCGATGGCGTTCGTGCTCCTCGTCTTCGCAGTGCGTCGCGGCACGCGCCTCGCGACCGCGATGGAGGCGCGCGGGTTCGGCGCGCCCGTCGAACGCACCTGGGCCCGCACGTCGCGGCTGTCCCGCCGGGACGCGGTCGCCGTGGTCGGTGCGCTGGCGATCGTGGCCGTGGCGATCTCTGTCGCCGTGGCCGTCGGCTCGTTCCGCGTCGTCTGGATGTGAGTCGCCGGTCAGAGCGCGTAGGCGAAGCAGATCGAACGGGGCATCGTCTCGGCGTACGGCTCGTAGACCGGGATGCGGGTGAATCCGAGCGACTCGTAGAGGGCGACCGATTCGGGCTGCGGGATGCCGGTCTGCAGGATGACCCGATCGGCACCGCCCGCGCGTGCCCGGTCGAGCGCGGCGCCCATGAGGGTTCGCGCGATGCCGCGACCCCGCGCCGCCTCGGTGACGACGAGGCGCTTGATCTCCCACTCCTCGCCGAGGCGACGGAGGATGACGTGGCCGGTCGGTGTGCCGTCGGCATCCACCGCGATCAGGGTCGCGACGATCTCGTCGGGGTGCATCGCGAGGGCGCGGGAGCGCGCGGCCTTCCGCTCGGCGGACTCGTCGCCGTGGAACCCGTCGTAGCGGGCGCCGAGGTCGGCATCCAACTCGTCGCGTAGCGCCGCCGCGCGCGGGTCGTCCCACGCGACCTCGAGGATGCGGGACCCGGTGCTCGTCCGTTCGCTCACCGGTCGAGCCTAAGCGCCCGCGGGGCGTCGAGGCGGCGGACGAGGCGGGCGGGCGCGGTCCGGCGATACGAGGCGTCGAGGAGTTCGCCGAGCTCGGTCTCATCCGTCTCGTCGAGGTCGACGCCGAGCCAGCCGGAGGGGCCGAGGTAGGCCGGCGTCCAGAACCGCGGGTCTTGGCGCAGTGCCGGCTCGTCGTCCCGATCCGGGAGGATCATGACCGCCGCATCGTGGCGCTCGAAGTCACCGGGACCGCGTCGGACCGAGCCGCCGAAGTAGGCGAACACCTTAGTCGTGAAGAACGTCGGCCGACCGTGACTGACCTTCTCCCCGGCCTCGGGGAGGGCGAGCGCGTGACGCCGGACGAGGGCGAGCAACGGATCGTCGTCGCGGAACATCAGCGGGTGCTCGGCCACGGCTCCATCCTGGCCCTCGGGGGCATCCTCCTGCTAGCGTCCGCGACATGACGACAGCCACTCCTGCGCGCCTGCGGTGGAGCGGCGCGGGCGCCGTCCTGGCCGTCGCCGTCCTGCAGGTGGTCGCCGTCGTCGTCACTGCAGTGTTGTGGTTCTTGCGCACCGTCTTCGCTGGCGGAGCATGCACGCCCCGCTGCGACTGGGCGACAGCGGATGCCGCGGGCGTGCTCTTCGCTTCGTCGATACTCGCGAGCGTCGCCCTCACGGCCACCGCCGCGATCGTCGCAGGGTGGACAGGGCGCGACCTCGCCTGGGTCCCGCTGGTCTCGACCGCTCTGGTGGTCGTGGGCTACCTGGCCGCGGCGGCGCTCTTCGACGCTGCGATGCGCTGACGGGTCAGGTCGCGTTCCAGAGGTCGCGGTAGTAGGCGAGGCGCTCCTCGTCGGGCGCGACGCCGTACGCCTCGAGCAGCAGGCCGTCCCACCCGGGGCCGTAGTTCCAGCCGGTGCTCATCGCGGCGACGGCGATGTCTCCCCAGCGGTCGCCGAGGCCGAGCTGCCCGAGGTCGACGTGACCGCTCCACCGGCCGTCGTCCCCGATGAGCGTGTTGGGCGCGCAGGCGTCGCCGTGGCAGACCACGAGCTGCTCAATCGACGGCGCCTCGCGCAGCTCGTCGGGGACGATCACCCCGCGCGCCGCGGCGTTCGCGACGCGCGACGGCACGGTCCAGTCGAAGGGACAGGATGCAGCCGGCAGGCTCTCGTGCAGGGCGCGCAGGCCCTCGCCGATCGCCCGGACCGCGGTCTCCGGCCGCGCGACCCACGCCGGATCTACCGCCGAGAGGCCGGTGAGGGCGCGGGTCACGAGCCACTCCGTCTCGCCGTCGTCGCCCTGCTCGATCACCGTCGGCACGCGAACGTAGGGAGCTGCCCAGGCCATCCGCTCCGCCTCATCCGCCATCGAGGTCTCGAGATGGACCAGACCGATCTTGATGAACCGGTCATCGTCGGTTCGGAACGTCTGCCCGCCGAGCTTGTTCTCCCACACCGGCAGGAGTGCCGCACCGCGCGCGAGGCGGCGCGCGATCGGGGGGACGGGCGCGTCGGCGAGGGGGATGGACATCCCTCCATCCTGTCGCCCACCGTCGCGGACGGCTAGCCTGGAGGCATCCGGCTGCCGTGGCACCCAGTCGCGCGTAGGGTGGAACCCGATCCCGTTCGAAGGAGAGCGCATGGACATCGCCGCAGCATCCGCCCTCGTCACCGGCGGGGCCAGCGGACTCGGTCTCGCCACGGCCCGCCGCCTCGCCGCGCAGGGTGCGCACGTCGTCATCGTCGACCTGCCGACCTCATCCGGGTCCAACGTCGCCGCGGAGCTCGGCGGGACCTTCGCCGCCGCCGATGTGACGGATGCCGCGCAGGTGCAGGCGGCCGTGGCCGCGGCATCCGCCGTCGCCCCGCTGCGCGTCGCCGTCAACTGCGCCGGGATCGCGCCGCCCGCGAAGGTCCTCACCCGCGACGGTTCGCCAAGCCCGATCGCCGACTTCGAACGGATCATCCGCATCAACCTGATCGGCACCTACACCGTCATCGCCCACGCGGCGGCGGCGATGGCGGCGACCGAACCGACGGCATCCGGGGACCGCGGCGTCATCGTGAACACCGCGTCGGTCGCGGCCTTCGAAGGTCAGATCGGGCAGCCCGCGTACGCGGCCAGCAAGGGCGGTGTGCACGCGATGACGCTGCCGATCGCGCGCGAACTGGCGCGCTCGGCGATCCGCGTCTGCACGATCGCGCCCGGGATCATGGAGACCCCGATGCTCGCGGGGCTCCCCGAGGCGGCGCAGGAGTCGCTCGGCCAGCAGGTGCCCTACCCGGCGCGGCTCGGCAAGCCCGACGAGTACGCCGCGCTCGTGCAGCACATCGTCGAGAACGGCTATCTCAACGGCGAGACGATCCGTCTCGACGGTTCGATCCGCATGGCCCCGAAGTGAGTGGAGACCCGATGAGCGATTCGATCCTGCTGCGCCGCGAGGGCGCCCTCGCCCGGCTGACCTTCAACCGCCCGGCGTCCCTCAACGCGATGGACTTCGAGATGGGCACGCGCTGGCGCGACCTCGCGCACGAGCTGACGCGCGACGACACGGTCGGCGCGATCGTGTTGGATGCCGCGGGCCCGGCGTTCTGCGCCGGCGGCGACGTCGTGCAGATGGCGACCTCCGGCGGCAGCGGTGGCACGATCACCGAGATGGCCGGAGTGATCCACGACGGCATCAGGACTTTCGTGGAGTCGTCGATCCCGATGGTCGCGGCGGTGCAGGGAGCGGTCGCCGGCGGCGGTCTCGGTCTCATGCTGACGGCGGACTACATCGTCGCCTCGCCGCGCGCCGTGTTCGTCAGCAAGTACGCGAACATCGGGCTCACCCCCGACCTCGGCGTCTCGACGCTGCTGCCGGCGGCGGTCGGACAGCGCCGCGCGCTGCAGCTGCTGCTCACCGACACGACGATCGACGCGCCGACCGCGCTCGAGTGGGGGCTCGTCGCCGAGGTCGTCGACCAGCCCGGGGAGCGTGCCGACGAGATCGCGCGGGCCTGGCTCGACGGCGCAACCGGCGCGTTCGGGCAGGCGAAGCGCCTCGTCCGCACCGGCGCCGCGCGGCCGTTCGCCGACAACCTCGACGACGAGGCCCGCACGATCGGTGCTGCGTTCGACACCCCCGATGCGGCGACGCGGATCGCCGCGTTCGCCGCGGCATCCCGTTCGCGCCGTTCCTGACCCTCCTGGAGAACCCATGACCCTCGTCGGAAAGACCATCCTCATGTCGGGCGGCAGCCGCGGCATCGGCCTCGCGATCGCGCTGCGCGCCGCGCGCGACGGCGCGAACATCGCGCTGCTCGCCAAGACCGACACCCCGCATCCCAAGCTCGAGGGCACGGTGCACTCGGCGGCCGAGCAGATCCGCGCGGCGGGGGGTCGTGCGCTGCCGATCGTCGGCGACGTCCGCGACGACGGCGACATCACCGAGGCCGTCATGAAGACGCAGGGCGAGTTCGGCGGCATCGACATCGTCGTCAACAACGCCTCGGTCATCGACCTCTCGGGCTCGCTCGAGCTCGCCGCGAAGAAGTACGACCTCATGCAGGACGTCAACGTGCGCGGCACGTTCATGCTGTCGCGGGCGGCGCTCCCGATGCTGAAGGATGCCGCGAACCCCCACATCCTCTCGCTGTCGCCGCCCCTCAACCTCTCGCCGAAGTGGCTCGGTGCGCACACCGGCTACACCCTCGCGAAGTACGGCATGACGATGGCGACCCTCGGCATGGCGGCCGAGTTCGCGAAGGACGGCGTCGCCGCCAACACGCTGTGGCCGCAGACGACGATCGCGACGGCGGCAGTGCAGTTCGCCCTCGGCGGCGACCGGATGATGAAGGTCAGCCGCACCCCCGAGGTCTACGCCGACGCGGCGTACGCGGTGCTCTGCAAGCCGGCGCGCGAGTACACCGGGCAGACGCTCATCGTCGAGGACGTGCTGAGGGATGCCGGTGTCACCGACTTCGCGCGCTACGCCGCGACGCCCGGCACCCCCGACGCCGAGCTGTTCCCCGACATCTTCCTCGACTGAGACCCACAGCCGGACGCACGGCCGTGAACGCGCAAACGCGCGCCCGCGCGTCAGACCAGGCCGAGCTTCACGAACGCGTTCCACACACCGTCGTCGAGCACGTCGGTCGTGACGTTGCCCGCCCGCTCCTTGAGGGCGGGATCGGCGTTGCCCATGGCGACGGGGGAGCCGACGACGTCGAACATCTCGGCGTCGTTCCAGCTGTCGCCGATGCCGATCGCGTCGGCGGCGTCGAGGCCGAGGATGTCGAGCACGCGCACGATCGCCGAACCCTTGTTCGTCCCCGCCAGTCCGATCTCCCCGTTGGACCCGCCGGGGAGGGGGATGCTGCCGGGGATGACGTGGAAGCGCTCGCCGAGGTCGGCCTGGGCCTTGTCGACGCTGTCGGAGCGCTTGCTGATGAACGTGGTCTTCGCGATGGCGTCCAGGTCCGCCTCGCCGACGGGACGGTAGGTGACGATCGGCTTCGGGTCGACGGCATCGGTCTGTCCGAGCCGGCGGGCGTCCTCGAGGTGACGCTTGCGGCGCTCGGCGAAGTACTCGTCGAGCATCGCACCGACCCCGTCGCTCGCGTAGACGGCCTCGTTCGACTGCAGGAAGTAGTCGATGTCCTCCGCCTCGAAGTAGGTGATCAGCCGGTCGGTGTCCTCGCGCGGCATCGGGTCGGCGAACAGCAGCTCGTCGCCGCGCACCGCGTAGGCGCCGCCGTTGGTGATCGCGCCGTCGTAGCCGATCTCGCGGACCTTGGGGTGGATGTCGCCGGCGGCGCGTCCCGTGCAGAGGTAGACGAGGTGGCCGTTCTCGCGTGCCGCCCGGATCGCGGTGATCGTCGAGTCGGCGATGGCCGTTCCGTGCTCGAGGATGGTTCCGTCCACGTCCAGGAAAGCGATGCGCGTCATGCCTCCATTCTCCCGGATGGAGAGAGGCGGCCGGTTCAGAGCTGCTTGCGCAGGAAGACCTGCTCGGTGCCGTCGTCGCCGGGGACGCGCTCGCTCTCCTCGTACCCCTCGCGTTCATACAGGCGGATGTTCGCCTCGCTGAGCGACCCCGTGAAGAGTTCGGCCGTCGTCGCGCCGGCCTCACGGCCCCGCTCCTCGACCGCGGTGAGCAGGCTCGTGCCGAGCCCGGCACCCTGCTGGTCGGGGGCGATCGCGATGCGGCCGATGAGGAGCAGGTCGCCGTCGACGCGGGCGCGCACGCAGCCCACCATGCGCTCGCCGTCGAGGGCGACGCATCCGAGGTTGTCCTTGAGTTCGGCGCGGACCTCGTCGAGCGTCTGCGTGAGCGGCGGCATGTCGACGGCGTCGTAGATGAGCGCCTCCTGCACGAAGGCGGCCCGCTGCAGGGTGAGCACCTCGCCCGCGTCGTCGACGGAGATCGGGCGGATGCGGGGAGTCGTCACATCATTCAGCGTAATGCGGCACCGGGGACGAAGCCCCGCGCGCCTAAAGTGACCGCATGCCCGATGTCCGCGCCGCGATCGCCGACCGTCCGCTCGTCCTGGACGGCGGACTCGGGACGATGCTCGAGGCTCGGGGGCACGATCTCGCCGGCGCACTCTGGTCGGCCGGTGTCCTCATCGACGCGCCGGGCGACGTCCGCGACGTGCACGCCGAGTTCGTCGCCGCAGGCGCCGAGGTGATCACCACCGCCTCGTACCAACTCGGGTACGACAACCTCGGTGCGGCCGGGTACGACAACGCGGCCGTCGACGGGCTGCTCGGGGCGTCGGTCCGGCTCGCACGCGAGGCGGCGGCGGGACGGGCGTGGGTCGCGGCATCCGTCGGTCCCTTCGGAGCCGTGCGTGCCGACGGCAGCGAGTACACGGGCGCCTACGGGATGTCGGTCGGGGACCTCGCCCGCTGGCATCGCCGCCGCATCGAGGCGCTCGCCGGTGCCGGCCCCGACCTGCTCGCCATCGAGACCATCGCCTCTCCCGCCGAGGTCGAGGCGATCGCCCTCGCGCTCGACGGGATCGACGTGCCCGCGTGGATCTCGCTGTCGGCGGCGAGCACGGCGTTCGACGACGGCGGCTTTGCGGACGCGCTCGCCACGGCAGCCTCCGCGCCGGGCGTCGTCGCGGTCGGCGCGAACTGCTGTCCGCCCGAGCTCATCCCCGCCGTGCTCGGCGGCGTGCCGGCCGGGGTCGCCGCCGTCGTCTACCCGAACAGCGGCGAGACGTGGGATGCGGCATCCCGATCCTGGCGCGGCGAGGCGGGAGCCGCTTTCGCCGAAGCAGAGGCGTGGGTGGATGCCGGTGCCCGCCTCATCGGCGGGTGCTGCCGGACAACCCCCGCCGACATCGCGGCGCTCGCCGCCCGGCTCGCCGGCCCGGGAAACAACGATGCGGCCGTGGCGAACCACGACCGCATCGGAGGGTGAGTCAGCGCGAGAGCGATGCGCCGTTCGTGCGGATCACTTCGGCGTACCAGTCGAACGACGCCTTCTTGTAGCGCTCGAGCGAGCCCGACCCGTCGTCGTTCCGGTCGACGTAGATGAAGCCGTACCGCTTGCTGAGCTGCGCGGTCGACGCCGAGACGAGGTCGATGCAGCCCCACGTCGTGTACCCCATGAGGTCGACGCCGTCGGCGATCGCCTCACCGACCGCCTCGAGGTGCGCCTGAAGGTAGGCGATGCGGTAGTCGTCTTGGACGGTCTTCACACCGTCGACCTCGACGAGCTGGTCCTTCGCGCCCAGGCCGTTCTCGACGATGAACAGCGGCTTCTGCCAGCGGTCCCAGAACTGGTTGAGCACGAGACGCAGGCCCACGGGGTCGATCTGCCAGCCCCACTCCGACTCCGTGAGCGTCGGGTTCTTGACGCCGCCGAACAGGTTGCCTTCACCCATGATTCGCTTCGACTCGTCGGTCGTCTCGCAGATCGAGGAGTAGTAGCTGAAGGACACGAAGTCGACGGTGTTCTCCTTCAGGAGCGCACGGTCCTCGTCGGTGATGGTGAGTTCGACGCCCCGCTCGCGGAGGCTCCGCAGGTAGTAGCCGGGGTACTCGCCGCGCACGTGGATGTCGCCGAAGGCGAGGTTCACCCGCTCCGTCGTGAGTGCGGCGAACACGTCATCGGGGTTCGGGGTCAGCGGGTAGACCGGCATCGACAGCACCATGCAGCCGATCTGCGCATTCGGTGCCAGCTCGCGGGCGGCCTTCGTCGCCAGAGCGGATGCCACCAGCTCGTGGTGGATCGCCTGGTACAGGTCCGAGGGAGACAGCTCGTCCTTCGGGGTGTTGATCCCGCCCGACATGAACGGGGCGTGGACGATCGAGTTGATCTCGTTGAAGGTCAGCCAGTACTTCACCCGGGCGCCGTAGCGCGAGAAGAGCGTCCGCACGTAGCGCTCGTAGAACCCGATCATGTCGCGGTTCACCCAGCCGTCGTAGGTCTCGGCGAGGTGCAGCGGGGTCTCGTAGTGCGAGATCGTGACGAGCGGCTCGATGCCGTGGCGCTCGAGCTCGTCGAGGACGCGGTCGTAGAAGGCGAGGCCGGCCTCGTTCGGCTCGGTCTCGTCGCCCTTCGGGAAGATGCGGCTCCAGGCGATCGAGAACCGGAAGGTCTTGAACCCCATCTCGGCGAAGAGCGCGATGTCCTCCGCGTAGCGGTGGTAGAAGTCGATGGCGACCTGCTTGAGGTTGTCATCCGTCGGGCCGGCGCTCCGCGGGGTCATGATGCCCTGCGGCATCACGTCCTGGATCGAGAGTCCCTTGCCGTCTTCGAGGTACGCGCCCTCGAGCTGGTTCGCGGCGGTCGCGCCGCCCCAGAGGAAGCCGTCGGGGAACGAGATGGTGCTCATGAGTCGCTTTCGTGTCGTGTCGTGTGTCTTCGAGGGGGAGGGTGGATGCCGGGTGCCCCCGCTTCGGGTGCGGCGACACCCGGCATCCGGATCGGATCAGGCCGTGACGGCAGCGGACTCGACCGAGACCGCCGTGAACAGCGGCTCGCCGTGCGCGACCGGGCCCGAGGTGCGGCCGGTGATCGCGGGGTAGAGCTCGCCGTTGGTGACGACGATCGGCGTGGTCAGGTCGTACCCGGCCTTCTCGATCGCGTCGCCGTCGAACTCGACGAGCAGGTCGCCGGCTTTCACCTGCTGACCCGTCGTGACCTTGACGTCGAAGTGGCGGCCGCCGAGCTTGACGGTGTCGATACCGATGTGGATGAGCACCTCGGCGCCGTCGGCGTGCCGCAGTCCGATCGCGTGACCGGTCGGGAAGGCGGCGGCGATCGTCGCGTCGAAGGGGGCGTACAGCGCGCCGCTCCGGGGGAGGATCGCGACGCCGTCACCGAGGGCGCCCTCGGCGAAGGCGGCGTCGGGGGTCTCGGACAGCGGGACGACCGTGCCGTCGAGGGGGCTGAGCACCTCGAGGTCGGTCGGGGCCGTGGCGGTGGCGGGCTCAGCGTCCTCGGCCGGCTCGACGAAGCCGACGATGACGGTCAGCAGGAACGGCACGGCGATCGCGACGAGCAGACCGATGCCGAGGAACACCATGTTCCCGTTGCCGAGCAGAGCCGGCAGGGCGAGGCCCGACGGCACGACGAACGCCTTCGCGAAGACGCCGCCGATCGCGATGATCGCACCGCCGATCGCGCCACCGACGATGCCGAAGGCGAACGGGCGCTTGAGGGGCAGGTTGATGCCGTAGATCGCGGGCTCGGTGATGCCGGCGAGGAAGCCCGACAGGGTCGCGGGAGCGGCGAGCGACTTGAGGTTCTTGTTGCGGGCCCGCACCCAGACGCCGGCGACGGCGGCGGCCTGCGCGAGGACGGCGGCGAAGACGGGACCGACGAGCGAGATCTGACCCGTCGTCTGGAACTCGAGCGTGAACAGCGGCACGAGGCCCCAGTGGAGACCGAAGATGACGAAGACCTGCCACAGGCCGCCCATGATTGCGCCGCCGAGCCACGGCAGGGTCTCGAACATCCAGCCGATACCCTTGCCGAGGCCGCCGCCGAGGAGGTCCGAGATCGGCCCGATCACGACGAAGACGAGCGGGACGGCGAGGAGCACGACGATCATGGGGGTCATGAAGCGCTTCACGGCGCCGGGGAGCACGCGGTAGAGGACCTTCTCAGCGTGGCTCTGCAGCCACACGATCACGATGATCGGGATGACGCTCGAGACGTAGCTGACCATCGTGAACGGGATGCCGAAGAAGGTGAGACCCGGCTGGCCGACGAGGCCGGCCATCGTCGGGTAGACGAGCGCGCCGGCGATCGCCAGCGACGTCCACTCGTTGGCCTTGAAGTAGCGCGCCGCGGTGATCGACAGGGCGATCGGCAGGAAGTTGATGAAGGCGTCCGACAGGGCGTTGAGGACGGCGTAGGTCGAGGTGTCGGTGGCGATCCAGCCGAACGTGACGGCGGCGGCGAGGAACGCCTTCAGCAGACCGGTGCCGGCGAGGGCCCACAGCACCGGCGTGAAGATCGCCGAGATCATCGAGATGAAGCGGTTGAAGAGGTTGCCCTTCGGGGCATCCGTCGTCGCACCGTCGGCCGAGGCCGCGCCGAGCTTCGAGATCTTGCCGATCTCGGCGAAGACGTCGGGGACGTCGTTGCCAATGACCACCTGGTACTGGCCGCCGGCCTGGGCGACCGTCACGACCCCGGGGGTCGCCTTCACGGCGGCGGTGTCCGCCTTCGACTCGTCCTTCAGCACGAAGCGCAGGCGGGTGGCGCAGTGCACGAGCGAACTGACGTTCTCTTCTCCGCCGACGCCCTTCAGGACGCCGGCCGCGGTCTTCGAGTAGTCCATCGGGACACGCTCTTTCTTGCCGCATCGGCGCGGCAGTCTCGGGTGGTACACGCGGCCGGGCCGTTTCCGGACAACAAAAAAACCTGAACTCGTTCACCGCTCGTGTGAGCGATATGAGTTCAGGTTTTGCCTGCTGCCGCAGTAACAATCCGTCGCGTCGCAGGTCTGCATCGGCCTGCGAGGGGAGACGCTAGCATGCATCCGAATAGGACGCCAGCGTCATTCCTCCGCAGCGGATGCCGGCGGTGCCGCGACCTGCGACGCGAGCCGCTCGACGTGCACGATGACGTACAGCAGCTCCTCATCGGTCAGTTCGGACTCGGTCGCGGCCTTGACGTAGGCCTTGACCTCCTGGGCGATGGCGAACGAGCGCGGGTAGCTGTGCTTGGCGAACTCGAAGAACGAGCTGTCGGCGCTGCGGAGCATGGACCGCGACACCAGTCGCTGGAGCAGGAACTGGATGTGCAGCACGAACCGGGCGTAGTCGGGGCTCTCGACGTCGAGCTTCACCCCGAGCCCGTTCTCGACCGTCATCACGACGTGCTGCACGCGTCGGAACAGCAGGGCGGCCGTCCCGTTGGGTTCGTCGCGGGTCGCGTTGAGGACGTGCATCGTGAGGAAGACGGCCTCCTCGGCGGGCAGTTCGGTCTCCAGCGCGGCGGAGATCGACTCGGCCATGGTCCTGGCCGCGGAGAACTCGGCCGGGTGCAGCACGCGGAGCTCGGGCATGTTCGCGGCGGGGATCCGGATGCCCTTCTCGAGGCGCTCGAGCACGAACTGGACGTGGTCGATGACCGCCATGGTGAGCCGGCGCCCGAGGTGGTGGCCGAGCGAGCGCTCCGCCTGATCGACGGCGCGGGAGACCGCCTCGACGATCGCGTACGGGGTGTCCGCCAGCATCCGCCGTTCGCGTTCGCCGTCCTCGCCCGTCTCGAGGATGAAGGTCTTCTCGACCTTGGCGGGATCGAGGGTGTCGGACGGCTTCAGCTGGAAGCCGAGCCCGCGGCCCATGAGCACGCGCTCCCGACCCTGCTCGTCGAGGGAGATGACGACGTTGTTGTTGAGCACCTTGTGCACGACCGTCCCGCGCCGCTGCGGAGCCCCATCCGTCATGGCGACGAGTCTAGAGCCGCCCGGCATCCGCCCAGCCCGCCGCCGGTAGCCTGGAAGGCATGACCGAGTCCACTCCCGCGCGCCCTGAGGGCATGTCCGCCGTGCGCTCGACGACGCCGAAGCAGGTGCGTCCCGCGACCGAGGGGTGGACGCAGGCGAAGGATGCCGAGGGCCGCCCGCTCCTGCAGTTCGCGAGCCCCAAGCGGGGCAAGCCGCCGGTGCACCTCGCCGACCTGGATCACGACGCGCGCGTAGAGAAGCTGAAGGAGCTCGGGATGCCGGGGTTCCGCGCCGCGCAGCTCGAGAAGCACTACTTTCAGCACTACACGTCCCACCCCGCCCACATGACCGACCTGCCGGCGGCGAACCGCGACGAGCTCGTCGGCGGGCTGCTGCCGAACCTCATGACCGAGGTGCGCCGGCTCGAGACCGACGGCGGCGACACGATCAAGTTCCTCTGGCGTCTGCACGACGGCGCACTCGTCGAGTCCGTCCTGATGCGCTACACCGGGCGCATCACGCTGTGCGTGTCGAGCCAGGCCGGCTGCGGCATGAACTGCCCGTTCTGCGCCACCGGCCAGGCGGGCCTCACCCGCAACATGTCGGCGGCCGAGATCGTCGACCAGGTCGTCCGCGCCAACCGCCTCATCGCCGACGGCGGCCTGGGCGATCCCCGCAAGGTCGGCCACAAGGACGAGCGCGTCACGAACATCGTCTTCATGGGCATGGGGGAGCCCCTCGCCAACTACGCCCGCGTCATGCAGGCCGTCCGCACGATGGTCGACAAGAAGCACGGGCTCGGCATGAGCGCCCGCGGCATCACGGTCTCGACCGTCGGGCTCGTGCCGGCGATCCGCAAGCTGTCCGCCGAGGAGATCCCGGTCACCTTCGCACTGTCGCTGCACGCCCCCGACGACCACCTGCGCGACGAGCTGATCCCGGTCAACTCGCGCTGGAAGGTCGATGAGGCCCTCGACGCCGCGCGCGAGTACTTCGACAAGACCGGGCGTCGCGTCTCGATCGAGTACGCGCTCATCAAGGACATGAACGACCACGCCTGGCGCGCCGATCTCCTCGCCGAGAAGCTCAACGCGCGCGGTCGCGGCTGGGTGCACGTCAACCCGATCCCGCTGAACCCGACGCCGGGGTCGATCTGGACCTCGTCCGACGTCGACGTGCAGAACGAGTTCGTCCGCAGGCTCAACGACGCCGGCATCCCGACGACCCTCCGCGACACCCGCGGCAAGGAGATCGACGGCGCGTGCGGTCAGCTCGTCGCGACCGAAGAGGATCAGGCCGCGGCGGCATCCGTCTGACCGACCTCGTCCGGCTCAGCGAGGCGGTGCGAAGGCGATCGTCGGGCGTCCGGCCTCGACCGTGACGCGGCAGCGGACGCCGTAGACCTCCTCGATGAGGCCGTCCGTGAGGACGTCGGCCGGTGCCCCGGCGGCGACGGCGCGACCGGCCGCCATGACGAGCACCTCGTCGCAGAACATCGCCGCGAGGTTGAGGTCGTGGAGGGCCACGACGACGGTGACGGGCAGGCTCCGCACGAGGCTCAGCAGCTCGAGCTGGTGGCGGATGTCGAGGTGATTGGTCGGCTCGTCGAGCAGCAGCTCGCGGGGTTCCTGCGCGAGTGCGCGGGCGATCTGGGCGCGCTGCTGCTCGCCGCCCGACAGGGTGTGCCACCGGGCATCCGTCTTCTCGCTCAGACCCGCCTGCGCGATCGCCGCGTCGACGATCTCGTCGTCCCGTGCCCCGCCCGCACCCCACAGCGAGACGTGCGGCGTGCGGCCGAGGCGGACGACGTCGCGCACCGTCAGGTCGACCTCGGTCGTCGCGTGCTGGGTCACGGCAGCGACGGTCCGCGCCACCTCGCGACGCCCGCGATGCCGGATGTCGGAGCCGTCGAGGAGGACGCGTCCCTGGTCGGGCCTCGCGAATCCCTGCAAGAGGCGCAGGAGCGACGACTTGCCCGATCCGTTGGGGCCGAGGAGGCCCACGACGGACCCGGGCTTCGGCGCGAGCGAGACGTCGTCGACGACGAGCGTGCCGCCGCGGCGCCACGACACGTGCTCCGCGAGGAGGCTCATGCGCGCCTCCGACGTCGGACGAGGAGGGCGACGAAGACCGGGACCCCGATCAGTGCGGTGCCGACCCCCACCGGGAGCGGTGTCGGTGCGAACGCGACGCGGGACACGGCATCCACCGCGATCATGAACACCATGCCGAGACCGATCGTCACGGGGATCACGCGGGCGTGACGCGAGCCGACGAGCAGCCGCGCGGCGTGCGGCAGGACGAGACCGACGAACCCGATCGCTCCCGCGACGCTGACGAGGGTCGCGGCGATCAGCGCGGTCAGGACGAGCAGCAGCATCCGTGTCCGTGCGACGTGGATGCCGAGGGATGCCGCCACGTCGTCGCCGAACGCGAAGGCGTCGAGCGGACGCACCGAGGCGACCGCGACGACGGCGCCGACCAGGACGACGGCGGCGCAGAGGACGACGTCGTCCCAGCGGACGCCCTCGAGCGAACCGAGCAGCCAGAACATGACGCCGCGCGTCTCGTCGGAGTCGGCGAAGGCGAACACGGCGAGCGACGTGAGGGCGGAGAAGAACTGGGTCGCGGCGATGCCCGCCAGGATGAACGAGGCGGTGCCGCCGCCGGTGAAGCGCGAGACGACCAGGACGAGCCCGAACGCGACGAGCGCGCCGAGGAACGCGCCGCCCGAGAGGGTGAGCACGCCGCCGCCGATCCCGAACACGCCGAACAGGACCGCGCCGGTCGAGGCGCCGGACGAGACGCCGAGGACGAACGGATCGGCGAGGGGGTTCCGCAGCAGTGACTGCAGGATGACACCGCAGAGCCCGAGGCCCGCACCGCAGGCCGCGGCCACGAGCGCACGGGGGAGGCGCTCCTGCCAGACGATCGCGTCGGCGGCGACGCGCACCGGGATGTCGGTGAGGCCGAGATGGTTCGTGATCACGTCGCGGACGTTCACGAGCGACACGTTCGCCGGTCCGAGGGTCAATGCGACGGCGATCGTGAGGACGACGAGGCCGACCGAGAGCGCGGTGGCGACGACGGTGAGCGGGATGCGGCGGGCCCGGCGACCGGGCAGCGCCGCGGTGGCGGTCAGCGCCCCGCCTCGTTCTCGTCCCACCAGGTGCGGATCTTCGCGAGACCGTCGACGAAGCGGATCGACGGGTTCATCTCGGCCCCGTGCAACGCGATGAAGCGCTTGTACTTCACGGCGTCGAGCGAGCGCGTGACCGGGTCGCTCTCGAGGAAGGCGATCTTGTCGTCCAGACGGTCGCCGGGGAAGCGGTCGCGCTGCAGGTCGCCGAGGACGATGACGTCGGGGTCGGCCTCGACGATCGCCTCCCAGGACGTGGCCGGCCAATCGTCGGTCTGGTCAGCGAACGCCCCCGACATGCCGGTGTCCCGCGCGAGGATCGCCGGGGCGCCCATCCCGCCGGCGACGTACGGCGTGCGGGTGTCGGCGAACCAGAACACGACCTTCTCGCCGCCGAAATCGACCCCCTCGACGGCCGCTGCCGCGCGCTTCTTCAGTGAGGCGATGAGTGCGTCTCCCCGAGAGGGGACGTCGAAGATCTCGGCCAGCTCTCGGATCTCGCGGTAGAGGTCGTCGACCGTGAGGGGGGCGGTGCGCGTCCCGCCGGCGTTGACGCTCCGGTCGTCGGAGCAATCGGTCGGCGACAGGTACGAGCCGATCCCGGTCTCGTCGAGCCGGTCGCGCGTCACGACCCCGCCCTCGGCGAAGTGGCGCCCGAACGAGGCCGTGACGAAGTCCGGGTCGGCGCCGAGCACGACCTCGTACGTCGGGGCGTTGTCGGACAGACGCGGCACCTCTTCGTTCGCCTCGGCGAGTGAGGGGAGCACAGGATCGGTCCACGACGCGGTGCCGACGATGCGATCAGCGAGACCGAGCGACAGGAGGATCTCCGTCGAGTTCTGATCGAGCGAGACGACCCGCTGCGGCGCCTCGTCGACCTCGACCGCCCGCCCGCAGTTCTCGATCGTCAGCGGATACGCGGTCGATCGCTCGCCGGTCGCGGCGGCCTTCTGCGTCACGACCTCGGAGGCGCCGCACCCCGACAGGGCGAGGGCGGCGGCGGTCAGCGTAGCGAGCAGGGCGGAGCGGCGGGGGAAGGGCATCGATGGTCTCTCGTCGGGGCCGGGGACGTCGATGAGCGATCGTAGCAAGGTAAGGCTTACCTTCCCGAATCCAGCGCTCCGCCTCTCGCCGTCATTCTGCCCGCGGCGTAACGCTGTCAAGGCCTCGAGGACCCGGCAGGCGGCGGGAGTAGCGTCGTCGGCATGGTCAACTATCGATTCCTGGGCAACAGCGGCCTCAAGATCACCGAACTCACCTACGGCAACTGGCTCACCCACGGCTCGCAGGTCGAGAACGACGCGGCGATCGCAACGGTCCACAAGGCCCTCGACCTCGGCATCACCTCGTTCGACACCGCCGACGCCTACGCGAACACGGCGGCCGAGTCCGTCCTCGCCGAGGCGCTGAAGGGTCAGCGCCGCGAATCCCTCGAAATCTTCACGAAGGTCTACTGGCCGACCGGTCCCAAGGGGCCGAACGACCACGGTCTGTCGCGCAAGCACCTGCTCGAGGGCATCAACGGTTCGCTGAAGCGGTTGAACACCGACTACGTCGACCTCTACCAGGCGCACCGCTACGACTACGAGACCCCGCTCGAGGAGACGATGCAGGCCTTCGCCGACATCGTCCGTCAGGGCAAGGCGCTCTACATCGGCGTCAGCGAGTGGACCGCCGAGCAGCTGCGCGCCGGGCACGCGCTGGCGAAGGAGCTCGGCTTCCAGCTCATCTCGAACCAGCCGCAGTACTCCGCGCTGTGGCGGGTCATCGAGGGCAAGGTCGTCCCGACCTCTGCGGAGCTCGGCATCTCGCAGATCGTGTGGTCGCCGCTGGCGCAGGGCGTCCTGACGGGCAAGTACCAGCCCGGCCAGCCGGCGCCCGAAGGCTCGCGCGCGACGGACGAGAAGGGCGGATCCGACATGATCAAGCGCTTCATGAAGGACGAGACCCTCACCGCGGTGCAGAAGCTGCAGCCGATCGCCGAGGGCGCGGGCATCACGATGCCGCAGCTCGCCCTCGCGTGGGTGCTGCACAACCCGAACATCGCCGCGGCGATCATCGGGGCGTCGCGTCCCGAGCAGCTCGAGGACACCGTGAAGGCCTCGGGGATCGAGCTCGACGACGACACGTACGCCGCGATCAACGAGGCGCTGGCGCCGGTGGCGGTCACCGACCCGGAGGAGACGTACTCCGTCTCGCCGAAGTCCCGTCTGATCTGACGAGCGCCGCCCGTTCGTGGTCACGCAGAGCGCCGGCATCCTGCTCTACCGTCTCGACGGTGGGGGCGGGGTGTCGGCGTTCGTCGCTCACATGGGCGGGCCGTACTGGGCGTCGAAGGACGAGGGTGCCTGGTCGGTCCCGAAGGGTGAACTCGAGGACGGCGAAGAGACGTTGGATGCCGCGAAGCGCGAGTTCCGCGAGGAGCTCGGCGTCGCCCCTCCCGAGGCCGACTACGCCGAGCTCGGCACGTTCGCGTACTCGTCGGGCAAGCGGGTGACGGTGTTCGTCGCCGACGGTGCGGGCTTCGAGGCGGAGGGGTTCGTGTTCGGCGAGTTCGAGATGGAGTGGCCGCCGCGATCGGGCCGGACGGCATCCTTCCCCGAGGTCGACCGCGCCGAATGGATGCCGCTGGATCGCGCGCGCGAGCGGGTCGTGAAGGGGCAGCGGCCGGCGTTCGACCGCCTGGCCGAACTGCTGAGCGCCGCGGACACCTGACGGCCGCGGCAACAACCGCGGAGCATTCGCGGGGGTCGCGGGTCGGAACCGGTTGCTGAGCTCGACCTCGGCGAAGACTCCGCGGTCCGTGCCCGCACCGGCGCGCGGGTCAGCGCTTCTTCTTCGGCGCCTCGGACACGTCGAGCCTCTCGTGCAGGCCGCCGAGCGACGACCACGCCGATTCTTTGCCGGATGCCGCGTGCTCGGCGCCGCGCACGGCGCGCTCGTCGGCCCACTCGTTGAGGACGTGACCGCGGTGTCCGCGGACGTGTTCGAGGACCACGTCGGGAAGGCCCGCGGCGCGGCGAGCGTCGCGCGCGGTGATCAGCTGCTCGAGCAGGTCGACGTTCTTCGTGGGCGCGCCGGTGGACGTCTTCCAGCCGCGGCGGCGGTGACCGTCCATCCATTTCTCGTACGTGTCGATGGCGTACTTGGAGTCGGCCTGCACGACGAGCTCGCGGACATCCGCATGGTCCTCGATCGCCTTGAGGAGGCCCATCAGCTCGCCGACGTTGTTCGTGCCCTGGATGATCGAGCCCGCCGCCCAGTGGCCGTCCTCACCGACCCACGCCCAGCCCGTCGGTCCGGGATTGCCCTTGCAGGCGCCGTCGGTGGCCACGACATAGCGGGAGGATTCTGTCACCCGACCACGCTACCCGCGCGCGGCGCAGTGGCCGCGCGCGGGTCGGGGATCACGGGCGGAGGAGAACCTTGCCGACGCGGCCGGCGGTCAGGCTCGCACGGGCGGCGTCGCGCGCCTGCTCGAGCGGGAACGTCGCCGACACCGGCAGGGTCAGGACGCCGGAAGAGAGGTGCTGGGCGAGTTCGCCGAAGAGCCGGCCGCGCTTGGCGGCATCCATCTCGGTGCTCACCTTGCTTCCCCAGAAGCCCTTGATCGTGATGTGGCGGAAGATGACCGGGCCCGACGCGAGCTGCATGACGGGAGCGTCCATCGCGCCGAAGACGACGAGGGTGGCGTTCTCGCCGAGGAGCGAGAGGACGTGACCGCTCGACTCGCCGCCGACGGAGTCGACGCCGGCGATGATGGGGGCGCCTCCGGTGATCTCGGCGACCTTGTCGCGCCAGTCGTCGGTGTCGACGGCGACGACGCGGTCGATGCCCTGCTCGGCGAGCTCGGTGACGGCGGCGCTGCGGCGGACGAGGCCGAGGATGTTGAGGCCGCGGGCGCGACCCATCTGCGCGACCATGCGGCCGACGGCGCCGTTCGCGGCGTTCTGTACGATCCAGTCGCCCGGCTTCACGTCGAGGAAGTCGATGAGGCTGATGGCGCTGAACGGCATGGAGACGAGCTGAGCGGCCTGGTCGTCGGGAAGGCCCTCGGGAACGGGGATGAGAGTCGCGGCGCGGGCGATGAACTGCTCGGCCCACACGCCGAAGGTGCCGCCGGTGGCGATGCGCTGGCCGACCTGCAGGTTCTCGACGCCCTCACCGAGCTCCTCGACGACACCGACGGCCTCGGTGCCCGAACGGGCGGGGAGTTCCGGCTTGAAGCCGTAGGTGCCGCGGATGGTCCACAGGTCGTGGTTGTGGATCGGCGAGGCGAGCAGCCGCACCCGGACCTCTCCCGCACCGGGGGTGGGGTCGGGGAGCTCCGTGGTCTCGAGGACGTCGGCCGGTTCGCCGAAGACGGGGTGGGTGACTGCGCGCATGTTTTCCTCCAAGGCGTCATTTTGTAACGATCGGTCTAATATAGTACCGACGGCTGAGAGGGGCATCCATGGGACGCACGGCGACATTCGACCGCGATGACGTCGTCCGCGCTGCGCGCGACGTCTTCTGGGCGCGCGGGTACGCCGAGACCGGTGTGGCGGAACTCGAAGCGGCGACGGGGCTCAAGCGCTCGAGCCTGTACCACGCGTTCGGCAGCAAGAAGGGTCTATTCGAGGCCGTCGTCGCGCGGTACCTCGACGAGGTTGTGCGCTCCCGCATCGGCCGGCTGCAGCGATCGGATGCCGGTCCCGACGCGCTCGAGCACTACGTCGCCGAGATGCGGCGCGCGATCGCGAGCGGAACGCCGCGGGCCCAGGCGGGATGCCTGCTGCTCAACGCCGCATGCGCGCCCGTCGTCGACGACGACCCCGACGTGCGCGCGCTCGTCACGGCGTACACCGATGAGCTCCGTGCCGCGATCGCCGCGGGTGTGGATTCCGCGCGGCCGGAGATCTCGGCAGCCTCGCGCGCGGCTCTCTCGGAGGTCTGTGCGTCGCTGGTGATCGCCGCGCTCGCCGTGGCGAGGGTGGATCCGGATGCCGCTGATCGCAGCCTCGGCGTGGTCCTCACCGCTGTCGCGTCGTGGGATGTCGGCCTGACGCCTGTGTATACATAAGGCGGGGATCTACTCCTGCAACGCCTCCACCCAGGCCCACTGTGCATACACTGAGATCATGACGGATGCACCCGCGCGGTACGCCGGGGTCCGCGCGTACGAGACGCTGCTGCGCGAGATCCAGGACGGGACGCTGCCTCCCGGGGCCGTTCTGGCCGAGGTCGAGCAGGCCGCACGACTCGGCGTGAGCCGGACACCGCTCCGCGAGGCACTCCGCCGACTCGCCGCCGACGGGCTCGTCGAGCAGGCGTCCCCGCGGGTCACCGTCGTCGCCGGCATCGACGCCTCCGATATCGAGGCCCTGTTCGCCGTGCGCCGCGCGCTCGAGGAGACCGCGGCCCGGTTGGCGGCCCGAGCGGGCGGTCGCTCCGTCTTCGCTGCGCTCGCCGCCGAGTTCGCAGCGACGCAGGCGTCGGGCGGAGCGGCATCCGACGCCGACGCCTACTACGCGCTCATCGCCCGCTTCGACGCCGAACTCGACGCCGCCGTCCGCAACGACTACCTCACCTCGGCGCTGCGCACCGTCCGCACTCACCTCGTGCGCGTGCGGCGCCTGGCTCGCGACAACCCCGAACGCCTCGCCGCCTCGGTCGCCGAGCACCGCCTCATCGCGGGCGCGATCGCCGCCGGTGACGGCGACCTCGCCGCCCACGCGACGCACGTGCACCTGCACAACGCGCTCGCCTCGATCCTCGACTCCCTGTCCGACACCCCGGAGGAACCGTCATGACCGTCACCCACCACGTCCGCGTCTACCGCAGCGACGAGCCGCTGCCCCGCGAGGAGCAGCTCGCCCACAAGATCGCGCAGGTCGCCGTCGATCCGGTCCCCGTCGAGGACGACGTCGTCGACATGATCGTGAACCGGGTCATCGACAACGCGGCGGTGGCCGCGGCATCCCTCACCCGTCGTCCCGTCAGCGCAGCCCGTTCGCAGGCGCTGTCGCACCCGGTGTCGACGGGCGGCTACGGCGGCACGGTGTTCGGCGTGCCGAACGAGACGCGCACGAGCCCGGAGTGGGCGGCGTGGGCCAACGGCGTCGCCGTCCGCGAACTCGACTACCACGACACGTTCCTGGCGGCGGAGTACTCGCACCCGGGCGACAACATCCCCGCGATCCTCGCGGTCGCGCAGCACGTCGGCGCCGACGGGGCAGCCCTGGTCCGCGGGCTCGCGACCGGGTACGAGATCCAGGTCGACCTCGTCCGGGCGATCAGCCTGCACAAGCACAAGATCGATCACGTCGCGCACCTCGGCCCGTCGGCCGCCGCCGGCATCGGAACCCTCCTCGGCCTCGATGTCGACACGATCTCCCAGGCCGTCGCGCAGGCACTTCACACCACGACTGCGACGCGTCAATCGCGGAAGGGCGAGATCTCGACGTGGAAGGCGCACGCCCCCGCCTTCGCCGGGAAGATGGCGGTCGAAGCCGTCGACCGCGCGATGCGCGGCGAGACCTCGCCGTCGCCGATCTACGAGGGTGAGGACGGCGTCATCGCCTGGCTCCTCGACGGCAAGGACGCCGCCTACGAGGTGCCGCTCCCCGCCGCCGGCGAGCCGAAGCGCGGCATCCTCGACACGTACACGAAGGAGCACTCGGCCGAGTACCAGGCGCAGGCGTGGATCGACCTCGCCCGCAAGCTCGGCACCGAGCGGCCCGAACTCCGCGACCCGGCCAACATCGCCTCGATTGTCCTGCACACGAGCCACCACACGCACTACGTGATCGGCTCGGGCGCCGGCGACCCGCAGAAGTACGACCCCGCGGCATCCCGCGAGACGCTCGACCACTCGATCCCGTACATCTACGCGGTCGCGCTGCAGGACGGCGGATGGCACCACGTCGACTCGTACACGCCCGAGCGCGCCGGCCGCCCCGACACGGTGGCTCTATGGCACAAGGTGACGACCGCCGAGGATGCCGAGTGGACGCGCCGCTACCACTCGGAAGACCCAGCCGAGAAGGCGTTCGGCGGTCGCGTCGAGATCACCCTCGCCGACGGCTCCACCGTCGTCGACGAGATCGCCGTGGCCGACGCTCACCCGCTGGGGGCGAGGCCGTTCGCCCGCGAGGACTACATCCGCAAGTTCCGGCTGCTGGCCGAGCCCGTGCTCGAGCCCGCCGAGATCGAGCGGTTCCTCGCGCTCGTGCAGCGCCTGCCCGAGCTGACGCCCGACGAGGTGCGGCAGCTCGACATCGTCGCGGCGCCCGGCGTCCTCGAGACCGCACCCGCGCCGACGGGACTGTTCTGATGGAGAGCATCGTCGGCCGCGCGTTCGGTATCCAGTCCCTCCGCTCGCGAGTGCGGTCCGACGCCGGGCACGAACCGCGCGATTCCGCGGCACCCGCCCGGGGCGGCGACGCGTCGGGACGGACCACCGAACATCCCCGCGCCGAGAGGAGTGCCTGCTGATGCTGTACGCGCAGACGCCGGCGCACGAGAAGCGCCGCCTGTTCCGGGAGCGGCTCGCCTCGGGGGAGCTGCTGCGGTTCCCCGGCGCCTTCAACCCGCTGTCGGCCCGGCTCATCGAGCGCAAGGGGTTCGAGGGCGTGTACATCTCGGGCGCCGTCCTTTCGGCCGACCTGGGACTGCCCGACATCGGCCTGACGACGCTCACCGAGGTCGCCGCGCGCGGGCAGCAGATCGCCCGGACGACCGAGCTGCCCGCGATCATCGACGCCGACACGGGCTTCGGTGAGCCGATGAACGTGGCGCGGACGATCCAGACCCTCGAGGACGCCGGCATCGCCGGTGCGCACATCGAGGACCAGGTCAACCCCAAGCGCTGCGGCCACCTCGACGGCAAGGCGGTCGTCGACGAGGACACGGCGCTCAAGCGCATCCGCGCCGCGGTCGACGCACGCCGCGACCCGAACTTCCTCGTGATGGCGCGCACCGACATCCGCGCCGTCGAAGGACTGGATGCCGCGACCGACCGCGCGCGCAAGCTGGTGGACGCGGGCGCCGATGCGATCTTCCCCGAGGCCATGCGCACCCTCGAGGAGTTCGCGGCGGTGCGCGAGGCGGTCGACGTGCCGATCCTCGCGAACATGACCGAGTTCGGCAAGAGCGACCTGTTCACGGTCGACCAGCTGCGGGACGTCGGGGTGAACATCGTCATCTGGCCGGTGTCGCTCCTGCGGATGGCGATGGGCGCGGCCGAGCGTGCGCTCGATACGCTGATCGACGACGGGCACCTCACGTCCCGGCTCGGCGAGATGCAGCACCGCGCCGACCTGTACGACCTCATCGACTACGAGTCGTACAACCACTTCGACACGAACGTCTTCACCTTCCGGATCGACCGCTGACGGTCGAGGAACAGGAGCGAGCATGACCGACCCCGACATCAAGAAGGGTCTCGCCGGCGTCTACGCCGACACGACCTCGATCAGCAAGGTCAACCCCGAGACGAACTCGCTGCTCTACCGCGGCTACCCCGTGCAGGAGCTCGCCGCGACGCAGTCGTTCGAGGCGGTCGCCTACCTGCTGTGGCACGGCGAGCTGCCGACGGCCGACCAGCTCGCCGAGCTGCAGGCGGTCGAGCGCGCGAACCGCGCGCTGCCCGCCGACATCCGCTCCTTCATCGACGCGATGCCGGTCTCGGCGCATCCGATGGACGAGGCCCGGACGGTCGTGAGCGTGCTCGGGGCGTTCGAGACCGCGGGGATCGCGAACGTGTTGGATGCCGCGGGCACCCCGGCCGAGAACCTGGACCGCAGCATCCGCCTCTTCGCGATCCTGCCCGCCGTCGTCGCGTACGGCCAGCGACGCCGCCGCGGCGAGGAGATCGTCGAGCCGCGCGAGGACCTCGGGTACGCCGCGAACTTCCTCTGGATGACCTTCGGCGAGGAGCCCGACGAGGTCGTCGTCGACGCCTTCAACCGCTCGATGATCCTCTACGCCGAGCACTCGTTCAACGCCTCGACCTTCACGGCGCGCGTGATCGCCTCGACCCTCAGCGACCTGTACTCCTCGGTCGTGGGTGCGATCGGTGCCCTCAAGGGACCGCTGCACGGCGGTGCGAACGAGGCCGTCATGCACATCTTCGACGAGATCGGAACCGCCGACGCGGTCGTGCCGTGGCTCGACGAGGCCCTCGCCGCCAAGCGCAAGATCATGGGCTTCGGGCACCGCGTCTACAAGCGCGGCGACTCCCGCGTGCCGACGATGAAGGCCGCGCTCGACGCGCTCGTCGCGCACTACGACCGCCGGGACGTCGCGGAGCTGTACGAGACGCTCGAGTCCGAGTTCGTCTCGCGCAAGGGCATCTACCCGAACCTCGACTACCCGTCGGGCCCGGCGTACAGCCTGATCGGCTTCGACACCCTGACCTTCACGCCGCTGTTCATCGCGGCGCGGATCACGGGGTGGACGGCGCACATCATGGAGCAGCAGGCATCCAACGCCCTCATCCGTCCCCTGTCCGCCTACGACGGCGCGGCCGAGCGGCACATCGACGGCTACGTTCCGGATGCCGCCGAGGTCGAGGCGCTGGAGCGGCCGGAGGAGGCCGCGGGGTGACCTCTGCCGAGCGCATCGCGATCGTCGCCGGCGCGCGCACCCCGGTCGGCCGGTTCGACGGCGCGTTCCGCGACACCCCGGCCCACGAGCTGGGCGCGCAGGCGGTGACGGCGGCGCTCGGTCGATCGGGAGTCGACCCGCAGCGGGTGGGCGAGGTCGTGATCGGCACGATCGGTCAGGTCGCGGGCGACGCCTACATCGCGCGCCGCATCGCGCTGGCGGCGGGCCTCGCCGACGACACCCCTGCGTTCACGGTGAACCGGCTGTGCGGGTCGGGTCTGCAGTCGATCTGGTCGGCCGCGCAGGAGCTGCGCTGGGGCGGGATCGACGTCGCCGTCGCGGGCGGCGCCGAGAACATGACGCGGATGCCGTTCTACGACATGGACGCCCGGTCGGGGGCGACGCTCGGCCACCGGCGCCTGCTCGACGGGACGCTCGCCATGCTCACCGACCCCTTCAGCGGGAAGCACATGGGGACGACGGCCGAGACGGTAGCCGAGCGGTTCGGTGTGACGCGCGAGGAGCAGGACGCGTATGCGGTCGAGTCGCAACGACGCGCAGCGACGGATGCCGCCCGCGCGGCGTTCGCGCAGGAGATCGCCCCGACGACCACCACCGGACGCCGGCCGGTCGAGGTGACCGCCGACGAGCATCCGCGACCCGACACGACCCTCGAGGCGCTCGCCCGGCTGCGACCGGCGTTCACGACGGACGGGACGGTCACCCCGGGGAACGCCTCGGGCATCAACGACGGCGCCGCCGCGACCGTGCTCATGCGCGAGTCCGACGTGCGGGCCGAGGGGCTGTCCGCGCTGGCCACGATCGAGGCGGTCACGACCGCCGCGCTCGACCCCGCGATCATGGGGTACGCCCCGACGCTCGCGCTGAAGAAGCTCTTCGCGCAGACGGGGCTGACCCCGGCCGACATCGCGACCGTCGAGCTGAACGAGGCGTTCGCGTCCCAGGTGATCGCCGTCATGCGGGACACCGGGCTCGATCCCGAGCGGACGAACCCGTACGGCGGTGCGATCGCGCTCGGTCACCCGGTCGGGGCGACCGGGACGATCCTCACGGTCCGGGCGGCGCTGACCCTGCAGCGCACGGGTGCGGAGTACGCCGTGGTCACGATGTGCATCGGCGGCGGCCAGGCGCTCGCCGCGCTGCTGCGTCGCTGGGACGGCTGAGCGCGGCGAGCACCTGACTGGGGGTCAGGCCCGCTGCCGGCGGCGGACCACCAGGACGGCGCCCAGTGCGAGCAGGACGCCGGCTCCGCCGAGGAGCGCGACGAGCGGAGCGGCGTCGCCACCCGTGCTCGCGAGGCTCCCCGCGAGGACGACCGTGATCGGGACCCTGATGTCGTCCTCGCCCGCCGTGCTCAGCACGAGGGTGTGCGCACCGGTCGCGAAGTCGCCCGGGACAGTGACGGTGAACGCCAGGCGCCCCTCGGCATCCGCCGCGGGGATCCCGTCGATCACGAGCGGGTCGCTGAACAGCGTCGCGCCGACCCGCTGCCCCGGCGTGAGCCCCGTCAGCTCGACGCGGAACGAGTCGCCCTGCTCGACCGTCGTCGCGCTAAGTGTGACGGTCGCCCACGGGGTGTCCTCACCGGGCTCGCCGGGTTCACCGGGCTCGGTCGGTTCCGTCGGCTCGCCGGGATCGGTCGGCTGCGCCACCTTCACGGCGCGGCCGAGCGGCGCCGGGTCGACGACGTCGCGCGCGGCGAAGTAATCGACCGTAGCCGCGAGGTCGATCCGACCGGTATCGGTGGGGGTGGTGCCCTCGGCGAAGGCCGAGAAGCCGTCACCGCCGACGGCCAGGAACGAGTTGGTCACGACCGTGACGACGTCATCGGGCTCGATCTCCTCACCCCGGTACGTCATCGAGACGATCTCTCCGGCGCGTCCGACGCTCTCGCCGGGGAGCGGCGCGACCTCGGTGTACTCGTACGAGAACCCCTCGGAGACCCCCAGGTGCAGCTTGGGGCGCTCGCCGTCGGCCTTCCACTGCTGCTCGAGGACGGCCTTCAGCTGCGCGCCCGTCAGCGGCACCGTCACGAGGGTGTTCGCGAACGGCTGCACGTCGGCCGCCTCGCGGTAGCTGACGACACCGTCCTCGCCGTAGAGCAGGTCGGCGCGGAGGCCGCCCGGGTTCATGAGGGCGATCTGCGCAGGCGTGCCGCTGTAGTCCTCGTTCGACGTGGCCCAGAGGTAGACGTCCGCGACCCCGTTGCCGAGCGAGGACTCGACGCCGCGGTCCGATCCCTCGGTGCCGCCGCGGAGGATGTCGCCGCTGATGCGACCGACCTCGGTCGCACCCTCCTCGTCAGCGAACGTGGTCGCGTCGGCGACGATCTCGGCGACCTCGGGATCGGCGGTGTACTCGCCCTCGGCGAGGACCTCGGTCGTGCCGGTGATCGACAGGAGCTCCTTGCTGGACCGCTCGACCTCGAGTGACAGGCGGCCCATCGCGGTGCCATACTGCGCGGCCTGGATTACGGGTCGGGTCTCGCCGTCGGGCCCGGCGACCTCGCACGCATAGGTCTGGTGGGTGTGCGCGGACACGATCGCGTCGATCTCGTCGGTGGCGCCGCGGACCAGCTTCCCGAAGTCGGACGGGTCGGATGCCACGACGCTGCAGTCGTCCGAGGTCGCCGTGCCCGAGTGGGTCAGCAGCACGGTGACATCGGCGAGGTCCTCGTCGGCGATGCGCGTCGCGACGCGGTTCGCCGCAGCGAGCTGGTCGCCGAACTCGATGTCGGCGATGCCATCGGGGCTCACCATCGTGGCCGTGTCCGTCGTGACCGTGCCGATGAACGCGACGCGGACGCCGTCGACGGTCTTCACGCTGTACTCGCGGAGCGCCGGGGTCGTCGTCCCCTTCTCGTAGACGTTCGCGCCGAGCGCGAGCTCGTCGCTGCCGTAACGCGGGATGACGCGGTCGGTGAGGTCGGCGAAGCCGCGGTCGAACTCGTGGTTGCCGACGGCCGAGACGTCGAGGCCCGCCGCGACGAGCGCGTCGATCGTGGGCTCGTCGTCCTGGATGAACGACGTGAAGGTCGAGGCGCCGATGTTGTCGCCGGCGGAGACGAACAGCGTGTTCGGGTTCTCGGCCTCGGCGGCGTCGACCGCACCCGCGAGGACGGCAGCGCCGACCTCGTCGCCGTTCGCCTCGATGCGCCCGTGGAAGTCGTTGATCGTCAGGATGTCGATGTCGATCGGGTCGAGGGCGTCCTCGATCGCGAACAGCGTCGTCGTCCCCGACACCTCGTTGCCGACGGCCAGCATCGGGATGCCGGTGGGCGAGGAGTCCGCCGGGATGAACGCGATGCTCTCGGGGCCGAGGTCTCCCGCGGTCTCGAGGTCGCCGCCGTCCTCGACCGACTGCGAGAAGTCGCGGTTGTTGACGTAGGTGACGAAGTCGGGGGATGCCGGGTCGGTGATGTCGTACGCGGCGATGCCGCCGACGCGCTCGAAGCCGATGAACGCGTAGGTGCGCCCGCTCAGCTCACCGATGACGACGCTCTCGGGCTCGGGACCCTTGTCGTCGCTGCGGCCTTCGAGGTTCGACTCGGAGTGGTTCGAGTTGAAGAACGCCGGGTCGGCGGCGGCGGTGATCTCCTCGAAGCCCGAGCCGGAATCCCAGACGAGCTCGCCGTCCGTGCTCCAGATCGAGAAGGAGCGGCCGCCGAATGCGTAGAGCTCCTCATAGCAGTCTCGCGCCTCGTCGAGGCCGTTCTCGATGGTGACGTTGAGGCGGCCGAGGTCGGCGTCACCGAGGGATGCCGCGGCCGGGCTGTCGTCGCAGACGGGGGCGAGCCCGTCGTCGCCGAGGTCCTTCACGCGCGCCGCTTCGGCGTAGTCGCCCCACTCGCGGGCGTCGCCCTCGTTGGCGGTGACGAGGTAGGTGGTGCCGCCCGCCGTGTAGGAGTCGATCGCGTCGGGCTGGTAGATGCCCTTGAGTCCCTCGTAGGTGCGCAGGTCGACCCTGTCGTCGCGGTCGCTGGGGTCGAGGGCGTTCGCTTCGAGGCTGTGGTCCTTGAACCCGAGGGCGTGGATGTCGGTGACGGTCGCCGAAGCGAGGTCGATCGTGGCGATCGCGTTCGCCTCCTGCAGGGTCGCGTAGGCCGTGCCGCCGTCGACGGTGAGGTACTCGGGCTCGAGGTTGCGGCTGACGGGGAGGTCGGCTTCCGGCGTCGGACCGAACACGCGGACGTCGGGGTCCAGCGCGCCGTCGGCCTCGAAGGCGTGGAAGTCGGCGATGCGGACGGCGCTCTGGTCGGGCGCGGTCTTGCCGGTGGGCAGCGCGACGACACCGACCGATCCTTCGGGGTCGCTGCTGAAGTCGTCGGCGGGCTCGCCCTCGTTGGCGACCACGGCGTAGGTGCCGTCCGCCGAGATGGTAACCATGTCGGGCAGGGAGCCGACCTGCACGGTGCCGAGCACAGCGGCGTCGGCGGTCGCGGCATCCGCGTCGAAGAAGACGAGGTGACCGGGCGCGGTCTTGTCAGTCGCCTCGATGGCGACGACGCCGAGGCCGTCCTCGCGGATCGCGACGGAGTTCGCGACGCCGTCGGAGGTGATCGAGAAGAGCTTGGTGGGCTGCGCGGGGTCGGATGCGTCGAGGACGTCGACCACGCCGGCCTCGGCGTTGACGACGAAGAGGCGGTCGCCGTGGGCGGCGACGATCTCGGCGGCCGAGGCGTCGAAGACGCCGGTCTCGTACGAACCGACGGGGGTGAGGCTGAGGGCGGCGCCCTCGGCGGAGGTGCGGACGGGGTCGGGCACGACGGCCGCTGTGGCCGAGGTGGCGGCGGCGACGGCGAGTGTGCAGGTCAGGGCGGTGACGGTGCCCAGCGCGAAGGCGCGTCGAGCGGTGCTGCGGAAGGCGTGCGAAGGCATCGGATTCCTCGTGGTCGGGGTGCTGCGCGAGGTGCGCTCCTCCGTCCTATCGGCGCCGGGTGTCCGGGGCGTGTCGCCGAGTGGCCGATGGGTGAACGGAGCGTGTCGGGCGGGTGGAGGCATCCGTCTGCGAGCATGTCGACATGACCGATTACGAGACCATCGTCACCGAGACGCGCGGACGCGTCGGGTGGATCACCCTCAACCGGCCCGACGCGCTGAACGCGCTGAACGCGCAGGTGATGCACGACCTGGTGGATGCCGCGGAGGCGTTCGACGCGGATGCCGGGATCGGCGCCATCGTCGTGACCGGCAGTGAGCGGGCGTTCGCGGCGGGAGCGGACATCAAGGAAATGGAGGCGCTCAGCGGCAGCGAGATGCTGCTCGCCGACCACTTCGGCAAGTGGTCGCGGTTCGCGGCGGTGCGGACGCCGACGATCGCCGCGGTGGCGGGTTACGCGCTGGGTGGTGGGTGCGAGCTGGCGATGATGTGCGACATCATCCTCGCGGCGGATTCGGCGAGGTTCGGTCAGCCCGAGATCAACCTGGGTGTGATCCCGGGGCTGGGTGGCACGCAGCGTCTCGTGCGGGCGATCGGGTCGTTCAAGGCGGCGGAGCTGGTGCTGACGGGGCGGCAGCTGACCGCCGAGGAGGCCGATCGTGCGGGGCTCGTGTCGCGTGTGGTCCCCGCGGCGGAGCTGCGGGAGGAGGCGCAGCGGACGGCCGAGACGATCGCGTCGAAGCCGTTGCCGGCGCTGTACGCGGCGACGGCCGCGTTGGACGTCGCGCTCGAGTCGACGCTGGCGGAGGGGTTGCGGTTCGAGCGGCAGGCGTTCGCCGGGCTGTTCGACACCGCCGACCAGAAGGAGGGCATGGCGGCCTTCCGTGAGAAGCGGGCGCCGGAGTTCGGCCACCGATGAGCGCCGTGCATCTCGTGCGGTCGGATGCGCTGGCGGCGGCGCCGTACGCGTACGCGTCGCGGGTGGAACCGGGGGCGGAGCTGATCTTCCTCGCGGGGGCCTGTCCGCTGGCGGACGACGGGTCGACGGTCGCGGTGGGGGATGTGGCGGGGCAGGCGCGGCGCTGTGTCGAGAACATGCTCGTCGCGCTGGTTGCTGCGGGTGCCGGGCTCGCGGACGTCGCCTCGACGCGGGTCCTCGTCGCGTCGTCGGAGCGGCGGGATCTGGTCGCGGCCTGGGAGGTCGTGCGCGCGGCGTTCGGTGAGCACGACGTGCCGAGCACCCTGATGGGGGTGGCCGCCCTGGGCTACGAGGACCAGTTGGTGGAGGTCGAGGTCGTCGCCGCGGTGCGTCGCGGCTGATCGGCGGATGCCGCGGTCGGGGTGGGTTCCCGCGCGGCACATCGTCGCGGTGGTCGCCGGCGATGTCGAGAGCGGCTGGGCGTGGTGCCGCGACGTGCGCGGTCAGGAGGGGTGGACACGCATCGGGCGTTGGGGCCTGTGGGTTGAGGCCGGCTCGCTTTGTGGGGCGGGTCGGAGCACGCGTGGCGGCGCCGGGCGTATGGATTGCCACCGAGATGCGCCCGCGTTCATCGGGACTCGTGCGTGCTAGGTCGCGCCTCTGGCCCTGGGTCAGAAGGGTGCGGGTTCCGCTGGTGCGGGTGGTGGTGCGGCAGGGGTGAAGGCGACGGCCGGGGTGGGTGCGTCTTCGCGGTAGGTCCTGCCGAGGGGTGAGGTCCATTCGAGAACGCCACCCCCCAGTTGTCGCACTCGCCAGGCGGTGAACTGCTTTATCGAGTGATGCCGCTGGCACAGGTGCGCCAGGTTGGTGAGTTCGGTTCGTCCGCCGAGGGCGTGGTCGTGCGTGTGATCGACCTCGCACCGGATCGCGGCGACGCGGCATCCTGGGAAACGGCAGTGCTGATCACGGGCTTGCAGAAACCGGCGCATCCCGGACGGGACCCGGTACGAGTCGGTTGAGACGGCGACCCCGGTGGTGGGGTCGTGGAACAGACGCTCCCAGATATGGGTACCGCCGGCGAGCGTCCGTGCGGTCGCTGGGTCAATGGGGGACCGGCCGGTGAGGTCGCAGGGCCCGTCGTCTTCTCCGGTGAGGGTGGCGGCGGGAACGAGCACCTGCACGCGGGCGCGGATCGCGCCGAGCGGGCCGGCGGTGGTGTCGCGGGTGTCGTCGAGCGCGGGAGTGCCGGCGAGGAGGAGGTCGGCGAACACGTCGGCCCGGACCTGATCGGTGGACCGGTTGTCAGTGGCGACGATGGAGGCGGCATCATCGCTGTCGCTGTCGCTGTCGCCATGCGTCGCGGCTGCGTCCCCGAACGCGGCACCCGCGCCGCCATGCGTGGCGGCCCGTTCGTCGCGGGTGTCGATGATCGCCCTTGCCTGCTGCGTGAGCCGGTCGTGGATGCCCTCCGCAACCACCGTCGGCAACGTCGCGATCACGTCGGACATCCCGTCCCGTCCCGGCACGATCCGCACGCACCGCCCAGCAGTGGCCTCCTCGTGTCGTTCCGCGAACGAGCGCGGGTGCATCCGGTGTGCGAGGATCTCGAGCTCGCCTCGCACCCGGTTCGGGGTGTCCCGTTCACACCGGGTGATCGCGACCTGTTCGAACTCCGTCCACATCTCGGCTGGCAGACTCGTCCCGGTCTCGACGATCGCGATCGCGTGGCCCCGAACGATCCGCCCGTGCTCCCATGCCTCGACGGTCGCGGGAAACCCTTCGATCAACGTCCGCGCCTCACCGATCCGGCGTTGCACGGTCCGGTCGGTGACCCGCATGACCCCGCCGACCTCGGCCGCGATCGACCGCAACGCCATGTCGTGGACCTGGACCCGCGCGTTGCGTTGCGCGGTTTGGGCTTCGGCGAGACGGCCGGCGGCGGCCAGTGCACGCAGCTCCTCGATCTGCGCGGCGGCGATCCGCCGGGCCGCGGAGTCGACGTCCGCAACGACCCGCGCCAAGGTGGCGAGATAGCCCTCGCCACCGGGGGTTTCCGCCGCATCCGTCATACCTGCACTCTGCCACTGGCCACCGACATCCACCCCGGCAAAACCGGCCCAGAACACACGATATGCACACCCGGAAAAGGAGAGTCCTCTCATCCGCGGCGAGGGCGCCACCCGACTCCGATCCTCGCCCCGACCGGAATCGGAGAATGTCGCCAGATTCGGATCGACACCTCGCACCTGATCCGAATCCAACGCACATCTCCGAATCCGCGCCCACCCCGCCGCGCCCCCGCGCCCATCCCGCCGCACCGCGCCCTCGCGCCCCCGCGCCCACCCCCGCGCCCCGCGCCCACCGCCCCCCGCCCACCCCCTCGCGCCCACCGCACCGTGCCCCGCGCGCGGCATCCGCCCCGGCCCCGACCGTAGACTCGACACGATGCCGAGGAGGAGTCAATGAAGATCGTCGTCCTGCTGAAAGAAGTGCCGGACACCTGGGGTGATCGCACGCTCGACCTCGAGACGGGGCTCGCCGCGCGCGACGCGTCCGAGCGCGTCCTCGACGAGATCGGCGAGCGCGCCCTCGAGGCTGCGCTGACCTACTCCGAGGCGAACGAGGGCACGGAGGTCGTCGTGATGACGATGGCATCGGATGCCGCGGCCGCCTCCCTTCGCAAGGGTCTCGCGATGGGGGCTCACTCCGCCGTCCAGATCACCGACGACGCCCTGCGCGGCGCCGACCTCGGCGTGACCGCGCGGGTCCTCGCCGCCGCGCTCCGCCGCACCGGATTCGACCTCGTCATCACCGGCAACCTGTCGACCGACGGTTCCGGGGGCGTCCTGCCGGCGATGCTCGCCGAGCACCTCGGAGTGCCCCAGGCGACCGCCCTCTCGGCCCTCGAGATCTCCGCCGACGGCGTCAGCGGCACCCGCGCCACCGACTTCGGCACCGCCTCGGTCACCGCTGCGCTCCCCGCCGTCATCTCGATCACCGAGGCACTCCCCGACGCCCGCTTCGCCAACTTCAAGGGCATCATGGCGGCGAAGAAGAAGCCCTTCGAGACCCTCTCCCTCGCCGATCTCGACGTCGACGTCGACCCGGCATCCGCTCCGCAGTCGATCATGACCGCCGTCGCGCAGAAGCCGCCCCGCCAGGCAGGCACGAAGATCATCGACGAGGGGGATGCCGGCGAGAAGCTCGCGGCGTTCCTCATCGAGAACCGCCTGGCGTGAGCACCGAGGAGACCATCGTGACCGACTTCGCCCCCGACTCCGTCCTCGTCTGGCTCGACGTGACCCCCGCCGGCGACCTCGCAGCCTCGGCGGCCGGACTCCTCGGCGCCGCCGCCTCGATCGGCGCCCCCGTCGCCGTGATCGTCGCCGACGAGTCCCGCCACGGCGACCTGGCTGCCGCAGCCGGCGCCCTCGGCGCGACCACAGTACTCACGGCGGGCCTCGGCCGCGCCGACACGGCACTGACCGTGCCCGTCGTCGACGCGGTGGCCGCGGCATCCGCTCTCGTGCAGCCCGACGCGATCCTCGTGTCGAACTCGATCGAGGGTCGGGATGTCGCGGGCCGCCTCGCGGCGCGCACCTCGGCCGCCCTCTGCGCCGACGCCGTCGGCGTCTCGCGCGACGACGAGGGCGTGCTCGCGCACCACTCGGTCTACGGCGGCGCCTACAACGTGACGGCCGCCGCGACCTACGGGCCGCTCGTCGTCACCCTGCGCCAGGGATCCGTCGACGCCCGGGCGACCGCGGTCGACGCGCCGGCCGTCGCGCCCCTCGAGGTCGCCGCCTCGGGCGCTCCCGCCGCGACCATCACCGGATTCGACGAGGCGGTCGCCGTCTCGAGCCGTCCCGAGCTGCGCGGCGCCGCGAAGGTCGTCTCGGGCGGACGCGGCCTCGGCTCGGCGGAGCAGTTCGCCCTCGTCGAGCAGCTCGCCGACGTGCTCGGCGCAGCGGTCGGAGCTTCGCGCGCCGCGGTCGACGCGGGCTACGTCCCCTACTCGTACCAGGTCGGCCAGACCGGTGTCTCGGTGTCGCCGCAGCTGTATGTCGCTCTCGGCATCTCAGGCGCCATCCAGCACAAGGCGGGCATGCAGACGGCGAAGACGATCGTCGCGGTGAACAAAGATGGAGACGCACCGATCTTCGACATCGCCGACTTCGGTGTCGTCGGGGACCTGTTCACCGTCGTGCCGCAGCTGATCGCGGCGCTCGAGGCGGGGAAGAAGTAGGAGCGGATGGCGACATACGCGCGTTCCGTGCGTCGGGGGCTCCCGCGCGTCTCCGGCGGCGACCCCTGGCCGCCCGCCGGCGACCCCGTCGCGCACGCTCCGGGGACGCAAGATGTCGCGGCCGAGGTCATGTCGCGACCGGACGCGTCCCCGGAACCCGTCGCCCCCGCCGTCGAGCCCGTTCCCGGGACGACGGATGCCGCATCCGCGGACGTGTCGCGACAGGTCGGGTCCCCTGAACGGCCGACGCGCATCCGCCGGGGCCTTCCCCGCGAGGCGGGCGGCGATCCTTGGCCTCCCGTGACGGATGCCGCGCCCACCGCCGCGAGCGCGGCTGCGGGTGTCGTGCCTGCCATCGCGCCGGACGCGGCGAGCGCCGTGCCTGCACCCCTCGAGACCGCGGAACCCGCGACGTCGCCCGAGCCGCACGCACCGGCCGAGGCTCTGGCATCGTCAGAGTCGGCCCCCGCCGGGTCGATGCGACGCGGCCTGCCGCGCGCCGCCGGGGGAGACCCGTGGCCGCCCGCCGGAACGGCCCCCGTGCGTCCTGCCGAGCCGACGACCCACACCGCCGAGGCGCCCCCCGCCCCGGCATCCGCCCCTGCCCCGGCATCCCCGGCCGAGGCGCCCCCCGCCCCGGCATCCCCCGCTCCCGCCGCTGTCACCCCCGCCACCCCCGACGCCTCGCGCCCCCCGCTCGCCGAGCGCCCGCTCGCGCGCGCGGGCGTCGCCCGCCGCCCCGCGCCCCGGCCGGAACCCGCGCGCATCGGTCCGTTCACGAAGGCGCAGTGGGCGGGAGTCGTCGTCCTCGGGGGAGGCGCGATCCTCTACGCCGCGGCGATGGCGGTGCTCGCGGTGCGCTGGATCCTCAGCCTCGAGCCGCTGCAGGACTTCCTCGCCACCTACCCCGGCGAGTACCACCTGCCCGAGGGCGCGCCCGTCGGCTTCCCCGCCTGGCTGAATTGGTCGCACTTCCTCAACGCGTTCTTCATGGTGCTGATCATCCGCACCGGCCTGCAGGTCCGCTCAGAGAAGCGCCCGGCCGCCATGTGGATCTCCAAGAAGGACCGCAAGCGCCGCATGAGCCTCACGCTCTGGCTGCACCAGGCCCTCGACATCCTGTGGCTGGCCAACGGCCTGATCTTCGTCGTCCTGCTCTTCGCGACCGGTCAGTGGATGCGGGTGATCCCGACGTCGTGGGAGGTGTTCCCGAACGCGCTGTCCGCCGCCCTGCAGTACGTCTCCCTCGACTGGCCGACCGAGAATGGGTGGGTCAACTACAACGCGCTGCAGCAGCTCGCCTACTTCACGACGATCTTCATCGCCGCACCCGTCGCCGCGCTCACCGGATACCGGATGAGTGCGATGTGGCCGAAGCAGGCGGCGACGCTGAACCGCGTGTACCCCGTCGAGTGGGCCCGCAAGCTGCACTTCCCGACGATGCTCTACTTCGTCGGGTTCATCGCCGTCCACGTGCTGCTGGTGCTCTCGACCGGGGCGCTGCGCAACCTGAACCACATGTATGCGGCGCAAGGATCGACCGATCCGGAAGCCTACGCCGACAACTGGACCGGCTTCTGGCTCTTCGCCCTGTCGATCGCGGTCATCGTCGCGGCCTACGTCGCGATGCGCCCGCTCGTCGTCGCCCCGGTGGCCCGCCTGTTCGGCGAGGTCAAGAGCCGCTGAGCTCGCGCCGTGCGGCATAGCACCGGTGACGGATGCACGACGCGAGGTGCGCGTGCGGCCAGGAACCGGCGCGCGAGTTCACACCAGCCCCGGCGATCGTGCAGACGTCACGGCCCCCGACCCTCACACCCCCCGAAACGGCCGACGGCGCGGCATCCGAAACGGGATGCCGCGCCGTCGAGTCTCCGAGCGTGCGTCAGCGCACGAAGCGGACCTCCGTCAGCGTCTCGCCGAGGAAGGGTTCGGTGTGGCTCGCCCCGTCGAGGGCGAACCCGTTGCGGGTGTAGAAACGGTGGGCGCGGGGGTTGTCCTCGGCGACCCACAGGTACAGCTCGGTGTCATCCTCCGGGACGACGGCGTCGAACAGGCGCTGGCCGATGCCGGTGCCGTGCCACGCGTCGAGCAGGTAGATGAAGTAGAGCTCGCGGTTGCGGGGCGCGTCGCGGTCGCGGGCGGGGCCGGAGCCGGCGAATCCCACGATCTCGCCGCCGACGAGAGCGGCGACCATGCGGAAATCGGGACCCTGCTGGGCCCAGTGCGTCCACAGCTCGGCGAGGCGGCGGGCCGACACGTTCTCGAGCGCGGCCTTGCTGATGAGGTGGTCGTAGGTCTCGTGCCAGCACGTCGCATGCACGCGACCGAGGGCTTCGGCATCCACATCGCGAACGGGACGGACGACGATGTCGGTCTGGAGTTCGGGGTCCATGGCCAGACTCTACGCACGGCCCGACGGATCGTGAAATCGACAGGGTCGCCCCCGCGCGCACGGCCCGTCGACTGTCGGAGAGCGACAACGGATGCCGCACTGTACGCGTGACCATGACTAGGCTCGCCGCTCGTGAACGTATGGTGGCGGACCCTGCTGACCCTGATGCGCGCGCGGGTGCTGTACCGCCGCCGCGGGCCCCTCCCGCCCGACGCGGTGGGCCGGATCCGGCTGCGGACCCTGCCGACCGACATCGACCTGCTCGGCCACATGAACAACGGTCGCTACGCCTCGCTGTTCGACCTCGGCCGGTTCGACCTGCTCACCCGCACCGGCATCTGGCAGACGATGGACGAGCGCGGCTGGTACGGCGTCGTCGCGAGCGAGACGGTCACGTTCCGCAAGTCCCTGCAGCTGTGGCAGCGTTTCACGGTCGAGACGCGGATCATCGGCCACGACGACAAGTCGGTCTTCCAGATGCACCGCGCCGTCGTCGACGGTGAGATCTACGCCGAGATGGTCCTGCGTGTCCGGTTCCTCCGCAAGACCGGCGGCATCGTGCCGCTCGAGGAGCTGTTCGACGCGCTCCACCGGCCCGACACCCTGCCGGAGATCCCGCAGTGGATCCACGACTGGGCCGCGGCATCCGCTCTTCCCTCGACCCGTGCCGAGGCGCCCAGTATCTGGCCCTAGCGTGTCCCGCCCCGGCGGCCGGAGGCGCGCATAGGCTGAGCGTCATGTCGGACAGCTCTGTCGCGCCACAAGCGCCCTCCTCCGACCTCGCCGAGCGGGCCATCGCCCTCGCGGAGCGCTGGGTCGCCGAATCCGCCGAGGTCACCGTCGACCCGTCGGCCGAGCGTCTGGCGGGGGTGTTGAAGGACCCGAACGGCCTGCCGTTCACCCTCGGCTTCGTCGACGGGGTGATGCGACCGGAGTCCCTCACCGCCGCGGCCACCAACCTGCAGCGTGTCGCGCCGCTCGCCCCCGCCTTCCTGCCCTGGTACCTCCGGGCAGCCGTGCGGACGGGCGGCGTCGTCGCCCCCGTCCTCCCGACGCCCGTCGTCCCCATCGCCCGCCGCGTGCTGCGCGAGATGGTGGGACACCTCATCGTCGACGCCCGGCCCGACAAGCTCGGTCCCGCTCTGCAGACTCTGCGCGAGTCGGGGGCGCGGCTCAACCTCAACCTCCTCGGCGAGGCGGTGCTCGGCGAGGCCGAGGCCCTCCGACGCCTCGAGGGGATCCACGAGCTCGTCCGGCGCGACGACGTCGACTACGTCTCGGTGAAGGTCTCGGCGATCGCGAGCCATCTCTCGATGTGGGCGTTCGACGAGATCGTGGATCGCGTCGTCGAGCGGCTGCGCCCCCTCTACCTGTCGGCGGCCGAGGACGGCACGTTCCTCAACCTCGACATGGAGGAGTACCGCGACCTCGACCTGACGATGGCCGTGTTCATGCGGGTGCTGGACGACCCGCGCCTGAAGGGCCTCGAGGCCGGCATCGTGCTGCAGGCCTACCTGCCCGACGCCCTCCCCGCCCTCCGAACCCTCACCGCGTGGGCGCGCGAGCGCGTCGGGGCCGGCGGCGCCCGCATCAAGATCCGCCTCGTCAAGGGTGCGAACCTCGCGATGGAGCACGTCGACGCGGTCATGCACGACTGGCCCACCGCCCCCTACGACTCCAAGCTCGACACCGACGCGAACTATGTACGCTGCCTCGACGAGGCGCTGCGCCCCGAGAACACCCAGGCGGTGCGGATCGGCGTCGCCGGACACAACCTCTTCCACATCGCGTACGCGTGGCTGCTCGCCGGCGAGCGCGGGGTGCAGCGCGACGTCGAGGTCGAGATGCTCCTCGGCATGGCGCAGGGCCAGGTGCAGGCCGTCGCCCGCGAGGTCGGGCACGTGCTGCTCTACGTCCCCGTCGTGCGGCCCGACGAGTTCGACGTCGCGATCAGCTACCTCGTCCGCCGGCTCGAGGAGAACGCCTCGAGCGAGAACTTCCTCTCCGCCGCGTTCGACCTCGCCTACGACCGGGCGATGTTCGTGCGCGAGCGCGACCGGTTCGCGGCATCCATCGACCGCGCCGCCGACCGCACGCTGGTGACCGGACCCCGGCGCCGCCAGGACCGCACGGCGGCAGCCGCCGACGAGGTGACGGTGACGACGGATGCCGCGGCCCCCGCGCCCTCCGACGACGCCGCCCTCACGCAGGTCGTCCTCGGCATCGCCGCGAAGGACGCGCGCCCGGCGGACCCCGACGAGACGCAGCCGGCCGGCCTGCCCGGTGGGTTCGGCGGCGACGCGTTCGTCGAGACCGCCGTCTTCTCGCCGCGCGAGAGCGCCGCCGCCGCGGGCGCCCCCGGTTTCCGCAACGCCGCCGACACCGACCCCGCCCTCCCCGCGAACCGCGCGTGGGCGCGCGAGATCCTCGGCCGTGTCCCGTCGTCGACGGCGGGGGATGCCGCGATCGCCGCAGCCCGCATCGGCGCCGAGTCCGAGCTCGAGGCCCTGCTCGGCCGCGTGGGTTCGGCGGCCGGCGCATGGGGCTCGCTGCCCGCCGCCGATCGCGCCGAGGTCCTCCTCCGTGCGGCCGGCGCGCTCGAACGTCGCCGCGCCGAGTTGATCGAGGTCGCGGCATCCGAGACCGGCAAGACACTCGCCGAGGCCGACGTCGAGGTGAGCGAAGCCGTCGATTTCGCCCGCTACTACGCTGCGACCGCGCGCGAGCTCGACCGGGTGAGCGGTGCCGTTTTCGTCCCCGACCGGGTGACGGTCGTCACACCGCCGTGGAACTTCCCGGTCGCGATCCCCGCCGGCGGCGCGCTCGCCGCCCTCGCGGCGGGCTCGGGTGTCGTCTTCAAGCCCGCGCCTCAGGCGCGCCGCTGCGCGGCGGTGGTGGCCGAAGCGATCTGGGAGGCTTTGGACGGCGCCGCCGTCGGCCGCGACATCCTCGCCCTCGTCGATCTCGACGAAGGCGGCCTCGGCACGCAGCTCATCACCCACCCGTCGGTGGACCGCGTCATCCTCACGGGGTCCTTCGAGACGGCCGCGCTCTTCCGCTCCTGGCGTCCGGACCTCGCCCTGCAGGCCGAGACGAGCGGCAAGAACGCCATGATCGTGATGCCCTCGGCCGACCTCGACCTGGCGGCATCCGATCTCGTCCGTTCGGCGTTCGGCCACGCGGGACAGAAATGCTCCGCCGCCTCGCTCGCGATCCTCGTCGGTCCGGTCGCCCGGTCGCAGCGGTTCCGCCGTCAGTTGGTGGATGCCGCGACCTCGCTCCGCGTGGGCGCGCCCGAGGACCCGCTGACCGAGGTCGGCCCCCTCGTCGAGGCCCCGACCGGCAAGCTCGCCTGGGCGCTGACGACCCTCGACGAGGACGAGGAGTGGCTCGTCGAGCCGCGCGAACTGCCGCACCAGCGCTACGGCGGACGGCTCTGGACCCCCGGCATCCGCACCGGGGTGAAGCCGGGCTCGCGGGTGCACCTCGAGGAGTTCTTCGGCCCCGTCCTGGGGGTCATGCACGCGCGGTCGCTCGAGCACGCGATCGAGCTGCAGAACGCGGTCGACTACGGCCTCACCGCGGGGCTCTATACGCAGAACCCCGACGACCTCGCCGTGTGGCTCGACCGGGTCGAAGCGGGCAACCTCTACGTCAACCGCGGCACGACGGGTGCGATCGTCCAGCGTCAGCCGTTCGGCGGCTGGAAGCGGTCCTCCGTCGGCGGCGGCGCGAAGGCCGGCGGTCCGAACCACCTCGTCGGACTCGGTTCCTGGCGGCCGACCGCGGGGGTGGCGGCGTCGTCGACGCTGCACCTCAAGGGGCTCGACTCGTCGATCGCCGACGTCATCGAGGCGGCCCAGCCCGCCCTGGGCTACGAGGCGTTCGAGTGGCTGCGCCGTGCGGCGTTGTCCGACGCCGTCGCGTGGGACCGCACCTTCGGCAAGGTCGTCGACGTCTCGCACCTGGGCGTCGAGCGCAATCTCTTCCGGTACCGTCCGGCGAGCGTCGAGATCCGATCGACGACGGATGCCGCGCCGCAGACCCTCGTGCGCGCGATCATCGCCGCCGTCCGCGCCCGCTCGACGTTCACCGTCAGCACGCCCGCGGGACTGCCCGCCACCGTGCGACAGGCGCTCGGCGCGCTCGAGGTGGCGGTGTTCGTCGAATCGGACGAGGACTGGATCGCGCGGATGGCGGCGCCCCGCGCGGAGGGCGTTCCCGCGCGGGCCGACCGGGTGCGCCTGGTGGGGCCGCCGGAGCAGGCGGGCGACGTGCGCACCGCGCTCGCCGCGGCGATCTCGGGCGATCCGGATCTGGCCGTCTACGCCGACGAGGTCACTCAGGCCGGGCGGATCGAACTGCTCCCGTTCCTGCGCGAGCAGTCGATCACGATCACGGCGCACCGCTTCGGCAACCCCGACCGGTGGAGCGAAGCCGTCATCTGAGACCGGGCGGGGCGGCCGACGAACGATTTATCCATCCGAAGAAGAAAACAACTTATCTTTCTGGTGCGGCGTCCGTCCACCCTGTTGACTGTCCTCGTGCGCTTCTGGGGGAGGCGCACGAGAACACTCCGGGGGGAGTGTCGCCCCGGATCGAGGACCTGGCGTCCTCGGCCCGGGGCATCTTTCGTCCCAGCGGCTCAGGAGTGGTGCGGACGACGGGCGTAGGCGTCGGGGTCGGCGTCCTCCCGCGGCACCATGAACGAGTCGACGAGCGCGCGCACCGTGAGCCCCAGCAGCGTCCACTCGCCGGTCGGTGTGCCGTCCGCGCCCGACAGACGGAACGTCGGGTGCGGGATCCGTTCGAGGGACCGGATGGCGAAGCCCTCGGCCATCGCCGCCATCGCCTCGGCGAAATCGTCGATCGTCAGCCCCTCGCGCATGCGCATCCCGTAGGCGTCGATGACGTACTGGTAGAGCTCGGTGAAGGCCCGGATGGACTCGCGGTGACGCTCGTGGCTGGCCTCGGTGAGCTCCGGCCAGGTGTCCGCAGCCGTCCGCAGCGCCAAAGCCACCCGGAACGACTGCGCCTCGAGCAGATCGGTCGGGTCCTCGGTGGACAGCTCCGCGGCGAGGACGTGCTGCCGGGCCGCCTGGCGGATGATCTCCTCGCCGGTGACCTCTTCGCCGATGAGCTCCTCGACCTGGGCACGCATCGCATCGGCGGGGCCGGCCACGCGCATCCGCATCATGGCGACGGCGAGCTCGCGGTGGTAGTCGGCCTGGTCGCTCCAGAGTCGGTAGGCCGCCCCGGTGGTGAGTCCCGCGCGGCGGAGGACGTCCTGCAGTCGGATGTGCTGGACGCCGGCACTGACGCCGCGCTCGAGGAGCATCTGCATGCCGGTGCGCAGCAGGAGGGTCTTCGTCTGTTCACCCGTGCGTCTGGCCATGCTCTGCATCCTGTCATTCATCGGCATGCATCCGAGGCGCCTGTCCACCGTCGCCCTCTCGGATCGACCTGGCATGATGGATCCCGGCGTGCCCTATTCGTCGGCTTCTGCAAGCTCCGTCGGGCCTCTGGACAGCGTCCGCCGCCCCGGGAACGAGGAGCGAGAATGACGACGCAGAACGACACGGTGCCTCTGCGGATCGCCCAGCGCCGCCGCTACCTCATGTGCCGCCCCGAGCACTTCACGGTGTCGTACCGGATCAACCCCTGGATGGATCCGGCGAACCCCACCGACACCGCGAAGGCCGTGCGCCAGTGGCAGGCGCTGTACGACGCCTACGTCGCGCTCGGGCACGAGGTCGAGCTCATCGATCCGGTGCCGGGGCTGCCCGACATGGTCTACACCGCGAACGGCGGATTCATCGTCGACGGCCGCGCGTTGGGCGTCCGCTTCCGCGTCGACGAGCGTCGCGGCGAGGAGCGGCCCTTCATGGACTGGTTCGCCGTCCACGGCTTCGAGGTCGTCGAGCCCGTCGAGGTGCAGGAGGGCGAGGGTGACTTCCTGCTCGTCGGCGACACGATCCTCGCGGGCACCGGATTCCGGTCGGTCGGGGACAGTCACCGCGAACTCGCCGAGGTCTTCGGGCGCGAGGTGGTGTCACTGCGCCTCGTCGATCCGCGGTTCTACCACCTCGACACGGCCATCACCGTCCTGGATCCCGTCGAGGGCCCCACGGGAGTCGAGCGGGCGAACATCGCCTACCTGCCGTCCGCGTTCGACGAGGCGTCGCAGCGGGTGCTCGCCGAGCGCTACCCCGACGCCATCCACGTGTCGGATGCCGACGGTGCCGTCTTCGGGCTGAACGCGGCCAGCGACGGCCTCCATGTCTTCGTCTCGCCCCGCGCCACCGGCTTCGCCGCGCAGCTCGAGGAGCGCGGTTACATCCCCGTCCCCATCGATCTGTCCGAGCTCCTGCTCGGCGGCGGCGGCATCAAGTGCTGCACGCTCGAACTGCGCGGAGGTGCGCGATGACCGACGTCCGGCCCCAGACGACCCCGTCCGCAGATCTCATCGCGGGCGAAGAAGCCCACGTGGCGCACAACTACCACCCCCTGCCCGTCGTGGTCGCCGAGGGTGAGGGGTCGTGGGTCACCGACGTCGAGGGGCGGCGCTACCTCGACCTGCTGTCGGCGTACTCGGCCCTGAACTTCGGGCACCGGCATCCCGCCCTCGTCGCCGCGGCGACCGAGCAGCTCGGGCGACTGACCCTCACCAGCCGAGCGTTCCACAACGACCGCCTCGGCGCCTTCGCCGACGCGCTCGCCGCCCTCGCCGGCAAGGACATGGTCCTCCCGATGAACACGGGCGCCGAAGCCGTCGAGACCGGCATCAAGGTGGCGCGGGCGTGGGCGTACCGCGTGAAGGGGGTGCCTGACGGGGCGGCGAAGATCGTCGTCGCGGCCGGCAACTTCCACGGCCGCACGACGACCATCGTGGGTTTCAGCGACGACCCGCAGGCCCGAGACGGCTTCGGGCCGTTCGCGCCCGGGTTCGAGATCGTGCCCTACGGGGATGCCGCGGCCCTCACCGCCGCGATCGACGAGAACACCGCCGCCGTCCTCATCGAGCCGATCCAGGGCGAGGCGGGCGTCGTGATCCCGCCGGACGGATACCTCCGCGCCGTCCGCGAGGCGTGCACCGCGGCGAACGTGCTGTTCATCGCCGATGAGATCCAGTCCGGCCTCGGGCGGGTCGGCACCACGTTCGCGTGCGAGCGCGAGGGTGTCGTCCCCGATCTGTACCTGCTCGGAAAGGCGCTGGGCGGCGGCATCCTCCCCGTGTCCGCCGTCGTGGGCGATCGAGACGTGCTGGGGGTCATCCACCCCGGCGAGCACGGCTCGACCTTCGGCGGCAACCCGCTCGCGGCGGCCGTCGGTCTCGCCGTCGTCGACCTGCTCCGCACCGGCGACCTGCAGAAGCGAGCACTGTCGCTCGGCGACCACCTGCGTGCGCGGCTCGAACCTCTCCTCGGGTCGGGTGTCACCGCGATCCGCGTCGCGGGCCTCTGGGCGGGCGTCGACATCGACCCGGCCGTCGGCACCGGCCGCCAGGTCGCCGAGCGGCTGCTCGCGCGGGGAGTCCTCGTCAAGGACACGCACGGGCAGACCATCCGCATGGCGCCGCCGCTGGTCATCCGTGCCACCGAGATCGACTGGGCCGTCGAGCAGTTGCGCCTCGCCCTGGAAGGCTGACCCGCGGGGCGAAACACTCCGGCAACACCGCCCGGATTAGGCTCGTCGCATGGGTGACCTCTTCGACGGATACGGCTCCACGCTGGCGCCGCGCAAGACCCCTTCCGGCGTCCCCGCGTTCGACGAGATGTTCGCCGAGGTGGCGCATCCCGGCGAGGCGGCGCAGTCGCGTTCGACCTACCGCGAGCTCTATCAGGCCCTCGCGCAGATGACGCAGGAAGAGCTGCGGGGGCGCACCGAATCCCTCGCGAGCTCGTACCTCGCACAGGGCGTCACGTTCGACTTCGCGGGCGAGGAACGACCGTTTCCGCTGGATGCCGTGCCCCGGGTCATCGCCTACGACGAGTGGTCGCGCATCGAGAAGGGCGTGCAGCAGCGCGTCCGTGCGCTCGAGGCGTTCCTCGACGACGCGTACGGCCACCAGCACGTCGTCCGCGACGGCGTGCTGCCGGCGAAGCTGATCGCGTCGTCGCAGTACTTCTACCGGCAGGCGGCCGGCATCCGCTCCGCCAACGGCGTCCGCATCCAGGTCGCCGGCATCGACCTCATCCGCGACGAGCACGGCGAGATGCGCGTGCTGGAGGACAACGTGCGTGTGCCCTCGGGCGTGAGCTACGTCATCTCCAACCGCCGGGTCATGGCGCAGACGCTGCCCGAGCTGTTCGTCTCGATGCGGGTGCGTCCCGTCGGCGACTACCCGAACAAGCTCCTGCAGGCGCTCCGCAACTCCGCGCCTCCGGGTGTCGACGATCCGAACGTCGTCGTCCTCACCCCCGGTGTCTACAACTCCGCGTACTTCGAGCACACGCTGCTCGCCCGCCTCATGGGCGTCGAACTCGTCGAGGGGCGCGACCTCGTCTGCCAGGGCGGCAAGGTCTTCATGCGCACCACGCGCGGTCCGCGCCGGGTCGACGTCATCTACCGCCGCGTCGACGACGACTTCCTCGATCCGCTGCAGTTCCGCGCCGACTCGATGCTCGGCGCCCCGGGGCTCATGCTGGCCGCGCGCCTGGGCAACGTCACGATCGCGAACGCGGTCGGCAACGGCGTCGCCGACGACAAGCTGCTCTACACGTACGTGCCCGATCTGATCCGGTACTACCTCGCCGAGGAGCCCATCCTCAAGAACGTCGACACGTGGCGGCTCGAGGACCCGGGCGCGCTCGAAGAGGTGCTCGACCGCCTCGACGAGCTCGTCGTGAAGCCCGTCGACGGCTCGGGCGGAAAGGGCCTCGTCGTCGGCCCCGACGCGAGCCCCGCCGAGCTCGACGCCCTGCGCTCGAAGCTCCTCGCCGACCCCCGCGGCTGGATCGCGCAGCCGGTCGTCATGCTCTCGACGATCCCGACCCTGGTCGACGACGGGATGCGGCCGCGCCACGCGGACCTGCGACCGTTCGCCGTCAACAACGGCGACGAGGTCTGGGTGCTCCCCGGCGGGCTCACCCGCGTCGCGCTGCCCGAGGGGCAGCTCGTCGTCAACTCCAGCCAGGGCGGCGGGTCGAAGGACACGTGGATCGTCGGCGGCGACGCGCCGAACCGCGGCGAGTACGGGCAGTCGCAGTCCCTCGCCGGCCTCGTCGCCGAGCAGGCGACGGCGACCTCCGCCATCCCGATCATCTACGACGCCCAGGACGAGCCGGACCACTCGCCGCAGGACCGGCCCCGCGCGACGGCCGAGCAGCAGGAGCAGCAGCAGCAGGGACGCGAGACCGCGGGAGGTGAGGACGCATGCTGAGCCGCATCGCCGAGAGCCTGTTCTGGATCGGGCGCTACATCGAGCGCTCCGACGGCACCGCCCGCATCCTCGACGTCCACCTGCAGCTCCTGCTCGAGGACCCGTGGATCGACGAGGACACCGCGTGCCGCTCGCTCATGGGCGTCATGGGCACGGTGACCCCCGCCGGCGATCAGCCCGTGACGCGCGCCGCCGTGCTGACGAACCTCGCCGTCGACCGCACCAACCCGTCGTCGATCGCCTACTGCCTGCAGGCGGCGCGCGAGAACGCCCGGCGCGCCCGCGAGATCGTCTCGACCGAGCTCTGGGAGACGCTGAACACGACGTACTCGCGGATGCCGCGACGGCTCAACGACGAGAAGACGCACGAGTTCTTCCAGTGGGTGCGCGAACGGGCCGCGCTCGCTGTCGGCGTGACCGACAGCTCCACGAGCCACGACGAGGCCTGGCAGTTCTTCACGCTCGGTCGGGCCATCGAGCGCACCGACATGACGGCGCGGATGCTGGCGACGCGGTCGCTGACCGAGGCATCCGGTCCGTCCTGGACGACCATCCTGCGCTCGTGCGGGGCCTACGAGGCGTACCTGCGCACCTACCGCGGCATGCCGAGCTCGCAGAACGCGGCCGAGTTCCTGCTGCTCGACCGGCTGTTCCCGCGCTCGATCATCCACTCCATCCGCACCGCCGAGCAGTGCATGAGCGCGATCGACCCCGTCGCCGACCGCGTCGGGCACTCCAACTCGGTGCTGCGCGCGCTCGGTCGTATGCGCAACGAGCTGGAGTACCGGCCGATCGAGGAGGTCCTCGCCGAGCTCCCCGCCCACATGCAGAGCGTCCAATCGGTCACCCGGGAGGCGTCCGAGGCGATCCGCGGGCGCTTCTTCCCCACCCAGGCCGAACCCAGCTGGATCGGAGAGACCTCATGAAGCGGCTGCGCATCGAGCACACGACGGGCTTCGACTACCCGGGCGAGGTCGGGGCGTCGTACAACGAGGCACGGATGCTGCCGACGACGAGCGACAGCCAGTTCGTCCTCAGCTCGCAGCTCGACATCGAGCCCTCGACGAACGTGAACTACTACGTCGACTACTTCGGCACGCGGGTCGCGGCGTTCGACGTGCTGGCGAAGCACTCGGCGATGCACATCACGGCGCGCTCGCTCGTCGAGGTGCGCGCGCGGCCCCTCACGCACCCCGACATGTCGTGGGAGGCCCTCTCGCGCGATGCGCAGCGGTCGATCGGCACGGTCGAGATGCTGTCGCAGACGCGCCGCACCGATCCGCATCCCGAGGTCGCGGCGCTCGCGTCGGGCATCGCGGCCCAGCACGAGAACCCGTCGCACGCGGCGCTCGCGATCGCGACGGCCATCGGCGAGGCCGTCGAGTACGTGCCCGGCGCGACCGAGGTGCAGTCCACCGGTGCGGAGGCGTGGGCGGAGCGCAAGGGCGTGTGCCAGGACATGGCGCACATCGCGCTCGGCGCGCTGCGCTCGGTCGGCATTCCGGCCCGGTACGTCTCGGGGTACCTGCACCCCAACCCCACCGCCGAGGTGGGCGTGCCGGTGGTCGGCGAGTCGCACGCCTGGATCGAGTGGTACGCCGGCTCCTGGCACGGCTTCGACCCGACCAACGACGCCGAGATCGGCGACCGACACGTCACGGTGGGGCGCGGGCGCGACTACAACGACGTGCCGCCGCTGCGCGGGGTCTACGCGGGACCGTTCAAGAGCCGTCTCGAGGTGCGGGTGCTCATCACCCGCGAGGCCTGACCGCCGGGTCAGGCCGGGGAGTCGTCGGGGTCGAGCGTCTTGAGGGTGTCTTCCTCGACGGCGTTGTCGGCGTCGAGCTGCTGTTCGGTCGTCTCGTCGCCGCCGGTCGGGTCGTCCTGCTCGGGAGTGGGGGATGCGTCGCTCATGGCCGCGACGGTACGCGCGGCGACCGGCGGCATCCGACCCCTTGACAGTGCCCTCGGAGTGGTGGGGGAGTCGGGGCCCGGACTTCCCCCGAAGTCGCTGGGCCCCGAGCCGACGAGTCGAAGCCTGGCACGTCGGTTCCCCCACACGTCAACCTAGGGTGCTGGCGGCGGGTGCCACAGGGGAGCCTGCCGGGTCGTCGCCGGGTGCTCGGCGCGGAAGTGCCCGGCTGCGGGGCGAGGAGGCGGGCCGCAGCCCCGCATGCCCCGCGCATATCGGCTGTCGGGTTTCATCCGAATGAGTGACTAATGCACGGACGCCGCCGTGGATGGCCCTGCGCGGCGGCGGATCATGACAGGCTCCTGAGCGAGCGATCCGCTCCCGAGCCCCGAAAGCAGCACCGCCGATGACCCTCTCGACGCGCCCCGATCCGTCAGCGCCGGCTGCGCTGCGGGCGCCTCTCGTCCTGCTCGGGACGACGCGCGCGTCACTCCTGTTCGTGACGACGGTCTTCATCGCGACGCTCATCCAGGTGCTCGCGACGCCGACCGTCGCCCTGTGGGAGTCCCCCGACCTCGAATGGCCGCTGCCGACGTCGATCCCTGCGACCTACGGGCTGCTGGTCGCGGGGTGCGCGCTGCAGGCGGCGGCGCTGACGATGTTCTCCCGCCGCCCGGGGACGACCGTCGCGATCGTCGTCGCCGTCCACCTCGCACTCGCGGTGGGCCTGGGGGTGCCGACGTGGGTCCAGGGCATGCACATCGTCATCGCGGGCGCCCTCTTCCTCGTCGCGACCCGGGTGTCGACCGCGCGCGTGGTCGCGTGGTGCGCAGCAGTCGTGGTCGTGGAATCCGCGGTGCTGCTCTGGTTCGTGCTCGGCTCGGGTGAGTCGGTGACGGTCGGGATCGGGTGGGTCGCGGCCAACGTCGTCTCGCTCGCCGCGCCGGCGGTCGCGGGCACGGCGCTCGGGGTCTGGTGGACGACGAAGACGCGCCGGGTGCAGCAGGCCCGCGAGGAGGCGGAGCTCGCCACGCAGGAGCACGCGGACCGCGTCGCCGAGGCGCAGGAGCGCGAGCGCGCCCGCATCGCCCAGGAACTGCACGACGTCGCGGGCCAGCACCTGGCGGGGCTCATCACGCTGACCGACGCCGCCCTCACCGTCGCGCCGACGCGCGCGGACGAGGCGCTCGCCCTGCTGCAGGACGTCCGCGATGAGGGACGCTTTGCGGCGGCAGGTCTCGCGGGGGCGCTCGCCGACCTGCGGGCGGGCGGTGTCGCCCCCTCCGGCACGACGCGGGATGTCCGCAGCCTCGACGAGCTCGTCGCGTTCTGGCGGGAACGGGGCGCGACCGTCGACGCCACGATCCGCGGCGACGTCGACGCGCTCCCCGCCGTCGTCTCGACCACCGCTTTCCGGTGCGTGCAGGAGGCTCTGACGAATGCCGCCAAACACGCCCCGCGCGCGCCCGTCCGTATCGAGATCGTCCACGACGCGGACCGTCTCGTCGGCACGGTGGCCAACGCGGCGCCCGATCACGCCGGGCAGCGTCGCGCCGTGGGCCTCGGCTGGGGGCTGAGCGGCATGCGCGAACGGGTCGAGATCCTCGGGGGCACGTTCGCGGCGGGAACGGATGCCGGGGGCGGCTGGACGCTGGCGTTCGAGATCCCCGTCGGCTCGGGCGGGACGGAGCGGTCGTGACCGAGACGCGGACGCCCATCCGGGTGCTCATCGCGGACGACAACCGGTCGGTCCGCAAGGGGCTGCGCCTGCAGTTGGAGGCGGCCGGCGGCATCCGGATCGTGGGGGAGGTCGCGAACGGTGTCGACGCGGTGCGCGTGGCACGCGCCGAGGCGGTGGACGTCGTGCTCATGGACATGCAGATGCCCGGCCTGAACGGTGCGGACGCGACGCGGGAGCTGCTGGACGGCGGCGGTCCTGCCCCGGCCGTCATCGTGATGACGAGCTTCGCCGTGGACGGATACATCACCGACGCGATCGACGCCGGCGCCGTCGGGTACCTGCTCAAGAGCTACGACGCCGACCAGCTCGTGGGCGCCGTCTACGCCGCCGCGCGCGGAGAGGCGGTCGTCTCGACCCGGGCGATCACGCCGGTCCTGCGCGAGTTCGTCCGCCGCCGCGGGCCGAAGCCCGACCTGGACCTGCTCGAGTCGCTCAGCCCCGCCGAGCGTCGCGCCGTCGCGATGCTCGCGTCGGGGGTGACCGCGAACGAGGCGATCGCGGCCGCGCTGCACGTCTCGGTCCACACCGTGCGCACGCAGCTGCAGTCCGCGCTGCGCAAGACCGGCCTCGCGGACCGCACGCAGCTCGCGCTGTGGGGCGCCCGCAACCGGCTCGACGACGAGGCGGCGCGCTCGGTGTGACCGTGGGCGGTGGGGCGCGGCATCCGCTCGGTGTTCCAGGAACGCGTGTCGTCGCGCCGCCTCGGGGAAGGCGACGTCTCGCGTCCCTCCACTCGCCGCTCAGACCGCGCGGAACGTCCCGGGCTCGAGCTCGACCCGGCGCACGTCCCCCACGACCTCCAGGGTGACGGATCGCGGCCGACGGTCGAGGTTGGCGGCCAGGATCGTCGTCGCCGAGCAGCGCCGGCCGATCGCCCACACGAGCCCGTCCGGGCTGTCGCCCCACAGCAGTTCGCCGCCGTCCCCATCGCACAGGGCACGGACCGCGGCGGCGACCGGCAGATCGCCGCCGTCGGAGGAGCGGATGCCGCGGGGCCCCCACTCCTCGAAGTAGGCGAGCGATGCGACACCCGGCACCGCGAGGGCAGCGGCGCTCGCGACGGTCCAGGCGGCAAGTTCCGGCGCGCTCTGTCGCTCGTCCGGCGTGCCCGTCAGGTGGGCGCCGTAGCCCTCGGACAAGTCGGTCGCCGGGGAGGTGGGTGCGGGGCGGGTCGCGACGTTGTTGAAGCGCGGACGCAGCGAGACCGGTCCGAGGTGCACCGGGACACCCCCCGCCGCCGCGACAGCCTGCCGTGCGACGAGCCGCTGCATCTCGAGCGACTCGACGAGCTGCTCCGTGCCGGTCGCGTGGAACAGCGGCGCCACCGTCGTCGTCACGCCGTCGAGATCGCTCGGCAGGCGGTGGCGCTCCCGGTTGAGCTCGGTGAAGTGCGACCGCGAGCCGCCGACCACCGGCACCGTGACGCCGGCACGGTCGAGGGCGGCGCGCAGCGCGGCGACGGTGTCGGCATCCGAGACGTGGGCCGCGGCTCCGGCTGAGGCGAAGGCGCCCACCCTGCGGACGTCGAGCCCTCGCAGGGCGGCGGCTGCGGCATCCGTTTCTGCGGCATCCTCGATGCCGGTGAAACGGACGTCGAGCGGCGCAGCGGACCCCGCGGCGCGGGCCAGGGCGGCCCGCCAGGACGGTACGCGCAGGTCGAGCTCGACGAGCACACCGTTTTCGAGCGGCTCGACCGGTGGGGCCGGATCGGGCGCCGTCGCCGCCCCGAGGAGGATGTCAGGGAACGAGCCGCCGGGTCGGAGGGTGATCGTGTCGGATGCCGGCGGTGCGGGCGCGAGCTTCCCCGCGACCGACACCGCGACCGACTGCCGCACCCGCCCGCCGGCGCTGACGCGGTAGGGGAACGGAAGATCGAGGGGGCGGCTGTAGGTCTTGAACGAGGCGTCGGTCCAGTTGCGCTGGTCCTCCATCTCGAACACGTCGCCGTCGAACGCGACATCGACGGTCGCGCCGTCGACCTGCCACGTCAGTGCTGCGACGTCGCGCACCGGCTGATGCGGGCTGATCTCGCGGGGGAACGCGCTCCGAGTGAGGGTGCCGTCCGGATGCCGCACCTCGACTGCCGTGCCGGCGAGTGTGGGCGGGTGCAGCACGACCAGACCGGTGCGGTTCGTGGCGAACTCCGCCGCCGACTCGAGGTCGAGGATCACCCGCAGCTGCGCCTGACGCGCCTCGACCCGCACGACACCCGTGAACGACGAGCCCAGACCCGCGGACCGCACGTGCAGCATGAGGGTCTCGTCCCGCGGCTGGACCCGGTCGACGACGAGGTCGGCCGTGTCCCAATCGGCGTCCCGGACGACGGCGCGGATGCTGCGCAGCACCACTCGCCCGTCGATCGCGATGTCGGCGAGCTCGTCGCCGCGCAGCTCGAGCGACCAGCGGCCGCTGCGCCACGGCATCCCCTCGGTCCACCAGGTCATGACACGGCCCCGCGTCAGAGCGAGGTCATCCCGCCGTCGACCTGGAAGGTCGCGCCGGTCGCGAACGATCCGTCGTCGCTCGCGAGGTAGACCATGATCCCGGCGACGTCGTCGGGCGTCCCGGCGCGGCCGATCGGGATCCGGCCGACGATCGCCGCGCGCGAGGCGGGATCCTCGCTGATCGCCGAGACGAGCGGTGTCTCGGTGTAGGCGGGCTGCACCGTGTTGACCCGGATGCCGCGGTCGGCGTACGCCGCCGCGACGGTGCGCGAGAGGCCGTGCACGCCGGCCTTCGAGGCGCTGTAAGCCGTGAAGTCCCGGCCCTCGCCGTTGACGGCCGTCGGGCTGCCGGTGAGGATGATCGATCCACCGCCCAGGGTCAGCATCGTCCGCACCGCGTACTTCACGGTCAGGAAGGCGCCGGTCAGGTTGACGTCGATCGTGCGGCGCCAGACGTCGAGGTCGAGGTCGGCGGCGGGGGCGTCCTGTCCGAAGAGCTGGATGCCGGCGTTGGCCACCACCACGTTCGGTGCCCACCCCGCATCCGTTGCGGCGGCGAAGCCGGCAGCCACGGAGGCCTCATCGGAGATGTCCATCGTCACCGCCATCGCGGCGTCGCCGATGCGGTCGGCGGCGGTCTGCGCGCCCTCACCGTTGCGGTCGGCGAGGATCACGCGGGCGCCCTCGCGGGCGAAGCGTTCGGCGACGGCCGCGCCGATGCCGAGCGCGGCTCCGGTGACGAGGGCGGTCCTCCCGGCGAGTCGTGTCATGTCGGTCATCTCCGGATCAGCGCTCGATGTGGTCGAGGTGGAGCATGCGCGCGAGGTTCTTGTCGAGCTCGTCGTCCCGGAAGATCTTCTTCCAGTCCTCCTTGATGATGCTCTCGCGACCGTAGTCCATCGCGATCAGGCACGCGTCGCTGAACGGGTTGTCGCCGCGCAGGCCGTTCGCGAGCGCGACCTGGGTGTGCCCGTAGAGGATGCTGCGGGCCGCCGCCTCGGGCACGCCCATCGTGTGGATCGCCTCGTTCAACGCCTCGTCGAGAAGGGACCCGATCATGCAGGCGACTGTCTCGACCAGGGTCGGCTCGAGTTGGGCGAGCTGCTTCACGGTGACGAAGTGCACGTCGATGACCGGCGCGTAGATCGCGCGGACGGTCTCCTCGACGATGCGGGCGTGCTCGGGGTCGTCGGACTCGACGGCGGCGATCGCGTCCTGCGGTGCGGCGATTCCACCGAAGGTGTCGGCCCACTCCTCCTTCGTCGTGCGCTCGAGGAACACCGACGGGTGGCACGGGTGCGCGACGGCCTGGATGACGTCCTCGCGGGTCGTCAGAAGTCCCGCGTAGGCCGCGGCCGGGTCGAGTGTGAGGACGATGGCACCGGACGTCAGCTGGGGGACCAGGTCGGCCGTCACCGCGCCGAGGGCGAGGTCCGGTACCGCGAGCACGACGATGTCGGCGTCGGCGACCGCGGCGGATGCTTCGGTCAGCTCGCGTCCGGCGGCGATGGTCCGCTCGCGCCCGGCGGGCGAGTTCTCGACGTAGTGGACGACGTGGTCGGTCTTCACGAGGTTGTTGGACACGCGCATGCCCATCTTCCCTCCCGCGCCGATGACGGCGATGGTGTGGCTCATTCGAGGCTCCTCAGGTGGTTCAGGGTGGCGCTTGTCCAGTCCCGCTCGGTGCGGACGGTGGTCTCGGGGTCGCCCTGCCAGGGCAACCAGTGCTCGACGATCTCGTTGACGCCGCGCTCCCGCGGCCGGACGGTGTCGAGGAGGTGGTGGTAGTCGTGCAGGCCGTCGCCCATGCGGGCGCCGGAGTAGGTGAACCCGACCCAGCCCGGCTGTCGAGCGAAGGCGAAGTCCTTCGCGTGAACATTCACGACCACCTCGGCGGCCTCTTCGACGCAGGTGCGTGGCGATTCCAACCGCGCGACGACGTTCGCGGGGTCCAGGCAGATGCCGAGGTTCGGGCTGTCCGCCTCGTGCACGAGCCGCACGAGATCGGTCGTCGCGATCAGCTCGTACGTCTCGAGGGCCAGGGTCACCCCCGCTGCCTCGAAGGAGGGCAGGATGCCGCGCAGCAGCGCGTCGGCGTCGTCGAGCGTCGGGTGGGAGTCGGGGCCGAACACCATGCTGCGCACGAGGCGTGCATCGAAAACGTCGGCGATGCGGAGGAAGCGCTCGAGGTGAGCGGTCTCGATGCCCTTCGTGCCGAGTTCGATCGTGAGGCCGAGTGTGCGGGCGGCGCGGGCGGCATCCGCGATCTCCCGGTCGGTCATCCCGGTCAGGGGGGCGTAGTCGCAGATCTGGAACAGCTCGACGTCGAGCGCGCGGGTCGCCTCGAACGCTCCGATGACACTGAGCGGTTCGTCGACGCGATCGGAGTGCTGCCAGAAGAAGGCGTAGGTGCCGAGCCCGATCACGACGCGCTCCGGGCGAGCGCGTACGCCTCGTCCAGCACGTCGCCGAGCGCCTCGGGATCATGCGCGAAACGACCGAGGAAGAGGCCGTCCACCGCGCCGCCCAGCCCCGTCAAGAGGCCTGGACCCGCCGAGCCGCCATAGATGACGCGCGAGCCCGAGCGATCGCCGTCGGCAAGAAGGGCGGCGCGCAGCGAGCGTGTCACCGTCCCGATGTGGTCGATCGGTGCGGGCGCAGGGGCGCCGATGGCCCAGACGGGCTCGTACGCGACGAGCACCGGGCCGGCGGGGGCGCCGGCGAGGCTGCGCGCGAGCTGGGCGACGGTGGCCGCGGCGGCACCGGCGGCATCCGTTCGCTCCTCCTCGCCCAAGCAGAGCACGGGGGTCACCCCGTGGCGGAGGGCGGCAGCGGCCTTGGCAGCGACGTCGGCGTCGGATTCGCCGAAGAGGCGGCGCCGTTCGGCGTGACCGATCTCGGCGTAGGCGACACCGGATTCGGCGACCTCCGCGGCGGTCACCTCGCCCGTGTACGCGCCGGGCTCGAACCCGGAGACATCCTGCACACCGAGGCGGACGCGGATGCCGGCGAACGCGCCCGCGGCGTCGTCGAGCTGGAGGTAGGTGGGGATGACGAACGCCTCGACGGCGCCGGAACGCACGCCTTCGTGCGCGCGCAGCACCGCGGCCGCGCCGGCGAACCAGACGCGCGCCTGCCGGCGACCGAAGTACGCCTTCAGGCTCACCCCCACCGTGATCTGCGGCATCAGCAGGATCCGGTGCTCTCGTACTCGCCGATGACCGCGACCTTCGACGCCGACGCCGACGAGGGGTCGAACCGGTAGGTCAGCCACTCGCGCACGAGGCGGCGGGCGAGCTCGATGCCGACCACCCGCTGGCCCATCGTCAGCACCTGCGCGTCGTTCGAGAGCACGCCCCGCTCGACGGAGAACGAATCGTGCGCCGTCACAGCGCGGATGCCGGCGACCTTGTTGGCGGCGATCGCGACGCCGAGGCCGGTGCCGCAGATGAGCAGCGCTCGGTCGGCCTCGCCGCTGGCGACGCGCTCGGCCGCTGCGATGGCGACCTTCGGGTACGCCGTGTGACCGTCGGCATCCACCCCTACGTCGACCACGGAGACCACGCCGTCGTTCTGCTCGAGGTCGCGCTTGAGGATCTCCTTGTAGTCGTAACCGGCGTCGTCGCTGCCGATCACGATGCGCAGGGGTCCGGTCATGTCAGATCCTCTCGGGGGAGTCGGGCGTCGCCGACCGGCTGATGACGGGGGCGGCGGCGAGGGCCTCGCCGACCGCCGAAACGATGAGCGCGAAGGAGTGCGCGCCGGCGTCGACGGTGCCGACGGCGTGCGCGCCGTGCGTGCGGGCGCGTCCCTTCCGCGGGAGGAGGTCCGCGGTGGTGGCCGCCGCTGCGGTCGCCGATCTCGCGGCCGTGCGCCAGGCATCCGCCAGTCGCGCCCCCGCCGCGACCTCGCGGGTGAGCGTCTCGGTGAAGGGCAGGAGAGCGTCGACCATCGTCTTGTCGCCGGGTTCGGCCTTGCCGTGTGCGATCACGGCGCCGACGCCGGCCGCGACCCCGTCGGCGATGCGGGCGGCGTCGGGGCGCCCGGCGTCGCCCAGGCGGTAGGCGAGCTCGGCCAGGAGCAGCCCCCACAGGGCGCCGGAAGTCCCCCCGGCCCGGTCCGACCAGGCGTCTGCGGCGCGCGCGAGGGTGGTCGCAGCTCCCGCACCCGCCGCGGCGGCGAGCCGAGCGGCACCGACCGCGGCGCGGGAACCACGCTGCATCCCGATGCCGTGATCCCCGTCGCCCGCGACGGCGTCGATGCGACCGAGCTCGTCGACGTTCTCCTCGATCGTCCGCGCGATGGTGTCGAGGGCGGCCACGACGGTCGCCGCGAGCAGGACGGATGCCGCATCCCCGGCGATCTCGCCGGCCGCGGCGGACGGGTCGGTGCGGGCGGGATCCCGCCGTTCGGCGGCCGCGACAGCGCCGCGCCGGTACGCGGGGGTGTCGACCGGGGTCTCCCACAGGTCGGCGAGTTCGTCATCGAGCCAGAAGAGGGTGAGCGAGGTGCCGGCCATGTCGAAGCTCGTGCAGTACTCGCCGACGTGCGGGTCGACGATCTCGAGCTCGGCCTGCGCGAGCAGTGCGGCCACGCGGCGGTAGACGACGAAGAGCTCCTCGTGCTTCAACGACCCGAGACCGTTCAGCAGAGGGACGACGCGGCCGTCGGCGCCGTCCGGGAGCTCGGTGAGCAGTCGCTCGACGAGCATGTCGGCGAGACCGTCGGCGGTAGGGATGTCGGTCTCGTCGATGCCGGGTTCGCCGTGGATGCCGAGGCCCACGGCCATGCGTCCGTCGGGCACGGAGAAGAGCGGTGCCTCGGCCCCGGGAAGCGTGCAGCCCGTGAACGCGACGCCGAAGGAGCGGGTGCGCTCGTTCGCGAGCCGCCCCACGCGGGCGACACCCGCGAGGTCGTAGCCCGCCGCGGCAGCACCGGCCGTGGCGCGGAAGACGGTGAGGTCGCCGGCGATGCCGCGGCGACGCTCGCGTTCGTCGGGACCGGCGCTCGCGATGTCATCGGTCACGACGACGGTCTCGCAGTCGATGCCCTCGGCGCGCAGTCTCTCCTGGGCGGCGTCGAAGTTGAGGACGTCCCCCGCGTAGTTGCCGTAGGTGAGCAGCACGCCGCCGCCGGCGTGCGCCGCGTGCGCGACGGCGTGGACCTGCTGTGTCGAGGGCGAGGCGAAGAGGTTGCCCATCGCCGCGCCGTGGGCGAGGCCCGGGCCGACGAGCCCGCCGAAGGCGGGGTAGTGCCCCGATCCGCCGCCGATCACGACGGCGACCTGGCCGTCGGGGACGCGGGTGCTGCGGACGACGCCGCCCGTGACGCGCTCGACGTAGCGACCGTTCGCGGCGACGAAGCCGTCGATCATCTCGTCGGCGAAGTCGGCCGGGTCGTTCCACAGGCGCGTCATCGCGTGCTGCTCCTCGGGTCGCGAAAGGGGTGTCCGTTCGCCATTGTGCACAACCGGTTGACCAATTGCAAGGGCCGGCGTCTCGGCATCCGTCGTCCGCTCCCGTATGTTGAAGCCGTGCCCGCATACCCGTCCGACCGCTCCGCCGAGATCACGGCCGCCCTCGGTGCTCTGCCGTCGGGCACCCCCGTCTCCGAGGTCGCGCGGCGGCTCATGGATCTCTTCACGAGCGGGGAGATCGAGCCCGGCACGCGGCTTCCCCCCGAGCGGCAGCTCTCGCTGACCCTCGGTGTCGGCCGCTCCGCCGTGCGAGAGGCGCTCGCAGCACTCGAGATCCTCGGCATCGTCGACGTCCGCCCCGGATCCGGGACCTACCTGCGCGGCACGGCGAGCGACCTGCTGCCGCAGACCCTCCGCTGGGGGCTGCTCATCGGACGCCGCAGCACCGACGATCTGCTCGATGTCCGCTCGGGACTCGAGATCTACTGCGCGCGCCTCGCGGCATCGCGCGCCGACGGTGCCGACATCGCCCGCCTCGCGGCATCCCTCGACCGGATGCGCGGGGCTGGCACGGACCTGGCGGCCTTCGCCCGAGCGGATGCGGCCTTCCACGACGCGCTCGCCCGCGCGGCGGGCAACGACGCGCTCGTCGACCTGCTGCACGTCGTCCGCTCGCTGCTGCAGGTCTACGCCGATCGCGCCGTCCACGACGCCGACGCCGCGCGTCTCGCCGTCGCCGAGCACGACGCCGTCTTCCGGGCCGTCGAGGCGAGGGACGAGGATGCCGCGGCCTCGGCGATGGCCGTGCACATGGCGACCGCCGCCGCACGCCTCGCGGGGTCGTCGGGGGACGCCTGATCCGTCATTGCGCAAACCACTGAACGTTATTTAGTCTTTCGACGTCGGGACCGCGCCGGTTCCCGCCCGCCACGACGACGTCGCAGGAGACCGCAGTGACCGCATCCCTTTCCACCGCCCCCGACGGCACGCGTTACCGCGACCTCAACCGCAACGGCGTGATGGACCCGTACGAGGACCCGCGTCTGCCCGTCGCCGAGCGGGTCGCCGACCTCGTGTCGCGCCTCTCGCTCGAGGAGAAGGCGGGGCTCATGATCCAGACGATCGTCCCGACGACGACCGACGGCGAGGTCGACGGGCCGTCCATGATGCCCGGTCGCACCTCGGCGCAGGAGTTCGTCGAGGGCATGCACGTCACGCACCTGAACATCCACCAGATCCCCGACCCTCGGGCGATGGCGCGGTGGGTGAACGGGCTGCAGCGCGTGGCAGCCGCGTCGGGCCACGGCATCCCGGTCACCATCTCGACCGATCCGCGACACTCGTTCACCGAGAACGTCGGCGCGTCGTTCACCGCCGGCCACCTCTCGGCGTGGCCCGAGCCGCTCGGCCTCGGCGCGCTGGCCGACCCGGGGTTCGTGCGGGAGTTCGCCGACATCGCGCGGCAGGAGTACCTGGCCGTCGGCATCCGCTCGGCCCTGCACCCGATGCTCGACGTCGCGACCGAGCCGCGCTGGCCGCGCCAGTACGGCACGTTCGGACAGGATGCCGACCTCGTGGGACGCCTGGGTGTCGCCTACGTCGACGGGTTCGAGGGCGACCGGCTGACGGCGGCGAGCGTCGCGTGCATGGCCAAGCACTTCCCGGGCGGCGGGCCCGAGAAGGACGGCGAGGACCCGCACTTCCCGTACGGCACCGACCAGGTGTACCCGGGCGGCATGTTCGAGTACCACCTCGAGCCGTTCCGCCGGGTCATCGACCGGGGCGTCTCGGCGATCATGCCGTCGTACGGGATCCCGCGGGGCGTCGTCCTCGAAGGCGACCCCGTCGAGGAGGTCGCCTTCGGCTTCAACCACCAGATCATCACCGGACTGCTGCGCGAGAAGCTCGGCTTCACGGGTGTCGTCTGCACCGACTGGGGGCTCATCACCGAGTCCCGTCTGATGGGCAAGGTGCTGCCGCCGCGGTCGTGGGGCGTGGAGCACCTCAGCGAGATCGAGCGGGTGCGCAAGGCCCTCGACGCGGGTGTCGACCAGTTCGGCGGCGAGGACGACCCCGCCCTCGTGATCGAGCTCGTGCGCTCGGGCGCCGTGCCCGAGTCGCGGCTCGACGTTTCGGTCGCGCGGCTGCTGACCGTCAAGTTCGAGCTCGGCCTGTTCGACGACCCGTTCATCGACGAGGATGCCGCGGGCGAGATCGTCGGCAGCGCCGAGTTTCGGGCAGCGGGCGACCGCGCGCAGTCCCGGTCGACAGTGATCCTCCCGGGCGGGGCGGGCGAGGCGGCATCCGTCCTGCCGCTGCGGCCCGGTACCGCGGTGCACGCGCCGCAGGTCTCGGACGACGCGATCCGTGCGGCGGGGCTGGTGCCGGCCCCGTATGCCGCGGGTGCCGACGTCAGCGTGCTGCGGCTGCAGCCGCCGTTCGAGCCGCGCGACGAGTTCATGCTCGAGGCGCACTTCCACGCCGGTTCGCTGGCGTTCGACGACGCAGTCGTGGCGGGCGTCGCGGAGGTCGCCGCCGCGGCGCCGACCGTCGTCGCGGTGCACCTCGAGCGGCCCGCGCTGCTCGCGCCCGTCGCCGCGCACGCCCACGCCGTGGTCGCGACGTTCGGCGCGTCGGACGAGGCGCTGCTCGACGTGCTCACCGGCCGGGTGCCCGCCGCGGGTCGCCTGCCGTTCGAGGTCCCGCGCGACGAGGCGGCGGTCCTCGCCGGGCACTCCGATGTCCCCGGCGGCACGGTCGACCCGGTTTACGAGGCCGGCACCCCCTCCCTCGTGGTGACGACGGATGCGTGAGCGGCGCACCTCAGCCCAGGGCCGGGAGAGTCGGGAACTCATCCTGCAGACGGCGCTCGAGGTCATCGGGCGGCGCGGGTTCGGCTCGACGTCGCTCCGCGACATCGCCGCCGAGGTCGGGATGACGCAGGCCGGCATGCTCCACCACTTCGGCACGAAGGAGAACCTGCTCGTCGAGGTGCTGCGCCAGCGCGACGCCGCGACCCGCGAGGCGCTCGCCGAACAGGACGGCGACGAGCCGCCGTCGGTGCGGGTCGCGCGACGCAACGCCGAGACGCCCGCGCTCGTGCACCTGTACACGAACCTGCAGGTCGCGGCATCCGCTCCCGATCACCCCGCCCGCGCCTTCTTCGAGGAGCGTCAGCGGAGCGTGCACGCCGTCGTCGCGGCTGATGTCCGTGCACGGCAGGAGGTCGGCGGGATGCCGGCGGGGGTGGATGCAGACACCGCCGCGACCGTGCTGCTCGCCCTGTCGGACGGCCTGCAGCTGCAACAGGGCGTCGACCCGTCGATCGACATCGCCGAGATCCTCGCCTGGACCTGGGAACGGCTCAGCCGGGCGGACTGAACCCGGGGTCACCCGAACACGCAGGCGGGGCCGACGTTCCGTATCCAGTTCCCGTGCGTCATCCGCTCGTGGTCCGCCGCGGAAACACGGGCGGGCCCGAAGCATCGATCGCCGGGGAGACTGAATCCGGAACGGCGGCGGGTGGAAGACTCCGCCCGACTCACCCCACCCGCGTCACGCGGATCGCCATGAACTGGCGCCCCGGCAGGTCGACGCGCACCTGACCGCGATACGTTCCCGGCAGCTCGTCGATCGTGGTGTTCCAGGTGTCGATGACCTCGACGCGCCACTCGCCCTCATCGAGGATGACGTTGCGGAACCGCGGCCGGTTGAAACCGAAGTAGGCGACCTTGAGGCGGCCGGGGACGCCGCCCCAGGGGACGTCCCAGTCACTCGGCAGCGGGTCCCACACGCCGTCGGGCGCCTGCGACTGCAGGTGCTCGAGGAATCCGATCCGCGAGGGGGACGAACCGTGCAGCGCGCCGCCCTTCGACCACCAGAGGACCTCGTCGTCGTCGCCGACGGATGCCGCGCCCTCGAGGGCGGGCGGGTAGTAGGTCTCGCCGTGGCCGACGTAGCCGCCGCGCACGGCGCCCTCCCAGAACCGGCGCACCATCTCCTCCCCGGTGATGTTGCCCCAGCCCTGGTCGATGTCGCCCTCGTAGGCGCACTCGTCGATGACGACGGGCTTGCCCCACTCCTCGCGCCACTGGTCGGTGTTCTCGGCGGTGCGGTAGACGTCGACGCGCTGGATGCTGACGTGCGTGATCCACGGCTTCGCGTAGTCGTAGACGGGCCGGCAGTTGTGGATCGAGTTGAGGTGACCGAAGGCATCCTCTTCACCGACGATCGCCGCGAGGCGTTCCCAGTCGTCGAGGTCCTTCGACCACAGCAGGTCGTACTCGTTCGCCATCGACCACCAGACGTTCGCGAAGCCGGACAGGCGCCGCACGACGTAGCGGACGTACCGCTCGTCGACGGCGGGGCCGAGGTCGGCGAATCCCCAGCGGTCGTACGCGTGGAAGAGGATGAGGTCGGCCTGGATGCCGAGGGCCGCCAGCTCCCCGATCCGCTTCTCCAGTCGGCGGAAGTGCCCCGGGTCGAAGCGGGTGTGGTCGAAACCGTCCCCGAGGCTGCCGACGAAGGGGAAGTCGGCCGGCTCGTTCGCGTTGTAGAGGTACGACTTCGGGAAGACGCACATGCGCAGCTTCGCGAACGGTGCCTCGGTGAGCGTCTCGAGCGTCTTCTCCTGCAGCTCCTCGGGCTGGTGGGTCCAGGCGTACGCCGTCGTGCCGATCGGGCGGTGCCGTGTGCCGTCGGCGTGCCGGAAGTGGAAGCCGTCGACCCGCACCGGACCGTGCGAGCCGTCGCGCGCGCCGGTGACTTCGACCGAACCGGTGAGACCGTCGAGCGAGCGCGCCGTGGAGCGCGTCTCGAAGGTCCAGGTGCCGACGGCGTCGGCCAGTGCGCGGATCACGTACACGCCGTCGCCGTCGTAGAAGCCGCCGACCCGGATCTCGTCGCCGCCGCGCCGGAAGACCGCGTCGAGCTCGACGTCGACGAACGGGTTGCCGTGCGAGGGTCCTGCGAAGCGCAGCTCGAGCGGATCCCACAGCGGCGTCGGCTCGGGCAGCGTGACGGCCGCCGACGCCCGCGCGACGTCGTCTCCCTCGTACGCGGGGTCGGGGGCGATCGCCGGCGCGTACGGCGGACGACCCGCCCCGGACCCGACCGCGGCGAGCGCGGCGAAGAACTGCTCGCGCACCTCGAGGTCCTCGAGGGCAGGGACGATCGCGACGAGCTGGCCGAGGCGGCCGCCGCGGAACTGCGTCGCCATGGGCGAGGCGGCTACCCCCGGGAGGTACCGCTCCAGAATGACGCGGGCGTCGGGATCGTCGAGGGCCTCTCCGAAGGTGCTGGCGCGGTCGAACATGGTGTCTCCTCGGAGGGGTCAGGCGGATGCCGTGGCCCGCCGGATCGCGTCGTCGACGGACGCGAGCAGGTCGGGCGGGGTGAACATGAGCGCGGTCGTGACGGGACGTCCGGCGCCCCAGCGGGTCTCGGATCGGATCGCCTGCGCCCGATCCGGATCGACCGCGGCGATCGTGTCGATGAGGGCGGCGTACGCGCGCGGGTCGTCGATGACGTCGGCGAGCGACGCGTGCAGGCCGTCGAGCGGTGGACGTGCCGGGGTCGCGGGTGCGGGGAAGCGCCACTCGTGGCTGCCCGAACCGACCTCGTCCGGGGCGCCGGGGATCGCGACCTCGGCGCGCGTGTTGGCGGGCACGACGGCGGTCACGACGATCTCGTGGCCGTCCCGGCGCCACGCCACGGACGCCTCGCCGTAGGGCGTGAGGTGGCGCGCTGAGGCGGACGACAGGCTCTCGAGCGGCTGCGGCGCGATCCGCAGCCGTCGGTACCCCGGCGCGGCGGGGGCGAGCCCCGCGACCGTCCGGTGCAGCCAGTCGGCGACCGCGCCGAGCGCGTAGTGGTTGAACGAGGTCATCTCGCCCGGGTTGACGCTGCCGTCCGGCAGCAGGGAGTCCCATCGCTCCCAGACGGTCGTGGCCTCCTGCGTCACGGGGTACAGCCACGACGGGCACTCGGTTTGCGTGAGCAGACGTTCGGCCGCGTCGAGGTGGCCGCCCTGGGTCAGCGCGTCGGCGACGAGGGGCGTACCGACGAATCCCGTCCCGATTCGATACCCGCCCTCGCGCACGAGGGCGGCGAGGCGGTCGGCGAGCGCCGCGCGCACGGCGGGATCGGTCACGAGGTCGAACTCCAGTGCGAGCGCGTACGCGGTGGGCGCGTCGCTCATCATGCGCCCGGCGGGCGTGACGTACTCGTCGACGAAGGCCCGCCGGCTGCGCTCGGCGAGCGTGCCGTAGTGCGCGGCATCCGTCTCCAGCCCCAGCAGGCGCGCGGCCTCGGCGACCTGGCGCAGCGACCGCGCGTAGTACGCGGAGGCGACGATGTCGCTGTCGACCTTGGCCTGTCCGGGCTTGTCGGGCGGTGCCGAGGGGTCGAGCCAGTCGCCCAGCTGCATGCGGCCGGCCCAGAGCCCGCCCTCGCCGGCGTCGCGCCCCACGGCATCCACCCACGCGCGCATGCTCTCGTACTGTGCGGCGAGGATGTCGCGGTCGCCGAAGCGCTCGTGCATCACGGTCGGCACCACGGTGGCCGCGTCGCCCCAGGCGGCGGGGGAGGCACCGCCTCCGGTGAACCCGCCCAGGGCGGAGGGCACGACCACGGGAACCGATCCGTCGTTGCGGGCCTGCTCGTGCGCGAGGTCGCGCAGCCAGGAGGTCAGGAACCCTGCGCTGTCGTAGAGGAAGGATGCCGTCGGTGCGAACACCTGCAGGTCGCCCGTCCAGCCGAGGCGCTCATCGCGCTGCGGGCAGTCGGTCGGGATCGAGAGGAAGTTGCCGCGCATGCCCCACACGACGTTCTCGTGCAGCCGGTCGATGAGCGGATCGGATGCCGCGAACCACCCGGTCCGCGTCATGTCGGTGTGGAGCACGACGGCCTCGACGTCGGCGGGGTCCACCTCCGCGCCCGTGATTTGCGCGTACCGGAAGCCGTAGAAGGTGAAGCGGGATTCGAGCACGTCCTCGCCGCCGGAGAGCTCGAACGTCGCGGTCGCCGCCGCGTTGCGCAGCGGCCGGAGCGCGAGCTCGCCGTCCTCGAGCACTTCGGCGTGACGGATGGTCACGCGGGTTCCCGCGGCGCCGCGCACGCGCACGCGCAGGCGGCCGACGAGGTTCTGCCCGAGGTCGAGGATCGTGCCCCCGGACGGCGCGGCGAGGGTCTCGACGACCGGCAGGGTCTCGATCCGGCGCACGGGTGGGGCGATGCGCGCCTCGGGCGCGGGGACGTCCTCGTAGCCGGGCTTCGCAGCGGCGCCCACGCGGACGGGGGAGAACCCCGTGATCTCGCGTCGCAGATCCTGGTGCTCGCCCGCATAGATGCCGCTGTCGACGACCGGTCCGTCGGCGGCGGCCTCCCAGCCGTCGCCGGTCGCCGCCACCGTCGTGGTGGTGCCGTCGTCGAACGTCACCCGCAGCTGGGCCAGGAACGACGGTTGCGTCCCGTAGAGCCGATCGGCGAAGGCGAAGAAGCCGTACTTCTCGGTGTACCAGGCGCCCGCGAGCGTCGCAGAGAGCACGTTCTCGCCCTCCTGGACGAGTGCCGTGACGTCGACGGTCTCGTGCACGAGCCGGTCGCGGTACGCCGTCCAGCCGGGTGAGAGCACATCCTCCGACACGGGGGTGCCGTTCACCTCGGGCTCAGCGACACCCAGCGCCGTCCAGAACAGCAGCGCACGTGACACCGGTCGTCCCAGTCGGAAGCGGGTGCGCACCACCGTCGGCTGAGCGTCACGGTCGGGTTCGGCCAGCCCGACAGGCTGGGCGACCCACTCGCCGGGGGTGAGGAAGCCCGCCGCGACCACGAGCGGCTCCGACCAGGTCGTCCATGTACCGGATGCCGCCTGTGCGCGCACGCGGACCTCGCGCCGCTCCCCAGCGGCCAGCGGCGTGAAGGGCCAGGCGACCAGGGCGCTGTCCTCGCCGGTCAACGCGATGATGCCGGTGCCGTCGTCGGCCTCGGCCGCCGCCTGCATCCAGTCGGGCTCGGCGGTGTCGACCGTCCAGCTCAGCCGGGGCGAGGGCGTGGCGACGAACGGGCTGTCGTCGCGCAGCTCCGCGCGGAAGGAGGCGATGCGGGATGCAGGGGGCACGGGGTCTCCGGTCGGGGTCAGGAGAGGAAGCGGCCGAGCTCGGCGGCGAGGGCGACGGCACGCGGATCTGCGCCACCGGGCCAGGGCCCGCGCGCGATGGTCCAGGCGAAGGCGACGCCGGTGTCGGGGTCGACGCATGCGAGCGCTCCGGCCGCACCATCGTGGCCGAATGAGCGCGGACCGCCGAAGGCGAGCTGCTGCGACGGCTTCTGGAAGACGATCGCGTGGGCGCGGTCGTGCTGGTGCAGCACCTCGTCGTAGCCGCGGATCTGCTGCTGCCCGATCCTTGACACGGTGTCGGCGCTGAGGAAGGGCTCGCTGCCGTCGACGCCCGTGACGGCGGCGGCCATCAGCCGGGCGAGGCCGCGCGCGGTTCCGGTGCCACTGCCGCCCGGGTGACCATAGCGCCAGCTGCGGGGGGAGTTGCCCAGGTCGACGTCGCCGCTCATGGATCCGAAGACGAGCGGCCCGAGCGCCGAGTACTCACGGACCAGCGTGTCCGACACCGGCCGGATCATCGGGAGGACGTCCGTGCGCCGGTCCTCGAGCTCGGCGGGGAGGCCGAGGTGGAAGTCGATGCCGTGCGGCGCGCGGATCTCCTGCTCGTAGAACTCGTGGAGCGTTCGGCCGGTGACGCGGTACACGAGCTCGTCGCCGAGGTTGCCGATCGTGATGGCGTGGTAGCCGAAGGCGCTCCCCGGATGCCAGAACGGCGTCGAGTCCGCCAGCCGCGCCGCAGCCGCATGGTGGTCCAGCAGCTCGTCCCACGTGAGGTTCGTGTCGGCCTGCGGCAGACCAGCCTGGTGCGAGAGCAGCTGACGCACGGTGACGGCGCCCTTGCCCTTGGCGGCGAACTCGGGCCAGTACGTCGACACGCGCTCGTCGAGGTCCAGTTCGCCGCGTTCGACGAGCAGGCCCACCGACAGGCCGATCGTGTTCTTCGTCACCGAGTACGGCACCATGACCGAGTCCCGCCCGAGATGGGGACCTCCCCACGCGTCGAGGACGAGGTCACCCCGGTGGTACGCCGCGACCTGGAACGACAGGTCGGGGTCGGTCTGCAGCCAGCCGTCGAGACGCTCGGCGATCCCCGCGAGGCGGTCGTCGACCGTCCCCTCGAGCAGGCTCACGCGCCCGCCTCCCACTCGAGCTCGAGAGGCAGGTCCGCCACCGATGCTCCCACCCGGAGCGTGAAGGTGCCGGGCTCGACGACCCAGCCGTCCGCCCAGTGCGCGAACCGGCGTGACGGGAGGGAGACGGATGCCGTCGCGGTGGCCCCGGCATCCGCTCGGACGACGGCGTGGCCCACGAGCCACCGCACCGGACGCTCGACGGACGAGTCGGCGCGCTCGGCGTAGACCTGCACGACCTGCTTGCCGGCGCGCGCGCCGGTGTTGCGGACGGTCACCTCGAGGGTGTCGCCCTGACGGGTCGCGGACTCCCAGTCCCAGGTCGTGTAGCCCAGTCCGTGGCCGAAGGCGTACGCCGGCTCGGCGCCCGAGCGTAGCCACGCACGGTAGCCGATGTGGATGCCCTCGGTGTAGCGGAGGATGCCCTCGTCGGGCGTGACCTGCGTCACCGGCACGTCGGCGAGGGCCGCGGGCCACGTGGTGGGGAGGCGCCCGCCGGGCTCGGCGGCGCCGGTGAGGATGTCGGCGACGGCGTGCCCGAACTCCTGCCCGCCGAAGTAGCCCTGCAGGATAGCGGCGACCTCGTCCGCCCAGGGGAGGACGACGGGCGATCCTGCGTTCACGACGACGACCACCGGGGTGCCGGTCGCGGCGACGGCGCGGACGAGGTCGTCCTGGCGGCCCGGCAGGTCGAGGTCGGTGCGGTCGTACCCCTCGGACTCGACCTTCGCGTTGGTGCCGACGACCACGACGGCCACCTCGGCGGCGGTCGCCGCCTCGACGGCCCGGGCGATGAGCTCGGCGGGGTCGGTGCGCTCGGGGGCGATCCCGACGGTGGCCGACATCGCACCCGACAGTGCACCCATGTCGGCGCGGTCGAACTCGACCCGCACGTCGATCGGGGTCCCCTCCTGCACCGCGACGGTGGCGGTGAGCGAAGGCGGGTTGAGGAAGGCGGCGCCGAGGTCCGTTCCCTCGATCACGGGCGAGTCGTCCAGCAACAGGTCGCCGTTCACCAGCAGCCGTCCGGGGTTCGCGCCGGCGAACCCGAGCTCGACGTCGCCGGTGGACTCCGGGGTGTACCGGGTCTCGAACACGACCGTGCGGCTCGCGGCGATCGGAGCGTCACCGCCGAACCAGACGAGGGCGCTCGAGCGGCGGTCCTCGGTGAACAGGACCTCGCCGTCGTCGCCGAGGAAGGTGACCCGCAGGCCGGATTCGCCTGTCGCCGGGTTCGTCATGCGGTCGAGGTCGAGCTCGGCGACGCCCTCCTGGACGACCGCGCCGATCTCGTAGACCACGTCGGCCCCCCGAAGCGCCTCGCGGATGCCGTCGAGCGGCGAGACGGTGCGCTCGGGAAGGACCGTGGCCGAACCACCACCCTGCGTGCGGGCGTCGCGGGCGTTCTGGCCGATCACCGCGACGCGGCGGAGCGCGCCGGCGTCCAGAGGCAGCACGCCCTCGTTGCGCAGGAGAACGGAGCCTTCCACGGCGGCCTCGCGGACGAAGGCGACGCCGTCGACCGCGGCCGGCTCGACCGCCTCGTGGCCGGCGAGTGCGCCGACGCGCTCGGCGAGCAGCAGCATCCGCAGCACCTTGCGGTCCAGATCGGCCTCGTCGAGCCGGCCGTCGCGCACGGCGTCGGCGAGATCCGCCCAGGCCGGTGCCGGCCCGGGCATGGCGAGGTCCTGCGCGGCGGGGACGGCGTCCAGCGAGCGCACGGCGGTCCAGTCGCTGATCACGACGCCGTCGAAGCCCCACTCGCTGTTGAGCGGCGTCTCGAGCAGGTCGTTCTCGGTCATCGTGACGCCGTCGACCGAGTTGTAGGAGCTCATGATGCTCCAGGTCCCGGCCTCGACGGTGCGCTCGAACGGCGCGAGGTAGAGCTCCCGCAGCGTGCGCTCGTCGACCTGGACGTCGACGGTGAAGCGGTCGGTCTCGGAGTCGTTCGCGACGTAGTGCTTGGGGGTGGCGGCGACGCCGTTGTCCTGCAGGCCGCGCACGTAGGCGGCGCCGAGGCCTGCCGAGAGCTCGGGGTCCTCGGAGAAGCACTCGAAGTGGCGGCCGCCCAGCGGCGAGCGGTGCAGGTTGATGGTCGGACCGAGGACGACATCGACACCCTTGCGGCGGGCCTCGGCGGCGGCAGCGGCGCCGTAGCGGTGGGCGAGATCGACGTCCCAGGATGCGGCGAGTGCCGACCCCGACGGCATGTTGAGCGACGGGTCGCGCTCGTCCCAGCGGGGGCCGCGGACACCGGCGGGACCGTCCGACAGGGTCATCGCCCGCAGCCCGATCTCGGGCAGCGGCACCGTCGTCCAGAAATCCGCGCCCTGGACGAGGGCCGCCTTCTCCTCGAGCGAGAGCTTCTCGAGGAGGGGGCGGAGGTGGTCGGTGGACGCGGTCGACGTCGTCGTGTCAGTCACAGTGGTTCCTTGCAGTAGAAGAGGAGGTGGGGGATGCCGGCGCACGAGCGTCCGCGCGCCGGCATCCGATCAGGCGGCGCCGGCGACGGACGAGCCGGCCTCCGAAGCGAGGAACGCCTTGCGCGCGGCGCGGCGCTCCTCCTGCTTGTCGGGATCGGGCACGGGGGCTGCCATGAAGAGGCGCTGCGTGTAGGGGTGCTCGGGTTCGGAGGTCACGCGGTCGCCGTCGCCGTACTCGACGATCTCGCCGCGGTACATGACGGCGACGCGGTGGCTCACGTGGCGGACGACGGCGAGGTCGTGCGTCACGAAGAGGTAGGCCACGCCGGTGCGCTCCTGGATCTCGATGAAGAGGTCCAGCACCCGCGCCTGTGTCGACAGGTCGAGCGCCGAGACCGGCTCGTCGCAGACGATGAGCCTCGGCTCGAGCGCGAGCGCCCGGGCGATGGCGACGCGCTGGCGCTGACCGCCCGAGAACTCGCGGGGGAGCCGGCTCCGAGCATCCGTCGGCAGTCCCACCTGGTCGAGCAGGTCGCGCACGCGGGTGCGGGCGGTGTTCTTCGCCACCCCTGCCGCGGTCAGCGGCTCGGTGAGGATCTCCTCGATCGTCATCGACGGGTTGAGCGACGAATACGGGTCCTGGAACACCACCTGGATCTCGGAGGTCAGCGACCGGCGCTGCCGCCGCGACAGGTGTGAGATGTCGCGGCCGTCGTACGTGATCGTCCCGCCGGTGACCGGCGCGAGCCCCAGGGCGGCGCGGCCGAGGGTCGTCTTGCCGGATCCGGACTCGCCCACGAGACCGACGGTCTCCCCCGGCAGGATGTCGAGCGAGACGCCTTTCAGCGCCCGGAACGGTTCGGCGCGGAATCCTTTGCCGGGGTATTCGACGACGAGGTCCTTCACCTCGAGCAGCGGAGCGGTCATGCCCGTGCTCCCTTCGCGGCCAGCGGCGCCCGGGCGGGACCCTCGTCGAGGATCGCGTCCAGAAGCGCCTGGGTGTACGGGTGGCGTGCCTGGTGGAAGATGCTGCGCACCGGACCCTGCTCGACGAACACACCGTTCTGCATGACCGTGACGCGGTCGCAGAGGTCGGCGACGACACCGAAGTTGTGCGTGACGAGCAGCATGGCCATGTTGCGCTCGGCCTGCAGGTCGCGCAGCAGGTCGAGGACCTCGGCCTGCACCGTCACGTCGAGCGCGGTGGTCGGTTCGTCCGCCACGATCAGGTCGGGGTCGGTCGAGACCGCGCCGGCGATGAGCACGCGCTGCGCCATACCGCCCGAGACCTCGAAGGGGTAGGCGTCGAACGTCCGCTTGGGCTGCGGGATCCCGACCCGCGCCAGCAGGTCCAGCGAGCGCTCCGTCGCGTCCTTCTTCGACAGTCCGAGGTGCTTGCGCAGCGGTTCGACGAGCTGGCTGCCGATCGTGAACGACGGGTCGAGGTTGCTCATCGGCTCCTGCGGGATGTAGCCGATGCGCTTGCCGCGGATGCCCGCGTACGTGCGCTCCGATGCAGCAGCGAGCTCAGTGCCTTCGTAGAGGATCGAGCCGCCCGTGACGTGGCCGCCTCGGGGGAGGAGCCCGAGCACGGCGAAGGCGGTCTGGGTCTTGCCCGAGCCGGACTCGCCGATGAGGCCGTGCACCTCGCCCTTGCGGATGTCGAGCGAGACGCCGTGGACGACCTCGATATGCGAGCCGTCGGGCTGGTCGTAGCCGACCCGCAGGTCGCGGACCTCGAGCACCTTCTCGGTCGCCTTGCTGCGGGCATCCTCCGCGTGCCGGATGACGCCCTGGTTCTCGATGACGGGGAGCTCGTCCGGATCCTCGATGGGCTCGCCGCCGCTCGTCGACACCGACGTGGTGACGGCCGCGACCGAGCCCGTGGCCGTGGTGACGGCCCGGCGGCGCTTGCGGCGGACCGAGACGGTGCGCTCGAGCTCGTCGCGCATGACGTTGGCCAGCAGGGTCAGCGCGATACAGGTCAGAGCGATCGCGAGCGACGGCCAGATGAGCAGGAACGGTGTGCGGGCGATGTTCTTGAATCCGTCGGTGAGCATCGAGCCCCACGTCGGCGTGTTGACATCGCCGAGGCCGAGGAACTCGAGTCCCGACTGGATCGCGAGGGCGATGCCGGCGATGATCGCCGCCTGGATGATGATCGGTGCCCGCACGACCGACAGGACGTGGCGGCCGATGATGCGGGTGTCGCTGAGCCCGGACACCCGCGCCGCGTCGACGTACAGCTCACCGCGCACGGCGGTGACAGCGGCGTAGACGAGCCGGAAGAACGACGGGGCGAGCAGGATGCCGAAGATGAACATCGCGGTCCAGACCGACGGCCCCACCACGGCGCGGGCGGCGAGCAGGACGACGATGCCGGGGAGGGCCATGTTCAGTTCGGTGACCCAGGTGGCGACCGTGTTGAACCAGCCCTGGTAGTAGCCGGCGATCAGACCGCTGACGACGCCGATGACGATCGCCACGGCGACGGCCAGCAGCGCGGCGAGCACGCTCGTCTGCGTCGCGAAGAGCAGGCGCGACCAGACGTCGCGTCCGCTGCCGTCAGTGCCGAGCAGGTGCTCGGCACTGGGCGGCGCGAGGACGGCTCGGATGTCGGCATAGGTCGGGTCGAGCGGTGCGATCGCGCCGCCGATCACGGCGAGGACGGCGATCAGCAGGAGGAAGACGGCGGCGCCGACGCCCACGGGTCGCTTCAGGAGTCGACGCGCGAGGTTCATGCGCACGGGAGCTGCGTTCGTCAGGACGGGAGTGACGGGAGCTGCTTCGCTCACGAGAGCCTCACCTTCGGGTTCAGAGCGGCCTGCGCGAGGTCGATCAGGAGGTTGACGACGACGACGAGGATCGCGAACGTGATCACGAGCCCCATGACGACGGGGATGTCGCCGAGCGACGTCGAGCGGACGCTGAGCTGCCCCATGCCGGGGATCGAGAAGATCTGCTCCACGACGACCGCGCCACCGAGGAGTCCGACGAACTGCAGGGCGAGGACCGCGAGCGCAGGCCCGCCGGCGTTGCGGAGAACGTGCTTGTAGATGACGGAGCGCTCGCTGAGGCCGCGGGCGCGGAGGGTGCGGACGTAGTCGCGGGACGTCGCGTCGATGACCGACCCGCGCACCTGCACGGCGACCGACGCGATGGCCCCGATCGACAGGGCGATGATCGGCAGGGTCACCGAGGCGATCCAGCCGCTGAAGGAAGTAGCGATCGGCACGTATCCGGTCGCCTTGAACCAGTGCAGGTTGACGGCGAAGATCGACACGAGGATCAGGGCGATGAGAAAGCCCGGCACCGCGAAGCCGACGAGCGAGAGGAACTGGACGGTGCCGTCGATCGCGCCGCCGCGGCGGGCCGCGAGCACACCGATCACGATGGCGATGACCGCCGAGATGAGGGTTGCTCCGATGACGAGCGAGAGCGTGACGGCGAGGCGGTTCGCGACGCTGACGCTGACGAGTTCGCCGGTGAACCAGCTGCGGCCGAGGTTGCCCGAGACGGCCGACATCAGCCAGTCGGTGTACTGCGTGAGCAGCGGACGGTTCAGACCCAGCTCCTCGGTCTTCTTCGCGACGGTCTCGGCCGTCGCGTTCTCGCCGAGGATGCGGCGGGCGATGTCGCCGCCGCCTGCATAGAGCAGGAGGAAGGCGACGGCGGAGATGACCGCCACGAGGACGACGCCGGACACGACGCGTCGGATGATGAATGACAGCATGATGACCTTCCCGGGATGGTCGGCAGGTGGCGGCGCGGGCGCCGCCACCTGCCGGATCGATCAGTTCTTCGGCGAGAAGTCGAAGATCGACGGGTAGGCGTTGGTCGGCCAGAACTCCAGGTTCGTGTTCGCGTCGGTGGCGAACGTGCCCTGGACGCGGAAGAACGGGGCGAACCAGGCCTGGTCGACGATGTACTTGTTGAGCTCCTTGACGGCGGTCGTCGCCTCGTCCTCCGAGCCGTTCTGGATCGTCGAGATGTAGCCGTCGACGGTGTCGTCCTGGTACTTGAATGGGTTGAACGTGGCGTTCGGCGCGATCATGAAGTTGATGAGCTGCCAGTCGGGGTTCTGCTCCAGCGCCATCCACGTCGCCGGGTACTTCGGCGCGAGCATGTCGGTGATGAAGTTGCCCGTGCCGGGGTCGGTGTACTTCACGGTGATACCGATGTCCGCCAGCTGCTGCGCGACGAGGTCGAACGTCTGCTGGAAGGCCGGGGTCGACATCATGTTCAGCGTGAACCCGTTCGGGTATCCGGCCTCGGCGAGGAGGGCCTTGGCGGCATCCGGGTCGTAGGGGTAGGTGCTGTCGAGCGCCTCGTCATACGCCTCGGACGTGGCCGGGAACACCTGCTCGGTCACCGTGCCGTAGCCGCTCTGCAGCGACTGCAGCAGTGCCTCGCGGTCGAACGCCATGTTGATCGCCTGACGGACCTTCACGTCGGCCAGCTCGGGCGCCATCGTGCCGGCGCGGTCGAGCAGGAGAAGGCCCTGGAAGTCGAGCTCGTTGGACTCGATCGTCCAGCCGGCGCCCTCGACCTCGGAGATGGTGTTGTTGTCGGCGATCTTCGCGCCGTTGGCCTCGCCCGCCTTGACCGCGTTGAGGATGGCGGTGGTGTCCTCCATGACGTTGATCGTCAGGTTCTCGTAGGTGACGGCGTCCTTGTTCCAGTAGTCGGGGTTCGCCGTGTAGTTGTACGTCGTGCCCGTGACGCTCGACGCGCTGTCGAGGATGTAGGGGCCCGATCCGACCGGAGTGGTCGCGGAGTTCTCGTCGTCGAAGCTCGAAGGAGCCTGCACGAGGCCGGGCGCGATCGAGAGGAGGTTCTCGAGCGACGGGTCCGGAGCGTCCTGCGTGATGGTGACGGTCGTCGCGTCGACGGCGGCGAACTCCTTGCCGGCGAGCGTGGCCGCCTGCGGGGAGGTGCCGTCGCGGAAGCGCTCGAGGCTGCCGACGACCGCATCCGCATCGACCGCGGTGCCGTCGGTGAAGGTCGCGTCGTCACGGAGCGTGAGGGTGAGGACGGTCTTGTCGTCGTTGTATGACCACTCGGTCGCGAGATTGGGCTGGATCTCGCCGGAGGAGTCCTTGCGCAGCAGCGTGTCGAAGACCGCCTCGAAGAATTCGCTGCGGTTTCCCCACTCGGCGCCGGCGCCGATGTCGTAGCTCGTCGGGGCTGCGATCGAGATGAGGGTCAGGCGGTCAGCCTTCCCGCCCTCCCCGCTGGAGTTCGTCGTCTCTCCGCCGCCGGCGCATCCGGTCAGTGCGAGTGCTGCGACGACGGCGACGGCTGCTGTGGCCTTCCATCGGAACATCTTTGTCCTCATTTCGGGTGGCGATACCCCTGCGGATCGCTCTGCCGACGGACGCTAGCAGCAAATCCGAACGAGGACTAGGTTTTCAAAACAAAAATCTAGTCATCGCTAGGTTTTCGTTACCAAACCGTGCAAACTAGCCCGAACGATCGCTTACGGGAGCGATTGCAAGGAATCGATGAGGATGACGAACACGGACACCATCGCGACGGCGCAGGGGCGCCGACGCGGCACCTACGCCAAGACCGAGGCGACGCGTCAGGCGATCCTCGACGCCGCGCTCGAGGTGTTCTCGGGCTCCGGCTACCGGGCCGGGTCGCTGCGCGAGATCGCCGTGCGCGTGGGCATGAGCGAGGCGGGCCTCCTGCACCACTTCCGCAACAAGAGCGCGCTGCTCGAAGCGGTCCTCGAGGAGCGCGACGAACGCGCGCGGGCCGTCGTTCCCACGAATTCTGACGACGGCGCCTCGGTTTTGCGAGGCCTCGTCGAGCTGGCTGCGATCAACAGCTCGATCCCCGGCGTCGTCGAGCTGTTCGCCACCCTGTCGGCCGAGGCGACGGCGCCCGATCACCCGGCGCACGCGTACTTCGTCCGTCGCTACGACTTCACGCGCTCGACGATCGAGCGCGCGCTGACCGGACTTGAGGCCGAGGGCAGACTGCGCCACGGCATGACTCCCCACCGCGGTGCGGTGACCATCATCGCCCTCATGGACGGGCTGCAGGTGCAGTGGTTGCTGGACCGCTCGGTCGTCGACATGGCCGAGGAGCTGCGAGCCCTCCTGATGTCCTTCGCCGACATCGACTGGGATGCCGATGTCCCCGCGGAGGTCGACGTCGACGAGGCTGCGTCGTGACCCGCACGCCGTTCCACGACGGTTGGACCGCCGGTTTCAAACTCGGCCCGTTCGAATCGCCCGCCGAGGGTCGCGGACCCGTGCCGGTCGTCCTGCCGCACGACGCTCTGCGCGATCTGCCCCGCTCGGTCGACGAGGTGCAGGGCGTCCACTCCGGCTACACCCCCGGTGGGGCGTTCGAGTACGCCCGCGAGCTCGACGTCCCCGAGTCGTGGCGGGAGAAGACCGTCCGGCTCGAGTTCGACGGGGTCTACCGCGATGCGGTCGTGTTCCTGAACGGCGAGGTCGTCACCCACGAGGCGAACGGCTACGCCGGGTTCACCGCCGAGCTCGACCCCTACCTCCGCTTCGGCGAGACGAACCGCTTGACCGTCGAAGCGCGCGCCCACCGCGACAGCCGCTGGTACAGCGGCGCCGGGATCTACCGACCCGTCCACCTCGTCGTGGCCGACCCCGTGCATATCCCGACGTACGGCGTGGTCGTCACGACGCCCGACGTCGACGACGAGCGTGCCGTGATCGAGGTCGCCGTGACGGTCCGTAACGCCGCACGGCACACCCGCGAGACGCGCGTGCGCTGGGAGATCGTGGCCCCCGACGGCGAGACGGTCGCCTCCGGCACGTCTCCTGTGACCGTTCTCCCCGGGACGGATGCCGTCGCCCGCGCTCGCCTCACCGTCGCCGCCCCGGCGCGCTGGCACCCCGATCACCCGCACCTGTACGCCGCGCGGACGACCGTGACGGATGCCGCCGGTGCGGTTCTCGACGGGGAGTCGACGACCTTCGGCATCCGCACCCTGCAGGTCGACCCCGTGCGGGGCCTTCGCATCAACGGGCTGCCGGTGACGCTGCGCGGCGCCTGCGTGCATCACGACAACGGCGTGCTCGGTGCGGCAACGCACGACGACGCCGAGGATCGGCGAGTCCGCCTGCTGAAGGAGGCCGGCTTCAACGCGCTGCGGAGCGCCCACAATCCGATGAGCCGCGCGATGCTCGACGCGTGCGACCGGCACGGTGTGCTCGTCATGGACGAGCTCGCCGACGCCTGGACGCGGGCGAAGGTGCCGTTCGACGCCACGATCACCTTCCCCGAGCGCTGGGAGCGCGACATCCGCTCACTGGTCGAGAAGGACCGCAACCACCCCAGCGTCATCATGTACTCGATCGGGAATGAGATCCTCGAGCTCGGCACACCGATCGGGTCGACGTGGAGTCGGCGACTCGCCGAAGCCGTGCGCGCGGCGGATCCCACCCGCTTCGTGACGAACGGCATCAACGGCATCATCGCCAACCTGCCGCGTATGGCCGAGGCCCGCGAGCAGGTCGAGGACGCCAACACGATGATGGCGAACATGGGCGACCAGATGGGGCTCATGAACGCCTCGCCGCTCGTGAGCGCGTCGATCGAGGAGTCCGCCGCGGTGCTCGACGTCGTCGGCTTCAACTACGCCGACTCCCGGTACCGGCAGGATGCCGTCGACCACCCGAACCGCGTCATCGTCGGGTCCGAAACCTTCCCGGCGCGCATCGACGTCATGTGGGGGCTCGTCGAGGAGCTGCCGCACGTCATCGGCGACTTCACCTGGACGGGCTGGGACTACCTGGGCGAGGCCGGCATCGGCCGCGTCGACTACACCGACGAGCCCGGCTACGCCGACACGGGCACCGCGGGCCCCTTCCCGTACCGGCTCGCCGAGTCGGGCGACCTCGACATCACCGGATATCGGCGGACCATCTCGTACTACCGCGAGATCGTCTACGGCCTGCGGACCGACCCCTACATCGCCGTGCATCGCCCGCAGCACCACGGCCGCCCCACCGCGACGACGCCGTGGTCGTGGACCGACACCGTGTCGACGTGGAGCTGGGATGCCGCACCCGGCGCGCCCGTCACGGTCGACGTGTACGCGGATGCCGACGAGGTCGAACTGCTCCTCGACGGCGAGAGCCTCGGCTCGGCGCCGGTGGGCGCGGAGAAGGCGTTTGTCGCGCGCTTCGAGACCGCGTTCCGCCCCGGCGAGCTCGTGGCCGTCGCGCGCCGCGACGGCCGTGTGACCGGTCGCCACGTCCTGCGCACGGCCGGCACCCCGCGCCTGCAGGCGCACGCCGAACGCGCCGAGGTCGCGGTGGGCGGGCTCGCTTTCGTCACGATCATCCTCGCGGACGACGACGGCATCGCCGTCGCCGACCGCGACGTGCCGGTCGAGGTCGCGGTCTCGGGTCCGGGTGTCCTCGCGGGGCTCGGCTCGGGCCGTGCCCGCACCGAGGAGTCGTTCGGCGCGTCGGCGTACGCGACCTACGACGGGCGGCTGCTCGCCGTCGTCCGGGTCGACGGGCCGGGCGAGGTCGTGGTCAACGCCTCTGCGGAAGGCTACGACGAGGTCAGGACCTCGGTCGTCGGCGTCTGACCCCTGCCGTCGCGGGGGTCCCGACATCCGTTATCCCCGCGCCCCCTGCTCCGGGGACCCGATTCGTCGCCTCACGCACGCCGACCCGACACTTCGCGTCCCCGGAACTGCCGCCGGCGCCGCGCCCCAACTCAGCGCGCCCGACCTCAGCGTCCGCGTCGTGTCGCGGCATCCGCTCGCCCGGGGACGACGTCGCCGCCCTCGGGCAGTCGGATCGGCGTCGTCGCGGCGACCTCGTCGCTGAACTCCTCGGGCGCGACGACGCTGATCGGACGGGTCTCGTCGATCGTCATCGCGAAGCGGCGCGTCTCGTGGCGGTGCAGGCGTCCCGAGAACAGCAGCCAGCCGCCGCCGACGCAGAAGGCGACCAGCGCCGCAGCGGCGCCGAGCAGGATCGCAGCGCGCGGTCCGAACGCGTCGGCCACCCAGCCGACGATGGGGGCGCCGAACGGGGTGCCGCCCATGAGGATCGCCATATAGAGCGCGAGCACGCGCCCGCGCAGGGCCGGCTCGGTCGTCGTCTGCACGTAGCCGTTCGCCGTGGTGAGGGTCGTGACCGTCGCGAACCCGATGAACATGAGGGTCGCGGCGTAGGCGAGGTAGACGGGCATCGCGGCCGAGAGCACCGAGGCGATCGCGAACAGCCCGAGTCCGCCGATGACCAGGCGTAGCCGGGCGCGGTCGCGTCGCGCCGCGAGCAGGGCGCCGGCGAGCGACCCGATCGCGAGGATCGAGCTGAGCACGCCGTAGCCGTCGGCGTTCTGGCCGAACTCGAGAGCCATGGTCGAGGCGAGGATCGGGAAGTTCATGCCGAAGGCGCCGAGCAGGAACACCATGATGAACGTCACGACCAGGTCGGGTCGGCCGCCGACGTAGCGCAGCCCGTCGGCCATCCGCGCGGCGCTCCGCAGCTTCGGTCGCGGGGCGAGCTCCGCGGGTCGGATGAGCAGGAGGGCCACGAGCATCGCGAGGAACGTCAGCGCGTTGACGAGGAACACCCAGCCGGTGCCGACGGCGACGATGACGAGACCGGCGACGGCGGGTCCGATCATGCGGGCGGTGTTGAAGGATGCCGCGTTCAGGGCGACCGCGTTCGAGGCGTTCTCGCGCGCGACGAGGTCGGAGACGAACGCCTGCCGGGTCGGGTTGTCGAACGCGGCGACGACGCCGAGCGCGAAGGCGAAGGCGTACATCGTCCACAGGTTCATCGCGCCGAGCAGAAGCAGCACGCCGATCGTGAGCCCGAGCACCATGAGCGAGCCCTGGGTCACGAAGAGCAGCTTGCGGCGGTCGAAGCGGTCGGCGACGAGCCCGGTCACGCCCACGAGCAGCAGGGGCGGCGCGAACTGCAGCGCCATCGTGACACCCATGGCAGTCGCGTCGTTGTCGGTGAGCTGCGTCAGCACGACCCAGCTGAGCGCCGTCGCCTGCATCCACGCGCCCACGTTCGACACGAGGGCGCCGATGAACCAGACGCGGTAGTTGAAGACGGAGAAGGAGCGGAACATCGCGGAACTCATCGCTCGGCCACCTCCTGCATGATCGCGGCGGCCTTCACCAGGGTCGCGCGCTGGGTCGCGGTCAGGTCCTCGAAGGCGTGCTCCAGCCAGGAGTCGCGCCGCCGGACCGTCTCGACGACGACCTCCCGTCCGCTGTCGGTGAGTTCGATGACCACCTTGCGGCGGTCGTTCTCGTCGGGCGTTCGGCTCAGGTATCCGAGTTCCTCGAGGCAGTTGACGGTGCGGTTCATCGAGGGCGCCGACACCCGCTCGCGCTCCGCGAGCTCGCCGAGCGTGTGCGGACCGTGCACCTTGAGCGCCGCGAGCACGGCGAACTGACCGTCGCTCATCGTGTCGACCGCGCGCTGCGAGCGGAGGCGCCGCGCGAGCCGGAAGGTCGCCATGCGGAAATCGGATGCCGCGTGAGCGAGGTCCTGGGTCTGGTCACCGGTCGCGTCGCTCATGTTTCATTAGCATAGCTCATTAGTCTGGCTAACGGCTCGGAGCGTGGCATCCGATCGGCCCTAGGATTCGAGCCATGCCCGAGTTCATCGATGCACACGGCATCGCGATCGTCTACGACGTCCACCCCGCCGAGGGGACGCCGAGGGGCGTCGTCCAACTGCTGCACGGCGTCGGCGAGCACGCCGGCCGCTACGCCGCCCTCATCGCCGCGCTCACCGCCGACGGGTTCACCGTCTACGCCGACGACCACCGCGGCCACGGCCGCACCGGACTGCGCCAGCACGACGGCGACCACTCCCGTCTGGGTCGCCTGGGGCCGGGGGGCCTGCGCGCCGCGATCGCCGCGTGCCGGCAGTTCACCGGCATCATCCGCGGCCGCCACCCCGACCTGCCGCTCGTGCTCCTCGGGCACTCGTGGGGGTCGTTCCTCGCGCAGAAGCTCGTGAACGCCGACCCGCGCGCCTACGACGCGCTGGTGCTCTCCGGCTCGTCGCTTCTGTGGCCGGGCGCCCTCAACGCCGCGCCCCTCAACAAGCGCTGGGCGGGTGCCGACGCGACGGGTGTCGAATGGCTGTCGACGGATGCCGCGGTCGGCCGCGCGTTCCTCGATGACCCGCTCACAACGATGGTCCCGCTGCCGACGCTGTTCGGCCCGGCCGACACCGTGCGTCTCCTCGGCAAGCCGAAGCGCGACCTCGGGGTCGATCTGCCCGTCCTCCTCATGGTCGGGCGCGACGATCCCGTCGGCGGCCCGCGGAGCGTGCACCGCCTCGCCGACGCCTACCGCACCCGGTCGGGACTCACCGACGTCACGACCCTCGTCTACCCCGACGCGCGGCACGAGATCTTCAACGAACACTGCGCTGCCGAGGCGCGCGCCGACCTGCTCGCGTGGCTGGACGCGCGCATCGCGCGGCGCGACGCGGCAGCCGTCCCCGCCGACGCGACCGGGCCGGCTGCGGAGACGGGAGAATAGGACCATGCACGGCGAGTACAAGGTCCCTGGCGGCAAGCTGGTCGTGGTCGATCTCGAGGTGGCCGACGGCCGCATCGCGGACTTCCACCTGGCGGGCGACTTCTTCCTCGAGCCCGACGACGCGCTCGCCGACATCGACGCGGCGGTCACGGGGCTCCCCGTCGAGGCGGACGTCGCGACGATCGCCGCCGCCGTCCGCGGCGCGCTGCCCGAGGGCGCGCAGCTGCTCGGCTTCACGCCCGAGTCGGTCGCCACCGCGGTGCGCCGCGCGCTCATCGTCGCCCCCGGCTGGAACGAGTTCGAGTGGGAGGTCGTCCACGAGAAGGCGGTCTCGCCGGCGATGAACCTCGCCCTCGATGAGGTGCTCACGACGCGAGTCGGCGACGGGCGCCGCACGCCGACCCTGCGCATCTGGGAATGGGACGAGTCCGCCGTCGTCATCGGCTCGTTCCAGTCGTACCGCAACGAGGTCGACCCCGAGGGGGCCGCGAAGCACGGTTTCCAGGTCGTCCGCCGCATCTCCGGCGGCGGGGCCATGCTCATGGCCGCGAACTCGATCGTCACGTATTCGCTGTACGTGCCGGCATCCCTCGTCGCGGGGATGACCTTCGCGGACTCGTACGCGTTCCTCGACGACTGGGTGCTGCACGCGCTGCGCTCGCTCGGCATCGACGCGACCTACCAGCCGCTCAACGACATCGCCTCGTCGAAGGGCAAGATCGGCGGTGCGGCGCAGAAGCGCCTCGCCAACGGGGGAGTGCTGCACCACGCCACCCTCAGCTACGACATGGATGGTCAGGTCCTGACCGAGGTTCTGCGCATCGGGCGCGAGAAGCTCTCGGACAAGGGCACGGCGTCTGCCGCGAAGCGCGTCGACCCGCTGCGCAGCCAGACCGGGCTGCCCCGCGCCGAGATCATCGAGCGCTTCAAGGAGACGTTCACGTCGCTGTACGGCGCGAAGCCGGGCTCGATCTCCGAGGAGGAGTACGCCGAGGCCGAGGCGCTCGTCGAGTCGAAGTTCTCGACGGACGCCTGGCTGCGCCGCGTCCCGTGACCGTCGAGATCCATCTCGGCGACAATCTCGAGGTCGCCCGGCGCCTGCCGGACGCCTCCTTCGCGCTCGTGTACCTCGACCCGCCGTTCAACACCGGCCGCACCCAGGAGCGGGCGATCGAGTCCGCGCTGCGTGTTCAGTCCCGAGCCGATGCCGCGGCGTCGGCATCCCCGGATCCCCGCGCCCCGGGAGCCGGGCCTGCCCGGTCGGGACTGAATACCGAACACCTCGTGCCCGACCCGGACGCCCCCGCCCCGCCGGCAGGCCCCGTCAAGGGCGGGTTCCGCGGCACGTCCTACGCCCGCACGCGCGGCGCGCTACGGCTGTACGACGACCGGTTCGACGACTACTGGGGCTTCCTCGAGCCGCGGCTGCGTGAGGCGTGGCGGCTGCTGAAGGACGACGGGACGCTGTACCTGCACCTCGACTACCGCGAGGCCCACTACGCGAAGGTCATGCTCGACGCCGTCTTCGGTCGGGACTGCTTCCTCAACGAGCTGATCTGGGCCTACGACTACGGCGCGAAGTCCCGCAAGCGCTGGCCGAGCAAGCACGACACGATCCTCGTCTACGTGAAGGACCCGTCCGCCTACTTCTTCGACTCGGATGCCGTCGACCGAGAGCCCTACATGGCTCCGGGCCTCGTGACCCCCGAGAAGGCGGCGCGCGGCAAGCTGCCGACGGACGTCTGGTGGCACACGATCGTCCCCACGTCGGGGCGCGAGAAGACGGGCTACCCGACGCAGAAGCCCGAGGGGATCCTGCGGCGGATCGTGCAGGCGTCGAGCCGTCCGGGGGACCGCGTGCTCGACTTGTTCGCGGGCTCGGGGACAACCGGCGCCGTCGCCGACGCGCTCGGCCGCGACGCCGTCCTCGTCGACCACAGCGCCGACGCGCTCGCCGTCATGCGCACGCGCATCCCCGAGGCGGTCGTCGTCGGCTGATCCGGTGCCTCGACCCCGGCGCGTCAGCCCCGACGGATGCGGGGCGACATCGCGCGCAGCCGCGCGATGTCGGCGTCGTCCAGCAGTTCGCGCGGCAGGATGATCGCCGGCCCGGTCAGTCCGTGGACCCGCACCCGGACCGAGTGCGGCCCCGTCGAAATGCGCCACAGAGCGGATGCCGCGACCGTCAGGCTCGTGGCTGACGTGGTAACGGTCAGCCCGGACTCGGTGACGGCGACGGTCAGTCGGTCGCCGGCGGGGTAGAGCCCCTCGATGACGCGGGTGAGCTTCTGCGTGCCCAGGTGGCGGATCGCGACGAAGCCGATCGCGATCAGCAGTCCCCAGAACGCGGCCATGACCAGGGAGCGGACGTTCCCGTTGAGCGCGAACAGCCCGAAGCCGTAGACCAGCAGGATCAGGATGCCGCCGACCCACAGCCCCGTCTGTTTGGTCCGCTGGTGGTCGCGGGCGAGGCGCCACCTCATCCCGTGATCGATGACGATGCTCTTGCCCGTCGACGTCTCCTGCACTGCGGCATCCGTCATCGCGACCCCCTCGCTCGTGCCCTCATCGTGACACGACCCGTCCGCCGGTTCCACCATCGGATCGAGACACGGCGTCCGGGACGGAACACCGTCCCGGACGCCGTGTGCGCGGCTCAGCCCTGCAGGAACGCGAGCAGCGCCTCGTTGACCTCGGCGCCGTGGGTCCACAGCAGGCCGTGCGGCGCGCCGTCGATCTCGACGTAGGTCGCCTCGGGCAGGAGTTCCCGGAAGCGGCGCGCCGTGGCGTCGATCGGGAGGATGTTGTCCGCGGTGCCGTGCAGGATGAGCGCCGGCACGGTGACGGCGGGGATGTCGCCGCGGAAGTCGGTCGCCCACGTGAGCGGGGCGGCGGCGATCGCGGCGTTGCCGGCCTGGTTCGCGACGGCGACCGAGGCGTCGAGCGCCTCCTGCGAGATGCGGTTCCCGAGGTAGTCGTCGAGGTTGTAGAAGTCCTGGAAGAAGCCGGTCAGGAAGGCGTACCGGTCCTCGGCGACGGCTGCGGCGGTGCCGTCGAAGAAAGCCTGGTCGCCCGCGCCGTCGGGGTTCTCGTCGTTCTTCAGCAGCCACGGCTCGAGCGAGCCGAGGAAGGCGACCTTCGCGATGCGGTCGGCGCCGTAGCGCGACAGGTAGCGCGCGATCTCCCCGGTGCCCATCGAGAAGCCGACGAGGACGGCGTCGGTGAGCTCGAGTTCCTCGATGAGGGCGTGCAGGTCGGCGGCGAAGGTGTCGTAGTCAGAGCCCGACGCGGTCTTCGTCGAGGCGCCGAACCCGCGCCGGTCGTAGGCGATGACGCGGTAGCCGGCCTCGAGCAGCGCGGCCTGCTGCTTGCCCCACGACTCCCCGTTGAGGGGGAAGCCGTGGATCAGCACGACGGGCTGTCCCGACCCCTGATCCGTGTAGAAGATGTCGACGTCGACCGAGTTCTCGGTCCCCACGGTGATATACGCCACGGTGGCGCTCCTTCCCGCCGGAACGGTCGTCCGGCGACATCCCGACGCTACGGCCCCGGTCCGGTCGCGGCCAGAGCTTGACGGGATCCTTCGCCCGCCGTTCACCGTTCCCCGCCGCTAGCGTTGCCTCATGGCGGCGATCGACCTCAACGCGGACCTCGGCGAGACCGTCGACGGCGTGCCGACGGCCGACGACGAGGCGATGTTCGCCGTCGTCTCCAGCGCTTCCGTCGCGTGCGGCGGTCACGCGGGCGACGCCGATTCGATGCGGGATGCCGTCCGGCGGGCGGCGGCGCGGGGCGTCGCCGTGGGGGCGCACCCGTCCTTCGTCGACCGTGCCGGGTTCGGGCGCGTGCGGCTCGCCGTCCCGACCGAGGTCCTCCGCGACCAGGTGCGGACGCAGGTCGCCGCCCTCGTGTCCGCCGGTGCGGACCTCCGCTACGTCAAGCCGCACGGGGCGCTCTACCATGCGGTCTCCGCCGATCCGCAGACGGCGGAGGCGGTCGCCGACGCCGTCGCCGACGTGGCCGCGGACCTCGGTCGCGCGCTGCCGCTGCTCGGGATGCCGGGGGCGATCGCCGACGCGGCCGCGAGGCGCGGCATCCCGTTCCTCCTCGAGGCGTTCCTCGACCGCGGGTACCTGCCGAACGGCACCCTCGTGCCGCGCACCGACCCGGGCGGGCTGCTGCACGACGCCGAGGTCGTCGCCGCGCGCGCCGTGCGCCTCGCGACGGGCGGCGGTGTCGAGGCCGTGGACGGCTCGGTCCTCGCCGTCGACGCGGCATCACTCTGCCTCCACGGGGACACCACGGGTTCGGTCGCGATGGCGCGGGCCGTGCGCGCGGCGCTCGACGCCGCGGGGGTCGAGGTGCGCGCGCCGTGGTGATCCGCCCGTTCGGCGACAGCGCGCTGCTCGTCGAGGTCGACACGCTCGCCGAGGTGCTCGGGCTCCACGCCGCCCTGGTGGCGAGCCGGCCCCGCGGGGTGCGCGATCTCGTCCCCGCCGCGCGGACGGTGCTCATCCACGTCGACCCGGCCGCCCTCCCGCTCGCGGCCGCGCGCCGGTGGATCGAGGGAGTGGATGCCGCCGGCGCACCCGCCGCGCCCGGTGAACCGGCGCCTGCGGAGGAGATCGAGATCCCCGTCGTCTACGACGGCCCCGACCTCGACGAGACGGCGACGCTGCTCGGCATCGGCGCCGGGGAGCTCGTCGCGCGCCACCTCGCGGCGCGCTGGACGGTCGCCTTCACGGGGTTCGCCCCCGGGTTCGGGTACCTCGTCAGCGCGGACTGGCGCATCGAGGTCCCCCGCCGCGCGACCCCCCGCGCACGGGTGCCGCAGGGGTCCGTCGCCCTCGCGGGGGAGTTCACGGGCGCCTACCCGCGCGAGACCCCCGGCGGCTGGCAGCTCATCGGGGCGACCGCCGCGCCCCTGTTCGACCCGCTCGCCGACACCCCCGTGCTCCTGCGCCCCGGCGCCCGCGTGCGGTTCCGACGCGTCGCCGCCGCTGCGCTCACCGCGGGCGCGGCCTCCGCCGTCCCCCGGGTCGAGCGCCCGGCCGCCGTCGTGCAGGACCCCGGCCCGTTCGCGACGGTGCAGGATGCCGGTCGCCCCGGCGCGCTCGTCGACGGTGTCGCACGCTCCGGCGCCGCCGACCGCCCGGCGCTCGCCGCCGCGAACCGGCTCGTCGGCAACGTACCGGGCGCCGCCGCGATCGAGGTGACCCTGGGCGGCTTCCGCGCGACCGCGACCCGAGATCTCTGGATCGCCGTCACCGGGGCGTGGGGGAGCGTCCACGTCGCCGGGCGCGAGGTCGACCCGTATCGCCCGGTGCTCTGGCCCGCCGGCACCGACCTGTCGATCGGCACCTTCCGCGCCGGGGTCCGCGCGCTGCTCGCGATCCGCGGCGGCGTCGCGGGGCATCCCGTCTTCGGATCGGTCGCGACCGACACGCTCGCGGGCCTCGGACCCGCACCGCTGCGCGCGGGCGACGGCATCGCGACGGCGGATGCCGCCCGGCATCCCGTCCCACCCGTCGACCTGTGGCCGTGGACGCCGCCGCCGACCGTGATCGACGTCCCCGTCGCCGCCGGTCCCCGCGCCGACTGCTTCACCCCGGCGGCGCGGCGGGCGTTCCTCGAGACGACGTGGGTCGTCGGCGCCCGCGCCGACCGTGTCGGCATCCGTCTCGACGGTCCGCCGCTGGCGCGGACGGCGGATGCCGCCTCCCGGGAGCTCGCGAGCGAGGGGATGCTGCCCGGCGCCGTCCAGGTGCCGCCGGACGGTCTGCCGGTCGTCCTCGGGCCGGACGGACCGGTGACCGGCGGGTACCCCGTGATCGGCGTGGTGACCGCCGCGGGACGCGCGGCGCTCGCCCAGGCCCGACCCGGTTCTCACCTTCGGCTCCGCAGCGCAAGCCCTCGGCGGTGATCGCCGCCGGCGCGTAGGGTCGGCCGCATGTCGTTCCGTCGCGTCTCCGTCGCACTCGCGCTCGCCGCCGCCCTGGGATCGGCGGCCGCGGTGGGATTGACCGGATGCACCGCCGAGTCCGCGCCGCCCGCCGAAACGCAGGAGGTCTCGCCGCAGCAGACGGAAGCCGTCGAGTTCGCCCCCGCCACCGGAACGGAGGTCGCGACCGACGAGTACACGTTCCGCCTCCCCGACGGCTGGGGCTTCCCCGACGGCGCCCCCGACGGATTCGACCCCACGACGTTCGCCGCCGACCTCCAGGACGACGACGACTACCCCGACAACGTCAACATCCTCGTCTCGCCCGGCGGCGAGGTCACCTCCGACCAGGTCGAGCAGAGCGGCATCGACGAACTCGAGGGCGCCGGCGCCACCGACGTGCAGACCCTCGACCGGGTGACCGCGGCGGGCTCCGAGTCCGCGCACCTCACGGCGACCGTGTCGACGGGGGAGGTCCCGTACGTGATCGACCAGTACTACCTCGTCGACGCGGGGCAGACCTACATCGTCACCTTCTCCTCGAGCGTCGACGTGCCGCAGGAGGATCGCGACGCGCTCGCGATGTCCGTTCTCGCGACCTGGCAGTGGGTCTGAGCGGCGGAGCCGGGGGGCTGAGCGGCGCCGACCGGGCGCGAGTTATACCGCAGCATCCGAAAGTCGTCAACGATCCGACTGGACACGGCGCGTCGTCCGTCCTATAGTGGGTAGTTGCGCTCCCCTCTACTTGCCCTCATATGGTGGTCGGCTTGTGCCTGCGCCCCCGACGGTTCCCGTCGGCGCGCGCCGCAGGTGTCGGATGCGGGAGTACTCCACCTGACGACAAGGAAAACCAGCCCTCCCCGGGCTCACGGAGGTAATTCCCTTGGCTGCTGCGCGCAACGCAACTTCCACCACCACCACCAAGAACGGCCGCGGGGCATCCCGCCTCTCGTTCGCCAAGATCTCCGACACGCTGACGGTCCCCGACCTTCTGGCGCTGCAGACCGAGTCGTTCGACTGGCTCGTCGGCAACGAGGCGTGGAAGGCACGCGTCGCCGAGGCGCAGGCCGCCGGCCGCACCGATGTGCCCGAGATCAGCGGCCTCGAGGAGATCTTCGAGGAGATCTCGCCGATCGAGGACCTCGGCGAGACGATGCAGCTCTCGTTCACCAACCCCTACCTCGAGCCCGAGAAGTACTCCATCGAGGAGTGCAAGGAGCGCGGCAAGACCTACGCCGCCCCGCTCTACGTCGAGGCCGAGTTCATGAACCACCTCACCGGTGAGATCAAGACGCAGACGGTCTTCATGGGCGACTTCCCGCTCCAGACCGCCAAGGGCACCTTCATCATCAACGGAACCGAGCGCGTCGTCGTCTCGCAGCTCGTGCGTTCGCCGGGTGTCTACTTCGACAAGACGCCCGACAAGACCTCCGACAAGGACATCGTCTCGGCGCGCGTCATCCCGAGCCGCGGCGCCTGGCTCGAGTTCGAGATCGACAAGCGCGACCAGGTGGGCGTGCGCATCGACCGCAAGCGCAAGCAGTCCGTCACCGTCTTCCTCAAGGCCCTGGGCCTGTCGAGCGAGGACATCATGCAGGAGTTCGCGGGCTTCAGCTCGATCGAGGAGACCCTCGAGAAGGACACGATCCTCACCAAGGAGGACGCGCTCCGCGACATCTACCGCAAGCTCCGTCCGGGCGAGCAGGTCGCCGCCGAGGCCGCCCGCGCGCTGCTGGACAACTTCTACTTCAACCCGAAGCGCTACGACCTGGCCAAGGTCGGTCGGTACAAGATCAACCAGAAGCTCGGCATCGACAAGCCGCTCAGCGACTCGGTCCTGACCGTCGAGGACATCGTCGCGACGATCAAGTACCTCGTCCGCCTGCACCGCGGTGACGTCAGCTACGACGGTGTCCGCGCGGGCAAGCCCGCCGAGATCCGCCTCGACGTCGACGACATCGACAACTTCGGCAACCGTCGCATCCGCGCCGTCGGCGAGCTCATCCAGAACCAGGTCCGCACCGGTCTGTCCCGCATGGAGCGCGTCGTCCGCGAGCGCATGACCACGCAGGACATCGAGGCGATCACGCCGCAGACCCTGATCAACGTCCGCCCCGTCGTGGCCGCGATCAAGGAGTTCTTCGGAACCTCGCAGCTGTCGCAGTTCATGGACCAGAACAACCCGCTCGCGGGTCTGACCCACAAGCGTCGCCTCTCGGCGCTCGGCCCCGGCGGTCTCTCGCGTGAGCGTGCCGGCGTCGAGGTCCGCGACGTCCACCCCTCCCACTACGGCCGCATGTGCCCGATCGAGACCCCGGAAGGCCCGAACATCGGCCTGATCGGTTCGCTCGCATCGTTCGCGCGCATCAACGCGTTCGGCTTCATCGAGACGCCGTACCGCCGTGTCGTGGGCAACAAGGTCACCGACCAGATCGACTACCTGACGGCCGCCGAAGAAGCGGACTACGTCGTCGCGCAGGCCGGTGTCGAGCTCAACGCCGACGGCACGTTCGTCAACGACCGCATCCTCGCCCGTCGCGGTCAGGGTGGCGAGGTCGACCTGTTCCCGGTCGACGAGATCGGCTACATGGATGTCTCGCCGCGCCAGATGGTGTCGGTCGCGACCTCGCTCATCCCCTTCCTCGAGCACGACGACGCGAACCGCGCCCTCATGGGTGCGAACATGCAGCGTCAGGCCGTCCCGCTGCTGCGCAGCGAGTCGCCGATCGTCGGTACGGGTATGGAGGGCTACGCGGCCATCGACGCCGGTGACGTCCTCACCGCCGAGAAGGCCGGTGTCGTCTCCGAGGTCTCGGCCGACGTCGTCACCGTCCAGCTCGACGAGGGCGGCACGCAGGACTACTTCCTGCGCAAGTTCGACCGCTCCAACCAGGGCACCTCGTACAACCAGCGCGTCGTGGTCTCGGCCGGCGACCGCGTCGAGGTCGGCGAGGTCATCGCCGACGGCCCCGCCACGGAGAACGGCGAGCTCGCCCTCGGCAAGAACCTCCTCGTCGCCTTCATGACGTGGGAGGGACACAACTTCGAGGACGCCATCATCCTCAGCCAGGAGCTCGTGAAGAACGACACCCTCTCCTCGATCCACATCGAGGAGTACGAGGTCGACGCGCGCGACACCAAGCTCGGCAAGGAGGAGATCACCCGTGACCTCCCCAACGTCAGCCCCGACCTGCTGAAGGACCTCGACGAGCGCGGCATCATCCGCATCGGCGCCGAGGTGCGTCCCGGCGACATCCTCGTCGGCAAGGTCACGCCCAAGGGTGAGACCGAGCTGTCGGCTGAGGAGCGCCTGCTCCGCGCGATCTTCAACGAGAAGAGCCGCGAAGTCCGTGACACCTCGCTGAAGGTGCCCCACGGTGAGCAGGGCACGATCATCGCCGTCAAGGAGTTCAACGCCGAGGACGGCGACGACGAGCTCGGCTCGGGCGTCAACCGCCGCGTCGTGGTCTACATTGCCCAGAAGCGCAAGATCACCGCCGGTGACAAGCTCGCCGGCCGCCACGGCAACAAGGGTGTCATCGCGAAGATCCTGCCCGTCGAGGACATGCCCTTCCTCGCCGACGGCACCCCGGTCGACGTCGTCCTGAACCCCCTCGGCATCCCCGGTCGAATGAACTTCGGCCAGGTCCTCGAGACCCACCTCGGATGGGTCGCCAAGCAGGGCTGGAAGGTCGACGGTTCGCCCGAGTGGGCTGCGAAGCTGCCCGAGCAGGCCCGCGAGGCCGCGCCCGGCACGAAGGTCGCGACCCCGGTGTTCGACGGTGCGTTCGAGGAGGAGATCGCGGGTCTGCTCGACTCGACGAACCCCACCCGCGACGGCGAGCGTCTCATCGACAGCTCGGGCAAGGCGAAGCTGTTCGACGGTCGCTCCGGCGAGCCGTTCCCGGCTCCGATCTCGGTCGGCTACATGTACATCCTGAAGCTGCACCACCTCGTCGACGACAAGATCCACGCACGCTCGACGGGCCCCTACTCGATGATCACCCAGCAGCCGCTCGGCGGTAAGGCCCAGTTCGGTGGCCAGCGCTTCGGTGAGATGGAGGTCTGGGCGCTCGAGGCTTACGGTGCCGCATACGCACTGCAGGAGCTGCTGACGATCAAGTCCGACGACATCGTGGGACGCGTCAAGGTCTACGAAGCCATCGTCAAGGGCGAGAACATCCAGGAGCCCGGCATCCCGGAGTCGTTCAAGGTCCTCATGAAGGAGATGCAGTCCCTCTGCCTGAACGTCGAGGTCCTCTCGGCCGACGGCACCGAGGTCAACCTGCGCGACAGTGACGACGAGGCCTTCCGCGCAGCGGAGGAGCTCGGCATCAACATCTCCACCCGGTTCGAGTCGACGTCGATCGACGAGATCTGACCCGCACCGGCAACGAACAGAATTCCGACACAGGAGAATCAGTGCTCGAGTCACACACCTTCGATCAGCTTCGTATCGGTCTCGCCACCGCCGACGACATCCGTCGTTGGTCCTTCGGCGAGGTCAAGAAGCCCGAGACCATCAACTACCGCACGCTGAAGCCCGAGAAGGACGGCCTCTTCGGAGAGCAGATCTTCGGACCGTCCCGCGACTGGGAGTGCGCCTGCGGCAAGTACAAGCGCGTCCGCTTCAAGGGCATCGTTTGCGAGCGCTGCGGCGTGGAGGTCACCAAGTCCTCCGTCCGTCGTGAGCGCATGGGCCACATCGAGCTCGCCGCCCCCGTCACCCACATCTGGTACTTCAAGGGCGTCCCCTCGCGCCTGGGCTACCTGCTGGACATGGCGCCGAAGGACCTCGAGAAGGTCATCTACTTCGCCGCCTACATGGTGATCTCGGTCGACGAGGACGCACGCCACCGCGACCTGCCGACCCACGAGGCGAACCTCCGCCTCGAGATCAAGAACATCGCCGACCGTCGCGACGCCCGTGTCGCCGACCGCCTCCAGAAGCTGGAAGACGAGCTCGCCGCCCTCGAGGCGGAGGGCGCCAAGGCCGACCAGAAGAAGAAGGCCAAGGACGCCGCCGAGAAGGAGATGGCCACCATCCGCAAGCGCGGCGACGAGCAGGTCGCCAAGCTCGAGCGGATGTGGGACGAGTTCCGGGGCCTCGAGGTCGGTCAGCTCAAGCAGGAAGACGACATCTTCCAGGAGCTGCAGGACCGCTTCGGTCAGTACTTCGAGGCCTACATGGGCGCCGAGTCGATCAAGCGTCGCCTCGAGGCCTTCGACCTGGCCGCCGAGGCCGAGTCGCTGCACCTGCAGATCTCCGAGGGCAAGGGCCAGCGCAAGATCCGTGCGATCAAGCGCCTCAAGGTCGTCAACTCGTTCCTGTCGACCGGCATGAGCCCGGCCTCGATGGTGCTCGACGTCGTCCCGGTGATCCCGCCGGAGCTGCGTCCCATGGTCCAGCTCGACGGTGGCCGTTTCGCCACCAGCGACCTGAACGACCTGTACCGTCGCGTGATCAACCGCAACAACCGTCTCCGTCGCCTGATCGACCTCGGTGCCCCCGAGATCATCGTCAACAACGAGAAGCGGATGCTGCAGGAGGCCGTCGACGCCCTGTTCGACAACGGCCGCCGCGGTCGTCCCGTCACGGGTACCGGCAACCGCGCCCTGAAGTCCCTCAGCGACATGCTGAAGGGTAAGCAGGGTCGTTTCCGCCAGAACCTGCTCGGCAAGCGCGTCGACTACTCGGGCCGTTCGGTCATCATCGTCGGCCCGCAGCTGAAGCTGCACCAGTGCGGTCTGCCCAAGCAGATGGCGCTCGAGCTCTTCAAGCCGTTCGTGATCAAGCGCCTCATCGACCTCGGTCACTCGCAGAACATCAAGGCCGCCAAGCGTGCCGTCGAGCGCACCCGTCCCGAGGTCTGGGACGTGCTCGAGGAGATCATCCGCGAGCGTCCCGTGCTGCTGAACCGTGCGCCCACGCTGCACCGTCTCGGCATCCAGGCGTTCGAGCCGCAGCTCGTCGAGGGCAAGGCCATCCAGCTCCACCCGCTCGTCTGCGCCGCCTTCAACGCGGACTTCGACGGTGACCAGATGGCCGTGCACCTGCCGCTGTCGGTCGAGGCTCAGGCAGAGGCCCGCGTGCTGATGCTCGCCTCGAACAACATCCTCAAGCCGTCGGACGGCCGCCCGGTGACCCTGCCCTCGCAGGACATGATCATCGGTCTGCACCACCTGACGACCATCAAGGAGGGTGCTGCCGGTGAGGGCCGTGTGTTCGGCTCCGTCGGCGAGGCGATCCTGGCCAAGGACGAGGGCACCCTCGACCTGCAGGCCAAGGTCCGCATCCGCGTCCCGGGTCTGACGTTCCTCGAGGGCGAAGCGCCCGAGGGCTACGAGCGCCACGGTCTGGTGGATGCCTCGCTGGGTCAGGCGATCTTCAACGACACGCTCCCCAAGGGCTACCCGTTCGTCCGCGAGCAGGCCGACAAGGGCAAGCTGTCGCAGATCGTCAACAAGCTGGCCGAGGAGTACCCGAAGACCGAGGTCGCGGCATCCCTCGACCGGATCAAGGACGCCGGCTTCTACTGGGCCACCCGTTCGGGTGTCACCGTCGCCCTCAGCGACGTCCTCACGCCGCCGAACAAGAAGGAGATCGTCGCCGCCTACGAGAAGCAGGCCGCGAAGGTCCAGGGCCAGTTCGAGAAGGGTCTCACCACCGACGCCGAGCGTCGTCAGGAGCTCATCAAGATCTGGACCGAGGCGACCGACGAGGTCCAGAAGGCGATGCGGGACAACTTCCCGTCCGACAACACCATCAACCGCATGGTGAGCTCGGGTGCCCGTGGTAACTGGCTGCAGATCCGCAACATCGCGGGTATGCGAGGCCTGGTGAACAACCCCAAGGGTGAGATCATCCCCCGTCCGATCATCTCCTCGTACCGCGAGGGTCTGTCGGTGGCGGAGTACTTCATCGCGACGCACGGTGCCCGTAAGGGTCTGGCCGACACGGCCCTCCGTACCGCCGACTCGGGGTACCTCACCCGTCGTCTCGTCGACGTCTCGCAGGATGTCATCATCCGCGAGGAGGACTGCGGCACGACCAAGGGTCTCGAGTTCACGATCGCCGCTCCCGGCGCCGACGGCACGCTCGTGCGTGACGCCAACGTCGAGAACTCGGTGTTCGCCCGTACCCTCGCCGCCGACGTCGTCGACGCGCAGGGCACCGTCCTGGCCGAGGCCGGCGACGACGTGGGCGACGTCCTCATCGACAAGCTGGTCGCCGGTGGCATCGAGAGCATCAAGGTGCGCTCGGTCCTCACCTGTGACTCCGCTGTCGGTGTGTGCGCCAAGTGCTACGGCCGTTCGCTGGCCAGCGGCAAGCTCGTCGACATCGGCGAGGCCGTCGGCATCATCGCGGCCCAGTCGATCGGTGAGCCCGGTACCCAGCTGACGATGCGTACGTTCCACACCGGTGGTTCGGCATCGGCGGACGACATCACCCAGGGTCTGCCCCGTGTCCAGGAGCTGTTCGAGGCGCGTACCCCCAAGGGTGCGTCCCCGATCGCCGAGGCCGACGGTGTCATCAAGATCGATGAGACCGAGAAGGCCAAGAAGGTCATCCTGACCCCGGACAACGGTGACGAGCCGCACGTCTACCCGGTCCTCAAGCGCGCCACCCTCCTCGTCGAGGACGGCCAGCGTGTCGTGGTCGGTCAGCCGCTGCAGGTCGGAACGCTCGACCCCAAGGAGGTCATGCGCGTGCAGGGTGCCCGCGAGGTGCAGAAGTACCTCGTCGGCGGCGTGCAGGGCGTGTACCGCTCGCAGGGTGTGCCGATCCACGACAAGCACATCGAGGTCATCGTGCGCCAGATGCTGCGCAAGGTCACGGTCGTCGACCACGGCGAGACGGACCTGCTGCCCGGTGAGCTGGTGGACTTCAAGCGCTACCAGCAGATGAACCGCGAGGCTGTCGCGGCGGGCAAGCGTCCCGCCTCGGGTCGCCCCGAGCTGATGGGAATCACGAAGGCGTCGCTCGCGACGGAATCGTGGCTGTCGGCCGCATCGTTCCAGGAGACCACCCGCGTCCTCACGCAGGCGGCCATGGAGGGCAAGAGCGACCCGCTCGTCGGCCTCAAGGAGAACGTCATCATCGGAAAGCTCATCCCCGCCGGCACCGGCCTTGCGAAGTACCGCAACGTCGTGGTCGAGGCGACGGAGGAGGCCAAGAGCGAGCGGTACCCCAACCGCATCTTCGCCTCGGACGGCGCGTACAGCGACGCCGACCTGAGCTACGTCGACTTCGACAGCTTCTCGACCGACGACTTCACCCCCGGCAGCTACAACTGATTGAGGTGAGAGACGAGCGAGCTTGCTCGCTCGGCCGAGCCGGTTGAAGTTGTCGAGCGACGAAGTCGCGAGAACAACTGATCGAGGCGTGATCGTCTGACCGAAGGCCCCTGGGATCTCCCCAGGGGCCTTCGGCGTCGTCGGCGCGGATCGGTCGGGCCGGGCGGCTACCCTGGGACGCATGGCAGGGGTGGGAGGGCGCAACGCCGGCTTCGCGTGGTTCGTCGGCGTCGTGAGCGCGGCGATCGTCGTGACGCTGCTGGTGCTCGCCGTGCCGATGTTCCCTGCCGCCTCGCGATGGATCTCCGAGGCCGCGGGGGTGCCGCAACCCACGGCATCCGCTGCGGCGACCTCGGCCCCCGTCGGCTGCCGCGATCTCTACAACGAAGCGGCGTGGGCCGGTCTCCGGTGGACCGAGGGTGCCGAGATGGTCGCCTCGACGGATGCGCCGGTGTCGACGGCCGCCGACCTCGTGGCCGCACTCGAGCCGCAGGTGCTCGTCACGTGCACCTGGACCTCCGGGCGAGGCGAGATCTCCACGACGGTCGCGACGGTGCCGCCGGATGCCGGGGCCATCGCGACGGCTGCGTTGCCGCCGCTCGGGTTCGAGTGCGCCCCCGAGGGTGACCGCGTGCGCTGCTCGCGCACCGAGGGTGACCTGCTCGAGACGATCGAGGCCGGCGGCGGGCAGTGGGTGTCGACCTCGCAGCAGGCGTGGCATCCGACCCAGTACGCGGACGGCGTCGCCGCCGCGGTCTGGTCGCGCGCAGGCTGAGCGCTCAGCCCCAGATCGACCGGACGATCGCCGCCGTGTACCCCTGGGGTGCGAGGTTGGAGTACTGCGTGTCGATCGCCACGCCGTCGCGCCAGTAGACGGTGCGTCCGACCGGGAGCCCGAGCTCGTCGGTGCCGCTCTTCTCGCACCGCAGTCCCTCGTCCGGCTCGTAGCAGGTGTAGCCCTCATCGACGCCGAGCAGGTAGAGCGCATCGCGCGCCTCGCGTTCGGGGGAGTAGCCCACGACGGTGACGAGGCTCGTGCGGCTCGCGCCGGGGTCGGCCCACACGCACACGCGGCTGCTGTCGGGTCGGATGCCGCCGCCCATACCCGGTGCGTTGAGCGGGATGCCCTGCAGGGTGTCCAGGATGCCGGGGGCCAGGATGCTCTCGCAGTCCTTCGGCAGCGGCGTGGTCGAGGTCGACGGGCCGAACGGGAACTCCGCGATGGCGACGGGGGTGACGGTCGGGCTGGGTGTTCCGGATGCCGCATCCGTCGGCGCGGGCGGCACCGCGTCGGGCTCGGGGGCACAGGCCGTCACGGCGCCCGCGAGGGTGAGGGCGGCGAGGGCGCCGACGAGCGCACGGCGGATGCGGGGGCGTCGGCTCGACATGGGGTCCACGATACGTCTCGACCCGGACGCGGCGTCGAGACACGTCGGGGCGCCTCCGCGGCGGGTGCGGGCGCCGACGATACGCTCGCTGCAGCGGTGGCGCACGCCTCCGCGTGAGGAGTGACACCGCCATGAGCGACCCCCAGTTCGGCGAGCGGAACGAACCGACGCGCGAGCCTGCCTACGGCGAGCCCGTCGAGGAGCCCACGTCCACCGGCGAGCCCCGCGACGTCGACCACGTCGTCGGCAGCGCCAACGACAGTCTCGCCGAGGCCGAGGCCGCCTCGCGCACCACCGAGGACCGCCCGCGCGGTGACGCGGACTTCTCCGCGACCGACCGCGGTTCGGACCTGTCGATCGACTACGGCAAGTACAGCGAGCCCGACGCGCCCGTGACGGCGTCCGCCGTCGAGAGCGAGCCGCTGTACCGTCCGGCGGCGACGGAGACGGACTCCGAGGCATCCACCGCCCACACCGACGTCGTCGACGCGCCCGCGCGCCACGACGACGCCCCGGAGCCCGCCACGACCGCGGCTCCCGCCGCTGCTGCGGCGGCCCCGGCCGTCGCCACCGCGGCGTACACGCACGCCGACCAGACGCCGACGACGGTGACCTCGAGCGAGCCCGCCGCCTCAGGCGCGCCCACAGCGGTCTACTCGCAGCAGCCGATCTTCGTGCAGGCCCCCGAGGCGCCGCGCGCACGCGGCAACCGCGGTGCCGCCGGCGCGATCGGTCTCGTCGCCGCGCTGGTGTTCGCGCTCCTCTACCTGGCAGCCACGCTCGGCCTCGCAGCGCTCGACGAGCCGATCGCGGTCGCGGACCTCGGCAGCCGCACCCTCGAGATCCTCACCACCTGGGCGTTCTGGGTGCCGGTGGCGGTCTTCTTCCTGGGCTTCTGGATCCTCGGCGCCTTCATCAACCGCGGTCGTTGGGGTCTGTGGGTGGTCTTCGGGCTGCTCGTGGGCGCCGCAGCCTACGGCGGTCACCTGCTCGGCCAGCTGTTCCAGGCGCCGTTCTGGTCGATCGCGCCGTCTCAGGCTGCCCAGCTCATGGGGGAGCAGCTCCTCGCCCCGCTCGCCGTCATCGCCTTCGTCCTCGGTCGCGAGATCACGGTGTGGTTCGGTGCCTGGGTCGCGCGTCGCGGTCGTCGGGTGACCGAGCTCAACGACGAGGCCCAGCGCGAGTACGAGCGCACTCTCGAGGCCGGCCCGCAGCTCCAGCAGTACTGACAGGCGGCCGCGGCAGGTGTCGCCGTCCGCCGGTGTCGCGCCGCCGATCGCCGCGTTCTTCGCGACGATCGGATTCGCGGCGCTCGCGATCTTCGGCTTCGGCTTCACGAGCCTGCTGACCGACACCGACGTCCTGGCCGAGCCGGCGCTCGGCCAGGGCGCCGGGATCACGGCGATGCTGGTCGCGGCCCTCGTCTTCGCGGCCACCGGATACGGAGCGATCCGCCGCGGCCGCTACGTCGGGGCGCTCTGGGTGGCGGCCGCGACGCTGGCCGCCTATCTCGTCGGGATCGCGGCCGGCGGCATCCTGACGGGGGCGGACCCCGCGGTGGCGGTCGGTGCCGTCGGCGACTTCGCGGTGTCGTGGTACCTCCTCGTCCTGGCGGTGACCGCGGCCGTCGCGGCGTGGGCCGGGATCGCGCTCGGGCGCACGCGGGCGAGCAGACCGCAGTGGCCGTGGGAGCGCGCCGACGACGAGGAGTGAGGGGCGACGGCATCCGGAACGGCGGAAATGCCCCGATCGGCGCGGATCTCCGCGACAATGGAGCCGTGGAGCGCTCGCTCGAGACGCAAGTGGACCAGGCCGTCGAGGCCTGGCTGCGCTGGCTGCCGCGCTGGGAGCCGGCCACGCATCGCGGCCGGGTTGCGCCCTGCCGGCGGTGCCTCGGCTCTCCTGTCCTCTCGGCGGCGGGTCTCGGGTCCGACGTGCCGCACGGGGTGCAGCACGGTCTGTCGACCCGGATCAAGACGATCGTCGACAACGCCGTCGCGCACTACACCGCACGCAACCTCCCGATGCTGCAGGCCGAGCTGGACCAGCAGGCCGACCGCAACCGATCCCGCACCTACCGGCCCGCGGAGGGGCTCGAGCCGGAATTCGACGGCCTGCCGATGGACCCGGATCCCGTCCCCGGCGCCCCCTTCCTGTTCACGATCGCGGGTCTGGCGGATGAAGCGGATGCCGCGGTGCCCGCGCTCCCTCCGCTCACCGAGGACGCGAAGGCGGCGCTCCGTCAGGAGGTCCGCCTCGCCGACGAGTACGCGAGCATGGTGGGGCGCGAGGTCTGCACGATCCTGCTGCGGCATCGCCTCCGGATCCAGACGGCCGTGGCCCAGTACGTCGAGCCGCAGATCGCGGCACTGCTCGACGAGTTGACCCGGTCGCTCGACGCACCGTTCGATTCGGGCGACGGTCTTCCCGGGGTCTAATGCGGCTCCGCTCCCTTCCGCGGGGGCCGGTCCTGCTCACTTAGGGTGGGGGGATGATCACGGGTGTCGACAGCGGTGCGGGTGTCGTCCTGGGACTGCTCGCCTCCGTCCTCGGTGCGGCGGTGTACGTGTGGGTCGCCCTGGCACTCTCGGCCGCCTTCCGGAAGATGGGCGAGGAGCCCTGGCGTGCATGGGTGCCCCTCCTCAACATCGCCGTGCTGCTGCGCTGGGGCGGATTCTCGATGTGGCTCGCCCTCCTCGTCCTCGTGCCGGGTGTCGGCCCGATCGCCGTCTGGATCCTCCTGATCCTGACCGTGCACCGGCTGAACCCCGGTTTCGGTTACGGCGGCGGGATGACCGTCGTCGGGGCGCTCCTGTTTCCGGTCTGGGCGACGATCGTGGGGTTCGGTCCTGCCGAGTGGCGGGGCGCGCGCCCCGCCCATCTGCATCCCGATCCGGCGGCGCGGCCCGCGTCGCCTCCCTACGCGCCGTTCGGAACGCTCGGAACGGACTTCGGCGCGCCGTTGCCGCCGCCGCCCTTCCCGGCGCCCGCCCCTGCGCCGGGTGACGATGCGCGGCCGGGTCCTGCGGCCGCCCCGGCGTCACCAATTGCGCCCGAGCCCTGGGCGCCGCAGACCTCCGCGGCGGCGGCTCCCGCTGATGCGTCGACGCTCGGCGCCGATCCGGGGGCGACGGGGGAGCAGCCCGACCCGACCGCTCCGACGCCGACGATGCGTTCGGGCAGCGCGCTGCCGGAAGTCGCCGACACGTCCACGACCGCGCCGCAGGCGCCGTTCCCGCCGCAGGCCGCGCCTCACGCGCCCCGCGACGCGAGCCCTCCCGTCGCCGCCGCGCCGGGCATCATCTCGTCGGTGCCGGGGCGTGACGAGGCGCCCGTCACGCGTCTGCGCCCGCCGGCGTTCGGCGCCGACCGCGACGAACGCGACGTCTTCCCCGAGCTGACCGGCGAGGTGTCCGCCATCCCCGGCTCGCCGGCCGCGGGTGCTCCCGTGTCGGCGAGCTCCTCGGTCTCGGCGCAGGAGCGCGAGCAGCAGGAATCGGCCCCCGCGCCGTGGGGCGAGGACCTCGAGCGCACCGTCGTCGTGCGTCGGGGACACTCTCGGTGGGAACTCGTCCTCCCGGACGGCTCCACCGCCGACCTGTCGGGCGACGTCGTCATCCTGGGGCGCAACCCCGTCGCCGACCCCGCGCATCCGCGTGCCCAGCTCCTTGCGATCGCCGACCCGACGCGGACCGTGTCGAAGACCCATGCCCGCCTCGAGCGGCGCGGCGAGGTGTGGCGCATCGTAGATCTGGGCTCGACGAACGGCATCCTGCTGCCCAGTCCCCTCGGCACGGACGTCGAGGTCGAGCCGGGCGGGGCGGCGGAGGTGGCCGAGCGCTTCCTCCTCGGCGATGCGGCGCTCCGGCTGCAGCGGACGGATGCCGGTTCCTGACCGGCGGCGATCCGCACCTGAGCACTCGCGGTGAAGTCCGCCCTCGTTTGACCCGACTTCGTCATCCCGCGTATCATTGATCGGGTGTGCGCACACGCGCGCCATGCGACGTGCCCCGGCACGGGACAGGCGAGGCGAGCGCACCAGGGACAGGGCCTGCGAACAGGCCACCCCCACGGCATATCCATCACTCCCGTTCGTCGCGGTCGCGGCGTGCAGATGGATCTGTGGTGAAACCACGAACGCTGTCACCGTGCAGCACCTGTGCCCGGCGCGAGCCGCGCGCAGATCGACAAGGAGAGAACGTGCCAACCATTCAGCAGTTGGTTCGCAAGGGTCGCTCGCCCAAGGTCTCGAAGACCAAGGCGCCCGCCCTGAAGGCGAACCCGCAGCAGGCGGGTGTCTGCACCCGCGTGTACACGACCACGCCCAAGAAGCCGAACTCGGCGATGCGCAAGGTCGCCCGTGTGAAGCTCCGCAACGGGACCGAGGTCACCGCCTACATCCCCGGTGAGGGCCACAACCTGCAGGAGCACTCGCTCGTGCTCGTCCGCGGTGGTCGTGTGAAGGACCTCCCCGGTGTGCGTTACAAGATCGTCCGCGGCGCCCTGGACACCCAGGCTGTCAAGAACCGTAAGCAGGCTCGCAGCCGCTACGGCGCCAAGAAGGGTTGAGCTAGATGCCTCGTAAGGGACCCGCACCCCGCCGCGTCGTCGTCAACGACCCGGTCTACGGTGCTCCGATCGTCACCCAGCTGGTGAACAAGATCCTCGTCGACGGCAAGAAGTCCATCGCCGAGGCCATCGTCTACAACGCCCTCAAGGGCGTCGAGGCGAAGAACGGCCAGGACGCCGTCGCGACGCTCAAGAAGGCGCTCGACAACGTCCGCCCCACCCTCGAGGTCAAGAGCCGCCGCGTCGGTGGCTCGACCTACCAGGTTCCCGTCGAGGTCAAGCCGCACCGCGCGAACACGCTCGCGCTGCGCTGGCTCGTCTCGTACGCGAAGGGTCGCCGTGAGAAGACCATGACCGAGCGCCTCCAGAACGAGATCCTGGATGCCTCGAACGGCCTCGGTGCCGCGGTGAAGCGCCGCGAGGACACCCACAAGATGGCCGAGTCGAACCGCGCCTTCGCGCACTACCGCTGGTAATCAGCACCTCGGCGGCCGGCCGGGTCACCCCCGGCCGGTCGCCCCGCGACATCCGTCACTACACGTAAGGACACCCCGTGGCACAAGAAGTGCTCACCGACCTCAACAAGGTCCGCAACATCGGCATCATGGCGCACATCGATGCCGGCAAGACGACGACGACCGAGCGCATCCTCTTCTACACGGGTGTCAACCACAAGCTGGGCGAAACCCACGACGGCGCCTCGACCACCGACTGGATGGAGCAGGAGAAGGAGCGCGGCATCACGATCACGTCGGCCGCCGTCACCTGCTTCTGGAACAAGAACCAGATCAACATCATCGACACCCCCGGTCACGTGGACTTCACGGTCGAGGTGGAGCGCTCGCTCCGCGTCCTCGACGGTGCCGTCGCCGTCTTCGACGGCAAGGAGGGCGTCGAGCCCCAGTCCGAGACCGTGTGGCGTCAGGCCGACAAGTACGACGTTCCCCGTATCTGCTTCGTCAACAAGATGGACAAGCTGGGCGCCGACTTCTACTTCACCGTCGACACGATCGTGAAGCGCCTCGGCGCCAAGCCGCTCGTGCTGCAGCTGCCCATCGGTGCCGAGAACGACTTCGTCGGCGTCATCGACCTCGTCGAGATGCGCGCACTGGTGTGGCCCGGCGACGCCAAGGGTGACGTGACCATGGGCGCCAAGTACGAGGTGCAGGAGATCCCCGCCGACCTCAAGGACCGCGCCGAGGAGTACCGCCAGCAGCTGCTGGAGACCGTCGCCGAGAGCGACGAGGAGCTCCTCGAGAAGTTCTTCGGCGGTGAGGAGCTCACGATCGCCGAGATCAAGGGCGCCATCCGCAAGATGACGGTCGCCGGCGAGCTCTACCCCGTGCTCTGCGGCTCCGCGTTCAAGAACCGCGGTGTCCAGCCGATGCTCGACGCGGTCGTCGACTACCTGCCGTCGCCCCTCGACGTGCCCGCCATCGAGGCGCACGACCCGAAGGACGAGGAGAAGGTCATCGAGCGTCACCCCGACGCCAACGACCCGTTCGCCGCGCTGGCCTTCAAGGTGGCCGTGCACCCGTTCTTCGGTCGCCTGACCTACATCCGCGTCTACTCGGGTCAGCTCGACTCGGGTGCGCAGGTCATCAACTCGACCAAGGGCAAGAAGGAGCGCATCGGGAAGATCTTCCAGATGCACGCCAACAAGGAGAACCCGGTCGACGCGGTCACCGCGGGCAACATCTACGCGGTCATCGGCCTGAAGGACACCACCACCGGTGACACCCTCGCCGACCCGAGCGAGCCCGTCGTCCTCGAGTCGATGACGTTCCCCGAGCCCGTCATCGAGGTCGCGATCGAGCCGAAGACCAAGGCCGACCAGGAGAAGCTGGGTGTCGCCATCCAGAAGCTCGCCGAAGAGGACCCGACCTTCCGCACCGAGCTCAACCCCGAGACCGGTCAGACGGTCATCAAGGGCATGGGCGAGCTGCACCTCGACATCCTCGTCGACCGCATGAAGCGCGAGTTCCGCGTCGAGGCGAACGTCGGCAAGCCGCAGGTCGCGTACCGCGAGACGATCAAGAAGACCGTCGAGCGTTACGACTACACGCACAAGAAGCAGACCGGTGGTTCGGGTCAGTTCGCGAAGATCCAGTTCGCGCTCGAGCCCCTCGAGGTCACGGCCGACAAGACCTACGAGTTCGAGAACAAGGTCACCGGTGGCCGCATCCCGCGCGAGTACATCGAGCCGACCAACCAGGGCTTCCAGGACGCCATGCAGGTCGGTGTCCTCGCCGGCTTCCCCATGGTGGGCGTGAAGGCGATCCTCATGGACGGCGCGTCGCACGACGTCGACTCGTCCGAGATGGCGTTCAAGATCGCGGGTTCGATGGGCTTCAAGGAGGCTGTCCGCAAGGCCAGCCCCGTGCTGCTCGAGCCGCTGATGGCCGTCGAGGTCCGTACTCCCGAGGAGTACATGGGCGACGTCATCGGCGACCTGAACTCGCGTCGTGGCCAGATCCAGTCGATGGAGGACGGAGCGGGCATCAAGATCGTCCGCGCCCTCGTCCCCCTGTCGGAGATGTTCGGCTACATCGGTGACCTGCGCTCGAAGACCTCGGGCCGCGCGGTCTACGCGATGGAGTTCGACAGCTACTCCGAGGTCCCGCGCGCGGTGGCCGACGAGATCGTCCAGAAGACCAAGGGCGAGTAACACTCGTTCTTCGGATGCCGGGGGCCCGGCCCCCGGCATCCGCCCAAACTGAATATCGTCACGTCAACTACACTGACAACATCCCCGTAGAAACCCGGTCGCAATCCAGCGCCCGGATGACTACACGACAGTCCTGAGGAGGACCCAGTGGCCAAGGCCAAGTTCGAGCGGACCAAGCCGCACGTCAACATCGGAACGATCGGTCACGTCGACCACGGCAAGACCACGCTCACCGCTGCCATCTCGAAGGTGCTCGCCGACAAGTTCCCGTCGGCCACCAACGTGCAGCGTGACTTCGCGTCGATCGACTCCGCTCCCGAAGAGCGCCAGCGTGGTATCACGATCAACATCTCGCACGTCGAGTACGAGACCCCGAAGCGTCACTACGCACACGTCGACGCCCCGGGTCACGCTGACTACATCAAGAACATGATCACCGGTGCCGCTCAGATGGACGGCGCGATCCTCGTGGTCGCCGCCACCGACGGCCCGATGGCTCAGACGCGTGAGCACGTTCTGCTCGCCAAGCAGGTCGGCGTTCCCTACCTGATGGTCGCGCTGAACAAGTCGGACATGGTCGACGACGAGGAGATCCTGGAGCTCGTCGAGCTCGAGGTCCGCGAGCTGCTGTCCAGCCAGGGCTTCCCCGGCGACGACGCTCCGGTCGTCCGCGTCTCGGGCCTCAAGGCTCTCGAGGGCGACGAGACCTGGGTCCAGTCGATCCTCGACCTGATGGACGCCGCCGACGAGTCGATCCCCGACCCGGTCCGCGACAAGGACAAGCCCTTCCTCATGCCGATCGAGGACGTCTTCACGATCACCGGTCGTGGCACGGTCGTCACCGGTCGCGCCGAGCGTGGCACCCTCGCCATCAACTCCGAGGTCGAGATCGTCGGCATCCGCCCGACGCAGAAGACCACGGTCACGGGTATCGAGATGTTCCACAAGCAGCTCGACGAGGCCTGGGCCGGCGAGAACTGTGGTCTGCTCCTCCGTGGTCTCAAGCGCGACGACGTCGAGCGTGGCCAGGTCGTCGTGAAGCCGGGTTCGGTTACGCCGCACACCAACTTCGAGGGCACTGCCTACATCCTTTCGAAGGAGGAGGGTGGCCGTCACAACCCCTTCTACACGAACTACCGCCCGCAGTTCTACTTCCGTACCACGGACGTGACCGGCGTCATCACGCTGCCCGAGGGCACCGAGATGGTCATGCCCGGTGACACCACGGACATGACGGTGGAGCTCATCCAGCCCATCGCCATGGAAGATGGACTCGGCTTCGCGATCCGTGAGGGTGGCCGCACCGTCGGCGCCGGCACGGTGACCAAGATCATCAAGTAAGTCCTTCGGACTCACCGACAGGGGTCGGGCCTTCGGGCCCGGCCCCTTCGTCGTTCCTGCAAGGGGGTGCGATCGGGTGGGGGCGGTCTTAGACTGACCGCGCCGCGGCATCCGCGGTCGGAGACGGAAGGGATCCCATGGGTATCGACGATGTGGTCAACAAGGGCAAGCAGTTCCTCGAGCAGCACAAGGAGGAGATCGACCGGAACCTGAAGTCGGACAAGGCCGAGGACGTCAGCGACAAGGTCCTCGACGCCGCGGCCGAGTTCGTGAAGAAGGTCGCTCCCGACTCGGTCGACGCGAAGGTCGACGAGGTCCGCGACAACGTGGATCGGCGTATCGGGAACGAGTGATCCCTGCGAGGGGTCGGATGCTGCGGCATCCGGCCCCTCTGCTGTGCCCGGCCGGGGGTGGCGCGTCTGACAGAATGAACGTCGGACGGTGAGGATCGGATGACGCAGGTGAAGCGGGTCGCATCGTGAGCGGCATCCTGGTCCACGAGTGGCTGTCGCCGCGGGGCGGGTCCGAGAACGTCTTCGCCGTGCTGGGCGAGGTGTTCCCCGACGCGGAGCGCTGGTGCCTGTGGGACGAGAGCGGCGGGCGTTTCGAGGGCGTCGAAGAGACGCTGCTGGCTCGTACGCCGTTGCGCGGCCGCAAGGCGGCCGCTCTTCCGCTCATGCCGTTCGCGTGGCGGATGCTGCCGCAGCGGAATGCCGACTGGGTGCTCTGCAGCAGCCACCTCTTCTCCCATCATGCCCGTTTCGGCGGGCGCGCCGCCGAGGCGCCGAAGCTCGTGTACGCGCACACGCCGGCGCGGTACATCTGGGTGCCCGAGCTCGACGGGCGCGGACAGGGGCCGCTCGCGCGCGCGGCGTCGGCGATGCTCAAGCCGCTCGACCGGCGGCGGGCGGCCGAGCCCGTCGCGATCGCCGCGAACAGCGCGTTCATCGCGGAGCGCGTCGGCTGGGCGTGGGACCGCGAGGCGACCGTGATCCACCCGCCGATCGACGTGCCGAGGTTCGCGCAGGCGCGTGCCACGGACGAGACCGAGCGTGTGCTGGCGACGCTGCCGGCGGACTACCTGCTCGGTGTGTCCCGGTTCGTGCCGTACAAGCGGCTCGAGCTCGTCATCGACGCCGGGGTGGCGTCAGGGCTTCCGGTGGTCCTCGCGGGCGGCGGAGCCGACGAGGCCCGACTGCGTGCGTACGCGGAGGACCGCGGGCACCCGGTGACGATCGTCCGGGATCCGTCGTCGACCCTGCTGGCGGCGGTGTACCGCGCCGCCGTCGCGCTCGTGTTCCCGGCCGTCGAGGACTTCGGCATCATGCCCGTCGAGGCGATGGCGACCGGGACTCCCGTCGTCGGCAACGCGGTCGGGGGAGTGGCGGAGAGCGTCGTCGACGGCGTCACCGGGGCGCTGGTGCACGAGTGGTCGGCGACGGAGCTGGCTGCAGCCGTCGAGCGGGCCGCGGCGGCCGACCGCGACGCCTGCGTCCGCCGGGCATACGAGTTCGATCGGCCGGTGTTCGAGGCCGAGATCGCCGCGTGGGTCGCACGGGAGGTCGGATGACCGCGCTCTTCGTCGACGACCGCTACCGGGGCGCCCACGGGATCGGCCGGTACGCACGCGAGGTGCTCGGGCGCCTCGACGTGCCGTGGCGGGACCTCGGCCTCGACGGGACACCCTACGCGCCGCTCGACGCCTTCCGGCGCGTCCCCGGGCCCGGCGCGGCGGACGTCGTCTATTCGCCCGGGTACGGTGCGCTCCTGCGCGCCCCGCGTCAGGTGCTCACCGTGCACGACCTCATCCAGCTGCAGACGGCCTGGCCGGGTCGGGCGAAGTTCCTCGCCTACTACAACGGTCCGGTGCGTCGGGTGGTCCGCCGGGCGGGGGTCGTCCTCACGGTCTCCGAGACGTCCGCCGAGGCGATCCGGGCCTGGCTCCGGGACGACAGCGTGCGCGTCGTGAACGCCGGCAACGGGTGCTCGGCGGCGTTCACGCCCGACGGGCCGCGGGAAGCAGCATCCGATCCGTACGTCCTGTTCGTCGGGAACACGCGGGCGCACAAGAACCTCGATGTCGTGCTGCGTGCGGCGGCGGTGGCCCCCGGCATCCGGGTTCGGACGGTCGTCCCTGCGGCCGAGGCGGCCGAGGTGCGTCGGCTCGCGGCGGCGCGGGGCGTGGCCGAGCGGGTGGAGGTGACGACGGGGGTCGACGACGCGCGCCTGGCCGAGCTGTACCGCGGCGCGGTGGCGACCGTCATGCCGTCGCTGCTCGAGGGGTTCGGTCTGCCCGCGCTCGAGTCGGTGGCCAGCGGGACGCCGGTGATCCACTGGAGCGGCTGCCGTGCTGTCGCCGAGATCGTGGCGGGGCGGGGGTGGGCGGTGTCCGATGCGCACGACGCGCACGAGTGGGCGGCGGCGATGACCGAGGCGGCCCGCTCTTCGCGGACCGTGGCGGCACCGTCCGACGCGTACGACTGGGACCGGACGGCGCGGGTCGTGTCTGAGACCCTGAGCGACGTGCTCGGCTGAGGGCGATCAGTCCGCGACGAGGCCGCTGAGGAACGTCGCGAGCTCGCCGGTCTTCGCCGCCCAGGTGTGGTTCTCCGCCGCGCGGCGACCCGCGAGGTTGGGGGAGGGATGCCGCAGCGCGGCCGCGAGCGCCGCGTCGGCCGTCTCGGGTGAGGCGTAGGTGTGGACGCCGGCGTCGGTGTCGCTGCGGATGCCGGGGGTCTCGCGGGAGACCACGGCGAGACCGGCGGCGAGGTACTCGTGCAGCTTCATGGGGCTGCGGCCGGCGTTCGAGGGGTCGTCGGAGAGGGGGAGGAGCCCGACGCGGGCGCCGCGGAGGAGTGCGGGGAGGTCGGCGTAGGGGACGGGGCCGGCGAGCTCGACGTTCGCGGGCAGGGGCGCCGGTGGGGTGGGGCGGGGTCCGGCGATGACGAAGCGCGCCTCGGGGTGGGCGCTCGCCCAGGCGTGCAGCTGCTGCCAGTCGAAGCGGGCGTCGAGCGCGCCGACGTACACGCAGGTCGCCGGGCGGGTGTCGGCATCCGTCGGCGGATCGGCGAACGCCGCGAGGTCCACGCCGTTCTCGATGACGAGCGAGGGGAGGGTGAGGTGGCCGAGGCCGCGCAGGACGGCGCCGGAGGTCGCGACGACGGCGTCCGCGGACGCGAGGATGCGGTCCTGCAGTGTGTGCTTGAGTCCGTCGGGGTAGAGGTCCGTGGGGCGGTAGACGAGGGTGTCGCTGAGGCCGCGCACGCTGCCGTCCCAGAGCAGCGGCTGGTCGATGAGGACCGCGTCGAATCGTGGCTCGATCCCGGCGCGGGTCAGAGCCCGCGCGACGCGGAAGGTTCCCCAGGGGCGGGGGAGTACCGTGCGGGGGACGAGGTGCGTGACGCCGTCGTCGTCGCGGTGCGTGTGGCGGGGGACGGCCGTCGAGACGGCGCGGGGAATGCGTCCGGTGAGGCGGTGGGCGAGCGAGATCGGGGTGGAGAGGTGGACGACCTCGGCGCTGAAGTGGGCGAGTTCGCGGGCGTAGTGGTGGCTGCCGACGCGGAAGTCGCCGAAGACGTGCGTGTGCGAGAGGAAGAGGATGCGGGCGCCGGTCACGCCCGTGCCGTCCGGATCGCGGTGCGGATCTCGTCTTCGATGCGGGCGAGGTCGGCGGAGGCGGCCGCGATGCGCGCGGTGATCTCGTCGGTGCGGTCGGTCTGGCGACGCATCCGTTCCTGCATCTCGCTCGCCGTCATCGTCGCGGCGTCCGCGGTGGTGTCGGCGAGACCGATCGTGGCGAACGCGGCCGTGATCTTGTGCGTCGGCGAGGGGACGAGCTCGAGCGGAGCCGCGCCCGACAGTGCGGCCAGGACGAGGACGTGCATGCGGTCGCTGATGACGAGGCGGGCCTCGTCGTAGCGTTCGCGGAGCCGCGTCTCGTGCGTGATCGCGTCGGTGTCGGCCCAGGGCTCGAACGTTCCACCGAGGGCGTCGGCGAGGTCGCGGGAATGTTTCTCGTCTTCGCGGACCTGGACGACGGTGCGGATGCGGAGACCCTCGGATGCCGCGAACCCGCGGACCGCCTCGATCCAGTCCCCGTTCGGCATCGGTCGCGTCCCGCGCAGGCTGACGACGAGTTCGCGGCGGTTCTCCCACGGGACACCGGGACGGATGCCGGCGCCGAACCCGATGTCGGGGACGACGCGGCTGCCGCCGGCGAGGGCCGCGCTCGCGGCATCCCTCCAGAGGGCGAACTGCGACAGGCGGGCCGCGAACGCATGGATGGCGGTGGCCGGTTGGGTGGGGGCACGGATGCCGCGGGGCGGCCGGACCACGACGCCGCCCTTGAGGCGGACGAGGAGCGTCTCGGCGAGGAAGACGAGCTCACGCAGGACGTTGCCGCGGTCGAGCGGGATCTCGCCCGATTCGAAGACGAGGACCGGGCGGCGCGGCGCCGTCGCGATCAGCCAGAGCCACCGTGCGACGCTCCGCTTGGAGCGGAGGACACGGGTGCCCGTGGGCAGGCCGAGCTGGCGCAGCCAGGTGTCCGGCGCCTCACCGACGTAGACGACGAGCTCGTCGGATGTGCCCACGGCCCAGCGGACCGCCTCGCGCCGGATGAGGGCGTCGCCGATGTTTCCGGCCGGGCCCGTCGCGGAGACGAGGGTGCGGGTGGGGGGATGTCCTCTTCGTGCCACCTCAGTCGCTCACCAATCCGCGGCTGCTTACCGCAGCGCCGAGGAGGCGGCCGAAGACGTCACAGTCGTGCGAGCATCGATTCCAGCTGCCGCCCGTCGCGCTCAAAGTTGAATGAATAATTTGAGAAGTACGCATCGCTTGACCATCCGCTCACCGGCTGCTCGATCTCGGGGTCGCACATCGCGTATCGAATAGGATCCTCGTGCAGATTTGCCAGAAGGTACTCCGTGGTTGCCGTGTATGAGCGCGATCCGATCACGATCCACGTGGGGTGATTTTGCGAATAGGCCATGGTGAACATGCCTGACCCCGCATATCCTGCCACTGCCTCGGCCTGGCTGAAGAGTGCGATCTGGTCAGCGATTCCGAGATTTTCTGGGTAGACGATCTCGAACCCGTGAGATCTGAAGACAGATTCGACCTCATCACTGTTCAAGCACCTTCTACGAAGCTGCCGGCTTCGCCCGATGAAGACACGCTTGGGGAGGTCCCTTGCTGCTTCAGCCATCAAACGATCCCGAATCTTCCCCCAGATCTCGAGACAGACGGGGCTCGCGAAGTACGGATTCTGCAGTGCGAAAGTGGAAACGATGAGTTTTTCAACCCGCATCGGGGCGGACAACAGAGTGACCTGGTCCCGGGAGATCCCGAATGCGCGCAGCAGGTCATACTGATAGGGGTTGAGATCCGGTTTTTGCGGGGGTGGACTGATGAGGATCTTGCAGTTGGGGTCGTACCGAAGCGCGTCATCCCACGCCCAAAGTTTGGTTAGATCCTGAGACGTGAAATGGCCGTAATGGCCGGGGTACTCATTGTCCAAATAGAAATAGGTTCCGCTTAGCATTCCAGGCTCTTCCTCGAGCCTAGGGTCCCATGCGAAATCGGGCCCGGCATCTGTTATGAATCTGTTGGTCATCGGACGGACTAGTGGTTGCATAGACGATTCGGGGAGAAGTAGCCCGTCCATTGTTATCACTTGACGTGGAGCAACCACCGGCCCTCGATAGACCTTCGCTACCAGCTCGCGAACGCTGTAGGAGTCCTTCAGGTAGCGTGCCGCGTAGTCGGCGTCCGTCGTCTCAAAATCAGAGTTCGCATTCCACGAATGCCCTGGTATCGATGCGATGCGTTCGACGGCGCCCTGGCCGCTTCGCCGGTTAACGCAACCCTCCACCCTGGACTCGCCGCCTTCGCGATGCAGCAGGTTGTTGATTTTTGTGAGGTGCCGACCTCTTTTGGTGATGACGAGATGGGGACCGACGGATCGAGATTCGTCGATCGCTTTCGAGACTGCCGAAGCCCAAGGATCTTTTGTGATCCCAGTGTTCGGCTCCCGAAGCTCGCTGAGCCAGTGTTGCGTCGAATTATTCGAGCCTTCGGCCTGAGCTGCCAAGTGTTCAACATCAGCATCCAAAGCGACGTACCTGCCGCCGTCGTTGAGCGCCAAGAAAAGCCTCTTGAACAGGCCGAACTCGCCGAAAGATCTACTCGCTGCGTCATCCACAATGATGTCGGGGGCGGGCCCCGCCGCGATCGCGTTGAACACGTCATCGATGCTGCTGACCGGAGTCTTCACGACACCCGGGAGCCCCGCAGACACGGGCGGGGTCGACAGAAGGCGAACCTTCGCGTTCTGCCACCGTTCCGCGATGATCGCGGCCATGTGGCGCATGTCGTCCGAGTCGGAAATGATCGCAATGACAGAGGCGCTGCTCCCGAGCGCGCCCGCGATCATCATCGCGATTGAGAAGTCATAGCGTTTCGCTTCGGGCACGTTCGCACCCACCTCGTGCGAGCCATCCATGTATGTTCAGTCCTTCACAAGTGCATCTTCACGGACGACCGGATGCGAGTCCGAAGCCTGGCTCATGGTACACCGATGGCCTTGCTGCGCCCCACCCAGAGTCCGGTTGGAACGGGGGTCTTCGAAGTCAGCGCTCGGGATGAGCAAGGCGCCGCAGCCTGGCTTCAACCAAGAGAGCGCGTGGCTTCGATCTCATCAAAGCTGATGGCTGGTGGTCTGAAGGGACGCAGGTCGCCGTCTGCAACGAGTTGGTCAATCTGGTCCAGGAAAGCCTCGGGATGCTCGCTCGTACGGATGCCGTCGAATTCGGTGTACGCGTAGTCCCACCAGCGTGACTTGAGCATCCGGTCAGCTAGGTGCTCTGGGAACCTCTGTCGTAGCACCCTGGCAGGCACCCCGCCAACGATCGTATAGGGGGGCACGTCCTTGGTCACCAGCGCTCCCTGGGCCACGACAGCCCCGTCCCCTATGGAGACTCCATCTTTGATCACTACGTCTGTCCCGATCCAGACGTCGTTCCCGATGATGATGGGCTTCCGCCGCAGTGTGTGGTGCCACTCCTCCTTTATGAACGCAGACGCTTCATCCGCAATTGGGTTCGCGGCGAACGGGTAGGGCGATCGCTTGTAGAAGACAGGGGATGTGCTGAAGTGCTCGATTGGATGACCTTCGCCCATTGTTCTGACGTCCCGCGCGATCGAGCAGTATCGCCCGACGCGAGTGTCGGGAGGAAGAGCTGACTGAACGTAGGAGAAGGACCCGATCTGGCAAAGATTCCCTCCGGTGTTCACCTGAAGTGTGTGTGGCTCTATTCGCACATTCATGTCATAACTGACACGGCCACTCCAGCGATCGAAACCCTTGTCCCACTGCACATAGGCCTCGCGTTCACGAAACAGAGCTCTCAGAGCGTCGTTGACAGCGAGACCCCAGAGTCGACTCATGTCCGTGATGGTAGCTCAGCGTCCGGTCGTCGACGGCGCTGAGGGGGCAACCGCTCTCCCGGTCTTGCGGGGGTTCTTCAAGCTGTGACGCGCAGGGCCCAGAGGCGCGGGCCGCGCGGCCTAGACCCGAGGCGACGCCCCGTTGTCCACGGGGAATTCGTTCGCCCAGGCGACATTCCGGCGCCGGACAATCGCTGGGGCTCCGACTAGCAAAGTGTTCTCTTCCGCGAAAGCCTTGTTGACGACGCTCCGGGCGCCCACGACGGACCCGGAAGGAATGACGGCCCTATTGAGGACGACCACGCCGTCCCCGAGCCAGACACGATCCCCGATAGCGATGCCGACTTCTGGGTTGAGTAGGGCGCCGGTCTCGAGGTCCCAAAGAGCGTGATGGCTAGATCCTCGGATCGACACGTTGGTTGCGAACAAGCCATTCTCGCCCAGGCTGACGCTGAGTCCCGGCGTGAGCGGACCGATGATGTGCATCGAACCGTTGAAAATGCTTCCGCGTCCCACTGAAACGGTCGTGCCCGTTGAACAGCGCCCCCCGTTGGCCACGAAAGAGATCCGTAGCCCGCCGGACTGAACCTTGATCGCACCGATTTCGACTACGCAGTCGATCGCCGCCGAGAGATCGATGACGACGTTGCGCCACCTGCCGCCGTCGCTGAGCCGGACGATGTTCCCGATCGAGCGGTCATGGAAGTCGACGGTTACACCAGTGGGTAAGTCCTCAGCAGCCGACAGCCTGACAGAGCCGACCCACACTTGATTTCGGCGGTAGTGGTCGGAAACGGCGACAGGCGCCTTCGATCGTCTTCTCAGTCGCATGATCCGCCCCAGCATAGGGCGCGCGAAGTCCGCCGCTAGGCTCTTGGAATATGGACCTCCTCATCGTCGGGTCAGGCTTCTTCGGTCTGACCATCGCGGAGCGGGCTGCTGCAGCCGGCCGCAAAGTCACCGTCATCGACCGTCGTCACCACATCGGGGGGAACGCGTTCTCCGAGAACGAGGCGCAGACCGGCATCGAGGTTCACCGCTACGGAGCCCACCTGTTCCACACGTCGAACGCGACGGTGTGGGAGTACGTGAACCGCTTCACCCAGTTCACCGACTACGTCCACCGCGTCTACACCAACCACAAGGGTGTGGTGTACCCGCTGCCGATCAACCTGGCAACGATCAACCAGTTCTTCCAGGCGGCCTATTCGCCGGCTGATGCGCGGGCGCTGGTGAACGAGCTCGCGGGCGAGTTCGATGCCAAGTCCGCAGCGAACCTCGAGGAGAAGGCGATCGCCTTGATCGGGCGGCCGTTGTACGAAGCCTTCATACGCGATTACACCGCGAAGCAGTGGCAGACCGACCCGAAGGATCTTCCCGCCGAGGTGATCAGCCGGCTCCCCGTCCGCTACAACTACGACAACCGCTACTTCAACGACACGTGGGAGGGGCTTCCGGTCGACGGGTACACCGCATGGCTCGAGCGCATGGCGGATCACGCGAACATCGAGGTGAAGCTGGACACCGACTTCTTCGACGCCGCGCAGCCGCTGAACAAGGCCGCCACCGTCGGTCAGGTACCGATCGTCTACACGGGTCCCGTGGACCGATACTTCGACTTCGCCGAAGGGGAGTTGGGCTGGCGCACCCTCGACTTCGAGGAGGAGGTCGTCGACGTCGCCGATTTCCAGGGCACGAGCGTCATGAACTATGCGGATGCCGACGTGCCGTACACCCGCATCCATGAGTTCAAGCACTTCCACCCGGAACGCGCCGACCGCTATCCGGCGGAAAAGACCGTCATCATGCGGGAGTACTCCCGATTCGCGGGCCGCGATGACGAGCCTTATTACCCGGTCAACACGCCCGAGGACCGTGCGCGACTCCTCGCGTACCGGGACCTCTCCAAGGGTGAAGCCGACGTGCACTTCGGGGGTCGACTCGGCACCTACCAGTACCTCGACATGCACATGGCGATCGGTGCCGCCCTGTCGATGTGGAACAACACGCTCCGTTGATCAGACGGCGTCGCCGCGCCCTTCAGCGGCGCGGCGGCGAGGCGTGTGCTTTCGTCAGGATCTGCAGGGCGATCTGCGCATCGGGAGAAGTCGCGAGACTGTGTAGTTCGGCGACCGCCTCCCTCGGCAGCGACGCGAACTTCTTGTGCGCGCCCTCGAACGTGCCGTAGACGACCTCGGCCAGGGTCGAGGTGAGACCCGGCTCGGGGGACCAGTTCCGGAGCTCCTCGCTCATGTCGAGGAAGCTCAGAAGGTAGCCCTTGACGGAGTTGGCGTCCGCGAGTGCGGTTATCGTCGATCCCGCTCGGATGCGGCGGGCGTAGATGTCGTCACGCCGGTGCGCCGTCCGCTGCGCTCTCAGCATCAGGGCGAACGTGTACGGGTTGTCTTGGTGGACGATACCGGGGATGAAGGTCACGCCGGCCCCGCGTGCGAAGTCGGTTCGGGTGAGATACATGCCGACGTGAGGCCGATAGTCCCGGTTGCGGCGCATATCGACGATCATCTGCGCGCCGGAGCGTGGCTCGCGGTACTCACGGCTTCGCTGGTAGTAGTGCGCGTAGCGGGTCCAGACGGCCTCGGGGACAGCGCCGTCGCGAAAGGAGAAGCAGTCGAAGAGCAGCATGTCCAGGTTCTCGGCGTCAGCGTCAGCCACGAGAGTCGCAAGTGAATCCGACGGCCAGAAATCGTCGCTGTCGAGGAAGACGACGTAGCGACCCTTCGCCTCGTCGAGACCGCGATTTCGAGCCACGGATTGGCCGCTGTTCGGCTGGTGTACCACGGTGACGCGCGGATCGAGGCGAGCGTAACGGTCCAGGACCTCCGAGGAAGAGTCCGTCGACCCGTCGTCTATGCAGACCACTTCGAGTGACGGCCCCGTCTGTGCCAGGACGCTCGACAGGCAATCGTCGAGCCAGCTCTCCGAGTTGTAGACGGGAATCACGACGGTGACATCGGGCTCCGTCTCGCGCCGTGGTGCCGGCGTCGGCTCACGCTCCGTGAAGAAGCGCGGCACGGCGCTCGTCATCTCAGCGACCGGCGCCGCGGGTCGAGCGTCCGGTCGCTTCGTCGTCCGACGTGCGATCCGTCGGGCGAGCGAACGCGCTCGGGTTTCGACCGTCTCGACGAAGCTCGTCAACGCGGACCTGCTCGAGCGGGCTCGCTGCAGCTTGCTCCTCAACTCAGCGACCTCACGCTCGAGTCTCGCAATCTGGTCGTTCGGCTCCTGGGTCACATGATCTCCTCGACGACGGCGTGGTCGCGGCTCTGGGGCGGGCGACTCTCCGGCCGCGTCGGGGCGAGGGAGAGCGACAGAGTAGGCTCGAGCTTATGCGTGACCTGGGGGATACGACGTCGAATCGGACGTGGCATGAGGACGATTTTCTCGTTCGGATGTCCGCAGATGACATCCGCGGATCGGATGACGTAGGGCGGGATCCGAGTCCCAGCGACCTCATCACCGACCCGACTGAGATGAAGTTCGGCGCGGTGACACTCGGTCTCGTCTCCTCGGATGTGGCACGTCATGAGCGGCTTGCGCTGCTGCGATCACGGTCTTTCGTGGACCGCGATCTTCACTCGTTCGGCGCACGCGTGCGGTCCCGGTGGGCCTTCGACGCGCTGGCCGGACGCCTCACCCGCCAGGCGCACGACTGGGAGTCATTCCGAGCACTCCTGCTGGCGCACGCCGAGAGTGTCGCAGACGCCGAGCCGGTTCTGGATGCGATCTCCCTGGACCGGCTGTTCGCTCTCGCCGAGATGCTGCACGAGCGGAATCAGGACGAACAGGCCGAGCGTGCCCTCGTCTCCTTCATCGCGCACCGCGTCGACGCGGGCGGCGCGGCGTCGAGAACGACACGACAGCGCCTGGCAGAGCGCGCGCTGCATTTCGGTTACGCGGACGACGCCCGGCGTATCGCGGAAGCTCTCGGCGGCCGCAGCTGGGCGCGGTTGGCATTGCGACTGGAACTGAGTCACCCCAGGTTCGGCGGCACATTCGACGGTCTCCTCCACCGATTCAATGAGCCGTTCCGGCGACTGGGTCTCGAGACGGTGCGTCTCAGCGAGGCCGCCGGCGCGCCCTTCGACAGGCTGGAGGCCGCGGCCGAGAGCACCGTCGGGCAGGGTCCTCTCGTGAGTGTCATCCTCGAGGTCCTCCCCGGAGCCGACCATGTCGAAACAGCGATCCGTTCGATCGTCGCTCAGACCTACGCGAACTGGGAGCTCCTGATCGTCGATGGCGATCCCGTCGGAGAAGTCCGTGACATCGCTGCGCGATTCGATGCGGACGCTCGCATCAGCGTGATCTCGGCTGAACCCGGCAAGAACGCAATGGAGTACCGGAACGAGGGGATCGCTGCCGCGCGCGGTGATGTCATCACGTTCCAGAACGCTCTCTCATGGTCGCATCCTCGTCGTCTCGAAACGCAGCTCTCAGACCTGCTGCTGCACCCTGGTCGAGTGGCGAACCTCGTCCACGAGGTGCACGTCGGTCGGGAGCTCTCCTTCGTCACGGATCGCGGCGTCAAACTCTCCAAGGCCGAGTCGACCCTCATGATCCGCTCGGACGTCCTGCGGACGATGGGCGGCTTCGACCCGGTGCCCCGAGGCGCTGAACGCGAGCTGCGCAAGCGTCTCGAGCTCAACGCTCATCGGCCGATGCCTGCCCTGGTGTCCGGTGCACCCCTGGTCCTGACACTCGCGCCGGACGAAGAGACTCGCGGTCGGGACTACGGCGTCAGGGCGTGGGAGCCGGCGGCTCTGACCGCCTACCGCAGTGCGGCACGACTGCGTCGTGCAGTCCCCCTCGAAGAGGAAGTCGGATATGGCATCCCCATGCCCCACACCGGGCACGTGGACGTGCTCGTCGTCCTCGACGCGCGAGAGTCCCCGCGATGGGAAGCCTTCCACGGGACGGTCGCAGATGAGATCCGGAGAGCGGCCGAGGTCGGCCTGACAGTCGGACTGTTGCACTCCGACGCGCTCTTGGGGCCTCACGGAACGGTGAGGTATGCGGTCGTCCTCGAAGAACTGCTCGCGGGTGGTCTGGCCGTACGCGTCGACGGCCTGCGAGAGGTCGATGCTCCTCTCGTCGTTGTGCGTCACGCCGGAGCGGCGCAGGGCCACCTAGGCAGCTCGCTTCCGATCCGTGCCGACCGCGTCGTCGTCGTCGAAGACCCCGAAGCAGGAGACGCGCGGGGGAAGACGATCGCCGCGGCCGACGTCGAACACGTCGTGGAGGGGTGGTTCGGTAATCGACCCACCTGGACGCGCGCTCTCCCCGCGCTGCCGACACCCACCGTGAGCGCAGTCTCCATCGATGACACGGGTCTGCGCGTCACGCTTCAGAGCGCGGTCAGCCAGCTCATCCGCGGCGTTCGGATCTCGAACGGTTCGGCCGGGATCGACCTCCGAGTCATGGCCGGCACGAGTGACATCGTGGCGTCCGCCGACGTGGACGTCGTCGAGCCCGGACGGTGGGAGGTCACCGTCGATCACGCCGCCGACGATGGCGAAGTGGTTTCGCGCCGTGCTGCGGTCTCCGCTGATGCGTTCGTCTGGAACCACGGTCGCCACCTCGTCGTCAAGACGGGCGACGGAGCGTTCCAGGTGTTGCCGCAGGACGGCACCAATGGCGTGGATGACCTCACAGCCCACTACCTGTCGGCGAAGGTCTCGTCCGTGCGTGTGAACGGCGAGCGAGCGGATGTCGTGGTCGAGACGAGCGGTGCGTCGTTCCTCTTGGAAGTCTTCGCTCAGAGGGAGGTCGAAAGCGGCGCCATTCGTCGACGGGACTTCACCGTCACCACGACGGGCGGGCGCCGAGTGTGGTCGAGGCCGCTGACGAAGTTCGCGGACTCCCGCTGGCGCCTCTTCGGGGCATTCCGCACGAGTCTGGGCGTCATCCACTACCCCATCAGCGTCGGCCCCGAGGCGATCGTCGAGGGGACGTCGCTGTGGACGCCGCGGATCCTCCCAGGCGATCGGATCCTCATCACCCCGCCCCAGCCGAGCAAGCTGCAGCGTGCAGCGCGCCGTATCGGAGCAGGGGCTCGGGTCGAAGCACTGCGCCGCTCGCTCTCGCGTGATGGGCGGGCAGAGGAAGTCCGGTTCGATTCCCGGCACTCGCAGCCGCGTGTCGCCGAAAAGCCGACGGTGTCCGTGGTGATGCCGGTCTACAACGTCGAGCCTTTCCTCGACGCAGCCATCTCCTCCGTCCTGGATCAGGACTTCCGCGATCTCGAGCTGATCCTCGTGGATGACGCGTCGAAGGACGGTGGACGCCGGATCATTCAGAAATACTGGAAGAAGGATCCTCGGGTCCGCGTCTTCGGCCTGGACCACAACACGCTGGGCGGAGCCGGCATCCCGAGCAACGTCGGCATCCGGGCCGCACGTGGCGAGTACGTGGCTTTCGCTGACAGCGACGATCAGGTGACGAGCGCGGGCCTGGCCCGGCTGGTGGAGGCCGCCGAGACGCACGACGCCGAACTCGTCATCGGAGACTTCAAGACGTTCACCGACAAGCTGACCGAGGGTACGGAGTCCTACGATCGGCACGTCTGGAGCAGCCTCCCCACGGGGACGCCCCTCTCCGCGGTGGAGGACATCGACCTGTTCCGACTCTCGCCCGTGCCGTGGCGCAAGCTCTATCGTCGAGCGTTCCTCGAAGAGCACGCGATCCTCTACCCGGAAGGCGACTACTTCTACGAGGACAACCCTCTTCACTGGTTCGTGCTTTCGCGCGCACGGCGGGTCGTCCTCTGCGACGAGGTCATCAGCTTCCACCGGATGGAGCGCGAGGGCCAGACGATGAGCGCCCAGACGTACAAGCTCGGCGCGTTCGTCAATCACATGAACACGGTGCTCAACTCGCTATTGGGCGCAGAGCCCGCGTACCGCGAGAAGCTGATCGAATCCTTCGCGAACTACCTCGACCGCACGTTGTGGGTCGCAACCAAACAGACCCAGCCCGCGGCGGCCGCGATGATCCGTCGCGGCTTCGCGGAGATCTACGAGCGCGCGATCGAGGCCGAGCCGAACGCCACCATTCCGGAGAAGACTCGCGCGAAGCTGACGACGTTCCGTTCCGCGTATCCCGACCTCGATCTCACGATCGTGGTGCCGGTCTACAACAGCTCCGGCCTGCTCAAGCCCACGCTCGATTCGCTCCTGTCCATCCGGGGGCTCCGTTTCGACGTGCTGCTCGTGGACGACGGGTCGACCGACGACTCGCTCGCGATCATGGAGGACTACGAGAAGCGGTACTCCAACGTCCACGTCTTCGCGCAGGGTAACCGCGGAGCAGGGCGCGCCCGCAACTCGGTGATCCCACTCGCATCCGGCCGCTACACCTACTTCCTCGACGCTGACGACGTCATCGACGCCAAGGCACTCGTCGCTGCGGTGGCCCAGGCGGATGAGGAGGCTTCTGACCTGCTTTTCATGAAGTACCGGATCGAGTACACCGATGAGGGACGTTCCCGCGGGATGTTCGATGCAGATCTCGAGGCGTGGGGCAGAGCGACCCGGGCGGCGAGCAGTGCGAGTCGGCAGCGGGCAGTCGCCCAGCTCATCAACTACCCGTGGAACCGCATCATCCGCACGCGCCTCCTCCATGACGGGAACGTCTTCTTCGGGCCGACCGTGGTCCACAACGACGTGCTGTTCCACTGGCACTCGATCGCACGCGCGTCTCGCATCAGTCTCTTCGACGGTGAAGTGGTCACGCATCGGAAGTTCACGTCGCGAGATCAGATCACCAACATCAACGACGCCAGACGTCTCGCCGTGCTCGAAGCCTTGCGGGGCACCCACGAGCGCATCTCGCCGTTGGACTCGTTCGCAGACCTGAGAGAGGAATGGATCCACTTCGCTCAGCACCTGCTTTCGTGGGCGGCGAGCAGGATCCCTGAGGAACTTCGACCGATGTACGAGCTGCGCCGCCGCGAGCTGGGTCAGGCGTTCGACCAGGTCGCGGGCTTCGCCGAGTGAGAGGCAACCTCGACATCCCCGCGTTCGAAGGTCGGACAGTGCCCAGGGGTCGAGAGGGGGCATGCGACCGGCGGAGCGTAGGCTTTCGGGTGCTGCCCCGCACGGGCAGCGGGATCAGAGGAGTACGGTGACGACGTCATCTGTTGCCGGCGGCGATGCCGCCGGCGCATATGCGGGCCTGTCGGTCGTCGGCAAGCGGCCACCGCTGAGCGCGTATCTGACGGATGCCTGGCGCAGGAGAAGCTTCGGCGTGACGCTCGCCTCGAACAAGCTGATTGCGAGCCTGCTCCCCAACCGTTTGGGCGTTCTCTGGATCGTCATCAAGCCGCTCTCACTGGCATTGATCTACGGAGCGATCTTCCATTTCGTGATCGCGGGCCCGGCACGGCCGGCGGATTTCGTGCTGTACGTCATCGTGGGCGTCTTCGTCCTCGAGTTCTTCACGAACTGCTTCGGGGCAGGCGCGAAGGCGATCACGGGGAACTCGAAACTCGTTCAGAGCATCGGTTTCCCCCGCATCCTCCTCCCCTTCTCCGTCGTCATCGAGCAGGCGATGAGGATGGTGCCCGTCGTGGTGCTGATGGTTCTTCTGCTCATCGTCTTCGGCGAGACGCCTCGGTGGTCGTGGCTGCTTATCGTTCCCATCCTCCTTGTCATGGGCATCTTCAACTTCGGGGTGGCGCTCGTCGTGGCGCGACTGTCCGTGCACGCGAGAGACGTCCAGCAGGTGATCCCGATCATCACCCGCGTGCTGTTCTACGTCAGCGGCATCTTCTTCGACGTCGATGGCGCGTTGAGGGATTTCCCGACTCTCTTGACGATCGCCCATCTCATCCCGACCTACGACTTCATCTCGCTTTCGCGTGCGGTGCTGCTCGATTCCTACACGGCACCGACTCTCGCGGTGGTTGCTGCGCCGGTGTGGGCCGTCGTCGCGCTGGTCTTCGGTGTGGTGTTCTTCTGGCGCGCGGAGGCGAGGTACGGGCTCAGTGACTGATCATTCGGCCGACCGCCCGCTTCAGAGCCCGGTGGACCGGGCCGCGCGACGACCCATGGTCATCGCGAACGACGCGCACGTGACGTACCAGGTGTACGCGTCCGGAAAGCGCGTGGGAACCCGGGACAAGCTGCTGAGCCTCGACGCGATCCGCGGAGGCCGGGGCATGACGACGGTTCCCGCCTTGCGAGGTGTCAGCTTCAGCGCGACCGAGGGTGAGACGATCGGCGTCGTCGGGCACAACGGCTCCGGCAAGTCGACGCTCTTCAAGGCGATGACCGGACTCATCCCGACATCCCGCGGCGAGATCTGGGCGAGGGACCGTCCCGTCCTCCTCGGAGTCAACGCCGCACTCGTGCCCGAGCTTTCCGGCGAGGACAACATCAAGCTCGGACTCCTCGCGATGGGGTTCTCGAAGGCAGAAGCCGCAGCGCACGTCGACGAGATCGCCGACTTCGCCGAGCTGAACGAGTTCATCCATCACCCGATGAAGACGTACTCCTCGGGGATGGGTGCGCGACTGAGGTTCGCGATCGCGTCGGCCAAAGCGCACTCCATCCTCCTCATCGATGAGGCACTCGCGGTCGGTGACCGGAAGTTCCGGATCAAGAGCGAGGAGCGTATCCGCAACCTGCGCGACACCGCCGGTCTCGTGATGATCGTCAGCCACTCGGTCGGGTCTCTCAAGGATTCGTGCGAACGCGTGCTGTGGATCCACAAGGGTGAGCTGCGCGAGGACGGTCCCACCGACGCCGTCATCGATGACTACGTGAAGTGGACGAAGGATCCGAAGAGCGTCGCGGTGGGGGCCGCGGCTCATCGGCCGGCGCCGGTCCCGCCGCCTCCGGGAGCCGCGACGACCGAAGAGACCACCCGTACCGCACCGTCCGCATCGGGCGTGACCGCGCTCGAGGCGCTCCTCACGTCCGCAGGGAGGACCGACGGGGAGACCATCGTTCCCACGCAGTCTTCGGGACGTGCGCGCACGGTCGCGCGACGAGAACGATTCCGTGAGGCCGCGCGGGCACGCCGTCGCCGTCGCCTCCTCGCCGTCGTGGGGACCATCGCAGTCCTTCTGCTCGCTGTGGCCGCCGGTGCCTCCCTCGCGTTCCTCGCCGGTCTCTCGAGCTCCGACAGCAGCGCTCCCGCTGGGATGACGCCGGCCGGCGACGAAACGACCGACGCGCTTGCGATCATGTCCTTCTCGGCCGCGTCGGACGTCGTGCGATGCGAGTCGGAGGAGGGCACCGCGACCGTGAACGTCTCTTGGCAGACTCACGCCGCCGAGAAGGTCGCTCTCGGGAGAGGGGCGGATGAGGTCGAGGCCGTGGAGGCCCCGATCGTCTCCGACCTCGCTGGCGCAGGCGCCGAACTCGCGGTCGCCTACCCGTGCTGGACGACCTCGCAAACGTACAGCCTGATCGCTCAGGATGCGGTGGGGGAGCAGGTCAGTGCTCATGTCGTCGTCGCTCGCGAGTACGCGCAGCCCGAGGAGGAGACGGTCGAGTCCCCCGATGCCGGCTCGAGGACCTCGCCGTCCCGACCCGCTCCGCAGCCGACGTCGCCGGCTCCCGGGCCGTCGCCCACTCCGGATCCGGCCACCCCTGCCCCTCAGCCGACGGATGCCGAAGAGGTGCCCGAGCCCGTCGTGACGGCGCCGGTCATCCCCGAGCCGACTGACATCCCTGAGCCGACGGATCTCCCCGTCGCGCCGTCACCCGATCCGGTCGTCACCACCGCGCCGGAGGAAGACGGGGTCGCCCCCTGAGCGTCAGTCGGCGCCGATCCGCTTCTTGAGGCGATGAACGAAGGGGCGTAGGCCGGGGAACCGTGCGATCGCTCGTCGTCCGGCGGGCGCCATCGTGGCCCAGAGTCGGGTGCCGAGGGCTGACTGGCCGTGAGGCGCGGCCCGGAGAGCCGGTCGGTTCGCGTGCTCAGCGTAGAAGCGCAGGAGCCCCAGGAGCTGTTGCGCATCCTGCAGCGTCGGGTCGGGCGACGACGACGGATGCACACGTCCGGTGACGATTCGGCGGTAGAGATCCGCGAAGTCCTCGCCGCGCGCCCGTTGCGCGGCCTGGAGGGATCCGCGGGACATCCGTCCGTAGGAATCGGGGTCGCGGGACACCTGCGCGAGTGCTCTGGCCAGCCGTCCCGCATCTCCCTGCGGAGCGGATACCAGGCCCTCGTTGTCCTTCACAAGGACGAGCCAGGGGAGCTCGTACATGAAGACCGGGAGCCCGAAGGACTGCGCTTCTGCGATGGTGAGCTGATAACCCTCGATGATGCTCGTCGACACGAACACGTCGGCAGCGTCGATCTCGCGCGCCAAGTCGCGCCCATGGCGTGGCCCCACTGCGCGGATGGCGTCGTGCAGGCCGCGGCGTTTGGCCAAGGCGTTGAACTTCTTGGCGGTCATGTCGTCCCAGTCGGGCCCGATGAGCGTCATCCGGAAGTCGACCCCGACGGATCGGAGTTCTGCGCCGACGGCGATGAGCTCGGTCACGCGCTTGGTCTTCTCTTCGAGGCGCCCCCACCAGATCAGTCGAAGCGGCCCCGCCGCGCGCTTCCGAGGCTCGCGAGGATCGGCCCGCTCCGTGAGGAGTGCGGACGGGGGGTTGGGGGCGAAAGAGGTGTGCGTGATGCCTCGCAGCTTGAGGTACGCGACGTCCAGCGGCGAGAGCGTGACGAGGTGTGCGAGGAGCGTCGCCCGCTGCTCGATGATCGCGAGCCGATCGTCACCGTCGTAGATCGGACGCGCCACGAAGTTGTGCAGCCATCCCACGGTGGCGGCGCCTGCTGCCCGCGTCATGATGGCGAACTCCGGCCAATAGCGCGTGTAGAGCACCTGGTGATCGATCACGATGTCGACCGAACGTTCACGCAGGATCGTGCGCCATGCCCTCATCCGGGCGACGATGTCGCCCCCGGGGAGCTCCACGAAATCCACGCCGGAGGGAACGGCTCGTGGGTCGCTGCCACCGTTCCGGGCGACGATGGTCACGGTGTATCCCGCGTCGTGGAAGATACGGGCCTGTGCAGCGATGACCGCGGACACACCGCCGGTGCGGAAAGTGGATGTGGCGAGCATGACGTGACGCGGGTCGTGCACGCCGATCTCCTGACGCCCGGCGCCATCCATCAGGGCGAGGAGCGATCGGGGCGAGTGGAGACCTGCCGCGGCGAGAAGATCCTGCTCGTCGACCTTGCTGCGTAAGAGCTCCACCGCGTCCTCGCGGATGGTGCGGGCGCCTTTCTCGAGGAGTTGTGTGCAGACGTAGCCGATGATCCACATCCGCACCCCGTCATACGTCTCCGTGACGCGGGACGGATCCGGGCTCGACGCGGCGATCGTGTCGACGGCGTCTCCGATCGCACCGATGGAGTCGATAGCCGACGCGTAGAACCGTGCCCGCTCGAGGGATTCCACCCGGTGACCGCTTCCTCCGCGGCCGAGGTGGTAGCGGTAGAGCTGGTCGTCGATCGAGGCGACACTCGCGGCGAGCGATGCGACCAGGAACATCACCGGCAGGTCGTTCACGCGCTGCAGGGAGAGCGATTCCGGGATGTGGCTGTATGCGGCGCGAAGCAGATCCGTCCGGAACAGATACCGCCACAGTTGACCCTGAGCGGCGATGTCGACGGGGAAGAGCCCAGGGAGCACATCGCTGCCGTCCAACCTCCGGAACCGCGGCCGCAGACGCCGCTCGTACGATCCACCCACCTGGCCGTGCGCGTCGACGACGGTGACGCCGAACTGCAGCACCTCTGCGTCGGCGGCCACGATCGCGCGACACGCCGTCTCTGCTGCCCGGGGGTCCAGCTCGTCGTCGCCGTCCAGGAAGAGAAGGTAGGGAGCGCGCGCGGCTTCGACACCGGTGCGACGGGCGTTCAGGGCGGAACGGTTCTCGGAGTGACGGAGGATGCGTACTCGGTCATCGTCCTCCTGGATCCGTTCGACGACCGCCAGGGTGGCGTCCGTCGACGCGTCGTCGACGCAGATCACTTCGATGTCCCGGAGGGTCTGGTCGAGCGCTGTTCGGAGTGCGGCCGCGACGGTTCCGGAATCGTTGTGGAGCGGCATGACGATCGAGACCGCAGGTGAAGGTGACATCGCCCAGATCCTATGCGGTGGGCCGCGTCCCGGGCCGTCGGAAGGTCGACTGGCGCGCGCTGCTCGGTCCTGCGGATTCTGCGCTCGCAGCCTCGTCTGTGATGATGGACGCTCACTTCCCACACCCTTGGAGGGGCATCTCCATGCAGATCCGCCGGCGAACCATCTACATCGGCGCGGCCATCGTCCTCGTCGGTGCGCTCACCGCGACCGCCGTCGCGTTGACGGCCAGCGGCTCGTCGACGCCCCCCGCGGCACGGCCGACACCGTCCACCTCGAGCGCGACGCCGACGCCGTCCGCCACGCCGGAGCCCGCACCCGTGTCGGCGCCGCTCTCCGTCCCTGCAGCGGGTCAATTCGACTCCTGGAAGCGCGCCTCGACGACCAAGGTCGCCCGGGTCGTCCCGCAGGTCGGTCAGGGCGCGGATGGATCCGTGGCTGCCTACATCGATGCGCCGGTCATCGACGGGAAGACATCCGCCCTCGCTGTGGACGCCGCGGTCGTCGCGGGTGCGTCGTACGAATTCTCCGCACAGGTGCGGTCCCTCTCGCCCCTCCCCGAGGCGGTTGACGCCGCCATCGAAATCGGCACTGAAAGGATCGGTCTTCCTGAGCTGAGCGCGGCCTGGACCACGGTGACGGGAACCTTCACCGCGCCGGCGGATGCGGACACCGCTCAGATCCGCGTGGTCCTCGACGGCCCCGTCGCCGGGCTCGGCATCGACGATGTCTCCTTGGTGGGCGCCGACGGTGAGAACGTCGTCCCCAACCCATCATTCGAGAAGGTCGGCGGCAAGGACACGATCGTCAACCGGTCCCTCATCCTGCCGGCGTCGAACCCGATGCTCGCGGTCCGCGCGCCGGCCGGGCAGATCTCCTGGACCGCGACGGATGCCGGCGGCAAGGTCGCAGCGAAGGGTGCGGTCGACGCGTCCCACGTGCTCGAAGCGGTCCCGCTGACGGGCCTGGATGAGGGGTACTACAGCGTGGCCGTGAAGACGGGCGCAGGCACCGTCAAGACCCTGCTCGGCGTCATCGACTACGAGGGCACGACCATCGCCGCCGACCCTCGGTTCGGTGTGGGCCTCCACGTCGAGAACGACCTCTACAGCGATGCCGCCGACCTCACGGCATCCCTCGGAATCGGCTTGGCCCGCAACGACGTCCTCTGGCGGTTCAACGAGACCTCGAAGGGCAAGTACGACTGGGCCGACCACTACGTGAACGGCTTCGACCGACTCCACGCCCACGGCATCCACCTGCTCGGAATCGTCAACTACGGCAACGAGCTGTACGGCAACGGCAAGGTGCCGACGAGCAAGGCGGCGATCGCGGCCTACGGCGACTATGCAGCCGCCATGGCGGAGCGGTTCGACCTCGTCGGCCTCGAGGTCTTCAACGAGTTCAACCACACACGCTTCAATAAGACGGCATGCGGCACGAAGCCCTCGTGCTACGTCCCTCTTCTGGATTCCGTCCACAGCGCGGTGGAGAAGGTGGACCCTGATCTGCCGATCATCGCCGGCTCGACCGCCCGCTACGACGCCCCCTGGTTCGACGGTCTGTGGCGTGCCGGTGGTCTGAAGTACTCCGACGCGATCAGCTTCCACCCCTACGAAGTGTCCAGCAAGCCCGAGTCGCTCGCCGGGATCGTCGACGAGGCGAACCGCTCCATGAAGGAGAACGGGAAGACGACCCGCCCGATCTGGATCACGGAGCTCGGCAGCTCGTCCAAGACCGGCGGCCGGACCGTCTCGGCGCAGGCCGACTACCTGGTGCGGACCTCGATCACGGCGCTTGCGAGCGGGGCTGAGAAGTTCTTCTGGTACGACCTCATCAACGACGACCCGAGCCCCGCGAAGCACGAGGGCAACTTCGGCATGTACTACCAGAAGGCGTCCGGCGTGGCAGCCTTCCAGCCGAAGCCCGTCGGGTACGCCCAAGCCCTGATGATCGCCCGCCTCGGTGGACGTGCTCTGGCGGCGGACGAGTCGGCGAAGGGAGTCCACTCGGTGCGCTTCGGTGACGAGAAGGATGCCGTGCGCGTCGTGTGGGCTCCGAAGGGGAAAGCGGAGATGACCGTCCGCAGCGATGTCGCAGTGACGGTGACCACCATGACGGGCGCCACGAAGACCATCGAGCCCGTCGACGGGGTGGCGACCATTCCGGTGACGGTTCGGCCGCAGTTCGTCGAGAGTTCACTCGAGCCCGCCGGCGCAACGCCCGCCCCGACGGTCTCCCAGACACCCGCTGGCTAGGATGTGAGCCATGCCTCCCGAGACCCGACGCGCCGCGCGTGAAGCGGCCGAGCGGGCCGCGGCCGGACGTTCCGCCGCGCCCGATGACCACGACGACAGCGACGAGACCCAGAGGACGTCACGCGGTCGCATCGTCGGCCGCGTGATCCTGATCGTCGTCGTCCTGCTCCTCGCCCTCGCGGTGTGGCTCGTGATCAAGGTCGTGATCGCCAAGAACGGTCTCGAGTCGGCGCAGGAGGCCGTCACCTCCATCCAGGACGGCGGGAACGTTTCCGACGCCATCCCGAAGTTGTCGTCCGGTGCGGCGGATGCGGCGGGTGCCGCAGCCGATCCGGTCTGGCGCATGGCGGAGCTGATCCCGGGGGCGGGCGACAACCTGCGCGGCGTGCGGCTGGCGGCGGAGACCCTCGACGTGTTCGCAAACGACGTCGGCGCGCCGGTCTTCAAGATGCAGGATGACGGCCAGGGGAAGATCCTCGCCCGTGCCCTGCCGCTCATCGAAGCGGCCGCTCCCGAGATCTCCAAGCTGAGCTCCGAGTTGAAGGGTGTCGCCGCATCCGATGCCCTCATCGGCCCGGTCCGTTCGGGCGTGGACCAGGTGGCCGAGGTCGCCGGAGCCGCCGGTCCGATGTTCACCCTTCTTCCGAAGCTCCTCGGCGCGGAAGAGAAGCAGAACTACCTGCTCGTGTTCCAGAACAACGCCGAGGCGCTCCCGCTCGGGGGCAGCTCGGCATCGCAGACGCTCATCACCGCAGACAAGGGCGACCTCGAGATCGCGGGACAGGCCAGCAGCGCTTCCTTCGTCGAGGGCGAGACGGTCGACCTCGACATCTCAGAGTCGGCGAAGGCGCTGTACGGCAGCCGCTACGGCAGCTACATCAACCTCGCGCCCTCCCAGCCCGACTGGCCGGGGGTCGCGGAGATGGTGAAGGCGTTCTGGAACCGCGACATCGACGACACGCACATCGACGGCGTCATCTCGGTCGATCCCATCGCCCTCCAGCGCATGCTTCTTGCGACCGGTCCCATCGAGGTCGACGGCAAGACGCTCGACAACAAGAACGCCGTCAAGACTCTCCTCAGTGACGTCTACCGGTGGTGGGACCCGTACACCGACCCTGACCTCAAGTCCGACGCGTTCTTCGCCGGTGTGGCGAGCGCGGTCTTCGACAAGATCGCCGGCGGCGACTTCAACATCAAAGACATGGCCTGGGCTGTGGGCGAGAGCATCGACGCAGGCAGCATCCTGGCCTGGAGCGAAGACACCGACACGCAGAAGATCATCGCGGGCTCGGGGCGCCTCTCCGGCATCCTTCCCACCGATAACTCCGCGGAGACGGTGAACGGCGTCTTCTTCCGCAACGTGTCGGCCTCGAAGATCGACTACTACACGAAGACCGCTGTCGAATCCACGATGTCGTGCGCCGATGGCGTGACGACCCTGACGACGACCGCGACGGTCTCGCTCGACATCAGTCAGGCGGACGCCGAGGATCTCCCGCGATACGTCCAGAGTCGGAGCCAGCGGGCGGCGTACTTCGGGACCCAGGTCTACATGTACGCCCCTCCGGGGATGGAACTCGCCTCCGCCGAGACCACGGGCGGCGCGTCGGCCTTCCGCACCGGCAACGTCGATCTCGGCCGGGTCGTCGAACCCTTCCAGGCGCGGTTGCGTCCGGACGGCAGCTTCAGCGTGACGGCGACGTTCACCGGAACCGGGGACTTCGGTCCGCTCGCGCTGTGGACGACACCGATGATCAACGAGACGAAGACGACGGTCACCGACACCTGCCATTGATCCAACGCCTGGCCGAAAGCGCTCGGTTTGGTAGCATCCTCAAAGATCTGCAGCAGACGTCGTCGATGGCGCGACTTCCCGCGACGAGGGGTGCGACCTGGCTGCGTCGACAGGAAGGCTGACCTCCGTGATCCGAACCGCACTGCGGCTGCCGTCGGCTCGGTCGTCGGCACCGCGTGTGGGTCAGGGCGGGAGGATCGCGTGCTGAGGCGCGCTGCTGTCACTCGGACCGCCCCCCGCGTCCGACGCGCGGATCGTCGGGTGAACCGCGCGCCCGTCGTCGTCCCGGCGCGACGCTCCTCGCGTGATTGGCCCGCACGGTTCGCCGGTCGCCTCGTCTACAGCGACATCGTGGTCGTCGCGGCCGTGCTCACCGGGTTCTTCACCCTGGTCCTGCCCGATGAGCGGCGCGATGTCACCTGGGACGGCGGACCCCGCATCCCCTACGTCGCGGCGTTGATCCTCCTCGGCCTCGTCTGGCTCGTCGCGCTCGGGGTCTTCGAGACGCGCGACCGCAACATCGTCGGTGCGGGGGAGCAGGAGTACCGCCGGATCGTCAACGCGACGGTGGCCGTGTTCGCGCTGTTCGTCGCGGTCGCGTTCTTCCTCCGCATCGAGGTGTCGCGCAGCCTCTTCCTCGTCGCCATGCCGGTCGGCCTGGTCGCCCTCATCTTCAGCCGGTGGCTGTGGCGGCTCTGGCTCCGCGGCCAGCAGCGTCGGTCGAAGTACGTCTACCGTGCCCTCGTCCTGGGCGAGCCGGCCAAGGTCGGCTCCATCATCCGCGCCATCCGCCGAGCGGAGTCCTCCGGCTTCGACATCGTGGGTGTCGTGACCGACGTCCGTGGCCGTCAGGCGATCGCGGACGTCCCGGTCGTCGGCGGATTCGCCTACGCGGTGGAGGCGATGGATGCCACCGACGCCGACACGATCATCGTCGCCGGGGCGGACGAGGTGCACCCCGAGATGATGCGTCAGCTCGGCTGGGACGTCGCGGACCGCAGCGGCAACCTCGTCGTCGCCCCCGCGTTGACCGACGTGGCGGGGCCCCGCATCCATTCCCGACCGGCGGCGGGGCTGCCGCTCGTGCACGTGGAGTTCCCGCGACTGGACGGCGTGCGCCGCTTCGCGAAGCGCACATTCGACCTGCTCGGCTCGGTCGTCCTCATCCTGGTCTTCTCGCCGGTGATGCTGGTGACGGCCATCGCGATCCGATCCGAGACGCCGGGCCCCGTGATCTACCGTCAGCCGAGGGTCGGTCTGGGCGGTGACGAGTTCGGCATGCTGAAGTTCCGCTCGATGGTGGCGGATGCCGACGATCAGCTCGCGAGCCTCCTCGACCTGCAGGGGACCAGCGACAGTCCGCTCTTCAAGGTGACGGACGATCCGCGGATCACGAAGGTCGGGCGCGTCATCCGCAAGCATTCGATCGACGAGCTGCCCCAGCTGTTCAATGTGCTCGTGGGGACCATGAGTCTGGTGGGCCCCCGGCCGCAGCGCGCGGCGGAGGTGGCACTGTACGACGACGCCGCCCACCGCCGGCTGCGGGTGAAGCCGGGAATGAGCGGCCTGTGGCAGGTGAGCGGACGCTCCACACTGTCGTGGGAGGACGCCCTGCGCCTGGACCTCTACTACGTCGAGAACTGGTCGTTCATGCAGGACATCCAGATCCTCTTCCGCACCCTCAGCGCCGTCGTGGCGCCCGGACGCACGGCGCACTGACGACGGCGGGGGAGCGTACCCGGCGGCGCGACACGCCCGGGTTTGCGACACGCCCGAACGGCACGTAGACTGTACAGGTTCCACATTCCTGCGCTCTGCGCGGGATCACTGCCAGGGCAGTGCATAGGCGAGAAGCCTAGGCCGCGGGCAGCAGAACATCACATCCCCACACCCACTCCGGAAACGGATCCGCACGCGTGCGTGCGAGGGGAAGCGGATGCCGCAGGTCTCCTGCGGACTGACATCAGAACAGCGGTGACGGATCCCCCACCTCCGGGCGGGGAGAAGTGCCCGGCGCGCAAGCGCCCCGTGCGTCCAATGCCCTCGAGGTACGACGCGAGAAAGAGAGTGAGCAGACAATGGCGGGACAGAAGATCCGCATTCGCCTGAAGTCGTATGACCACGAGGTCATCGACTCGTCGGCACGCAAAATCGTCGACACCGTGACCCGTGCGGGCGCGACGGTCGTGGGCCCGGTGCCCCTTCCGACCGAGAAGAACGTGATCGCAGTCATCCGTTCGCCGCACAAGTACAAGGACAGCCGCGAGCACTTCGAGATGCGCACCCACAAGCGCCTCATCGACATCATCGACCCGACGCCCAAGGCCGTCGACTCGCTGATGCGTCTCGACCTCCCGGCCGACGTCAACATCGAGATCAAGCTCTGAGGTCGATCATCATGGCTGACATCAACTCCAAGGTTTCCAAGGGCCTGCTGGGCACCAAGCTTGGCATGACCCAGGTCTGGGACGAGAACGGCAAGGTCGTTCCCGTCACCGTCATCGAAGTCGCCCCCAACGTGGTGACCCAGGTGCGCACGCCCGAGCGCGACGGCTACAACGCCGTGCAGATCGCTTACGGCCAGATCGACCCCCGCAAGGTCAACAAGCCGCAGACGGCCCACTTCGAGGCTGCCGGTGTGACCCCGCGTCGTCACCTCACCGAGGTGCGCACGGCGGATGCCGCTGACTACTCACTCGGTCAGGAGCTCACCGTCGACGCCACCTTCGAGGCCGGCCAGCTGGTCGACGTCGTCGGCACCAGCAAGGGCAAGGGCTTCGCCGGTGTCATGAAGCGTCACAACTTCAAGGGTGTCTCCGCTTCGCACGGTGCGCACCGCAACCACCGCAAGCCCGGTTCGATCGGCGCCTCGTCGACCCCGAGCCGCGTCTTCAAGGGCATGCGCATGGCCGGCCGTATGGGTGGCGAGCGCGTGACCGTCCTCAACCTCACGGTGCACGCCGTCGACGCCGAGAAGGGTCTGCTGCTCGTCAAGGGCGCCGTCCCCGGTGCTCGTGGCCGCATCGTCTACGTCCGCAACGCAGTGAAGGGTGCCTGAACATGGCTGACTCGACTCTCGCGCTCGACGTCGTGAAGGCAGACGGCAAGAAGGCCGGCTCCGTGGAGCTGCCCGCCGCGCTGTTCGACGTCAAGACGAACATCCCCCTCATCCACCAGGTCGTCGTCGCGCAGCTCGCGGCGGCTCGCCAGGGCACCCACTCGACCAAGCGTCGCGGTGAGGTCTCCGGTGCCGGCCGCAAGCCCTTCAAGCAGAAGGGCACGGGTAACGCCCGTCAGGGCTCGATCCGCGCGCCGCACATGACCGGTGGTGGCATCGTCCACGGACCGAAGCCGCGCAACTACTCGCAGCGCACCCCCAAGAAGATGGTCGCCGCCGCCCTCCTGGGCGCGCTCAGCGACCGGGCTCGCGGCGGGCGTCTGCACGTCATCGACTCGTTCGGCATCGAGGGTGCGCCCTCGACGAAGGCTGCTGCCGCGGTTCTGGCTCAGCTCGCGCCGACGAAGAACGTCATGGTCGTCATCACGCGTGATGACGAGCTGAGCGTCAAGAGCGTCCGCAACCTCGCGTACGTCCACGTGCTCACGTTCGACCAGCTCAACGCCTACGACGTGCTCGTCTCCGACGACATCGTCTTCACCAAGGCCGCCTACGACGCGTTCGTCGCTGCGAAGGCCGGCTCCACCGAGGAGGTCTCGGCATGACCGCCGTCAACAAGGACCCGCGCGACATCATCCTGAAGCCGGTCGTCTCCGAGAAGAGCTACGGGCTCATCGACGAGGGCAAGTACACGTTCCTCGTGGACCCGCGCGCCACCAAGACCGAGATCAAGCTCGCCATCGAGAAGATCTTCGGCGTCAAGGTCGCGTCGGTGAACACGCTCAACCGCCCGGGCAAGTCCCGCCGCACCCGTTTCGGCACCGGTAAGCGCAAGGACACCAAGCGCGCCATCGTGAGCCTGAAGTCGGGCACCATCGACATCTTCACGGCCGTCGGCTGACAGCTGGGATAGAGGACTAGAGACATGGCTATTCGCAAGTACAAGCCCACGACCCCCGGTCGTCGCGGTTCGTCGGTCGCCGACTTCGCTGAGATCACGCGGTCGACGCCCGAGAAGTCGCTCCTTCGCCCGCTGGCGAAGACCGGTGGTCGCAACAACCAGGGCCGCATCACGACCCGTCACATCGGTGGTGGCCACAAGCGCCAGTACCGCGTGATCGACTTCCGTCGTAACGACAAGGACGGCATCAACGCCAAGGTCGCTCACATCGAGTACGACCCCAACCGCACTGCGCGCATCGCGCTGCTGCACTACTTCGACGGTGAGAAGCGGTACATCCTCGCCCCGAACAAGCTGTCGCAGGGTGACATCGTCGAGTCGGGTGCCGGCGCCGACATCAAGCCCGGCAACAACCTGCCGCTGCGCAACATCCCCACCGGTACGGTCATCCACGCCATCGAGCTCCGCCCCGGCGGCGGCGCGAAGATGGCTCGCTCGGCCGGTGCGTCCGTCCGCCTCGTGGCGAAGGACGGCCCGTACGCGCAGCTGCGTCTGCCCTCGGGTGAGATCCGCAACGTCGACGCGCGCTGCCGCGCCACCATCGGCGAGGTCGGCAACGCCGAGCAGTCCAACATCAACTGGGGCAAGGCCGGCCGCAACCGCTGGAAGGGCATCCGCCCGACCGTCCGCGGTGTCGCCATGAACCCGGTCGACCACCCGCACGGTGGTGGTGAGGGTAAGACCTCCGGTGGACGTCACCCCGTCACTCCTTGGGGCCAGGCCGAGGGTCGTACCCGGCACCCCAACAAGGAAAGCGACAAGTTGATCGTTCGCCGTCGCAACGCCGGCAAGAAGCGGAAGTAGGAGTAGAGGAAGATGCCTCGCAGCCTTAAGAAGGGCCCCTTCGTCGACGAGCACCTGCTTCGCAAGGTCGTCTCGCAGAACGAAGCCGGTACCAAGAACGTCATCAAGACCTGGTCGCGTCGTTCGATGATCATCCCGGCCATGCTGGGTCACACGATCGCCGTGCACGACGGACGCAAGCACATCCCCGTGTTCGTGTCCGAGACCATGGTCGGTCACAAGCTGGGCGAGTTCGCGCCCACCCGCACCTTCCGCGGCCACGAGAAGGACGACAAGAAGGGCCGTCGCCGCTGACGCGGCGACGCTCTCAGAGAGAGGAAGAGGAGGAGTACAAATGGTGGAATCCATCGCACGCGTGAAGCACATCCGCGTGACCCCTCAGAAGGCTCGTCGTGTCGTCGCGCTCATCAAGGGCAAGCAGGCTCAGGAGGCTCTCGCCATCCTGAAGTTCGCTCCCCAGGGTGCCAGCGAGCCCATCTACAAGCTCGTGGCCGCTGCGGTCGCGAATGCTCGTGTGAAGGCCGACAAGGACAACGAGTTCCTGGACGAGCAGGACCTGTACGTGAAGAACGCGTACGTGGACGAGGGCACGACGCTCAAGCGTTTCCAGCCCCGCGCCCAGGGTCGCGCGTTCCAGATCAAGAAGCGCACCAGCCACATCACGGTCGTGCTCTCGACCCCCGAGGTCGCCGAGTCCGCCCCGGCTGCCCAGACCAAGAAGGCGAGCAAGTAATGGGACAGAAGGTCAACCCGTACGGCTTCCGCCTCGGCATCACCACCGACCACGTGTCGCGTTGGTTCTCGGACTCCACCAAGCCCGGGCAGCGCTACGCCGACTACGTGGCGGAGGACGTCAAGATCCGTCGCCTCCTGACGACGTCGCTGGACCGTGCCGGCGTGAGCAACATCGAGATCGAGCGCACGCGTGACCGCGTCCGCGTCGACATCCACACCGCCCGTCCGGGCATCGTGATCGGCCGCCGCGGAGCCGAGGCCGAGCGCATCCGCGCCGACCTCGAGAAGCTCACCGGCAAGCAGATCCAGCTGAACATCCTCGAGGTGAAGAACCCCGAGGCCGACGCTCAGCTGGTCGCGCAGGGCATCGCCGAGCAGCTCTCCGCCCGTGTGGCCTTCCGCCGCGCGATGCGCAAGGGTCTGCAGGGTGCGCAGCGCGCCGGTGCCAAGGGCGTCCGCATCCAGGTCTCCGGCCGCCTCGGCGGCGCCGAGATGAGCCGTTCGGAGTTCTACCGCGAAGGCCGTGTGCCCCTGCACACCCTCCGCGCGAACATCGACTACGGCTTCTACGAGGCGAAGACCACCTTCGGCCGCATCGGCGTGAAGGTCTGGATCTACAAGGGCGACCTCACCAACAAGGAGCTCGCTCGCGAGCAGGCCAACGCGCCGAAGTCACGTCGTGACGACCGCGGTGGCGACCGTCGTCGTGGCCCGCGCAGCGAGGCCCCCGTCGCAGAAGGAGCGTCTGCCTGATGCTTATTCCCCGCAAGGTCAAGTACCGCAAGCAGCACCACCCGAAGCGTGACGGCGCCGCCACCGGCGGCACGACGGTCAGCTTCGGTGAGTTCGGCATCCAGGCCCTCACGCCCGCTTACGTGACGAACCGTCAGATCGAGTCCGCTCGTATCGCCATGACGCGTCACATCAAGCGTGGCGGAAAGGTGTGGATCAACATCTACCCCGACCGTCCGCTCACCAAGAAGCCGGCCGAAACCCGCATGGGTTCCGGTAAGGGTTCGCCCGAGTGGTGGGTCGCCAACGTCAAGCCGGGTCGCGTCCTCTTCGAGGTCGCGGGTGTCAACGAGCAGCTCGCTCGTGAGGCCCTGACCCGTGCCATCCACAAGCTGCCGCTCAAGGCACGCATCATCAAGCGCGAGGAGGGCGACGCGTAATGGCCGTCGGCACCAAGACGCTCGCCCCGAGCGAGCTGGACACGTTCGAAGACCAGCGCCTCGTGGAGGAGCTGCGCAAGGCCAAGGAAGAGCTGTTCAACCTGCGCTTCCAGTCGGCCACCGGCCAGCTCGAGAGCCACGGCCGCATCCGTGCGGTCAAGCGCGACATCGCGCGGCTCTACACCGTCATCCGCGAGCGGGAGCTCGGCATTCGTGCCACCCCCGCCCCGGTCGAGACGGCCACCAAGGCGAAGAAGAGCAAGGCCAAGAAGGCGGACGAGTCCGCTGAGGCCGCGAAGGAAGAGGCCGAGTGATGGCTGAGAAGAAGGATGCCGCTACGGCGCCCGTGACCGCTGGTCACGAGTCGGCCGAGCACGACGTCCGCGACGTCAACGCCCGTGGGTACCGCAAGGCCCGTCGCGGCTACGTCGTCAGCGACAAGATGGACAAGACGATCGTCGTCGAGGTCGAGGACCGCGTGAAGCACCCCCTCTACGGCAAGGTCATCCGCCGCACGTCGAAGGTGAAGGCTCACGACGAGCAGAACACCGCCGGCATCGGCGACCTCGTCCTCATCAACGAGACCCGTCCGCTCAGCGCCACCAAGCGCTGGCGCCTGGTCGAGATTCTCGAGAAGGCGAAGTAAGCAATGATCCAGAACGAGTCTCGCCTCAAGGTCGCCGACAACACCGGCGCCAAGGAGCTCCTCACGATCCGCGTCCTCGGTGGTTCCAACCGCCGTTACGCCGGTGTCGGGGATGTCATCGTGGCGACCGTCAAGGACGCGATCCCGGGCGGCAACGTCAAGAAGGGCGATGTGGTCAAGGCCGTCATCGTCCGCACCGTCAAGTCGACCCGTCGTCCCGACGGCTCGTACATCAAGTTCGACGAGAACGCCGCCGTCATCCTGAAGAACGACGGGGAGCCCCGCGGCACCCGCATCTTCGGCCCGGTCGGTCGTGAGCTTCGCGACAAGAAGTTCATGAAGATCGTCTCGCTGGCACCGGAGGTCATCTGATCATGGCGCACATCAAGAAGGGTGACCTGGTTCAGGTCATCAGTGGCCGCAAGCAGGACAAGGGCGGCGACCGCGGCAAGCAGGGCAAGGTCCTCGAGGTCCTCGTCGAGCAGAACCGCGTCGTGGTGGAGGGCGTGAACTACGTCACCAAGCACACCCGCGTCGGCCAGTCGCAGCGCGGCACCAAGACGGGCGGCATCGAGACGATGGAAGCCCCGATCCACATCTCCAACGTGGCGCTGGTCGACCCGTCGACCAAGAAGCCGACCCGTGTCGGCCACCGCGTCGAGGAGCAGACGAAGGACGGCGTCAAGCGCACCGTCCGCGTCCGCTACGCCAAGAAGAGCGGCAAGGACCTCTGAACATGAGCAACGCAACTGCCGCGGAGGCTGGCAAGATCCAGCCCCGCCTGAAGCAGAAGTACCAGACCGAGATCAAGAAGGCTCTGCAGGACGAGTTCGGCTACGCCAACGTCATGCAGATCCCCGGTCTCGTGAAGGTCGTCGTCAACACCGGTGTCGGTGAAGCTGCGCGTGACAGCAAGGTGATCGATGGTGCGGTCGACGACCTCACCAAGATCACCGGCCAGAAGCCGGTCGTCACCAAGGCCCGCAAGTCCATCGCGCAGTTCAAGCTGCGTGAGGGTCAGGCCATCGGCGCCCACGTCACCCTCCGCGGTGACCGTGCGTGGGAGTTCGTCGACCGTCTCGTCAACCTCGCCCTGCCCCGCATCCGCGACTTCCGCGGACTGTCGGCGACGCAGTTCGACGGCAACGGCAACTACACCTTCGGTCTCCAGGAGCAGTCCGTGTTCCACGAGATCAACCAGGACAAGATCGACCGCGTCCGCGGTTTCGACATCACCATCGTCACGACGGCGAAGACGGATGACGAGGGTCGGGCGCTGCTCAAGCACCTGGGCTTCCCGTTCAAGTCGGCGGACGCTCAGGCGTGATCCGATAAGATCGATCGTTCGGCCTCGGGGCGTGCTCCGGGGCCGAACGACTGCACAACTGAATATCGCTCATTCATAGAAGGTCGCCTGTCGTGTAACGGCAGTCGAAACCTCATGACTAAAGGAAAACACTTATGACGATGACAGACCCGGTCGCAGACATGCTGACCCGTCTGCGCAACGCGAACTCCGCGCACCACGACACCGTCGCGCTGCCGAGCTCGAAGCTCAAGACGCACATCGCCGAGATCCTCCAGCAGGAGGGCTACATCTCCGGCTGGGAGGTCTCCGACGCCCGTGTCGGCCAGACCCTCACCCTGACCCTGAAGTACGGCCCGAACCGCGAGCGGTCGATCGCCGGCATCAAGCGCGTCTCCAAGCCCGGTCTCCGCGTGTACGCGAAGTCGAACGAGCTTCCCAAGGTCCTCGGTGGCCTCGGGGTCGCGATCCTGTCCACCTCCTCTGGCCTCCTCACGGACCGCCAGGCCGAGCAGAAGGGCGTCGGCGGGGAAGTCCTCGCCTACGTGTGGTGATCTGACATGTCGCGTATTGGACGTCTTCCCATCGACATCCCCGCCGGTGTGACCGTCACGGTCTCCGGCCAGGACGTCGCCGTCAAGGGCCCCAAGGGCGAGCTCTCGCTCACCGTGGCACAGCCCATCGAGGTCAAGGTCGAGGAGAACCAGGTCCTGGTCTCCCGCCCCGATGACGAGCGCGAGTCGCGTGCTCTCCACGGGCTCACCCGCACCCTCATCAACAACAACATCATCGGCGTGACGCAGGGCTACACCAAGGGCCTCGAGGTCGTCGGCACCGGTTACCGCGTCGCTCAGAAGGGCACGGCGGTCGAGTTCGCACTCGGCTTCTCGCACCCCGTCCTGGTCGAGGCGCCGGAGGGCATCACGCTCACCGTCGAGGGCAACAACAAGCTCACCGTCGCCGGTATCTCGAAGCAGGCCGTCGGCGAGGCAGCCGCCAACATCCGCAAGATCCGCAAGCCGGAGCCCTACAAGGGCAAGGGTGTGCGGTACGCGGGCGAGGTCGTTCGCCGCAAGGCCGGAAAGAGTGGTAAGTAACCATGGCTCTCAAGTCGAAGTCCGACGCACGTTCGCGTCGCCACGCCCGTCTTCGCAAGAAGATCGTGGGCACCGAGGCGCGTCCGCGTCTCGTCGTGACCCGTTCCGCCCGCCACGTCTTCGTCCAGCTGGTCGACGACAGCAAGGGCTTCACCGTCGCATCGGCCTCCACCCTCGAGGCCGACCTGCGCACGTTCGATGGTGACAAGACCGCCAAGGCCCGCAAGGTCGGCGAGCTCGTCGCTGAGCGTGCGAAGGCTGCCGGCATCGAGACGGTCGTGTTCGACCGCGGCGGCAACCGCTACGCGGGCCGCGTCGCTGCGATCGCCGACGGCGCTCGCGAAGGAGGTCTGAACCTGTGACCGAGAACAAGGAGAACGAAGTGACCGCGACCGAGCAGCCCGCTGCGGCTGCGGCTACGGCCGAGGCGCCCGCCGAGCGCGAGCGCGAGCCGCGCCGCGGTGGCCGCGAGCGCAGCCAGACCCGCGACCGCAACTCGCGCGACCGCGGCGACAACCAGTTCCTGGAGCGCGTCGTCACGATCAACCGCGTGTCGAAGGTCGTCAAGGGCGGTCGTCGCTTCAGCTTCACGGCGCTCGTCGTCGTGGGTGACGGCAACGGTCTCGTCGGTGTCGGCTACGGCAAGGCGCGTGAGGTCCCCCTCGCCATCTCGAAGGGTGTCGAAGAGGCCAAGCGCAACTTCTTCCGCGTGCCGCGTGTCGCCTCCAGCATCCCGCACCCCGTCCAGGGTGAGGCTGCTGCCGGTGTCGTGCTGCTGCGTCCGGCCGCTGCCGGTACCGGTGTCATCGCCGGTGGTCCGGTCCGCGCCGTCCTCGAGTGCGCCGGCATCCACGATGTGCTGTCGAAGTCGCTGGGTTCGTCGAACACGATCAACATCGTGCACGCGACCGTCGCAGCGCTGAAGCAGCTCGAGGAGCCGCGCGCCGTCGCTGCGCGTCGTGGTCTCGACTTCGACCAGGTCGCCCCCGCGCGTCTGGTCCGTGCCGAGGCTGACGCCGCCAAGGCTGCAAAGGTGGGTGCATGATGGCTGCTCGTCTGAAGGTGACCCAGGTCAAGTCCAAGGTGAGCGAGAAGCAGAACCAGCGTGACACGCTGCGTTCGCTCGGTCTGAAGCGGATCAACGACTCCGTCGTTCGTCCCGATGACGCGCAGACGCGCGGGTACATCAAGACCGTCGCGCACCTCGTGAAGGTTGAGGAGATCGACTGATGGCTGAGAAGAAGGACGAGACGGTCGAGGCCGTCGAGCCCAAGGCCAAGAAGCCGGCAACCCGGAAGGCTGCGGCCAAGCCCGCTGCCGACAAGGCTGCCCCGAAGAAGGATGCGGCGCGCCCCGGCGTGCTGAAGGTCCACCACCTGCGTCCGGTCCCCGGTGCCAACGTCGCGAAGACCCGTGTCGGTCGCGGTGAGGGCTCGAAGGGTAAGACGTCGGGCCGCGGTACCAAGGGTACGAAGGCTCGTTACCAGGTCAAGGTGGGCTTCGAGGGTGGGCAGATGCCCCTCCACATGCGTACGCCGAAGCTGCGCGGGTTCAAGAACCCGTTCCGCGTCGAGTACCAGGTGGTCAACCTCGACAAGCTCGCGGAGCTGTACCCCAACGGTGGCGACGTCACCGTGACGGACCTCGTCGCCAAGGGCGCCGTGCGCAAGAACGAGAAGGTCAAGGTGCTCGGCACCGGCGACATCTCGGTCGCGCTGACGGTCTCCGTCGACAAGGTCTCGGGTTCGGCCGAGCAGAAGATCGTTGCCGCCGGCGGCTCGATCAAGTAGTCACGTGCCAGGGGCCGGAGGATAACCTCCGGCCCCTGTTGCCGTATGTTGGAATGCGGCGAGCTCCGGCGCGCCCGGCATCCCACTGGAGGAAATCCCTTTGTTCAGCGCCATCGCGCGGGTCTTCCGCACTCCGGATCTCCGTCGGAAGATCGGTTTCACGCTCGGCATCATCGCCATCTACCGGTTCGGCGCGCACATCCCGGCCCCGTTCGTGGACTTCCCGAACGTGAAGACCTGCCTCGACCAGTCCGGATCGACCGAGGGCCTGCTCTCGCTCGTGAACCTCTTCTCGGGCGGCGCGCTGCTGCAGCTGTCGATCTTCGCGCTCGGCGTCATGCCCTACATCACCGGCACGATCATCGTGCAGCTCCTCCGCGTGGTGATCCCGCACTTCGAGACCCTGTACAAGGAGGGCCAGGCCGGTCAGGCCAAGCTCACCCAGTACACCCGCTACCTGACGATCGCGCTGGCGCTGCTGCAGTCGACGACGCTCGTCACCGTCGCCCGTTCGGGCCAGCTCTTCGGCATCACCGGCGTGGCCGAGTGCCAGCAGCTCCTCACCGACGAGGCCTGGTGGGCGCAGCTGCTCATGATCGTCACACTGACCGCCGGCACCGGCCTCATCATGTGGATGGCCGAGCTCGTCACCGAGCGCGGGATCGGCAACGGCATGTCGCTCCTCATCTTCACCTCCATCGCGGCGACCTTCCCGTCGGCGCTGTGGAGCATCGCGGTCGCCCGCAGCTTCGAGATCTTCCTGCTGGTCCTGGCCGTCGGCATCGCGACCGTCGCGCTGGTCGTGTTCGTCGAGCAGTCGCAGCGCCGCATCCCGGTCCAGTACGCGAAGCGCATGGTCGGGCGGCGGACGCTCGGCGGCAGCAACACGTACATCCCGATCAAGGTCAACATGGCCGGCGTCGTGCCCGTCATCTTCGCCTCGTCGCTGCTGTACATTCCGGCCCTCATCGCGCAGTTCAACGCGAACCCCGCCGCCGACGGCAGCGTGCCGGGCTGGGTGTCGTGGATCCAGGCGAACTTCGTCAACGGCGACCACCCGCTCTACATGGCGGTGTACTTCCTGCTCATCATCGGCTTCACCTACTTCTACGTCGCGATCACGTTCAACCCGGTCGAGGTCGCCGACAACATGAAGAAGTACGGCGGGTTCATCCCCGGCATCCGTGCGGGGCGTCCCACGGCGGAGTACCTCGACTACGTCCTCACCCGCATCACCCTGCCGGGTTCCATCTACCTGGGCCTCATCGCCCTGCTCCCGCTCCTGGCCCTCGCGACGGTGGGCGCCAACCAGAACTTCCCGTTCGGTGGCGCGTCGATCCTCATCATCGTCGGTGTCGGTCTCGAGACGGTGAAGCAGATCGACGCCCAGCTCCAGCAGCGCCACTACGAAGGACTCCTCCGATGACGCAGACCCCCGCCCGCCTCCTGATCATCGGCCCGCAGGGCTCGGGCAAGGGGACGCAGGGGGCCCGCATCGCCGAACGGCTCGGCATCCCCACCGTCTCGACGGGCGACGTCTTCCGCGCGAACGTCAAGGACGGCACCGACCTCGGGCTCAAGGTGAAGGCGATCATCGACGCCGGCGACCTCGTCCCCGACGAGCTGACGAGCGAGATCGTCCGCGACCGACTGTCGCAGCAGGATGCCGCGCACGGCTTCCTGCTCGACGGCTACCCGCGCAACCTGACGCAGGTCGGCCACCTCGACGGCTTCCTCGAGCAGCGGGGCGAACCGCTCACCGCGGTCATCGAGCTCTCGGTGCCGCGCGACGAGTCGATCGCCCGCCTTTCGCGTCGTGCGGCCGAGCAGGGCCGCGCCGACGACAACGAGGAGTCGATCGCGAAGCGCCTGTCGATCTACGAGTCCGAGACCGCGCCGATCCTCGACGTGTACCGCGAGCGCGGCATCGTCGACGAGATCGACGGCGTCGGGTCGCTCGACGAGATCACCGAGCGCATCACGGCGGCCCTCGCGGCACGCGGCATCACCGCCTGATGGTCTTCCGCCGCTCCATCTACAAGACGCCCGCGCAGCTGCGCGCGATGGTCGAACCGGGTCTCATCACCGCGGCGGCATTGGATGCCGTGCGTCCGGCGGTTCGCGCGGGTGCGACGACCGCGGAGCTCGATGCCATCGCCGAGCGCACGATCCTCGCCCGCGGGGCGGAATCGAACTTCCAGCTGGTGCGCGGCTACCACCACACGACGTGCATCTCGGTCAACCAGGAGGTCGTCCACGGCATCCCGGGTGACCGGGTCCTGCAGCCGGGCGACATCGTCTCGATCGACTGCGGCGCGCAGTTCGAAGGATGGAACGGGGACTCGGCGATCACGATCGTCGTGCCCGACCCGGACCGTCCCGAGCTCGTCGAACGTCGTCAGCGACTGTCGGACGTGACCGAGGGTTCGCTGTGGGCCGGCATCGCCGCGCTCGCCTCGGCCTCGCGCGTCGGCGAGATCGGCGACGCCGTGCAGTCCTACGTCGAGGCGTCGGGGGAGGGCTACGGCATCCTCCGCGATTACGTCGGACACGGGATCGGCCGCAAGATGCACGAGGGCCCGACGGTCTTCAACTACCGCGTCGCCGACCTCGGACCCGAGGTGCGGCCGGGGCTGTGCGTCGCGATCGAGCCCATGATCGTCGCGGGGGACGAGGCGACCCTCGTCGAGGACGACGACTGGACCGTCAGCACGGTCGACGGCCAGGACGGCTCTCATTGGGAACATAGCGTCGCGGTGCACGATGGAGGTATCTGGGTGCTGACGGCCCCCGACGGCGGCGCCGCGGGACTCGCAGCCTTCGGCATCACCCCCACCCCCATCTCCTGAGGAGGACACGCACATGGCGACGGCCACGGGTAAGACCAACTGGTTCGCGATCTGGATCAGCGTCGCGGTGGTGGCGGTCCTGGTGGGTGTCGTCGCCGTTGTCGCTGTGTTGAACTCGCAGGCGTCGGACCCCGGACCCGTCCCGCAGGCCAGCGGCATCAACCGCGAGACCGGTGCGATCACCTTCGGCGACGGGCCCGACACCGTCGCCACCTACGTGGACTTCATGTGCCCGTACTGCGGCCAGTTCGAGGAGACCGAGGGCAAGACGATCTCGGGCCTCGTGGACGACGGCAGCATCACCCTCGAGGTGCACCCGGTCACGATCCTCGACCGGCTGTCGCAGGGCACCGAGTACTCGAGCCGTGCGGCATCCGCCATGTACGCCGTGGCCGAAGCCGACCCCGACAACGCCTACGCCTTCTTCCGTGCGCTCTGGGACAAGCGGCCCCAGGAGCAGACGCCGGGCCTGACCGACGACGAACTCATCCAGATCGCGAAGGATGCCGGCGTGAACGTGACCGCTGACCTCGAGAAGTCGATCAAGGACCATGAGTACAAGAGCTTCGCCCAGTCGCAGGAGCTGCCCGAAGGCGCCACCGGGACCCCGACGCTCGTCGTGAACGACGAGGTCGTCCCCGTCACGTACGACCCGCAGGCCGACATCCTCTCGCGACTGTCCGCTCGCTGATCTCGGCGGCGACACGCCGAGTGGCGGGTCGCCTCGATATCACGTACACTAAATCTTTGGTGCGTTGCGCCTGTTTCGGCGTGTCACCACAATCCCCACTCACCGCAGACCGACCGGTCTGCCAACTGTAAGCGAGCGTATGGCGAAGAAAGACGGTGTCATCGAGATCGAGGGTGTGATCTCCGAGGCTCTGCCGAACGCGATGTTCCGCGTCGAGCTGAGCAACGGTCACAAGGTCCTGGCCACGATCTCCGGAAAGATGCGGCAGAACTACATCCGCATCATCCCCGAAGACCGTGTCGTCGTGGAGCTCTCGCCTTACGACCTCACGCGCGGTCGCATCGTCTACCGCTACCGCTGAGACCGGTCGAGAAGTAACGCCCCGCACACCCGTGTGCGTCGGCGAAGACAGCGAATCAGGAAAATCATGAAGGTCAACCCCTCCGTCAAGCCCATCTGCGACCACTGCAAGGTCATCCGCCGCCACGGTCGCGTCATGGTCATCTGCAAGTCGAACCCGCGTCACAAGCAGCGCCAGGGCTGATGGGATGCCGCGCCCCGGCGCGGCCTCGCAGGCTCACAACTGAACACATCTCGGCAGGATCAGAACCCGCTCAGCGGGGGACACCTCGGGTCGGAGGCCCGGGCACCGATCCTGCTCCACACCTCCACTTACTCCTAGGAGACATCGCATGGCACGTCTTGCCGGCGTTGACATCCCGCGCGACAAGCGCGTGGTGATCGCCCTCACCTACATCTACGGCATCGGCCGTACCCGCTCCGTCGAGATCCTCAGCTCGACCGGCATCGACGAGTCGATCCGCGTCAAGGACCTCACCGACGACCAGCTGGTCGCTCTCCGCGACCACATCGGAGGCACTTACAAGGTGGAGGGTGACCTGCGCCGCGAGGTCGCCGCAGACATCCGCCGCAAGGTCGAGATCGGCTCGTACGAGGGTATCCGCCACCGTCGCGGCCTGCCCGTGCGCGGCCAGCGCACGAAGACCAACGCGCGTACCCGCAAGGGTCCCAAGCGCACCGTCGCCGGCAAGAAGAAGGCGCGCTAAAGCGCGGCCGCCACAGGTTTAGGAGAACACTCACATGGCACAGGCCAAGTCCGCTGCGCGCAAGCCGCGCCGCAAGGAGAAGAAGAACATCGCGCTGGGCCAGGCCCACATCAAGTCGACGTTCAACAACACGATCGTTTCGATCACCGACCCCTCGGGTGCGGTCATCAGCTGGGCCTCCTCGGGTGGCGTCGGCTTCAAGGGCTCGCGCAAGTCGACCCCGTACGCCGCCGGCATGGCCGCCGAGTCCGCTGCGCGTCAGGCGCAGGAGCACGGCGTCAAGAAGGTCGACGTCTTCGTCAAGGGCCCCGGCTCGGGCCGCGAGACCGCGATCCGTTCGCTGACCGCCGCCGGCCTCGAGGTCGGTTCGATCCAGGACGTCACGCCTCAGGCCCACAACGGCTGCCGCCCCCCGAAGCGCCGCCGCGTCTGATCCTCGACGGATGCCGGGGGTGCGACGTGCGTCGCGCCCCGGCATCCCGGTCACAACTCAACACTTCACCAACTGCACGTGTCATATAGCGGTCACGTGACTGAAAGGAACACATAGTGCTCATTGCACAGCGTCCCACTCTGACCGAGGAGAAGGTCGGCGACTTCCGCAGCCGATTCGTCATCGAGCCCCTCGAGCCGGGCTTCGGCTACACGATCGGCAACGCGCTGCGTCGCAGCCTGCTGTCGTCGATCCCGGGTGCCGCGGTCACCAGCATCCGCATCGACGGCGTGCTGCACGAGTTCAGCACCGTCCCGGGTGTCAAGGAGGATGTCACCGAGATCATCCTCAACATCAAGCAGCTGGTGGTCTCCAGCGAGCGCGACGAGCCCATCACCGCGTACCTGCGCAAGACGGGCGCCGGCGAGGTCACGGCCGCCGACATCTCCGCTCCGGCGGGTGTCGAGGTCCACAACCCCGACCTGGTCATCGCGACGCTCAACGACTCGGCGAAGTTCGAGCTCGAGCTGACGATCGAGCGCGGCCGCGGCTACGTCTCGGCCACGCAGAACCGCAACGAGTACGCCGAGGCCGGTCAGATCCCGATCGACTCGATCTACTCGCCCGTCCTCAAGGTCAGCTACCGCGTCGACGCCACCCGTGCCGGTGAGCGCACCGACTTCGACAAGCTCGTCCTGGACGTCGAGACCAAGTCGTCGATCAGCCCCCGCGACGCCGTCGCGTCGGCCGGTCGCACGCTGGTCGAGCTGTTCGGTCTCGCCCGCGAGCTGAACGTCGAGGCCGAGGGCATCGAGATCGGCCCCGCGCCGGTCGCCGAGGTCCTGACCAACGAGCTCTCGATGCCGATCGAGGACCTCGACCTGTCGGTCCGCTCGTACAACTGCCTCAAGCGCGAGGGCATCAACACGGTGTCCGAGCTCGTCGCCCTCTCGGAGACGCAGCTCATGAACATCCGCAACTTCGGTCAGAAGTCGGTCGACGAGGTCAAGGACAAGCTTGTCTCGCTCGGCCTGTCGCTGAAGGACTCGGTGCCCGGGTTCGACGGTGCGCACTTCTACGGCGGCTACGACGACGAGACCGTCTGAGCGGACTCCGGTTCGCCCCGGTCCACTGACTGAATTTCTTTCCAGGAGTAATTGACATGCCCAAGCCCACGAAGGGTGCCCGCCTCGGTGGCGGCCCCGCCCACGAGCGTCTTCTGCTTGCGAACCTCGCTGCCGCGCTGTTCACGCACAAGTCGATCACCACGACCGAGACCAAGGCCAAGCGCCTGCGTCCGTTCGCCGAGCGCCTGGTGACGTTCGCCAAGCGCGGCGACCTGCACGCTCGCCGTCGCGTCCTGTCGGTCATCGGCGACAAGTCCGTCGTGCACGAGCTCTTCGCCGAGATCGCGCCGCTGGTCGCCGAGCGTGAGGGTGGCTACACCCGCATCACGAAGGTCGGCAACCGCAAGGGCGACAACGCGCCCATGGCCGTGATCGAGCTCGTCCTCGAGCCCGTCACCCCGAAGGCGAAGTCGTCGAAGAAGGCTGCTCCGGCCGCCGCTGCGCCGGCTGCCGAGGAGCCCGCTGCCGAGGAGACCGAGGCCGAGACGCCCGCTGAGGACGCCGCCGACGCCGGTGCCGAGTCGCCCGAGGAGGGCGCTGCTGCCGAAGCCACCGCCGAGGACGCCGTCGCGTCCGACGACGAGAAGGCCGACGAGGCCAAGTAAGGCTCCCTCCCCGGAGGGAATCCGAGGGCCCGCCCCCGTTTCGGGGCGGGCCCTTTCTCGTACCCGCGCGGGGGCGTGGGGCCGCTGCTTCCTGGCCACATCATGTGCTCGCAACGACATCACACCCTGTGCACGGTCCAGAACGTGTGCCCTCGTCCGGAGCACATGATGTGGATGCAGAGGGGGCGTCGCTCGGCGGGCGCGGTGGCGGGGGAGCGGTCCTGAGAGGGTCAGCGCGCGGCGTCGAAGGTCTGGGCGACGGCCCACTGGGCGAGCTCGACGCGGTAGCGCAGCTGCGCGCGGCTGTTCTCGACGCCGTCGATCGCGTCGGCTACGGCGTCGGCGTAGCGCTGTCCGCCGCGGGCGCCGGGGTGGATGCCGTCGCCCGCCAGCAGGTCTTCGTGACCGCTGATCGCCGCCGACCAGTCCGCGATCGCGACGCCGGGGGTGCGCTGCGCGAAGGACTCGAGCTCCTCGTTGACGCCTGGGATCCAGTCGCGGGGCGCGTGGGCGGTCACGAGCACGAGCGTGCGGTGAGGGCCGACATCCTTCTCCAGGCGCGCGAGGTCGTCGGGGTCCACCGGTCCGTTCGTGCCGAGACCCACGACGACGTAGTCGCGCAGCTGTCCGCGGGCGGCGAGGCGGTCGACGATCGCGACGCCGGCCCCCATCGAGCGCGACACCTTCGCGTCGACCTGGGCGCCCGGCATCCGGTCGAGGAGGCCGCCGGCGGACGCGAGCATCACCGAGTCGCCGACGAGGGTCACGCGCGCTCCGGCGACACGGACGGAGGCGGGCGGAGCGGGGCGCCCGTCCGGCGGGGTGCAGAGTCCCTCGTCGTCGCTGAGGTGCGCGGACGGGCACTCCGGGCGCAGCACGGCGTCGTCGCTGCGGAGGGCGGCGCCGGGCAGCGTCGCGTGATGCGAGCGGAAGGATGCCGCGTCGAGCGCCGCGCGTCCGTCGCGGACGGCCGCTTCGCTCGAGGCCATCGTCGGCGCGTCGGCGACCGCCGCGGTCGTGCCGGCGACGACGAGGAGCCCTGCGGCCATCGCGGCCGTGGCGGCGAGGCGTCGCACGGGGCCGCCGCGGAACGCGCGCCCGACGGACCGGAGCGACGCGCGGAACCCGAGCCGGCGTACCGGCTGCTCGATGAAGCGGAACGACACCTCGGCGGCGACCAGCGTGAGCGCCAGGGTGAGGAGCGCGACCTCGAACGGGACGGCGACGTCGGGGGAGGAGCGCGTGGTCGCGACCGTCAGGATGACGACGAGAGGCCAGTGCCAGAGGTAGATCCCGAAGGACCGCTCGCCGATCCAGCGCAGCGGCGCGACGTCCAGCGCCCGTCCGAGGCGCGAACCCGCGCGCACGGCTGCCGCGATCGCCACGACGGTCAGGACGGATGCCGCGACGAGAAGCCCGGGGAAGGTCTCGATCCCGTCGCCCGGCGTCACGAACGCGAGCCCGACGACCCCGGCGATCGCCGCGCCGCCGACCACGGCAGGCACGCCGCCGCGGCGCTCCGCCGGGCGCAGGAAAGCGAGGGCGACGCCGAGCAGCAGACCGAAGGCGTGGGTGTCGGTCCCGTAGTACACGCGGGTCGCGCCGCTGCCGGCGAGGAGCACCGCGGCCAGGACGGATGCCGCCGCCAACCCGACGGCGACGGGAACCCGCCCGCGTCGCAGCCGAAGGACGAGCGGCAGCAGCAGCGGCCAGAGCAGGTAGAACTGCTCCTCGACGGCGAGGGACCAGAGGTTCCGCAGCAGTTCGGGGGCGGAGGAGTCGAGCCCGCCGCCGAAATAGGACGACCCGTTCGCGACGGCGACCCAGTTGTACGAGAACGTCGTCGCCCCGAGCAGCTGACCGCCGAGGCCCACGAGGATGTCGCCGCCCACCATCCAGGCGAGCGACGCGGTCACGAGGACGACGACTCCGATCGCGGGCAGCAGCCGGCGGGCCCGCCGCCGCCAGAAGTCCAGCAGGCCGATCCGACCGTGCTCGTCGCGCTCGCGGAGGAGCAGGGTCGTGATGAGGAACCCGGAGATCACGAAGAAGACGTCGACACCGAGGAACCCGGCGGGCAGCGCCGGGAACAGGTGGTACACGACGACCAGCAGGACCGCGACGGCGCGGAGTCCGTCGAGGCCTGGCAGGCGCGCGGAAGAAGGTCGAGTCATGTCGAAGCGGGGGAGGGGTCTCGAGGCGAGCGGGCGATTCGCGGCATCCAGTCTAGGTCGGCATCCTGAACGGGCCCGCCCCTTCCCGCCTCGCCCGTGGCCGGGATAGGTTGGCATCACCGAGACACGGACGAGCGCCCGCAGACGTCACCGCGATCCGGCAGGCGCGTCGCCCCCAGAAGGGACGTGCAGCATGGCCGGAAAGATCATCGTCGGAGTCACGGGTGCCCCGGTGTCGCGCCGGGCCGTGGACTGGGCCGTGACTCGTGCCGCCCAGCGCCGGCAGGCGGTCGAGCTGGTCTCGGTCGTCGGCGGCGCGGTCGGGGCCGTCGGCGAGGCCGAGGTGCTCGGTGCGGCGCAGACCGCGACGCAGCGTCTGCTCGACGGCGAGGCGGCGCGGGTGACGGATGCCGGGGTCCCGGTCACGACCCGCGTCGAATCCGGCAACCCCGTCACCAAGCTCATCGAAGCCGCCGCGGACGCCACGCTCCTCGTCATCGGCAGCGACTACCGGGGACCGGGGACCGGCCCGGCACGCGGGGTGCACGGCATCCGGATCGCGGCGGGCGCGAAGTGCCCCGTCGTCGTCGTCCCCGACCGCGATCTCGGGGAGGGGATGGGGATCGTCGTCGGCATCGACGGGTCCGAGGTGTCCGAGCACGCGATCGAGTTCGCCGCCGCCGAGGCGGACCGGCTCGGCGAGCCGCTCATCGCGGTGAACGTCTGGACGCCGGTGCACACGCCGCGGAACGCGATGGAGGTCTACCCCGACCTCTACCTCGCGAACATGCAGTCGACGGCCGAGGAGGTGCTGGCGCTGTCCGTCGCCGGCCTGTCGTCGCGCTACCCCGACCTGCGCATCGTCCGCCGCGTCGAGCGCGGTCATCCGTCGCAGGTGCTGGCCGGGATCGCCGCCGACGCCCGCATGGTCGTCGTCGGCACCCATGGCCGGGGTGCGCTCGCCCGCTTCCTGCTCGGGTCGATCAGTCAGGAGCTCCTCTCGCACCTGCCGACCATCACCGCCGTCGTCCGCTGACATCGACGTGCGCGCCCGCGGGCGACGTGCGAAAGTGAGGGCATGACCTCTCGGCACGCCGTCCTCGTCCTCGGCGAAGCGCTCATCGACATCGTGGAACGGGACGGCGGTGACGCCGAGTTCGTCGGCGGCAGTCCCGCGAACGTGGCCGTCGGCATCGCGCGGCAGGACGTGCCGGCAACCCTGCTGACGCGCCTCGGCCGCGATGACCGCGGCCGCCGGATCGCCGAGCAGGTGACCGCGTCGGGTGCGGTCGTCCACGAGGCGTCCTGGACGGATGCCGCGACCTCCACCGCCCGTGCCCGGCTGCGCGCCGACGGCTCGGCCGAGTACGACTTCGACATCGTCTGGGCGCTCGAGGCGGACGCCGCGGCCGACGCGGCAGCGGCGGCATCCGTCGTCCACTCCGGATCGATCGCGCTGTTCCTGCAGCCCGGGGGAGAGGTCGCGCTCGCGACCCTCGAACGCGCACGGCAGGCGGGCCGTGTCGTGACGGTCGACCCGAACGTGCGGCCGGCGCTCGTCGGACCCGACCCGCGGCCGGTCGCCGAGCGGGCATTCGCGGCGGCGACGCTGGTGAAGCTGAGCGATGAGGATGCCGAGGCGCTCTACCCGGGTGTGCCCGCCGCGCGCGTGCTCGAGACCATCGCCGCCCGGGGGCCGCAGATCGTCGTGATGACGCGCGGCGGCGAGGGTGCCCTCGCGCTCGGGCCGTCGGGTCTCGTCGAGGTCGCGCCGCTCGTCGTCGACGTCGCCGACACGATCGGCGCGGGCGACGCGTTCATGGCGAGCCTCATCACGAGCCTCGTCGACGACCCCGGACTGCTCTCGGGCGACGCCGACGCTTTGCCGCGCGCGCTCCGCCGCGCCGTCGTGACGGCGGGGATCACGGTGTCGCGGCCCGGCGCCAACCCGCCCACGCGCGCGGAGGTCGACGCGGCAGTCTGACCGGCGCGGATAGGCTGACACCGTGCGCCTGCGGATCGATCTCGCCTACGACGGCACCGACTTCCGAGGCTGGGCGCGGCAGCCGGGCCTGCGGACCGTGCAGGGGACGCTCGAGGCGGCGATCGCCCGCATCCTGGGCGGGGATCCGCGGCTGGTCGTCGCCGGGCGGACGGATGCCGGGGTGCACGCGTCGGCGCAGGTGGCTCACCTCGACCTGACCGACGGGCAGGAGCGCCGGCTGCTGTCGGGACGGCGACCGGAGCCCGAGGCGCTCGCCGCGCGCATCAACGGTGTGCTCGGTCCGTACCCGGATGTGGCGGTGCACCGCGTGAGCGTGGCGCCCGAGGGTTTCGACGCGCGCTTCTCCGCCGTGTGGCGGCGGTACGCCTACCGCGTCGCCGACCGGGCGACCGGCTACGACCCGCTCGAGCGCGGACGCACGACCTGGGTCGCGGCGCACCTCGATGTGGCGTCGATGGATGCCGCAGCCCGCAGCCTGCGCGGACTGCACGACTTCGCGGCCTACTGCAAACCGCGCGAGGAGGCGACGACGATCCGCACGCTGCTCGAGTACGGGTGGCGCCGGGACGAGTCCGGTGCGCTGATCGCGTCGGTCAAGGCGGACGCGTTCTGCCACAGCATGGTGCGGGCGCTCGTGGGCGCGTGCGTCGCGGTCGGGGAGGGGCGGATCGGAATCGATCGGGTCGCGGAGATCCGCGACGAGCTCGTCCGCACGAACGAGGTGAAGGTGCTCGCCGCCCGCGGGCTGACGCTCACCGAGGTGGGCTACCCGGCCGACGATCTGCTCGCAGCGCGAGCCGAGCAGACGCGCGCCCGCCGGGAACTGGGCGCCGCCGACGACTGAGCGGGGATGACGCGAGAACAGGAGAACCCCCGGGCCATGGCCCGGGGGTTCTCCTGTTGCGATGGTTCGCGAGTGCCTTATGCCCGACGCGTGCGGCGGACCGAGGTCGCGACCGCGATGCTCGCACCGGCGAGGACGAGAACGCCGCCGCCGACCCAGAGGCCGAGGAGTGCGTCACCGTCGAAACCGGTGTTGCCGAGGGCCGGACCGCCGGCGCCGCCGTCGTCCGTGCCGCCGCCGTCGCCACCCGCGGCAGCGGCAACGCCGACTGCCGGGAACGCGAAGGATGCGCCGCTCTCGCTGACGGCCGTCAGCGCGTAGCTGCCGGTGGCGTCCTCGGGGAGGGTGACCGTGGCGACCGCGCCGCCGTCAGCCGTGGCCGTCTTGTCGACCGAAGCGGACGAGACGGCGAAGGCGACGAATGCGAGGTTGTCGGGGCCGACGCCCTCACCGGTGAGCGTGAACGTGACCGTCTCGCCGGGGACGAACGTGCCTGCCGGCACGGGGAACGGAGCCGGCACGCCGGGAACCAGGGCCGACGGAACCGGTGTGTCGGGAGTGTAGGCGCTCGCGACGGCCGGAGCCGCGAAGACCGCCGCGATGGCGACGGCGAGAGCCGCCGCAGCCTTGCTGATCTTGTGCTTCATGGTGCTTCTTTCGGTCGTCGTGAGTTCAGGGCGCAGACGGCAAAAGAAGATCCAACCGGCCGCCCCCCGTTGGTTGGACATTGCCAGTATTCAGGAATCGCTCAGGAACAGCAACTAGAGCGGGTTTCGAACAGGTAAACACTGTCGCACTCCGACACATGCGCGTCGGGCGGGCCGCGGCATCCGCACTTGTAGACTGACGGCACCGCAGGGAGGGGTCATGATGCGGATGAGAAGCATGCGTCTGGCCGCTGCGGCGGCGCTCGTCGGCAGCGCGGTCGTGCTGTCGGGATGCGGCCCGTCCCCGTGGGCCCTGCAGAGCCCGACCCCGACGGCCCCGGCCGCGGTGTCGAGCCCGCCGGTCGTGGTCGCGCCGCCCGTCGAGAACGACCTCTCGAGCGGGTCCACGCAGCGGGACCTCAAGGCGGGCGCCGTGAGCGTCGCCGTCAACTACTGGTCCGACCTGCGGATGGACCGATGGACGGCGAACGCGGTCAAGCCCGTCAGTCTGTCGCTCGTGACCACCATCACGCCCAACGACGGGCAGAAGGTGTACCTGCAGAAGGCCACGATGCTCGCGGTCCCCGCGAACGCCGAGGAGACCTTCCCCGCCCTCGATCCGCAGGTCGACGAGGCGAGCGTGAAGAACGGCTACCTCGTCCTGAAGCCCTACAGCTACTCGCAGACCTTCAACGTCGGGCAGGTTCCCGAGGGCGCGACGTACGTGACTCTGCAGTTCACCTACGACTTCCTCGTGCAGACCAAGCCCAAGGCCGACGAGTACGCGAAGCAGACCGCGACCGACACGGTGACCGTCGCCATCGCGCAGCAACCGGCATCCGGCTGAACCTCAAGAACCTCAAGGTCCGGTAAAGACCAGCGCGAGGCTTCGCGAAGTCACCGGTGAGCGAGGGTTTCCGCCCCTACGGTGAAGACGTGGCACTGGCGGCGGCGACCCGAACCCCGCCGCCGGTGCCCTCCATCCTTCACACCGAACGAGGTTCGCGCATGTCCATCCGTCCCATCGCCCGTCGCCGGCTCGGCGTCGTCGCCCTGGCCGCCGCGGCTGCGCTGTCGCTCTCGGGGTGCGCTCAGGTCGTCGAAGCCTTCAACTCCATCTCGGGGACGAGCGAGAACGTCGCCGCCACCCCCGCTCCGAACGCGACGCCCGCGACCGGGACGGTGGAGATGCCGTTCGACTCGCAGTTCACGTACGACGGCTCGGTGCAGATGACGTACGAGATCGCCGACGGTCTCGACATCATCCTCGACTTCTGGGCCGTCGACTCCAAGCGCACCCGCGAGTGGTACCCCGACAACGCGAAGACCTTCGGCTTCGCGGTCAACGTCAAGGACACCCGCGTCGACGAGAAGGCGGTGCTCAAGCAGAAGCGTCGCGTGTTCCTCTCGAACGTGTCGATCTCGTCGCAGACCGCGCAGTCCTCGAACCAGGTGAGCTCGCCGTTCCAGTTCAGCGCCGACCCCCGCACGCTCGTGCCCACCGACACGATCCGCTCGAGCAAGGGCCTGCTGATCAACAGCTACCAGGGCGGTCTGCTCGTCCCCGAGACGACGATCAACCAGCTGCCGCCGGACACCTACGGGATCACGCTGCAGTTCGCGCTCGACGTGTGGGTCGAGGGGGCGGCCAACGACGACAAGTCGTTCGTGCAGCAGACGGTCTACCCCGTCATCCCGATTGCGATCTATCCTCGTGAGACAGAGACCGACGGGTCCACGGGCGGCGCGACCGACGGCACGTCGAATGACGGCTCCCAGGGAACCACCGGCACCGACGGGTGGACCACCACCCCCGGTACCGGCGGTCCCACCACTCCGTGATCCAGTTCGAGGAACCGACGTGACGAGTCCGTACATCCCCGGCCCGCAGGGCTGGCAGCCCGCGCAGCCCCCGGTGGGCGCGCAGCCGGCGGCCGGCGCCTGGCCGGGCCAGGAGCCGCAGTGGGGCCAGCAGCCCGCGTGGCAGCCTCCGCAGGCGCAGCAGCAGCCGCAGTGGCAGCAGCCCGCCGCGCAGTGGCAGGAGCCGCAGGCGCAGTGGCAGGGCGTCGCCCCGCAGGGTTCCTGGCAGGCGGCCCCCGAAGCGGCCGGTTATGCCGCGTCGCCCGGCGGTCCCGGCGAGATCGTCCCGGTGGACGAGTTCGCCGACGACTTCGCCTCGGTGCTCGAGAACCACTCGGTGCACCGGTCGACGATCGGATGCATCATCCCGGCCTATAACGAGGCGGAGTCGATCGCCGACGTCATCCGGTCGCTCCTCGAGCAGAGCCGCGTGCCCGACGTCATCCACGTGGTCGTCAACAACACCTCGGATGACACGGTAAAGATCGCGTCGGAGTTTTCGGGACCGCACGAGGTCGAGACCGAGCTCGGACTGCAGTTCACCGAGGTGTTCGTCCACGACATCGGCAAGAACCCCGACAAGAAGGTCGGCGCGCTCAACTACGGCTACGCCCTCGTCGAGGGGTACGACTACCTGCTCGGTGTCGACGGCGACACGACCGCCGACCGCCGCGCCGTGGAGTACCTCGAGAACGAGGCCGTGTCGGACTCGCGTATCGGCGGCATCTCGGCGATCTACACGATCGACGACCGCCCCATCAAGGGCTTCATCGCCAAGTGGCTGATCGCCGGTCAGCGTACCCAGTTCGCGGCCTTCAACATGCAGAACCTGCTGCGAGGCCGCAACATGGCGGTGCTCGGCGGGCAGTTCTCGATCTTCTCGACGACCGCGCTCCGCGACATCATGAAGGAGAACCACCAGAACTCGCCGTGGGTCAAGGACTCAGAGGTCGAGGACTCGCTGCTCTCCCTGCAGATCAAATCGGCCGGGTACCTGACGAAGATCAGCCCGTTCGCCCGGGCGGATGTCGGTGGCATGACAACCCTCAAGGGGTACGACGCGCAGCAGGTGAAGTGGACCTACGGCGCCATCGAGCTCATGTGGCCCGGTCAGCGTGGAGACACGAAGGGGCAGCCGTTCCACCCGAACCTGCGTCTGCGCTGGTTCGAGCAGTTCTCGATGCTCACGAACTTCTTCGTCCGTGTCGCGTTCCTGACGCTGCTCGTCGCGTCGCTGTCGATCAACGCGTTCGTGTTCTCGCCGTGGTGGCTCATCCCGCCGCTCGTCGCCGCGGGGCTGAACCTGCGCATGGCGCGGGCGATGGAGAAGTCGAACTCGCGCGACATCGCGTTCGCCGTGCTGCTGTTCCCGGCCGAGATCTTCATGTGGATCCGCATCAGTCACTTCATCCGGTCGTGGACCCGCTTCCTCTCCAAGAAGAAGGTCGACAACTGGGCCCTGCAGGCGCGGGCCGAGAAGGGCGGCGTGAGCTTCGGACACTGGACGCCCTTCATCATCCTCGCCATCGTCGCCGTCGCGATCGCCGTCATCTGGAACCTGCTCGACCCGATCACCCAGTCCGCGATCCTGTGGGTCGGCTGGCCGATCGTCGGTGTCGTCACGGTCCTGCAGACCCTCACGATGGCCATCAAGCTGTTCCAGCGCCATCAGGGCTACAAGGTCTGACCTCGCCCGTCCCGAACGAAGCCCCCGGAGCCTGTCTCCGGGGGCTTCTTCCGTGCGCCCGGGACGTTCACGGATGAGGTCGACACGCCGGTGGGTGGGGATGGGATGCGGGGTGTCGTGCGGCATCCGTTGCATCGGTGAAACGGGTGCCCGGTGCGGTGGGCGGGGTGCCGGTGCGGTTGGCGGGGTGCGCGGGTGTTGGCGGCGTGCCGGGTGTTCACGGATGCAATGGATCTGAAGCGACACGCCGGTGAGTGGGGGTGGGATGCGGGGTGTCGCGCGGCATCCATTGCATCGGTGAACGGGCGCACGAGCGACGCACGCGCACGCGCGCGGCGGGGCGAGGGTCAGGCGCCGGCGACGGTTTCGGAGGTGAGGCGGTAGCCGACACCCCGGACGGTCTCGATGTACCGGGGGTTGTTCGGGTTGTCGCCGAGCTTGCGGCGCAGGTTCGTCATGTGCGCCTCGATTGCGCGCTTGTCGGCCTCGCCGACGAAGTAGCTCGTCACGTACGACTCGCCGCGCAGCACGAGCGTCAGGTCGGCCTTGCTGCGCACACGACGCTTGGATTCCATGAGGGTCGACAGCAGGTCGAACTCCGTGCGGGTGAGCGTCAGCTCGCGCCCCGCGACGAGGACGACCCGGTGCTCGGCGTGCACGGCGAGGTCGCGGTGCACGGTCCAACCGGGGCCGCCCACGGGCGGGACAGCGGATGCCGGGGCCACCGCGTTGCCGGGATGCGCGACCGGCGGCTGGCCGCCGAGATGCGGCATGCCCGGGTGGGGTGCGCCCTGCTGCGGCGCACCCTGCTGCGGGGCGCCCTGCGGCGGCAGGACCACCGCACCGCCCTGCGGCGGCTGCTCGCTGTAGACGGGCGTCATGATGCGCTCGTCGAAGACGGGGGAGGTGGGCACGGCGTCGTACTGCGGGACGGCGGGTCGCGCGCCCGGGAACGACGGACCGGTCGCCTCCTGCCGCGGCGCGGCGGCGACGGCCGTGCCGGTGGCGCGCGGGCGGCGCAGCAGCGACTCGACGCGCGCACGCAGTTCGCGCGGGCGGAACGGCTTCACGACGTACTCGTCGGCGCCGGCACCGAGGCCGAGGACGACGTCCGCCTCTTCTTCGAGGCCGGTGATCATGATGATGTAGGTGTCGCTCTGCGCACGGATGCGGCGCGCCGCCTCGAACCCGTCGATGCCGGGCATGTTCACGTCGAGGGTCGTGATGAGCGGCTGGTACGAGAGTACGGCGCGGACGCCGTCGATGCCGTTGCCGACCGAGACGGTCGAGAAGCCGGCGGCCTCAAGGACCTCGACGATGAGATGACGGATGTCGGGATCGTCCTCGACGATGACCGCCGTCTTATGCATCGACATCGAATCACTCATCGATGTAGCCCCCGATTCCGGTGTGAAAGTCGGTCCTCATGCTACACAGGCGGCAGGCACCGCCTCGCGCGGTCGCAGCCGCGCTCACCGGACGTCCCGCGTCAGCTCGACGCCGGCTTCGGGCCAGTAGACACCGGCCGCCGGTCCGCCGTTGCACTCGCCGTCGCTCTCGCCCGGCGGTTTGATCCAGAGGTTCGTGTCGACGACGGTGTCGTGGAAGGTGCCGCCCGGGTCTCCGACGAGCTGTCCCGGCGGGTTGCACCATTCGCCGCCCGAGGTCGCCGCGCCGCTGCGGGAGGTGTCGACGATGGCGTGCGCACCGTCGAGGAGCGACGACAGGGATGCCGCGTAGGTGAACTCGTCGGCGGGGGACTGGTAGTTCGAGACGTTCGTTACGAAGCCGCGCACCCGGTCGATGACACCGGTCTGCCGGATGAGGTCGGCCATCTTCTGCGGCGGCAGCCAGTTGCTGTGCCCGCCGTCGATGTAGATCCAGGTGTTCGGCGACGTGATCAGGTCGACCGCCGTGCTGAGCTGGCGCGCGCGATCGGAGATGTTGCCGCACTCCTCCGACAGGGCGATGCTGTCGGGCTCGAGCGCGACGATCTTCTGCACGTCGGGCGCGGTCTCGAGGGCCGAGCCGATCTCGCGCAGCCAGACCGGGTAGTCCTGCTCGGACAGGCCCCCGGCGGAGTGGTTGCCGCAGTCGCGCCCGGGCAGGCCGTAGACCACCAGTGCGACGGAGCGTCCCTGGTCACGCGCCTGGGAGATGAGGTCGAGCACGGTCCCGCCGGCGGTGCCGATGGGGTCCTGCTCGGGAGTCAGCCAGTAGGCGGTGGGCTGCGCGGCGAGGTAGTCGGCGGCATCCTTCTGCTCACCGGAGAGCTCGCGCGCGGCTGCGGCGGCCTTCGCCTGGGTCGGCGCGATGACCGTCGTCCCCATCTCGGGGGCACGCGCCGTGAGGGCGTGGAATCCGCGGGTCACGGCACCTCCGATGACGCCGACGAGAACGAGGACCACGACGAGTCCCAGCACGATGCCCAGGGGGACGAGTACGCGGGCCGGGGGCATCCGCAGCTTCTTCCTGGGAGCCACTCTTGAACTCTAGTCATAGGCTGATACCCCGATGATCACTGTCGTCTCGTACAACCTGCGCAAGCACGCCGCAGCGGGCGAACTCACCGAACTGGCGAGCCGCTACGACGTCGATGTGCTGTGTCTGCAAGAGGTGGACACGACCGACATGCCCGAGCGCATCGGCGGTCTCGTGCTCGCCGACGCGACCCGCTCGAACCGGCTGGGTCTGGCGATCTACTACCGCGAGAACGGGTTCCGCCCCGGTGCGAGCCGCACCTTCTCGCTCAAGAAGTCGTTGCACGACATCGTCCTCAAGCCGGCCGACGAGCGGATGCTGGGACTCCACCTGCGTGACATCGACAACGGCACCGACTTCATCGTCGCGTCCTTCCACGCAGCGCCCCTCACCGCGCTGAACTCGCTGCGGCGCCACCAGATCCGGGCGGCGCTGCGCGAGCTGTCGAGCCTCGGCAAGGGCGCGCCGATCCTCATGGTCGGCGACTTCAACTACCCGGTGTTCAAGGAGAACCTCGGGCAGGTCATCCGCGAGAGCGGATACGAGCTGAGTCTCAGCGATGCGCGCACGTACACGCGGTACAAGTTCTTCAAGGGTTACTACGACTTCGCGACCTCGAGCGGGTTCGAGATCCAGCAGGTGCGGACGCTGCCGCAGGGCGCGAGCGACCACCTGCCGATCCTGGTGACGGCTGAGCCGATCGCGCGGGCGAAGCCCGACGTCGCCTGACGTCAGTCGTCGATCCGGTCGCGTCGGCGACGCAGGCCCGCGGCGACGAGGATGACGGCACCCGCCGCGACGAGCGCGCCGGCGCCGATCCACAGGCCCGTGAGCTGGCTGCCGTCGAAGCCCGCGCGCACGAGCGGGTCGGTGCTCTGGCTGGTGTCGATCACGGCGCTGGCGGTGCCGCCTGCCGAGGTCGCCGAGACGGCGGCGATGTTGTACACCCCGCGGGCGTCGGAGGGCAGGGTGATGCGGACGGTGGGCAGCGCCCCGCTCGCGTCGGACTCGTACACGGCGCTCGCCGTCGAGACGGCCATGCGCACCATCGCGAAGGTCGCGCCGGCGCCGTTCTCGCCCGTGACGGTGACCGTGACGGTCTCGTTCGGGCCGAAGGTGGTGTCGTCGCACGAGAAGCTGACCGTGTCGCCCGGGCCGGCACCGGCGGCATCCGACTGGCAGGCGTCGACCGGCGGGTAGATCGTCGAGGCGTGAGCGGCGACGGGCGCGCCGACGGCCAGTGTCGCGAAGACGGTGGTCGTGAGGAGGGCGCGGGGGAGACGGCGCATGGATGCTGCTTTCAGGCCGGGTACTCACCTGAGTGTAACCGAGGCCGCCCGACCTGGGGTTTCCGTCGCGTGACGATTCGGGGTGCCGGCCGGGTCAGTCGAGGACCGCGCCGTCGGCGGGGTCGCACGATGTGCGCACGACCGGCGGGAGGTCGGCGTCGGCGGTGGGGGTGACCCATGCCTCGGCGTCGCGGATGTCGGTGTCGGCGGTGACCTCGATCGTCACCGTCTGCGTGTCGCCGGGTTTCAGGTCGACCGAGTACGACAGCACCTGGCGGCCGCCGACCATGCCGCCGCCGAACCCGCGCTCCGTCGTGATCTCGGAGGAGGCGACCTCGAAGCCCTCGGGCAGGTAGACCTCGCCGACGACGCGGGCGGTGCCGCCGGGAACGCCGAAGAAGTCATCTGCCACGACGTAGGCGGGGAGGGAGGTCGCTGCGTCTGCGGGCGCCGTGTTCGCGAGTGTCACGGATAGCTGCAACGTTCGGGGGCTGCGTCCAGCAGCACATCCGGTCCACTGCAGCTGGACGTCCGGTCGAACGTAGTAGTCCATCTTCGAGCCGCCGCCGTCGTTGAAGTAGACGCCCAGCCGTGCGGTGTCCGTCGAGTTGCGGGGTGGAGCGCCCGCGAGGGTGGTGCCGGCGAGGATCTTCTGTTCGGCGTCGTCAGCGCTCCATAGCGAGAGGCGGTGTTCGCTCCCCGCCCGTCCGAGTGCCGCGACGAGCTTCGCCGGATCCACGTCGCCTGCGGTGAGAGCCTCGAAGACGGAAGCCGCGGCGGCCGCGAAGAAGGCGTCTTGCTGGCGCGTGTCGTCGTAGCGGGCGTAGACGTCCGAGAGGAGGAGTTTCACCACATTCGTGCTGGTGAGCTCGTCGCCGGTGGGCAGGCGCACGGGGCCCGTGGCCTCCAGCAGGTAGGACAGCGCAACCGGATCGATGGCGATGACGCTCGAGACCTCGCGCCCTTCGCGGGCGGCGAACTCCTGCGCGAGACGAGCGCTGAGCGAGAAGTCCGGCACCTGGGTGACGTTCTGCAGATACCGACCGGGCTTGTCCTGGTAGATCGTCGCGTACTCGCCGAGGTCGAGCACCGACGTCCGGTAGTTGTCCGCGTCGCCCGAACTCAGCTGCCCTGTCAGCGTGATCCGACCATCGTCCGTCCGCAAGAAGGTGGTCGCACCGACGATCCCGCCGAGCGAGCGCCACTCGGCATTGTTCTGGACCAGCACCATGTGGTTGCGCGCACCCTCCGCGCCGAGCATCGACGGCAGGAGAGTGCTGGCACGCGCGAGGGCGTCGGTCCCCGCGGCGACCTGCGAGAGGGCGTCGCCCAGCTGGTCGACGGCGTCGGCGATGGGGGCGACGAGGGGGGTGCGGTCGATCGCGGCCACGTCGTCACGAGCGGATGCCGCGACCCCCGCGGCATCCGTGGCCGGATCCGCGAGCGCCGCGAACGCCGACGTGTCGATGCGTCCGTCGACGGGGACGAACGCCTCGGCACCGAACCCGACGGCGACGGAGGCGATGGGGCGGGCGGTGCCGGTGACGACGTCGTCGACCGCCGCGGCGACGTCGGCGACTGCGGCGAGCTGCGGGCCGATCCAGGCCACGCCCTCGGCGCCCTGCCAGAGGGGGTCGGAGGTCAACTCGCGCGCGGCGGAGGTGTGGCGCGCGATCTCGTCGATCGCCTCACCCGCGGCGCTCAGGTCGCCGAGGTCCGACGCGATCTCGGGCGCCCGCTTCTGCGCGCTCGAGAGGTGGTCGTAGGCGAGGTACCCGCGCACCGCGATCCACCCCAGGGCGAAGAGGACGAACAGGAGCGCGAGCCCGAGGACCCACACGACGACGCGCCCCGCGGTGCGGGCGGCAGGGGGCAGGAAGGTCTCGGGCATCGGCATGATCCTACGGGGGTCGGCCGACCGCGCCGGATCAGGGGGCGAAGACCGCGCGCTCCCAGCGGTCGCCGCCCGAGACCTGTGCGTGCGCGGCGGCGTCGCTTGCCGCCGCGCGCAGGCGGTCGAGGTCCCAGTCCGCGAGGGGCGCGGCAGCCACGCCGATGCTCGCCGACAGCCGGACGGGCACGGCCTGCTGGTCCGTAAACGTGCCGATCCGCTCGAGCAGCTGCGACATGAGTCCCCTCACGGCGGTGTCGGGACGCGGCAGCAGGACGAGGACCTGCGTTCGTGACACGGCGTGCAGGTCGGCCTCGGGCGGCATCACGTCGCGGATGTCGTTCGCGAAGCGAGTGGTCACGCGCTGGAAGGCCCGGCCGCTCGATGCCTCGAGCAGCTCACCCGGATCGTCGAGGCGGATGTCGAGAAGGGACCACCAGCGGTCGTCGGCGGCTCTCGCGCGGGCGAGGCGGTCGCGCGCGATCGTCGAGAAGTCCGGTGTCTGCTGCGGATCCGCGCTCTGCGAGCCGCGACGCGCGAGATAGAGAAGCGTGACCAGCGCGCACACGAGATACAGCAGGGCGACGAGCTCGTTGAGCGCGTAGAGCCCGGACATGTCCGCCTCGGTCTGTCCACCCTGTCTGTTCACCCACCGGATGATGCCGTCGATGCCCACGAGGAGCGCGAGCCCGACGAATCCGACCGACGCGACGAGCAGCGGAAGAGACATCTCCAGCTCCGGCCGGCGCAGGCGGACGAGTTCCGACACGGCCAGTCCCGATACGACGGCCCCCACAGCGAAGGCGACGCGGAAGACCAACCCGTAGACATCCGTCTCCGCGGTGAGGCCCAGCGCCACGGTCAACACGCTGAAGACGGTGATCGTGGGGATCAGCATGATCGGCTCGCGTCCACGGCGCGCGCGCAGGCCCACCCAGATGAAGCCGGATGCGCACAGGATCGGGCCGTGCGCCGCGGCCCGCACCAGACTCGAATCGATCTGGTCCGCGGCGACGAGCAGGTAGCAGCTCAGCATGGCGACCGCGAACCCGGAGGACCAGATGGCGGCCGCTCGTCCCGGAAAGGCCAGGAAGCCAAGGCCGATCATCATGATCGTGCACGCTGTCGAGAAGGCGACCAGCACGATGGTCACATCGACGTGAGTCATCGTTCACCCCCCTCCTCACGACCTGCGGCGGGGAGACGGACCGTGACGGTCGTCCCGCGTCCGAGAGCGCTCTCCACCGCGATGCTACCCCCGTGGGCCTCGACGATGTCGCGGGTGATCCCCATGCCGAGGCCCGTGCCCTGGGCGGACCCCTCCTGCGCGTTCTGGGCGCGGAAGTACGGCGTGAACACCCGCTCGACGTCCTCGGGGGTCATACCGATGCCCTCGTCGGCGACCGAGATCACCACGCACCCGTCATCGTCGAGCCCCGCGGTGACCCGCAGCGTGCCGCGATCGCTGTACTTGATGGCGTTGCTCATGATGTTGTCGACGACCTGCCGCAGGCGGAACTCGTCTCCGTCGACGGGGAGGGGGCCGGCGACGACCGGATCGATCGCGAGTGCCGAAGCGGATGCCGCCGGCTCGAATGCCGCGATGGAAGCCTCGACCAGGTGCGCGGCGTCGAACGTGGCGCGGTGGTCCTCGGCATCCGTCGACTGGGCGAGCAGCCCCTGGATCAGGGTGAGCATCCGCTCGCTCGCCGACTCGATGACGTCGAGGTGGTCGCGCTGGCCGGGCGTCAGGTTCGAACCTTCGAGCAGCAGATCGGCGTGGCCGAGGATCACGGTCAGCGGGTTGCGCAGCTCGTGCGCCACCACGCGCGTGACGTGCGGTCGTTCCCGCTGGGCTTCGGCGACGGCGGTGAGATCCGCCAGCTCGATCACGGCCGTGGGCTGGCCCAGCGAGTTCGGTGCCGCATCGCGGATGGACAGCCCGAGGGCGCGCCACGTGCCGGTGCGGTCGAAGAGCCAGAGGCGTTCGTTCTCGACCACCTCACCGCGGCCTGCGCGCGCGATGGCCGTCTCGCTGGGACTGAGCGCGCGGCCGCGGTAGTCGGAGTATTCGACGGCGCCGCCGAGCGGGAACCGCAGATCCTGCGTGTCGAGGGAGTAGAGCGCGCGGTACGCCGCGTTGGCGGAGACGATCTCGCCGCCGCGCGTGACACGCGCCAGAGCGACCGAGATCGAGTCGAAGAGGGAGTTGACCCGCTGCTCGGCCGACTGCACCCGGTCGACGGTCGCCGTCAGTCGTTGGGCCTGGTTTCGGGCGAGGATTCGGAAGGCCCGGGTGCGTCGTGCGCCGACGGCGATCGTGATGGCGAGGAACGTGAGGGCGAGCAGGATGATCAGGAGCTCGACGATGACCTCGGGGGAGAAGCCCCAGCGCGAGGGGTCGGCCAGGCTCATGACCCCGACGGCACTGATGGACAGCACGATCTCGGCCGTGCCGAAGTATGTCGCGACCCACGCGATCGGGAACAGCCACAGGTACCCGAGGCTGGGTTGTTCGAGGGTCAGGAAGCCGATGGCGACGATGTCGACGAGGGGGAGGACGAAAGCCGCGTGACGCGGCACCCTCGCCCACGGCGTGACCAGGGTCGCGATCGAACAGATGATGATGACGAAGACGCCGATGAGATAGCCGGTGCTCGCCAGCAGCGTCACATCGAGGATGCCGACGACCAGCGTGATCACGACGACGCTGAAGGTGAAGATGAGCTGCCACTGCCACACGGATCTCACACGCGTGCCGATGAGCTGACTGTCCGCCCAGCGGCTTTCGGTTGTCGGCATCAGTTGGCTCCGTCGCCAGTGTAACCACGCGCAGAGCGCGCGACGTCAGAAGGCGGTGTCGCCGGGAGCGAGCGCGGCTCGTGCGGTCTTGAAGAGGATGACGACGTCGCCGACGAGCGTCCAGTTCTCGACGTACGACAGGTCGAGCCGCACCGACTCCTCCCACGACAGCGAGGAACGGCCGCTGACCTGCCACAGTCCGGTGATGCCGGGCTTGACGAGGAATCGCCGGTGGACGTGATCGGCGTAGAGCTCCACCTCGCGCGGCAGCGGCGGGCGGGGGCCGACGAGCGACATCGATCCGCCGATGACGTTGAACAGCTGGGGCAGTTCGTCGAGGCTGAGCCGCCGCATGATGCGACCGATGGGGGTGACCCGGGGGTCGTTCCTCATCTTGAAGAGGACGGTGTTGCCGGCATCCCGCTCCTGCTCGAGGAGGGCGTCGAGGCGCTGCTCGGCGTCGACCACCATCGAGCGGAACTTCAGCATCGTGAACTCGCGGCCGCCGTGACCGACGCGCGTCTGGCGGAAGAGGATCGGGCCGGGGCTGGACAGCCGGATCGATGCGGCGAGGAACAACAGGACCGGGCTGATGAGCGCCACGCCGAGCGACGCCGCGCTCACGTCGAGGATGCGCTTGGCGACACGCTGACCGCCGCTGAAACGCGGCGTCTCGACGTGCAGCAGGGGCAGGCCGGCGACGGGGCGGCTGCTGATGCGGGGGCCGGCGATGTCGGCGATGCCGGGGGCGATCACGAGGTGCTGCCTGCCCGCCTCGAGGCTCCACGAGATCTGCTTCACCTTGTCGGCGGGCAGTTCGTCGGTGCTGGTCACGACGACGGTGTCGGCGTTCGTGACCTCCATCGCGCTGCGGAGGCCCGAGATCGACCCGATGATCGGGATGTCGGTGCCCTCGACCGTGTCGGCGACCGCCGCACCCGGGATGCAGGCGCCGACGACGAGGTACCCCGCGCTCGGGGTGCGGACGAGCTCGTTCGCGATGTCGACGACCGACTGTCGCGACCCGACCAGCAGGACGCGCGCCGAGAAGTCGCCCGTGCGGCGCTGGGCGATGAGCCACTGCCGCCAGAGCCACCGTTCGAAGAGAAGGACGAGGATGCCGAGGGGCAGGCTGATGAGCAGGAAGCCGCGCGCGACCTCGATCTGCGTCAGGAACGCGACGATCGCGATGACTCCGAAGAGGGTGACGCTCGACCGGGCGATCCGCGCGTACTCGGCCGAGCCGGCGCCGATCACCCGGTAATCGCGGGTGTCGGCGAGGCTGAGGGTCAGCATCCACACCAGGATGAGCCCGGTCGAGAAGGTCCAGTACGAGATCTCGCCCGCCACCCTGCCGTCGCGGATGGCGATCTCTGCGGCGCCGAGGCCGAACCAGGCGATCTGGGTGCCGTAGACCACCCAGATCAGAGCGAGGAGGTCGCTGACCCACAGGCGCCGGGCGTAGACGCGACGCCACGAGACCGAACGAGTTGCAGGCGCGGCGGCGTGCGGCATCCGCTCGGCCTGCTCACCCCCGGTGTCGGCGGTCATCGTGCTCGCCATCTTTCCCCCCACACGAGAGTGCTCTCACGCGCTCTCGGATGCACCGTACCAGGGGCCTGTAACACCCGTGTGTCGGAGATGTCATCGGTCTACGCCGACGGTAGCCGGAGTGTGGCGACGACACCCTCGCCCGGTGTCGAGGTCAGGGTGATGTCGCCGTCGTTGCGGCGGGCCAGGTCGCGGGCGGTCGCGAGGCCGAGACCGATCCCGCTCGCCGTGCGCCCCTCGGCTTCGGGGCCGCGGAAGAAGCGTTGGAAGGCGTTCGCGAGCGTGGTGGGGGACATCCCGGGACCGTCGTCGGACACGGCGATCGTGACGTCGTCGCCGGCGCGTCGGGCGGAGACCTCGACGGTTCCAGCTTCGGCGAAGGTGACGGCGTTGGCGACCAGGCTCCACAGCGCTCGCCGGGCGTCGGATTCGACCGCGGTCACGTGCAGGCCGGATCGCGTCGTCACGAGGTCCGTGCGGCGCGCGACGGCCTCGGCGTGGTGCGCCGCGCAGACGTCACCGATGAGGTCGTCGACGGACAGGCGGACCCGCTCGCCCCCGGCGGCTGCCTGCGTCAGTCCGTCCAGCAGGCCGGCAAGTCGCGCGGCACCTCGTCGCGTGGAGTCGACCCACGAGCGCTGCTCGGCCGTGAGCGGCGACTCGCCCAGCAGGTCGGCGTACCCGAGCACGGTGGTGACGGGGGTGCGCAACTCGTGACTGGCGGCCGTGACGAAGTCCTCGCGTTGACGCTCGAGATCGAGCTGGGTGGCCATGGCGGATGCGCGTGCGCGCTCTGCGGCGGCGATCTCCTCCGCGGCCTGCACCGCTACGGCGGCGTTGCGGCGCCCCTCGAACCGTGCGACGGAGACGAGGACGGTGAACAGGCCGATGGCGCTCATGAACACCACGAGGGTAACGGCGGCCTCGGGGGACCCGACGGTGCCGAGCTTCGCGGTTCCTCCGGAGGTGAGGGTGAGCAGGAGGACGGCGACTGAGGTGATGAGGGAGGACCAGATCGCGACGCGGAGCGGGAAGCGCAGGCATCCGGCTGCCAGAGCGGCGAAGGTCAGGAACGACAGCTGGGTGTACCCGAGCGGGCCGAAGGCGAGGACGACGGCGCCGCCGACGACCAGGACATGCGCGACGAGTTCGGCCAGGTGGGCGCGCGGGCCGCCGTCGCGGGGCAGGATCGCGAGGCTTCCGATCAGCATCATCGCCGAACTGTGCGAGGCGAAGATGACGACCGACGTGGGGAAGAAGCCGCCGCCGTCGACGACGACGTTCGCGGTGGTGATGCCGACGGCCGCGACGGCGGCGGAGGCGAGCACCGCGCCCACGAACCGCGTGGCGGCATTCAAGGAGTCGAGCCGGAACGTGCTGTCGCGTCGGCTCAGGAGGCCGACGACGAGCACGATCTCGACCGCGTTGAAGGCGCCGTACAGCAGACAGAGCTGCCAGGGGCGCCCGCCGATCGCGTTGGCGACGGCAGTGAGTCCGAAGATCAGGACGATCACGACCCATCGGCGCTCGCGTGCGACCCGCAGCGCGAAAGCGAGCGAGACACCGGCGGCGGGCCACCAGATCGCGATGGGCAGTCCACTCGCCTGCAAGCGGACGCCGATGAGCGCGAGGAGCAGGATGGAGAGCGCGGTGAGCGTCCACAGCGCGATCCGGCGAGACGCCGGCACACGGCCGGCGCGCTCACTCTGGATCCCGCTCACGCTCACACCGTATATGCGGTGTCTCTTCTGCGGTGACGAAGTGTAATCTCAGCACCATCGCCGATGTCCGGGTTCGGCGGGATGACGCGAGGTGACCGCGTGGCGCATGTGCTGGTCGTGGAGGACGACGTCGATGTCGCGTCGTTGCTGCAGCAGGTGCTCTCGCGCGTCGGTCACGAGGTGGACGTCGTCCACGACGGTGGTGCCGGGTTGGACGCCGCGCACGCCCGGCATCCGGACCTCGTCATCCTGGACTGGATGATGCCGATCAAGTCGGGCATCGAAGTGTGCTCGGAACTGCGGTCGGACCCGGGCTTCGCCGACACGCGCATCATGATGCTGACGGCCCGCTCGTCGCCGCAGGACGTCTCGCGCGCGAAGGCGGCGGGAGTCGACGACTACGTCACGAAGCCGTTCACGCCGCGGCAGCTGCGCGAGCGGATCGAGCTGCTTCTCGCCGGCTGAGCGGGCGGATCACTGCGGCGGGAGCTCGAACTCGCGCTCGAGTACGACGTGCTCTCCGACCTGACGGAGGGTCGTGCCGGCGGCGCGTGTCCCGATTCCCTGCGGCGCGGCGTTCGCGGATGCCCGTGGGGAGAGGATGCCGGGGCTCGAGACGCGCAGCCGCAGCCGGTCGCCGGTGCGTTCCAGCTCGACGGCTGCCTCGCGTGCGGCGGAGTGCTTCACGGCGTTGACGAGCGCCTCATTGATCAGCCGGCTCGCCTGCTCTCCGATGGCGGGGTCGTCGAAGGCCGCGCGTGCCTCGGGCTCGGCGCCGACGCGCACGTCCATCACGACGGACCATGCCTCGACGAGATCTTCGATCGTCTCCTCGATGACGAGGTTTGCGCCCGTGCGGAGTTCGTCGAGCACCTCGTCGGTCTGCGTGCGGAAGGTGTCGAGCGTCTCCGCGTCGGCGGGGGCCTCGTCCACGTGCGCGGCGAGAATCACACACCTGCTCTGCAGGCGGCCGTGGAGCAGGTCGCTCGCGCGGCGCAGCGGTGCACGCGCCGACTCGGCGGCGGACGCCAGGGCGCGTGCCGAGGCTCGCAGGACGGAGGTCGCTCGTACCTCTTCGGCTCGTGCTCGGCGGTAGGCGTCGACGGACATGCTGATGACGGAGGCCGTGAGCGGCAGCGCCAGCAGCGGCACCAGACCGAGAGCGCCGACGTTCGGAAGCAGGGCATAGGTGAGCGCCAACACTCCCACCCCCGCGAGGGCCCAGGCCGCCAGGAACACGAGACCGCGCAGCGTCACCCGCAGGCCTCGCGCACGGCGCGTGATGAGAGATGCGGCGAGGTCGAGGGCCGCGCAGGCAGTCACCGCCGCCACGGCGACCGAGGGACCGCCGTGGGACAGCCCGAAGGGGAGTGTCGCCGCGACGTAGGTCAGTCCGACGCTCAGCGGTGGCGTGGTGCTGAGGCGTGCGAGGACCGGCACACCCCGCGCATCGTCGAGATCGATGTCGACAGGGGTGTCGTCCGGCGGCCACTGCGTCAGCTCGTCGAGTCGATGGCTCGCTGCGCGCACGCGGGCGGAGTAATCGCGCACCGCGTCGTAGTCGACGGCGCCGTCGAGCAGAAGATCGCGATGCCGCCGCAGGTCGTCGGCGATCTGCGCGAGCACGGTCGGCACGGTGCTCTGCAGGTGGGCGGCTTCGGCCGTGCTGACGCGCATGAGCGCGCTCGCCGAGCGCAGGCGACGCGTGGTCGCCCGCAGGCGTCGGTGGTACGTGACCGCGATCGCGCAGACGGTGAACAGGATGACCGACGTGACGATGTTCGTGGTGATGCGCGTCGCCCAGTTGCCGCCGGTCGAGAGCCCGAAGAGGAACGCACTGACCGCATCGTTCACGAAGGGACGGATCACCGAGAATCCGACGAGGGCCGTCGCGATCACGGCGACCCGCTCGCCCGGGCTCGACGCGAGGCGTCGCTCGGCGTAGGCGGCGAACAGTCCGAGCGCGGCGAGCGGCATCCACCCGACGGCCGCGACGACGACGCCCCGCAGGTATCCGTCGAACGAGGGGGTGCCGACGCTCGGCACGCTCAGGAAGGTGCCGACGACGAACGACATGAGGAGCGACCACCGCGTGAAGTACTCGCCGCTGACGACCGGTGCGGACAGCACGGCGAGAGAGGCGCGGATGCGTCGTTGCAGCGCGGCGCGACGATCGTGACGCGTCACCGTCCCCCCTTCCTGCATGACGGCCATGGGAAGCGTAGCGCTCGGATCAGCGGGGCGCGGACGTCAGTTCGTCCGCGTTCCAGAGCCAGATCGCGTCGTCGGTGAGAGCCAGGGCCGTCGGTGCGGCGGCATCCGCGTCGACGCAGGCGATCTCCTGGCCGTCGCCCGACAGAGCGGTCAGCTGCAGGCCGTCGCAGTCCGGTGCCACCGATGCGGCGACGACGTCGCCGTCGTGGATGTCGAGCGCGACGACGCCGTCACCGATGCGTGAGGTCTGGCCGTCCGTCGTCTCGTACGCGGTCCCGCCGCACAGGAAAGCCGCGGTGTCGCCGGAGGCGCGCAGTCCCCACGGCTCGGCGCAGGGCGCGGCGAGTGCGGTCCCGTCGATCACGACGGCATCGCCTTCGAGGTAGGTCGATTGTGCGAGGACCTTCTCGTACGGCGACCAGAAGGCGCCGTCGGTGAAGGTCTGCAGCGCCTGGATCTCGCAGTCGCTACCGACGTCGGTGACGGCGGTGGCCTGCGTGTCGGCGAGGGGGGTCAGGGCGCGGACCTGTGCGATGTTGCGGTACGTGGGTGTCACGTCGTCCCAGGTCTCTCCGGCGTCGTCGGATCGCTCGACCACCGGGGCGGTTGTGCCGCAGCTGCCGGCGATCGCACGCCAGATCACGTCGTCGCCCGCGGCGAGGAAGCGCTCGGCGGCGCCGGGCGCGGCGATCGCCGTCGGTGCCGCGGAGGCCGACGGTGACGGTGAGGGAGTCGTCGCAGGAACGGGGTCGGCGCTGCGGTCGGCGACGGGGGTGCCCTGGCCGCGCTGGAGTGCGAGCGCGACGAGGCCGCCGACCGCCACCGTCAGCGCGACGACGAGGACGGCGACGACGACGGAGGGCAGGCCTCGGCGGACCGGCGACCGGCGTGCCATGGGTCAGCGGACGGCGGTGTCGCCGGCGCCTCGCGCGTCACGCCGCGAGTCGAAGCCGATCTCGCCGATGGCGGGGGCGGTGTCGGGCACGACGGCGACGGGAGCCTTGCGCTTGCGTCCGCGCGCGGCCTTGGGCTGCTCCTGCGTGTAGCCGTACCCGCCGTATCCGTAGCCATAGCCGTACCCGTAGCCGCTGTAGTACGAGTCGGGCCCGCGGGTCGGCACCATCGACATGACGAACCCGGCGACCTTCGCACCGACAGTGTGGAGCGCCTCGACGGCGCCCTCGAGCTGGTGGCGGGTGACCTTGCCGGCCGAGGCGACGAGGATCGCGCCGCTGGTGCTGCGGGCGAGGATGGCGGCATCCGTCACGGGCAGCAGCGGGGGAGCGTCGCAGAGGACGACGTCGAAGTCGCGCTCGAGCACGTCGAGGAGGGTGCCCATCTGCTTCGAGCCGAGCAGCTCGCTGGGGTTCGGGGGGATCTTGCCGGCAGGCAGGACGAACAGGCTGCGGCCGCCCCACGGGAGCATGACGTCGCCGACGCGGGCGCGCCCGATGAGCACGTCGGTGAGACCGACGCCGCCCTCGATGCCGAGGTATTCGGCGACCTTGGGCTTGCGCAGGTCGGTGTCGAGGAGGGCGACCTTCTTGCCGGCATCCGCCAGGGCGATCGCGAGGTTGATCGTCGTCGTGGACTTGCCCTCGCTGGGGACGGAGCTTGTGATGACGAAGCTCGACCGGCCGCCCATGTCGAGGAACTGCAGGTTGGTGCGCAGGGCGCGGAACGACTCGGCGCGGGGGCTGAGCGGGTCGGCGTGGACGATGAGCGGACGCTCCTTGGCCTTCGCGTCGTAGGCGATCGCGCCGAGCGAAGGTGAGGAGGTGATCTGCTCGGCGTCGCGCGGGGTGCGCACCTTGTTGTCGAGGACGGTGCGCAGCACGGCGATGCCGATGCCGAGCGCGAGGCCGACGAGGGCGCCGAGGGCGAGGTTCAGCGGGACGTTCGGGCTGGCCGGCGCGAGTGCCGGCTGGGCGTCGCTGACGCGAGTGAGGCGGATCGGACTGCCGCCCTCCTCGATCTGCGGCTCGATCTCGGGCACGACGGTCGACAGGCTCGCGGCGATCTGGTTCGCGAGGTCCGCCGCCGCGACGGCGTCGGGGTCGGAGACCGTGATCGTGATGATCGTGGTGTTGAGCGCCGACGAGGCGGCGACCTTCTCGGCGAGGGACTCGGCCGTGACGCCGAGGTCGAGCTCGGCGATGACCGGGTTGAGGACGATCGGGGTCTTCACCAGTCCGACGTACGTGTTGATGCGGGTCTGCGCGAAGTTGGCGCCCTGCTGGATGTCGGATGCCGTGCCGCCGGTCTGCGTCGAGACGGCGACGCTGCTCGACGACTCATATATAGGAGTGCGGGTCAGCGAGTACGCCGCCGCCGCCCCGAGTCCCACGAGCGTCAGCACGACGATGACGAGCCAGTTCTTGCGGAGGACGCGGATGTAGTCGCTGAGCTCCATGGTGCCTCTCGTGCCTCCGCCCGGTCGGGCGTCCGATCAATTCGGCTCAGTCTGCCACAGGGGTGTGTCGGGCAAATGACGCGAGGTGAAAGCTCGGTGGCCGGTGGGGTCAGGATGAGCGGATGCGGCGCCGCCCCGATCCGGTCCAGGCGAGCGCGACACCGGCCACGATCAGGACCGCGGCGGCCGCGGCAGCGCCGGCCGGAATCGAGGGTCCGCCCGAATCGGCGAGGCGCGGCCCGGTGGCCTCGTCGGGCTGCGGTGCGGGTTCGGGTTCGGCGGCCCCCACGAAGATCATGTTCTGGAAGAAGAAGATCGTCCCCTGCGCGTCGCGCACCACGAACCGGATCGCGCCGGCGGTGGGATCGAAGGGCGCCTCGAAGGTGAACCTCCCGTCACCATCGGGCTCGACGGTACCGAGGATGATCGGGTCGGGGTCGAGCGTCTGCAGCGACGAGGCTTCTTCGGGCGTGAGCGGGTCGTCGTGGAGCTCGACGGTGAGCGTGCCCACGTCGAGGAAGAACGTGCCCACCAGCCTGATCCCGAGCCCGTCGGGGAGGTTGATGACCTCCGCGTCGACCGTGGGCCCTGGAGCCTCGCCCACGGGCGACTCGCTGACCGCCGCCTCAGGCGTGGCTAGAGCGGATGCCGGGACTGCTCCGATCAGCATCATGCCGACTCCTGCGGCGCCGGCCAGGATCATGCTCCACGCATGACGAGCCATCTGTCTCCCCCTCGCCCGGCGACCACCCAGATCCGCCCCGGCACCCCTCAGTATGGATGCTCGGCCGACCGCGTCGCGGGCGAAGATGGGAATCGTGACTTTCCTGCCCGACGACGTCTACGCGCTCATCGAGCGTTCCGTCCCGATCGCCTGTGTCGATTTCGTGCCGGTGCGCATCGCGCCCGACGGTCGCCGAGAGATCGGACTGATCCTGCGCGACTCGCCCTTCGGCCGGGTGTGGTGCCATCTGGGCGGCCGCGTGCGGCACGGTGAGACCGTCGTCGGGGCCCTTCGTCGGCACGCCCGCGACACCCTGGACGTCGGCGTCATGGTGGAGCCGAACGCGCAGCCCGCGTACGTGTACGAGTGGTTCCCGCCCGAGGTGGCTCCGGCCGACGGCACGTCGCACGGCGTCGACCCGCGCAAGCACTCGATCGGCCTGTCGTTCGTCGTCGACATCGAGGGCGATCCGATGCCGCAGAACGAGGCCCTCGACTTCGGGTACTTCGACCCGGCCGCGCTCCCCGAACCGATGTGGCCGGGGTCGGCCGAGCTCGTCGGCGTGCGGCAGCGTCAGTCGACGGCGTTCAGCTGACGTAGTCGCCGATCCACCAGTCCGAGATCTCGGACATCCGGGCGGCGACGTCGCGGTGACGCGGGTCTTCGCGGAACGCCGCGAACGCGTCCTCATCGGCGAACGTCGCTTCTTCGATCAGGATGCGACCCTTCCGCTCATCGAGCGACCGGGCGATGCGCCAGTCCTCGACGCACGGCAGCTCGGCCAGCGATCGCAGAGCGTCGACCGCGCGCGTCACGTCGTGCTCTTCAACGTCGTCATGGATGCGGAAGAGCACGACGTGGCGGTAGGTCATGGGTTACTGGCGGATGGTGTCGGCGTGGTCGTGGTACCAGGCGACGGTGCGTTCGAGGCCTTCTTCCAGGCTGATCTTGGCGGTCCAGCCTGCCTCGGCGAGTTTGGAGACGTCGAGGAGTTTCTGGGGGGTGCCGTCGGGTTTGGTGGTGTCCCATTCGGTGTCGCCGGTGAACCCGGTGACGTGGGCGATGGTGTCGGCGATCTCGCGGATGGTGACGTCGGTGCCGGTGCCGACGTTGACCTGGTCGGGTCCGTCGTAGTGCTCGAGCAGGTGGAGGACGGCGTCGGCCATGTCGTCGGCGTGGAGGAACTCGCGTCGGGGGGTGCCGGTGCCCCAGTTGGTGACGGTGGGGGCGCCGGTCTTGGCGGCGTCGTCGTACCGGCGGATGAGGGCCGGGAGGACGTGGGAGCCCTTGGGGGAGAAGTTGTCGTTGGGGCCGTAGAGGTTGGTGGGCATGGCGCTGATCCACGGCAGCCCGTACTGGCGGCGCACGGCTTGGGTGTGGAGGATGCCGGCGATCTTCGCGATCGCGTACGCGTCGTTGGTGGGTTCGAGGTGCCCGGTGAGGAGGGAGTCCTCGCGGATGGGTTGTTCGGCGAACTTCGGGTAGATGCAGGACGACCCGAGGAATGCGACCCGTTCGACGTCGTTCGCGAGTGCCGCGTCGAGCACGTTGGTCTGGATCCGCATGTTGTCGGAGAGGAAGTCGACCGGGTAGGTGCTGTTGGCGAGGATCCCACCGACTTTCGCGGCGGCGAGCACGATGTAACGGGGTTTGATCTCGCCCATGTACGCGAACACGTCGTCCCGGTTCTTCAGGTCGAGTTCGGCGGAGCTTTTGCCGACGACGTGGGTGAAGCCTTCGGCTTCGAGCTTGCGGACGATCGCCGACCCGACGAGCCCCCGGTGCCCGGCGACGTAGAACGTCGCGTCGCGGTCGAGCGCGCCGGGCGTGTAGGTGACGCCGTCGACCGCGCCGGTCACGCGGTTCCCCACGACGCGAGGCTGACGGTGTCGATCCATTCGGGACCCTTTTCGAGTGCTTCCACGTCGGCGTCAACCATCAGCTTGGCGAGTTCCTTCCCGTCGATCGTGGGAACCCAGCCGAGCTTGTCGGCCGCCTTGGAGGCGTCGCCGATGAGCGCGTCGACCTCAGTGGGGCGCAGGTAGCGCTCGTCGAACTTGACGAACTCCTGCCAGTCGAGCCCGACGTGCCCGAACGAGGTCTCGAGGAAGTCTTTGATCGTGTACCCGACACCGGTGCCCAGGACGAAGTCCTCCGGCTCGTCGACCTGCAGCATCCGCCACATGCCCTCGACGTACTCCGCGGCGTACCCCCAGTCGCGGATCGAGTCGAGGTTGCCCAGGTACAGGTCCTTCTGCACGCCCGCCTTGATCCGGGCGACGGCGCGGGTGATCTTGCGGGTCACGAACGTCTCACCACGGCGCGGGGACTCGTGGTTGAACAGGATCCCATTGACGGCGAACATGTCGTACGCCTCGCGGTAGTTCTTCACGATCCAGTACGAGTACAGCTTCGCGACACCGTACGGGGAGCGCGGGTAGAACGGGGTGTCCTCACCCTGCGGGGGAGGGGTCGCCCCGAACAGCTCCGAGGTGGATGCCTGATAGAACCGCGTCTTGATGCCCGACAGCCGCACCGCCTCGAGCAGGCGGATCGTGCCGGTGCCGGTGGTGTCGGCGGTGTGCTCGGGCTCGTCGAACGAGACGCGCACGTGCGACTGCGCGGCGAGGTTGTACACCTCGTCGGGGTTGATCTCACTCATGAGCGTGACCATGCGCGCGCCGTCGCTGAGGTCGCCGTAGTGCAGGAACAGCTTCGCGGACGGGTCGTGGGGGTCGACGTAGAGGTGGTTGATGCGGTGCGTGTTGAAGGTCGACGCGCGACGGATCAGACCGTGCACCTCGTATCCCTTCGACAGCAGCAGTTCGGCGAGGTACGAACCATCCTGGCCGGTGATGCCGGTGATGAGAGCGCGCTTGGTCACAGTGTTTCCCCCTGGGCTAGGTGAGGTCGTCAACTCGCCGGCGCGAGGGTGCGCGGAGGCCGCGCACGGTCTCCGTCGATGAGCGTTTCGAGCAGAGTAGCGAACGAATGTTCCCGGCGTGTGTCACCTGAGACCACACGAAGCGAGCGTCATTCTTCTCCGACCCGGCGACACAGCGACGAAACGAACCACTGCTAGCATCAGCCGGGTTCGCGGCAAGGGCGCCTCAAAGAAGTTGGTTGGAGGGGTTGCGGTGGATACAGCGCAAACGATGCGAGTAGGCGAGATTCCCTTCGTCTTGACGAGCTTCGACGAAGCCGTGGCTTGGCTGCTTGAGCAGGCAGAAAACGGCTCGGCCGTTTCGGCCCGCTTCCTCAACGCGTGGTGTGTCGTCACCGCCTCGTCGTCGAGTGATTACGCGGAGTTGGTGCAGCGAGGCGGCTGGAACTTTGCCGACGGCTTTCCTGTTGCTGCGATTCTCAAGCGTCGGGCGCGCCTAGCTAAACCTCCGCACGTGAGGGGACCGAGCGTGTTTCGCGAGGCATTGGGTAGGTCTGCCGACATGCCGATTAGGCACTTCTTCCTCGGAGGATCCGAGGCGTCCGTGCGAAAGCTCGTGGTCGAGGTGCGGAGACTTTACCCCGGAGCACAGGTCGCCGGTTACTGGTCGCCGCCGTACGCACCCTTCGAGGGAGAAGTTGAAACGCGAGCGGTCGAGATGATTCGCGAGAGCGGCGCAAACCTCGTCTGGATTGGTCTCGGCTCGCCGAAACAGGACTTCGCTGGCGAGAGGATCGCTGAACTCACGGGCGTCGCGACGGCGGGAGTCGGGGCTGCGTTCGACTTCATGTCGGGGAAGGTCAGAGAAGCTCCGGTTTGGGTAAGAAGAATGGGAGTCGAGTGGTTGTTCCGCCTGTCAGCTGACCCGAAGAGGCTATGGCGCCGATACCTGGTCGGCAACTTTCAGTTTATGACTATCGTCGCCGCGCAGTCTTTGTCGAAGAGCCGGGGCACTTGATGCCCCGGAGCGTTGTGGCGGTTATAAGTCAGCTCCCGCCGCCAACTCACGGCTCTACGGTGATGACCGAGACACTCCTGCGAGTACTGAGGGAAAGCGGGTACAGCGTCGAACTGGCCAGTAGGCCGTTCAGCGTGGCTGCCAGTGAAGTAGGTCGCGCCTCAGTGTCGAAGGTTCTGCGCATTCCGATTTTCATTTCCCGGATCTACAGAGTCTGCCGAGCCGCGGATGACGGTGCGTTAATCTTCTTCGTCACTAACCGTCCCGCATCCTTCCTCGTCGATTGTGCGGCCGCAGCTCTCATTCGTCTGTTAGGAGTACGCAGGGTGGATTACGTGCACACTGTAGGCTTCGCAGATCTCGCTAAACGAGGACGCGTGTGGCGGAGTCTTGTTCGCTGGTTCATAGCTGGAGCGGACGAGACCGTTTGCCTTACGAACTCGCTCGCATCCGACCTTGAGGAGCTTTCTGCTTCGAAGATCACAATCATTCCGAATACAGTTCCCGACCGTGTCCCGCTATCGCGATTCGAGAACCGGGATCGTTCGCGAGTTCGGGTTGCGCTCTTCATGTCGAATCTGCTGCCCGAGAAGGGGGCGTCAACCTTCGTTCGGCTCGCAAGCGTACTCGCAGCGCGTTTACCCGACGTTGTTTTCCGGCTAGCAGGCTCATCAAACGACGACCGCATTCTCGCGCTGCTCAGGCACCAGATTGACGAAGCTCAGATGTCGGAGCGAATATTCTTGCTCGGTCATGTCGACGGCGAAAAAAAATGGGAGGAACTTGCTGCGGCGGACGTTCTGGTCTTCCCGTCCGAATACAGATTCGAGGCTCAACCATTGACCATCCTCGAAGCCGGGAGTGTCGGGACCGCCACAGTCGCATACGGTGTGGGGGGCATCCCTGAGACCCTCGCGGTGGGTCTAGGCGAGGCTGTCACGCCCGGGGCATTCGACGAGTTGGTTTCTTCGGTAGAGAGGACGTTGTCACGAGCACGAATCGATGACGATCGCCTCGACATCGCAGATTCCTATGCCGTCAACTTTGGCGAGGATGTTTTCCGGGACCGGTGGACGGCGCTACTGGGGAACCTGACATGACGGCGGGAAGGGCATCTGAACACTGGCTCGTCATTCTCAATGAGTACGCTGATTTGTCTACGTATACGGGAGGTGTGGGGCGTAGATACGCGGCCCTTGTGCCTCAGATTGCACGGCACGACATATCGGTAACCGTTCTCCTATTTGCTGAATCGGAAATTCAAGCACCGCCGCAGGTCGAAGGTGTCGAATTCAAGATCGAGAAGGTTTCGCGTCGCATCCCGAGGCCGCTGCGATTGGTCATTCGGCCGCTCCTAGCGCGCAAGCTCTACTCGAGATTGCAACCTGCCGTTGTGGTGTCGCCTGAGTGGCAGGGCATTAGCGCATTCTTGCCGCGTAGCGCGAATCTGGTCACGAATGTGGTGACTGGTATGCGGTTGATTAACTCTCTTACGCCTGGCCGGTCCCGGCGCATCGGAATCAGGCGAGTCGCTGACCTCATCCAGATCCGACTCGAGGAAATGCAGATCGCGAGGTCTCGCGGAGCTATCTCGGTTTCAAGCGCCATCGACAAGATGCTGAAAGCCAGGTTCGGCGATGCGCTGAAGAGTCGCGTCGTTCGGAACTGTATCGACGTGGCGGCGGTCAAAGATCTTGCGATGCGGAAGAACATCCCGAGTTCATGGCCGGCTGCAGAGGGTTCCCCGGGACCGCTTTTTCTGTTCGCTGGCCGCCTGGAAGCACGCAAAGGGGCGCCCGTAGCAGCGGCCGCGTTTGACATCGTCGCGAGGAGCGTCTCCGATGCGCGCTTTGTCTTCGCTGGAGGCCTCGGTGACACGACCAAGGAGCTGGGAGAGGAAGGCCTCAGAGCGCTCATGGCTTCCACCGACCAGAGGCGTGTGCATTTCCTCGGCGACCTACGTGGTGACTTCCTCTACGGTGCAATGGCGAGCGCAACAACTGTGCTTTGTCCATCTCGTTGGGAGGCCTTCGGAAATATTGCCCTGGAGGCGAAGGCCAGCGGTCGCCCCGTGATCGTGACTGCGGGGAGCGGCTTCGACGATTTCTGTACGGACGGTGTTGATGCATACAAGTGCCTGCCGGACGACGCTGCATCGCTTGCGGCCGCGTGCTTGAGAAGTATCGGTGACCCTGCGAAGTCTGATGCCATCGCGTCCAACGCGTTCACCCAGGTCGATTACTTTGCTGCTCCGATTGTCGCCCGGGACTTCATTGCTGCTGTTGAAGAACTGACGCGTTCGTGAGAGCGCGAGTCACTCGTTTTTACAGGCTGGCTATCCAGTCGCTGCGAGGAAACGCGCTCCAGGCCATGATCGAGCGAGTTGTGAATCGCGGTGCGAGCGCTGTGGTCGGTCTCGTGGTGGCCGTTTTTGTGAGCCCTTCCGAAGCTGGGCTTTTCGCGATGGCCTCCCTCGTGCTCACCTTTTTTCAAGCCATCGGCGACCAGACGATCAGACAGATCGGAGTGCGCGTTTCTCGCCATGTTGGCGGACCGATCTACATTCGCCGATTCTCAGCGCTGCTTGGCGGCCTGACGCTGCTTGCGGTGACTGGGTTCATTTTCCTGGCGGGCCTGGTCCAGATCGCGCAGTGGAATGAAGTCATCAAGCTAGCGCCGCTAGCGATAGTTCCGATCGCGATGGTTTGGTCGCTCCCGAATGTTGTTTCGGCTCAAGCGACGGGCGGGTGGCTCCGGCTCGCCCGCGCCCAATGGGTTGCATCCCTCGGATCACTCTGTGTAGCGCTCCCCCTGGCGCCACTAGTGGGAATCGCGGCTGCGGCGGCACAGAGCGCAGTGGCGGAGATACTCATTCTGGTCCTCCTTCGGAGGAAGAATGTTGATGGAGAGCTACCCAGAGTTCGATTCACGTCCCGGTTCTTGGTTCCGACGGCTCTTAGCGGAACACTGGGATGGGTTCAGGGTCAGGCGGACCGACTGGTTGTTTCCATCCTGGCCGGTACTAGCCTCCTGGGAGTGCTGTCTCTGGCTTCCTCGGTAGCGCGGGTTCCCGCAGATGCCGCGCTCGCGGGTTATGTGAACTTGATAAGGGCGGAACTCGGGGGGGCGGACGACCAAGTTGCTAAGCGGGTGCTTGTCCAATATCACCTGACCCGAGTGCTCACGGTCGCCGCGTCAATCCAAGTGACAATCATTCTTCTCTCGGTGTCGGTACTTTCGCGCTTCCTTAACGACGACTGGGATGCCGCGTTGAAATTGGTGCCATTGTTGACCGCATCCGTGATCCCGTCTGCAGTTGTATGGGTTCTGTCGGCGGTCCTAATCGACTCGGGACGTGCGGCTGTTTTGATACCTTGGCAATTTGTCGGTGTCGCCTTGAGTAGCGTTTCCGGGTTCGCATTTGCCGCGTCGCTCTTTTGGGGGGCTGTCATTGCGTGGGGCCGCGACATCATCGCGCTCGCTGCGCGCGGTTATCTCGCAAGGAGGGTGCTCAATGCAAGGTCCGTTGCCGCCCTCTGCGCTTTTGTAGTAGCTGGGGCGTTGCTAGCAATGCTCGGCTACTTGTGGGCCCTTTCAGCAATCTGAGGCCAAGGAAAACGAATGCCCAATCTAACCATCCTCATGCCGGTGTACAACGGGCGGGAGACCATCGCGCGTGCCGTGCGATCAACACTCCGCGCCATGCCCTGCGACGCCGAGCTCCTGATTATCGACGATGGTAGTTCTGATGGGACCGTCGGGGTGTTGGAGCGACTGCATCAACCGAGATTGCGAGTTCTCGAGAACGACGGCAATCTTGGGGTCGCCGCATCCCTCCAGCGTGGACTCAATTCAAGTTCCAGCCGCTATGTTGCTCGGATGGACGCGGACGACATCTGCTTGCCGTGGAGATTTGAGCTGTCTTTGCGGGCTCTGAAGGCTAAGTACGATGCCGTGTTCACAGGTGTCGTTCACTTCGGAACAGGGGTTGTCCGTCCGACCGAACCGACGACGCTTCGATCGCGCGCCTTCAATTTGACCTTGCTCATGGAGAATCCCTTTCCCCACCCGACCTTCACCGCGAAGCGGTCGCACGTTGAGAAATCAGGGGGCTACAGGCACGTTCTGGCTGAAGACTACGATCTGTGGTTGCGTATGGCCATCGCCGGCAGCCGCATGGCACGGCTTGCCGCTCCCACCGTCCTCTACAGGCATCACCCCTCTCAGGTCACGAGGATCGAGCACTGGCGGCAACGAGCTCTGACGGAGCCAGCATTTGTTGACGCCTATCGTGAATTCGTTCGCGAGCTATTCGATGTCGACCCGATTTGGTATGACGATCTAGTCGCGCAGCGAGACGGCGAGGGAATGTCTCGTCTAGAAGCTCTCATTGAGTGCGAGGCGGCGGTCGAAGGGTTGCGCGTCCGGCGAAATCTGCGCCGGCGCCTCGGGCACGTGTCAAAACGAAGGAGCTCCTCATGGCGCTGATCTCGCCGACCCGCAAGTTCTTTCTCCTCGCTCGCCTTATCGGCGGTACCCGGGCTGCTCGCAAACTAGGTGTCACCGTGGGCGAGCGCTGCCGGATATATTCGTGTCAGGTTGCCTCGGAGCATTGGTTGTTGCGCATCGGGGACGATGTCACCGTTAGCACGGACGTCCAATTCATTACACATGACGGGACCGGCTGGCTCTTCGCGGACAAACTTGGGCGCCGGTTCCGCTACGCGTCTATCGAGATCGGTTCGCGCTCCTTCATCGGGGCTCGCGTCACCATCCTCCCCGGGGTTCGGATAGGTGAGGACTGCGTCGTCGGGGCTGGAAGTGTCGTGAGCAAGTCGATCCCTGATGGTGTGGTTGTGGCCGGTAACCCAGCCAGATTCGTGGGAAAGACGGCGGAGCTGCGTAAGCGAGTGCTGGACACCTGGCCGAGCGAGAGGGATCGGACAGGCAGGGACTACCGCTCGCTCGTTGACTCGATTGCCACGGGCTCAGATCGACCGGAGATCAGGATCGACGGTCAGGTATGACATCCCCGCGGTCGCGATTCAGAGATGTCTTACCTCCAGTCATTGTTGTGCTCATAGGCGGGGCTGCCTATTTCACGGGAATCGTGCAACTTATCCCGATCGCGATCGCGCTCGCCCTGTTCTCGGTGGTCGTCTCGAGCCAGTCGTCAGCCTTGGCGGCGGCCTTCGCTTCCATTGTCCTCCCACTTTCCTATCTAGATCTCCCGGGGGCGCTCCGGGTCCTTCAGCCGTTCGTGGTCCTGCCGTTACTCGTTTTCGCGCTCCGAGGACGCCTTAGAATTCCTAACTGGCTGGGACTCGGGCCGATCGTAGTGGGTGCGGCTTTTGTGGCTTATAGCTCGATAGTGGCGGCCACCACGCCTTTCGGTCCCCCCGAGGCAGCCCTGGTCTGGGTGGTGTCGCTCGCTGTGGCATTTGTTGTAGTGCCGTCGTGCTCGGGAGTAGCATTCGACGTTCGCCCGATTCTTGCTGTGCTTGCCGTGCTCAGTTGCATTTATGGACTCGTGGCCATCCTCGAATTCACTACGCGATCCAATGCGCTTTCTGGATTCTTTGCTGCAAGTCCGGTGGGCCTGTCTCAAAAATGGGATGCGTACAGGTCCATGACCTCTATAGGTCACCCGCTTCTCAATGGAACAGTATTCGCAGTTTGCGCGTCAGGGGGCCTTTCGGCTCTCCTGCAAACCGGTCGGTTGCGGTGGCTGGTGGTAACCGGTATTCCACTTCTGGCGGTGTTCACGACTGGCTCGAGGAGTGCTGTGTTGGCTTGCGTTGCCGGGTCGTCGGTCGCGATTCTCTGCTTGCTGCTTTCGAGAGCAAGGGGGCCTAGAGGTCGAGCATTCGTGGCTGTGATAGCGGGTGCAGTCGTGTTGGCCGTGGCGGGCTCGGGGTTCTTAGTCGAGTCAGGCCGAGGGGTCGTTGAAGCTTCGGGCTCCGCGCAACTGAGATTCGACTATCTCCAGCTATTGGCGCCGCTAGTGGCAATATCGAATGGACTGGGCACCGGGGCTGGTCTCTCGCACTCGGCTCTTCTAGCTGTAGGCGGTGCATATGCTCAATACCCTCTGGAGAGCTCGGCGCTGCAGGCGCTCGTGTCCCTGGGTGTACCGGGCTTCAGCCTGCTTGTGATCGCCGTGGGCTGGATAATGATCGCCTCGGCTCGCAGGGGCGCGGTCATCGGCCCCGCCATGTTTGCCGCTTACGTCGTTGCAGCGTCCGGGTTCAATCTGCTCGAAGCCTTTCCCGCCGCGCTCGTCATACCGATGACCGCGTTGTCCCTCTCAATCATGGAGGCTCAGAGTTTTGGCCGCGAGCCTGACGCGACCCCGGGGCCACACTTAATTCCCGGTGCAACTAGACGTGGCGTTCGGCTCCGCGCTGGCCTGCCCGCACGACCAGAAGGTGAGATGTTGTGAACCTGACACCGGTAATGCCACTTCTGCGCCTCGTAGACCGGATCAGCCAAACTGCGTACCGAAAATCGACGAATGCGATACTTCGCGCGTCAGGCATCCGTTTAGAGGGCTCGCCCCTATGGGTGAGCTCCCAGACCTACTTTGATGTCGGTTTTCCGGGCGCCGTGACACTAGGTGACCGCTGCGTTATCAGTCACGGAGTTCGGCTTCTGACCCATGATTTCAGTCTCGATCGCACGGCGGAGCGCCGCAGCGGGCAGCTTGACAAGGAGCTCATGAGGGAGGCGCCGGTCCGCGTGGGCACGCAAGCATTCATCGGGATGGGTGTGATCATTCTTCCTGGAGTCACGGTCGGCGACGGCGCAATCGTGGGGAGCGGCGCCGTAGTGACGAAGGACGTGCCCAACGACTCTGTCGTGGCGGGGAACCCGGCCCGGGTGATCGCGACCACTAGCGAGTATTGGGATAAGCGTCGCAGCAGCTTCCGGGAGCAGGCGCGGCGGCGTTAGCGGGCGCGAAGACTTCGTGTAAGCTTGCACATTGGTGCCTGCGCCCTGCTGGCCTCGCACCGCGAACGTGAGCCCTCCACTGGCGTGTTCGACCGGTATCCCGAGCGAACCACCCCGGAGTGGGATTCACGAACTCCTCCGTTCGAATCAATGAAAGCAGCACTACTGTGACGCGCACGTACACCCCCAAGGCTGGTGAGATCACCCGTGAGTGGGTGGTCATCGACGCATCCGACGTCGTCCTCGGCCGCCTCGCCTCGCACGCTGCCACGCTCCTGCGCGGCAAGCACAAGCCCACCTTCGCGAACCACGTCGACACCGGCGACTTTGTGATCATCATCAACGCCGACAAGGTGGCCCTCACCGGCCAGAAGCTCGAGCAGAAGAAGGCTTACCGCCACTCGGGCTACCCGGGCGGCCTCAAGTCGGTCACCTACTCCGAGCTTCTCGAGAAGAACCCGGTGCGCGCCGTTGAGAAGGCCGTCCGCGGCATGCTCCCCAAGAACAGCCTGGGTCGCCAGCAGCTGTCCAAGCTCAAGGTCTACGCCGGTGCCGAGCACCCGCACGCGGCCCAGCAGCCCACCACGTACACCTTCGACCAGGTCGCCCAGTAAGCGCCGCAGAGAAGAACAAGGATTATCTGATGGCGAAGATCGCTGACTCCCTCGACCAGACTCCCGAGAACTACTCGACCGAGACGCCGGCTGCCGCTGAGGCCGCCCCGGCTCGCCCCGTCCTCTCCGTCCCCGGCGCCGCTGTGGGCCGTCGCAAGCAGGCCATCGCCCGCGTGCGCCTGGTTCCCGGCTCGGGCACCATCACGGTGAACGGCCGCACGATCGAGGACTACTTCCCCAACAAGCTGCACCAGCAGCTCATCAACGACCCGTTCACGGTCCTCGGCCTCGCCGGTGGCTACGACGTGATCGCCCGCATCTCGGGTGGTGGCCCCTCGGGCCAGGCCGGCGCCCTGCGCCTCGGCATCGCGCGCGCCCTCAACGAGATCGACGCCGAGAACAACCGCCCGACCCTCAAGAAGGCCGGCTTCCTGTCGCGTGACGCTCGCGTCAAGGAGCGCAAGAAGGCTGGTCTCAAGAAGGCGCGCAAGGCTCCCCAGTACTCGAAGCGTTAATCCTTCGATGGCACTGTTCGGGACGGACGGTGTGCGGGGCCTCGCAAACGGCCCCCTCACCGCCGATCTCGCGCTCACCCTGGCCCAGGCGACCGCAGTCGTCCTGGGCCAGGGTCGTATCGCCGAAGCCCGCCGCCGCAGCGGACGCCGCCTCACCGCCGTCGTCGCACGCGACCCGCGGGTCTCGGGTCACTTCCTCAGCGCAGCCGTCGCCGCAGGACTCGCCTCCTCCGGCGTCGACGTGCTCGATGCCGGCGTCCTGCCGACCCCGGCCGCCGCGTTCCTCGTCGGTGACATCGACGCCGACTTCGGCGTCATGATCTCGGCCTCGCACAACCCGGCGCCCGACAACGGCATCAAGATCTTCGCCCGTGGCGGCGTCAAGCTCCCCGACGTGGTCGAGCAGCGCATCGAAGAAGCCATGGCCGGCCCCAAGCTCGCCCCCACCGGGGGAGCCGTCGGCCGCATCAGCCGCTTCGCCGACGCCGAAGACCGCTACGTCGTGCACCTGCTCGCATCCCTGCGCACCAGCCTGCGTGGCCTGCACGTCGTGCTCGACTGTGCCAACGGTGCCGCATCCGGCGTCTCACCCGAGACGTTCCGGGATGCCGGAGCGAAAGTCACCGTCATCGGCGCCGACCCCGACGGCCTCAACATCAACGAAGGCGTCGGCTCGACGCATCTCGACGTCCTCACCGCCGAAGTCCTCCGCACCGGCGCCGACCTCGGCATCGCCCACGACGGCGATGCCGACCGCTGCCTCGCCGTCGACGCCGACGGCCGGGTCATCGACGGCGACCAGATCATGGCGATCCTCGCTGTCTCGATGAAGGAGCGCGGCCTGCTGCGCGACGACACCCTCGTCGCGACGGTGATGAGCAACCTCGGACTCCACCGCGCGATGGCGGCCCACGGCATCCACCTCGAAACGACCGCAGTCGGCGACCGCTACGTCCTAGAGCGCATGAACGAAGGCGGCTTCTCGCTCGGCGGCGAGCAGAGCGGCCACGTCATCATGAGCGACTACGCCACCACCGGCGACGGGCTGCTCACCGGTCTGCACCTCGCCGCAGAGGTCGCCCGTCAGCGCAAGCCGCTGTCAGAGCTCGCGAACGTCATGACCGTGTTCCCGCAGGTGCTCATCAACGTGAAGGGTGTCGAGCGGTCGCGGGCGACGGATGCCGATGTGCTGTCGGCCGTCGCCGAGGCTGAGGCGGAGCTCGGTGACTCGGGGCGCGTCCTGCTGCGTCCGTCGGGGACCGAGCCGCTCGTGCGGGTGATGGTCGAGGCGGCGTCTGAGGCGGACGCGAAGCGGGTTGCGGACCGGCTCGCGGGGGTCGTGCGGGACTGAGCCGCCTTCGGCGGCTGGTAGCGGGTGATTGTGTTGGTGCAGGTCAGCACCTCGGCCGTCAAGCCATCCTGACTAGAACAATGGCCGTCAGTTTGGTGACGACGAATGTTCCGGCGCCAGCATCACGTATTCCAACATCGTCGCAGGAGCGGTGCGTTGATAACACTTCACGGCGATCAGCTGACCGCAGGATGGTCCGCTCCGCGGTACCCATGCCCACGAATCACCTTGGCCGGAACGCCCGCGACGGTTACGTCACCAGGAACGTCGCGGTTGACGACAGAGTTCGCACCAATGGCCGCACCATCACCAACGTGGATGGGCCCAAATATCTGAGCACCCGGGCCGATCCAAACATTCTCGCCGAGTACCGGCGCTGCGCCCGCGACGCCGCCGATAGTGACGCCTTGGTGTATGCGACATCCGGATCCAATACGAGCGTCCGGGTTTACTACCACGGTGCCAACGTGGGCGATGCTCAGTCCAGGCCCGAAGGTGTTCAGCGGAACAGTGAACCCGAGTTTCTCCCCGAGGAGTGTGACGCGGAGTTGCATGACCTTCGCGATGCAGCGACTTAGTCCTCCGCGCCGGACATTTGTGGCGTACTCTGCGCGACGAAGAAGCCACTGAAAGTAGACGATGCGCCGCGTGAACCGATACCGCCACCTCCAGCTGCTCACGTTGTGCGTGGCGAGGTCTGCGGCGATGTATGTCGCGAGATCGGCGCGAGAATTGATCATCGGGCGGCCTCCATGAGCGCGATTCTATGGGAGAGAGCAGCATGTTCTCGTCCGTCGCGAGTCGCTGGATAGGCCGGTTATCGTTCGACGACTGCTGAACCTTCAGGCAGCTGATACACGGTGCCGGTCTTCTGAGCGCTCGTCAACGTAGGCATGGTTTACATCATCGAAGGGCGTTGAGCGGTCACGGGCCCTGGGCTCCGACCTGGTGTCGTCCGTTACCGCGGCGAAAGCGAAGCTCGGCAACGCTCCGCACGACCTCCGCGAGTCGCTTCGACCAATACACGCTCCTGCGGAGCGCAGCAGCGTCTGTCAACCCAACCCGCGGCTACACGCGGACCACATCGCACCTATGTAGGACGCGGCATCCGATGTAACCTCCGGAGGGTGAGGGGACCACACCGTTTTCGCACGCTTGGGGGCGTGTACGACCCGCGGATGAACGCGCTCAATTTCATCCGCCTGATGCTCGCGCTGTCTGTGATCATCTGGCATTCGTTCCCGCTCACCGGGAACACCGTGGAGTGGCATCCCGCGCAGCAGGCACTCGCCGAGCTCGGCGTCGACGGCTTCTTCGCGATCAGCGGCTTCCTCATCTACGGCAGCTGGAAGCGCAACCCGAACTGGTGGCAGTACCTCGCCGCCCGCGCCCTGCGCATCTTCCCCGCCTTCTGGGCATGCCTCATCGTCACCGCGTTCGTCATCGCCCCGATCACGACCGCGCTCGTCACGGGACGCAGCTACCTCGACGTCATCTCGTTCGAGAACGTGAAGTACGTGCTGCAGAACGCGGGGCTGCGGATCTTCGACCACAGCATCGCCGGCACGCCCCTGAACGTGCCGCATCCGGGCTACTGGAACGGATCGCTCTGGACGCTGTTCTGGGAGTTCCTCTGCTACCTCGGCGTCCTCGCCCTCGGACTGCTCGCGCTCTACCGCTTTCGCGCGACCGTGCCGATCATCTTCGGCCTCACGCTGCTCGGCCTGATCGCCACCGCCTACGGCCCCGTCGAGAACTACTGGGCCGTGCACGGATCCCGCTTCGGCATCATGTTCGCTGCCGGCATGCTGATCGAACAGTACGCACGCCGCATCCCGGTCAGCGGACTGCTGCTCGGTGCCGCCGCAGCCGTGACGGCGGTGAGCCTGTTCCTGCCGGACTACCGCGTCGTGGGTGCGCTGCCCTGGGCGTACCTCATGCTCGGGCTCGGCGCCCTTCTGAAGCACCCCCGCCTCAAGCTCGAGAACGACATCTCCTACGGGGTCTACATCTACGGGATGCCCGTGCAACAAGTCCTCGCCAGCTTCGGCCTCGCCGCCCTCGGCGTGCCGCTGTTCGGGGCGCTGTCGATCCTGCTGACCCTGCCGCTCGCGGCGGCCAGCTGGTTCCTGCTCGAACGACACGCGATGAGGCTGCGACCCAAGCGGCGCGTGCAGCGCAACGTGCAGACGGAGGCCGTGGCGGGGTAGCTGTCGCGAGCGGTGGTCTCACGAGAAAGCGAGACGCTCCGATCAGCGGATCGCCTCGCCGCAACCGCATCGGCCGTCGCCGTGCGCGGCGATGTCCCGGAGCGCGGCCAGCACCGCGGCGTGCAACTCCTCCGGCGTCCATTCGGCGAGAGGGCGCGTCTGCACCCGCGCACCGACGATCCCGCAGGCCGAGCGCGGGATGTTGCGCGTCTCATCGCCGATGTGCCCCACCCACCACGGGAAGACGGCGAGGTCGTTGCCGGACACCCGGAACCGCGCCACGCCCTCGACCCGCTCGTTGAACGTGACACCCTTGCCGCCCTGGTTCACGCGCACCGTGCGCAGATAGCCGCCGAGGCTCTGCTCCGGGCGCACCGTGGACACACCGTCGCGGGCGCTCCGCAGCGCCCTCCCTGTGAGGTACTCCGCGTAGGCGGAGAAGAACTCCGCCACGCCCGGCGCCTTTGCATGGTCCTGCGCGAGTATGCGCGGCGCGTGATCCAGCACGTAGGACAGCGTCCGCACCAGCTCCGAGGACGAGCGTGACCGTTCCTCGAACCGTGTCGTCAACCTGCCGAAGACATCGGATGCCGCCGGTGCCGGCGCCAAGCTCCTCAGCCCCGCCACGTACGCGGCGAGCCGCGCATGCGGCGCTCGTCTCTCGGCATCCGCAGGTTCGATCTCGTCGGCCACCGCCAGCACCAGGTCGGCGAACCGCACCTGCGCGGGCTTCGGCTCAGCGGCATCCGTGAAGAAGAGCCCCGCGATGCGCTCGTCCGCAGGTCCCGCGCCGCGTCGGTCGACATCGGCCACGAAGTCATCGATCACGGCGTCGACCCGCGGCGCCACCTTGCGAGTCTCCCGTGCTGCCGCGATCACGTCGACGAAGTCGCCGTACGTCAACGCGGTCCACCCCTCGTCGTCGGGTTGCTCGGCGACCTCGGTCAGGAACACGAACACGTGCTGCCACCCGGCATACGCCGATGTAATCCACTCGCGGTATCGGCGCAGCTGCTCATCGTGCGCGCTCGAGGCGAGCTTGCTCTCGATCGCGATCACGACCCGGTTCACATGATCGACGACCGTGATGTCGATGCGCCCCGCGAGCTCGGTGTCCGAGGCGCGGGGGACCGGCGTCTCGATGCCCGTCCGCACCCGGCGGACGCCGACCACGGGCTGCTCGCCCGGCCCACCCCACACGGCGGCGATCAGCGCGTTGACCACCGCGGCATCCAACCCGTGGTTCTCGGTCGGGTCGAGCAGCCAACGCACCACCCGGTTATACCGGTTCTCGTAACTCTGCTCGCCGTAGTGGACGATGCTCCAGAAGTTCGCCGGCGGCAGGGCGCGCCGCTCGATCGCCGGCTCGTCGAGCAGTGCGAGCAGGGCATCGGCGAGGTCATCGGCGCGGGGGTCGGGGTCGGTCATCAGAAGCCTTTCGGTGAGCGGGTCAGTGCACGGCGTCGTGCGCGGTGATGAGGTTGTCGGTGGCGGGCGTCGGTGCGGATGAGGTCGCCGGGGGCGTCACCCCGCGCTCGGACAGGGTCTTCTCGACCCCGTTCGCGGCGACCGCCACCATGGCGGCGACCGCCGTCATCCATTCCTCGAACGCGGGATCACTCAGCCACTCGCCGGCCGGGCGACGCAGTGCCCCCACGCCGCTGCCGCCGAACGTCGCGACCGCGGCCTCGCGAGCGAAGTGGTTCAGGAACTTGTCGTGTCCCGACAGTCCGGTGCGCACTTCGACGCCGTTCTTGTCGGTCACCCAGACCCCCGCAGGGAAGATGTCGCCACTGCCCATGAGTCGGACGGTGAGCGCATCCTCGCCGGCCAACTCGATCGCGAACGACTTGCGCTGTCGCCGCTCGCGGGTCACCATCGCGTTCGCAGGGAAGCCCTTCGCCACCACGCGCTGCGGGCCATCGAGGGCCGCGTCGAACGCCGCATCCGATCCGCACAGCGCGGCGACCGTGCGTCGCATGAGCTGCGCGGTCTCATCGCTGACCTCGGCGGTCGGCGTGACGACCTCTCGGTTCATCGCCGCGAACTCGTCGCGCCCGGCGCGTTCGACCTCGCTCAGCGGCCCGGCGACACGCAGCGTGCCGAACGCGTCGATCCGCCACGACCGGCCGAACAGACGGAACCGGACGCCGCTCAGCCGCCCGTACGTCGTCGAAGCGTCCGGACGCAGGTACGCCGTGCGGGCGTCGTCGTCGTGCCGACCGCGCAGCTGCACCGACATCGCGTCGAGATCAATGTTCACGGCTGCGCGCCAGTCGGGACCCGCCTCCGGCTCATCGCCCTGCAGCCGGTACGGAACGAACCATTCGCCCGGCGGAACGTGCGCCTCCCAAAGGACGAGGTCGCTCTGCCCCTCCTTCTTCGCCCCGAACCTCACGCCGACGTCATGGGCGATCGCGCCCGCGCCGTTCGTGATGACGACACCCTGGTCGTCGGCATCCGACCGGGCGAGCCACGCCGCCAGGGACTCGGCCTTCTGCCGTCGATCCCGCCGCGGCTGCCAGGCGACGGCCAACACCACCGTGACGCCGAGCACGAGGGCGTTGAGGAACGGGCCGAGGAGTCCGCCGAACGTGTCGCCGACCGGTCCCGTGCGCGCGCCCCAGTGGCCGTCGCCGGGAGCATTCGCGGCCTGGAACGCGGCGACGATCGACACCGCCATCGTCAGAAGCAGGGCCGTGCTGAGGGCGGCGATCAGAACCCAGAGAGCGATACGCCCGGTGAGCCACACCCACCGCCGGTCGCGCAGGCGGATGCGGTCTACGTCGATCATGCGAGTACTCCTCGGTCGTCGTGGGTGCGCGAGCGTGTCGTCGGGAGGCGAACGCGCGCGGGGCGGCAGGCGGGCGAACACCCGCCGTCGGTGCGACGTTAGGGTCCGGCGGGGGCGGGGACGGGTGGGAATGCGGAACCCGGACGATTCCGAACGCTCCTACACGACGGCGGGCCGGTCGGTTATCCACAGATTGGGGAACGCGCGTTCGAATATCGGAGGTGTGTGGCATCGTACAGATATGCCATTCGCGACGTCGCTTCGAGAGAGTGTCGAGGGCCTCACCGCCCTCGATGCGCTCGACGTGGATGCGTCTGACCTCGCGGCATCCGTCGGTCGGCTCGATGACGACACGGTCCGGACGCTCATCGCCCACGCGGGGCGGGTGGCGCGCGAGATCGGTGTGCTGCAGGCGGTGCTCGCCGGAGTGGCGGCGCAGCGATCGAGCCGCGAGCGGGGGAGCGGTGGGCTCAGTGCCGAGACCGGGCATCGCACCCCGGTCGAGATGATCCAGGCGACCACCGGCATCACACGCGCCGAGGCGACGCGCGCCGTGCGAGTGGGGGAGGCGCTGATGGGCTCGGGGGATGCCGGGTGGCACGGCGCGCTCGATCGGCTCCTCTACGACGGGGCGCTGTCGTCGGCGCAGTACGGGGCGATTCTGACCGGGCTCGGCGACCCGCCGACGCTCGGTTGTGCAGCGGCGTGGGCCAGGGGAGCCGAACGGCTCGCCGGCGAGGCCGACCAGTGGTCGGTGGAACAACTGACCGCGCAGGCGCGCACGCTGCGCGACATGCTCGACCCCGCCGGAGCCGAGGAGCGGTTCGCGCGGCGCTTCGAGCGCAGGTCGTTCCGGCTCTGGACCGACGGCGAGGGGTTCTCACGAGGCTCGATGGTCTTCGACGACGAGATGGGGCCGTGGATGCGGAGCGTCCTCGACGCCGCCCTCCGCCCCCGCCGCGGCGGGCCGAGGTTCATGACCGACGCCGAACGTGCCGAGGCCGCCGCCCTCGTCGACGACGCGAGATCGAACGAGCAACTCTCGTACGACGTGCTCGTCGACGTCCTCCGCGCGGGTGCGCTCGCCACCGCGAAAGACGTGTTCGGGGCACGTGAGCCCGGCGTGCGCGTCATCGTCACCGAGGCGCCCCGCGACGGCCTCGGGCGTCACGGAGCGACCGGGATCGTCGAGGACGGCGGCTCAGCCCTGCCCGGCTCGGTCGTCGACCGCGCCCACTGCACCGGCGGCCGCATCCGCATCGAGGTGGATGCCGCCGGCACACCCCTCGCCGTCGGACGCGACGAGCGACTGTTCACCCGCGCGCAGCGGGTCGCGCTCGCCGCCCGCGACGGGGGATGCCTCTGGCCCGGATGCGAACGACCGCCGTCGTACTGCGAAGCGCACCACAGCGTGCCGTGGTCCGAGGGTGGGAGGACCGACACCGACGAGGGCGTGCTCCTCTGCCGGTTCCATCACCTGCTCCTGCACAACAACGGGTGGCGCATCGAGCGGGTCGAGGCCGGGTTCGTGCTGCACGCTCCGCCCGGCAGCGGGCGGGAGCCCGTGCCGCTCCGATCGAAATCGCCGCTGCGGTGGCTGTGGGATCCGCCGCCCGATCGTGCCGGATGGCGGACCGCCGGGGTGCACGCGCGGGCGTCGTGACGGGGCGGCGCGGGTGCGGGGGCCCGGGATGCGGCGCGGGTACGGCTACGTGCGGGGTGCGGCTGCAGGGGGCGGCGTGGGTACGGCTACGTGCGGGGCGCGCGTGTGGCGCGGTGAAGGTATGGGGCGCGGGTGCGCGCGGGCTACATGCGGGCTGCGTCTGCCGGGTGCGACGCGGGTACGGCTACGTGCGAGGCGCGGCTGCAGGGGGCGGCGCGGGTCAGGACCAGGTGTGGACCGGCTCGTTCGTGTGCATCGCCTCGCGGTACTCCAGAAGGGTGGCGCGCAGGGCGTCGGCACGTTCCATGCCGGTGCGGGCCCGCATCCGCTTCGCGAACCACTCCGCACCGTTCGTCTTCGTCGCGCAGCGCCCCTCGATGATCCCGAGATACCGGTCGCGCTCCGCAGCCGACACGCCCCACGCGTCCAGGCCCTCGGCGGCGAGCGGCAGCAGCGTGTCGCGCACCAACTCGGTCGCCGGCACGTGGCCCACACCCGGCCACGACAGCCGCGCGTCGATGCCGTCTCGCGCCGCCGAGAGGAAGCTCTCGCGCGCCGTCGCGAACGGCATCCGCGACCACACCGGCCGCTCATCTTCCGCGAGCGAACGCACCAGACCGAAGTAGAACGCCGCGTTCGCGACCGTGTCCGCCACCGTCGGCCCCGCCGCGAGGATCCGATTCTCGACGCGAAGATGCGGCATCCCATCGGCCACGTCGTACACCGGACGGTTCCACCGATACACCGTCCCGTTGTGCAGCTTCAGCTCCGCCAGCGACGGCACACCGCCCGCCTCGAGCACCTCCAACGGATCCTCATCGTCGACGATCGGCAGCAGCGCCGGGAAATACCGCACGTTCTCCTCGAACAGGTCGAACACCGACGTGATCCAGCGCTCGCCGAACCACACCCGCGGACGCACCCCCTGCGCCTTCAACTCCTCGCTGCGCGTGTCGGTCGCCTGCTCGAACAGCGGGATGCGGGACTCCCGCCACAGCTCCCGCCCCAGCAGATACGGCGAGTTCGCCGCCACCGCCAGCTGCGCCCCCGCGATCGCCTGCGATGCGTTCCAATACGCCGCGAACTGCGCCGGCGACGTCTGCACATGGAACTGCGTGCTCGTGCATGCCGCCTCGGGCACGATGGAGTCGGCCGTCGTCTCGAGCCGATCCGGCCCCGCGATCGAGATCGCCAGATCCTCGCCGCGCGCATCGAGCACCTGCTCGTTCAATAGGTCGTACCGCGAATCCGCGCTCAACGTGCTCCGGCTCAGATGCCGCTCCGCGAGCGTCGGCAGGATGCCGATCATCACCAGATGCGCACCCAGGTCCTCCGACCGCGCCTCGGCCTCGTTCAGCCGCTCGCGCAGACCCTCCTCGAACGTCGTCAGCCCGCCCTCGCGCAGCTTCGCCGGCGGGACGTTGATCTCCACGTTGAAACGCCCCAGCTCCGTCACGAACGCCGGGTCCGCGATCGCCCGCAGCACCTGCTCGTTCCGCATCGCCGGGTCGCCGACGGCGTCAACGAGGTTCAACTCGAGTTCGAGACCCGTCATCGGGTCATCCGTGTCGAAGCGCGACTCGCGCAGCATCCGTTCGAAGACGTCGAGGTTGCGACGGATCTTCTCGCGATGAAGGGAGCGGTCGGCTCCCGTGATCTCCTGGTTCTCGACTTCTTCTCCCACCCCGCCACGATAGGTCGGGGCGCCGCCGACTCCCGGGGCGTTGACAAGCCGGGCCCGGTCGACCATGACGCGCCGACCCCCACGGCACCTCAGCGAATGCCGACGTAGAACCGAGACTCCTCGCTGCGGTGCAGGGCGTGATACAGCTCGAACGGCACACCGTCGGCATCCCACGCAACCGACTCGATCGCGAGCACCGGCTTGCCGGGAGCCAGCTCGAGCAGCTCAGCGTCTGCGCGGTCGGGGATCACCGCGGAGATCCAGCGATCTGCACCACTCGGCTCGACGCCGAACCGGCGGCGGAGGAGCGCATAGAGCGACGCGTTCTCAAGCTGGGTCGGCGAAAGGGTCGGGAATCGCTCCGCGGGCAGGACCGTCTGCACCAGCAGCCACGGCGTCTCGTCGACGCTGCGCAGCCGCCGCAGGCGCACGACCGGGTCCCCGACGTCGATCTTCAGGTGCTCTGCTTCGCGTTCGTCGGCCTCGCCCGTCGAGAAGTCCAGGACGCGGGTCGAGATATGGCGACCGGTCGGGGCGAGGTCGTCCGATGACCCCGTGACGGCGCCGACGAACTTGAGCTCCGGCCGCTGCGGCGACACGAAGGAGCCGCGTGCGCGGACCTTGTAGATCAGTCCGCCCCGCACCAGTTCGCCGAGGGCCTCCCGGACCACCGTGCGTGAGACACCGTATCGATCGATGAGTTCGGACTCCGAAGGCAAAGCCTGATCGGGGCGGAGAACGCCGTCGTCGATCTCGCTCCGCAGGCGGCGCGCGAGCTGTTGCCAGAGCGGCTCGTCCGCGTCGCGGTCGAGCGCGCCGTTCATCGAACGTGTCGGCATCTGTTCTCCTTCGCCCCGCGACTCGGCGTCGAGCGTATCAACCTCCCAATTGACATCGCGGGGGTGTGCTCCCTACCTTAGTCACTACCAACTTGTAATGACAGGTTGGTTGTGACATGTTCTGATCCGCGCACTCAATGAGCGAGTGCCCGACTCGCGAAGACGCGAACAGTGGAGGCAACAGATGAAGGTCCCGAAGATGCGGCGCACCCTGACCGCCGCGGCGGCCACCGCAGCTGCAGCAGTGATCCTCGCCGGCTGCGCGGCCCCGGCCGAACCCGCCGGCTCGGCCGGCGGCGGCGAGCCCAAGGGTCTGAAGATCGCCCTGTCGAACGGGTTCGTGAACGGGTGGCGACTGACCCTGATCGACAAGTTCGAAACCGAAGCCGACAAGCTGAAGGCGGACGGCGTCGTCTCGGACTACTCCGTCGTCAACGCGCCCGGTGAGAACAGTGCGACGGAGCAGGCATCCCAGATCCGCAGCCTCATGCTCCAGAACCCGGACGTGCTGATGGTCATCCCCGCCTCGTCCAGCGCGCTCCAGCCGGTGATCGAAGAGGCCTGCACCGCGGGCATCAACGTGATCATCCTCGACGCCGACATGGACACCAGCTGCGGCACCGTCGTGCGCAACGACTACGGCCAGTGGGGCGCCGACTCCCTGCAGCCCGCGCTCGATGCGATCGACGGCAAGGGCGACATCGTCATCAACCGCGGCGTCGTCGGCTCGCAGCCGGAAGAGGCCTTCCACGCCCGGCAGCTCGAGATCCTCGAGGACTACCCCGACGTGAAGGTCGCGGCCGAGGTCAACGGCTTCTGCGATTCCGCCACCGCGCAGAAGGAGATCGTCGGCGTTCTCGGCTCCCTGCCCGAGATCGCGGCCGTGCCCGGCTGCATCGGCGGCATGGGCGTCGTGCAGGCCTTCGAGTCCGCCGGGCGCGAGGCCCCGGTCGTCGTCTTCGACACCGACGGCAAGTCGCTCAAGTTCTGGCAGGAGAGCGGGCTCGACAACGGCTCCTTCGCCGCACTGACCGACCCCGGTCAGGTCGTCGCCGCGGTCTACGTCGCCCTTGCCAAGGAGCGCGGAGAAGACGTGCCGAACGAGGTCGTCCTGCCGCTCGTGCAGGTCGCGCAGGCGGATCTCGACTACTGGGTCGACGCGCTCGGCACCGACGAGTACGCCGCCAACGCGTGGGACGAGGCATCCATCACGGCTGCTCTCGAAGCGATCGCCGCCGGCGAGCCCGTCGAAGCCCCCGCGCTCAAGAAGTAACCCGTCCGGCCGACCGGTTCGAAGGAACACTCCCATGACCTCTGCGATGCACACGCCCGGACACAGCGCCGCCGCGCCGCCGCTGCTGACCGCCACCAACGTGTCGAAGCGATACGGCAAGACCGCCGCGTTGACGGGCATCGACATCACCGTCGGAGCAGGGGAGATCCTCGGACTGGTCGGCCACAACGGTGCCGGCAAGAGCACGCTCATGCGCGTGCTCGCCGGCCGCGAGGCCCCCGATCAGGGATCGGTGACCTGGCGCACCCCCGGCCCGTGGAATCAGCGCACCGCCGCTGCCGCGGGCGTCCGCATGGTCTACCAGGAGCTCGCGCTCTGCCCTGACCTCACGGTCGCCGAGAACATCGCACTGTCGGATGCCGCGGCGCGAGGCTGGCGGTGGCGGCGCGCCGCCGAGCGCCGGGTCGCGCAGACGCTCGACGACGTCTTCCCGGGGCACGGCATCGACATCGTCCGCCGGGTCGTCGACCTCAGCATGGCGCAGCGCCAGATGCTCGAGATCGCGCGCGCCCTCTGCACCGACGACCTGTCGGTGCTCATCCTCGACGAGCCGACCGAGTCGCTGAGCGTGGACGCGACCCGCCAGCTCTACGCCCACCTCCGCTCGCTCACCGCGCGGGGCGTGAGCATGGTGCTCATCTCGCACCGCATGCAGGAGGTCCTCGCCAACGCCGACCGGATCGCCGTCATGAAGGACGGTCGCATCGTCGAGGTGACCGGCGCGGCTGTCACGAGCGAGGACGCCCTGCTGGCGACGATGGGCGGCGACGTCCACGCCGACACGAGCACCGTCCGCCGGGTGACGAGCGCGCCGCGCCCCGACGTGCGCGCCGAAGGCACACTCGCCCGACTCGACGATCTGGGCGTCGAGCTGCACGTCCGCCCCGGTGAGGTCGTCGGTCTCGCGGGCCTGGCCGGCCACGGGCAGGATGCCGCGCTGCGACGACTGTGGGCTAACAGCCGGGGCGCGACGGTCGCCAAGCGCCGCGCCTACGTCCCCGGCGATCGGCAGACGAGCGGGATCTTCCCGCTGTGGAGCGTCGCGGAGAACCTCACGGTGGCATCCGCCCGACAGCTCTCCACCGCGGGTGTCGTGCGATCCGGTCGCAAGAGCGCGCTCGCGGGGGAGTGGGTGCAGCGGCTGAACATCAAGGGCGGGGCACGCTCGCCCATCACCGCCCTGTCCGGCGGCAACCAGCAGAAGGTCCTGGTCGCCCGCGCCTTCGCGACGGACGCCGCCCTCGTGCTGCTCGACGACCCGTTCCGCGGCGTCGACGTGACCACGAAGAACGAGCTCTACGCCCTCATGCGCGTGGAGGCGTCCCGCGGCCGCTCGGTCATCTGGTACTCGACCGAGAACAGCGAGATGGCCCACTGCGACCGCGTATACGTCTTCCGATCCGGCCGCATCGTCAGCGAGCTGCGCGGCGACGAGATCACCGAGGACCGCATCATCGCCGACTCGTTCGGCACCGACGACCGCATCGAGGAGATCGCGCGATGACCACGGCACCGGCAGGACAACGGTCCGCCTCGTTCCCGACGACGACCACCCGGCTGCGGGGGAGCGCGATCAACGGCTCGCCCGCGCTGCTCGCGCTGGTCACCCTCGCCGTGATCTTCGCGATCACCGCGAGCCTGCAGCCCGGCATCCTCAGCATCCCCGGACTCACCCTCATGCTGATGTCATCGGTGCCGCTGGTGCTCGCCGCGCAGGCGCAGATGATCATCATGAGCGTCGGCGACATCGACCTCAGCGTGGGGTACCTCGTCGGCCTCATCACCGTCATCGCCGCGACGCTGTTCATCGACGCCCCGCTGCTCGCCGTCGTCGCGATCGTCGGCATCATCGTCGTCTACGGTCTGCTGGCCCTGGTCGTCCAGCGGCGCGGGGTCCCGTCGATCATCGTGACCCTCGGGATGTCGTTCGTCTGGCTCGGCATCGGACTGCAGATCCGCCCCACGCCGGGCGGTCAGACGCCGGACTGGCTGTCGGTCATCTCGACCTGGCGACCGACCTGGTTCCCCGCGCCGGTCATCTTCATCGTCCTGGCGACGCTGGCCGGCTGGTACATCACCCGCCGCTCGCGCGCGGGCGCTCAGATGCGGGCACTCGGGTCGCAGGCCGCGACGCTCGAGAAGGCCGGTGTCTCGCTGACCCGCACCCGCATCATCGCCTACGCGCTCGCCGCCGTCCTCATGGTCGCCGCCGGTCTCCTGCTCGCCTCGCAGACGTGGTCGGGCGACGTGAACGCCGCGAGCGAGTACACCCTCATGACGATCGCCGCGGTCATCCTCGGGGGCGGGACGTTCTCGGGCGGGCGCGCTCTGCCCATCGGGACGACGCTCGGCGCCGTCACCCTCGGGCTCATCACCGTGCTGCTGAGCCTCATCAATCTCCCGTCCGCCCTGCAGTCGGCGGCGCAAGGCCTCATCGTCATCGCGGTGCTGGCCGGTCGCATCATCACCGAGAGGTTCGTCCGATGACCGCAGTCGACACCCGCACCCTCCCCGCGGCCCCCGCCGCGCGGCGCTTCAGCTGGCCGGCCTGGGGCTGGTCCCTGATCGGCGTCCTCGCCGTGTGGGCCGTCATCATCGCCGTCCGCCCCGGGTCGCCGTTCGACCCGATCACGCAGGCGCTGTCGCTCGCGCCGTTCCTGGTGCTCGTCGCCCTCGGCCAGATGCTCGTCATCACCCTGGGGCCCGGCAACATCGACGTGTCGGTGGGGACGATCATCTCGATGACGTCGTACGTGTCCGTCGCGATCGGCGTGACGCACGGCCCCGTCGTCGGACTGCTCGCCGCCGTCGCCGCCGGCGCCCTGGCCGGAGCCGTGTCGGTCGCCGCGATCCTGGTGCTCCGCGTGCCGCCCATCATCGCGACCCTCGCGACCAGCCTCATCGTCACGAGCGCGACGCTGCTGCTCGCCGATGCCGCCCGCGGCGGCGCCGACCCGGCGCTGCGCACCTTCGTCAACGCCAAGGTCGTCGGCATCCCGGTCATCGCGATCATCGTCGCGGCCGTCACGGTGCTCACCTGGTTCGTCCTCCGCCACACGCAGCTCGGACTGTCGATCATCGCGGTCGGCCAGAGTGCGCGAGCCGCGGAGCGCGCGGGCATCAAGGTCGCGCTGGTCACCGCGACGGCCTACCTCATCAGCGCCGGGTTCGCGGGACTCGTCGGCGGCCTGCTCGCCGCGTACATCTCGCCGAGCACCGTCCTCGGGACCAGCTACATGCTCGACTCCATCGCCGTCGTCGTCATCGGCGGAACCCTCATCTCGGGCGGGCGCCCGGTGCCCGTCGGGGCGTGGACCGGCGCTCTCTTCTTCGTCCTGCTGTCGGGCCTGCTGAACCTCGTCGGCTGGTCCGTCGGGGCGCAGAACGTCCTCAAGGGCGTGCTCGTCGTCCTCGTCGTGATCGTCGCGTCGGCGGCGACGGGAACCGGCCGCTCCAGCATCCGACGGCTGCGCGACAGCACGCGCAGCCGGACATCGACCCCCTCCACCCCCTCACAGAAGGAGCCCATCCATGGCTGACCTCGACGACCTCCGCGACGGCACCGACTTCGGCGGAAGCGCCGCACCCGCAGGCGGATTCCACCTCAAGGGCCAGGCCGGCCAGGACTGGGGCCTGCGCGCCCGCCTGTCGCGCGTGTTCGATCCCGCCGACGGCAAGACCGTCATGCTCGCCTTCGACCACGGCTACTTCCAGGGACCCACGTCGGGCCTCGAGCGACTCGACCGGTCGATCCTGCCGCTGGTCCCGCAGGCGGACGCCCTGATGTGCACCCGCGGTGCGCTGCGCACCACCATCCCGCCCGAGAACGGCAAGGGCATCGTCCTGCGCGCGTCGGGCGGCCCCAGCGTCCTCAAGGAGCTCTCCGACGAGGAGCTCGCGGTGTCCATCGATGACGCCGTGCGGCTGGATGCGGCGGCGCTCGCCGTGCAGGTGTTCGTCGGCGGTGAAAACGAGACGAAGTCGATCAAGAACCTCACGACCCTCGTCGACCAGGGTCAGGGCGCGGGGATCCCGGTGCTGGCCGTCACCGCGGTCGGACGCGACATGGTCCGCGACGCGCGCTACTTCCGTCTCGCCACCCGGATCAGCGCCGAGCTCGGCGCCGCCTTCGTGAAGACCTACTACGTCGAGGACGGCTTCGAGACGATCACGAGCGCCTGCCCCGTGCCGATCGTCATCGCCGGCGGCAAGAAGGTCGAGGAGCGCGAAGCGCTGCGCGTCGCCTACCAGGCGATCCAGGAGGGCGCCGCGGGTGTCGACATGGGGCGCAACGTCTTCCAGTCCGAGCACCCGGCCGCCATGCTCGCCGCCGTCCGCGGCGTCGTCCACGACGGGCTCAACCCCGCCGACGCGTTCGAGCTCTTCCAGACCCTGTCGCACTGACCCCGATGCGGGCGCCGACCCGGCGCCCGCATCCCTGCTCGGGCGTACCCGCCCGGTGAGGACACCCATGCCCACTCTGCACACCCACAGCGCACCACGCACCGCCGACGTCGTCGTCATCGGCGCCGGCATCAACGGACTCGCCATTACCCGCGAGATCGCGGCCCGTGGACTCGACGTCGTGATGATCGATCAGGACGACATCGCGGCGCGAACCTCCGCGATCTCGACACGGCTCATCCACGGCGGCCTGAAGTACCTGCCGCGATTCGAGATCCCGCTGGTGTTCGAGTCGATCCGCGAGCGCGACATCCTGCTGCAGAGTGCCCCGCACCTCGTCCGGCCGTACCCCATGCTCATTCCTTTCGCGAAGTGGAACAAGACGCCCGGGTGGCTGATGTCGTGCGGCCTCATCGTCCACGACGTCCTGGCCCTCGGCAAGAAGCTGCCGCTGAACCGCATCGTCTTCTCCCGTCGCCTCCGGCGCGAGTGGCCCTCGGTCGCCAAGGCAGGCGTCAAATGGGGCGGCCTGTTCCAGGACGCGCACGTCCCCGTGACGGAGCGGTTCGCCGTCGAGATCGCGATCGACGCGAGCGCCCGCGGTGCCACGATCCTCACGCACACGCCCGTGACAGGGCTCCTTCGAGACGCGAGGCGGGTCGTCGGGGTCACCTACCGCGACCGGCACACCCACGAGACGCGCGAGCTGCGTGCGCCCGTCGTCATCAACTCGGCCGGCCCCTGGGTCGACGCCGTGCTCGACCTCGCGGGAGACCACCCCCGGAAGATCGGGCCGACCAAGGGCAGCCATCTCGTCGTCGACGCCTTTCCCGGCGCGCCCGACACCTGCATCTTCTTCGACTCGCCCGAGGACGGGCGTCCGATGTTCGTGCTGCCCTGGTGGGACGGCAGGTTCATGATCGGCACCACCGACCTGCCCTACGACGGCTCCATCGACGACATCGCCATCGACGAGGTCGAGGTGGACTATCTGCTCCGCTCGGCGAACACGATCATCCCCGACGCATCCCTCACCCCGGACGACGTCCTCTGGTCGTACTCCGGCGTGAGGCCCCTGCCCTACGTCGCCGACCTCACCGACCCGTCGTCCGTGTCGCGCGACAGCGACATCATCGAGCACGAGGGCGACGAGCGCGGCCTCTTCACGATCATCGGCGGCAAGTACACGACGCACCGCGCCCTCGGCGAGCAGACCCTGCGCAAGGTCGAGGACGCGCTGGGCCTGCGGCACCAGCCGTCGCCCACCCGCACCTCGCGCTTCCCCGGCGCCCCGGCCACCGACATCGCGACCTTCACGAAGCGGTTCGCCGACCGCAGCACCCTTCCCGCCGCCGTCGCCACGCGGCTCGCCTCGGTGTACGGGACGCTCGCCAGGCCCATCGCGGAACTGGCCGCATCCGATCCGGCACTCGCCGAGGTGATCGACCCCGAGACCGGCGCGATCGCCGCCGAGGTCCTCTACGCCGTCCGCGAGGAGGGCGCGTTCACCCTCGAGGACGTCCTCGTCCGGCGCACGGTCATCGCTTTCGGGAGCGACGTCGGGCTCGCGGCGTCGTCGGCCGCCGCCGCCGTGCTGGTCGCCTACGCGGGGTGGAGCGAGGCGCACGCCGACGCCGAGGTGGCGCGCTACCGTGAAGCAGCTCGGCGTTTCATGCCGCGGGCCCTGCGAGGCGACGAAGCCGCAGACCAGGTCCCCGCCGGAACGCTCTGAACCCGGGAGAACGAGCATCATGAACAGCTGCGTGATCGGCATCGACGTCGGTCTCACTTCGGCCAAGGCGGCCGCCTTCGATCTGCAGGGCAACGAGATCAGGACGGTGTCGTCGCCCAACCCGCGCGTCGCGGTGTCGCGCGAGCGGCAGGAGATCGACATGGACGCGCTCTGGAGCGTCGTCGCCGACGTCTTGCGGGATCTCACCGAGCATCTGCAGCGCGAGGGATGGCGCGTCAGTGGTGTCGGAGCGACGGGCCACGGCAACGGCCTGTACCTCGTCGATGAGGACCTGCGGCCCGTGCGGACCGCCATCGCGTCGACCGACAGCCGGGCGGAGCAGATCGTCGCTGCGCTCTCGCCGGCCGAGGTGGAGCGCGTCCGTCTGCTGACCGGATCGCTCCCGTGGGCGGCGCAGCCCGCCGTGCTGCTGCGGTGGCTGCAGGACAACGAGCCCGAGACCCTCGGCCGGGCACGGTGGGCCCTCACCTGCAAGGACTGGTTGACCGCCTGCCTCACCGGATCGCCGAGTGCGGATCTGTCGGATGCCTCGGGGTGCGGTCTCGTGAACCTGCGGTCGCGCGAGTACGAGCCGGCCGCGGTCGAGATGCTCGGCCTGCCCCGCGGCATCCTCGACATCTTCCCCGCCCTGCACTCCTCCGACGCGGTCGTCGGCACCGTGACCGCCGCCGCCCGCTCGGTCACAGGGCTGCCCGAGGGCGTGCCCGTCGTCGCCGGCTGCATGGACTGCGTCGCCAGCCCGCTGGGTGCGGGATCGACGGCGAAGGGCGACGTCACCGTCATCGTCGGGACCTGGGCGATCAACAGCGTCGTGGTGCCCGCGGACGCCGTTCCGCCGCGAGTGACGATCAACGCGCTGCTGCCCGACAGCGAGCTCATGCTCGCCATGGAGGTCGCCCCGACGTCGGCGGCGAGCATCGAGTGGGCCTCGAGCATCCTCGGTGCGCGCGCGACGCTTCCGGTGACGCCCCGCGTTCTGCTGGATGCGTGCCCCGCGGCGCCGCCCCTCGCCGACGGCCTCCTCTTCCTGCCGTTCATCCACGGCGCCCCGGAGCACCTGGGCGCCTCGGGCACGTTCCTCGGGATCAAGGGGAGTCACACGTTCGCGCACGTGGCGCGTGCGGTCGCCGAGGGTGTCACGCAGTACCACCGGGTGCAGATCGAGAAGGTCGGCGCGTGCGGCGCCGAGGTGGCGAGCGGGCCGTGGACGCTGGCAGGCGGAGGCGCCAAGAACGCGCAATGGGCTCAGATGTTCGCGGACATCCTCGATCACCCCATGCGCCGTCAATTGGGAACCGAGCTCGGCGCGCGCGGAGTCGCATCCCTCGCGGCCCGGGGGATCGGTGTCGACATGTCGCCGTGGCAGGTGTCGCCAGACCCCGCGCTCGTGGTCTCGCCGGGCACGTGCCGCGACGCCTACCGTGAGCAGGCGGCTCGGTTCGACCGAGTGCTGTCGGCCATGGGCGCCGTGTGGGAGGTCTCGGCATGAGGGCGACCTCGGACGCTCACCGCCGCGACCTCGACGACATCGTCCGCGTGAGCCGCGAGCTGGGTGCGGACCCGTCGTTCGTGCTCCACGGCGGCGGGAACACCTCGATCAAGACCGTCGGACGCGACGTCACCGGCACGGACGTGGACCTCGTCCTCGTCAAGGGCAGTGGCTGGGACCTCGGCACGATCGAAGCCGCGGGCTTCGCGCCCCTGCGTCGCGCCCGGCTCGACGAGCTCCTGCGGCTCGACGAGCTCGACGACGTGACGATGGTCAACGAACTACGGCAGGCATCCCTCGACGCATCCGCTCCCACGGCCTCGATCGAGGCGTTGCTGCACGCGTACCTGCCCGGCACGGCGGTACTGCATTCGCACGCCGACGCCATCGTCGCGCTGACGAACCGCGACGTCGACGACGCCGAAATCGGCGAGATCCTGGGTGAGCGGGTTCTCGTGCTCCCGTACGTCATGCCCGGGTTCCCGCTGGCGCGGCGGATCGCCTCGACGGATGTCACGGGTGTCGACGCCGTCGTCCTCCGCAATCACGGACTGTTCACCTTCGCCGACGACGCGGATGCCGCTCTCCGCCGCCATCGCGAGCTCGTCGCCCGTGCCGCGTCGGCGACGGGAGTGGCGCAGTGGGGCGACCCGGGCGAGCTCCTCGACCGGGAAGGCGATGTCGTCGGGCTGGCGGAGCTGCGTCGCGCCGTGTCGGATGCGGCGGGGCGGCCGATGCTCCTGCGCCAGTCCGCCAGCGCACGAGGAGCCGAGGTCGCGACGCGGTCCGGTCTCGACGCGTCCACCGCGCGCGGGACGGCGACTCCCGAACACGTCCTCTACACGAAGCGGTCGCCGCTGCTGGGACGCGACGTCGAGGGCTACGCGGCCCGCTACCGCGCCTATGTCGACCGCCACCGGCACCACATCGAGGGGATGACGGAGCTGGACCCCGCCCCGCGGGTCGTCCTCGACAGGGAATGGGGGCTGCTCGTCGCCGGCGAGACCGTGCGCGACCTCCGCGTCGTCCACGACGTGACGCTGCACACATTCGACGTCGTGGACGCCGCCGACCGGCTCGGCGGATACAGCTCATTGAGCGAAGAACTCACCTTCGACATCGAGTACTGGTCGCTCGAACAGGCCAAGCTCACCGGTAAGAAGCGCTCGCCGCTCACCGGCGAGGTGGCCCTCGTCACCGGTGCCGCGTCGGGTATCGGCCGCGCCGTCGCCGCCCATCTCCTGCAGCGCGGCGCCGCCGTGGTCGGGGTCGACCTGAACCCGGGCGTGGTCGACGCCTTCGACGGCGACGCCTGGCGCGGTGTCGTCGGCGACGTGAGCGACGCCTACATCATCGATGCCGCCGTCGAGACGGCGGTCCGCGACTTCGGGGGAGTCGACATCGTCGTGGCCGCAGCGGGCATCTTCCCGGCCAGCGCGCCGGTCGCCGACCTGCGGGACGATGAGTGGGACCGCGCCCTGCGCATCAACGTCACGGCCGTCGCCCGTCTGGCGCGGAGCGTCCACGCGCTGCTGGCGCGATCGCCGCGAGGTGGTCGGCTGGTGCTGGTGTCGACGAAGAACGTCGCCGCGCCCGGGCCGGGTGTCGCGGCGTACTCCGCGAGCAAGGCCGCCGCCGCGCAGCTCGCACGCGTGCTGGCGCTGGAGTGGGCGTCCGACGGCATCCGCGTCAATCAGGTGGAGCCCGACGCCGTCTTCGACACGAGCATCTGGACGCCCGAGCTGCTCGCGGCCCGCGCCGCGGAGTACGGGCTGTCGGTCGAGGAGTACCGCACCCGCAATCTGCTCGGGGCGGAGGTCACGAGTGCGGCGGTCGCGGAGGCGGTGGGGGTGTTCTGCGAGATGCTCCCCGTCACCACCGGCGCCCACCTCAGTGTCGACGGCGGCAACGACCGCGTGATCTAGCCGACCCCGCGTAACCCATCTCGCGCGAAAGCGCCAGCGGGTCGCTCGAATCGGCGGCGGTTCGTACGCTGCTGATCTCGGGACGTACCGCTCTCGGGAAGATCGACGGAAGGACCAGATCATGGGACTCGACGACAAGATCAAGAACGCCGCACAGGACCTCACGGGCAAGGGCAAGGAAGCTGCCGGCAAGGCGAGCGACAACGAGCGCCTCGAAGCCGAAGGCCACCAGGACCAGACCGAGGCCAACCTCAAGAAGGCCGGCGAGAACGTGAAGGACGCGTTCAAGTAAGCCTCCCTCCACCGAACGCCCGGGCCCGCCACGGACCCGGGCGTTCGGCATCCCACCCCGCATCCGACGACTCACAGACGGATGCCGGGGCCCGCGACACCCGTTCACGTACACTTCACTCGACGTTCTCCCCGACGTGACGCGTGATCTCCCCCCTCCACGGCCGTCGGCGGGCGCCTCGGGAGATCCATGAAACGGCTGACATCGCTCGACGGTCTGCGCGGACTCGCCGCGCTCATCGTCCTCGTGCACCACATCATGCTGACGTTCCCCCGGTTCGCCGAGCCCTACCTCGAGGGCCGCGCCCAGAACGGCCTCCCCGAGCTCCTCGCTTACACGCCCCTCCACATCTTCTGGGACGGCGCGGGGGCGGTCTTCATCTTCTTCGTCCTGAGCGGCGTCGTGCTCACCCTGCCCGTCCTCAAGCAGGGGCGCGACTTCTCGTGGGTCGGCTACTACCCGCAACGACTGCTGCGTCTCTACCTTCCGGTGTGGGCGGCGATCATCGTCTACCTCGGGTGGGTGCTGATCATCCCGCGCGACCGCGGCATGGAAAGCGCCTGGCTCGACATCACGAGCAAGCCGGTTAGCCCCGAAGCGATCTGGGGCGACGCGACCCTGCTCTTCGGCACCGGCGACCTCGTCAGCCCGCTCTGGTCGCTGCAGTGGGAGATCGCGTTCTCGTTCCTGCTGCCCGTCTTCGTCTTCCTCGGCGTCCGGTTCGCCCGGTACAACTGGATCCTCGCGATCGCCGCCATCGTCGGCATCGGCGTCTCGGCATCCCTCGGCAACCGTGCGCTCGTGTACCTGCCGATGTTCCTCATCGGCGTCGTCATCGCCACGTGGCTGCCGACCATCCGCGCGTGGAAGCCGAGCCGCGGCACGCAGGCGCTGCTCCTCCTCGCCGCACCGATCCTGCTCGTCTCGCCGTGGCTCATCCGCCCGTTCGAGTCGCTCCGCTTCCTCGTGAAGCCGTTCGACGCGGTCACCACCATCGGCGCCGTCGTCGCCGTGATCGCCGCGATCGTCGTCCCGATCTTCCGCCGCTTCCTCGAGAGCCGCGTCATGCAGTGGTTCGGGCTCATCTCGTTCAGCCTCTACCTCGTGCACGAGCCCGTCGTGATCTCGATGGCGCACCTGTTCGGCGACCAGAACCTGCGCATCGCCGCCCTCGTCAGCGTCGTCCTGTCGATCCCGCTGTCGTGGGTGTTCTTCAAGATCGTCGAGGTCCCGAGCCACAAGCTGTCGCGTCGCGTCGGCGACTTCGTCCGCGCCCGCATCAAGAAGCGTCCGCAACCCCACGCCCCCATCGCCCCCGACGTCCACGCGCACCGCGCCTGACCCCTCGCTAGACTGACGCCCGGGCCGACCCGGGCCCGCTGGGGAAAGACGAAACATGGCCGGGGGAGATCCCGCACCCGTCGTTCGGCGACGCATCGGTCTCGGCGCTCACGTGTGGTGGGATGCCGTGACCAGCGGTGCCTTCTTCTCGCCCGCGGCGCTGTGGATCAGCATCCTCATCACGGTCACGGTCCTCGCCCCGTTCCAGCACATCGACGAGGGCGCCGGGGTGGCCCACGTCGTGTCCGTCGGATTCCTGGGGTGGGCGGCGCTCGCGGTGCTGCTCGTCCCGGTCGCCCTCGCCGAGCGGCGACTGCGCCGCGCGTCGCACCGCGGCATCCTCGTCCTCACCGCGGTCGCGGTGGCCGCCGGCATCCGCCCGTTCGTCAACGAAGCCATCTACGTCGGGCTGTACGACGGGGTGCCCGACTTCGACGGGATCGGAGCGCGCGTCGGGTCGAACGTGTTCGTCTGGCTCGCCGGCCTGTCGATCATCGCGATGACGGTGCGGTCGATCGAGCTCACCCGCGGTTCGCGCCGGCGACTCACCGAGGCGATCGCGGCGCTGACCGCCGGTCGCCGGCGTCTCGCCCGGTTCGAATCCGAGAACCGTGCCGAGCTCGCTCCGCTCGTCTCGCGACTGCGTCGCCGCCGCGACGAGATGCTCGCCGGGACGATCGACTTCGCCGCGGTCCGCGCGTACTCCGAGGAGGTGCGCACCGCGAGCCACCGTCTCGAGGAACGCGCCGGGCTCGACCTGCGCGCCGTCGAGGGCGGCACCGGCGAGCACGTCATCGAGCCGCCGTCCCGGTCGGCGCTGACCATGCTCCGCCCCGCGCCGTACCTGCTCACCGGCTTCGTCTTCCTCGTCGGCGCCGCGCCGTACGCTTATGAGTCGAACGGACCGTGGGCGGCGCTCGCCGCGATCCTCGCCGGTGCGCCGGTGACCCTCGCGGCCGACGCCGTCATCCGGTGGCTCGCCCGCGGCAAGGCCCCCGCGCGACGCGGACGGATCCTCGTCGGCGTGTGGCTCGCAGCCGGCGTCGCGATGACCGTGGTCGCGTGGGTCATCCTCGGACCGGCCGACCCGACCCGCTTCGTGCCCCTCATCTCGCTGCCGCTCGTCGCGCTCGCGCTCGCCGCGTGCACCGACGCGATCGCCCGCGCCGCCGACAGCGCCCATCGCCTCGAAGCGGTGCTGAGCCTCGTCGCCCGCACCCTGACCGCGAAGACCGCGTCGGCCCGCCGCCCGCTGCGGAACGCGGCGCACGTGCTGCACGGGCGGGTGCAGGGGCGGTGCGTGCTGCTCGCCGCGGCCGCCGACGAGTGGGAGCTCACGCCCGACGACATTGAGACGTTCCGGCGAGAGACGGATGCCGCCTTCGACTCGATCCTCGCGTTCATCGCCGAGACGGATTCGGCCGCGCTCGAGGGAACCCTGCAGGGAGCGCACGAGGACCTCTTCGAGCTCGTCGCGACGTGGCGGACGGTGCTCGGGGTGTCGAGCGAGATCTCGCCCGAGGCGGTCGACGCGCTGCAGGACCCGGCGCTGTCACGCCGCGTCGCGACCGTCGTGAACGAGGGGTTCGTCAACGCGATCAAGCACTCCGAGGCGAAGGAGGTGTGGCTGTCGATCGACGTCGTCGACGGTGCGCTGCTCGTCCGCACGTGGTCGCGCGGAGTGCTCGACCGCCGGCCCGCGGTGGGTCCCGAGCTGCGCGGCATCGACGTGCTCGGCGTCGGGTCGCGCATCTACCAGCGCGACGACGTCGTCGTGCTCGAGGTGCCGGTGCCGCTCAGCCCTGGGCTCGCCGTCGCGTCCGCGCCGGTTCGGCGGCCGTGGTGGACGACTCGGGCGTCGCGCGTCGGCTGAGGATCAGTACTCGGGGATCAGTACTCGAGCAGCGCCGCGACGACCAGCGCGAGCGCGCCGAGAGCGACCACGACGAGCACGGCATACGCCCACCGGGGCAGGCCCGGCGGCTTCGGAGCAGACCGTTTGCGACGGCGACGGGTCGACGAGCGAGCTGACATCAGGTTCCTCCCCCAGAGCGGTCATATTCGCACACATGCATTTCGTCGCCGTTAACGGGACCCTGCGGGTTGGGGGCTGGTGTCGCCGCGTTGCCGCGTTCGCGGATGCAATGGATGCCGGGCGACACGCGGCATCCTGCGGTCGGGGGTCGGCGTGTCGGGTCGGATCTGTTGCATCCGTGAACGCCGGTGGATCGGCGTCTGGGGAGGCCGCCGTTCGCGGATGCAATGGATGCCGGGCGACGCGCGGCATCCTGCGGTCGGGGGTCGGCGTGTCGGGTCGGATCTGTTGCATCCGTGAACGCCGGCGACCGGCCGACCTCAGCGCGCGGCGAGCATGAGGTCGGCGGTCCGCAGCGATAGGGCCATCTGCGTCAGTGCCGGGTTCGCGGTCAGCGCGCTCGGGAACGTCGAGTTGTCGCAGATCCAGAGGTTGTCGACCTCGTGGGAACGACCGGATGCGTCGACGACGCCGTCCTTGGGGTCGTCGCTCATGCGCGCGGTCCCGAGCGTGTGGCACGAGCGCTGCGTGACCCGCGTGCTGCGCGCCCCCGCCGCCCGCAGGATGCGCTCCATGACGGCCACGCCGTGCCGGTCGATGGCCCGCTCGTTCTCTCCCTGCGAGAACGAGATCTCGGCGCGCGGCATCCCGTCCTCGGCGAGTTCGTCGCTTAGCGTCAGCGCGTTGCGGTCGTCGGGCAGGCACTCGCCGTTCATGCCGACACCCGCGCTGTACGGGTACTCCTCGACCGCCGACATGAGCTCCTCGCCCCACAGCCCCGCGCCGCGCACGAGCTGCGTGCCAAAGTTCAGCGGCATGACGCCGAGGCTCTGCAGCAGGTATCCGCCCACGAAGTCGGCATCCGCGGGGCGCACGAAGTCCTCGCTGATGATCGACGACGGGTAGCCCCGGTATGCGCGGATCGGCTCGTCGAACCGGCCCCACACCTGTACGCCGCCGTGCGCCATGAACCCGCGCCCCACGACGCCGTTCGCGTTGCCGACCCCGGTGTGCAGCAGCAGCCGCGGCGTCTCCACGCCGCCCGCCGCCAGCACGAGCGCGGCGCACCGCTGCCGCCGCTCGACCCCGCCCGAGCGGTACACGACCGCGGTCACCCGGCCTGCGGCATCCCGTTCGATCCCGTGGACGAATGCGTCCGGGCGCACCTCAGCACCGGCCGCCACGGCGGCGGGGAGGTACGTGTTCGCGGTCGTCGCCTTCGCGCCGAACCGGTCACCCTGATGGATGTCGCCGTTGTCGAGCGTCGCCGACCGCACGCCGAAGTGCGGCTGATCGCGGTCGCGCGTGAGGATCGCGGCCGGGCCGTCGGTCGCGGTGATACCGAGTGCGTCGCAGCCGCGGATCATCACGTCGGACGACCCGTTGCGGCGCACCGGGGGATAGGCGTACCGGCGCGACGGATCCCACGGGTAGTGCGCGGGACCGCTCACCCCGATGTCGGACTCCACCCGCTCGATGTAGCGGATCAGCTCGGCGTGATCGATCGGCCAGTCCCGGCCCTCGCCGGTCTCCGAGCGCAGCCGCAGGTCGCGGGCATCGGGCCGCGGCGTGAACGCACCCCAGTGCAGCGTGCTGCCGCCGACCCCGTAGCCGCTGTTGTTCGGTCCGAACGCCGTCGGGTCGGCGCCGCCGCTCAGCCGGTCCGACATCCAATTGATCTTGGTGGACTCCAGCTCGTCGGGCGTGAACTCGGCGGGCGCGAAGTCCGGCCCCGCCTCGAGCGCCACGACCCGCAGCCCCGCCTGCGCCAGCCGTGCGAGCAGCGGAGCACCGCCGGCGCCCGTGCCCACCACGACCACGTCGACGACCTCGTCCAGTTCGAACCTCTGCATGCCCGGGTGATCGGTCACCCGGCGATGATCGCCGGTCACGCGGCATCCTCCACCACTGTCTGGCCGAGCTCGCTCGGCTCCCACGTCTCTCGTCCTCCGGCCGCGATGGTCGCCCATCCCGCCGGCTGTTGCGCCGTACCGCCCACCGCGAAGCCGTCGAACCCGATGCGCGCAAGGGATGCCGGGTGGGCGAGCCACATGCGCAGCAGATCGTTGCGGGCATCCTCGAACCACGAGCGGATGCCGTCGGCCCCGAGTCCGTCCGCGGCGATCCCGTCAGTGATCAGCCTCACGATCAGGTGGCGCTGCTCGGCGAGGCCCGTCGGCCACACCGCCGCGATCGCGTCGAGGCCGCGCGCGTACGCGATCGGGTCTGCGGGGGAGCCCAGCGGGCGCCAGCCGTCGGTGCCGCCCTCGGCGAGCATGTCGTCGATGCGCGTGGCAAGATCGATCGTCCCGCCCTCGCCCTGCGGCACCAGCAGCGACGCGAGCGCACGGAGCGTCTGAATCTGCGCGGGGTTCAGCGAGCGGGCAGCGCGGCCGCGGTCGTCCGCGATCGCGCGGCGCGCGAGGGTTCGACGCACGGCGACGTCGACCCGCGTCGACGCGATGACGCGCCCCCATTCCGCCGGCACCACCGGAGCCGCGGCGCGGATCGCATCCCACGTCTCGGCGAGCACAGCGGCGACCCGCTCGGGGGTCTCGTAGGGCAGCAGATGACCGACACCCGGCATCTGCTCGACACGGGCACGGGGGTAGACGTCGGCGATCAGATCGGGCTGCGCGTCGGCGCCGAGCGACTCGTCGGCATCGCCCGCCAGCACCACGACGGGCAGGTCGAGCACACCCACGAGCCCGGTCGCGTCCTCGAGGCTGCCCGCGGTGAGCCAGTCACGCCAGGCGGATGCCGGCTGTCGCACGACCGCGTCGACGGCGGCCTCGTGCACCTCGGTGGACAGCGGGGCGGTGACGTTCGCGGCGACGAAGGCCGCGGCATCCTCCCGCGACAGGTGGTCACCCTGCGCGGTCGCCAGCATTTCGGCGCGCTTGTCGTCGGGCATCGGTTCGGGCGTCGGGGGAGAGGGGGCGAGCAGCACGGCGCCCGCGAGCCCGAAGACCTGCTCGGTGCCGGCCAGCACGCGCGCCATGACACGGGCGGCGACCTTGCCTCCCAGGCTGTGCCCGCACACGAGGAACGGGCCGCCGTCAGCCTCGGCCGCGATCCGTTCGAGCGCGGTGTCGGCCAGGTCGTCGACGGATGCCGCGCGCCCTTGATCGAGCAGGTCGATGCCCACGACGCGGAGTCGCGGATCGGCCGCCGCCGCGATGGCGCCGGCGGATGCGGCATCCAATCCCAATCCCGGCAGGAAGAAGACGGTGCACTCGTGAGGGGGGTTCGCAGCGCTCGGCACGGGACAACCCTAGGAACGCGGCCGACCTTCCTCGCCTGCTTGCGCACCCGCCGGGGAGGTGCGATCATCCCCGCGGGGTGCGCCGGATTCGGAGATCTGCCTCGGATTCGGACCAGACACCGCTCGCCGATCCGTCTCCGGCCTCAACCTCCGAAGCCGACGCGGCCTCCTGTCACCGGAAGCCGCCGCTGGCAAGGGGCAGAACGGATGCCGCGCCTCGACCTACCGTGGCGAGCATGACCGACCAGTACACGTTCGACAACCCCGTCACCCGCTACGCCCGCGTCGAGCCGCCCGTGCAGCACCAGCCGGAGCCCGGCGTGCAGGCGCGGATGACGCCCGTCCCCGACCTGGGCGAGCACACGTACCGCGGCTCCGACCGGCTGCGGGGGCGCAAGGCGCTCGTCACGGGCGGCGACTCGGGCATCGGCGCGGCGGCGGCGATCGCGTTCGCGCGCGAGGGCGCCGACGTCGTCATCGTGCACCTGCCCGACGAGCAGGAGGATGCCGATCACGTCCTGCAGGTCATCGCCGACGCGGGCGTCCGCGGTCACGCGATCATCGCCGATATCAGTGACCGTGAGCAGTGCCGTGAACTCGTGGCCGAGGCCGCGGAGTTCCTCGGCGGCATCGACATCCTCGTCAGCAACGCGGGGAAGCAGGTCGCCGTCGACCGTGTCGAGGACCTCTCCGACGATCAGTTCCGCACCACGTTCGAGACCAACGTCTTCGCCTTCTTCTGGATCGTCAAGGCCGCCCTCGTGCACATGCCTCCCGGGGCATCCATCATCAGCACCGCCTCGCTCGAGGCCTACAAGCCCGCGCCCGACCGCCTCGACTACGCGGCGACCAAGGCGGCGATCAACAACCTCTCGAAAGGTCTCGCGCAGCAGCTGGCGCCCCGCGGCATCCGGGTCAACGTGGTCGCTCCCGGCCCGGTGTGGACGGCCCTGCAGGTGAGCGACGGGGTCTCGGACGAGCAGATGCGCGCGTTCGACGAGGAGAACGAGTACAAGCGCGCCGGACAGCCCGCCGAGATCGCGCCGGCATTCGTCTTCCTCGCCTCGGCGGAGTCGAGCTACGTCTCGGGCGAGACCCTCAACGTCAACGGCGGCATGGTCACGCCCTGACGGTCAGACGCCCGGCGCGTTCCAGCTGAGCGACTCGATGTAGCGCAGCAGCACGCCTTCGCGCAGCGCCCACGGCGACACCTCGAGCTCGTTGACTTGCAGCGCGGTCATCGCGGTGTGCAGCACGACCGCACCCGCGACGCGCGGCAGCACCATCCGCTCGGTGCCCGCCCACCCCGGCGGGGTAGCCGACGAGCTTCAGTGGGGACGGATGCCGCAACCTCCGCAGCTCGTCGCGCCCCGGCGGCGAGCTCCAGGGAGCCGCCGCCGATGTCTGCCCGGCCGACCAGCCGAACCAGCGGCGCACGGCGAGCGAGGTGAACCGGGCCCCGGCGCGGCCAGCGGGCGTCCCCGGGGTGGACATCGGCGACCAGCAGGTGGACGGTGTTCGAGCCGATGTCGAGGACTCCGAGGCGCACGATGTGAGGCTAGCGACTGGCAGAGAGCGACAGCTTCGGCTTTGTGGGCGGCTGCGGCGCGCTCAGGATGACGCCGACGTCGACGCGCGCCCCGTTGGTGAGGTTGGCGACACCCCACTCGGAACCGCGGCACGTGACGCGTGCCGACGACGAGCCGGCCCCTGCGACGGCGCACGACATGCCCCACGCGTTGTCGACCGCGCTCGCTCCCGGAGATGCCCAGGAGGCGGTCCACGACCGCACCTTGCCGGTGGACGGCGCGGTCAGCGAGAGGCCGACCTGGTACTTGCCCTGCCACGCACTCGTCACGGTGAGCGTGGCCGACACCCCGTTCGACGAGGCGCTCGATGTTCCACCGACCGCGGGGGGCTGGGACGGCTGAGGCTGCGATGGCTGCGGTTGTGGCTGCGAGGGTTGCGACGGCTGCGGCCGCGGCGACGGCGACGCCGGATACGGCACCTTCTTCGGCGTCAGGATCGGCTTCAGCGCCGCGAGCTTCGTCTTCTCGCGGGTGTACCAGTCGTCCTTCAGCAGGCCGCCGGTGTCACCGCTGTTCGGATTGAACGACCAGTACCCCCAGCTCATGCGCCGGTCCTTCAGGTAGGCGACGAGCTTCTTCATCCATGCCTTGTCGGACGCGCTCTGCAGCTTCGTCCCGAACTCGCCGACGAAGACGGGGGCGATGTTGTCCCGCGAGATGTAGCCCCACTGCTTGTGCCACACCGAGGTCAGGTTCGACGGATAGTTCTTCGCGGAGAACCAGGTCTGATTGAACACTGAGGCGGGGTACTCATGCGGCGAGTAGACGACGCGGTTCTTCACCTTCAGGGTGACGGGCTTCTTCTTCACACCGGTGAGGTTGCCGCCCCACCAGGAGTTGCTGCCGTCGGCGCCGTACTGGACGCCCTCGACGATCATGAGCAGCTTCGGGTTGACGGTGTGGATGGCATTGCCCGCCCGCATCGCCGCGGCGCGCCAGTCGCGCGAACGCACGCCGCACCCCCAGCACGCGGTCCCGCTCGGTTCGTTGTGCAGGTCGAAGCCGAAGACCGTCGGCTCGTTCTTGTACCGCTTAGCGAGCGCCTTCCAGTCCGAGATCCATTTCGCCTCGGAGTAGCGCGCGGTGTACCAGAGCGCGGACTGCGCGTCCGAGCCCGGGCGGTGCCGGTCGAGGATCACGCGCAGCTTGTATTTGCGCGCCGTCGCGACGACGGCATCCATCACCTTCAGCGTCGAGGCGCCCGCGAGCTTCGGGTTGAGGGCCGTGTTCACCGACCCGACGGACTTCTTCGCCAGGCACTCGTTCGAGAACGGCACGCGGACGGTGTTGAACCCCATACCCGCGATCTGCGCCATGCCCTGATCGAGCGAGATCGACCACAGTCCGTGGGGCGCGCAGGTCTCGGTCTCCATGCCGAACCACGATGTCGCGCGGATCGTGAACGTCTTGCCGGTCGAGACGTACTGGATCTTGTTGCCGTTGGTCTTCAGCCACGACAGCGGGGCCGTCGCGGCATCCGCCGTCGTCGGTGTCGCGGCGATGCCGAGGGATGCCGCGAGCACGAGCGCGGTCGCGACCGCCAGCACGCGTCGGAACATGGAAAACCCCCGTCGAGAGCGGCAGAATCGCCGCGTCGGAACACCGGATCTCAGGGTACGGCACGCGGACCCGCACGCGCGCGCGTAAGGGGCGACGGCGGCACGGCTAGAGTTGCCGCAATGTCCCCCGACGAGACGCCGACGACGAACGATTCGTTGTACCGCGAGATCCCCCGTGCCGAATGGGCGCGGATGGCCGCCGGCATGGAGCAGCCCCTGACCGAGACCGAGGTCGTGCAGCTGCGCGGCATCGGCGACCGCCTCGACATCACCGAGGTGCGCGAGGTCTACCTGCCGCTGAGCCGGCTGCTGTCCCTGTACGCCTCGGCGACCAAACGGCTCGGCGCCGACACGGCGGAGTTCGTCGGCGAGAACGACGCCACGACGCCGTTCATCGTCGCGGTGGCGGGATCGGTCGCGGTCGGCAAGTCGACGGTCGCCCGACTGCTCCGCGAGCTGATGAGCCGCTGGCCGGGTACCCCGCGGGTCGAGCTGGTGACGACCGACGGCTTCCTCTACCCCAACGCCGAGCTCGAACGCCGCGGGATCATGGACCGCAAAGGCTTCCCCGAGTCGTACGACCGCCGCGCGCTCGTCGAGTTCCTGCTCGCGGTGAAGTCCGGCGAGGCAGAGGTGAAGGCGCCCTACTACTCGCACATGCGGTACGACATCATCCCCGACGCCCAGGTCACTGTGCGCCGACCGGACGTCATCATCGTCGAGGGGCTGAACGTCCTCGCCTCGGCGCCCAACCCGCACGACATCGCCGTCAGCGAGCTGTTCGACTTCTCCATCTACGTCGATGCCGACCACGACCACATCGCGCAGTGGTACGTGAACCGCTTCCTCGCCCTCCGCGAAGCGGCGTTCTCGAACCCGAACTCGTTCTTCAAGGTCTTCGCCGACATCTCCGACGACGAGGCCGTCACACGCGCGCTCGGATACTGGAACGAGATCAACCTCCCCAACCTGGTCGAGAACGTCGAACCCACCCGTCACCGTGCGAGGCTCATCCTCCGCAAGGCCGCGGACCACACCGTCGAGACGGTGCGCCTGCGCAAGCTCTGACTCAGGCGCGCCGCATCCGGCGCCTCAGGGCGAGCACCAGCATCCCGATACTCGCTCCGGTCACGTTCGCGACGATGTCGAGCACGCTCGGCACCCGGTGGCTGAGCAGCAGCGCCTGCCCGCACTCGATCGTGACGGTCGCGACCAGGGCGATCGGCAGCACGAGTTCGGGCGAGCGGCGCAGGATCAGCGGCAGCAGCACTCCGAACGGCACGAACAGGGCGACGTTGGCCGCGAACTCGACGCGGGGTCGCGTGATCGCGGGCAGGCGCCGCGAGAGTGCGTCGATCAGCGGGGCGACATCGGCGTCGACGGGCGTCGGCCAGAACGCGATGACCGCGAGCAGGAGCAGGTACCCCGCCAGGACGAGCACGGGGACGGATGCCGGCGGTCGCCGCGCCCGCGCGGGAAGCGGCGGGCGGGGCGGCGTCCCCGGCGGCAGCGGGGGCGGGGTGTCGGGCATCGGTCCTCCTCGGGGGTGACGCGACGCTGCGACGTGAGCGCGAGTCTACGGGCCGCGCGGGCTCACATCGTGATGAAACACCACGGCCTCCCCCCGCTCTGCTAGGTTGCGGCCAGGGGTCGTGGGGATCCCTGGATTCTGGGGAGAACAATGAGCGTTTCAGCGCGCAAGATCAGGGGTTTCCGGGCCGCCGCGGTAGCGATCGCGACAGCCCTCGTCGCATCCGTGCTCACGTTGGGCGGCGGATCGGCAGCGACCGCAGCAACGGTGTCGGAGGTGGAGCCGAACAACGAGATGGCGGCCGCCAACCTCATCGCGTTGGGTGACACGGTGTCGGCTTCGTCGTTGACGGCGTCCTACTACGACGACGACTGGTACGCGGTCGACATCCCGCAGGCGGGGAGGGTGACGTTCGATGTGCGATTCCCGCGGAATCTCACGGGTCATGCGTACGACTTCGAGGTCTATGACGCAGCCGGCGATCAGAGATACGCGTTCGACCTCAACGCTCTCGACTACGACGGCAAGGCGCTTCGTGACTCCGCCACGTACCTGTCCGCGGGGCGCGCGTTCATCCACGTGTACGGCAGGAACAATCGTGACAGCTGGGGCGCGTCCTACTCCCTGTCGGTGACCTCGAAGGCGGGGTACGTCGAGACGGAGGGCAACGGCGAGCAGGCCGCGGCGGATCTGATCTCGCTCGGCAAGACCGTGTCGGGTTCCTCGTTGACGGCGTCCTACTACGACGACGACTGGTACGCGGTCGACATCCCGCAGACGGGGAGGGTGACGTTCGATGTGCGATTCCCGCGGAATCTCACGGGTCATGCGTACGACTTCGAGGTCTATGACGCAGCCGGCGATCAGAGATACGCGTTCGACCTCAACGCTCTCGACTACGACGGCAAGGCGCTTCGTGACTCCGCCACGTACCTGTCCGCGGGGCGCGCGTTCATCCACGTGTACGGCAGGAACAATCGTGACAGCTGGGGCGCGTCCTACTCCCTGTCGGTGACCTCGAAGGCGGGGTACGTCGAGACGGAGGGCAACGGCGAGCAGGCCGCGGCGGATCTGATCTCGCTCGGCAAGACCGTGTCGGGTTCCTCGTTGACGGCGTCCTACTACGACGACGACTGGTACGCCGTTCGGGTCCCCTCAGCCGGGCCCCTCGTCGTCGACTTGCGCGGTCCCCGCGGAACGAGCGGCAGCACGTACGACGTCGAACTGTACGACGCCATCGGGAACAGTCTCTTCAGCGCGGATCTGGACAGCGTCGTCAACACCGGATCCTGGCTCGCAGCGCAACGCGTGACGGCACCGAAGGGGTACGTCTACCTGCGGGTGTACAGCCGGAACAACCGCATGACGTGGGGCAAGACGTACACCCTCACCATCAGCCAGAAGCTCGCGAAGACGCCGACGCCGAGCATCTCCGGATCGCCCCGCGTCGGGAAGGCTCTGACGGCCGAAGCCGGCACGTGGGCACCGTCTGGCGTGAAGGTCTCGTACCAGTGGCTCCGCAACGGCAAGCCGATCGCGAAGGCGACGTCGTCCACGTACAAGGTCGTCGCTGCTGATGCGGGAACATCCCTCTCGGTCCGAACGACAGGCTCCAAGTCCGGCTACGTATCCGTGACGCGCACCAGCAAGGCCGTCAAGCCGCTGTACTCCTTCACGACAGCCCCCACCCCGACGATCTCCGGCTTGGCAACCGTGGGCAAGAAGCTCACGGCGAAGCCCGGTACGTGGGCCCCCGCGACGGTGACCCTCTCGTACCGATGGCTTCGCGACGGCAAGGCGATCAGTGGCGCGGTGAAGTCGACCTACACGCTCACGAAGGCCGACAGAGGAAAGAAGATCAGCGTCGAGGTGACGGCCACCAAGAAGCTGTATGCCACGACGAGCAAGACGAGCAAGCCGATCACGGTGCGGTGACGTCTGAGAACGGCCGGTGTCCCGCTCGAAACGCCGGCCGTTCTCCCGGCACCGCAGCGCGCGCCCGTCACCGCGCCGGGTAGTACCCGAACACCTGCGTGTAATAGGGGAGGCCCTTCGACGAGCACGCGACGCCGATCCCGATGCGGTTGTACGAACCCAGGATGTTGGCGCGGTGACCCGTCGATCCCATCCACGCGGCGGTCACCTTCTGCGGGGTGTACCCGAAGGCGACGTTCTCACCCGCGCGGGTCCATCCCTTCGGGATCTGCGATGCGTAGTACGGGTTGTGGCTCATCCGGTTGGCGGCGGCCTGCTTGCCGGACCAGTTCACCGCGACGGTCGACATCGCCGAGTTCAGCGACAGGGCGGACTTGCCCTTCGCCTTCCGGGCGGCGTTCACGTCGGCGAGGATCCGCTTCTGCACAGCGGACTGGGTCGTTCCGGTGCAGGACGTCGACACGGCCGCCGACGCCGTGCCGGCGGGCAGCACGGAGAGGGCGAGCGCGAGGGCTGCGGTGAGGGCGAGCGCCGACCGTCGTCGGACGCGAGGGGATGCGGACATGGGGACTCCATCGTGTGGGGGCACGGCCGCGCTGGGGACGCGGAAGTCCATAGGTACCAAACGCATGTTTCGGGCACCACCCCTTCGCCGTTGCCGACGGCGACGCGCCCGGCGCCCCGCCGAGGGGCGGAGTCCCAGCCGCCCGCACCTAGCATGGAGCGCATGTGTGGAATCGTCGGATACGTGGGGCCTCGGGACAGCCAGGCCATCCTCCTCTCGGGTCTCGCCCGTCTCGAGTACCGCGGCTACGACTCCGCCGGCATCGCCGTCATCGACCGCGAGGGCGACCTCGACATGCGCAAGCGCGCCGGCAAGCTCCAGGTGCTCCGCGACGACCTGACTGCGCACCCGATGGCCGACGGCACGACGGGCATCGGCCACACGCGGTGGGCCACGCACGGCGGACCGACCGACGTCAACGCGCACCCGCACCTCGCCGACGACGGCAAGCTCGCCGTCATCCACAACGGCATCATCGAGAACTTCGCCGAGCTCAAGGCCGAGCTCCTCGCCGAGGGTTACACGTTCCGCAGCGAGACCGACACCGAGGTCGCCGCCGTCCTGCTCGGGCGGGAGTTCGCGGCATCCCACGATCTGGTCGCCGCCTTCCGCGCCGTCGTCGCCCGCCTCGAGGGGGCGTTCACGCTGCTCGCGATGCACCAGGACCAGCCGGGCCTCGTCGTGGGCGCGCGTCGCAACTCGCCGCTGGTGATCGGGCTCGGCGAGGGGGAGAACTTCCTCGGCTCCGACGTCGCCGCCTTCGTCGAGCACACCCGCAACGCCCTCGCGATCGGGCAGGACCAGATCGTCGCCATCACGCCGCAGGGCGTCGAGGTCACCGACTTCGCCGGGGGCACCGTCGAGGTCGAGCCGTTCGAGGTCGTCTGGGACGCGTCCGCCGCCGAGAAGGGCGGCTGGTCGTCGTTCATGGCCAAGGAGGTCTCGGAGGAGCCCGAAGCCGTCGCGAACACGCTCCGCGGCCGACTGCACGAGGGTGCGGTCGTCATCCCCGAGCTCGACGGCCTCGACGACCTGTTCCTCGGCATCAACCGCGTCATCGTCGTCGCCTGCGGCACCGCCGCGTACGCCGGGATGGTCGGCAAGTACGCGCTCGAGCAGTGGACGCGCGTGCCCGTCGACGTCGAGCTCGCGCACGAGTTCCGCTACCGCGACCCCGTCATCGGCCCCGACACCCTCGTCGTCTCGATCTCGCAGTCGGGCGAGACGATGGACACCCTCATGGCCGTCAAGTACGCCCGCGAGCAGGGCGCCAAGACGCTGTCGATCTGCAACACGCAGGGCGCGACGATCCCGCGCGAGTCCGACGCGATCGTCTACACGCACGCCGGTCCTGAGGTCGCCGTCGCCTCGACGAAGGCGTTCGTCGCCCAGATCACCGCCCTTTACCTGCTGGCCCTGCACATCGGACGCGTCCGCGGGTCGCTGGCGACGGAGGTCGCCCGCGACGCGGTCGCCCAGCTCGAGGCCGTCCCGGCCGGCATCGCACGGGTCCTCGAGACCGAGCAGGAGCACATCGAGCAGTTCGCGCGGTGGATGGGCGACACCCAGTCGGTGCTCTTCCTCGGCCGTCACGTCGGGTACCCGATCGCCCTCGAGGGTGCACTGAAGCTCAAGGAGCTCGCCTACATCCACGCCGAGGGGTTCGCGGCCGGCGAGCTCAAGCACGGCCCGATCGCGCTCATCGAACCCGGTCAGGCGGTCTTCGTCATCGTCCCGTCGCCGCGGGCCTCGCGCGAGCTGCACAAGAAGGTCGTCTCGAACATCCAGGAGATCCGCGCCCGCGGCGCTCGTGTGATCGCCGTCGCCGAAGAGGGGGATGCCGCCGTCCTCCCGTTCGCCGACGAGGTGCTCCGCATCCCGCTCGCCGGTCCGCTCTTCGAGCCGCTGCTCGCGGTCGTGCCGCTCCATATCTTCGCGATGGGTCTCGCCACGGCGAAGGGCCTCGACGTCGATCAGCCGCGCAACCTCGCGAAGTCCGTCACGGTCGAGTGAGTCAGGCCGGGTTCCGTCCCGGCCCGAACGACGCGTTCCGCGCCTCGTCGACCCAGGCGCGCAGCTGCCACGGCGCGAACCGGAACAGCCGCGCGACGTCCGCCTGCGCATACCCCGCCTCGAGCACGGCCGCGACCGCGAACTCCTGCATCGACCCGAAGTCCCGACCGGCGAGCGGACCGGTGCGGAGGTCCCGGAAGCTCCGCGGCGTCGCCGGTCCCGCGGGAGCGCGCGGCGTCGCGGCCGGGGCCGGCGACCCCTCGTAGGGCACCGAGATGACGTAGCCCGGAACGGGACCGGCCGCCGGCGTCGGTTCCGGCGGCTGCTGCCGGGTCGGCGCATACGGCGCGTACGGCCACGGCTGCGGGGGCGCCGCCGGCGCGGCATCCGGCTCCCACACCTCCGGCATCTCGAGCGGCTCGTAGCCCGGCGGCGGCGCGGCCAGGAGGTGCGCGTCTGGCCAGAGGAGCGAATGATCCTCGGGGGCGACGCGGTCGTCGGGCGTGTACGCGGGCGCGTCGGTGTGCGCAGGCGGAGGTGATCCGGCCTGTGAGGCGCCTTCTGCGGAGGTGCTCATCGTGACGTCCTCTTCGGGTGAGGTGATGTCAGAACTCGGAAGTGATGGTGAGGTTGCGCTCACGATAGCGACAGGTGCCCTCGGCGTCACGTGTCGGACCCGGCCCGTCCACACGATCCGCACGCGCGACGACACGGCGGCGAAAAAACATCGTGACCGGAATCTGGTAGACACGACCGGGGCGTCGACGACACGGCGTTCGTTGTGGAGGGACTTTTTCAATGCGACTTTCTGTCATCGGATGCGGCTACCTCGGCGCCGTGCACGCCGCGGCCATGGCCTCGATCGGCCACGAGGTGGTCGGCATCGACGTGGATGAGCGCAAGATCGCGTCGCTCGCCGCGGGGGAGGCGCCGTTCTTCGAGCCCGGCCTGTCCGAGATCCTCTCCGAGGGCATCGCCTCCGGTCGACTGTCCTTCTCGACCGACTTCGCCGCCGCCGCGGGCGCGGCCGTCCACTTCGTCGGTGTCGGCACGCCCCAGGTCAAGGGCGGCTACGCGGCCGACCTGACCTACGTCAACGCGGCCGTCGACGCGCTCCTCCCGCACCTGTCCGAGGGCGACATCGTCGCGGGCAAGTCGACGGTTCCCGTCGGCACCGCCGCATCCCTCGCCCCCCGCGTCAGCGCGACGGGCGCGACCCTCGTCTGGAACCCCGAGTTCCTGCGCGAGGGGTTCGCCGTGCAGGACACGATCGACCCCGACCGCCTCGTCGCCGGTGTCCCCGCAGGTGACGAGGGCGAGCGCGCCACCCAGGTGCTCCGCGAGGTCTACCACCCGTCGATCGCGAAGGGCACGCCCTTCATCGTGACCGACTACGCGACCGCCGAGCTCGTGAAGGTGTCGGCGAACGCGTTCCTCGCGACGAAGATCAGCTTCATCAACGCGATGGCCGAGATCGCCGAGGTCGCCGGTGCCGACGTCACGATGCTGGCCGACGCGATCGGCCACGACGCCCGCATCGGTCGCCGCTTCCTCGGCGCCGGCATCGGGTTCGGCGGCGGCTGCCTGCCGAAGGACATCCGCGCCTTCTCCGCCCGCGCGGAGGAACTCGGCCGCGGTGAGTCGGTCGCGTTCCTGCGCGAGGTCGACGAGATCAACATGCGTCGCCGCGAGCGCGCCGTCCAGCTCGTCCAGGAGGGCCTCGGCGGCGAGGTCTACGGCAAGAAGGTCACCGTGCTCGGCGCCGCCTTCAAGCCGCACTCCGACGACATCCGCGACTCGCCGGGGCTCGACGTCGCCGTCCGGCTGCACGGGCTCGGCGCGAACGTCACTCTCACCGACCCCGAGGCCATCGAGAACGCCCGTCGCCAGCACCCGCAGCTCACCTACGTCGCCGACCGCGACGAGGCGCTGACGGGCGCGGACGCCGTCATCCTCGTCACCGAGTGGGACGAGTACCGTCGCGAGCTCGCCCCCGAGCATGCGGCATCCCTCGCCACCGGCCGCGTCGTCGTCGACGGCCGCAACGCCCTCGACCCCGCCGCGTGGCGCGCCGCCGGCTGGACGTACTACGGGATGGGCCGCCCCTGACCGACGCGCTGCGCTCCGGCGGGTGGTGTCACTGCCCGCCGGAGATCGCCGCGCCGGCCGCCATCAGGAGCAGCGCCGTCGCGTTGTAGACGATGTGCGCGAACACGGCCCCCCAGACGCGACCGGTCAGGATGACGAGGGTCGCGCAGACGAGGCCGACGGCGCCCACCGAGAGGGACTCGCCGAGCGGCAGCGAGCCGTCGACGACGTGGATGAGGATGAAGCTCGCCGTCGAGACGAGGACCGCCGCGACCGCCGCCGCCGCGCGACCCGCGGTGCGACGGAGGAGCCCGTACATCGCGACGAGGATGACGGTGCGGAAGAAGAACTCCTCGACCACCGGGCCGACGAGCCCCGACGGGATCGCCTCGGTCAGCAGCCACGACGAGGTGAGGTTCGCGGACGGGAACGGGCGGGCCGCGGCATCCGACACCCATCCCTCGATCACCCGCAGGCCGAGGCCCAGAGCGAGTCCGTGGATCAGGTCCGCGCCGCGCACGCGCAGCAGCCCGGCCGGGCGTCCTCGGCGGAACGCCACCACGACGGGGATCAGCATCCCGACCCACAGGATCGCCGTCGAGACCAGCGGCGCCGACGGGGACCGCCACAGCAGCTGCACGAGCGAGCCGGCGAAGATCGCCGCGCCCAGGCTGAGCAGCGCGATGACCAGCAGGCTGCCGTTCCAGGGGCGCACCCCGGTGCCGCCGAGGCGCCAGTCGGTGCGGCGCCGGCGACGGCCGCGGCGGCGCCGCTCGTCGCCGTCGGGGCGGTGCTCGGGCTCGGCGATCGGGGTCTCCGCCTCCGCCGCGGGGGACGAGGGGCCGTCGCTAAGCTGATCCTGCACGGGCCTACCGTATCGGGTGCCCGTCCGCGTCCCACCCCCGCGCCACCGTCCCGCCGAGCACTGAGGGGGAGACTCGGGCGAGGGCGAGTCGCGGCATCCGTCTCGAAGGGCCCCGCGTGATCCACATCCTCACCGTCTGCACGGGCAACATCTGCCGCTCGCCGCTCGCGGCGCTCGTCCTCGAGCAGCGCCTCGCGGACCTCGGCGTGGCGGCGACGAGCGCGGGCATCCGCGCACGTGAGGGAGTGCGGATGCCGGTCGAAGCCGCCGAGCTCGCGATCGCCCGCGGCGTGCCCGCCGACCGGATCGCGGCCCACGGATCGCGGTACCTGACCGAGCCGATCCTGCGAGGCCCCGACCTGGTGCTCGCCATGGACCGCGACCACCGGCGCGCGGTGGTCGAGCTCGCCCCGGGGCAGCTGCGGACCGCGTTCACGATCCGTGAGTTCGAGCGCCTCGCCGCAGCGACCCCCGACGAGGCGCTGCGGGCCGGTGCCGTCGGCGCGGAGCCGCGGGACCGCCTGCGCGGCGCGCTCGCCGTCCTGTCGGGGCAGCGCGGTCTCGTCCTCCCGCCCGCGGATCCCGCCGACGACGACGTGGTCGACCCCTACGGCCGCTCCCGCGAGACCTACGCACGCTCCGACGCGCAGCTCTCGCCCGGTCTCGACGCCGTCGAGCGCGTCGTCCGCCTCGCCGTCGGCTGACGCCACCCGCCGCCACTCCGCCGACGCGCAGCCGTCCCCGGATATCCTGATCTGATGCCGTAGAGCGCGGCGAGGGGGAGGCGGCATGATCATCGGCATCGGCGTCGACCTCGTCGACATCCCGCGCTTCGAGGCGTCGATCGCCCGCACCCCGAAACTCATGCAGCGCCTGTTCACGCCCGCCGAGCAGACCCTCAAGCCGCACTCGCTCGCCGCCCGCTACGCGGCGAAGGAGGCGCTCATCAAGGCGCTCGGCGGCTCGGACGGCGTGCACTGGACCGACATCGAGGTGGCCTCCGAACCTTCGGGTCGCCCCGTCTTCGCGCTGTCGGGCGAGACCGCCGTCACCGTCGCCGACCGCGGCATCACGACCGTGCATCTGTCGCTCTCGCACGACGCGGGACTCGCGACGGCCTACGTCGTCGCGGAGGCGGGATCGTGACCCGGATGCCGGAGGGCGTCGCGCGGGAAGCGGTCATCGACGTCGGCGCGATCGAGCACAACGTGCGACACCTCGCGCGGGTGACCGCGTCGGAGGTCATCGCCGTCGTGAAGGCCGACGGGTACGGTCACGGAGCCGTCCGCTCGGCGCGTGCGGCCCTCGCCGGCGGGGCAGCGCGCCTGGCGGTCGCCGATGTCGGCGAGGCGCTCGAGCTGCGCGCCGCGGGCATCGACGCCCCGGTGCTCGCCTGGTTGCACGCCCCGGGCGCGGATTTCGCCGAGGCCGCCGCCGCCCGCATCGAGCTCGGCGTGTCGAGCCTCGAGCAGGTCCGCGCCGCCGCGGCGGCCGGGTCGCGGGAGCGGCCCGTCACGGTGCAGCTCAAGGTCGAGACGGGCCTCGGCCGCAACGGCATCGCCCCCGCCGACTACGGCGCGGTGTTCGCCGAGGCGGCGGCCCTCGAGGAGGCCGGTGTCATCCGGGTCCTGGGCCTGTTCAGTCACCTCTCCAACACGTCCGCCGCCGACGACCGCACGGCGCTGTCGCGCTTCACGGTCGCCCAGGCGGCGGCCGAAGCGGCGGGTCTCCGTCCGCCGTTGCGTCACATCGCGGCATCCCACGCCGCTCTCGACCTGCCCGAGGCGCGCCTGGGTTGCGTCCGTCTCGGTGTCGCGATCTACGGGCTGTCGCCGTTCGCCGACCGGTCGTCCGCCGACCTCGGGCTGCGTCCTGCGATGACGCTCCGGGCGGCGGTCGCCGCTGTGCGCCGCGTGCCCGCGGGGCAGGGGGTCTCCTACGGCTACCTGCACCGCACGGCCAGCGAGTCGACGCTCGCGCTGATCTCGATGGGCTACGCCGACGGTGTTCCGCGCGCGGCCTCGGGAGCCGGCCCCGTCTCGATCGGCGGGCGCACGTTCCCCGTCGCCGGACGCATCGCGATGGACCAGTTCGTCGTCGACGTCGGCGACGCCCCGGTCGCGGTCGGCGACGAGGCCGTGCTCTTCGGCGACCCCGCGACGGGTGTGCCCGCGGCGACCGACTGGGCCGACGCCGCCGACACCATCAACTACGAGATCGTGACGCGCATCGGCCCGCGCGTGCCGCGACGGGAGGTGCGGTCGTGACCGGGATGGAGCACTTCGAGGGGCGCCGAGAGGTCGCCTCGCCCGAGGACATGGAGCGGCTCGGCCGCGAGCTGGGCGGCGTCCTGCGCGCCGGCGACCTGCTCGTCCTCACGGGTCCCCTCGGCGCCGGCAAGACGACCCTCACCCGCGGTATCGGCGCGGGCCTGGGGGTCCGCGGTCCCGTGCAGAGCCCCACGTTCGTGATCGCCCGCACCCACCCGTCCGAAGTCGGCGGTCCGGCGCTCGTGCACGTCGACGCCTACCGGCTCGGTTCCCCGGCCGAGCTCGACGACCTGGGCCTCGACCCCGACCGGTCGGTCACGATCGTCGAATGGGGGCGCGGCATGGTCGACGGCCTCGTCGACACGTGGTGGGAGCTCGAGATCGAGCGCGGCTGGAGCGGTACGGGCATCGACAACGCCTGCGGCACGACCGGCCCCTACGCGGCCGAGCTCGAAGACGCCGCGCCGCGCATCGTCACCGTCACGCGACGTCCCTGACCGCGGCGGCCGCGTCGCGGCATCCGTCCTCCCGATACCCTTGATCCTGTGATCCTCGGCATCGACACGTCCCTCGGCACGGCCGTCGCCGTCACCGATGTCGACGGTGCGGTGCGCGCCGAGGTCGCCAGTGCCGACCCGCTCGGGCACGCTGAGATCATCGGCTCCCTGCTGCAGCAGGTGATGACGGATGCCGCGCACGGCCCCATCGGCGCGACCGGCGCTCCGCAGCCCGTCGCCCTGACCCACGTGGCCGCGGGCATGGGTCCCGGGCCGTTCACGGGGCTGCGGGTCGGGATCGCGGCGGCGCGCGCGTTCGCGCTGGGCCGTGGCATCCCGGTCGTCCCCGTCCGCAGCCACGACGCCGCCGCCCTCGCGGTGCTGCTCGCCGACCCGTTCGCCGAGCTGCCGCGGTTCGCGGTCGTCACCGACGCCCGCCGCCGCGAGTTCGCGTACACCGTCTACGACGGCATCGACGACGACGGACTCCCGCGGCGCGTGATCGACGCCACCCTGACCCCGCGCGACGCCGTCGACGACGCGCTCGCCGCGCACGGCGCCGAGCGCCGGGACGTGACGGCGATCCCGGGCGCGATGGTCGCGCTCGTCGCGGCGCGCGCGGTCGCGGCGGGCCGGGTCGAGTCCCTCGGCGAGCCGCTCTACCTGCGCGCACCCGACGTCACCCTCCCCGGCGCTCGCAAGAAGGTCGGCTCGTGACCCTCCGCACCGCGACCGCCGCGGACCTCGACGACATCATGCGCCTCGAGCGCGCGTCCTTCCCGACCGACGCGTGGAGCGACGCCCTCATGGCGGGCGAGCTCGCCTCCCCCCACGGCCGGTACGTCGTCGACGTCGAGGCGGGCCGCCTCGTCGGGTACGGCGGTGTGCGCGCCGTGCAGGGCGCAGCGGATGCCGACATCCAGACGATCGCCATCGCCGCCGACGCGCGGGGTCACGGCCGGGGCCGCGCGCTGCTGCGCGAACTGCTCGCGACGGCCCGGTCCCGCGGCGCGCGCGAGGTGTTCCTCGAGGTGCGCGCCGACAATCCCGGAGCCGCCGCGCTCTACCTGTCCGAAGGGTTCGCCGAGGTGGGCCGCCGGCCGCGCTACTACCAGCCCGACGACGTCGACGCGATCGTCATGCAGCTGGACCTCGTCGCCTGGGACGCCCGTCGCACCGCCGCGCCGACCGCCGCCGAAGGATGGTGCTGAGATGACGCACGAACCCCTGGTGCTCGGTATCGAGACGAGCTGCGACGAGACCGGCATCGGCATCGTCCGGGGTCGCACCCTGCTCTCGAACACGATCGCGAGCTCGATGGACGAGCACGCCCGCTACGGCGGCGTCGTGCCCGAGGTCGCCGCGCGCGCCCACCTCGAGGCGCTGCAGCCGGCGATCGAGGCGGCGCTCGCCGAGGCGCAGGTGTCGCTGAGCGACCTCGATGCCGTCGCCGTCACGAGCGGGCCGGGTCTCGCCGGCGCGCTCATGGTCGGCGTGGGCGCCGCAAAGGCGCTCGCCGTCAGCCTCGACAAACCGCTGTACGCCGTGAACCACCTGGTGGGGCACATCGCCGCCGACATCCTCACCGGTGACGAGGTCGAGTACCCGACCGTCGCGCTCCTCGTCAGCGGCGGGCACACCTCGTTGCTCCTCGTCCGCGACCTCGTCTCCGACGTCGAGCTGCTCGGCGAGACGATGGACGACGCCGCCGGCGAGGCGTTCGACAAGATCGCCCGCATCCTCGGTCTGCCCTATCCCGGCGGCCCCGAGATCGACAAGGCCGCCGCGACGGGGGACCCGCAGACGATCCGGTTCCCGCGCGGCATGTCGCGTGCGTCCGACATGGCCGAGCACCGTTATGACTTCTCGTTCTCGGGGCTCAAGACCGCCGTCGCGCGCTGGGTCGAGCAGCGCGAGGCGGCCGGTGAGCCCGTCTCGGTGCCCGACGTGGCGGCATCCTTCCGCGAAGCGGTCGTCGACGTCCTCGTGACGAAGGCGCTCGACGCCTGCGCGCGTCACGACGTGCCTCGCCTGCTGCTGGGTGGCGGCGTGATCGCGAACAAGCGTCTGCGCGACGTCGCGCTCGAGCGTGCGCAGGCCGCGGGGGTGGCCGTCCGCATCCCGCCCCTCTCGCTCTGCACCGACAACGGGGCGATGATCGCGGCACTGGCGTCCGAGCTCATCATGAGCGGTCGCCCCGCCTCGACCCTCGCGTTCGGCGCCGACTCGACCCTGCCCGTCACGACGATCCAGGTGGAGCCCTCGTCATGAGCGACGAGCGGATGCCGCCGCCCGCCGTACCTGCCGCGGACGAGCCCCCCGCCGCCCCCGCCGTCGAGGCGGCATCGCCCGACGTGGTCCTCGCGCCGGCGGACACCGCGCTCCCCGGCGCGCACCGGGGCGGTTTCCGTCGGGAGCTCACGCAGCCGCTGCCCGTCGCGCCGCCGCTCGCGGTGCACCCGGATCCCGACGAGGCCGCTGCCCCGGACGTCCGCTGGATCCCCCCGGCGCCGGTGCTGCCGCGGAGCGCCGGCTGGTCGCTGCTGTTCGGGTCGCTCGCGCTCGTGCTGGCCTGCTTCGTCGGCTGGGGTTTCCCGGTGGGTGTGATCGGCGTCGTCCTCGCGGTCCTCGCGCTGCGACGCCCGTGGGAGAAGCGCGAGACCGCGTTCTGGGGCCTCGGCCTGAGCATCGCCTCGCTCGCCTACAGCGCCGGCTGGCTGTGGTGGGCGGCCTCGCAGGGCGCCCTGTCCGGCTGACTCAGACGCGCTCGGCGAGCACGGCGACCCGCTTCGCGTCCCGCCCCTCGCCGACCCTCGTGAGAATGAGCGTCGCCGAGGCGTCGCCGCGCAGCGTGAGCTTGCGTCGGAACTGCGCCGGGTCGACGTCGACGCCGCGCTTCTTGATCTCGACGGTGCCGACGCCCCTCTCGCGGAGCGCGGCGTTGATCGCGGGCACCTTCATCGGCAGGACCTCCCGCACGCGGAACGTCTGCACGAAGGGGTTCGTCAGGGCGGCATCCGAGGTCAGGTAGGCGATGCCCTCGGCCACCATCCCCGCCTGCAGCTCCCGGGCGACCTCGCCGATCAGGCGCGCGCGGATGACGGCGCCCTCGGGCTCGTGGAGGAAGGCGCCGAGCTCGCGCACCGGCTCGTCGGGCGCGTCGGCGGCCGCCGTCAGCTCTGCCGCGGCACCGCCCCTCATCACGAGCGCCGAGCGGGCCACGCCGTCGCGACGCAGGGCGCCCGACCACAGCACGAGCTCGACGGTCGAACCGTCGACGCTGATCCACTGCGCCTCGACGTCGTCGGGGAGCAGGCTGCGATCGAGGCCCGGTCCGAGTTTGATGCCCACCGGCATCCGTTCTGCGAGGGCGAACGCCCAGTCGAGCGAGGGTGACCAGTCCTCGGGCCGGGTGCGGCTGGTCTCGCTGTGACCCGCGGTCCGGCGGGCGGGGTCCAGCCACACCGCGTCCCAGCCGTCCAGGTCGGTCTCCTCGGCGAGGCCCTGCCGCACGGTGACGGCGTCGCCGAACGGCGCGAGGTTGTAGGCGGCGAGGGCGGCCGTCGTCTCGTCGGCGTCGACCGCGAGCACGTCGAGGCCGATGCCCGCGAGTCCCAGGGCGTCGCCGCCGAGGCCGCATCCGAGGTCGGCGACGCGGGTGATCCCCGCGGCCCGGAACCGTCCGGCGTGCCGGGCGGCGACCTCGAGGCGGGTCGCCTGCTCGAGTCCCGCGCGGGTGAACAGCATGCGCTCGGCGAACGGACCGAACTTGCCCTCTGCGCGCACCCGCAGGTGCGCCTGACCGACGACGGCCGACACGAGATCGGGGGAGTGGCCGGCGGCGCGCAGCCGCGAGACGGCGGCCGCGACCTCGGCGGTGGATGCCAGGGGTCCGACCTCGTCGATCATCCGTAGTCCCTGGGGGGTCAGGAGGGCGGTGAGCTCGGCCTTGTCCATCCGGCCAGCCTAGGTCTCCGCGGTCGGATGGCGCGTCGCGGCATCCGTCATCGTGTTGGCACTCGCGTTGCATGAGTGCCAACCGCGCTCTAGACTTTTGTTAGCACTCTCGGTAAGCGAGTGCTGATGAGTCTTGTAGCAGGACCCCACCAGCAAGAAAGAGGTAGACCGTGTCGGTTTCCATCAAGCCGCTCGAAGACCGCATCGTCATCAAGCAGGTCGAGGCCGAGCAGACCACCGCAAGTGGCCTGGTCATCCCTGACACCGCCAAGGAGAAGCCCCAGGAGGGCGAGGTCGTGGCCGTGGGCCCCGGCCGCATCGACGACAACGGCAACCGCGTTCCGCTCGACGTCGCCGTCGGCGACCGCGTCCTGTACAGCAAGTACGGCGGCACCGAGGTCAAGTTCGGCGCCGACGAGTTCCTCGTCCTGTCGGCTCGCGACGTCCTGGCGGTCGTCGTCCGCTGACACGCAGCGACCGCAGCGCAGGGCCCGGATGCTTCGGCATCCGGGCCCTGTCCCGTTGATGGCAGGATCCGGGCGATCGACGGCAGTGCGGATGACGCGCCCGCTGTCATGACCGTCGTAGGCTTGTGCTCATGACACCCGAGCAGGCCGCGCGCGAGAAGTCGCTCGGGGGCATCTTCGTCTTCTCGGCCTACGTGCTGTGGGGCTTCCTGCCGCTCTACTTCGTCAGCCTCGCCCCGACGACCCCGTGGGAGGTCGTCGGCTGGCGCATCCTGCTGAGCCTCGTCTTCTGCATCGCGCTGCTCGCGATCACCCGCGGCTGGGGGCGGATGCGGGTCATCCTGCGCGATCGTCGCCTCATGCTCTGGACGCTCCTGGCGGGCCTGCTCATCTACGTCAACTGGCAGGTCTTCCTCATCGGGACCCTGACCGGTCACGTCGTCGAGACGAGCCTCGGGTACTTCATCAACCCGATCGCGACCGTGCTCCTCGGCGTCATCGTGCTGAAGGAACGTCTGCGCACCGCGCAGTGGGTCGCGGTCGGCATCGCGGGCGTCGCGGTGGTCGTGATCATCGTCGCGGTCGGCCGCGTGCCCTGGATCGCGCTCGCCCTCGCGGCGAGCTTCGCGACGTACGGTCTCGTCAAGAAGAAGATCGGACCGTCGGTGGATGCCGTGAGCGGCCTCACCCTCGAGTCCTTCTGGCTCGTGCCGATCGCCGTCCTCCAGCTCGTCCTCGTCGGCGTCACCTCCGGACTGACGATGGGCCGCGAGGGGACCGGGCACACCGTCCTGCTCCTGCTGGCGGGGGCCGTCACCGCCGTTCCGCTCCTGTTCTTCTCCGCCGGCGCCCGCCGCACCACGCTGACCGTGGTCGGCATCCTGCAGTTCATCGCGCCGATCATGCAGTTCCTCACCGGGGTGCTCATCCTCGGCGAGCCGATGCCCTTCGAGCGCTGGATCGGATTCGGCCTCGTCTGGGTCGCCGTCGCGGTCTTCACGGTGGACTCGCTCCTGTCCTCCCGGCGCAACCGGACCCGCGCCGAAGCGGTGGTGCCCGACCCCGTCTGACCTCGCCCGATGCCGCTTTCCGCGACCGTTATGGGAGCGTGCCCACCTCGTTACACATCGTTAACGAACGGCAACATTGGGGAGACGAGCGCGCCACTAGGTTGAACACACCGGGCTGGTCCCGAACTGACCCGTGTCACCACAGCAAGGAGCACAATGAGCGTTCTCTCCCGTTCGCGTTCCGCAAAGGTCATGGGCGCCATCGCCCTGGTCGGCGCGAGCGCATTGGTCCTGGCCGGCTGCGCCGGATCCTCGACCCCCACAGCGTCCGGCGGCGCGTCCAACGAGCCGGCCGGTTTCAAGTTCCCGGTCAACTGCGACGAGGCCGAACCGGCCTCGTACACCCCGGAGTACAACTCCACGTCGGAGGGCCCCGCCACCGACCTCGAGTTCACCATCGGCACCGCGTTGCCTGTCACCGGAAACCTCGCCTTCCTCGGCCCGCCTGAGATCGCCGGCACTGAATTCGCTGCCGCTGAGGTCAACGAAGCGGCGAAGGGTGTGACCATCGACCTCGTCCAGGGCGACTCGGGCGACACCGACAACAAGGCCTACGAGACCGAGATCCCCCGTCTGCTGAACGCGGGCGCCACGGCGATCATCGGCGCGGCGTCCTCCGGCACGTCGCTGCAGTTCATCGATCAGGTCATCGCCGCCGACGCGATCCAATTCTCGCCCGCCAACACCTCGGCCGCCTTCACGGGTTACGAGGACAAGGGTCTCTACTGGCGCACCGCTCCTTCCGACGTCCTGCAGGGCGAGGTGCTCGGCAACCTCATCGCGGGCGATGGCGCCGAGACGCTCGGCATGATCATCCTCAACGACTCGTACGGAACGGGTCTCGCCTGCTTCACGAAGGCCGCCTTCGAGAACGCCGGCGGCAAGGTGGTCTCCGCGTCGCTGTACAACACGGGTGACACCAACTTCTCGGCTCAGGTCGAGGACGTCCTCGCGGCTGACCCCGACGCCATCGCGCTGATCACGTTCGAAGAGGTGAAGACGATCATCCCCGAGCTCGTGGGTGCCGACTTCCCGAAGGACAAGATGTACCTCGTGGACGGCAACCTCTCGAACTTCGGCGACGAATTCGAGGCCGGCACCCTGACGGGCGCCAAGGGAACCTACCCCGCCGTCGACCCCGACAGCATCGCCACGTTCCGCGAGGATCTCAACGCGTTCTGGACGGGCGAGGGCAACGAGGAGCTCAAGGACTACACCTACGGTCCCGAGTCCTACGACGCGGTCATCCTCCTCGCCCTCGCTGCCCTCGAGGCCGGCTCCAGCGAGGGTCCGGACGTCGCTGCGCACTTGCAGCAGGTGTCCGGCGGCTCGGGTGACGGCACGAAGTGCACCACCTATGCGGAGTGCGCCGACATCATCAACGCCGGTGAGGTCGCCGACTACGACGGTGTCTCGGGCCCCATCACCTTCAACGAGGTGGGCGACCCGACGGAGGCATCCATCGGTGTCTTCCAGTACGGCGAGGACAACAACTACTCGTTCCTCAACGTCGGCTGATTCGACGATCACAGAACGGCCCCGGTCCTCGGACCGGGGCCGTTCTCTGTGCGCCCGGCGCGCTGTCACCGGCAGCGATGGGCCGGCGCTCGGTGCATCGCGGCAGGGGAGCGGATGCCGCCGCCGAGGACGTCCGCCGGCGGCATTCCGTGCGCACATGACGACGCCCCCGACCGAAAGCCGGGGGCGTCGAAGGGTCCTTCTGGAGGTCAGGTGCCGAGCGTCCCCAGGTAGAGGCCGATGACCTTCGGATCGTTGAGCAGCTCGCGGCCGGTGCCCGTGTAGGCGTCACGGCCCTGATCGAGGACGTAGCCCCGGTCGCAGATCTGCAGGCACCGGCGCGCGTTCTGCTCGACCATGATGGTCGTCACGCCGGCTTTGTTGATCTCCGACACGCGGAGGAACGCCTCGTCCTGGCGGGACGGCGACAGACCGGCCGACGGCTCGTCCAGCAGGAGGACGTAGGGGTCCATCATCAGTGCGCGGCCCATGGCGACCATCTGCCGCTCTCCGCCCGAGAGCGAACCTGCCCGTTGCTGCAGACGCTTGGCGAGGTCGGGGAAGATCGACGTCACGAAGTCGATGCGTTCGTTGACAACCTTCGGCCGCTGGTACGCACCCATCTGCAGGTTCTCAGCGATCGACAGGCTCGGGAAGACGTTGTTCGTCTGCGGGACGAACCCGACACCCTTCGCCACCAGCTTGTTCGCTCGCAGGCCCGTGATCTCCTCGCCATTGAGCATGACGGCACCGGAGCGGACCTTCACCTGCCCGAAGATCGCCTTGAGCATCGTCGACTTACCGGCGCCGTTGGGGCCGATGATCCCGATGAGCTCGCCCTTCGCGGCCGTCAGATTGGCGCCGTTGAGGATGTTGACGCCCGGCAGATAGCCGGCGTGCACATCTCGCAGCTCGACGACGTTCTGAGCAGGTGCAGTCGCAGTCGCGCCCGCGGGGGATGCGGCGGTGTCGCTCACTTGGTCTCCTCCGTTCCGCGCGTCGAGCCCGGGGTGCCGGGTGCCGACGAATCCTCCGCGGCGTGCGTCGTGGCATCCGCCTCGACGGCGTCCTGCAGCTTGTGCTGCTCCTCGATCAGTTCCTGAGCTTCGGCGGTCAGCTCGCCCTCGTAGCGGCCCGTGACGACGCCGAGATCGACGTCCTGGTGGGCCCCGAGGTAGGCGTCGATGACGGCCTGCTCCTTCATGACGGTGTCGGGCGGCCCCTCGGCGACGACCTTCCCCTCGGCCATCACGACGACCCAGTCGGCGATGTGACGGACCATGTGCATGTCGTGCTCGACGAAGAGCACCGTCATCCCGAGGTCCTTGAGATCCAGGATGTGGTCGAGGAGGGACTGCGTGAGCGCCGGGTTGACGCCGGCCATCGGCTCGTCGAGCATGACCAGCGTCGGGTCGCTCATCAGGGCGCGCGCCATCTCGAGGAGTTTGCGCTGACCGCCAGAAAGCGATGCTGCGAAGTCCTTCTCCTTGGCGTCGAGCTTGAACCGGGCGAGCAGGCCGCGGGCCTTGTCCTCGATCGCTGCTTCCTGCTTGCGCCAGAGGAACGGCAGGATGCCGCGCCAGATGGTCTCGCCACCCTGACCGGGCGCCCCGAGCTTCATGTTCTCGAGCACCGTGAGCAGTCCCAGCGACTTCGTCAGCTGGAAGGTGCGCACCTGGCCCATCCGGGCGGCCTTGAACGCCGGGATGCCGGCGAGGTTTTGGCCGTCGAAGGACCAGGTGCCCTCGTTGGGCTTGTCGAACCCGGTCAGCAGGTTGAACAAGGTGGTCTTGCCGGCACCGTTCGGGCCGATGAGCGCGGTGATGGCATTCCGCGGGATCTCGAGGTGGTCGACGTCGACGGCGGTCAAGCCGCCGAAGACTCGCTTGACACCGTCGGCGACGATGATCGGGTCGACCTTCTCCACACCGGGGCGGATCTCGCCCTTGTGCAGGCCGGTGGCCTTGGGACGGGGAGCGGGGGGCGCGACGTCAGCGGACAAAGGTCAGCTCCTTCTTGCTTCCGAGGATGCCCTGCGGTCGGAAGATGACCAGCAGCATGAGGGCGACACCCACCAGGACGAACACGAGCATCTGGCTCTGCTCCGCGGTGAGGAAGGGCAGCCAGCCGATCTTCACGAGCGCGGGGAGGAGGTTGGACAGGAATGCGCGGACGACCCAGAAGAGCACCGCTCCGAGCACGGGGCCGAAGATCGTGGCGGCGCCGCCGAGCAGCAGGGCCGTCCAGACGTAGAACGTCTGCGACGTCACGTACACGTTCGGGTTCACGTTGGTACCCATCGCCGTCACGATTCCGCCGGCCGCGATGATCACGCCGCCCACGATGAGCGCCTGCATCTTGAAGGCGAACACGTTCTTCCCCAACGAGCGCACGGCGTCCTCGTCTTCGCGGATCCCGCGGATGACACGTCCCCAGGGACTCCGCATCAGCAGCCAGACGAAGGCGACGACGACCGCGATGACGACGATGCCGACGATGATGACCCACCACTGGTCGGACTGATACGTCCACGGTCCGAAGCCGTAGCGGCCCGGCGGCAGCGGGTTGCTCGCGCGGAAGTCGCGCTGGAAGCCCGAGAGGCCGTCCGCCGAACCCGTCACCTCGCGGTAGGAGGACGTCAGGAAGAGCAAACGCACCACCTCCGCCGCAGCGATCGTGACGATGGCCAGGTAGTCCCCTCGCAGACGCAGAGTCGGGATGCCCATGACCAGGGAGAACAGCACCGCGCCGACCAAGCCGATCAGGGCTGCCACCGCCCAGGGAAGGCCGAAGGTGAGTGTCGAGATCGCGAAGCCGTAAGCGCCGACGGCCATGAAGCCCGCGACGCCCATGTTGAGCAGGCCGGCGAAGCCGAAATGGACGGAGAGACCGATCGCCGCGAGAACGAAGCCGAGGGTGACCGGCGACAGGATCTGCGCCGCGGTGTTGCTGAGGATCTGGAGGAAGTCCATGAGGCGTTATCCGATTCGCTCTCGGCGCCCGAGGAGACCCTGCGGACGGAACAGAAGGATGACGATGAGCACGACGAGCGCGCCGACGTACTTCAAATCAGACGGGATCCACAGCGTCGAGACCTCGACGAGCAGGCCGACGATGATCGCGCCCACGAGCGCGCCGAAGGCGGTGCCGAGACCGCCCAGCGTGATGGCGGCGAAGACCAGGAGCAGGATGCTCGTGCCCATGTCCCACTTGATCCCCGGGCGGAAGTAAGCCCACAGGACGCCCGACAGTCCCGCGAGCGCAGCGGCCATGATCCAGACGATGCGGACGACGTTGTCGACGTCGATGCCGCTTGCCGCTGCCAAGGACGGGTTGTCGGAGACGGCGCGCGTCGCGCGACCGATGCGGGTGCGCATGAGCCAGAAGGCGAAGGCCACGATGACGACGATGGAGACGCCCATGCTGATCAGGTCGGTCACCGTCAGCCGGATCGGGCCGAGCCCCGGGATCGTTGCGGATGCTCCGCCCGGCAGATTGACCGTCCCACCGCCGACGAACATCTGGAAGACGTAACGCAGCGCCAGCGACAGGCCGATCGAGACGATCATGAGCTGGACCGTGCCGATGCCCTTTCGTCGCAATGGCCGCCACAGGCCGGCATCCATCCCGAATCCGAACAGCCCCGAGACGATCACCGCGAGCGGGATCGCGATCCAGATCGGCATGTCCACGGCTACGGAGAAGAAGAGCGCTGCCAGTGCGCCGAAGGTCACCATCTCGCCGTGCGCGAAGTTCGACAGACCGGTCGTGCCGAAGACGAGGGAGGCGCCGATCGCGGCGAGGGCGAGCATGAGACCGAAGTTCAGCCCGTTCACGGCTCGAGACAGGAACTGGTCGAAGAAGGACGTCGTCGTCCGTTCCGCCGCTCCCAGCGTGAAGTTGCGCGTCACGTTGCTCGTCGCGCCGAACTCCACCTCTTGCGTGAACTCGAAGCCGTCGGGCGCGCTCACGCCGTCCGGAAGCGAGTCCTCGACGAGCTCGACCGTATAGGGCACGTCCTTCGTGGGGACGGGCACGCGCCACGATCCGTTCGCTGCGGTCTCCGCCTCACCCGTGTATTCACCGCCCGTCACGACGACCGTGGCACCTTCGACGGGCTCACCAGCGGCCCGGACGTTGCCCTGGACGGCGAAAGGGAAATCCTCCGGATCTTGGGTGCCGGCCATCGCGGGATTCGCGAGGCCGAACAGCAGAGCGCCGGAGAAGACTCCGGCGATGAGGGCTACGAGTGCGCGTCGCCATCGATTGCGGGCGCGCACAGAGCGGGTGGTCGTCACCGACACCTCCTGGTTGAAGCATGGTCAGCGCGCAGAGGTACGGGTGCCCCCGGCGCCACACGACCGTATCCAGCGATTGTTGCCGCTGTGTTTCCCTGCCGCAACCATCGACACTCCGCCTCTTGCCCTCATCTCGGGCGGAGGGAATGAAAGGAGCGCCCCGCGCCTTAGAATTCAGACAAGCCGTTCGATGCAGGAGAGCACATGGAGCACAACGACCCGTTCGGATTCGTGGGACTGACGTACGACGACGTCCTGCTGCTGCCCGGTCACACGGACGTCATCCCGTCCGAGGCCGACACCTCCTCCCGGGTCACGCGACGCATCACCGTCGCGACTCCTCTCCTCTCCGCCGCGATGGACACCGTCACCGAGTCGCGCCTCGCGATCGCCATCGCGCGCGAGGGCGGCATCGGCATCATCCACCGCAACCTGTCGATCGCCGACCAGGCATCCATGGTCGACCGCGTGAAGCGCAGCGAGTCGGGCATGATCACCGACCCGATCACGACGACCCCCGACGCGACCATCGAAGAGGTGGACGCGCTCTGCGGGCAGTACCGCATCTCGGGTCTCCCCGTGGTGGATGACGAGGGGCATCTCGTCGGCATCGTCACCAACCGCGACATGCGTTTCGTCTCGGGCTTCGAGCGCCAGACGACGAAGGTGCGCGACGTCATGACGAGCGAGAACCTCGTCACCGGCAAGGTCGGCATCGGGGCGAACGAGGTCATCGCCCTCTTCGCCCATCACCGCGTCGAGAAGCTCCCCCTCATCGATGAGGAGGGAAAGCTCGCCGGGCTCATCACCATCAAGGACTTCGACAAGAGCGAGAAGTACCCGCTCGCCACGAAGGACGATCAGGGTCGGCTGCGCGTCGGCGCGGCGATCGGTTTCTTCGGCGACGCCTGGGAGCGCGCCGAGGCGCTGCGGGATGCCGGGGTCGACGTCATCGTGGTCGACACGGCCAACGGCCAGTCCGCGGGTGTCATCGACATGGTCAAGCGAATCAAGGCCGACGCCTCGTTCGCCCACATCGACGTGATCGGCGGCAACGTCGCGACCCGGGAAGGCGCGCAGGCGTTGATCGACGCCGGAGTGGATGCCGTCAAGGTCGGCGTCGGGCCGGGGTCGATCTGCACGACCCGCGTCGTCGCCGGCGTGGGTGTGCCTCAGGTGACCGCCATCTACGAGGCGTCGCTCGCGGCGCGCGAGGCCGGCGTGCCGATCATCGCTGACGGGGGTCTGCAGTACTCGGGAGACATCGCGAAGGCGCTCGTCGCCGGTGCCGACACCGTCATGCTCGGTTCCCTGCTGGCGGGTACCGACGAGTCCCCGGGGGAGGTCGTCTTCCAGGGCGGCAAGCAGTTCAAGCTCTACCGGGGGATGGGTTCGCTCGGTGCGCTGCAGACGCGCGGCAAGAAGACCTCCTACTCGAAGGACCGTTACTTCCAGGCGGACGTGCCGAGCGACGACAAGCTGATCCCCGAGGGCATCGAGGGGCAGGTCGCGTACCGCGGTCCGGTCTCGGCCGTCGCGTATCAGCTCGTCGGTGGGCTCCGCCAGTCGATGTTCTATGTGGGCGCCCGCACGATCGAGGAGCTGAAGGCGCGCGGCAAGTTCGTGCGCATCACCTCGGCCGGTCTGAAGGAGTCCCACCCGCACGACGTCCAGATCGTCGTCGAGGCGCCGAACTACAAGCGCTGAGCGGGTCTGCGAGCCCGACACGCCCGGGATGCGGGGCTGATTTGCCCAGTCCCCGAACCCCGCGTAACTTATTACTTGTTCGCCCCACAGGGAAGAGCGAGAGGCCGAAAGGCCCGCCGCCCTCAAGATGGCGAACCACCCCCTCCAAGAAGAAACAGTCGCTCTGCGATTGGGTCTGACCTCAGGTCTAGGACGGGGCATCGGGACGCTCCCGCAGTCGTCACCTCCCACACCCGCGATCTCTTGAGATCACCGGCGTGTCGGGTTTGACGGGTTCGCGGGTGTCATCCTAAGGTAGAGAAGTTGCCTCACTACGAAGCCCTTGCGGGGGTGGTGTGGGAGCATCCGATCCTTGAGAACTCAACAGCGTGCACTTGTCAAATGCCAAATAACCTCGATCTCGGCTTCGGCTGAGGTGAGATTCCTTTGGATCAAAGTCCGGCATTTCGG